>NZ_AP026866.1:2400000-3600000 GCF_042849255.1 Oceaniferula spumae
ATGACGAATCGAGTGATTTCTGTGCCTGGAGCAAGATTGAAGGTTGCTCTGCCATATTGTGGAGCTGCAGATGGTAGAGCAAACGATGGGAATATCCCCAAAGATGTCAGCCCGTTGAATAATTCGACTGTAATATCGTTATCGCGGTCTAAATCACTAGCGCTGTGATTGCGTCCCCATAAATCAACTACGATCGTAGGCTCTAGCGCTGTAACTGAATAAGTGGAAGCGAGAGTAAATTCGATGGTAATGTCCTGCCCATTCGTGTGATTTCCATGGAACACTGTAGCAATACCACCAGTTGGGGTTGCTCTGTCAGGCGAGGTCGAGGTCGGATCTAAAGGGTTGTAGGCGAAGGGGTCGTTTGTGAGGGCCGTAATTCCGCCTGCGCCAAATGAGGTGCCGTTATTTGCGTCATTTGAAGACGTCGCGGATACAGCGATAATGGTTGCGGCCTGTGACAGACCAGTCAAAGCACTGAGTGCTGTGATCAATAGTATTGTAGTTTTCATGTGTGCTGTCGTATGAGATTCCAATACGAGCAACAGATTCTGACCGTTTTAAACCAAAGAATCTATACCATTGTGAGACAAATGGATTACAAATAGGGACATAGGTTTACAAAATACACCTCCTTCTATCTAAATGCGTAATAGAGAACGCCCATGATCACCAGCAACAGCACGGAGAGGAACTTGTAGTTACCAATGCCGCTCCAGCCAGGCTGGCGCACGGGGTCGAGCGGATGATCCCAGCAAAGATCAGCTGATGATTGAGGGACTTTTTGACCTGAGATTAATGTGAGCGCGACTTGCACTACGACACAGAAAACAAACAGGTAGAATGCCATCATCATGAAGCCACCAGCGATGCCTGCGGAGGCGTCCGTGAAGTAGGCGGTGGTTCCAGCAGCAGCACCGATGACCATGGTCCACTGGGCAGAAAAAGCGTTGGCCTTTTTCCAGAAAACACCCAGCAGGAAGACGCAGGTTACCGGTGCCGCGATGTGGGCGATGATGGAGTTCAGTGCGTTGAAAATACTTGGGGCTTTGATCAGCATGGGCACAAGGGCGATGGCGAGCACCAGTGCCACTGCGGCTGCGATTCTACCAATGAAAACGAGCTGCGTGTCTGGTGTCTCGGGCTTGAATCGCTTGAAGAGGTCGAAAGCTGTTAGGGTGGAAATGGAGTTCAGCGCACCTGAAACGGTCGACATCAATGCCGCGAGCAAGGCCGCAATCACAAGACCTTTGATACCGATGGGCAGCAACTGGGTGATCATGGCGGTGTAGATTCCTTTGGAATCCACCACACCTTCCGCATCAGTCAGCGCTGTGAGGTCAAGTTTTCCAGTGGATGCCAGTGTGTAGGCTAAGAGACCAGGCAGCACGAAAATGAACACCGGAATGATCTTGATGATGCCTGCAAAGATCGGGCCTACACGGGCGTGGTTCTCATCTTTGGCACCGAGGACACGCTGGACGATGGTCTGGTCCGCACACCAATACCAGATGCCGAGCACCGGATATCCGAGCATGATGGCATACCATGGCATGCCGGATTCATCTCCGTGTGGACGCAGCATGGAAAGTTTTTCCGTGTCACCGGTCATCTCGAGTGATGTGACCATGGCATTCCATCCGCCCATTTTATCGTAGGCGATCCATGTGATGATGGATGCTCCGGCGATCAAGATGACGGTTTGGATCGCTTCCGTGAGCACAACCGCCAACAGACCTCCCACGATGGTGTAGAGTGCTGTTAGAGCTGCGATGGCGATGATGGCAACGTAGATATCGACTCCAAAAATATCTCTCAGGACGATGCCGCCAGTGAGAAATGAAAACCCGATATGAATGATCACGGCCGAGACGAGAGAAAACACGGCCAGCATGTCTCGGCAGGGACGATTGTATCGTTTCTCCAGAAAGTCAGGCAGCGTGGCGACCTTGGATTTGATGTAAAAGGGAGCAAAGAAGAGGGAGAGCAGGATGAGGGTGAATGCCGCCATCCACTCGAAGTTACCATTGAGCAATCCGCTATCGAACCCTGACTGCGCGAGCGAGACGAGGTGGACACAGGAAATGTTTGTCGCGAAAAGCGCGAGACCAATCATCGGCCATTTCAGAGTTCCACCGGCCAAGAAGTAATCCTTGCTATCACCCGTCGATGATTTCTTTTTCATCAACTTCCCTGCGTAGAGACCGATGCCGACAACGCCCAGAATGTATGCCGCAATGATCACGACATCGAGCGTGGCCACTCCTTGGATTTCCCCTGAAGCGCCAGTCTCCGCAGATCCAGCCGCAGCTAATATGTTAGATAGTTGATACATGGTGTGTGTTGATTGGATAAAATGCGAGAGTCGTAGTTAAATTTTCCTTATTCTGCTGTCAATAAAACCTCTTCGCCCTTCTTAAGATCAAGTTCGTAAATACCTTTGGCGACCTCGTTCATCGAGATTTTTCGTTTGGTTTTGGATTTATTCGTCAGTTTGAACTGGCCTGTCATGCCTGGGCGGACTCGGCAGATTTCGCCGGCCAGGCTTTTGATGCGGACCCATTTGGTGACACCTGCGGCTCTTTCGGCCGAGACGAGAAATGCGCCTTCGGCTCTGAGGCTATCGAATTTCACATCCTTCCATGCATCTGGGAGCGCTGGGAAAATGCGGATGAGTTCAGAGTCTTCACGCGTAGGATCACTCCAGCTCTGGAGTAGCATGTCTTGAACGATGTTCGCGTTTCCGAGTGATGATTCCAAACACGGAGGGCTGTACCACATACCGTTGGGGTGCAGGTTTCCTTGGAGTTTTTTGAGACCATCGAGCGCTTCATTTCCCATGCCCATGTTGGCGGCCATCGGCGCGGTGTGTGTCTGCACCATGGCTGGCAATCCCTTGATGGAACTGGCGCGACGATGTGATCTCACTAACACGTCCTTGGCTCCTTTTTGATCGATATTAACCAAGCGAAGCGGGTAAATCATCAGCAGGTTCGATGCGTGGCGGTGGCTTGCTGAGGACGTGCCATCACTGCCCAAGCGGAACCCATGCTCATCGGCAGGGAAATCGACCGTCCTTTCTAACACCTCTTTCCAACGTGCTTCCAGAGGATCGTTAAGTTTCAATCTTTTGTTAGCAGCTAACAGGGTATGACAACCCCATTTCAACAATGCCAAATCAAAGTTGCAGTCTTTAAAGACCTTGGTCTCCGGTGAGTAGGTAGGTGGCAGATGTAACTTACCGTCCTCCCCTTCTGTTAGCATGTTCAGATACATGTTAATGCTGCGTCTTAGCAGCGGGTAGATTTTCACGCGCAGCATTTCATCGTCCATCGAGTAGCGGTATTGGAACCAGAAGTTACTCATCGTCCATGGCAGATTACCTACCAGATCATAATAGCGCATGTCTTGCTCCCGATTTGAAATCAGATCCCCGGGGACTTCGATGGCTAAATAGGCAGAGTCCTTTTGCCATTTTTTTGGCCGAACGGCGGCGATCAGGTTTGCTTTGTATTTGTGAAATCGATCTAACAACTCCTGACCTTGATCGAGACGATTGGCGGTGTAAACCGGCCAGTGCGCTGACTGAATATTCCAGTCCGTAGTGGTGTAACACCATGAGCCACCTCTGAACCATAGACCCGGTGTGTCTACGTAGCCACGACCGGCTCTGGAGATACAGCCGAAGCGGTAAATCGTCTGCCAATAGAGGGCTTCAAGTTTGGCATCCGGGATACTTACGAAACTTTGTGGATAATAGGCATGCCACCATTGATAGTGTTTTTCACGCCAGTCTGATAAATTGACCTTCATCGCTTTGCTCACCTCGGCGACGGCGTCATTCGCCGCTGTTTCCTTGGGATAGGTGTGCATGATGCTCGCCAAATGGATGCGGGTATCGCCCACCTTTCTCTCTGCCCATGCCGTGGCATACTGGCCGCCTGCTGAAAAATTCTGCACCCAGACAGACACGCCGTTTACCTTGCGCTGCTCGCCATCGGGGTTTGGTTTGTAGACTTTGAGAGTTTTTAAATAGTGCTGACCGTAAGTCTTGGCGAAGCCTGGGATCTGGGCTTTGGTTTTTGGGTAGCCGCTGCGCGTGCTGGTGGCTTTGACTGGATGCCACGTCCAAGTGAATGCTTTTTCTCCGGCGGATGGTGTGAGGGCCGTGGCGACGATCATGTCCTCGGCATGAGTAAAATGCTGGATCTTGATTTCGCCTTTATCGGTCTTGATCGTGCCGGTCATCTCCGCGTTCCAGAGATTCTTATGCCAAGTGCAGCCTGTGAGTTTGCCTACGGGTTGAAGCGTGAAGTGCCCGACCTGTAACCTTGGACGGCTATACGCAGGCCAGCCGTAGCTGTCATCGCGGTGATCTTGCACGTCGGCCCGGAACACCTCCAAGCGAATCCCATTTCCCACCTGATAGATCATGGAGCCCACCATGGCATTGCCAAAATGCGGCGCATGTTTCCAGTCCTTGGGCAGACTGTTAAAATGCATGTCTTGCTTCGCCATGAACTCCGGCCAGTTCACCGCGTCCTTGGCTGGGGATTTCACCTGCAGCGGGGTATCGGCTTCGGAAAATGTGACGCTAGCACCGAGAGCCAGAGCTGTGATTGTGGTGAGGACTTTTTTCATGTTTGAGTCTTTTTACTGAACTAACAGAACTGAGTCTTTGATTGGTAGAACATGAGACTCATTCCCCAGACTGCCGTCTAACAAGATTCCGGATGGGGCTGATTTATTTTTTGAAGTTGAGTCGGGCGTCTTTGAAAGACAGCTCTTTTCCTAAGGCCCAGATTTTCTTGGGTGCAGGGCCGGGGCCTTTTTTGATGTTGGCTTTCACGAGTTCGCCGTTTTCCCATTTGATGTCGATGGTGTGGCCGCCGCGGACTTTGAAGCCGGTGATGGATCCTGTTTTCCATGCGCTGGGGAGTGCGGGGAGGAGGTGGATGGTGTCTGGCTCGTGGGACTGGATGAGCATTTCTGCGGCGGCACCGGTGTAGCCGAAGCAGCCGTCGATCTGGAAGACTCCCCAGACGATGGTGAGGAGGTTCTGTGAGGTGCCATCGATGCCGGACTGGATTTTTCCGGGTGTTTTTAGGATGGGTTTGAGTTTGTTGGTGAGGAGTAGGTGGGCGTGGTCGCCATCGTTGAAGCGTGCCCAGAGGGCGGCTTTCCATGGGAGTGCCCAGCCTGCTCCGCCGTCGCCGCGAGCGATGAGGGATTTCTTGGCGGCTGCGTAGAGCTCGGGTGTGGTGGAGTTGATTTGGCGGCCTGGGTAGAGTCCTACCAAGTGTGAGAGGTGGCGGTGGGCTTCTTGTTTTTTGTCGCGGTCAACGAGGAGCCATTCTTGGAGTTGTCCCCAATTTCCGATTTTGAGCGGCATGAGCTTGGCGCGTAGGGCTTCGACTTTGGCGGCGTATTCTTTTTCGACTCCGAGGATTTTGCAGGTGTCGATGTAGTTGGTGAAGGCGTCCCAAGCGAATTGTTGATCGTAGGTGACTCCGTCTTCGGTGGGGCCGTGTTCTGCGGACCAGCCTTGGGGTGAGATGAGCTGGCCGTCTTTTTCGATAAGGTAGTCTTCCCAGAATTCGCAGACTCCGCGGAAGACGGGGAGGGCTTCATTTTTGAGGAATTCTTTGTCGAGGGTGTAGGCGTAGTGGGTCCAGAATTGTTGGGCGAACCATGATGCGCCGGAGTGGTTCCAGCGGTAGGAGCCGCCGCCGTGGATGCCGTTTTCGTATTCGATGGCCCAGCCGTCGGTTTTGTATTGTTTCTTGGTGTTGATTTTTGCCTGGGGGATGTAGGCGGTGACGTAGTCGAAGAATGGTTTGTGGAGCTCGGAGAGATTTGTGGTTTCTGCGAGCCAGTAGTTCATGTCGACGTTGATGTCTGAGTGGTAGTCGCTGCGCCACGGTGGGGTGTTAGACTCGTTCCAGATGCCTTGGAGGTTGGCCGGGAGTGTGCCTTCTCTGGACGAGGCGATGAGGAGGTAGCGGCCGTAGTTGAAGACGAGTTCTTCGAAGTCCGGGTCGTTTTTGTTTTTCCAGAAGTTGAGCAGGCGCGCTAAGGTGGTTTGTTTGGCGAGTTCCGAATCGGTGGTGCCGAGGTCGATGGAGGTGCGCTTGTAGAATTTCTGGTGATCGGCGATGTGTTCGCTGAGGAGCTGGTTAGGGTCTACTTTTGCTGCTGCGGCGATGTCTTTTTCTACCTTGGGAAGAGGGTCGGTGCCGCGCCAGTTTTTTGAAGAGTCGTCGAGGTAGTTGGTGTCGGCATCGAGGATGAATCTGATGGAGTCGGCTTTTTCGATGCGGAGGGTGTTGTCTTTTTTGAAGACTTTGCCGCCTTCGACGGTGACTTTGACTTGAGCGGCGTATTTCATGCCGTTCTGCTTGATGGCTCCGGTGAACTGGAGGGTGTCGTCTGAGATGCCTTCGGTCTGAGTGCCGTGATCGTCGATGAGTGTTAGAGTGCCGGTGTAGGAACCTTTTCTGCTGGATGTGGCGTAGAGGAGGATGACGCCGGCTGGGTTCGAGGAGATGGCGGTGCGGAGGAAGAGATCGCTTCCTGATTTGTAGGAAGTGACGTGGGTGGCTTCGGAGAGATCGAGTGTGCGGTTGTATTCCTTGATGTCTTCGTGCTCTTTGTCGAACTTGAAGCGGAGTTTGCCGAAGCTTTGGTAGTGGCCGGTGTCGTCGGCGTTTCCGGTCCAGAGGGTGTCTTGGTTGAACTGGAAGTAGATTTCGTCTTTGCCGCCGAACATCATGGCGCCGAGTGAGCCGTTGCCGATGGGGAGAGCTTCGCGTTCCCAGTTGGTGGCAGGTTTGTCGTCCCAGATTTTATGGGATTCGGCGCTGGCTGTTAGAGCGAGTGCGAGTGAGGTGAGGAATAAATTACGCATAGTACGTTGTTTAGTTGATGATTTTAACACGGCTGTCGTTGCTCGACATTGGTTGACCGTTGATTAGAATGGGATTGAGTTTGGCTGGGCCTTTTTTGATCGTGGCCGAGGTGAGTTTTCCGTCTTTCCAACGGATGTCGATGGTATGACCACCACTGGCTTTGAGACCTGTAACTGAGCCAGTGGGCCATTGTTTGGTCAGGGCTGGGAGTAGGGAAATGTTTCCGGCATGTGACTGGACGAGCATCTCTGCAATGCCATTGGAAATGCCGTAATTGCCATCGATCTGGAACGGTGGGTGAGTGGTCCAAAGGTTCGGAAGCGTGTTATAGGCCAGTAAGCCAGCCACACACGAATGCGCGCGTTCCGGTTGGCCGAGACGTGCCCAGAGGGCGGTGCGCCATGCCCAGGTCCAGGAGCGACGGGAATCGCCGACTTCGCCACGTTTTTCCAGTGAAACGCGTGCTGCTTCTGCGAGCTTCGGCGTCCCTGTTAGAGTGATTTGATTTCCAGGGTGGACGGCGTAGAGGTGTGATGTGTGGCGGTGGTTGGATTTTTCGAGGTCCGGTTTTTCTTCCATCCATTCCATGAGTTGTCCCCATGAACCGATTTTGGGTCCTGCTAGTTTGTTAAGTCTTTCGGTGAGCGTTTCGACCAAGTCGGCGTCTTTGTTGAGAATCTTCGCTGCGTTGACAGTATTTGTGAAGAGGTCGTGCATGAGCTGCTGGGCGTGTGCGGTTCCGTCTTCGTGAGGCCCGTGTTCGTGGGACCATGCGTTTGGGACGACGAGGGTGCCGTCAGGAAGCTCCTTAAGCTGGGTGAGCCAGAATCTGGAGACATCCGAGAGAAATGGGTAGGCCTTGTCTGCGAGGAATTTTTTGTCCTGGGTGTAGAGGTAGTGAGTCCAGTAGTGCTGGGAAAGCCACGCGGTGCCTTCGATGTTCCAGTTCCAGCCGCCGCCTCCGAAGGGGTTTACAGACATGCGGGTGACGTAGCCTGGTTTGTCCGCTCCATATTTGAGCTTGGTGTGTTTTGCGTAGACTGATGTGGAGGCTGTTAGTAAATCAAAGAGTGGCGTGGCGAGCTCGGAAAGGTTGGTTGACTCGGCGAGCCAGTAGTTCATCTGGAGATTGATGTTGGTGTGATAGTCGGCGCACCATGCGGGTTTGTTAGAACTATTCCAGACGCCTTGAAGATTCGCTGGAAGGGTGCCAGGACGGGAGGCGGCTATGAGTAAGTAGCGACCGTATTGAAAGAGGGTTTCTTCCAAGTCGGGGTCAAGGCATGGGCGAGGAAGTTTTTGGGCATTCTTACGGTAGTTTTCAATGCGTTCACGGGTGGGTTGTTTGGCTAACTCCGGTGGGGTGGTGCCGAGATCGATTGTGACTCGGTTAAAGAAAGACTGGTGGTCGCTGACGTGAGCATCGTGGAGTGTCTTGAAGGTTTTATTGGAAGCTGCTTTGAGACGAGGTGTGGTGTGGTCGAGGGCTTTTCCATGGCGCCAGTTTTTGCTGACATCCATGGTGTAGTTCGTGTCTGCGGACAGGAGGATGAGAGCGGAGTCGGCGTTTTCGATTTTTAGCGTGTTGCCGGATGTTGTGAGTTTTCCACCTGTCGGGATGATGGTGGTTTGGGCAGCGTAATTGAGATTATTCTGCAGGTTGCCTTCGAGGGTGATGGTATTGTTTCTTGTAGTGACATTTTCGAGCCCTGAGTGGGTTCCGACTAGATCGAGGGTTCCGGAGATCTTGCCTGGTTTGTCTGCGGTGATTTCCCAGGCGAGGATTTTGTCAGGAAATGAGGTGATGGCACGGCGCGTGTAGGTGGTGCCCCCGTGGGTGAATGTGGTGGCGTGAGTGGCGGTTGTTAGATCAAGAGTGCGGGAGTAGTTATCGGCATCTGAACCAGTCGAAGATAAGTTAATGCCTTTGAGCGCAATTTCTCCTAATTGGAAATGACTGATGTTTTGCCTTGGGATGAAGGTGAACCGATAATGTGTGAAGAAGAGTTTTTCGTCCTGGTCGATGCCAAAGGAATAGGGCGTGAGGACATTTGCGGCAGGAGCTTGGTTGATTTTTTTGTCAATGGTCGTCCAGTCTTTGCCGTTATTCGAGGCTTCGAGTTTCCATGCGCTGGGGAACCGAGCTGGGACGTCGCCGGCGCTAGTCAGAGTGTATTCGGTGACGTTGGTGGGTTTGGATGTGGTTACTTGCCAGATGATTTCTTTGCCCTTGGGTTCGAAACACCATTTTGTCTTTGGATTATTATCGTGGCTGGACTGAACGCCTTCGGCCGGAGTGAAAGGTAGGTTGTTCGTGGGGTTAGATACTTGGGTGTGGTTTCCGAAAGCGTGTGTGAAGGAGATTTCACCCATGGATTGGTGAGCGCCGAAGTGATCTCCACCGGGCTTTGAGGGCAGGATGTCGTAATTTCCGGAGACGTTTTCGTTGCCGGTCCAGAGGGAGTCGACAGTGAATTGGATTTGGGCCTTGGTGGTGCCGCCGTAGACTGTTGCGCCAATCGTTCCGTTACCAATGGGAAAAGTGTCACGCTCCCAGTTAGAAGCTGGTTGATTGTCAGTCAGCGAAAGTGGGCTGGCTTGAAGAACTGTCGTGAGACTGAGTAAAATAAGTGTCCGCATAGTGGTTAGAAAATTATGAAGTTATTTAAGATCCGATGACATGCCCGGGGTTTGTGGAGTTTGGTAGACTCCGTCTTTGACGACGCAGGGGTGTACGAAGTGTTTTTGGAGGTGTGGGATTTGTTCTAACAGGAGCGCTTCGTGGTTCATGCCGATGTGGTTGAAGAGGACGAGGTGCTGGTGGATTTGGCCCATGTCGCCAACGTGTGGGACAACGGGGATGTTTCGCTGTTTTGCCATGAGGGAGATGGCGAGGAACTCTGAGACTCCAGCGACGCGGGCGGCGTCCACTTGGCAGAAGCTGTGGGCTTCGGCTTGGAAGTAGTTTTTGAAGATGATTCTGTTAGGGACGTGTTCTCCAGCGGCGACTTTAGTGTGGGGAGCGTAGGCTTTGGCTAAAGTGGCGTGGCCTAGGATGTCGTCTGGGTGGGTGGGTTCTTCGATCCAGTAGAGATTGTAGTCGCGTGAGCGTTCGCCATATTCGAGGGCGCGTGGCATGGTCCATTGCTGGTTAGCGTCGACCATCAGGGTGGCGGCGTCCCCCGCCCCTTCGCGGACGATTTCGGTGCGGCGGAGGTCGAAGTCCATGTCCGGGGAGCCGACTTTGAGCTTCATGGCGGTGAAGCCAGCGTCGACCGACTTCTTGACGTTCTCTTTGATTTGTTCATCGGAGTAATTAAACCAGCCGATGGAGGTATCATAGCCAGGGTAGCCCTTTTCCAAGATGCCCATGCGGGATTCACGGGTGGACTGGGCGTCTGTTAGGATGGCGAGTGCTTGTTCGCGGGTGAGCTCGTCCTCGAGGTATGAGAAATCGATGGTGTTGATGATTTCCTGTGGAGTGAGGTCGAGGAGAAGTTTCCAGAGTGGGACTCCGCGTGATTTTGCCCATAGGTCCCAGCATGCGTTGGTGACGGATGAGAGGGCGAGGTGGGCGAGACCTTTGTGGGGTCCGAGCCATCGGAATTGTTGTTCGTTGGAGATTTGGTTCTGGAAGGTGCCGAAATCGGCCATGATTTCCTCGATGTCGCGGCCTTCGAGGGAACGGGCGAGAAATTGTGCGCCTTGGCAGACAAGGTCATTCCCCTCACCTAGTGTGAAAGCGAGGCCTGAACCAGTGTGACCACCATCGTCCTCAAGCAAGGTGACAGCGTAGGAATACTCAGGATTTTTGTGGATGGCGTCTGAGCCGGCTGTATCGCCGATGTCGTATCGGGCGTCGCGCGTGTTAATTTTTGCTATCACTGATGTTAGGGAAAATTTCTCTGTGCACATTAGCATGCACCTGTCTTTAGAACATTGCGATTACAGCCAAATAGATGGCGGATTAGGAGAACAAAACTCCCCCCTAGCGAAAATCGGATGGCGCTTTGCCGACGGATTTTTTGAATGCCCGGAAAAAGGTGGTGTATTCGTTGAATCCCACGGTGTAAGCAATCTGCTCCAGTGTCAGGTTCGAGCGTTCGAGTAATTTTTTAGCGGCACGAATACGGGCGTCCAGAATCGTTGCAGCAAGTGGCGCGTGACCATGCTCTTTGAGGATTCTGTTTAATGAACGGACGCTGAGACCGCAGTGCTTCGCAACCGATTCCGCACTCAGCGTGGCATCGGCAAAGTTCGCGTTGATATTCTGAAATACGAGACCCAATGCCGGATGTTTTTTCTGCATTTTTCGAGCCAGCTGGTATCGATCGTGCAGCTGTAGTGGTGGCACCTCGATACAGGCCGGAGTAGTGTCTTGGGCTAAAATTTGCTGATGGAGTAACTGGGCGGCCAAGTATCCGGCATGGCGGTGGTTCACATCGATACTGGAGAAAATGACGGAGCCATTTTCGTAATAGAATGGATCATTATCCACGCCGAGAATGATGAGTTTGTCCTCCAAATTCGAATTTCCAGATTCTAACAAATTCAACAAAGCTCGAGCGGCTCGATCATTGACACAGAATACACCGGAGAGATTCCCCTGCTCTATTTTTTTCTGCAACCAGAGGGCTGCAGGTTCTAACGATTCTGAAGCGATACACTCAGCACTCAGCCCGCTCGTTTTCAAGTGGCTAAAAAAACCTTCCTGTCTGCGCTGCGAGTAATAGTGCTCTGGCACATTGGTGATATAGGTAAAGTCCTTGCAGCCCAGGCGGAGAAAATATTCAGCGGCCATCACGCCAACGGCATGTGAGTCTGCTCGGACACAGGAAATTTCCTCATGTTGAAAGACACTATTCACGCACAGTGAGGGAATGTTCAGCTCGCGCACACATTCGAGATGCCACGGCTGGTGGAAGTATCCGATCAGTGCATCCGGCTCAGATCCCAGAGCATCGTCCCATGAGAGAGATTGGTTTCCTCCGATGCTGATGATTTCGATCTCAGGATGCTCCCTTGCGTAGTCATGAATTCCTAGTTCGATGACAAAACGCTCTGCTGATGAGCGGCGCAGGGCGAGGGCTAATTTCATGGCAGAGTAGATGACAAAGTTATCGCTAAAAATAGGCAATATACGTGAGTTGCAGATTCAGACTATGTTGAGCTTAAACTTGAATCAAGCAGTGAGCAAGTATCGCAAGAGCCAGGGTGAAGCTGTGCATCGCTTTGAGGCCTCCGATTCATACTTCTTCAAGCGAGACTACGATGTCCGTGGGAAGAAACTCACGGTATGGCTCTGCGCGATCTACACGGCTCGTCGTAACAGCCTTGGTCACAGATGAATAGTTGGGTGAATGATTGATGTTGGTCTGGCTGGTAATCATTGGCTGAGTGTTCGCGAGCGATGCGACAAAATCTTCGTAATGTAAGATCTCGATCTGGTGTGGAGCTTTTTCCAACATCATATGTTGTATCTCTATGGAATCCGCGATGGATTGTGCGGCCGCTCCCACCTCAAAAAATCGCATCGTCCACGGATTAATCGGTAAGTAGGTGAACATACAGCTGACCAAGCAGTCGAGTGCCTTGCGCCTAACAATTTTAACCTGCGATCCGCGAAACAACGTCAACCATTGATCAAGCTGCCATTCCAGACCGGGGTTTTTATCGATCCAACGCCGAGAGTCTGCCAGCTCTGGAAGGAAGGCCAGCATCTGCTCTTTATAGTGAGCTCTGGCTGCTTCAATTTTTTCTTCACTCCATGAATTTGTGACTTTGTTTACTAGCCTGAGCTTGTCCAGCGTGCGTGCGAACGCACCGATTTCATCGGCCATACTACAGCCGAGAGCGTTTGCGAGATGAAGTGAACAAACGGAAGTTCCTGAACGAGGATGGCCTGTGACCAGCATGGGTGATTTATGACAAGGCTCCCGTTTTTCAAAAGGATCAGTGGCCGCGATTCGAGCGCGGGATTCCTTGAGCTTGCGCTGCATTAGCCGTTCGCCGCGCTGACGCACTGCAGGGGCTGGCATAGCTTGCGTTTTTGCAGCCAGCATTTCCTGCCAAGCTTCTGCATAGCGGCTTAAGCGCTCGAGTGCGTTCGCTTTGGTGAGCATGGCTCGATAAATGGTGCGTGGCTCCACAGCTGAGCCATTGTCCGAAAGAAGTTTATTGAGTGCGAACAGTGATTTTTCCGCGTCGCCCTGCTTCAGCGCGAGTATGCCTTGCATCAATCTAGCGCGTGAGTGTTTCTCAGCCAATTCATCGGCCATCGGAGAAGCGATTGCTGTTTCGCCAAGGCGTTCCAATACTTCTAGCAAAGCAATGCCCGTAGCAATATCTCCAGATGTAGTCCATAGCTCATGGAGCTGCTCACGGGCCACTTGATAGTCGCCCATTTTGAAATAACCCACCGCCACTTCAATGAGCAAATGGGGATCGTTAGATTTCGATTGTTTAAGACGAGACAGCACCCCACGTGACGCATCAAGCTCACCGAGCATGGTCAGCACGTTGGCGTAGTCGAGATGGATTCCTGGATTGCTCGGTTGCTGCTTGGCTAACGTTCGCAGGATGGCAGCTGCAGCATGAGGCTTCTCAGCCGCCACCAGCTTGCGGGCTTTGATCCACTGTTTGTCGGCTCCAGTCATGCTGCCAATAATGTGTGATGACTGGGTAGGGATTTCCAGACATTAAAAAACCGCGACCGAATGACTCGGTCGCGGTTGAGAGGTCAGATGACTTACTTACGGCGGCGCAGGATGAGTGCGAGGCCACCGATGCCGAGTAAAGCTGTGGATGATGGCTCAGGCACTGCATTCAGAACCAAATTATCAACTATGATGTGGTTTGAGGTAGTGCTTTGGTCAGCATATATTTCAAACGTGTAAGTTCCTGATGTGGTGATGGCAAAAGAAGCACTGGTGACAGGTTCTGAGGAACCATCTCGAGTGAGTAGCGTGCCAGCACCAAGAAGGTCGATGGTGACGGGACCTGTCAATCTCGCAAGCACCTCATTGGTGCCAGCATTGCCATCTAGAAACGCATCAAAGCTAAGCGTGACGATCTGACCGCTAGTAAGGCCGATGCCAGACTGAATAATGGAGTCCACGCCGTTATTTGTGGCTCCATCCAGACGATACGCATAGTCGCCAGAGGCAAATGCGGTAGTGGGCTCTCCGAGATCGGTGACGACCCATCCACGTCCTCCTGCACCTGCACCGACTACGCTGCGTGTCCAGCCTGTGGGCATTGTAGATCCAAAGTTGGGCGGGCCATAGTTGAGGTTGCCTATTTCAGTGGGGATATTGTAATTATGGCTACCAGTCAGGCCGGCTTCAAAATCTCCGTTGAGGAGCACGTTTGCAGCATTGAGTTGAGAGATACTGACTAGTATTCCACTGGCAAATAGGATGTTTTTCAGTTTCATTGTATGTGTGTGGTTAGACGGAGAGAATCAAGCCATCTTCTTTAACCGACAATATCTACAAACCACATTTATAACATTGCAATTTGGGACAAAGGCATTGCAATCAGAGCAAGATATCGCGTCTGAAATCTAAGATTTAAAAATACCTAACCTCAACATACTTAGCCTTTTTCCACGGTTCCGTAGGCGCGGTCGAGGTGGACGTAGCCACCGTCTGGGTAGATGATCTGGCCGGTGGTGTGGGCGGATTTGTCAGAGGCTAGGAAGGCGACTGCGTTTGCAATTTCGTGCGCAGTAGTCATGCGGTGTTCAAATGGGATGCGTGCGCAGGCTTCATCGATGAACTTCTGAGGGTCATCCAGAGTCTTGACCCAGTTCTCGTAGAGTGGGGTCATGACCTCGGCGGGGACCACGGTATTCACGCGGATGGAGTGTTTGGCCAAGTCCAGCGCCCATTCGCGAGTGAGGGAATTCATCGCGCCTTTCGAAGCCGCGTAACCAGAGGTGGCACCCTGGCCGGTGTCGGCTACTTTCGATGATATATTGATGATGAATCCTTTGGACTCGATCAGTGCGTCCAGCGCGTAGTGGGTGAGGGTGAAGACGTGGAAAATATTCTTTTGCAGAGAGGCCATGAAATCCTCGGGTTTCTGGCGTAGTGACACTCCGTCGTTGATGCCGGCATTGTGAACGATGCCGTCGATTTTGCCGAACTTCTCCAATGTTTCCTCGATGGCATTCTTGCATGCCTCTTCAGACGTCAGCTCCGCCTCGATCACGTGGCCACGACCGCATTGCTCGATCAACTCCCGACCCACATCCGGCGAGCGACCAACGATGACGGGGATGGCGCCCTCGGCTGCGAAGACCTCGGTGCAGCCTGCGCCAATGCCCTTGGCACCGCCGGTAATGATGACGACTTTATCAGTTAGATTGAGATCCATGGTGAATTGTTATGTTAGATAGGTTCGCCCGGCTCGGTCATGTGAATCTCGGGGCGAGGGCTGCGGAAAACGAGTCCGTAGATCGCGATGATCACAAAGCAGAGCACCGGCAGATAGAACGAGGCACGGGTGGCACTGAGGCCAAACATGTCACCGCTATCGATCATCATGCCCTGAAGTTTTGGCATGAAAGCACCACCAACGATGGCGAAGATGAGACCGGCCGAGCCGAGCTTGGCATCCTCACCCACACCCTCAAGTGCGATACCGTAGATGGTGGGGAACATCAGGGACATGCAGGCAGAGATCCCCATCAATGAGTAGAGACCGGGCATACCGCTGAGGTAGATGGCTCCGAGTGTGGTGGCGATGCCGCCCACGGAGAGCAGTGCGAGAAGCTTGCCTGGTGAGATGTATTTCAGGAAGAAGGTGCAGACGAAACGGAAGCCGAGGAAGAGAACCAAGGCTGCGATCTGGTGTTTGCCAGCGGTGGCGTTATCGATGCCGAGCTCATTTTCGCAGTAGTGGAAAATGTAGGTCCAGACCATGATCTGCACGCCGACGTAGAAAATCTGAGCCACCACGCCGCCGAGGTAGCGGGAGTTCGCGAAGAGACGTTTAGCGGTTGCGCCCAGATTGAGCGCCTCGCCTTTTTCATGCCGCTGTTCCGGAACTTTGTAGAACACAAAGATCAGGAATACCGCGAGCACGGTGATTCCGAGAATGGTGTAGCTGGTGGAGGCGATGCTGAGGTCATGCTGCTGCAGCTCGACAAATGATTTGCCATCGAAGGTGGCAATCTCACCATTCTGATAAGCCGTGATCGTCTGCTCGGTGAGCTTGGCCGGATCTTCAACGGTGGTATTTTCCAAGTAGTTGCGAACGTTGGGATCGTTGAGGTTTTCCTTAGGGGTATGTTTCAGGAATGGCAGAATGTAATGCTCCGTCTGGGAACTTTCTGCGGGTGAAAGCTCGGCCTGGATGCTGCCGACATCGTGTTTGAAAGCCGCCATGTCGAGACTGGGAAGCACCACGGCTGCGGCGACACCGGCACCCACCAGAGAACCGATCGGGTTAAACGCCTGCGCGAGATTGAGTCGGCGTGTCGCGGTCTTTTCCGATCCCATCGAGAGGATGAAAGGATTTGCGGTGGTCTCGAGGAAGGCGAGGCCGAAGGTGAGGATGTAGAAGGCAAAAATGAACAGCGTGAAGTTCACACTCTGCGCTGCAGGAATGGTGATCAAGGCACCCGCCGCAAAGAGCAGCAAGCCCACGAGAATCCCTGCCTTGTAGGAAAATTTCCTGATGAAAATGGCCGCAGGAATCGCCATGGTGGCGTAACCTCCGTAGAAGGCCATCTGCACCCATGCCGCTTTGTCGTTAGAGGTATTAAAGACGTCCTTGAAGACTTTGACAAAAGGATCGGTGAAGTTGTTCGCAAAGGCCCACAGTGGAAACAGGATTGTTACCAGAATAAATGGGATCAGGAATTTCTTAGGGACGACAGGTGATTTTTCCATGGTTCAGGTGGTTTTAGTGTTTGGGTGGAGATTCAAATTTGGCACCGCATTTCTCAGGAGGGCGGTTGGCCCAAATTTTGCCGGATGGATAGGTGTGATCATTCAGGAACTCAGCGTGGAACTCAAGTCCCCAACCGGGTGCCTTGGGGGTGACGTAGTGCCCGTCCTTAGTGGCGACCGGATGCTCCACGACTTCGGCGAGAAAATCGATGTATTCCACCAGCTGGGTTTCCGAGTGACCGCTGACTGCGATCTGGTCCCACATGCCGTAATGCTGGATCATGTTGCACAGTGCAATGCCGCCGCCGTGCGGGCAAACGGGGATGTCATACTTCGCCGCCATGAGGATATTGGCCATGACGTCATTGACGCCGGCCACCCTAACAGCATCGATCTGACAGTAGCCGATCGCCTTGGACTTCAGCAACTGCTTGAAGATCACTGGTGAGGCACCCTGCTCACCGCAGGCCATTTGGAAGGAGGCGTCTTTGAAGGTTTCCGAAAGTTCGACGTAGCCTAACACATCATCTCTGGCGATGGGTTCCTCGACCCATTTCAGATTGTAGGGAAGGTAATGTTGGATGTGCTCCTTGGCCTCGTCTACGCCCCAGTATTGGTTGGCATCCACCATCAGATCCTGATCTGGACCAATGGCATCACGAGTGAATTTGATACGAGCGACATCGTCCTCAAGGTTCTGACCGACCTTGAGCTTGAAGGTATCAAAGCCGGTCTTCTGCAGTTTGCGGATGGTCTCGATGATCTGATCGTTGGTCAGACCGAGCCAACCGGCGGTGCAGTAGGCCTTGGGGCCGATTTCTGACATCTCCTGCTCGCGTGCGGCTTTGTTTGCCTTGGCTTTGTTGAGGATTTCCAGCGCCTCTTCAGGAGTAAGGGCGTCTTTGATGTTCCGCCAGTCGATGCAGTGATCGACAATGAACTCCGGCTCGAGATCGACGAGTAGTTTCCAAAGAGGTTTGTTTTCCAGCTTCGCCCAGAGGTCCCACATGGCATTAAGAATGGCACCGCAGGCCATGCGGAAAACGCCATCATGCAGCCAGCGGAGCTGATGGTGATCGATGAGTCGCTTGTAGAGCTTGATCGGTGAAGCCGTGAAGTCCGCCAAGTCCGATCCAATCACCAGCTGAGTGAGATCTTCGATGCCGTGGCAAATCCAGTCGGTGCCGGCTCCGATGGTAAAGACAACGGAAACACCGCGGTGACCACTGTCCGTTTCCAGATGCAGCACAGCCGAGGAGTAGTCTGGCTCGGTGTGAAACGGATCTGATCCTAACAGATCATCCGATGTCGGCACGCGGAGATCGATGACATTGGCGGAAGTTATTTTCATTGTTCTTTGACAGCGGTTTGTTTCTGAGTTCCGAGGCCTTCGATACCGAGCTCGACGACATCGCCTGCCTTGAGGTAAACGGGAGGATCAAAGCCGAGACCAACACCCGCTGGGGTGCCGGTGGAGATCACGTCACCTGGCAGCAAGGTCATAAAGTCGGACAGATAGCTAACCACGTGCTGGATGTTGAAAATGAAGTCGGAGGTGTTGCTGTTCTGAATTTTCTCACCGTTCAAGCTGAGCCAGAGGTCTAGGTTGTTAGGGTCTTCGATTTCATCTTTGGTGGCGACGTATGGGCCGAAGGGGGCGAAGGTGTCGGCTGATTTTCCTTTCACCCACTGGCCGGCTTTTTCAATCTGCCACTCGCGTTCCGAGTAGTCATTGTGCACGGCGTATCCGGCAACGTAATCGAGCGCGTCCTCCTTGGAGACATACTTGGCTTTTTTGCCGATGACCACGGCGAGTTCCACTTCCCAGTCGGTTTTGTTAGAGTGACGTGGGATCACGATATCATCGTTTGGTCCGGCCCAGGCGGTGGTGGCTTTGAAAAAGACAACCGGTTCAGGTGGCGCATCCATGCCGGATTCGGCAGCGTGAGCGGCGTAATTCAGACCGATGCAGACGATCTTGGACGGGCGTGCAATGGCGGGTGCCAGAGTGACATTGGCAACGTTGACCAGAGGGAGCTTATTGCGTTTTTCAATGAGGAATGTATCCAGTCGGTTCAGTCCATCGTTTTCAAAAAACGATTCGTTCCAATCCTCTCCGAAAGAGGTGCAGTCGACAATGGTGTTCGGGTCTGAGAAGACGCCTGGGGTGATTTTTCCGTCTTGGTGGTATCTTGTTAGCTTCATTTTAAAGTTAGATTTGAGAAGTTGGATTTGAAAAGTGGATTAGGCGCGCTCACGGGCAGATTTGATGGATGTGGTGAAGATTGCGGTTAATTCTCCTGCTTCTGTTAGCAAGGGTTTTACTAGCTCATCTTTCATCATCTTTGTATCGATAATAATGCTTAGCCAGTATTGGCATTCATCGGCTTCCTCCAAGACAATACCTAGTTTGGCGATGAAATCTTTTTTGGATTTGCCACGTCGTGCCGCCCTATAGTTCGCAGCCACAGAGGTCCCTGCACGAAACAATTGATCAGCTACATGACGTTCACCAGCTGCATTGCCTAGATTCCCCACGAGTTTTATCACGCGCAATGAGAACTGATAAGTTCGCTCCTGTAAGTCACCGGATTCCACGAAGTTAAGTTAAATTGGAGAAGTTAAATTTGAAAGGTTGGTCTGGAGCAGTCACGGGAGGAATTGGTGAAAATGGTAGAAATGGAGCGTCTTCACTTTTCCAATTTCACTTTTCAAATCTCACCTAAGAAGCGTCACTCCTCCGTCGATATCGTAGGCAGAGCCAGTGATGAATCCTGCTTTGTCTGATGTTAGAAATGCGATGAGTTCGGCGATTTCGGATGGTTTGCCCATGCGACCGATCGGCTGGTATTCGCTGAGTTTGCTGAACATCTCGGCGCGTTCGTCTTCCGGATAGTTTTTCTCGAGGTAGCCATCGACGAAGGGCGTGTGGACGCGGGCCGGGCAGACGCAGTTACAACGGATGTTTTTATCGATGTAATCGCGAGCCACGGAGAGCGTCATGCTCAGGGCCGCACCCTTGGACATGGAGTAGGCGAAGCGATCTTGGATGCCTACCTTGGATGCGATGGACGCCAGATTGACTATCGATCCCCCACCGGAGGAAATCATTTTCGGAACGGCGTAGTGCAGGCAGTGGTAGATGCCTTTGACATTCACGCCGTAGATTTTATCGAGCTCCTCAGGTGAGCAGGTCTCGACATTGCCGACGGCGGCGATGCCAGCGTTGTTAACCAGAATGTGGACTTCGGAAATTTTCTCGAAGGCTTTTTCGACGGAGTCGGTACTGGAAACATCACAGCCGATGCACTCCGCGCTGCCTCCTGCGGCACGGATGGTTTCAACTGTTTTCTCACCAGCTTCGGTATCGAAGTCGAGAACGACGATATGGAGATCCTCTTCAGCTAGGCGTAATGCAACGGCCTGACCAATCCCTGATCCGGCTCCGGTAATAACGGCTGTTTTCATGAATGCCGCAGATCATGAACATGACTCGACTGACGCGCAATGGCCAATCAAGACATGTTCGTTGTAGATCTGGACATTGAGCGTTAGATTCCCTTCGTCTCGTACAGCCTTAGGTGGCGATTTTAGAGATCAGTGACCCAGACACATTTTGTTTTCCTGAGTTTGCAAAACTTGTGGTCGGCATCAAGATGCGTCATCACTATTGCCAAGACCTCTGCCATGAAAAACCGCATCATCACATTAGCCGCCATTTTCCTAAGCTCTCATGCCTCGATGGCCGACACCGATCTCAAGGACGAAGGCAGGGCGGTTTACAGCCAACGCACAACGGCGCACAGCTTCACCAATGCCGATGGCAAGTCTCTGAACTACCGGATTTTCCTGCCGGAGGGATACAGCAAGGAGAAGAAATACCCATTGGTGCTGGCACTGCACGGCGCGGGGTCCCGTGGCACCAAAAACGTCAAGCACATGCGCCCGTGGGTGGCCGGATGGAGCAGCCCGATCGTGCAAAAAGACAATCCCTGCATCATCCTGATGCCGCAGTGCCCGCCTAACAAACAGTGGGTGAACACACCTTGGCGGAACGGTTCTTACTCGATGGACAAGGTGGCGATCAGTGAGCCGATGTCGCTGGCCAAGGAGTTGTTCGACAAGGTGGTCAAAGAGCACTCCGTGGATGAAAGCCGCATTTATCTGATCGGATGTTCCATGGGTGGCTACGGCTGCTGGAATTTCATCATGCGCTGGCCGGAGCTAGTTGCTGCCGCAGTGCCGGTCTGTGGCGGAGGTGATCCGAGTCAGGCGGAGAAGCTTGTTTCCTTGCCCATCTGGACTTTCCACGGCGACAAAGACACGGTGGTGCCGATGAAAGCGACCACCGACATGGTGGACGCGATCAAAAAAGCCGGCGGCGAGCAGGTGAAACTGACGGTTTACCCGGGTGTCTCCCACAACTCCTACGCCTTCGCATGGAAGGACCCCGAGCTGATCAAGTGGGTGTTCTCTCAAAGGAAAAACCCGAAGTAGCACTTGCTGCCTGAGTTTTACAGCCCCTTCGCCTCGTCGAGCCTTGGGTGGCCGTTCTTGAGGTCGTCACGGGTGATTCCTTTGCCTTTGTTCATCTTGTCCAGCTCCTTGAAGGTCTCGGCCATGGCGTGGATGGCGGCGATGACGTCGGAGGTGTGGCCGGTCTCAGAAATGGTGTGCATGTTCCGGATTGGGAAACCGATGGAGGTGGCGGCGCTGTCGAAACCTGCCAGTGCGGCGGCCATGGCATCGGTGCCGGTGTCACGACCGGCGAAGTCCACTTGATATGGGATGTCGTTTTTCTGACAGACTTTTTCGATCACGCTGTTGACGAACTCGCTGGTGATGGAGCCGTTTGTTAGAGTGAACCCTTTACCCATGCTGAGTGAGTTCATACGGCGGGAGGCAATGCCTGGGGCGGCATCGTAGTCGTGGTTCACATCTGAGCCGATGAGGATGTCTGGCTTCAGTTCGCCGGCGATGGCGGTGGCACCAAAACGGCCGATTTCTTCGTGCGTGGCGATGGTGTAGAGGACGCGCAGGTTCTTGAGCGGTGACTTCGCGAGTATCTTGGCAATTTCTGCAACGACAAAGCAGCCGAGGCCGTTGTCGAGGTAGGCGCCGTAGAAGCTGTCGTCTGAGAAACCGCGTTTGATCGGGCGGTTAAGGATGATCGGGTCGCCGGGGCGGATGCCGAGGGCTTCGATTTTTTCCTTACAGTTGTCGCCGTGCATTTGTAGCTCGAGATACATCATTTCAGGCTTGAGGCCTTTGTCCCCGGTGCGTTGGGCTGGCTCGGAGAAATGGATCGCGCCGAGGGCTTCGATGGTACCGCCTTCGATAATGCGGTAGGTGCCTGGTTTCTTAGGCTCTTGGCTGAAGAGTTTGACTTCGTGACCGATGAGGGTGCAGGGCAGGAAGGAGTCGGTGTTGATCCAGATCTTGCCGTCCTTGTCGATGTTGCGGACCTGCATGCGGATCTTGTCGGCGTGGCCGATGATCATGACGGAGGTCATGTCGTCTTTGCCAGGGTGGGTGTCCACCACGATGCCGGCGTTGCCTTTGAACTGATGGATGCCCCAGGACTTGGGCATGAATTTTTCGAAGTATGGTTTCAGCACGCCGTAGGACATGGCGGCTTCGAGGCCGATCGGACTGGGAGCGGCGAGCACGTCGCGCATGAAGTCGAACTGGGCCTGGGGCATGGATTTTGCCCACGGATGCTTGGTGGATTTAGCAGACTTTTTCGCGGATTTCTTAGCTGGCATGCATGGGTGATACACTACGCTTTGGTGATGTCCAGATAGGAAACAGCGAACATCGACCTGTGTATCAAAGCATCAAACGCCCACTACTATCTTTAACCTCCACCACCGTGTTTGGGGGATCCCTCATGGTATTTCATACTGGACGCGCAATCACGTCTTCAATATACTAAGGGAAGTTTATGAAACGCATCTTCCCCTCCTTTCTATCGCTTCTAGCAATGACACACGTCGCATCTGCGGCCCTCACTGCTGTTTTCGAGTATGAATTTGATACTTCATACGACGCCTCCAATACAACCGTCACTGACCTCAGTCCAGCTGGCAATAATGCCACAGTTACAGGACAAAATGGTGGTGCGAATATTGCTGTATCCACTGACATCCCAGCGGGAGCCACCCGAGGATCCCACTCATTGGATTACTCGACAACCTTCGGTGTCATCACCACGAACGCAACGCAGCTTCTCAACAATACGGCCATCGTCAACAATGGCGGGTTCACAATATCGGTATCCTTCAGAGGCCTGTCTAACAATGTACGGAAAATAATCGATTATGCAGGAACGAACTACATTGCCGCCCGGAGCAACAACGGAGGAGAAGTCCTCATCAGCCTGGATAATGCCCCCATCATAACCCTCAACGCTTCCAGCGGCCTTGATGTCAGTGGATGGAATGACATCAATTACTCTTTCACAGTGACCGATGGAAGCGATCTGAATGCTGTCGTCGGTGACATCAGAGTCGATCTGAACGGGAGCGTAACAACGTTGGCTGGCCAGACCCTCACCAGCTTCGGCGATGGGCTGAACCGCCCGATTGGAATAGGCCGGCATCCTACAGCTAACGGGGAGCATTTCCGCGGTCAGATCTACGCACCGGCCGTCTATCTCAGTGTTGTGCCCGAGCCTAGCTCAAGCGCACTTTTCGCTCTGGGACTCAGCGGGTTTCTTTTCAAGCGCTGCAGACGCGCGTAACGCGCCATTGTTAAGATTCCAAACTGGCAGCAACTTTCCTCACCGCCTCTGGATAAAGCGTGTGCTCCTGCTCCTGAATTCGGGCGTGCAGGGTATCGGCGGTGTCATTCGGGATGACCGGGACTCTGGCTTGGAGAATGATCGGGCCGGTGTCCATGCCGGCATCGACGTAGTGCACGGTGCAGCCGGACTCGCGGGCTCCGTCATCGACCGCTTGTTTCCACGCCATCAGGCCTGGGTAGGCGGGTAGCAGGGACGGGTGGATGTTGAGTATTCTGTTAGGAAAGACATCGAGCATCGGTTGTTTCACCAAGCGCATGAATCCGGCGAGGCAGACGATCTCGACACCGGCGGCTTTGAGCTTTTCGGCGACTGCCGCCTGGGACTCGTCTGGGAAGCGGGTTTTGTAGCCTCCGCAATCGATCACTTCGGCGGGGATGCCGGCTTTTTGCGCACGTTCGAGAATGTAGGCGTCCGGATTATCAGATAGCACCAGCACGATCTCGGCATCGAGCGAGCCGTCTTGGATCGCATCGAGGATTGCCTGCATGTTAGAGCCGGAGCCGGAGCCGAGCACTCCGAGTTTGATCTTTCCATCGCCATTGGACATGCCCATTTCCTAGGCGGCTCCATCGATACGGGCAAATGAATTCTCCCATCTCTTGACTCTGAGCTCTCAATTCTTGATTCTCCCCTCCATGCAAGACCCAAGAATTTCCGAACTCGCCAAGCAACTCGTCCGCTACTCCACCAAGATCAAGAAGGGTGAAAAAGTCATGCTTCACCTCTCCGATGTGCCGGATGAGCTGGGCATCGCATTGATCCGTGAGGTGCGGGCGAAGAAGGGCATTCCGGTGCTGCGGGTTGAGCATGGGCGTTTGGGCCGTGAGATGTCGATGGGCGCTACTGACGAGCAGTATGGACTGGTGGCCAAGCATCAGCTCGCGGAGATGAAGGATATGGACGCCTACATCGCGATCCGCGGCTCGCATAACATCTGTGAAACCAGCGATGTGCCGTCGGCCAAAATGAAAACGGTGATGAAACACATGCGCAAGGTCATGAACCATCGGGTAGATCAAACCAAATGGTGTGTGTTGCGCTGGCCTCATCCGGCGATGGCGCAACAAGCGGGTATGAGCACGGAGGCATTCGAGGATTTCTACTTCGATGTTTGCTTGTTAGATTACAAAGCCATGCTCCCTGCGATGAACGCACTGAAGCGACTGATGGAAAAGACCGACCACGTGCATATCAAAAACAAAGGCACCGATCTCCAGTTTTCCATCAAGGACATTCCAGCCATCGTCTGCGGCGGCGAGTATAACATCCCCGACGGCGAAGTCTTCACCGCCCCTGTCAAAGACAGCGTCGAGGGCGTGATCACCCACAACGCGCCGACCGTTTATCAGGGAATCCCCTTCGACAACATCCGCCTCGAGTTCAAAAAGGGTAAGATCGTCAAAGCCGACGCCGGCTCACAGACCAAGGAACTCAACAAGATCCTCGATGCCGACCCGGGCGCGCGCTACATTGGCGAGTTCGCCCTCGGTTTTCACCCCGGTATCATGGAGCCGATGCGCGACATCCTTTTCGACGAAAAAATCGCTGGGTCGTTCCACTTCACTCCCGGCCAAGCCTACGAAGACGCCGACAACGGCAACCGCTCCCAAGTTCACTGGGACATGGTCACTATTCAGCGCAAAGACTACGGCGGTGGTGAGATTTACTTCGATGGCAAACTCATCCGCAAGGACGGCGTCTTCCTGCCCAAGTCTCTCCACGGACTAAATTTCTAACACCATGGAAATCAACGAGCCCCCTGAGCAAGATCGCGATCTCTACAAATGGATCAAGCGCCTGCTGACCACGGGTGCCAGCATGGCGAGTGCCAGCCTGAAGCTTGTCTGGGTAGCGATGGCCTGCTCTGTCGCGAGTTGGGGGCTAGGTATTTATGTGCTGGGCTGGGATCGAGATTACCATTGGCTTCTCACCAGCGGGTATGGGCTGCTGGCGCTACTGCCGGTGCTCGTTCTAGCCTATTACCACTGGATGCTGAGCAGCCTGCGTGAAGCTCCCGCGCAGATTTCATCCATCAAAGAAACCATCCATCGCTTCCGTGAGGAACACCCGGCCGAGACCAAGGAGGTTCTGTCTCAGAAATTTGCATCCTTGGGAAAATGGCGCACCTACCGACTGATCGGCAAAGTTCTCAAAGATATCATTGCGAGTGCCGGTGACGTCTCAGGCATTGCTGGCAACATCAAAACCGTCTCAGCCATGGGGAACCCTGTGTTCTGGATCACCTTGGTATTTGCCGTCGTGGGATCGTTTCTTTTTTCCACCCTGGCACTGGTCTTATTTTTACTCATCCTGACATTCGGCTCATGACACATCGCCGTGAAATAAGATGACATGTGCATACGTAGATGCGAGACTGCCTGACGCAGTAGATGTCCATCATGTATAACCTTAGTCTCCTGAAAATAACCATGGTCTCCGCCCTTTTGGGATCGGCCACGTTATCCCATGCGGAAAAAAATCAGGGTTTGGACATCGGTCTCATTTCCGAAACGACCACTGTGGTTCCCGGTCAGCCGTTCACGGTGGGCCTGCACATTCATCATCACGAGGGCTACCACACCTATTGGCAAAACCCCGGCTCAGTAGGACTCGCGACGAAGATCGACTGGAAACTACCCGAGGGCTTCACCTCCTCAGACATTCGCTGGCCATATCCGGAGCTGACCAAAATGGCCTCCCACCCATGTCATGGTTACGAGCGCGATGTCACCCTGTTAGTTACGATCACCCCACCAAAAACCATCGCCGCCAAAGAGGTCACCCTCACCGCGTCCGCTGGATGGATGTGCTGTGCGAGCAAATGCCACCCGGGCTTCAAGGAGTTCACTTTGAACCTCAATGTCGGTGACCAAACCACCGCTGACCCCAAGGCCAAGAAGCTCATCGCAACCGCACAGCAAGAAATCCCCAAGGTCTCCCAAGCATGGAGTGCCAGCATCCTCACCGGCTCAAGTGATAAAACGATCCAAGTGAAAATTTCACCGCCAGCGGAAACTCCCGCCAAGGATGTCTATCTTTTTTCTTGTGACGGCCAGATTTCCTCCGATAAAGAGCAAAAGCTAAAAGTCCAGCCAGACGGATCGTGGTTGCTGAGTGTTGAGCGTTCTGAATTTTCTCCCGAGAACTCTAAGCGACTCACCTCAGTGCTCAAAGCCGGAGGACAATACATCCTCATCGATCCCAAATACTCTCAATAATCTCAACTCCGAACCCATCATGAAATATCTAATCCTGCTAGCTCTCAGCATCATGCCCCTATCTGCCCAAATTACATACGAAGGAACCACCGGCCCTGGAAAAGGGAAGCACATCGTCTTCGTGGCATCTGATCACGAATACCGCGCAGAAGAAACCTGCCCTGCCTT
This sequence comes from Oceaniferula spumae, assembly GCF_042849255.1. Classification (GTDB taxonomy): domain Bacteria; phylum Verrucomicrobiota; class Verrucomicrobiia; order Verrucomicrobiales; family Akkermansiaceae; genus Oceaniferula; species Oceaniferula spumae. The sequence continues at coordinate 2,426,999 of NZ_AP026866.1, forward strand.
GGCTCGTATCCTTGCCAAGCACCACGGCTTCAAGTGCACCGTGCTTTTTGGAGTTAACGATAATGGAGAGATCACACCGGGCGCATCCAACATCAAGGGCCTTGAGGCACTGGAAAAAGCCGACGTCATGGTGATCTTCACCCGCTTCCTCAATCTTCCTGACGATCAGATGCAGCACATCGTCAACTACCTCGATCGTGGAGGCCCAGTTGTCGGATTCCGTACTTCCTCTCACGCGTTCAAGATCCCAGCCGACTCCAAATACGCCAAATACAGCTTCCAGTATAAGGGCAAGGACTACGAAAAAGGTTTCGGACATCAAATTCTCGGCAACACTTGGGTGGGCCACTATGGCAAAAACCACAAGCAAGGCACCCGCATCCAGCTCATCCCCGAGCAGAAAGACAACCCCATCCTCCGCGGAGTTAAGGACGGTGCCTTCTGCTACGCCGGTGGCTACAATGGTGTCGCCCGTGAAGGATTCACCGTGATCGCCAACTCACAGCCCATGGTCTCCATGGAAAAGGACGCTGAGCTTGATGCCAAGAAGCCACCAGTCCCCTGCACATGGACCCGCGAATACACTGCCAAAAACGGCAAACAAGGTCGCGTATTTCACTCCACTCAGGGTGCATCTGAAGACCAGTTAGACGATAACTACCGCCGCATGGCCATCAACGGCATCTTCTGGGCAGCAGGTCTGGAAAACGAAATCAAAGCCGATGCTGACATCAGCTTCGTGGGCAAATACCAGCCTAACACATTCAGAATGGGCGGTTACTCCAAGGGCATTAAACCTGCCGATTTGGCCGACTACGACACTGCGATCATGCCTAAAAAAGCAGACCCAGCACCTGCTAAAAAAAAAGGGCGCAAGTAGCACCAAAGGCTAAGGGGGACGCCAAACAAAAGCCCGATCAAGTCAAGACGCCAGAGCGGAATCCCGCTCTGGCTGATTTTTACATCAATCGCAAATCCTCGCCTAACCCTAAGGCGACCACAGCCGTAGCCACTTCGCTACCGCTCGACATCAAACCGGGCACCCGTGTTGCCCTCGTCGGAAACCTACTGTTAGACACTGAACGTCGTCAGGGACATTTGGAAACCCTGCTTCATCAGCATCTTCCCAAACACAAGCTGGAGATCCGCAACTTTGCCTGGCCGGCCGATGAAATCGACACCATGCCGCGCCCGGGCAATTTCGGCACCCTCGACCAACATCTGCTCTACTACAAAACCGATCTCATCATCGCCGCCTTCGGATACAACGAATCCTTTGAAGGCGAAAAGGGACTCGCCGCGTTTAAACAGCGTCTAGGCAAGTTCCTCGCACACATCAAAACTCGCGCCTACAACGGCAAGACTGCCGCACAGATCGTGCTGCTTTCCCCCGCCGCCAATGAAAACATCTCTGGCGTCAAAGCCGCGGATATGAACAACAAGAACATCGCGCTCTACACCGCCGCGATGAAAGATGTAGCCGATCAACATAAGGTGGCATTTGCCGACATCTTTACCGGCCACACTCCAAGCAAAGCGCAGCGCACCAGAAACGGCAACGCGCTCAACGCCCACGGCCACTCCGAGTTTGCCAAAGCCGTTTTCCAAAAACTCTTCAACGCAACACCGCCAGTCATCAACGAAGACCTGCGCACACTCGTCGTCGATAAAGCCACCCAGTTCTTCTACCGCTACCGCCCGCTGAACACCTTCTACTACGTCGGCGCTCGTAACAAAGGATACGGTTATCTCGATTTCCTACCCGCCATGCGCAATTTCGATCTCATGGTGGAGAACCGGAACAAAGCCATCCACGCCACCGCTGCCGGAACTCCGACCAAGCCGGACGACTCAAAACTACCGGAGTTGGAACCCGTCAAACTCGCACGCGGTGCGAACGAATTCATGTCCGTTGCCGATGAGCAAAAGGCCTTCAAAGTCGACCCCCGCTTCGAGGTCAACTGCTTCGCCTCCGAGGAAGATTTCCCTGAAATGGCCTGCCCCATTTCCATCCGCTGGGACGCCCGTGGCCGTCTCTGGGTTTCCACATCCACCACCTACCCACACGTTTACCCCGGCCAAAAACCATCGGATAAAATCATCATCCTCGAAGATACTGATCAAGACGGCAAAGCCGACAAATGCACCACCTACGCTGAAAATCTGCACATCCCCCTCTCCTTCGTGTTGGATGGAAAAGGCGGCGTTTATTGCTCCGACGAACCGCACCTTCTCTACCTCCAAGACACGGACGGAGACGACAAAGCTGACACCCGTGAGATAGTCTACACCGGCTTCGGCTGCGAAGACTCTCACCACGCTCTACATGACCTAGCCTGGACACCCGGCGGCGAACTCATGTTCCGCGAATCCATTTTTCAACACTCCCAAGTAGAAACCGCCTACGGCCCTGTTAGGGCAAAAAATTCATCCTGGTTCCTCTACCGCCCAGCGAACAAACAACTCCTAACATTCGGTTCCTACCCGAATACCAACCCTTGGGGAGTCACCTTTGACAAGTGGGGCAATCACGTCGCCTCCCACCCCGTGTTCGCCAGCACCTTCCATGCTACCAACCCTGCCTACCCTCGCGGCGATAACAAAGCCGGATCCGGATTCCAGCAAGAGCCCGGACAACACCCCAAAGCCAACGGCATGCAGGCCTACTCCGGTGTCTGCGGTCACGACTTTGTCGATTTCCCATTCTGGCCCAAGGAAATGCAAGGCGGCTTCATCAAGAACCGCTACAAACCGACCAACAACGTCGAGTTCCACACATGGACGGAAAAGGCGGATCACTTTGAGGAGAAAAAACAATTCAACCTCATCTTCTCCACCAACCTCTCGTTCATCCCCGTCGATCTGAAGTTCGGACCACGAGGCGCTCTTTATATCAGTGATTGGTATAACCCCGTCAAAGGCCACGCGCAATACTCACTCCGTGACCCTCGCCGCGACCGCAAAGCCGGCCGTATCTGGCGCGTTGTGCCAAAAGGTGCCAAACTCGCCGACGCTCCCAAGATCGCCGGAGCTTCCATTCAGGAATTGTTAGAACTTCTCAAGTCTCCTCAATACCGCATCCGCACATGGGCAAAATGCGAACTCCGCGCCCGCGACCACAAAGAAGTCGGTAAAGCCCTCACCAGCTGGACTTCCAAGCAAACTGACACCCATCACCTTCTCGAAGCTCTCTGGCTTTTCCAAGGCATTGGTCAACCGAACCTTGAGTTGTTAGAAAAACTCACTCAGTCGGATAACCATCTGGCTGCCGCTGCCGCCTTTGGTCCACTGCGTTTCTGGCATGCCGAATTGCCCAAGGAAAAGGTTAGCTCACTCCTGAAGTCAGGAGTCAGCCACTCCTCCCAGCATGTCCGTCGCGAAGCAGTGATCGGAGCGAGTTATATCGGCACTCAGGAAGCATTTGATGCTATCCAGCACGTGCTCACATTACCCGCCGGCACCCACTTGGCCTACGCCATCCGGACAAGCTTCAGCTCCGCCGCCCTGCGCCCGTTCTGGACGAACGAGACCAAGCAAAAGCTCAACTCACTCGGCAAGGCAGCGAAAACCGCACCTAAAGAAAAAATCAGTCGCGCCGACCAGCAATTCGATAAACAGAAAAACCTGCAGACTGTTAAAATCGGTGCGATCCCCGAACGCATTCAGTTCACCATTAACAAATTCAAGGTCAAAGCCGGAGCTCCTGTGAAACTGGTCTTCGATAACCCTGACTTCACTCAGCACAATATCCTCATTCTAGCCCTCGGCACCCCCATCCAAGATATCGGCATGGCGGCGAACGAAATGGCCAAAGACCCGGAGGCCGCCAAAAAACATTATATCCCAGACGACAAACGTATTCTCCATCACAGCAAATTGTTAGAACCCCACACATCAGAAACGCTGCGATTCATCGCACCCAAAAAACCAGGCAAGTATCCTTTCGTCTGCACCTTCCCTGGTCACTGGACCATCATGAAGGGTGAGATGATTGTGGAGTAATCAAGCGACCGCTTGATACAGAGAAAACACTCAATGCCCTAACACGAGCGCCATCAGCCCCACCCTGCCTTTGACTTGAAATTTCTTATATAACCCCCGCGCATAGTCATGGACCGTGTGCATGGAAAGTTTCATTTTATCAGCAATCTGGCTCTCTGACATCTCCGTCAAAAGGAGCCGATAAGTTTCTCGCTCTCTCTTACTCAAGGGAGTTGTGGCTCTGATCACGCCGTGCTCCATCAGCAAGCGCTTGTGGAGTTCCGTGGACCCGGTCATTGCAAGGTACAACACATTTTTCTCCACAGCACTAAACGCCTCGGAATCAGCCGGCCGGTCGAACACAAGACAGGATTCACAGTCATCTGTTAGGTAATACAGTCCCATCATCCTGTCTCCTATACCATAATATGAGAAATACTTTTTCGGCAGCCAGCTATCTGCCCAGTTCAACTCTGGATCAAGCTCAGCGCTGATATGGACCCGACTTTTCCCAAAGTTATCTAAGACCGTCTGACTGAGTGGATCCACACCCTCTTTTCGGGCATGCATCAGCCAGCGGTTCATTACACCATTTAAATTCTTACTCTTCGACGTGTACACAGCGGCCACTGGAGCCCAGCCGCCGAGCTGTTCTAAAATTACCGCATAATCATCTGCCGCTACCCGCCGAGGATTGCTCTTGAGTTTTTTCATCGCCAGCCACGTGCCGGAATGAGCACCTAATATTTTGCACATTGTGTTGAGGAAATGAAGCATCGCCTCCTCACTTTGATAAACTGGATATGAAGACACTGATGCCCATAGATCACGCAATTGATCTATCGACTCAGATTTATCACTGTCACCACCTATATCTAACATGTCCAAAATAGATCGTATGACATAGGATATCTATATTCAAGTCATTTCTAACACATAAACGTATACCGTTCGTCGTAAGTTGGTTATGAATTTATAAATATAAATTCGCCCTCAATCCCCCTTGATAGGGGGGTTGTCACAATGCCGGGTCATGATATCCTACGGACTGTGTGTTAAACCGACAATTTACCGTGTGGCCGCTGAGAGTGTTTCTTATGTGTGTGTGACATCAGAATACAGTATAACTGCCCGCAAGGGCTAGGCGGCCATGCGGTAACCACACTCCCCTACACCAGTGACCTGATTCACTTCCTCGTAAACTTGTAGGCCCTCTATTTCACATCAATCCGCACGCTCCGCTGCCCTGCTTTCAACTTGCGTTTTCAGCGGTCATGAACGAGTGTCACGGCCATGACTCAGCGCACGTGGCTTCTCCTTTTTCTTCCCCTTTTTTTGAATCTGTCGGCTTTCGGACAGAGCTATTCTCCCAGCAGGGAAACTCCTCCTGTCGTCACCCGGGAATTCCGTGGAGCGTGGGTGGCGTGTGTCTATAATATCGACTGGCCAAGCCGCAAAGGCCTCTCAGCTGCAGCTCAGCAGGCAGAACTGCGCGGCATGCTTGACCGGATGGTGAAGCTCAATCTGAATGCGATGATCTTCCAAGTGCGCCCCCATGCGGATGCGGCATACAACTCCAGCATGGAACCATGGAGTCCGTGGATCAGCGGCACCATGGGACGATCACCCGGCTATGATCCGCTGGCCTATTGTATTTCCCAAGCCCACGCACGCGGCATTGAAGTGCATGCTTGGTTCAACCCATTCCGAGCGCTGCCGAATGCCGCCATGCCCACATCGGCGAAGCATGTCACCCGCACCCATCCATCGGTCATTCGAAATTTCAAATCCTACAAGTGGATGGATCCCGCCAGCTCTTTTACTCGTCAGCGTGCCCTGTCGGTGATTTTAGATGTTACCCGCAGGTATGATGTCGATGGCATTCACATTGACGACTATTTTTACCCGTATCCAGATGTGGCAGCGAATGGTCGGGCCAAACAGCAGTTTCCCGATGGCAAAAGCGAAGCTCAGCGAAGAAGCTACGTCGATACCTTTGTGCGCGATATGTATGCTTCGGTTAAAAAAACCAAGCCGTGGGTGCGAGTCGGCATCAGCCCATTCGGAATCTGGAAACCCGGAGTTCCCAGCGGCACTACTGCCACCATCAACGCCTATGAGCACCTCGCCGCTGACTCACGCAAATGGCTTGCGAATGGCTGGTGCGATTATATGTCGCCACAGCTCTATTGGCGCGTAGCCGGACCACAGAGCTACACGCTGCTGTTAAACTGGTGGCGGGCTCAGGGAAGCCGACCCGTTTGGCCGGGGATCGCGACCGCACGCATCAACAGCACAGAAGACCCGGGCAGACCAGCCTCTGAAATTCTCAACCAGGTGAAACTGTCTAGAACCATCGGGCGCAACTACGCCGGCCACGTGCACTGGAGCATGAAATCGCTGAATCAAAACCGGGGTGGTATTTCCACGCTGCTTGGTAAGGAAGCTTACACCACCGCCGCCCTGGTGCCTCCAATGCCATGGCTCAGCCAGGCCAAGCCACATACTCCCATCTTGAAGGCGGGCACTACGCGAAGTGGGGTTCAGGCCAGCTGGAGTCCTGTGCGTGGCGCTGCCAAATACGCCATTCAAGCTCGCTACGGACGGATCTGGCATACCGTCAAGATCGTGCCCGGATCAGTGAATAGTATCATCCTCAGCGGCACCCCAAACGCGATCGCGATCAGCTCCGTCGACCGATACGGAACCACCAGTACACCAAGTGTGGTAGCCCGCTAAGCGATTGTAGTCAGGATTTCGACAGCCTTCTTTTAGACCTTCTAAGCCGTGTGAGGATGCCTCAGATATAAGACTTTACGCATGTGTGCTCTTCATGCTAGCATCAACGGATCATTCCTCTGACCCAACACACAGCATGAAGTCCGTTCGCCTATTCGTCATTTCCAGCTCTTTGGTCCTTGCCGCTTGGCTGGGCGCCTCGTTCTTCTCACAAGTCAAGACCCCTGCGACAGTTTCAGAAGGTGCCGCTGCCACCTCATCAGCTGATCACAATGCTGACGGCACGGATGAAAACAAAGCACCTTTACCGGTCGCTCACGTTAAATAAGCATTTTCATACTGATTTGGATGCCGCCGGGAAAACTCCCGGCGTTTTTAGCATTGGGGTGTTCAAAAAAATTTGAACTTTGGATCGAGTCTTGCTAGGTTCGACTCCATGAACGCACCTGATTGTCCGTCATCTGGCGTAAGTGCCATTGATGAGCATTTATTATCCTTTTTTCAGGACGGGGTCCGCATGCTCGGACTGCCCAAGTCGTTAGGTGAAATATACGGAGTCCTCTTTGCCTCCCCCACTCCTCTCACGATGCATGATCTGGTGACGCGCCTGGGCATCAGTAAAGGCTCGGCCAGCCAGGGGTTGAAAACGCTGCGCACTCTCGGAGCAGTCCGCGAGGTGGACTATAAGGATGATCGGAAAACGTATTTCCAAGCCGATGTTGAATTGAAGAAGCTCGTGGGGGGATTCATCCGCGAAGAAATCCGGCCACATCTTCAGAGCGGTAAACACAAGCTTCAGAATTTGCACACTGAGGCACAAAAAATCGACGACCCTGAGCTTCGTGAATTTTATGATGAACGCATAGAACGCCTCGAAAGATGGTCTCGGAAAGCCAACCTCGTGTTACCGCTGCTGCAAAAGTTCTTGGGAGAATAAACTGATCGTGTTACCCCACCCGCCCAAGACCCCATGTCAGACCCTTTAGAAAACGACGATCCACCTGCCTGGTATTGTGTGCGCACCAAATCAAAGCGTGAGCATATCGCCGCCAAAAGTCTGAGGCAGCTGGAGGGAGTGGAAACGTTCTGCCCGCGCCTGCGCTATCGCAAAGCGACCCGCCGAGGCAAGATCTGGTGGGTGGAGGCGATGTTTCCCGGCTATATTTTCGCCTTTTTCTCACGTCGCGAAAATGAACGCAACGTGGTCCACACCCACGGCGTGATGACGCTACTTAAGTTCGGAGATTACGTGCCGGAAATACCCGCCAGCTTCATCGCCGAGATGTGTCGACTGATGGAAGAGCAGGAAAGCGTGGAAGACGACACCCTGACGCTGCAGCCTCAGGTCCGGCCAGGGGACGAGGTGGAAATCGCCCACGGCCCGATGCAGGGCATGCAGGGAAAGGTCATCGAAGTGCTACCATCCAGCGAGCGCGTCAAGCTGCTGATCGAATTCCTCGGCAACGACCAAGTCATCGACGCCGATCTGTTTTCGCTGTTGCTACCAAACAAACCACTGCCGGAGTAGAGCGTAACGGGGAGCGCCGTGTCTCTCTGTCACTGTTTACTCCTCAGCAACAACAACGGAAAAGCTCCACATCACACGCCGTTCAGGTCTGTGGACGAAGGGCTCCGGGACACCTACTTCGACTACAGCCACGGCAAGCCCGTCGCAAAAGACGCCACCGCGCATTCAGCGGCAGCAAGCTCCAGAACGTCACCTACGCGCTGCCGCTCAAAGAATACAAGCCCAACGCGAAATACACCCTTCGCGCCACCGCCAATGGCGTAGGCGCCACCGAGTCCCACGGCGAAGTCAAAATGCGCGCGGCCGAGTAAATAATCCCTTATTGACGGATCACCCATCGTATCTTATCCATCTGGTTTTGATTCACCACGTTTCACTGGACTTGGATACTCACTTTTCACTCCCCGCCTAATAAACCTACAAGTCACACTATGAAAAATACATCATGCGCAGCTTTCCTCGTAAGCCTTGCTCCACTCAGCCTGAGTGCCGCTACGCTAACGATCGACACCGTCAAGCCGACCACTGACATCGTCTCACAAAATGACAACAGTGGCAGTTTCACCACAGCCTTCGTTGACGGCGGTGCTTCGTTCAGCCGACGGGGGCAAACGTTCAACGTCGATGCAAACACAGGGCCTTCTTACCAGATCACCACGCTGACTGTGCAAACTTTCGAAGACCAAACCTTCGGCGGTGGCGACGAGTCCATGGCTTTGGAGATCTTCGCTTGGAACCCCTCAGGCAATGGCAATACCCTAACTTCCTGGAATATGGGGGACGGTGCCGGTGACGGTGACACCCTCGACGGCACCGGAATGACTACCATGTTCTCGGGCACATTCGATCTATCAGCGCACACAGCCAACGACTACTATCATATCAACTTTATTCCCGGTGAAGTCACCTTCCAAGAAGACACCGCCTACGCATTCGTGTTCACCTATCTCGACAGCGACTTCGCCAGCACCACTCCAGCCGATAGCCCTAATTTCATCAGGTTCAATGTCTCCGGTGGAAATGCCTACACCGATGGTTTGCTGCTTAACACCAGCGATACGACTAACGGTTCAGTAGCGGCGCAAGACTTCACATTCTATGTGCAGGGTGTCGCGGTTCCCGAGCCTTCGTCACTTGCTCTCCTCGGCCTCAGCTCTCTCGCTCTACTGCGCCGCCGCAGGTAAATGGCAATCGCGACTTATTCTTACCTAAAACAGAATACTTACTTTTCTCCACACAACACGAAAAAAAATCCGCGCTGGAAAACTCCGACGCGGATTTTTTGGCGGTTGGGAATTTCAAATACTTTAACTTAACGGCGGCGGCGCAGGAAGAAGCCAAGGCCGGCAAGGCTAATGAGCGCTGTTGCAGAGGGTTCTGGAATGGCCGTGGTAGAGATACTCACGTTGTCGATGGTGGCGACATGCGTGCCTGCTCCGGTGACTTTGCGGATATCGATCCAGATGTTGTCACCGCTTGTAGCACCACTAAAGCCATTGAAGACAAAATCATGATCTTCAGAATCATAGGTTGTGACACTGTTGTCGAAGTCGTAATGGTAAGACAATTGGCCAAGTTGGGTCAGCCCTGCCGATGCAATGTCTGTTCCCGTGCCCGGAGTGAACGCTCCGGTCTGAGCGTAAACGGTAACTTGGAGATTGAAGTCCCCAGTGGTACCTCCGCTCACCCTTTCGAACCCGGTAACGGACACAGTCATGGTCGCTTCGTTGGTATACGCGCCCAAATTTTGATAGATGTAATTCGAGGTATTGGCGAGGAGAGCCACATTACCCCAACCGGTTTGACTAGTGCCAATAGCGCCGCTCCGGTATTGTCCATTGAATGCGGTGTTGGAGCTGTTAAGGATCGCATCTCCGTTGAAAGTCGCGGTTGTATTCGACTCATACCAGTCCGTTCCGGCCGGCGTAGTACCTACGATACGGTCACTGTAAAGGTTGGCACCGCTGCCATCCTGATAGGCCACTTGGGATTCGAAGTCTCCATTGAGTAGAGACAACGCGGCATGGCTCGTGGATGCCAAGGCAACAAATGACAATGTGGTGGTTGCCAAGTGTTTAATTGACTGAGGGGGCAGTATCTGTTTCATAAATTATTGGTTATCAGAGAATAAGCGAGTTATACGAACCGCTTGCAAAGTGTCAATTTTTATTGTTTCGGCAACTCATTTAGCACATTAGGAAATTCAACGGTCGCCAAAGCCCTAGCGCGTTAAATCGCTGGTTGCGAGTTTAACTACTCCGTCGTAAAACAGCTGGCGGGCAGATCGGTGGTATTGGTGAGGTTAGCTCCAGTCGGCACGGCATTCCAGGCGTAGCGGGCGTGGACTGGCTCGGTCACTTGGTCGCTGGTGAGAACTATTGTATCACCTTTGATCTCTGCCTTGGCCGAGTGCCACTTTCCATCCTTATCGGATAGCTCGAAATGCTGCAACGGCTTCTCATCGCTCGCCTTCAGACCTTTGGCGTGCTTGAAGCTGAGCACCAGTGATGAGCCGTCGACCTTGCTCGACTGATAGAGCGGCCCGGAGACTATGACATCGGATTTTCCGTAGTCGTGGTGCAGAGCCCAGCGCGCGAGACGCTCGCCAACGTCCTTTTTGTTAGGCGGGTGGATGTTTTTCAAAGAGCTGACATCGGTGATCACCGCCATGCCGGTGCCGGGCACCATGTCGAGCACACGCCGCTGCTGGTCCTGCACGGTGACCCACATTTGTTTCTTCGGTGCATGGTAGGCGGCCAGCTGGACATAGTAAAAGGAGAAGTCCTTGCCCCATCGCGCGCGCCAGTCTTTGATGAGAGTTTCCTGCAGCTTGGCATAGAAATGACTGCTGCCCCCCTTGGCGTTACTCTCGCCCTGATACCAGAGTGCACCGCGGATGCCGTAGCCCACAAATGGAGCGACCATACCGTTGTAGATACTGCAGACGTAGAAAGGGTTGCGACCTGGGTCGTTCGGTTGCCTGGGCGGCTCGGGCTTTTTCCCCTGCTTGTTTTGTTCCCATTTTTTCAGGGCATCGGCATGGCTTTCGAAAGCCGCCTGGTAGTTGGCCTGTGCCTTTACGAAGTCTGGGCCTGCCAGCACTTTGAGCTGAGGGCCGAACATTTTTTTGGCTTCCGGCAAGTTCTCGAGCGCCTCCCGGCTGATGAAGCTCTGGATGGTCTTGCCTCCCCAGGCGCACTCGATGACACCGACCGGCACGTCGAGTTCCGCCCGCAGCTTGCGGGCGAAGTTGTAGCCCACCGAGGTGAATCCACCGGTGTTTCCTGGCTTGGTGGCTTTCCATGAGCCGGGTAAATCGGTCTGCGGATATCCACGGGCGATGTTGGCGCTGACGTAGACGCGCAACAGCGAATCGTTGGCGGTATTGGCCTCGAGTTTACTAGAGGTCTTATTGACTGTCCACTCCATGTTCGACTGGCCGCTGGCAAGCCAGACCTCGCCCACCAGCACATCGTTGATGACTTTCTTCTCCTTGGCCGAGCTGATGGTCAGTGTCTTGCCGGTGGTGTCGGCCTTGAGATTTTTAAAGGTGAACGACCACTTGCCCTGTTCGTCGGAAGTCGTGCTGAGAGATACATCCCCAAAGGTCGCCTTAAGCTCGGTGCCGGGGTCCGTCTTTCCCCACACCTTGGCGTCGCCTTCACGCTGGAGCACCATGCCATCGGAAAAGAATGCGGGAGTTGAGATCTCAGCTCGAACCTGCAAAGCGCCGAACAAGCATGCCAGATGAAGACCTAAATAAACGGCGGCGACTGAGAAACGACGTCCAGTGATCAGTAAAAAGGAGCGATGAAGCATGACGGTGTTATAGGAGCTGTGTAACGCGTGCAATGCGGGAATTCTTTCACCTGATGAAGGACTCCGGTTAGGAAATATCATCCAGCTCTGAGCGTGGCCGGACGATTAGCGGTGGACACCAATCCGATAAAACTGCTTCGACTCTCCGTCCGTCTCTACCGGCATGTTGAACTCCCCTGCTGATGCCGGCTCGATGAATGAGTGAACGCGCGTCCAGTTAATCAAGTCGTCTGATTTTTCGATCATGTAGCGCCGTTCGTCTGCGGTGGTCCACGACAAGTCCACCATATCACCCGAGGGAGGGGCGGCCGTGAAGCCGACTCCGTCGCTTACCAGTGGATCCGTATCCCAAGCATATTCGGTGGCATTGTCCCAGCCGTCGTGATCATCATCGCCTGCGGGATCCTGCCCGGTCATGCCTTCTCCCCAGTGGTTTTCTTCCCAATCATCATCCAGCCCGTTGCCATCATCATCGGTCAAGGGCAGTGTGAGCATCACCTTGGCAAAGCGCGTGCCCATGCCCACTTGGCCGGCCGTATTGAAGTGCAGATTGTCGCTCAGCAGCGACAGGTCATTCGTGTTCACGAGGCCGACCCAGCGGTCGGCTGCCGCCACTGCCGCCTGGGCGTCCTGGACTTTTTGCAGCTGAACTGCCGGAAGATCGGTCTGCCCATCTGAGAGCTGACCAACGACAAAGGGAAGGTCGGCACCGTAGGTAGCGCGCACATCGGCGATGAAGTTGTTCAGATTGGTCTGATAAGCGTCCCCCTGCTCGTTCCTGGCATCATTCTCACCCTGCATCCAGATCATGCCTTTGATACTGATCTCTGAGTTCGGGTAGAGTATAGCCAAGTCACTGAGTGCGGAGTTGACGGTGTTCTGGAAGCTAACATACTCGGCGCCATCACCCACGGTGGTTGCGTTGCCGCCCGGCGCCCAGTCTATAAATAAGCTGGAGCCCCCCTTGGCATACTTGACCAGGGCGATGCGCGTCTCCTGCGAGCCTACCTCTTCATGCAGGATCCGCCCGAACAGGACCTCCGGCCCGAGGCCACCATTGTTGCCGCTGCCAGGCTGCAGGGCTATCCATGACTTAGTCGTCAAGGAACCCGATCCGGCAGACGGCTGATCATATCTGAAAAGCACCTCGGCAAGCGGGGCCTGCAGTTCACTGGAAAGACCGGAGGTAGCACCCAAACCAAAACAGTTCGACTGGCCTCCGAGTAAGTACACCACTATTTTTTCAGGCCCGAAGTTGGGATCCACCTGAACCAGCGTCACGGTGGAATTGCCGTTTGCAAAATCATCTGTGCGAACCAGCTTGAACCCCTCGTGGACCTGGGTCTCGGCACCGTTGGCCGTGCCGGACCAAGTCACCGTTTGGCCCCGGAAACCGAAAAATGTTAACTCATTTTTGAACTTATCCAGATAAGGTGCCTGCTCGGCTGCAGAAATACCGGATACATTGATGGTGTCTCCCGCCTGCATGAACTCGAAGCCAATGCCGGAGTTGGCATTACCTACCGAGCGGAGAGAATTGTTCCAGTCGCTGATATTGATGCTCCCCCCGTTCAGTCGGAAAGTTCCCTGGGTCGCGGAGGTATTGACGTTGGTGCTGAGGTAAGTGCCTGAATCGTTCAGGTTCAGCTCGCCACTGATATTGACACTCACCGCACCGTTGTTACTCAGCCGGATGTCACCATCAAGAACGAGTTCTACGGTTCCTCCGTCCTGAATATCGAGCGTGCCAGAGGTGATGGTGAAAGCCGAACCCAGCGCTGCGTTCAGACCCGACCCCACAGTGAGATTGTCGCTACCAGTTGGACCCTGATTTGGATTCCAGTTATCGGCAGCATACCATGCGGAGTTGGCGGGATCACCATCATCCCAAGAAAGGGATGCTGCATGAGTACTGACGGCACAGAGAAGGCCCAGAGAGAGCATTGATATCGTCTTTGCCATGTGTGCAATTATTTGATCGTAAATAATATACGCCAACTAAAGAGAAGCCGACAGGGTGTCAATTTTATTTAAATTGCGCATCAGTGCATGAAAACACGACTTTTGCTCACACAGACAGTGCCTATATTCATGGACGTTCCGTCCCTTGGCTTGACTCTACCCCTCCATAAGTCTGCGCACATACCATCTATAACACGTCGAACTGCAGTGGCCTCAGACCAGCCAAACACCTGCCTCGCCTAATTGCGGATTGATTTCAGCCTCAAATATGGCACGATCTGCTACATAATGATGCCGTTTCTGCGAAGACAGTCATGCGGATCTATTTATCTTGGCAGATGGTCGTCTAATTCCTGTGGTGCCGTGCACTGGTCGATCACTTGACGTGACGGTCGTCAAACCACCTCATATAAGCCAAAATTATGAAAACCACCAACACTTCCCCACTATTGGCCACCCTCGTAGGAGGCTCGTTGATGATTGCCAGCCAAGCATCGGCGACCGTCGTTGCTACCGAAAACTTCGACAGCTACACCAGCTCCTCCCATCCCAGCTACCCCACCTCCTCCGAACTCGATGGTCAGGGAGGTTGGGTCATGAGTTCAAATGGCACCCATATCCGCGACGACCTGACCAACGGCTCCCTCTCCGGCAACGTAGCTTACAACAATTCAGCCACCGCAGGAGTCGGTTACCGCGACGATGGCGGACCCTATCTGTCTGCCAGTACCACATCAGTCGTTTTTGAAATGACCGGAAGAGTTGGCAATAACCGCTTCTCCCGTGCTGGAGTTGGATTTAATGATGGCGGAACTTTCAGCCAAGGCGTCCTCATGGGTGCCGGTGCCGCCTCTGGCTTCATCGTGTATCTTGGACCCAGTTTCACAGCGGTGGCATCGTCCACCGATGGTTATGCAACCGCAGCGGGGGCCAATGTTCTCGGTGTGGTCGATATGCGCCTCACCATCGATTTGGTGAACGAGCTGGGCACCTTCGAATACAGCCTGAACGGATCCACCTGGCTCACCCCGAGCGGCATGAGTGATTTCGACATGTCCGCTCTGAACACCAGCGCCACGGACGGTACCAACTGGCTGAACTGGGACAGCCTTAGCCTGCGCAGCATCCGATCAGGTGATATCACAGACAACCTGGCATTCAGCGCGGTGCCCGAGCCCAGCAGCGCACTACTCGGCCTGATCGGCCTCAGCATGATCCTGCGCCGTCGCCGCTAAAGACAACGCCACACGATTTGCTTTCACCTCAAGCCGCTTCCATGAGGATGGAATCGGCTTTTTTCCGCCCAATTGAAGAGCGTCTCTGACATGGGTGCTGGCAAATGCCTCGACGCCCCTCGGTTCCACCTGAACAATCTCAGCCGTATATAAACTCCCACCCATCACCAGCATGCTAAACCCCACTATGAAATCCCGCACCATTTACGCCCTACTTCTTACCTTCGCGCTAGCCGCCCCGGCCCACTCAAACCCCACGCCCAACCCCCTGGCCGTGCCGAAGGACGATGCCAACACACCCGGCGCCGGCCCCATCAGCGGAGGAAAGATGTTCAACAGCCTCTGGTTCCGACTCCGGAAAAGCTGGGCCACACGCGTCGAGCAAGACAAGGGCGCAATCACCTTCCTTGGCGACTCGATCACGATGGGCTGGAGCCCGTCTTTCCGAGGTGCGTTCAAGGGGTACAAAACCGCCAACCGAGGTATCTCTGCTGACACCTCACGCGGGGCGCTCTACCGGATGGACGGGGACGTGCTCGCCCTGGACCCCGCCGCCATCGTCATCCTCATCGGCGTCAACGACCTCGGCAGGGACACCGAGCCGGAAATCGTCGCTGGCAACGTCAAACTGATGCTCGATAAGATCAAGGCCCACAACGATAAGACCCCGGTGATCCTCTGCTACATCATGCCCAGCGCTCCGAACAGGAATGTCCCCAAGGAGAAGGCGCAAAAACTGAATAACATGTATGCCGGGTTCGCCAAGAAATATCCACAAGTCACCACCCTGGACACCTGGACGCTTTTTGCCGATGAAAACGGCGGCCCGAAGAAAGGAATCCTCAAAGACGGCATCCACCCTAACAGCAAGGGCTATTTCCTCTGGAGAGGTGCGCTGCTAAACAAATTCGCCGAACTGAAATTGGAAAAAATCCAACCTGCGAAAAAGCCGAAGCAATAGACCCTTTGCCAATCTGAGCGCAACGGCCTGTCATCCTCACGGCTTCCTATCAACACTCCGTCCCTGCTGGTGATAGCGCTCAAGCTTCGCAGCGAAGCGGGCGACCACTTCCTTTTCTGCGGCGATCAGGTTCTTGCTCTCCGCTGGATCGTTGCCGAGGTGATAGAGTTGGGTCGGTTTCCTACGGGCGTTGGAAATCAGTTTCCAATCGCCGTCACGCAGGGCGAATTCTCCGTTTGCTGAGTGGGCCACCAAGTCCTGCCGCACCGCCTTGGTTGCGTCTAACAAGGTGGGTAAAAAATTCACCGAGTCCTCGGCGGCATCGTCTGGCAAGGAGTGCCCTACGATGGCCGCGACGGTGGCCATGAGGTCATTGACGCCGACCAACTGGCCGTTCACCGAGCCGGGTTTGATCTTGTCCGGCCAGCGGACGATGAACGGCACCCGGTGTCCGCCCTCGTAAATCGATCCCTTCTTGCCTCGCAGCGCGCCATTGGGTGAATGCCCGTTTTTGCGGGGAGCGAAGGAGCCGTTGTCGGAGGTGAAAATCACCAGCGTGTTCTCCGCGAGACCGGCTTTGGCGAGCGCCTTGTCGACCTGCCCCACGATGGCATCGACATGGTGGACAAAGTCACCGTAGGAACCATAGGAAGATTTCCCCACGTAGGCTTCACCGGGCATGACCGGCAGGTGCGGCGCGGTCAACGCGAAGTAGAGAAAGAAGGGACGGTCCTTCGTTGCCCCTCTGGTGCGGAGGTATTGCACCGCGCGGTCGGTGATGCGCGGCAAGACCTTGGTCTGATCCCACCCAGGGGTCGCCGGACCGTTGGAGCAGCCCTCCCTGATGCCCTTGAGCAAGGGTTCGGTCGGCTGAGTCAGGCATCGCTGGTTTTCGATCCACAGGTAGGGTGGCTGATTCACCATGTCATCGCCAAAGTAATAATCAAAGCCCGCGCCGAGCGGTCCGCCGCCGAGCTCTTGTGTGTAGTCGACTTTTTCAGCCAGCTTGACACGCAGCTTGTGGTTGGACTGGCCGATCTTAAGCGACGTCGGCATCGCAGTGCCGACAGCCGTCCTCCACTCCCAGCCGAGGTGCCACTTGCCGATGCAGGCGGTGTGATAGCCGTGCTGGTTGAGCATCGACGCCATCGTCAACCGCCCGTTTTCAATCAGCGGTCTGTCCCAGGCCCACAGCACCTGACGTTTCAGCTCCGTCCGCCAGGCGTATCGTCCGGTGAGCATTGCATAGCGCGTCGGTGAACAGACCGACGACGGCGTGTGAGCATCCGTGAAACGCATTCCCTCGCTCGCCAACTTGTCGAGATGAGGAGTCGGGATCTTGGAGTCCTCGTTGTAGCAACGCGCGTCTCCGTAGCCCATGTCATCGGCCAGAATCACCACGATGTTCGGCGGCTTCCCCTGCTCCGCCGAGTGGGCGAACGATGGCACGGCCACAGCCACGACACCGATCCATTTTGCAAGACCTCGTCGTAGCTTCATATGAATGTTCCGAATCAACATACCAGAAATCTAACAAATTTACCGACCTGACTGCTTAATCACCTTCAAGCGCGCCGACAGGCGCTGCACAATCTCGGGGTGCTTGGAGGCGACGTTGACCTTCTGCGTCACGTCCTCGGATAGATTGAAAAGCTGGACCGGTGCATCCGGTGACTGAATTTCGAAACGTTTCCGTTTCCACGCGGGTTCCTTTTTCCCACCGCTGCCTTGCAGCAAGACCCATTCGTTCTGCCGCAGGCCGAGATGCCCGCCGCCGCTGTGATAAACCAGCTCGGTCCGCACCGCCCCCTTGCCTAACAAGGTGTTCATGACGTTCATGCTGTCCTTCAGATCAGCAATCTTCGCTCCTGCCACGGCACCCATGGTCGCGTAGAGATCGGTCAGCAGGATCGGCTCGTCGACACGCTTGCCACCCTTGACTCCGCCCTCCGGCCAAGAGGCGATGAACGGCACACGGTGACCTCCCTCCCAGGAGTCCCACTTCATACCCCTAAGTTCCCCGGCAGGAAGATGACCGTGCTTCTGAATGATACCCTGCACTATTTCCGACGGGCCATTGTCGCTGGTCACGATCAATAGAGTATTTTCGAACAGACCGTTCTTCTTCAGCGCCTGAACAATTTTCCCGACTGAGTGATCCGTCTGCACAACAAAGTCTCCGTAGTAGCCGGCATCGCTTTTCCCCTGGAACTCCTTGGTCGGCACCACCGGCGTGTGGGGGGACGTCGTCGCGAACCAGAGGAAAAACGGCTTCTCCTTCGCGCCCGCCTCGTTGATATACTTCACCGCCCTCTCCGTGATCGTCGGCATCACCTTCTCCAGCTGCCAATCCTTCTCTCCCGGCCCGTCGCCGTGAATGTGGCCGCGGAAAGAGATCGGTTTTAAGTTGTTGGCACGGATATCCACCGGATCGCACGTCAGCCGACCGTTTTCGATAAAGGCATAGGGAGGAAAATTCGGCACGTCATCGCCGAAGTAATAATCGAACCCCACGGCAAGCGGCCCGCCGGTGATGGACTTGCTCCAATCAAACATCCGGTTCTTGGCAATACTGTTGCCGCCCTTGCGAGCCGCCTTCGGCGAGAAACCGGGAGCCCACGGCCAGTGAAAACCCAAATGCCATTTTCCGATGCACGCGGTGTCGTACCCCGACTTCTTCAGTATCGCCGAAATGGTCACCTCATCCGCACCGATCGCCGGCTCTTCCCAAGGCATCAAGACGCCCTTTTTGAGGATTGGGTTGCGCCATGCGTAGCGACCGGTGAGCATGGAGTAACGCGTGGGCGAGCAGATCGCGCTCGGCGAATGCGCATCGGTCAAGTAAACACCCTCACCGGCAAGTGCATCCATGTGCGGTGTCTTGATCTTTGATGCAGCGTTCAGAAACGACACATCACCGTATCCAAGGTCGTCTGTTAGGATAACGACAATATTCGGCTTTCGTTGATCGGCCATTATCTGCCCGATTCCGAGGAGAACTGCGAAAAGGAGTGCGGTGAGTCGAATCATTGTGCTGTTTATACGTTGTAAGAAAAGGCATCTTCCAGTCGCCACCCGTGGCCATGCATCGGCATCGGAATCGCCTGTGATGCGAGCGTGAACTCCTGAGATAATTAGGACAAAAAAGCGCGCCGGCATTGGGCGCGCTTGAATTTAAGAGTTATATCTGTCAGCCGATAGATCCCACTTAGCGGCGGCGGCGCATGATCAGCGCCAGACCACCCAGCCCGAGAAGGGCGGTGGAGGAAGGCTCTGGCACAGCAGTCAGCTGGATTTCGTAGGCCACCAAGTTGAAAGCCCCGGAAATCGCATCGATGGTCATGAAGCTACTGGGGGGAAGAGTGTAGGTGTTCCCGGACGGGGAACTCGCAAGGGTCGTTCCACCTTCGTGGATAATGTTGGCACTCTCATTCTGACTAGCGATAAACCCTCCGAAGCTCACTTCGTCAAAGCCATCGACAGTCACACCGCTGAAGGTGGAACTGACCAGAGCGACGGTTGCAGTCAAGGTGTCGTTCGTGCTGCCGTAGATCAATCCGCCACCATCTCTACCAACTGCTCCGTCACCACCGTAATTAGGCAAATAGGGGTTTGCAGCAACACCTGTGGTACCTGTTAAGGACACCGTCAACTGAATCGTTTCGTTCGCTGTGCCTCCCACGGAAGTGAGATCAACGTTTGTGAGGTCGTAGGTGATGATCCGATTATTTCCGCTGGTCGAGAAAGATTGGGCAATATTTCCGTTATCGCTGGTAAGCACGTTCCATCCGGGATTTCCGGGACCAGGAGAGATTACGTCGAGATTAATCGTCGCAGCGGATGCAACACAAGTGGCGCTTAGTAAAAGCGTAGCAGCAGCTAGGCTATTGAATATTTGGTTTTTCATGGGGTTGTGGATTTGGGTTTTTATTGGGCCTGTAGTTATGGGGACTCAATGATCCCTGTGTAATCGCGCGGTGCTAGATTTCAGGCCGACATCTCGAAGTTGGCTATGTTATGCAATTTAAGTCGAATGTCTTCGCACCATCGTCATTGACATGTAGCAAATCTTGCCATTCTCAGCGACACCAAGTGGCTTTCTAACAACAATGCCTCGACCGCGATTATCACATTCGATCTCGGTGGCACCTACGACCTTGCATCCCTCAACATATTAAATACTCGGAATGATGGCTATGCTTTCAACAACCCAGGCAGCGACAGTGAAACCGATTTTTTCACCGTGGCAGAGCAGCTGCAAATTCGGCATGCATAGGCAAGCCAAGCAGTGCGGTATCGCATACCCACCAAATTGTCTCTATTCTCGGAAACTGTGATGTTTCGGAACAATGTCGTTGACGTCCATCGTGAAACTACTCTTAACTATCATGCTATGAAAATTATTCACCTTACACACATGAAACTAATCTACACTCTGGGACTTTGCTCATTGATGAGCACCCAGGCATTTCCAGCCATAACATTCAGTGGATTGAACCCAGTGAATGGAAGCATCGTCGACGTCAGTGACGGCGCTGGCAACGGCACCACTTATTCAGGAACTTGGTCCGAGTCCAACACTGGCGCCTCTGGCGGGTGGTCTGTAACCATCACCTATACTGGAACTGGAGGCGACACCCTAAATTGGGAACCAAACGCCGGAGCATCCGTCGGTGTCGGCAGCGGCAACCTAAATGGCGGGGGACTGGTTCTGGATTTCCGAGGCGGAGCACTTAATGGGGTGGATGTGCTCAACATGGAGTTCTCAATGACAGCAGATCCCGGGTCATCGGTAGCCAACATAACCTATGCAGTGGGCCCGGTAAATGGCTCGTTTCCAGACTGGGGGGACGCAGTGCTCAACACGGGCGGCACCGAGATCGCGGACACAGGGGGTGGCCAAACCGCAAACTACAACCCTGCGACAGGTTTCATCGATCCGTCACCAGGCGGTCAAGCAAACACGAACCATAACTGGTATATTTCATTTGGCTCAGGAACCACGCTGAACTGGACTGGTGACAACCTACAGCGTGACACCCATATTTTTGGAGCTTCAGAGGCCTTCTTCGTGCCCGAGCCATCCTCCACGGCGCTGCTCGGTCTGGGAGGTCTCGCGATGATCCTGCGCCGCCGCAAATAAGATAGCTGCAACTAGCTTCCCATCTCTCACTCATCAAAGGCGACCCTCATCCGGTCGCCTTTTTTACGTCCACACATCTTGGAGGTGGTCGGATGCGCTGACCCTCATTTACGTTTTTTCGCCTCCATGCGCGGTTCAAAAATCCCTAGTTTGTGAGGCCTTGGTGATGCCCTCAATAAAAAAGCGAACCCAGCTATGGGCGCGCTTTTGATTGGATGCGTAAATCTGTTAGGTGACAGGCTCTGCCTAACGGCCGCGGCGGAGGAAGAATGCCAAAACTCCCAGACCAAGAAGAGCGGTGGAAGAAGGCTCAGGGATGGCGGTAATGGTCACAGTGCCATTGCCGTTGTCAATCGCGCTGACGCCGGTAATACCGGAGGAGGCGTTATAAACGATTTCCAAGGCATTGCCTGCGGAGGCACCACTCATTGGGTCTCGAAACAGGGCACCGGCAGGCCGGAGCCAGCCATCAGGTTTGCGTCCGGCGTGTTTTTCCACGCATGCCTTGCCTTGACCGGGGCGGCTACCTGAGGACTCGATAGGATCAACTTGTTAGGTGACGCGATGACGGCTGTGGCCGGATGAAAGACACCGTCTTCGCCTGCGACTTCAAACTCGCGCGGTGCCTGGCCATCTCTGGTCGCCAGGCCTTTGCCGGCGTGGTCGAAGCTGATGGTGATTTTTCCATCGGCGATCTTGTGGTCTTTGTAAACCGGGCCATCGGCTTCCACATCCTTGCCGTAGGTGTGCTTGAGCGCGAGTCCAGCCAGGCGCTCTCCCACTTGCCTTTTCTGCCCCGGATGAACGTTCTTGGCATTGCCCACATCGATGGTGACCGCCATCTCGCTGTTAGGAATTTCATCGGCGGCCTTCTGCTGTGCCAGCCACATGTGCGGGAGGGCTGTGTTCTTGTCTTTGGGATAGCGATACGGTGCAAGCTGGACGAAATAGAACGGCATGTCCTTCCCCCAGATCTCGCGCCAGCCGTTCACCAGCGCACGCTGGCGGTGGAAGTAGAGCGCGCCCTCGGACATGTTCGCCTCTCCTTGATACCAGATGGTGCCCTTGATCTTAAGGCGTGACAGCCCGTGGATCATGCTGTTGTAGCAGATCGGGTAGCGACTACGGGTCTGCGGATTGTTCTTGAGGTGCGCGGCCGGCTCCACCTTGTTCGCGCTGCGCAGCTTTTCATATTCCTCCGCTAGCTCGGGCACGGATTTCCAGCTATCCTCGGTGGTCCACGTCTCGATCCGCGAGCCCCCGTAGGCGGAAACAATGAGGCCCACCGGCACATCGCCGAGTTCTTGCTTCAGTCGGCGGCCGAAGTAATAGGCGACGGCGGAATAGCCGAGCTTGCCGCTGGTCTTTTCCAGGGTTCTGGGCACGCAGGGCCACCACTTGGAACCACGGATGTCATCTTCCGGCTCCTTGGCGAGCCTACGATTAACCGCAAACAACCTGAGATCCGGGTGAACGCCCTCTTTGATCGCCTGCTTGGCATTCTCGCTCACGCGCATGCCCCAGACCATGTTAGATTGCCCGGAGCAGAGCCAGACATCGCCCATGAGGATGTTTTTCAGCTCGATTTTGTTGTTCCCCTGCACCACCAGTTGGAGTGGTTTGCCTGGGCCGCGCTTTGGCAGGGTGACAGCCCATGCCCCCACGTCGTCTGCAGTGGCGCTGGCAGTGTCCGGCTCCGTCTCACCAGTGAGTGTGACGGCGACTTTTTCCCCAGCCTCGGCGGTGCCCCAGATAGTGATCGGCTGGTCTCGCTGGATCACCATGTTGCTGGTGAAAATATGCGACAAAGAGACATCGGCGGTGACCGCTAGAGGCGCGAGTGCGAGCAGGGAGAGGATGTTTTTTTTCATGGGGGCTGGAATCATGGGGGCTGTATACGCGTATCCTCTGCGGATTTTTCACAACGGGGGAGTGATGCAAGGTAATAGAGGGCTGCCGCGGAGACAACGCCTATCCAGTTGATGCACAATCTTTAGCGCACGGAGGCGTATCCCAATCTGATGATCTGGTGTGACCTCTGTGGATTGAACATTCAGAGGGTCATGAAAAGTTAGGAGCGATTTTTCAGCCTAACTTTACCAGCTGCACGGCCTCACTCACCAAGGTTTGGATTTCATCGAACTTTCCAGCATTAACCAGCGAGCGGTCAACCATCCAGGATCCACCGCATGCGGTCACGCTCGAGATTGCGAGATAGTCTGAAACGTTTCCGGCGTGGATGCCGCCGGTGGGGACAAATTTCATGTCTTGGTAGGGCGCGGCCATCGCTTTGAGCGTCTTGGCCCCACCGAACGCCTCGGCTGGGAAAAATTTCACATGGCTCAGACCGTAGTCCATCGCTAGCGCAATGTCGGAGGGAGTAATCGCTCCGGGGATAACCATCACACCCAGTTCCAGGCAACGCTCGATCACGCTGCGATGCATTCCCGGGCAGATGATGTAGCCAGCTCCAGCCTCCACCGCCATATCCACCTGATCAGCCGTAAGCACGGTGCCTGCACCTAACAGCACTTCTGGGTATTTGGAAATTTCGCGCATCGATGCCAGTGCAGCCGAGGTGCGCATGGTCACTTCCGCTACCGGTAACCCTCCCGCGATCAAGGCATCCGCTAATGGCGCTGCATCATCTTCGCGATCCAGCACAATCACCGGAACCAATCGATGGCTTTTCATCTGTTCCACAATGACCGCGTGAGCCTGCTCAACCTCTGACTTAGACATGATTCATGTTATAAATCACATCACCCGACTCACCAACCCAAATCATCCATATGGAAACTCATTGTTTCATATATGGATAAAATGAGTGGCGTGGCTGATTCGCGTATTGACCCGAAACAGCTACCGATCCACACCTTTATCCACAGTTTAAACCCCGTGTTCGTATATGAACAACTACCGCATCCCCAGCATCTCTAACACCTGCGCCATTTTCCAGCTCTTGACGTCCACCCGTAAGGCGATGAGTGCGAGCGAGATTGCCAAAGAGTTAGAGCTTCCTCGCACCTCCGTTTTCAGAGTATTGAAAACCCTTGAGGAGGAGGGCATGGTGCGCGGCGTTGGCAAAAACTACGTGATGGGACACCGCTTGATCAACCTCGGTCTGCAAGTCGTGTCGCAGATTCCCGAGCGCCAACTTTGCGTGCCGATCTTACGCGGTCTCACTGACGAAACCGGCGAGTCATCACACTTCGCCATCCTTTCTGGATCGAATTCGTTGTTGATCGAAGTCTGCGACAGCCCACACGCACTGCGAGTCGCCAGTCGACCTGGAACACTCGCCGATATGCACTGTTCCGCCTCCGGAAAATGCATGCTCGCCTATGCCTCCAATGAGGCACGTGAGGATTTACTCAATCGGATCAAATTCAACAAACGCACCGAGTTCACCCACACCAGCAAGGAATCGCTGCTTCCAGAACTCGAGGAGGTCCGTCGCCTCGGTTACGCGGTTGATAATGTGGAATATCACGATCATGTTCGTTGCCTTGGTGCTCCGGTGTTCAATGCCATAGGACAGGTCGCCGGAGCCATCGGCATCACAGCGGCCCGCTCAAGATTTCCCAAATCCCTCATCCCTGACATGGCCAAAACAGTCATCTCCGCCGCGAACAAACTCTCCGCTCAACTCGGTCACAAGCCCTAACATAATCACCTACATCAAATCATGAATAGCCACAGAACGGCTGATGACATCAGCTACAAATCACTCGACACCACCGGCCTGCGCGAACGCTTTTTGCTCCAAGACCTGTTCACAGAAGGCCAACTCCAGATGACCTACACAGACCTCGACCGCGCCATCGTCGGTTCCGCCGTGCCTACCGTAGAGCCCCTCGTCCTCGCCGCCGCTGATGCCCTGCGTGCCGACTATTTCTGCGAACGCCGCGAACTCGGTGTCATCAATATCGGATCCGCTGGCAGCGTCACCGTGGATGGCACTGGCTATGATCTCGCCTCCCGCGAGTGCCTTTACATTGGTCGTGGCAGCAAAAAAATCATCTTCGCCAGCGCCGCCGCCGGAGACCCGGCCCAGTTCTATTTACTCAGCTACCCAGCGCACACGGACTATCCCACCACGCACGCCAAAATCGAGGATGCCAACAAACTCGAACTCGGTTCCAAAGAAGAAGCCAACGAGCGCCATCTCTATCAATACATCCACCCAGCCGGCATCCAGTCCTGCCAGCTGGTCATGGGCTTCACCGAACTAATCACCGGCAGCATCTGGAACACCATGCCGCCGCACACCCATGATCGCCGCTCCGAGGTTTACATTTACTTCGATGTCGATACCGACCACCGCATCGCCCACTTCATGGGTCACCCGGACGAGACACGCGTGCTCTGGATGTCAGAAAAAGACGTCGCCCTCTCACCATCATGGTCGATCCACTGCGGCGCCGGCACCGGCAAATACTCCTTCATCTGGGGCATGGGCGGCGAGAACCAAGCCTTCGATGACATGGACGGCTTCCCTCTTTCCACGCTAAAGTAGGACAAGTTTGCAACTTGTCGGCAACCCAAGGAATAATCGTCCCCCGAAAAATTCGCGCCCATTCGCGGTTCAAAAACACCTCATGAAAAAAGCCAACATCCTCGTAGGAGTCCTCATCGGAGCACTCGCCGCCAGCGCGCTCTTTGCCTACCTCGGCCGGAAGCAGCTTAGCGGTGAGGGGGGATCTGGTGTTAGTCAGGAGCGCGTCATCAAGGTGGCGCACAACCTACCGAACTCCCACCCGGTGCACCAAGGCATTGAGCACTTCGCACGACGACTGGAGGCGCTGTCAGGTGGCAGGATGAAATGCGATGTCTTTCCCAACGGTCAGCTGGGCGACGAGACGGAATACTTGGAAAAACTGCAAGCAGGCTCGCTCGATATCGCCAAAACCAGCGCGGCTCCCATTGCTAACTTCGTGCCACGCATGAAGGTCTTCAGCCTGCCCTACCTGTTCCGTGATCGCGATCATTACTGGAGTGTGTTAGATGGGAAAATCGGCACCCATCTGCTGGAGGAACTCGAAACCCGCGACGGCGAGCACCCCTCCGGCATCCGTGGTCTGTGTTACTATGACGCCGGCAGCCGGAACTTCTACAGTGTTGGCGAGATCAAGGATCCAGCCGACCTCAAAGGCCTGAACATCCGCGTGATGAAAGACCCTATCGCCATCGCCATGACCAGCACGCTCGGCGCTAATCCAGTGCCCATGCCCGGCGGGGAAATCTATTCCGCCCTTCAGCGTGGCAACATCAACGGTGCGGAAAACAACCCACCCACCTTCGTCGCCCAGCGCCATTACGAGGTCTGCAAAAACTTCATCTTCGATCACCACTCCCGCATCCCCGACGTGCTCAACATCAGCAGCGCGCTGTGGAAAACCCTCACCGATCAAGAGCGCGAGTGGGTGCTCACCGCGGCTCGGGAGTCATCCCATTTCCAGCGGAAACTCTGGCAGGCGCAATCAGACGCTGCCGTGGAAGAGATGAAAAAAAATGGCGTCACCATCCGCGAGGCCGACATCTCTGCCTTCCAAAAAGCCGCCGGTCCATCGCGCAAAGATTTCCTAACAGGCGAAGTAAAAACCTACGCTGAACAAATCGAGTCCGCCCAATAGCTCCGGCTCCCCAGAGCCGTAATTTCCCACTTCCCATCCATGCTCTCCCTGCTTACCAAATCACTCAAGTGCATCTCCGCCAGCTGTCTGGTGGTGCTGTTGCTGGTGGTGCTGTTAGGCATTCTCTCCGCCCGCTTCGGCTTGGCCATCGCATGGACCACAGAGCTGGCTGAGTTTCTGTTAGTCTGGACCGTGATGTTCGGTGGTGCGTTGGCCTATCTGGAACATTCCCACCTAGGCGTGGACATCCTCATCAACAAGGCAGATCCCTCAGCCCGGGCGCTCACCCAGAAGCTTGGCCATCTGCTGATCGCCATGTTTGCCCTGCTGGTCATGGTCATCGGTGGCTTCCAGCTATTTCAAGCCCGCTGGGACTCCGCCCAGGTGCTGCCTGCGCTCGGCATTCGCAAAGCCTGGTTCTATTTCGCCGTGCCAGTCTCCGGCATCCTCATCACCCTCACCTCCATCCTCCACCTCCTCATCCCCGTGGAAACATCCAAATCCTAACTGGGCGCCCCAGCGCCGCCCCCCCGATTTCCTAATCCCCGTTTCCCAATCCCTATCCCATGACCCTCGGCCTTGCCATTCTCATTGTTGCTTTCATCAGCTTGCTGCTGCTGGAGGTGCCCGTGGCCTTTGTCGTCGGCATCGCCACCGCTCTGGCAGCTCTGGCACTTGGAAACCACGGTGTCGCCGAAGCCATTTCCAGCGACATGGCCAATGCCGTGGATGAGTTCGCCCTGCTGGCTATCCCCTTCTTCATCCTCGCTGGCGACCTCATGGGTGCCGGAGGTCTGGCGCGTCGACTGATCAACTTCGCCTCGGTCATCGTGGGACGACTGCCCGGTGGCCTCTCCATGGTGAACACCCTGAGCTGCATGTTGTTCGGATCGATTTCCGGCTCCGCCGCGGCCGCCGTTTCCTCCATCGGAAACACCTTGATTCCGGAGATGAACAAGAAGGGTTACGACAAGGACTTCAACGTCGCTGTCACCACCTCCGGCTCCATCACCGGCCTGCTTATTCCGCCGAGTAATGTGATGATCGTCTTTGCCGTGGTGGCTGCGAACATCTCGGTATCCGATCTCTTCCTAGCCGGTGTCTTCCCAGGACTTCTGTTAGGACTGGCGCTCATGGCGGTCTGCATCATGGTCTCCATCAAGCGCGGCTACGGTGCGGCGCCGGATGCCACGTTCCCCAAATTCTGGCCCTCCCTGCTCAGCGCGTTACCCAGCCTGATGCTGGTGGTCATCGTCATTGGCGGTATTTTCAAAGGATGGTTCACCGCCACCGAGGCATCCGCCATCGCGGTGGTGTGGTCGTTTCTGTTAGCTGTTATTTTTTACCGCGAAATCCCACTCAAGGATCTCGGTGCCCTCGTCGCCCGCTCCGCTCGCACCACCGGAGTGGTGATGCTGCTGATCGCCACCAGCTCCGCCATGAGCCAGCTGCTCACGGCCGAGCGCGTGCCGCAGATGGTCAGTGCCACCATGCTGGCGCTGTCTGAGAACCCAATCCTGATCCTGCTGATCATCAACGTAGTGCTGCTCATCGTGGGCACTTTCATGGATATCACGCCGGCTATTTTAATTTTCACACCGATCTTTTTACCAGTCGCCATCGGTCTCGGCATGGACCCCATCCACTTCGGCATCCTGATGATTGCCAACCTCTCGATCGGCCTGTGCACGCCGCCTGTGGGCACCTGCTTGTTTGTCGGTTGCTCCGTGGGCAAGACGCGCATCGCCGGTGTTTCACGTGAGATGATCCCCTTTTACATCGCCATGATCCTCGTGCTCATGGTCATCACCTTCTGGCCATCGCTTTCGCTGTGGCTTCCCAATTCCATCAAATAACCCGGCTCCCCAGAGCCGCATTCAACCCATTCCCCAATCCCAACTTCCAATGAACCATTTCAACCTAACAGGAAAAACCGCCCTCGTCACCGGCTGCAAACGCGGCATCGGATTTGCCATGGCTGAAGGCCTGGCCGAAGCCGGAGCCGACATCATCGGCGTCTCTGCCAGTTTGGAAAAATCCGGCAGCAAGATTGAAAAAGCCGTGCAAGCCACCGGCCGAAAGTTCACCGGTTACCAAGCGGATTTCTCAGATCGCGAGTCACTCTATCAGTTCATCAAAGAACTGAAGGAAAACCACGGTACGCCCGACATCTTGGTCAACAACGCCGGCACCATCATGCGCGCTCCTGCCGCCGAACACAGCGATGCCTACTGGGATCAAGTCATCGATGTGAACTTGAACTCCCAGTTCATTCTCTCACGAGAAATTGGCGCAGACATGATCGAGCGCGGCAGTGGAAAAATCATCTTCACCGCCTCCCTGCTCACCTTCCAAGGCGGCATCACCGTGCCAGGCTACGCCGCATCCAAGGGCGCCATCGGCCAGCTGACCAAGGCGCTTTCCAATGAGTGGGCCGGCAAAGGCATCAACGTCAACGCCATCGCCCCAGGCTACATCGCCACCGATAACACCCAAGCCTTGCAAGACGATCCAGTTCGCTCCGAACAAATCCTCAGCCGCATCCCCGCCGGACGCTGGGGCGAGCCATCCGACTTCAAAGGCCCCACCGTTTTCCTCGCCTCCAACGCATCCAACTACGTCAACGGCGAAGTCCTCGTGGTCGATGGAGGCTGGATGGGACGATAGAAATCTTCACCATGACTCCCAAGTCATCATATCTGGGCGTCGCCCTCGTTGCGTGGTTGACTATCGCGTTGCCAGTGATCGCAGAACCCACCCCTACGCCTCTGCCAGAGGGCCAGATCAAAGCCCACCGCATAGCCTCAGACGTTTTCAATCCCGGCTGGGACTGGTCGCGTTTCCCAGGAGCCACCGTCACCCGACTTTCGTTAGATAAAGCCGAACTCCTCGTCATGGCTTTGAATAGAAACGCCAAGTCGAACCCCGCCAACAGCGGTTTAAAAGCGCAGAAATCTTTTCACTGTTTTAACGATATCATCGTATGCCTCGGCAGCTCGATCAGCCATCCTAACAGCAAGGATCCGGTCGAAACCTTACTCTTCCAGCAGCACCTTAAAAAAGCTGACCATCCAATCGGAATCAATGGCAAAGACGTTAGCGCCCTCCCCTACGACAAAACCTTCACATCACCCACCCTGCTGTGCGATGTTGTAGGGAATTATTACCACATCCCCGGTAAACAGGACCTGCGCATCTCCCGCCAGAGCAGCCACACTAACTCTCACCAGGCTCGCGCTTGGCTCGATCACGGCACACAGACCAAAAATGCGTCCTACCACTACTCGGTGCTCGTATCCCCGAACAAAGAACGCGTGGAAGCATGGAAAAATTCCCGTGGCTACACTCTGCTACGCCACGACTCCGGTGCCCACATCGTGGCGGCAGGAAACACCACCAGCTACGCTCTTTTCAAAGCCGGCAAAGCCGAAGCCGTGCCGCAAGAAGGCAAACCAAACCCAGCCGTCATTAAGGTCTCAGCCCCCTGTCTAATCATCACCAAGCTAGAAGAAAACACTCTCAAACTCTACCTAACAGGTTCAGATCTCCGCACGCCATCGGAAGAAGACGAAATTTTCAATTCCAAAGGCAACGGCCCCATCATCGTCACTCTCAACGGGCCATACACCCTGCAAAGCGGCATTGGCGTCGCCGCCACCACAGTCGATGGCAAAACTACCCTCAACTTCAACACGGACCGAGGCCGCACCCTACGTTGTGTTCTCAAATAATCCCCCCATTAAATTCCACCTCTCACAGCTCGTCTGTCTATGCACACTGCTCTTTACACCCCATGGGACATTCACCAAGGAGGTGCCACAGCCGGGTTACCAGAACTTCGAAAACGGACTGTTTAACACATGGAAAAGCACTGGCGCCAGTAATCTCTCGACATTATCCGCACGCTACAAATCAGGCTCACAGTCTCAAGTGGATCATCATGCTCAAGAAGTCAGAAGCGGGTCTGAAACTCAGCACCGTGTGCCCGGACATCAAACGCACCGAGCCTCTGGGCATCACCCTCGGCGGCTTGTGGAAAATCGGCCCGACCAAAAGTAATCCCGTCGAAATCTCCCATAAAGATGGCATCACCATCCCTCAGCATAGAGCCAGATTACTACATGCCGCTCGAATATGAACTAGTGCCTAATTCGTAAAGTTCATTGTCGTAAAACGAGCATGACAAAGACCGGCTAACTCTCTATGATTGAAAAATGCAGCGTATAGCGACCAAGACATTCATAAACTATGAACTCTAAATTACTAACAAGACTAATTCTTCCCACTCTCATCCAAGGAACATCAATAGCCGCCTCCGTAAGCTATAGCGTGGAGACAAATATCGGCCCGTCTGGAACCTTATTTTCCGATGCTGGCAATCGTGATAACTGGACAGGATCCGATATAGGAAACTGGCGAGCTCAGAGCCAATCCGGGCTGATTTATCTTCGTAACCACAACGGCGGGGATGACATCATCACGCGCACAAACGATTCCAACTTCAGCTTCACTATCGGTCCTGCTGTCACCTCATTTTCGATCCTAATTGATGCTCGTATCGATACATTCTGGGAGGCTGGCATTAATGCCTCCGGAGGTGGCCCTCAACTCCTCATTGGAGGCGATTTCAACGACAGCAACAATTTCTTCATCAACTTCAATGGAACCCGATACAATAGCGACGCTGGCTTAGCCAACGTGGGTACAAACGGTGGAAACATTGCCACTCTGAGGCTCGATTACGATGTAATTAATGGCACTGCCGATCTTGTCTACGATCCGTCTGGAGCCAATCAAGTCCTAGTCAACGACGCTGCACTGAACATCACGGCCACTCAGATTCAAAACATGGATCAGCTCTACGCTCGCGCTGGCAATCAATTTGCCGGGGCTGGTAACTGGACGATTACCACGGTGCCGGAACCATCCAGCGCCGCGCTGCTCGGTCTCGGGGGACTCGGCCTGCTTCTGCGACGCCGGAAGTAATACCTACTCTCTGAAAAGTCAGCCCATCCAGCCTGATTCGGTAGGATGGGCTTTTTCATTCTTAGCGAAGGTCCCTGATGGACTTTAGCTTGTCCTTGGGCTGGGGTGCTTTTTTGACCGTGGTGATGGTTTTCTGAATCAGGATCTTCCATTTGTCATCCTTCTTGCTGTAGGAGGCCTCGGCTTTGTTGAGTTCAGGCAGCACGGCTTTGGCGTGGCCTTGATAGCTGGTTACCACATTGGCAGCGCGTGGGATTCTGGCGTTTCTACCCCAGGAGTTTTCTGCCACGAGATCGGCGGCGATTTCCAGACCCTCTTTGAGTTTCATACTGGCCAGCACCTCGACGCAGGAAACACGAAGACCGTTAGAAAACATGACATTGCCTGGAGGTGGCTGTATGGCACGTTTGTAAATTTGCGGCAGTAAATCGATCTGCTCCTGTTTCGGCAAGTAACGGACTCCCATGGCGATGCGCGAGGAAACCAGAGCGTCTTCATCATCCATTAGGATTTTGATCGCTGAGACAGCCATCTTCCGGTCCTCGATTCCCGTTAACAGATCACCTATCATTTTACCTCTGGCTCCCAAGGGGAAAAAGATGTCGGATAGCTTTTGAGTGAATACGGGGCTTTCTTTTTTCACCCTAACAAGATGTTTGAACACACTGGCGACGGCACGGGATTTATTTAGTCTGGCAAGTGTTTGCATCGCTGCCAGACGGACTCTCAGATCAGAGTCTTCCAGCATCTTCGCACACATATCAAAATCTGATAACGAGCTCACCGCAGCGACCCTTTCCAATGGGTCCGTGGCCTTCAATCCAGTCTCGGCGCCAACTAACATCTTGCGCTTTCTCATCTCCTTCTCGGCACGCATCCGCGCGACTGGTGACCACGATGAAAGGGTCTTTTTCAGCACATCAGCCGAAGCTCCCTTGTAGCTGACTCTTCCGGCGCTGATGTTCTCTTTATTTTCTTCCGTCGTGAAGGCTTTGATGCTGGATGGTTTTTTACCGGTCAGGCGTAGTTGTTTCCGTGCGACGGCATAATGCAGGAGGTAGGCTCCCGGACAGTCCCAGCCGGAGTGCGCGCTGTTAGACCGTTCATTAGGATATCCCTGATAGCGATATTTGTGTTCAGAGTCGCGGGCCAAATCGTAATACCAGCCGAATTCCTTCAGCCACATTCCGGTGGACTCCGGACCACCTAAGGCAACAGCTGGCAATGACCACAGCATGTTGAAAAAGTTACCGGTATGCCCCTGCTCGCGGTCGCTGCCGTAGGATGCCATCGCGGTTCTGGCGTAGTAACGGGTCGCCATATCATCGCCTAACAAGTTAAAGAACAATGCACTGGCCGAGTTTTTGCCATTGTCATCGTGGCCATATTGCGTGGTGGGTGGTCCGTCACCATAGGGAATGGCACCCAGACCAACGTGACGTCGGAAAAAGTGCGCGCTCTCGGTGATGCACTTGTCGAGATTGGGAACATCGATGCCGCACTCTCTCGCCAGCGTCAGCGACATCACCACAGGAACGCCCACGGCATTGACCGCGCCATAGCCGCGAAGTCGGTGGTTGTTAGGGTCCACAAAACTGTGCCCCCACGTGCTCAATGGCCCACGACCAGCGACGAGGTGTCCGCTGAGGCGTTTGATTTCAGGAAGGACTTTTTGATCCTTTGTTAGAAGATAATATTCGCTCAGGAAAAGGTTGGTAAAAGCAAAGTGCCAGCACGGTAGGCCGATCTCTGGCGACAGAGGTTTTCGCACCACTTTGTGAGCGTAGTTTTTCACCAGCTCCAGATATTGTTCATCCCCGCTGGCGAGCAGGGCCAGAGCATTCAGATGGGTGGCAATCCCCACCTTGCCCAAGCCACGTTTGGCCAGAGCTGCACATCCTTGATCGAGCAAGATACTTGATTTTTTACAATCGTAGGGCGCGGTGTTAGAGAATGCCGGCAACTTCGGAAGAGCAATGGTCACCTGCTCGGTTTTGCCTCCACGAAAGCGCTGGAGGACAAACTTGCCATCGGCAGCCTGAGCCGAACCCAAGGCCTTGGCAAAAGTGATCCGAGCATCGCGATCAAACCGCTTCGCTCCGATTCCTAGAATGACGTCTCCTTTTTTCAATACCCCGTCCGCAGCTCCGCCTTTGGCCACTTGGGTAATGAGGATCTGGCGTGACGACGATGTATTTCCCTCCGCAGCAATTCCTTTGCTCACCTGGCACCAGCCGCGTGCACCGGTCGGCCCGAGTGTCCAATCGTGTGAGGCATTCTTCGGTAGCTGGTCTCCGGCGGTGAAATCTAAGATTTTGTTAGGTAGGGCAGGATCCTTCGCCAGTGCTTGAAATGAGAGCACGAACGGTAGCGCTACGAAGCAGAGCCGTTTCAATCGTTTTGGCACTGGCAATAACAGGGACAGGGTCATCATAGCCCGAAAACATGCCGTAGACAGCCAGTAAGTCAATCAAGCCAACGTCAATAACTGGGGCAATCTTTGCCCTCATTTTAGTGATTGGATTACGATTCTGACCTCATTTTTATGTAATCACGTGAATGCCAAAATATTAAGGGAGGCTTAAATTCACAAGACCTATATGATTTAGGACATTTAAACACCATTGACCTGTTGCTTGATATTCCATAAAACCAAATGATGAGATCCTCGTTATTCCCTTCAGGCGGAAGCTTATTGCTCACTCTTTTTGTGTGCTCTGCTATCATGATGCCTCTCGCCGAAGCCAATCATCCTAATATCCCCCTGGAGCAGGATACGGATGGTGATTTACAGTTCGACCGCGTCGATCCGGATGACGATGATGACGGTCGCCCTGACAACGAGGACTTTGCGCCCTTGGACGAAAATATTCAAGATCCGCCACTGTTGACCGAGGTCATCACAGCCCACGCCGATGCGGGTATTCGCAGCAACAACTCTACCTCCAACTACGGTTCTGACGCATTTATCCAGATGCGCGGCAGCAACCGCAAAGCCTACCTGGCTTTTCAGGTCAATGTTCCCGGAGTGATCGAAGCGTCGAGGTTGTCGATTTACCGGCTCGACGAACCTGACGCCCTGCCTGTCTTCACCCTACCTCAGGGAAATCCAGCCGCACTTTGGGACGAAGAGGAAATCACTTGGGACAACGCGCCTAACGGTTTACTGCAAGATCTCTCCGCATCGATTCCTGCCGGTGCCGCCAACAGCCGCAGCGAAGTTGCCTTGCCCAGCATGCCGCCAAACCCTGCCACCGTGAGTTACGTGCTGGAGGAATCCGACGACAGCGGCGTGCAGGAAATAGCAACCCGTGAAGCCGGCGCTTCTCAGGCACCACGCCTGGAGGTGGACTATCGCCCGGACCCTGATTTACGACTAATTGTCCAATATAACACCAATGTGCGACCTAACATCAACGGCAGCGGTCCGCAGATTTCGTTCCAACTGTCACAGGCACCGACGCATCCGGTCTACGTACCATTGGCGCTCACCGACACCGACTCCGCCAAGCTGGTCGATGGCAGCGATGCCCCTGTTTCCCTACTGATTTTTGATGCAGGAAACTGGAACACGCCCGTGGTGCTCACGCTCAAGGGCATGAACGATGGCGGCAGCTACCAAGGCCCGTTGCCACTGACCCTGCAACTCCTGCCGCTCCACAGCGAGGACCCTGCCTTTTCCGGAAACAACCCTCTCGATGAGGATTTTGAAATCGACACGCTCTCGCTGCCCACACTGGTCGATCAGACCATCGCTGTGGGATCGCCATGGGAGCTCGACATTGCCGCCACACCTGGCGTGAATGATCCGGATGTGGTCTTTGAGGTTGTCGAAGGACCAGTTGGCCTGCACATCACCGAGGGAGGCGGACTGCTTTCCATGCGCCCTACCACGGACCAAATCGGCACTCACACGGTCACCATCCGCTACTCCGATAGCAACGGTGGCTCGATCACCAAGACCATTAATCTCGAAATCATCGCAGGCGGCGGTAATCCGTCCGGACTATACGTCTCTCCGAATACCGGCAGCGACACCACCGGCGATGGCAGCGCGGGCAACCCCTACGCGACGATCCCTGCCGCCCTTGTCGTGGCCACTCCAGGTGACTCCGTCTTCGTCCGTGGCGGCCGTTACGAAATGAGTCTAACACGTATTGAAAATGTGGCCGGCACAGAGGCCAATCCCATCCTGATCCGGCCACTACCCGGAGAACGGGTCACCTTCGATTTCGCCGACAGCATTTGCTTTGACTTCGAAGACACGGCGGACTGGATCGAGCTGCGTGAATTTGAAATCGACGGCGGAACAGACGCGATTGACCACTGGGAAGCGCTGGCTCGCAGCTGGTGGGATCTGGACAAAGAGTTGCCCGGCGGCGGCATCGCAGTGCACGTCGACGGCACCCACATCACCATCAAGGAGTGCGTGATTCACGATTGTTTTCAAAAGGGAGTCAACATCGAGTATGCCCGCTACGTCACGGTGCGTAACAACGTCATCTATAACATCGGCCACGCCTCGCTTTCCGGTGGCCACGGCATCATGCGCAAGTGGGCCGAGGCGAACTTCGAGGACCCAGGCAACCCACTCTACGATCCTGCGGAGACAGATGAGACCGGCAGCGGCACGGGCTACGGTCTCGGAGGATTCCGCTACCGCTGGGATCTTCACGGCAACCTGATTTTTGGCGTCGAGCAGCGCATTTACTCCTGGGTTAATACCAAGCCACAGAGCGTCTTTATCCTCGATGAAGGCAAGTCCGTACTGATCGATCTAACTACCGATCAGAACATGGCCGCGCGCATCGCCCACAACGTCTTGGCCTACGGTGCTATCGACCACATCCGCCTGAAACCGACCCCGAACCTGGAGGTGCACCACAATGCAATCTACGGAAACTGGGCCCAAGAACTGGCCGACGGCATCACGGAAAAAGGCAGCGTCTCTGGCATGCCGGGCATGCACCTCTGGCGCAACGCGGTGATGACTGGTCCGGGGCACTACGACTACGATCTCGTCCAGACCTATTCCCCCGGAACGGATTACACCACGAACAATGGTGCGGGGACACTCTACCTGGCCGACAACGTGCACGCCGGAGGCGGTGAAAACCGCGACGGTCTGACCGGCATCACCGATCTCGGTGCGGCAACGCAGCTCTTTGTCGATGCCGATGGCGGCGACTTCTACCCCGGGCCAGCCATGCCGGCGAACACCGGCCCATCAACCAACCATCTGGATAAGCTCTACGAGCTGGTTAATGACTGGGGAGTTCGCGTGCGTGGCACCGGTTGGGAGCACGATCACCGTCGTATGGTCGAGTCCATCCTCGCGAACAAGGAAAGCCACTTCCCAGGCAATTTCATCAATCCAGTATTCGGCCCTACGCAGTATTCCGGTGAAGAAGATCATTTCTCCATCTACTTCGAAGTGGTCGACAACGACTGGCATGGCAGCTCCAGTGACGCCTACGGCACTTTCCAGATCATCCTGCACAAGGAATATTCGGATTGGTTTTTAGCAGCCAACCCAAGCTTCCACCCCGACAACCACGACTATGGCGGCGGTGGCGCGGCCAAGCGACGTGCCATCGACGACACCACCGTGACCTGGGGCTCGCGTACGCTGGCTGTGGATTTCACCCCCACCGCCAGCCAGACACAATGGATGAACATCGGCGGC
Source organism: Oceaniferula spumae (assembly GCF_042849255.1). Lineage (GTDB taxonomy): Bacteria > Verrucomicrobiota > Verrucomicrobiia > Verrucomicrobiales > Akkermansiaceae > Oceaniferula > Oceaniferula spumae. The sequence continues at coordinate 2,464,675 of NZ_AP026866.1, forward strand.
ACCACGGTGCATAAGCAATATCATCAGATCGAGGTACTCAGTGGCAATGATGCATTTGGAGATCCACTTACTGCCACCCTGGGAGGAACCTTGGAAGTCAGTCTGGTGGACAGCTTCGTGCCGCAAATAGGCGACCGCTTTGTGTTGGTAAAAGCACCGTCCATCAATGGTAGCTTTGCGACCACTAACTTGCCGACCCTGCCGGCCGGACGGACTTGGCTCGTCGAGCAGACCTCCACCGAATATGCACTGGTGGTCACCACCGACGGCTCATTGCTGATCGATGACTGGCGCACGGTTGCCGGACTTGCCGCCGACGGAAGCGAGGACTGGATCGACGCCAATGGCGACGGATTTCCCAACGTGTTCTCTTTTGTGTTCAACCTGGACAATCACGACGACCCGAGCGTGGCACTCATCGATCGCAACCCGCTAGGCGTGGTGGCAGCAGATCCCACACCGGCCGCCGGCGCCCCGGACGGGACTTGGACATTCACCTACACCCGCCTGATCGACCCCACTGGCAACGGCCTCGCCATCGTGGAACAGCTCAGCACCGATCTGTCTCAGTGGGACCCCGTAACCGACCTAACCGAAGGCGTGGACTATGAGCGCAACGTGACCGGCATTGACGCGGACTATGAACAAGTCGCTCTAACATTCCCGATCATGCCGCAGCGACAATTCATCCGCTTGCAAGTCAACACGATCCCTTGATGAAACTAAGGTCATTGAAACCAACAAGGAGAAATTTGGTAATGAGGTTGACTGTTCGGATGTTTCAGTGGGCTATTTCTCAGAGCAATACAGATCCATTCTACAGGTATTGTGCAAACTTTTGTTTAAGCGTTAGTCACCCCCTACGAGGTCATTCAGAGTAGAACAAGCCTCATCCAATGGGCAGATGCCAGCATGGATGAGGCTATATGAATAGATTTGATTTATTATTCAAATACCAGGTAACCGACTTGTTCGTGGGTGTGATTGCGCTCGGTGCCTCCTAGCTGATCTTCATCCACTGCCAAAGTCAGGCTGGTCGAGGTCAATGGTGTCGCTCCGTAGAGTACAGCCCAGCCCCCGTCTGAACCGTCCATGCCTGCTATGCTGACTGCGGCCGCGCTGGCAGTGCTCAGTCCGGTAAGGCTATAGTTATACCCGGTGCTTGTATTCCCGGTGCCCTGCACGATGTCGTTGCCTAGTCCAGCAGTGTAGTTCACACCGTTGATACTGCCATTTCCTGACTCGATAACAATGTAGCCGATGGTTTCATCCGCGCGGGTCGTGTCCGGATCTTCGCCGACATGTTTTCCAACGTTGAGAGCGCTGGCGCTTGGTGGCGAAGTGCGATTGCTTCCCTGACACCAGAATACAGACCAGTCGGCATCATTGGCACTCATCACTTGGCCAACGACAACAGGGTTGGTGTAACTATTCTGATAAGTTCTGGCCTCGGCACTCCATGCGTTATTTTGCGCCGTGACGGTCGAAGTAAATTTCACCGCTTCCATGTTCACACCATGCTCGGCGGTTGTGTAAACGCCCTCTTCGACCACAACGATGGAGACATCAGTGGTCACTGCAGCGGTCAGCCCATCCGTGCGATCGATCTTCACCTCGAAACTGCTACCTGAAACATTCCGGATGCGAGTGACTACTGGAGGCACGCTGCTGTTAGGATAAATCGGAGTGGCGATGATGACGGCGGAGTTATAATTCTGTCCAAGGTTTACGCTGGTCCACGTGGTAGATGAAACTGCACTCACATTGGTGCGAACCAACTTGGGTGATTTGTCGACAACGGTGGTAAAGCTGCCGGTGCTGCCCCATGTCGTGCCTGCGCTGTTAGTAGCACTTACTGTGTAGTAGTAGGTCGTGCCATCTGTGAGACCTGTCAGATTTTCAGCGCCTGCACCTGCTGCTACCACTCCAAGACTTTGCGATGAATCCCATGATCCCGCACTGGTTCCCCCATCAGTGAGACCGTAGTAGACGGTAACCGTGGGGTTTTCTCCTCCAGTAGCTGTGACATCGTATCCGACTGTAGCACTGCTTAAGGCAACATTACTTGCAGACCCAGTGCTCACGGTGGCAGTTGTGGCAGTGACATCAACCGTTAGCGTCGCTTCATCAAATAGACCCGCTGCATCAGTCACTCTTACTGTGAAAACGCTGGAGCCGACATCACCTTCTGCCGGCGAGCCGGTGAGTGAGCCATCCGTAGCCACATTCAACCACGCCGGGCCGGACTGTTTGGTGAAGGTCAGGGTATCGCCTGCATCAGGATCGGTAGCTTGGCTGGCAATACTTCCAGTGTAGGCTGCAGCGACGGTTGCGGCTGTGCCAGTGATGGATGAGGAGACAAACTCCGGAGCACTGTTCGCGATCAACGAATCAGGCTGAGCGCCACCGGCAAGGGCTGCAATCTGAGATTGATCAAGTGCGGCGTTGAAGAAGGCGAAGTCATCGAGGTCACCCGAGAGACTGTTTCCACCTGTTCCGTTTGCGCCAATGACTAGTTTGGTGAAGTCCGTGACGAGCGGCACTTTGCCACTTCCACCAGCGATCTTGACTCCATTGACCCAGATCTCGGCAGCGCCTCCGTTTTTCACCAAGGCGATGTGATTCCATGCAGTCCAATCGATGCCAGATGGCTGCGGTGCGGAAATTCGATGGTTGGCACTGGAGTTACCGAAGTCGTAGTAGAGACTGTTATTCAACCATGGTGTGTGTGCCTGAAGTCCGCGTTGGCCGTCACCACTACTTGGAGAAACGGCCCAGAATGAACTCATGGCCAATCCGGCCTGATCGAGTTTCTGCCAGAAACTAATCGTCAGCTTGTCATCAGCTGCGGCTTGCTGAAGGAAAGTCATGTTAGTGATCTCTGCACGCTGACCGCCATTGCTTCCGCCGAGGTCGAGAGCGCGGTCTCCTAGCTGGCCAGTGCGCCCCAGAGAATCTCCGGTGAAGGCGGCACCTCCCAGAAGGTCTCCGGTGACACCCCCGATGACATCGGTCGTAACGCCTGGGTTTCCAGCCTCGTTGAAGTCCCACTGGGCAACCACGAGCACGTTAGGTTTGCTCGATGCGCTGTTAGGATCGCTACCTTGTGCGAGTTCGAAGTCGTCGCTGTAGCCATCGTTATCCGAGTCGGTATCATGGGCGACGTTAGTCACGGTGACAGTCACTGAAGCTGTGTCAGTCAGTGCCCCGCTGTCTGTGGCGGTTACCGTCAGGTTGTAAACTGATGTGGTTTCATAATCGAGCGCGGCTGCTGTGGTGATCGTGCCGTTTCCTGAATCGATGGCAAAAGCGCCGCCGATGTTTCCTCCGGTGATCGAGTAGGTCACTGAATCTCCGGCGTCCGGGTCTGTTGAGGAGACCGTGGTTACGACGGATCCAGTTACTACATTTTCTGCCACTGAGCCATTCGCATCATCTGCAGTAGGCGCTTCGTTGACGTCGTTGACATTCACGGTAATGGTCGCGGTGTCGGATAGCTGAGGCGATCCGTCGTCACTCACTGTCACGGACAAGACATACTGCGATGCGGTTTCATGATCTGTCGCACCAGTAGTGCTGAGAACTCCAGTGTTAGAATCGATGGCAAAGAGGCCTGATCCATTTCCAGCGGTGATGCTGTATGTTAGTGAATCTCCTGCATCGGGATCATTTGCAGTAACAGTGCCGATAGCTCCTGCGACAGCATTTTCATCCACTGCGAAGGTGGCGTCATTGACTACAGGTGCCTGATTGCTAAACGAGCCAATTTCTCCGTTTGTCAGAGCCCTTGTGTAAACCCGCACATCATCGATCAAACCGGCGAAATACTTATTATTATCGCGATGGTCGTAACCGATGCTGAGAGCCAGTGCGCGTAGCTCCTTGGCAGGGCCATTGCCTTGCGCACTTTGAACGCCGTCGATGAAGACAAATCCATCGTCGCCATCGCGAACCGCTGCGATGTGGTGCCACTGGTCGTCGTTCACTGTAGTAGTCGTGGTTATGTTAAACTGATGACCATTGTTGTAGATGAAGAATGTCACCGTGCCGTTGTCGTTCACGTTGAGCACGTATTCACCATTGTAGCCATTGCTGCCTGGCTCGCGTTGCTGGATGACAGCGCCGGTGCCAGCGGCGGCATCAATTTTCACCCAAGCTGTTAGTGTGAAGTCACCTGTTCCCAGAATTGCTCCGTCAGAATCGACTAACACTCCATCATCGACTCCATCGAACTGGAGGGCGTTACCATTTTTCCCAGCCACGAACGCGGCTCCGGAAACTGTGCCATGGTTACCATTGGCCAGATCGGCGGCATTGGTTCCGGCAGATTCGTCAAAGCGCCACCAAGAATGAAGGTCGGCGAAGAGGCCTTGAGGAGTGCTGGTGTTAGAATTAGGATCTGAACCTGCGGTGACTTCGAGTTGATCGCTGGCACCGTCACCATCCGAGTCAGTATTGTTAGGATCCGTTCCGGCAGCCAGTTCACCAGCATTGTTCAGACCGTCTCCATCGGGATCACCATTGCTGTCTTGGGCAGCGAGATTTCCGAAGTTAGCAACTTCCCAACTGTCGAGGAGACCGTCACCGTCTGAATCAGGATTGGAGTCATTGACAGTGACAGTGAAACTGGTTGTTACCAATGTGTTGATGCGATCGGTCGCACGGATCGTGATAGTCGCGCTGCCAGTTTCGATGCTCGGATAAGACAGTGTTAGATTGCTACCGTTGACTACTGCGGTGACCAAATTCGAGTTAGTATTTCCATGGATTTCATAGGTGAGGCTGTCACCTGGATCAGACTCGCTATACACCCCTGAAAGGTCAACCACGGTGGATTGTGCTCCTTCGTCTACTGTGACGTTTGAAGGTGCGGCGATCAATGTTGGGGCGTTTTCTCCCGCTGTGAAAATATGCGGCGTTGTCAGTAAGGTGCGTGCAAAACCAGGACCTTGCCACGCCACTGCCACGTGATCTCCCCCACCGCCTTCTTTGTGAAGAATTTCAAGATAGTAGGCCTGGCCCGCAACCATTGGGATGACGGCCGATTGCTGTGATCCGTTAGAATCCCACGCCTGATGGCCAGTGTAATTGGAGACACTTGCCACCACCGCAGCATTGGCAGGAGTGGAGTCGTTGCTGATCAATAACTGGCTTTGATCATCACTGGCGATCCAGAATGTGTAGTCGCCCGTCGTTGGCGCAACCACCACTCCGTAAACTCGATGGCCGTAGGAATCACCAACGCTTGTGCCTGAATCCACATTCGTCCAGATACTGCTGGAGCTTGGATTGTCCGGGTAATTCGCATTTCCTGTTAGACTAGAGATTGATGAGCCTGAAATTCCATTGAAGCGATCTGCCACCAAGCCAGACTGCACCGGATTTGCTGCAATCACATTGATGGATACGGGTGCCGTGACTTGCACAGAACCATTGTTAACGGTGTAAGAAAATGCATCCTGACCCGTGTAGCTAGCATTAGGTGTGTAAATAAGGGTCCCGTCCGAATGCACTGTGACTGATCCATTGGCTGGCTGGCTCACCGTGACCACAGGATTTCCAGAGACAGTGTCATTGGCAAGGACAGGGATGAGAGTTTGTTCTCCGCTTAGAGCAGTGGCGACGTCGCCATTGATGATCGGATTATCACCTGTGTAGTGCGCTAACACGTAGCTGGTGCTCTTGGTGCCTGTCGCAGTTTCGCCATCGCCCAAAGTATCCTCGGCAAGATAGACGCTCACCGAATTTCCAGGGGCGACACTCTGCATGGCGACAAAGCCGTCTTCACCGGTGTCACTTCCGCCCCAAGGGACTCTCATGTCAGAGGCGAACTGGGCTGAATGAATCGTTGGGAATCGCTCAAAGCTGTGGCTGGCTCCCGCATCGCCGATTAGGCCAAAGTTCGCGTAACCATCGTAATTAGTGACGCCAATCTGAAATTGATAATCGCCCAGTTGATAGGAGCCGGATTCCATCACGATGTAGCCGATGGTTTCAGCTACGCGCGAGGTGTTAGGATCTTCACCCACGTGTTTTCCGAGTTGGACTCTGTTGGCACCCGCTTTGAACCAGAACGATGACCATGCGGTGTCATTGCTGGTCATCACCTGTCCAAACACGGCTGGAATGAAATAGTGATCGTAACCGGTGTAAGCGAAATCACGAGTGGTGCCGACAAAGTTGCCGCCTGTGTCTGTGACCGTGGAGTTGAATTTGACCGCCTCCATCTTGATCCCGTGAGTTGCCACATCATAGACGCCTTTCTCAACAACGAGGAATCTAACCGTGGTAGGCCCTACGGCAGACGATGAGCCATCAAGCCGATCCAAACGCACCTCAAACGAGCTACCGCTGGCATTGCGGATGCGTGTCGCAAGCGGTGGCGAACCTGCGCCTACCATGGGCTGAGCCACCACCACCATCGAGGTATAGCTTTGCTCCAGATTGATGGTCGTCCAATTTCCGCCCTCGGCATATCCATCGAACGATACCAATTTCGGATCGTTGGCTGCGGCAATGACTGTCACAGGGATCGTGGAAGTGTGAACATTTCCGGTGGCGTTAGTCACCGAATAGGTAAAGGAGTCGGCACCGGTGAAACCCGTGGACGGCGTGTAGGTGAATGTTCCGTCTCCGTTATCGACAACCGCACCATTGCTTGGTTGGCCGACGGCTGTTAGAATAAGCCCACCATCGTAACTAAAATCATTGCTGCTGGGGTCTTCAAATTTCACCGAGCTATTCTGAACGACCGTCAAGGTCTCCTCCGCCCGCTCGACCGGCATCCAATCCGGCAAACCACTTAGTTCTGTGATCACCGACGCGGATGGAGGCAATTGCCAGGAGGTGAAGAAATTCGACATATTAAATCCCGTGCGGTTGCTCACCTGCCTGACCCACTCGTCGATTTTATCCTGACTACCGGAAAAATTGCTCGAAGGCATCGCGGTCATTGCAGCCACCGTGTCCTGAATCAGTTGTGGCCCGAATTCGTTTACTAGAAGATCAAAGGGCGTTCCCTTCACATGCACCTTGTAGTGAGGGGCGTGGTTCCAGAGATTGTCACTCTGGATCGCGAGGTAATTATTGACGCGGGATACTGTTAGAGCCTGCTTCCACGAGTAGTTGCGTGCAGTTTTCTGCATCCACTTTCCTCCCATGTTAGGCGATGTTTCACTGAACTCGTGGAACTGAAAGTTCCCCGAATCACAAATATGCCCATACTCATGAAGAGTGAGAGAATAGGCGGACGATTTCAACTCAAGTGAATCAGTGAGGTTCGCTGTGCGCCCATAAGACTGGGGGTAGGTGGAAACTCCACCGGCTGGATAATAATCATGATGCACAGGCAATTGGCGGCCCGCATCGTAAGCATAAAATGTGCGAACCTTGCCGCAGAAAAAGTTCCACTCTGTCATGACGGCCTCAGGATCGGGCAAAGTGCGTAACCAGGAATCGGCATCAACCACCAAAGTTGCTTCATCAGAATCCAAGACACCGAATGGGGTTCCACGATCTCGGATACCCGCTACCCACTGGGCATCTGTGGTTTCGCCGAGCTTGAAAAAAGGAGCCTCCACTGCGCCGGAGACAGTGATATTTTGCGTGCCGCTCCAAGTTACATTGCCAGGAACAATGATCTGGATCAAACCGCCGTGGGGGTTGGCCACTTGGATCTGAGACCCATCGACATCAAAGTTAATCATTTGGGTGGGCATGACGGGCATACTATTTGAGCCACTGCCCGAACGAAGGTGGCTGACTCTAACATCCAGATTAATCGATGCCAACGCGGCTGGAAAATCAATGGTGACTAGTTCTCCGGGAGCTGCGTAGAAGGGCGTGTAGATCGTTTTGGTAGCATGATTTGCCGGTGGTGACGAAATAGCAAAGGTGGCATTACTAACACGAGTAGCGCCTGCATCAACAGGCAGAGCAGCACGATGCGCCGTCATTTCTGCCGGGTCTTGTTTGGCTAACAGGCCGCACTCAATATTCAGCAGCGTGCGTTCAAAACTGTCGGTGACCGGATTCGCCACTGTCGGAGTGATTGCTGCACTGGCGGCTCCAAATGCCTCAACCAGGCGAGCGTAGTCGACATCATCCTCGTGCAATGAGGCGAGCAAGTTCTGCATGACTGAGACAGCTAGATCCTTCTCGTTTTGGCTATAGGAACCAGAGTTGGCGAATAAGGTAATGATCGTATCGATATCCATTTGGTCATCGGCCCGATTGATTGATGGCAAACCGCTACTCCAGCCCTCGCCGGTAAATGCGATACCTGCTTCACGCAGAAGAATGTTACCTGGGATATCCCACTTTGATTTATTCCACCACCATGTGTAGCCGGAGCTATAGTCGCAGATAAAGAGGCCACCGCCACCGCGCACGTAATCGCCCGTGGTGTTGAGCGTAGCCTGAGAAGCATTATTCCCTAACCAACCGGGGATGAACACCGCTGTGCCTTGGAGGTCCGTAGATAGGTTTGATGTATTGGATAGCACCACATTGGTATACCCTTGTGCAGTCAGCCATGTTTGCACGCCCGATGACATGGTGACAATTTTAACAGACTGGTCAGTTGTACCCGCCAGCCAAGTGATGCCGTTCGTGTAAAAAGTTCCCGTGGAGGTATCTCCGCCATAACTGTTCATGTTCAGCCACTGATGATCTGGCATGGCTATGACTTTGCCTGCCCCCAGAGTGCCGGCGGCTATACCGGGGCTCGATTCATCCTGCCCCGGGTAATTGGTGACACTGAAAGATGTCGGGGCCCAGACGGTTAGATAACTCGGCTGGGTGGGATCAGCGAGTGAAGTGACATTGGCTAAGATCGCCGTACGCGCTGCCTCGACATCGACGATTTCATTCATGGAAATCGTCACCGTTGCCGTGTCCGAGCCCCCGTTACCATCGGAAACCGTGTAAGTAAATGTATCGCGTCCGAGGTAGCCGGTGTTCGGTGTATAGCGGTAATGATTATTGCCAATCGAAGTCAACGTGCCATTGGCCGGAGTACCTACTGACGATATCGTCAGCGTGTCTCCATCCGCATCCGTATCATTGAGCTGAAGATAGTTTAGCTCCAGAATCATGTCCTTGCCTGACGCAATGACATCATCGTGAGCGATCGGCGCTGCTGCATAAAGCGAGGATACACTCGCTGTTAGAAATATTGATGAAAGAAGCGAGACGGGTTGTGTGTATTTCATGTGTGTTGTGGGCTTTGTTCTTTCGAAGATAAAATCTTCCCCCATTTCAACAGACACCCATGCTCAAATTTCACAATAACGGCACATCTATAAAAATAGGATGGTGTAATGTGAGGACTCAAATAGGAGAGTCAATGTATTTTGGCTTGCTAAACTAATGTTAGGACGCAAATACGAAATTTAACCCCCTGTTAGATATTGCCGGTATTCGCACTGGAGGAAATCGTCAGCGCTCAACAAACTGCAACCTGCTAGGCACAGTCCTAACTACAGGCTACATCCGGAAAATGCTGCCACCCCTTTTCCCGAGAATCACGAAGGCTCCCATGATGGAAATTCCTAGGAAAATCATTGCCCAGACGCCGAGCGCGGAGGCGAGTTCGTGGCCTGTTCCCAAGGTACTCAACAGTGAGTAGATCGCCTTCGTAATCGGGTAATGCTCAGCCTGCTGGGCGAGGATCAGACTGTCTGAGACCTCGAGCATGGCGAACGCAAAAGCAAGGATGCCCCCTGCAATCAAATTTGCTCCGATGAGTGGGATGCCGATGCGTTTCAGCGTGCGCATGGGAGTCGCGCCGAGAGAACGAGCAGCCTCTTCCAAAGTGATGTTGCTTTGTTGCAGACCCGCGACAGCGGCCCGCACGACATAAGGGAGTCGACGCACGGCGTAGGCTGCTATCAAAAGATAAATCGGGTTATTGGCAGAGCCTACCAGCCAGTGCAGCGGCTCACCTTTCTGGGTGATGGCGATGTAGCCGAAGGCAAGAACAAGCCCCGGAACGGCGAGTGGCAACATCATTACAGCATCTAAAATCACCCGACCACGAATGGTGCTGCGTACAATTACCCAAGCGATAGCGGTTCCGAGGACGATATCTAACAATGTCGATCCGGAGGCATAGATCAGGCTGTTTTTGATCGATGGCACCACCAGTGGATGGCCGAGAGCATCATTGTAGTGCACCATGGTCAGCGACTCGGGGAGAATGGTGCCATACCAATCGCCAGAAACGGATAAAAACAGAACACCCAGATGCGGAACACAGGCGATGAAGAATACCGCCATGAAAGCTGCGGAAAGCGCCCAGCCTTTGCCTGTGCTAAGCACGGCCTCGCTGGCATGGGTTTTCGGACGAGGGGCAGTGCCCAGACCGGATCTGCCTAACACCACTTTGGAAATCGCAAACACAGAGGCGGAAACAATCAGCATAATCCCAACCAGCGCATAGGGCATGGGATTGGCACTGAGGTCTTTGATGCCATCGTAAACCTGCACGGATGCCACACGCGTGTAATCAAAGACCAATGGTACGCCCAACTCAGTGAATGACCAGATGAATACAATCGCCGCGCCGGCAAAAATCCCTGGCATACACAGTGGCAGGGTGATCTTCCAGAGTCGGCGCCAAGGTGGGCAGCCGAGATTTTGTGCGGCTTGTTCCATCGCCGGATCGAGGTGAGAGAGCGCCGCCGCGATGTTCATGTAGAGAATCGGATAGAGGTGCAGGGCGTTCATGATGATTACGCCCCAAAGGCGAGCCTCGCCTAACCAATCCGTCGGCTGAGAGGCATTCATCAGACCGAGATCGATCAAAAATGCGTTCAATGAACCACTGACTCCGAGAATATGTTTGATCCCTACCGCACCTACGAACGGCGGTAAGACCAGTGGTGCCAGAATCAGAATTGAGAGTAATTTTTTACCTGGAAACACCCACCGGTGTGAGGCGATAGCCAGAGGAAAAGCGATGGCCAAGGCTAACAGGGTGCTGCCAACTCCCATGACAAAGGCGTTCCAGAGGCCCTCGACATAGATCGGATTTTGAAACACTCCGAGGATGTAATCCATGGTGATTCCTCCGTCTTCACCCTGAAAGGCCACAGCCAAAGTCATGGCCACCGGGTAGATGAAAAAGACGCCGAAGATCAGAACAATGACGGCTGTGATGGCGTAGGCAGTGGTCTTGTTCATGCTACTTACTTTCCTTCCTCGGCCAGCTCACCGGCGAGTTTGTAGTTTTTCCTGAATACGTTACTGAGGCGCACCGCTCGACGAGCCGTTGAAACTTTGCTCCCCGACTCCAGCTGCCTGCGGATGTCACCCATGGTGTTCTGATAGGAAACAAGAGTGGTGTCTTCGAACACCTTAGTGGCCCGCGGTGGCATGTTGGCTTCCGCGAGTTTCAACCAAGCCTCCTTGATCTCATCATGGGCATCAAGACAGATGACCCGAATGACGAAACGCAATGCAGTGACCCCCTTCCCTGTGAGCTCGCGTTGATAGACGAATCCTCCCGTCGCTTCATAAGGATTTTCAGGATCGGTAAAATACTGGGTGTTTTCCGGTGTGTAAACATCACGCCTAACAGGCATGCGCCGGAGTGCGTGGTGTTGGGTTCCGTTAGGGCTACCTGGCTTCGCATTCCAGAGCAGCTGACCTTTTTCTGTGAGCAGGAATTCGACGAAGGCTTGGGCTATTTCAGGATCGGGAGCTCCCTTGAGCACGGCAACCGGATCCACACTCATCGAGGTTCCTCCTTTGGGAGAAATCCATCGCATGCGGGAACTTCCGTCCTCTTTCTTGAGCATCTCCTCATAAGTGCGACCGTAGAAATCGACACACATCCCAGCGGCTGCATTCCCCTGAGCTACATCGTGAGGAATCTTTGAAGAGCTATCTGTGAAGTAACGCGCGTTGGCTCCGATCTTCTGGATTAAATTAATGCCTTTGTCCCAACCCTCGCTACGCACCCGCATATCGAATTGTTCAGGGGTCTCACCGGGTTCGCGTTTCGCTGTGGCGGACGTTTCGTGCATTTGCTGCTGGATCAGCATTTCGAACGCACGGGCGACAGAACCGCTTTTGTTAGGATCTGACAATGCGATCGCACCGAAGTATTTCGGATCTGCCAAATCAGACCACTGCACCGGAGGCTCCAGACCCTTGCGCTCGATTACATCCTCATTGTAGCAGATGCCGAAACGTGAAAGGCACACGCCCACCCAGGTATGGTCTTCTGAATAATAGGTCTCGCCCGAAAACGTCTGGGGCACGGCCTTGTCGTTGAACCAATAGGGGTGGTTCTCAAATACGCTGAGCTTTGCGAGTCGCCCTGCCTTGGCTTGGATGTGAAACTCGTAATCGCCACCACCGAAAAAGATATCAATCCCCACCCCTTCGTCTCCGGATTTCTTAGCGGCAGCGAATTTTCCATCCAAGATCATCCGAATTTCGGAAGTTCCACCGGGTGTTAGCCAGTTGACGTAAACGGTTTCGCCGGTCTTTTGCTGCCACCATGCTTGGAATGCTTCGCCAAACTCACGGCGGATCGTTTCGTTGTGTGGAGTGATGATGTTGATGCGGCGATCAGCATTTTCAGCGGTGACGATTCCGGTGCCAGCTTTGCGGCTCAAAACTAGCGGAGCGGCGACGCAGAGCACCAAGGCCAGTGCCACCAGCGACTTGCTGTTGATCCATTTACTCATCATGCCACTTAGTTTCATGCCTTCAGAATCGTTACATCAATAGGGTCCGCGGTTAGCACAATCTCCTCGCCATTCTCACGAATGATATGGGGATTCGTCTCAGTGATCGACCACAGGTGATCGCCGGCTCCATGCACCCGATACTGAATGTTACTGCCCAGATACATCCGGTCTTTGATTTGGCCTCTGACCCGATTGATTGGCACTCCGGAGTTGTCCGCATGGAGAGCTTCTGGACGAATGGAAACCAGAACCTTGGTTCCCTCCGAAGGTCGCCAGCCCTTACGAGTGATCCTGCCATGGAATTCACCAAAGTCACTGGAGACTCTCAAGCCCAGCTCATCGTCATCGCGCACAATGCGGTCCACTGTGGCTTCGATTAAATTCGTCTCACCGATGAATCCGGCCACGTGTGAGCTCGTCGGATTGCGGTAAATGGCATCAGGCGTCCCCATCTGTACGACACGACCTGCATCAAGAACAGCCATGCGGTCGGCCATCGAAAGAGCCTCTTCCTGATCGTGGGTCACGTAGACACCGGTTAGATTATTGTCTTTCACGATACGGCGGATTTCGCGGCGCATTTCCAGTCGGAGTTTGGCGTCGAGATTGGAAAGAGGTTCGTCTAACAATAGACATTTCGGTCGGACCACCAGCGCACGAGCGAGAGCAACGCGCTGCTGCTGACCTCCGGACATGTGATCGATCCGTCGATCATAGTATCCCTCCAGATGAACCATCGCCAAGGCTTCATCGACACGTTCATTGATCTCCTTGCGGGGTACTTTGCGTTCCTCGAGCCCGAACGCAACATTCTCTCCTACGCTCATATGAGGCCATAGAGCGTAGCTTTGGAAAACCATGGCGGCTTCACGTTTATGAGTCGGGAGCTTCGTGACATCACGATCACCATAGACCACACGACCCGAATCTGGAATTTCCAGACCAGCGATACAGCGCAGCAAGGTGGTCTTGCCGCAGCCACTGGCGCCTAACAAAAAGAACAACTCACCTTTTTCAATGGCAATACTGGCTTGGTCCAATGCACGGGTTTGCCCGAATTCCTTCACCAGTGATTCCGCACGTATTGCATCCATAATCGCTGTTCATCCTCCAAGGATGCCTAGGGCTTGGCAAGTAAAGAACCGTGGCAATATCGGGCATCCGGATCATGAATCAAAAAATAGAAACCGTGCCCCTCTATAGCTCACAAAATCACTTTGTGAGGATTTCTTCGCATAAGATGAATGGATGACCGTCTACTTGCTGAACAACATTCAACAAACCATGAGCGAACAACTATCCAATACCCTATCCCCAACAGACACCGGCGCGACCACCACTCCTACCCAATCAGCCGTTGCTACCACATCCACCGCCATCGCTGGACAAGCCTCCATCGGGCAGCGTGCAGGAGCCTATTTAATCGATGTCGCCGTTGTCATTGCCATCAACGTGGTGCTCTCGTTTACCATTGGCATGATGTCCTCCACCTTAGCCAGCTTGGCCAGCTTCGCAGTAGGAATCGGCTACATGGTAACCCGCGACAGCCTGCCATTTCTTGACGGCCAGAGCATCGGCAAAAGACTGATCGGACTGCGCGCCGTAACCGCAGACGGGCAAAGCCTGTCCAACAACTGGAACCCCGGCTTGATCCGCAATGCCATCCTCGTGGTCCCCCTGATGCCCCTCGTCGAATTGATCATCCTGTTCACCAAGCAGGAGGCACCTGAAGGCCTGCTACGTCTCGGCGACCAATGGGCTGGGACCAAAGTCATCACTGTCAAATAAACCAACTTTCTTGGGAGAGAAAAAAGGGAACCCCCGGTGCGTTTGTGTGTCGCCCGGGGGTTTTACATTGCCAGATTTGTTCTTGGGCGTATGCCATCAGCTGTCAGCCAGTCGGCATAAGCTCTCGCATGAAAAAATTACCCCTCATCATACTCATCCTCGCTGCTGCCGCGGTCTGCGCCATCATGTTCAAGCTTTCCGAAAGCAAAAGGATGACAGACCCCACAGGGAAATTTACCGCCGTGGTCACTTACAGAAATTACCAAACCTACATTCCCAGCGCCCCCGGTGACAGCAGTGGTAAGTCGGGATTCATCACTATTTACGATCACACAGGCACATCCTACGGGCGAATTCCGCTCGATATGATTGCGCAAGCTGACGACCTGCAATGGACTGACACCGGCGCCACCATCCCTGCATACTGCACATGGAATTTTGAAACTCGGACTTACCGCTACTGGAACAGCGACCAGACAGAGGAAACCATCGAACACGCACGCTAACAAACAGGTATCACCATGCCCTCTGGCTCAACCGAGTTTGCGCTCCTTCTAATACTCTTCCTGTGCTTTTTGTTATTTATAGGCGGCTGGGTATCTGTCTGCTGGATGCTGTCGCACTTGGGAGGCTGGCACAAACTCGCGAAACAATATCGCCGACAGCACAAGCCCACTGGGAAGAAGCATTTCATGGCTAGCGCCAAAATCGGATTGGCGAACTACAACAACTGCCTGACCCTCTACACATCGCCGGACGGCCTCTATCTTTCCGTATGGCCGATGTTTCGCATCGGACACCCGCCACTTTTTCTACCGTGGTCGGAGCTCCATAATCCACAGTCCAAAAATTTCCTCTGGGCGAAATACGTCGAATTTGAAATAGGATCGCCCAAAATCACGACCCTTTCGATGGCTGAAAAACACTACAACCCAGTTCGGCAGCAGGACCTATGATTCGAGGATAATATTGGCGTTAGATTGTAACGGACAACCGCGTGGGATTGGCTAACATCATTTCATGAACCCAATACTTGTAGTTAACAATGACAGCAGCTTACTCGCAGAAATGACTACCGTGCTCAGGGACGGCGGATACTTTCACCTGGCAGCCTCCAGTGGCGAGCAGGCGCTTACCATGGCCTCTGGTTATGATTTTTCACTCGTTATTCTCGACCTGAAACTGGCCGATATGGACGGCGACGAACTGTATGAGAAACTGCTCAAGTCTGAATCCCACTACACGTTACCAGTGGTAGCCTTGGTGGACTCGCTTGATGCAGAAGAAGTCGAAGTAGTGAACCGCCTGTTACCTCAGGGTCAGGTAACACTGCTTTCCAAGCCTCCCAAAAAGGAATGGCTGGATGATTTGTTCGCCCGTTATGGCGAGAAGAAGGGCTAGTCACTAACACGATTCCCGATGCCGTCAGTGACCAAACATTCACTGACCAACAAAAACCCCCGGTTGCTACTGCGACCGGGGGTTTGTTCTGATGGGTAATTAGCTCAGACTATTAGAACTTGTAGTCCAGGTAGAACTGGAACTGGCCACCTTGATCGGCGACTGGGTCTGGTGAGTTGAGCGGGATGGCGTAGTCGATGGCGAGTGGGCCGAACGGGAGGTTCAGGCGGAGGCCGACACCGGCATCGTGGTAGAGGTCGCTACCGAAGTCCCATGAGTCTGCGTTAACCAGACCGACGTCGTAGAAGACTGCACCACGGACACGCTCGATGAGCGGGAAGGTGTATTCCAGACTGGCGTATGCGGAGGTGTTACCACCGAGCACTTCACCGGTGACGGCGTCACGAGGACCTACGTCACGGTTTTCAAAACCACGCAGGTTGTGAGGGCCACCGAGTGATTCGCGGTCGAAGATTGGCACGAAGTTGTTGCTGCCATGTGTGTCTGCCACAGTGAAGGCACCGCTGAGGTTCAGGATGCTGTCACCCCAGAGGTTCCAGTGCTTGGAACCGGAGGCTTGAACGATAAAGACGTCCACATCGCCACCGATGAATCCACCGGCGTAGGTGGCGCCGACGTCGATCTTGTGACCTTTACGTGGAAGCTGGTTACTATCGCGGCTGTCGTAAACGTAGCTCAGGCTGATGGCACTGCGAATAAAGTCGCCGTCTTCCCTCATGAAAGCAGGAGAAGTATCGCTATCGGCATCGATGGTGATTTGCTCGATGCGGTATTCACCTTTGACGTAGGCACGCTTGCTTACAGGCTTACGAAGTGAGATGGCAGTTCCGTATTGGCTCTGCTCGTATTCGGAGCTGTAGTAAAGTGCATCGCGGTAGAAGAACTCAGTGCCGAAGGCCAGGCGCTGGCCGAGGAACCATGGTTCTACCCAAGAAACGCGGAAGTCGGTGCGCTGGCTACCAAGCTGGAGCTTGGCGCTGAAGCGCTGACCGGCACCGGTGAAGCTGGGCCAGTTGGTGATGTCGAAGTTGGTCTGCTCAAGGTTAACGTAACCTACGATGCTATCAACGGAGCTGAAACCGAGACCGAAGCTGATAGAGCCGGTCTTTTTCTCGTCCACCTGGATATTGATATCGCGGTAGCCAGCTTGATTGCTGGGTGATGCACCTACCTGAACGTCGTTGAAGTAGTTCATGTTCTTCAGACGGCGGCGGGTGGTGTCCATTTCCACGGAGTTGAGATACTCACCTGGTTTCATCGGAAGTTCGCGGCGGATGACGCGGTCTTGAGTCTTGTCGTTACCTTCGATGGTAACGCGGCCGACTTTGTAACGGCGGCCTTCGACGACACGGTAGGTAATGCTGACACTGGTAGCAGTGACGTTGCGGATGTCAGGGCTGACAGCGGCATCGGCATATCCACGTGAACCGTAGTAGCTACGGATCGTGGTGATGTCTGCGCGCATTTTGCTGAGTGAGTAGCCATCGCCAGCGTTCAAGGTCAGGGCAGGAGCGAGCTCGGAAGCACTAAAGACGGTCAGTTTTCCAAAGCCAACCTGTGCGACGGTGAACTTGGCACCTTCTTGAATGGTGATCACAAGATCCACACGGTCATCTTCCACAGGTTCACGACGAACAGAGGCTGTAGCGCGGAGGTATCCACGGTTGCGGTAGTAGTCGAGAACGCGGTCGAGATCTTCATCCAGCTTGACCACATCGATACGGCCGGACTTGGTGAAGAATGAGAACCAGCCTTTCTGCTTGGTTTTCATTTCATTGCGCAGAACGTGGGACTGGTAAGTGTTGTTACCTTCGAAACGAATCTTACGGACTTCGGCGCGTGCGCCCTCGTCGATCACGAATACCAACTCGGATGTGCCAACGGCTGCGGCTGGCTGAATGCGGTGATTCACAGTAACATCGGCGTAACCAAAACCACGGTAGTGCTCCTGAATGTTACGGCGGGCGGTCAAAATGGCTTCATCGCTCATGACACCACCTGCTTTAAGCTTGGTGACGCTAGCGAGTTTGCGATCACTGAAGCGGGTATTCCCCAAGAAGCCAACAGCGACGATCTTTCCTCGGGTCTTCACCTCGGCGATCACCTTGACTCCACCACCTACGGCTTCAGCAAAGAAACGGACATCGTCAACCAATCCACTCGCATAGAGACTGCGAACGTCGTCATCGAGACGGGCGGCGCTGTAGTTCTGCCCAGCACGCACGGCCATGTTTCCGCGGATACGAGCTTCGTCCACGGTGGGGGGGCCATTGTAACGCACTCCTACTGAGACGATTTTCTTTCCTTCAAAATTCTGCGCATTTGCGGTGGCGGCGCTGGCCAATAACATGACAAATCCCGACAGCATGATGAGTGACTGTGGGATGCGTTGGGTGATACCTTTAAACATTCTTTGGTGGATACGGGTTGGTTGGCGGCCATAAGACCATCTAACAGCAATCGCGTCAAGGTCAATCAACGTCTAATACCCCAGCTGAAAACCGAGATTTCACGGGGGCTGGCGGGGATTTCCCACACCAGAATTCATGTTCATGTCACGACTGGATTTGCTCCAGCATGACCACGATTCATGACGGGCGAAGCAGTGGATGCCCGAGCTTCGCCTTCGACGTGAATGGCGGGCGGAGATAGGTAGGAGCCAAGGGTTGGCTAACAAGCTGCTGCTGCCTCTCGGACGTTAGGCCTAACCAAACCTCGATCAGCGCACTGGCTTCCGGACGCGTGCGCCGCACCTGAGTCGGCATTTCTATCGGGTTGAGCCAAGCCCCTGAGGGATCGTCCAAGGTGAAAAACGAGACATCTCCCTTGTCATGGAGAGTGCAAACTACCTCCTGAAACTCGGCCGCCGGCATCAGCTGGGGCTCATTGGCCTCGCCGTTGGAGGCGATCTCGGAAATATAGTACAGGCCACGTCGTGCATCGCCCACAGCGGCAGCGGATTTCTCAGCGCGAGCAACAGGCGTGGCAGCCAGCGACCCGATGCCCACGGCAGGGCAACCATTGGCGATGGCCACCCCCTGCCCGGCGGCAATGCCGGTGCGCGCCCCACTATAACTACCAGGACCGGTGCCCACGAGGATGAGGTCCAGCTTTCGGCCATCGAGAATTTTCAATGCCTCGCCCAGTGGTTCGAAAATCATCGAGTTATGGTTTCTGTCGCTGGTGAAATCGTGCTGATACGCAACGGAGCCGTCACACCAGAGCGTTATGCTGGCTTCGGGCACGCTGGTTTCGATGGCTAAAATCGCTTGATTCGAAGAATGACTGGACTCGGTCTCCACGGCGCGGATGCTATCGCTTCAGCTGAAAATACCAATTCAGAATTAGCAAATTTGGGATAAAGCGTTCGGGTCCGGACAAATGTTCGCCGATTCCTCCTTGCCAGCCTCTCCGTTTGCAGCTTAGTTCCTCGCGCGCAGTGTGCTCGGATAATTCGAGACACGCGCACAATTTTCAACTTCCAAACCGTTTATCATCATATGAGTGACTATGCCAAAGGACTCGAAGGAGTCATCGCCAATGAATCCGCCCTCAGCCGTGTGCAGGGTATGGAGGGAAAACTTTCTTACCTCGGCTACGACATCGACGACCTGGTGAACGGCTGTTCTTTCGAAGAAGTCACCTATCTCTTGCAGAACGGCGAACTTCCCAACCAATCGGAGCTCGATAGTTTCTGCGAAAGCCTACGAAGCCGCCGCGAACTCCCCCAGGGAGTCATTGATTTTCTAAGATCTGCACCCAAGGACGCACTGCCGATGGACATCATCCGCACCGGCGTTTCCATGCTCGGACTCACTGACAAGCGCGCCAAGATCGGTGACCCGGATCACGAGGCAAACCGTGAAGTCGCCCTCTCCATCGTGGCGCAGATCCCTGTGATCGTGGCCTACTTCCACCGCTCCCGCCAAGGTCTTGATTTCCCTGAAGTCCGCACCGACCTCGGCGAGGCCGCCCATTTCCTCTATCTGATGTCCGGAGAAGTGCCTAGTGACGCCGCAGCCCGGACACTGGACATCGCCTACATCATCCATGCTGATCACGGCATGAACGCCTCCACTTTCTCCGCCCGCGTTACCGTCGCTACTCTCAGCGACATGTATTCCGCGATCACCTCTGCGGTGGGCACTTTAAAAGGACCACTTCACGGTGGAGCCAACGAAGGTGTGATCCACATGCTCGAAGAAATCGGCGAGGAAGACAAGGTGGACGCCTATGTGGAAGACTGCCTGAAGAACAAAAAGAAGATCATGGGCATCGGCCACCGTGTTTACAAGGTGCTGGACCCACGTGCTCCGCATTTGCAAAAAATGGCCATCAAGCTCACCGAGGAGCTGGGCGAGCCGAAGTGGATCAACATGTCCAACCGCATCGCAGAGATCATGCGCGAGCGCAAGGGGCTGAATGCCAACGTCGATTTCTATTCCGCGACGGTTTATTACTCCATGGGCATTCCCACCGATCTGTTTACCCCGATCTTCGCCATCGCCCGCGCTGCCGGCTGGACCGCCCAAGTTCTGGAACAGCTTCGCAATAACCGCCTGTATCGCCCACTGACCAAATATGTGGGACCACAGGAAACAGTGCCAGTGCCACCAATTAGCGAGCGTTAAGGAGGCTCGATCATCTATTTTTCCCCAAAAAACCCGACTTGCGCTGAGCTTGTCGGGTTTTTTATTGGCTTCTCTGAAAGCGATTTGTAAGACTATCGATTGTGCTTACGTTATTAGCCCACCAATTTACTCAGCAGTAAAACATATCATGAACCACGATTCAGAAAACAATACCCGCCGCAGCTTTCTCAAAAAAGCCAGCGCCGTGGCCGCTGTTACACCCATTCTCGGTGTGCCATCCATCGTCAACGCCCAGAATCTGGGAAGTAAAACCATCAAAGTCGGTCTGATCGGCTGTGGCGGCCGGGGCACCGGTGCTGCTACCCAGGCTCTGAGCGCCGATAAAAATGTCCAGCTCTGGGCAGTGGGAGACGCTTTTGACGACAAAATCCAAGGCTCCCTGAAACAACTCAAACGATTTGGCAAAAACGGAGAAGTTCCCAAAGAACGACAGTTCACTGGTCTGGATGCGTTCCAGAAGGTGATCGACTCCGGCGTAGACGTGGTGCTGCTGGCATCGCCTCCCGGCTTCCGCCCCCAGCATCTGCGCGCTGCTGTTGAGGCTAAGAAACACACCTTTGCGGAAAAACCCATGGCCGTCGATATGGCTGGGGTGAAATCCGTGCTCGAGTCCACTGAACTCGCCAAGAAGAACAACGTCGCCATCCAGCACGGTTTCTGCTGGCGCTATGCACCCAGCACCCGCGCCGCTTACGGAAAAATTCTCAACGGTGACTTCGGTCGCGTCACCTCCATCTACGGCACCTACATGGGCAGCGTTTACAAACCCATCCCCAAGAGTGCGGTGAAGCCTAAGGGCATGGGCGATGTCGAGTGGCAGGTCCGCTGGTGGACAAACTACGAGTGGCTCTCCGGCGCCCCTATCCTTGAGCAGTCCATTCACTCCGTGGACAAGATCGCTTGGGGCATGGGCGATGTCGCACCAATCGCCGCCGTCGGCACCGGTGGCCGCATCCAGCGTGACGACCCTAGTAATGTTTACGACCACTATAACGTCGCTTACGAATACCCGAATGGTGTCATGTGTCACCTCGGCGCACGTCAGTTCAGCCGTAGCCACGGCGAAGTGATCGACCGTATTTTCTGCGAGAACGGCTCAGTGATCGGACCTAACCAGCCACGTGCCATCGACGGCGAGGGCAAGACCACATGGCGTTACAAGCCAGAGCCTGGCTCGGTGCAAAACATGTATCAAGTTTGCCACAACGAGTTCTTCGCTGACCTCCGCGCGGGTAAGATCAATAACACCGGCGAATACATGGCGAACTCCACCGCACTGGCGATTCTTGGTCGTGAAGCAGCCCACACCGGCAAGCGCATCACTTGGGACCAGCTCTTCAAGAACGATGAAGACATGGCACCGGACAGCCTGAAATTCGAAGACAGCTTCGCCATCGCCCCGGTTCCAGTACCCGGCAAGAAGGCCTAACCCTTGTTTCCAAACAATTCACTCAACACGCCGACAGCGCTATGGCTGTCGGCTGTTTTGTGCTAGGCTCCAGCGCCAGCCCAGACTAAAACATTTTCACAGATCCTATTTCTCACATGAAAACTCCATCCAAATTTGCCCTCGTGCTACCTCTTGCCGGCCTGCTCGCATTCAACTGCCATGCAGATGAAAAGGCAGCAACCGCAACTGTTACTCCTATCGGTTCCGTTGGCGAAAAGCCAGCACCTGAGTTCCTCGAACTCACCAAGACCATCCATGCCGCAATCACCAAAAAAGCGGCCGAAGAAAAGGGGGCTGAGATGAAGGCATACACCGAGACCGCACCTGAGGCCGAGGATGCTGAATTTGAAATGCTGCCGATCCCCGGTGGCACATTCACCATGGGATCGCCTGAAGCTGAAAAAGGCCGCACAGCCGATGAAGGCCCTCAGCGTAAAATCAAGATCGAGCCATTCTGGATGGGCAAGGTGGAAGTCACTTGGGATCTCTATCAGCAGTTCATGAACAATGAGGCGCTCAACGAAGTTTCACGCAATAAAAACGGCAGTATTAACCGCGACAACGATCTTCAAACTCCCGAGCCTAACAAAGCCGAGGGCGATGAACGCTTCATCGACATCCTCTCTCAGCCGACTTCTCCGTTCCACGTCATGCACTTCAACATGGCCAATGGTGCCGGCTACTCCGAGGACTATCCGGCCGTTTCCATGACCCAACACGCCGCCAGCAAGTTCTGCGAGTGGCTCAGCGCGCAAACCGGACATTACTATCGTCTTCCTACAGAGGCTGAGTGGGAATACGCCTGCCGCGCCGGCAGCAAAACCGCCTACAGTTTCGGCGACGATCCTGCCAAACTTGAGGAGTATGGATGGTTTAAAAAGAACGCGCGCATCGATGCCGTTTATGAATACGAATACCAACCGGTAGGCACTAAAAAACCCAACGCCTGGGGTCTGCACGACATGCACGGCAACGTCGCTGAGTGGGTGCTCGACGCCTACCTAACAGACGGTTATAAAAACGTACCAAACGGCGCACTGAATCCCGTCAAGCTCAGCAAAAAGCGTTACCCGCGAGTCGTCCGCGGAGGTCACTTTGAAATGGACGCCGCAGAACTACGTTCCGCCGCCCGACACGGTTCTGACCCCACTTGGAAAGAGAACGATCCTCAGGTTCCCAAATCCATCTGGTATCACACCAAGGCTCGCTGGCTCGGCTTCCGTGTCGTGCGCCCAGCCAAGGTACCATCCGTCGAGGAAATGCACCTGCTCTGGAATACCGGACCGGGTGAGTTATAAACCCGCACCCACTAACACATGGCCGTTCGTCACCTCATCGCCTGCCTGCTATCGGTATGCGCGATGGTAGAGGTTTGTGCGGTAGAGAAAAATCCGGCTCTGGAACGTTATCATTTCCAAGCCGCCCTCATGGGCACACGCTTCCAGATCGTGCTCTACGGCAAGGATCAGGAAACAGCCACCAAAGCGGCCAATGCAGCGTTCGCCATCGGCAAGGAGGTCGAAAAAGCCTGCTCGGACTATGATGTCACCAGCGAGCTGATGACGCTGATGAAGCCTCCGGCTAGCCAAAAGGTCTCAGCGCTACTGGCTGATGTGTTAGAAAAATCGCTCGCCATCGCCGAGGAGACCAATGGTGCTTTCGACCCCACCCTCGGTGGACACAGCTGGAACTGGCGCCGCGCCCGCACACGCGAGAAGCTCCCCACCGATGAAGCCATAGCAGCCGCTATAAAAATATCTGGCTGGCAACACCTAACAATCACCAAAGACAAACAGGTCCGCAAAGCCATCCCTGGCATGAAACTGGATCTCGGCGGCATTGCGAAGGGCTACGCCGCCGATAGGATGTTAGAAATACTGCGCAACAATGGCATCAAGAGGGCAACAGTCGCAGCCGGTGGCGATGTCCGCCTCGGTGACGCTCCTCCGAATACGAATGGTTGGAAAGTCGGACTTAAAACCTTGGCATCTGACCCTAACGAGCCACAAACGAGGCACCCCTATCTCGTGTTATCTAACTGCGCTGTCTCCACCTCAGGAGACCTTCATCAGTTCATTGAAATCGATGGTCTGCGCTACTCACATATTGTTGATCCCGCCACTGGGCTCGGACTCACACGCCGAGTTTCTGCCACCGTCGTCGCACTCACCGCCACTCGCTCGGACGCACTCGCCACTGCCTGCTGCGTCAGTCCGGAGCTGGCAAAATCCATGTTAGAAAAAGACGGCGTTGAAAAACTGTTAGTCATCACTCACGACCCAGATAGTGACCTAACGCAAACGAGCTCCGCCAATTTCCCAAAGATCCACCAGCCGAAAACAGTGCCCGTGGAGAAATGACCTGAGCTACGGCTTAGATGGATGTGAGCGTATCTCCCTCATTCCAAACCATCTTCACATACGTGTGTGCTCGTTGTGGGAATCCTCTCCTGACCCAGCTTTTGAAATCCTGGAGAGATTTCGCATAGGGGTATTCGAGATAAGTGGGTCGCGGATCGTGCCAGTCCAAGATGTCATCGCTTTGCATGCATATCAGAGAGAGATCTTTTCCAAGTTTGATATTATTCCGAGCGCAGAAAACGTAGAGCGACAGCACGGTAAACGAGTTGGAGGCAACAACGCATGTAGGCCTGCGCAGCATAAACTCCTTTTCCCAGTTTCTTTGCCACGAGTCTGGAGAGAAATCCTGGAACACCGGAACCGAAGCCTCACAAGCCGCCCTCGATAATCGGTCCTGGTATATTTCATACAAGGTGGCTTGCACGGATTTCTGGAATCCTCGCTTTCCGTAATCAAAGGGAATCAACAAGTGCTTGTGCCCCATACCCCGCAATCGTTGTAGTAAATCTCGGAGAGTGAGATCCCAACTTTGAGAGGAACCTGGAAAAACCCTATTCTTAAACTCCGCATACCCAAGCTCCCCTCCCAAATAATAGCATGGCAGACCCAGCTCGATCACGGCCTTGATCCATGGTGCGGGCGGTCCATAGAATAGTAAATGGGTAGCGGAATGTTGATGAACCCACTGGCTCAGAAGTTTGGCAGGATGCTGGTATCGCGCAAGATCACCTGACACCCTATCGACATCGGCCGATGATTTTCCGCGATGCAGCCAGAAAACGGAGATGTCATTAAGCAATTTCTCGTCAAACTTGTCCAAGGGAAAGGTTGCGTCCGTGATAATCAGCAAACGCATCTTCTCGACGGATGACCGTGCCTTCCTAGAGATTTTGCGATTTTTACCCTGCTCGGGCGGCCCGATGACACCCTGTTGTTCAAGCAATTGGATCGCCCGTTTACTGGTTCCCTCGCTCACTTGATAGTGGGCGCTCAGGGTTCTGTATCCAGGCAGGGTATCGGTCCACACCCCTTCATGGATATCTTTCTCCAAGCGCTCTGCCAGCTGAACAGGCAATGATTTACGACCGAGGGACTGACCTGACATGGGGTAATTGTATGTGAAAAGCGGCAACGGTCAAAGCACGACTGAGATCTTTTTTGACTCAGTGGAAAGCTTCTCTATGAAATTGTTGCAGGAGTCGAAGTCAGACAAGTTGCCCTCGGTGAAGGGGAGTTTCTTCCGCTGTCTCACGCCGCAACCAAACGCTAAAAACACATCCCATCCTATGAAACATACCACAATAAGCGCTGTACTAGGCGCAATCCTCTACACAGGTTCTGCGAGTGCTGCTACTCTGAGTTTTGACGGTACCACAGACCAAGACATCGTTGACGCATCCAATTGGACCACAGATGCCCTACCCACAACTGGCACTCATACGGGTGTAGTTGGAACCGGGCAGAATGTTACCTTTACTAACAGATCTTTATATGACGACGGAAGCACGGGGCTCGGAATGACCATCACCTTTGAAGGCACGTCCACCTTGAAGAACGGTCAAAACGCTGCAGTTCGCCTAGGCAGCGCCGTCTATACCTTCAATGATTCATCCTCATTTTCAAACTTTGGAGCCAACAGCTCCGCTGATAACTTGATCATCGGCTACAACGGCGAGGGTGCTACCATCAATTGGAACACGGTGGGCGCTCTTGTTGGAATCTCAAACTTTGAATTAGGCCAAGACGGCACCAGTTTCTTCAATCAAAACGGTGGCTCGGTCAGCGTCGAAAACAACTTTGATCTCACCGACGGCGTTTACACGCTATCCGCTGGGGATCTTTCTATTCCGGGTCTTGTAATCGCTGTAAATGGCGCACTGGATTTCACAACAAACAGCACCGGCCTCGTCACATCCTCGAGCACGGTTGATTTTGCCTCACTGATCAATAGTGGCCAGATTACAATCAATGGATCTTCTGCCACAGTGGCTGACTTTACGATCACAGATACCACTCTAGCTCTTGCCGTTCCCGAACCATCTTCCACCGCTCTTCTCGGTCTCGGTGGACTCGCACTGGTCCTGCGCCGCCGCAAGTAGATCTTAACAACAACGCGCGTAACATAGCCCGGTGGAAGCAATTCCGCCGGGCTTTTTGGTTTTCTCAGATCGCTGTGAAACGACAGCCAAAAAAAGCACCGGCCAAATGAATCGGCCAGTGCTTGTTTGTAAATCGTCTTGAAGCTACCTCCGCATTATCGGCGACGGCGGATGATCATGCCGAGTCCGGCGAGACCCAGAAGAGCGGTGGTGGATGGCTCAGGAATCGACTCTGTAGCGAAGCGCACTTCGCCGAGACCGTAGAGACTACCATCACCGGCAAAGACCGTGGTGTCAGCATGGTTTTCCGTGATTCTCAATGCTACGTAACGTGCAGTGAGTTCGGAAAACTGGAATGTCTGAGCGGCCAAGCCATCCGCATCCGGACCGTCTTCATAAGGCATTGAACCGTTTAAACCTATAGCCTCTGTGCCAAAGTCAAAGGTGTTGCCTTGCGCCTCAGTGTGGAAGATCATCTCAAAGCTCTTGGTTTGGTTACCCCGAGAAGCGGCACCTCCACCGTTGTTCCCATAGTTCCAGACCAGGGCTGTACCGAAGTTCTGATCCGATCCAAGGTCGAATACAAAAACGGGCAAGCCATTTGACGTGAGTGCATACCATGACTCGAAATGACCGTTTCCAGCCAAGTAGTGTGTCGTTGCCTGAGCATCTGCGAGTGAGGTGCCAGTGGGGAGAGTTGTAGCGCTCCCACTAAGTGTGAGGTTATCTGGTGCATTGCCAGCGTTGTCACCGATGAGATAAGCAAGGCTGGAGCTTGCACCTGCGGCAGGGCCGCTAACGCTAACAGGAGCAATAACAGTAGCTGATGCGGCAGCCATTCCCATAAGTGAGAATGTCGATGTGAATAGATAGGTTTTATTCATGGGATTGTAAGTTCTTTGTCTAAGTTATTCATGCGCGTTTACTGGTGTCGCAAGCACAACAAGCTGCGTCGCAGTATAGCTCAATGGTGTATTCTAAACGAATACACCTTATATCAGTAATTGAACGCAGGTATACAAGTGGAAAAACGAGCTGCTGCTCATTTTCATTAGAAATCGTCCACTATTGAACACCGACCATCCGGGAAATGCAGACTCAGAACAGACGTATTGCCAAATTTTCTATTCCTGATTTAATCCGCGAATTACATCACCAACCCATGAGCACCACGAATAATTCCAACTGCCTCCGCCTTTCCATTATGATGTTCCTCCAGTTTTTTGCTTGGGGATCATGGTTTGCCACTCTTGCCCTGGCCATGGGTAGTAATGGTCTAGGCGACTCCATTGGCGGCGCCTACGAAAGCGCTCCCCTCGCAGCGATCTTCGCGCCTCTTTTCCTCGGACTGATCGCCGACCGCTTGTTTCCTTCTGAAAAAGTCATGGGTGTGCTGATGCTCATCGGTGGCGGCATTATGTGTGCCATCGCAATGATCGCGCCTGAGGGAGCTGAAAAAGGCCCGCTGATCGTGAAGCTGATGATCGCCTACATGCTCTGCTACATGCCTACACTCGGGCTTGGAAACACGATCACCTTCACCCACCTGCCACAGGAGCAGTTTCCCAAGGCACGCGTCTGGGGAACGATTGGCTGGATCGTGGCAGGTCTCGCACTGGGAATGGCAGGCTGGTCTGCTTCGTTGAACATTTTCTGGCTCGGAGCCATCTCCAGCCTGGCGCTCGGAGTCTATAGCTTCACCCTGCCCAGCACACCTCCACCAGCCAAGGGCACTCCGATTGATATCGGATCTCTGCTGATGTTAGATGCCTTCAAACTTCTGAAAAAACCGTCGTTCTTGGTGTTTGCGATCTGCTCGACCTTGATCTGCATCCCACTCGCTTACTACTACGGTCAGACCTCAGCCTACCTTGGCGCCACTGGGTTCCACGAGGCCGGTTCCGCGATGACCCTCGGCCAGATGTCCGAAATTATTTTCATGATCCTGATTCCGTTTTTCTTCCGCAAGTTAGGGGTGAAAATGATGCTGCTCATTGGCATGGGCTGCTGGGTGGCTCGCTATGCTCTGTTTGCCTTTGGCGCTCCCGATCAGATTACCTGGATGCTGCTGCTAGGTGTCGCGCTGCACGGTATTTGCTATGACTTCTTCTTCGTCACCGGATTTATCTATACCGATAAAAAAGCACCCGCCGAAGTCCGTGGCCAGGCACAGTCGCTACTCGTTTTCCTAACACAAGGTCTGGGGATGTTCTTCGGCTTCCGCATGGCTTTCGGTGGCAACTGGCCATTTACCGACAAAGCTCTGCCTAACACCTATGGCGAATACGGCGCAGCCCCCGCCGGCCACGGACCACTGATGGAGAACATCAAGACCGCAGCGGGCGAAAAAGCCACACCGAGTTTCATCGACAGCATGCTAGGAATGTTCGGCAAAGGTTACCCAGAAGGGGTCGACAGCGATCTGGTTGCCACCGCGATGGAGGGATGGAAAAACTACTGGATGTTCCCAGCTGGCATGGCCGCCGTGATCTTCGTCGTCTTTGCCCTGTTCTTCTGGGATAAAGTGGATACCGACACCGATTTGGAAGAAGTCGCCAAAGCCGCATCTCCGGACGAAGAGTCCGCGATGTAATTCTCTATTTGATCGAAATAACGTTAAACCAATTTGCGTATCTATCCCATGTCCAAAGAATCATCTTTACCCCTATCGCACACCCGCCGCTCCACTCTGAAGGGTCTTGCGGCGTTGGCCACCGTGCAGATTGTGCCAAGTTACATCGCACTCGGCGGCCCCAAAGCCCCCAGTAATCAGCTGACCAAAGGCATCATCGGCTGCGGCGGCATCAGTGCCTCCCACCTAGGCATGCCAGGAAAATTGCTGGCTCTGTGTGATGTGGATAGCAATCACCTCGCACGCCGTATGGGCGATGCCAAGAAGCGTAAGGAAAATGATGTCACCGGCTACGCGGATTTCCGTGAGCTGATCGCCCGCAAGGACATCGATATTGTCCACGTGGCCACCCCACCTCATTGGCACGCGCTGATGTCCATCGCTGCCGCCAAAGCAGGCAAGGACGTTTGGTGTGAAAAGCCCATGTCGCGCACCATCGGCGAAGGTATTGCCATGGTCAAAGCCGTCGAGGATCAAAAGCGCATGTTCCGTCTCAACACCTGGTTCCGTTTCCGTGGAAATTACTACGGCCTCGGCCGCCCTGCATCCGAGGCGTGGAAAGTGGTTCATCATAAACTGCTGGGAGACGGCCCTTATACCTTCAATCTTGGCACCGGCTTCGTCGGTAACTGGAAGCTGAAACAATGGTCCGGCCGCACCGACCTGAAAGAGCAACCCGTCCCCAAACACCTCGACTACAATTTCTGGCTCGGACCAGCACCGTTGAAACCCTACCATCCACACCGCGTTCACGGATCATTCCGTGGATACTGGGATTACGATGGCGGCGGCCTCGGCGACATGGGCCAGCACTATCTGGACCCCTGCCAGTTTGTTCTCGGTAAAGACGGCGAGAGCCCCGTGCACGTCGAAGTCGATACCCAGAAGCAGGACATCGACGCCGTGCTTCCATGGCGACGCATTGAACTGACCTATGCCGACGGAACCAAAATTATTCTCGATGCATCCAACAAACCCAAGGACCCCATCATTTCCGGGCCCAAAGGTAGCATTTATCGTGGATTTAAATCGGATGTTCCGGACCTCGATAAGAAGCTCAAGGAACTGGCCGGACCACCACCGATGATCACTGATTTCCATCAGTCCGTTCGCGAACGCAAACCCTTCGCTCTCAACCAGCGCAACGGATTCCGCTCATGCACGATCATTAACATCGCCAAGGTAGCCCTGCGTATGAACAAACCTCTGCGCTTCGACTCCAAGAAGCTCGAGTTCATCGATGATGCCGAGGCTAATAAATACATCAACCAGCCGATGCGCGGACCTTGGACGCTCTAGACGATTCACTGCAAACGGCGGCTTTACATCGACGCCCAATCGTTGAAGCTACCGTCAGGCCATCTTGATGACCTGCCACGTTGCCCATCGTCCCATGAACTCAAAGACAGCCCTCCGATCATGCTTGCCAGTGCTTGCTGTCGTAGGGCTGTTCTCCAGCAGCAAGCTCCAGGCCGATCCAATCCAAGCGTCGTGCCGGACCACATGCCTCGGTAAGTGGAACGGCCCTGAGCTTTTTATCAAACATGGCTCCGACTATCAGAAAATTTCTCTTTTAGACCTGGGATTATCACAGCCCTATCTCATCCCATCCGACAATCAGGTATCGATCTATCAGGAAAACGCCGACGCAGGCGCGGCCGATCCCTACACATTGATCAGGGAAGTTTTCCTCCCCAAGGAGATGACCGATGCAATACTGGTGTTCATTCCGGGAGAAAAGGGAGCCAAGTTCGAATTGAAGGTTTTGGATTTCAATATTAAAACCTATCCGGGAGGGGCGGCAAGATTCGTCAACCTCTGTGCTGAATCGGTCGAAGTCACTTTGGGCGATCAGCACAAGGTGTTAGCTCCCGATGAAATGGGCTTGTTAGGCGAAGAAGTCACTGACAAAACCACCTCAGCCATGGCTGCAAGTTTCCTCTCGAAAGAAGATGATGACCTCCAGCCCGGCCTGATCAAAACAGTCCTCCTTAGAACACCTACCAAACGACAAACCTTTTTCCTAAGCTCCCTAAAAAAACCTGATGGCCCGCCCACGCTTACGTTCAGGGTCTTGGTTGATTTCAAACGCTAATAACTACTTCTTAATTCACCACCAATACTTGATACCATGACTAAAATTCTCTGCGCCGGAGCAGGCCATATGGGCCGCTCACATGCTCTCGCCTATCACAATATCCCCGAGTTCGAAATCGTCGGCATCTGCACTCGATCCGCCGGATCACGCGAAAAACTCAACGAGGAACTCGGCGGTGGCTACGCGCTTTTCGACGATTACTACAAGGCGCTCGAAGAAACCAAGCCTGACGCTGTCTCCATTTCAACCTATCCTGACACCCACGCGCCATATGCCATCGCTGCCATCGAAGCTGGCTGTGATGTATTTATCGAAAAACCACTCGCGGAAACCGTCGAGGAAGCGCAGAGCATCGTGGATGCGGCTAAAAAACATGGTCGCAAACTTGTCATCGGTTACATCCTCCGCCACCACCCGAGCTGGCAGAAATTTATCGAGATGTCCCATGACCTCGGCAAGCCGCTGGTCATGCGCATGAACCTGAACCAGCAATCATTCGGCGATAACTGGGAAACGCATAAAAACCTCATGTCCTCGATTTCACCGATTGTTGACTGCGGCGTGCACTACGTCGATGTCATGTGCCAGATGACCCGCTCCAAGCCTATTCGAGTCGCTGGCCTTGGAGCCCGTTTGTCCGATGAACTCCCGGAAGGAAAAATCAATTACGGCCACCTACAAGTCACCTTCGAAGACGGTTCCGTAGGCTGGTACGAAGCCGGCTGGGGTCCCATGATGAGCGAAACCGCCTTCTTCGTGAAGGACGTCGTCGGCCCCAAAGGCTGTGTCACCATCGAGGCCAAAGAAGCCGCCGGCGAAGGTGCTTCGGCCGACGTCGATGCCCACACCAAGACCAACACCCTGCGCCGCCACTTCTCCGAGCTCGATGAAAACAACCAGTTTGTCAAAAAAGACGAGTGGACCGAAACCGGCGATGAGCCGGACCACGATGAACTCTGCCACCGCGAGCAGGCGTTTTTCCTCGATGCCATCCAAAACGACGTCGACCTAACAGACCACATGGACGATGCCATCAACTCCATGAAAATCGTCGCCGCCGCGGATAAATCATTCCGCACCGGAGAGATCGTGCAGCTCTAAGTCACTCGATCAAGTCACCCCAGCCTTGCAACGCTATCACCGTCTAACAACTCAAGCTTCAGATACTTCCGCCCGATCGGTTGCATGCCTCTGGCCATCCAGTCTTTGAAGTTTGCAATGCATTGTTGCACAGGGAATCGCATCATCACCGGCTTCGGCCGTACCCATTCAAAGCGCTGGTCAAAAGCAAAAGATATCACCGACAAGTCCTGAGGAATGCGGATTCCGTTCACCGCACAATATCCATACAAGGATAACAGATGCGTGTCCTCAAACACCACCACCGCGGTCGGGCGCAGGCTTGCGAACGACTTCTTCCAATAGTCGTTCCATACCTCCGGCACGCTCTCGGTGAATTCCGGGCAGTAGTCCTCCCACTTTCCCTCTTTCGGCTGTTCGGCTACACCCATGCGCAATCCACCTAACACCGCCTTGCGAACACTTGCCATACTTCCCTCCAGGGGGAGCAGGATTCGATGGTGGCCCAGTTTCGAGAGCAACTCCACAACACGCGCGATCTCCTTGTCCAAGGCATAGGCCGTTAGACTGACCGACACATCACTAGGGAAATCTCCACCCAGCTGGTAGCACGGCAAGCGAAGCGCAGCCTCCCTACCCCATCCGCTGCCCGGCATGTGCAAGACCAAGGCATCAGCCGCGTGCCGCTCAATCAATTTTTTCAGTGCCAGCCCCGGCTTACGCGCACGGCCGTAATCCACACGTGCCCACATCGCCTGGCCACCCTCGCGTTCCCAAATTTCCTGCATCTCACGCATCATCATCACATCACAGTAACTCAAGGGAACGTGCGCCTGGTGTAAGAATAACAGTCGCTGCCCCCTTCGCGCTTCCACGTTTTTTCCCCCCAGCGCAGACTTGCAGATCACTCGGCGCTTACCCGTCACTGCCGGTTCTAACAATCCACGCTGTTCCAGCAAATCCAGCGCCCTCGCACAGGTCTTCACATTGACGCCAAACCGATCCGCCAAAGGCCTCTTCCCAGGCAGCTTCCCGTCCCATGTCTGCACCCTGATCGCATGCTCTATCCTCTCCGCCAGCTGAACCACCAGCGATTTACGTTCTATGCTTTCTCCCATCTAGCAACGAACATGTCACCACAGGCCCACCCTGTCCAGCCAATACCGATCCATCAAAAGGACCAGTTATGAGCCAACTTCACGCAAATCAGCCTTCAACCTACCCCTTGAGCGGACCAGTCAAATCCACCATCTCTCACTTCCAGCCTCTCTGTATCCGCTATATCCATACATAACAGTAAGAACGAAAACCATGATGAAATCTTCCACCTCTCTCTGGTTCACCATCAGTTCACTCGGCCTCGCAGCCTAAACCCAGCAACAGGCACCCTCTTCTAACAAACTTCGCCATCAATCACTCTCACCACAAGTCATGAAAAAAACGCTCCTGACCCTGCTCGCAATCGCAGCCCCTCTGCTGGCCACGGCTGAAAACAAACACCCCAACGTTCTGTTTATCTCAGTGGATGACCTCAACGACTGGATCGGCTGCATGGGCGGCAACGAGCAATCGGTGACACCCAACTTCGACCGCCTCGCGAAAAGCGGCATGCTCTTCACCAACGCGCACTGCGTCGCCCCCGCCTGTAATCCCTCACGCACCGCGGTAATGACCGGCCGCTCCACCCACAAAACCGGGGTCTATGACAACGGCCAAAACATGCGCGACGTCCTGCCCGACGAAAAAATCCTCCCGGAGTACTTTGCCAACCACGGCTACTGGTCCGCAGGCTCTGGAAAAATCCTCCACTACTTCACCGATGCCCGCTCGTGGGACACATACTTTCCAAAAAAGGAAAAGGAGATGCCTATCCCTCCGACCTACTACCCATCGAACCGACCGGTTTCACTCAAACGTGGCGGACCCTGGCAGTATGTCGAGACCGACTGGGGCCCGATGCCTGTCAGCGACAAAAAATTCGGAGGCGACTACTCCGTTTCCGAATGGGTGGGCAAAGAACTGGCAAAGAAGCACGACAAACCCTTCTTCCTCGCCTGCGGTATTTATCGGCCGCACGAGCCATGGTTCGTTCCTCAAAAATATTTCGACAAGTTCCCCCTGGATACCATCAAGCTCCCGCCCGCATACAAAGAAGACGACCTCAGCGATCTCCCGCAAGCAGGGCAAAACACCGGCCGAAATCGCTACTTCGCCCACATCCGCAAACAGGGGCAGTGGAAAAAGGGAGTGCAAGGCTACCTCGCATCCATCAACTTTGCCGATGCGATGTTAGGCCGCGTGCTGGACGCACTTGATCAAGGGCCTAACAAAAACAACACCATCGTCATCCTCTGGTCTGACCACGGATGGCATCTTGGTTCAAAAGAGCACTGGCAAAAATACACCGCATGGCGTGCATGCACCCGAGTCCCCTTGATGGTTAAGGTTCCGGAAAAGGCATCCCCCGCCCTTCCTTCAGGCGTAAAGCCCGGTTCTGTTAGTGATCAGCCTGTCTCCTTGATCTCGATTTTTCCGACTCTCACCGAGCTATGCGGACTTCCCTCCAAGCCGGGGGTCGATGGCCATTCCATCCTGCCCATTCTCAAAGACCCCTCCAAGGCCGTCGATCCGGTAGCAATCACCTATCTCCACCAAGTCGGCAGCATCGGAATTTCCGGCAAGGACTGGCGCTACATCCGCTACAACGACAAATCAGAGGAACTCTACAACATCAAACAAGACCCCTACGAATGGAACAACCTTGCCGGAGACAATAAGTATGTGGATAAGCTGGTCGAGTTTCGCAAACACATCCCTAACCATTTTGTTCCGAAACCTGCCGTCAAGGTGGTCGATCTAACACCCTTGAAATGGCACCCCTACCAAGAAGGCGCAAAGCTCCCCGTTTCCAAACCTGATGGCGCACTCACGCGCCTCGCATTTGTCAATCGCTTGGAACAACCGGTGCAAATCCACCACATCTCAAAACAGGGGGAACTTCAGAAGCGCATGATGCTCAAACCTGGCATGACTCGCGAGCTCAAATCCAGTCCGGGCATGGCGTGGGCTGTCACCAACCTAACAGGAAAACCTCTCGGTCATTTCATTCACGGCGACCGCGCGGCCAAAGCTGTCATTCAAAACGGAACCAAGCCATGAAAAAATTCGGACTCATAGGCGGCACCTCATGGCGCTCAACGATCGCATATTATGAGAGGATCAATTCCTCCATCAATGCCATTCACAACGACAACACCAACCCACCTCTGTCACTGGTCAGCCTCAACCAAAAACTCATCCACGAACACCAGCGCAACTCGGATTGGAAATCCATCACCGCACTCATCACCGAGGCAGCGGATGAACTGCAGGAGGCGGGAGTTGAAGCCATCGCCTTTTGCGCCACCACTCCTCATAAGGTATTTCATGACGTTCAGCCAAAGCTGCACATACCCATTCTCCACATAGCGGATGCCATGGCCGAAGCCGCAGGCTCCCTTGGAGCAACCCGTCTTGGTCTTCTTGGAACACGCTTCACCATGGCGGAATGCTTCCTGCGCGACCGCCTGAAAAAGCACCATGGATTAGACACTCTTGTCCCCCCCGCACCAGTGCAAAAAGACATCCAAGCCCAAGTTTACAAAGATCTCTCCTCGGGAATTTTCGATGAAACTGCCAAGCGCACTCTGCTCGATGCCATGGAAAAACTCGCCCAGCGAGGTGCCGAAGCCATCGTTCTCGGATGCACCGAATTTCCATTTCTCATCAACAGCTCAGATACCAGCCTGCCCCTCATCAACGCCATTGACTGCCACTGCAATCAAATCACCCGCTTCATCAAAGGTGAGCTATCCACTGACTTCCGCAAATCACGCCCCTCGCATTTACCCTCGATGATCGCATGGCCTAGCCAATCCGAAACATAAACAAATTACTCACGATGATGACATACCCACCAATCAGCCCCCTCCGCAGGGTAAACAAGGCACAAGGCTTCGCCCTCATTGCCACCATCTCCGTCATGGTGCTCATGGTGATGATTTCCCTCGCTACCCTGAGCCTCTCCACCCTCACAATCCGCCAGTCTCAACAGAACGAGCACCAGACCGCTGCCGAGACGAACGCACGCATGGCACTGATGCTCGCCCTCGCCGAGCTCCAGAAAAACGTCGGCCCCGATCAGCGCGTCACTGCCACCTCTGCCATCTTCGATACCGATCCCACCACTCTGGAAATCGACGACGTCGCCAATCCCCACATCGTCGGCGCATGGTCCACGCTCGACGACGACGGAATCCCCATCATCGAACGCCATGACGATGGCTACCTCACCGACAAACGCAACCCCGGCACCGCAGCCTACAACCACAAAGAGAAGGTGCTTCGCTGGCTGGTCAGCAGCCAGGACAACAGTTTCGACCCCCGCACCACCACACTCAACGACACCAACTCCGTCACTCTGGTCAAGTCCGCCAACGGTCCCATCCGCGCCCCGCTGGTCGACACGCGCCCTACCGACTCACCAAACGACAACCCTAACGGTGCTTACGCCTACCACGTCTCCGACCTCGGAGTCATGGCGCCCATCACCCAAGTCAACGAAAACATCGACCAGACCCCTGACATCAACACCCCGGATAACGGCGGCTATGCCAACCTCTACACCGGCAGAAAACGCCCCTACGATGTGCTCACGGAAACCTCCGCCGCATTCACTGAAATCTCCTCGGACGAGGTCGTGAAGGACCCTTCCAAATCGACCAAGTTCATCACCATAGACACCACGGACTTCAAGATCGACGGCTCCAAGAACCCCGCCGCCGCCGCGCTCTACCTCCAGCACCCCCAGTCGTTCTGTCTAACCAACGCCGCCCTGCTCACCGACACCCTCAACGGCGGCCTGCGCATCGACCTCACACCCTACGTGCGCGACGCCACCGCATTAGGCTCCGCCTCCATCCCCACCGGCACCAACACCTCCAAGGGCGACTTCGATCCAATCATCGCACACGACCGCATGCGCACCTTCTCACCCAAGTTCGGAGCCCTGCGTGACTACGCCCAGCTCGCCAACTACGTCGGCACCGACCGCGCTGCCAAACCCCGCAACCCGCTCGCCGGTGGCGGTCAGCTCAATAATTTCCCCGACCCCACCCGGGTGACCAAACAAGGGTTTCACCCCATCATCACCGAGTGGAACGAATACTACGGAGTCGCCAAAGACCCATCCACTAACAGCGGCCTACGCCTCATGATCTACCCCAGAATCACCCTCTGGAATCCCTACAATGTCAAAATCTCCTCTTCCCGCTACATCTTTCAGGTTTGCACACAGCTGGGATTCTTCCTCGGCATGGAAAAAGCGCCCGGATCCACATGGAGCGGAAACCCGAACTTCGCCTACGGCACCACCTGGCGCTACTTCGGCGGCTTCGTCAATGGCGACGGCACAAGGATGCGCCCCCGATGGGCATGCTACCAGCTTGAACCCGCAGAACTGGAGCCCGGCCAGGCCATCACCTTCATGCCTCCCAATGGCGTGATCAAAGAATACCAGAAGCGTGATGAAAATATCGCCACTAATATCCTCGTCCCGAATGCAGATCCAGGCGGCATGCTCGGTGCCTTCCACCTCGACGCCTTCGGCGGAAATGGCTCTAACAAATGGAACTCTTCCTGGTTCCTCGACCACTACAGGATCACCCGCAATACCATTAACGGATCCAGAGGTAGCCCGCAAGCGATCCTACGCCTGGCTCCCGCCGGTCTCGCAGGCTCGTTTGCCGATGTGATCGCCGGCGGAGATTCAGACAACCCGGACTACCCGATCGTCCACGTCTTCGACATCTCCGGCCGCATCCCGGGCAAACAGGAATACTACCAGCGGTTCTCAAGCCAAGGCCCCTTCGTCCCCTTCAATACTCTCTCTCCGAGCAA
The DNA here is from genome assembly GCF_042849255.1 of Oceaniferula spumae. Classification (GTDB taxonomy): domain Bacteria; phylum Verrucomicrobiota; class Verrucomicrobiia; order Verrucomicrobiales; family Akkermansiaceae; genus Oceaniferula; species Oceaniferula spumae. Next base: position 2,502,894 of record NZ_AP026866.1, read on the forward strand.
CAATAACATCCCCTACACCCGCTCGAAAATGGGCGGCCGCCTCAAAGCATTCAACGAAATCGGCGCCAATATCTCCAACCACAACAACGCCATGTGGAACTATCCCCTGTTTGAAGCCAACAACCTACATTCCCCCTTCATCCGCCGCTCCCCATGGGACATTCCGACCATCTCGAGTACCCAAACCGTAAGTAGCCCTCAGCTCGAAACAATCGCTTACGGTCCCGTCACGATGGATGAAGTTGAACCACCCGGCTACATCGACGGCTTCTTCAGTCCTCGCTTCAACGACGTGGCGGAAAACTCCCCCTTCCAGAATGCCAACGCCCACCCCGGCGAGCTGCGTTTCATCTTGTTCGACATCCCGGCATCCGCCGATGCCATCTTCAACCTCGCCCAATTCCGCGGCGCAACACTTACCCACGAGTTCTCCGCTCCCACCTTCATCCTCGGCGAAAGCCTGGTCAACCCCGCTTCACCACGTGATCAGTCAGCTTACTCGATTGAAAAATACACCGACTTCTGGAAAGAGGGCATCAACTACGAAGGAAGCCCCAATGGCGCGGACAACACCCATGTCCAGAAACACACCTCGTGGTGGCAACCCGAATATGGCGACCCGCTGAATGGCAATCTGGAAAACTACGCCGCCTTCGATTACCGCTTCGAGACCAACCACGCCCTCTGGGACCGTTATTTCTTCTCCACCCGGCCCGATGCCGCCGCACTGGACACCCCCAACCCCTTCCCCAACCGCCACATCCAGATCACCGACACCACCGGCTCCATCGACGGCGACAAAATCGCCGCCAGCCTGCAACTGAGAAACCACCACTCGGTCAACTCGACCAATCTCCTCGCCTGGAAATCCCTGCTCATGGCCAGCCGTGGCGTCAACATCCCCCATCGCAACGGCAGCTCTACCGCCTCGGACAAAACCCCCGTCATCAGCACCTCGGAGTCCGAATCCGGGGCCTCCAATCCGGCAGCCACCACCGACGCCGAGACCTGGTCCGGCTTCCGCGAGCTCGATGACGACCAGATCAACGCCCTTGCCGAGGAAATCGTCGCCGAGGTCAAGCGCCGCGCCCCCTTCATCTCCATCTCGGACTTCGTCAACCGCCGCCTCTACCAGGGACCGGACCCGCAAAGCAGCCCGGCGCTCAGCGCCCAGTCGCAGGAGGACATCTTCTCCTACGCCGGCCCGCTCGAGATCGCCATCCGCAAAGCCAATCTGAACGCGCCTCTCAAGGACTTCTCGATTAGCAATGCCAGCTCTTACGAAGCCCCGGAGCTTTCGACACCGAGACACGTCACCGCCAACATGCCGGAGGAGGTCTACGCAGGAGCACCCGCCCACATTTCCCAGGGCAAAATTCTGCAGTCGATCGGCTCCACCATCACCGCCCGCTCGGATACCTTCAAGATCCGCGCCTACGGCTCCTCCAAGGACGCCACCGGCCGCGTCATCGCCGAGGCCTACTGCGAGGCCATCGTCCAGCGCACAGCCGATTTTGTCGACCCAAGTGACACCGCCAACACCCCCGTCGTCTCGCTCACCTCCGAGGCCAACCGCAACTTCGGCCGTCGTTTCATCATTCAATCCTTCCGCTGGCTGCCAAAAACTGAAGTCAACTAACAGTTGCCACGCCAACCCACACCTCTAACACCATGACCCGCCCGATTTTACTCACCGCCCTCGGCCTCGCCTTGGCCCCCGTCACCTCCACCGCACAGTCGGTCGACGAGCCACCCAAGGAATTCAACGCCAAGGTCATCGCCCTCGGCCACCAACGCGCTGCCACCTTCGTCCGTAGCAAGAAGGACCGCGTCATGGAGGTGCCTAACGTCGATGGTTCCAAGATGGAAAAAGTGGTCATCAAGGCCGGCACTCCCATCGAAGTGAGGGGTGAAAAATTCGAATATCTCCCCGCCCAAGTGTTCTATCAGAACCGCACCCAGGGTGAGCTCGAGGATATGAAGCCGCTCCGCCTTGTCGCCAATCAGATCTCCCCCACTCTCACCATCAAGCCCCGCACCACGCTGAACCTCAGCCTCAGAACACCGGCGGCCAACCCGGACGACAAAGCCACCTTCAGCCCCTACGTCGCGGCCACTCTGCCTTCGGCCGATTCCCTGGTCACCCTCGTCGCGAACATCAAGGACAAGGAGTTCTGGCGTAAACCCTCTGTCTTCACCTTCGACACCAGCCCGCAGGCGCTCCCGCCAGCCAGCCTCTTTTTCTTCAACGCCACCCCCTTTCCCATCGAGCTCGATGTACCGCTCCGTGACTCCAAGGAACCGTTGATCGTGGAGGCCTACAAAACCGCCACAGTCCAGCCAGGCGTCAACTCCAAGGGCCGTACCCGCGCCATCGTTAAACTGATTTCTCGCAAAGCGGGGATCAAAAAACAATTCTACTACAACACCGTATTGGTCCCCCAGAACGGTCGGGTTTATCTGATGGCTCATTTTGACCCCACCCCCAACGCGCCCAACCCAGCGTGTATCGTTCAGTTTTCTGATAAGATAGCACCTGCATCACCAGTATCTAACTAGAGCCACCGTCGGCCCTCCTTGTTTCATGAAATCCACTATCCTTGCTTTGATCGTCAGCCTCTGCGGACTGGCATCACTCAGTGCCTCTAAACCTAACATCGTCCTGTTCATCACCGATGACCAGAGCCCCATCGCCGGCTGTTACGGATCACCTTTGATTCAAACACCGCACCTTGACCAGCTCGCCAAGGAAGGCACCATGTTCACCCGTGCCTACGCCACCACCGCCTCATGCTCGGCCAGCCGTTCTGTCATTCTAACAGGAATTCAAAACCATGCCAACGGTCAGTTTGGCCACACTCACGACTACCATAAATTCGAGACCTTCAAGAGCTGCGCCGCCCTCAGTCTCCCCAACCAACTACGCGCCAACGGATATCGTACAGTCCAGATGGGAAAACTCCACGTCGCACCTGAGGCGGTTTACCAGTTCGATCAATACCTCGCCGAAAAAGGTGGTGGTCACAACACGCCAGCATGGATCGAAAACTGCAAACCCCTGTTCAACGAAAAGTCGGACAAACCCTTCTTCCTCTACCTCGCCACCCATGACCCCCATCGCAGCGGTGGTATCGACAACTCGGCTCCTGAAAAGCTCAAGCCAAACCTCTTTGGCAATCCTCCCGTGGGAAAAGAATACCCCGGTACCAAAGAGGTCGTTTATGATCCTGCCAAAGTTCCCGTGCCATCCTATCTTCCCGACACCATGGAGTGCCGCCGCGAAATAGCGCAGTATTACCAATCATGCACCCGCACGGACAAAGCACTTGGCAGACTGGTGGCCGCACTCAAGGAAGCGGGTCAGTATGAGAACACGGTGATCATTTTCACAGCCGACCACGGCATGGCATTCCCTGGTGCCAAAACGACGGTCTATGAAGCCGGTCTTCGTGTTCCCTTCATTGTGAAAATGCCCGGCAAAAAAGGAAACATCGTCAATGACGCCATGCTCTCTCACGTGGATATCACCCCGTCCATTCTCGACATTGCGGGAGCTCTCAACGAAGAAAAAACGGCCCCCGCCAAACTCCTTCCCATCCCCAAAGTCGGACACGGAGAGAACTCCGGAGCGAAATTCAAATTCCGCCACTACCACGGCCGCTCATGGATTCCTCTGCTAGGCAACTCTAACAGAACCGGCTGGGATGAAGTTTTTGCCTCCCACACTTTCCACGAAATCCAAATGTACTACCCCATGCGCGCCATCATCGGCCGTAACTACAAACTCATCTGGAACATCGCCTCACCACTCCCATACCCCTTCGCCTCAGACCTCTGGGTGGCATCCACCTGGCAGGCCCAGTTCCAAAAAGGCAAGGAAGCCAACTACGGAAACCGCAGCGTACAGTCCTACATCCAGCGCCCGAAGTTCGAACTCTACAACATCTCCCAAGATCCTGCCGAATCCAAAAACCTGACCAAGGATCCTGCCATGGCCAATAAACTCGAGGAACGCAAACAGCGGATGAAAAAACTGCAAAAGGAAACCCAGGATCCGTGGATCCTCAAGTGGCGCTACGAGTGAAACCATCTAACAAGACCTCAAAACCTTCGCTGCGAAATGATCACCAACCAACCGTCAAGATGGCTCAGGGTGAACGGATTTATTCTCCCAGGTGCTTCTTGAAAAACTGCATGCGCTTTCTCCGCATGTAGGGCAGCTCGCCTGCGTGATGACTGGCACCGGGGACGACTAACAGCTCGAAATCCTTGTCCGCCTTGATCAGGGCATTGACCACTTGCATGGTCGATGCCGGATCAACATTCCTGTCCAGCTCTCCCACGCTCAGCAACAAATTCCCTTCGAGTTTGTGGGCGTTGGTGACATTCGATTGCTCTTGGTAATGCGGACCTACGGGCCAGTCCATCCACTGCTCGTTCCACCAGATTTTGTCCACCCGGTTATCATGGCAGCCGCAATCAGCTACCGCGGCTTTGTAAAAATCACTGTGATGCAGTAGGGCGCCCATCGCACTCTGACCTCCGGCGGAACCACCGAAGATTCCCACCCGGGTCAAATCCATCCACGGACGGCTCTTGGCAGCCTCACGCATCCACTTGATCCGATCAGGAAACCCGGAATCAACCAAATTCTTGTAGGCGAATTTTGAAAAGTCCGGTGCTCGATAGGCCGTTCCAAGACCATCGATCTGCACCACCACAAAGCCAAAGCGAGTCAGCTCGTTGGGATAGTTCGTAAAACTCTTCGGAACAAAGGCACCTTGTGGACCGGCGTAGATCTGCTCTAACACCGGGTATTTTTTGGCCGGATCAAAATCGGCCGGATAGTGGATCACACCCCAAATATCAAATTTACCATTGCGGTCCTTACAATGAAAACGCTCTGGCAGAAGGACACCCGCTGTTTTTAATCCAGAAGTATCTGCGGCACCGAGTTGACGCACCAGTTTCCCATCGTGCAAACGCCGTAGCTGCCAGACGTGAGGTTTGTCCACCCGTGACCACTCGTCGAGAAACCATTTTTTATCCGCTGACAAGGTCACTTTGTGCGTGCCGTCACCCTCTGTTAGTCGTGTCAGATTACTGCCGTCAAAGTTCACCCTGTAGGCGTGCAGGTGATAGGGGTCTTGATCCTTCTCACGACCATTCGCCATCAAGTAGAGCACCCGGTTTTCTTCATCGATGTACAGCATCTTCCTGAAATGCCAGTCGCCCTTGGTGATTTGTGATTTTACCTGATAGGTCTCAGAATCTAACAAATACAGGTGCCGCCAGCCGTCACGATCGGATGCCCAGAGAAGCTCTCCGGATTTTTTCAAATCCCTTCGGTAACGGACAAAATCCAGATGGATGAAGCGGTCATCCTTTTCATCAATCATGATCTGCTGCTTGCCAGTGGCCACGTTCATACGCACCAGACACTGTCTGCCATAACCACGCTCGGTGATTTCAAATTCGAGATATTTACCTTCCTTGCTCCAGACTGCGGGGGCGATGTAGAACGGATTTTGAACAAGGCTGCGGTTATACAGCATCGCAGCCCTGCCATCGGTGAAATACACATGCGGTTCACGCAGATCCACACGGTCGCCCGGTTTATCATAGCGGAACGCGTGCGTCTTAGGCTGCAGCTGATCGTCTGGACTGGACTCCACCACGGTCACCATCCTGCGCTGGCCAGGGCGCTGAAAGTTAAGGTAAAAGCTCACCCCATCCGGTGCCCAAACTGGGTTCGCCTCATAGTTTCCATCAGCCGGCACATCACCCAGAGAGCGCTCCTTGCCGCCGGTCGGTTTGAACCAGACCTTGCCACCCTGCACCCTGACCTCACCTGACGCGGCCCGGGGATTGCGCGGTGCTTGTTCGGACGGCTTTGGATTTGCCACTGCGACCAGCGTGTTTTTTTCATAACGCCACCAACCTCTCAGCGGTCTTTTAAACCGGAACAACATCCCGGCACCATCGACTTTGAATGCTTGAATTCCCCGGCTGCCGTAGGTCCATTTCTCACCCTCTGGTATAACCTCCTTCACGCGCGGGCCGAGTTCCTTCCACAGAGACTCGGAAACAATCTTGTTAGTCGAGGCATCCAACAGCTCCAGCCGATGTTCCCATTTCCCTTGTTTCATAACTTCACGATGAAGCAACAAGTGACTGCCATCTGTCGACCACTGGGGGTCGAGATGGGTGTTATGGCAAGCTCGCACAATTTGATCCCCGAGCACTTGCATGCGCCGTATGTAGTCTTTGGTGCTGCTGATGGGCGCCACATCCGCGATGGCCACGGCGCATGAGGCGAGGAAAACGAGAGAAGAAATACGGACGGTCACCATGGTGCAAAGATTATCATGCCTGAACGCACGAAACACACCCCTCTTTTCATCAAATACCTAATACTATTTCGATCCGGATTTTCTAACACATCAAACTCCAACAAATAGAATACCACGATCCTTGGATCCTCAAATGGGGTTACGAGTAAATCCAAAAGTGACCCACGTCGGGGACCACTAGAAGCAGGAGCGACACTGTTTAAATCCTAAGCACTCCAACTGTATGTTCAGCACATCGATCAACAATCTCGCACACCCCATTCACGGCCACACCCTAGGCCACAACCAAAAAGAACTATGAAAGATTCCTTCTTCACCAACAGCCTAAAGACTTCAGTAAAATGGATAACTCGCGTCGCAGCGTTCTGCCTGCTCGCGCTCCCTCTCAGCGCCAAGCCCGGAAAAAACATCGACGAACACTTCACCTCCATCCCACTCATCACCGGCAACAAATTCTTGCGCTACGTGCAAACCGATATCAATGGCACCCCCTACCTCATGATGCTCGACTCCGGGGCCGACAAGATCTTCATCGCCCAATCGGTCGCCACCAAACTCAAAATCAAGACCTTCCCCTACACCACCGCCAAAGGCACCGATGGCAAACTCTCAGCCATCCGGCTCGGCCCACTGAAAACCTTCAAAGTCGGCGACCTTGTCGTCCCTATCAAAAACGCCTGCTTCGCAAACTTCCCACACCTCACCACACTCAAGTTCCCAGACGGTTCTACCAAACCCAGCGCTGGCCAGCTCGGCACCGGCTTCATTCACAAAATGCACGTCGCAGTCGATTACCCCGGCAACCGACTACTCGTCCCCAAAAAACCAGACGCCGGTAATAGCGCCGACCTACTCATCAAGCCAGGTGACTCCTCCGTTCCCATGATCGAAAACAAGAGTGGCCGCCACTACATCCAGGCCACCCTCAATGGCAAACCCGTGCTCTTCCTCGCCGACACCGCCGCCTCCTCCTGCGTGCTCTTCAAACCCGCCGCCAAAGCTTTCAAAATCCCGCTGCTGAAAAGAAAAGCCAGCGTCGATACCTTCAATTCAGATAACGCCACCGTCGGTATCGCCAATGTCTCCAAGCTCGAACTCGGCGGCAAGAACCGTGGCACCGTGCAGATGCTCGTCATGCCCCACAGCCCAAAGTTAAAGAGCGTGCAAGGCATGCCTGTCGTCGGCCTCCTCGGCGCCAGCCTGTTCGAGGCTTTCCACGCCACCATCGACTTCTCCTCTAACAAACTCATCCTCGCGAAGTAGATGCTATGCCAGTGAGCCACCTCAAGCCCCGCTCACATCCCTCACTGTCCCCCCCTCCATCCACTCCAGCGCCATTGTGCTGAAGACCGGCAGCCCCTTGTGCATCCATTGCTTGAATCCCTCCAACTCTTTCTCATACGGATACTTCATCCAGACAGGCTTGGGTGAGAGCCACTTCGTCATTTCCACATCGCCAATGCATACCGCCGACAGATCACGCGGAATGCGGATCCCCGATGCATAGCAAAATCCGTAAAGGGAAAGATACTGCTGCACCGATTGGCAAAGCACCGCCGTCGGATTCAGCCCGGCAAGATGCTTACGCCAATGCGCACTCCATACCTCAGGAACGTCCTCGCGAACATTGGTGACATAGCTCGCCAGAACATCCTCCGCCATTAGCTTGCCAAAAACCTTCCGGTAATTTTCCCGATAGGCCTCCAAAACTCTTTCCGAGGCGCTGTCCAGCGCCATAAGAACACGAACATGGCCCCGACTGCGCAGCTCCCGCAGAATCATCACCACGGAGTCATGGAAGTAGCTGGCTCCCGCCACCTTGCCCATCACGTTTTGCAGGCTCCCCCCCCGAGCATACACCGGTAGCCCGGAATCCACCAGGGCTCGCGCCCATCGATCACTCGGCAGCTGCACCAGCACGGCATCGGCCGAGAATTTTTTGATCAAGCTTCGCAGACGCTCCGCCACATTGCCGCCACGGCTCATGTCCAGTTGCACCTCGCTCACATCGCCTGCCTCCAGACGCCAAACATGTCGCATCTCATTCCAAAACATCACCTCGCTGGGATCCATCGGAAAGGCCTTCCTGCCTATTGCGAGCAAGGTCTTGCTCCTTTTCAATTTGCCCACTCCTCCTCCCAGTCGCACCTGCCTCGCCTCGCCCCGCTTGCCTTCCGTCACGTAGCCGCGCTGCTCCAGTATTCGCAAAGCTTGCAGCATCGCGTGCCTCCCCACCCCATAGCGCTCAGCCAGAATCCGATAACTTGGCAGCTCCGCCACCCATTCCCCTCGCACAATATCTGCCTGCATCACGTCAGCCGCCATCTCAGCCACACTTCTCTTGTTCACCTTTCCCCCACGCATCAACGTCAATAAACGGTTATACCGCACCCAAAATCAAGCTGAATGTTCGCTTTTCGAGCATTTGTTTGCACGCATCGTAAGTTTGTATTCCCAACTACAATTCCTTAGCTCTCAACGCGTAACCCCACTTACCAAATACAGTCATGAAAAAAGCACTTACATCCCTCGCCCTCGCCGGCGCCCTCACCGCTTCCTCTCAGGCGGCTGTTGTTCTCCAGATCGACCTCAGCGTCAGTGGCCAGATCACATTCACCGCCACAAGCAACCTTTCTGATGCCACTGGCAGCGGTGATGAATTCATCTACCTTCAGGATTTTTTCACCAGCGACATTCTTTCTGCCAGCGGAACCTTCGACGATTCAACTCCGAACCTTATTACTGGCGACCTCACTGACTTCTTGGGCACTTCAGACAGCTCACCGAGTTTGCTAATTAACGGCAACACCAACGGTGGTGAGAGCGGACTCCGCATTTCCAGCTTCAACGATAGTGGTGCCGGTGAATCTGATTACAGTACCGCCAGCCCGGCCTTCAAAGGTTCCGCAACATTCACCTTGTCTGCTGCTGACCAAACATACTTCCTGAACAATTCAAACACCTCAGGCGACGTCTACGCCTTCGTTCAGAATCAGGCAGAGATCGATGACATCAATGACCCGTTCATCGTCGTCGGTCAGTGGGCAGTCGTTCCAGAGCCATCCTCCACCGCTCTCCTCGGCCTTGCCGGTCTTGGATTCATCCTTCGCCGCAAGCGCTAATCCCTTAGCGGCCAGACATTTATCAACACCAAAGCGATCCCAGCAGGGATCGCTTTTTTGGGTCTTTGAACAGCAGACTCACGACCCTCGAATCATGAAGTCACATGACAAATAAATCCCAAAGTGAACCACTTTGCGGACCGCTCGGAGTAGGATCAAATAGATTCAAATCCTAAGCTCTCCAACTGAATATTCAGTCCATCGATTCACAATCACGCACACACCAATATGATCAAAACCTCTCAAACCATGAAAATTCTCCCACTCCTTACACTCACCCTCGCTTCCCTCAACCCGGCAAGCGCCCAGCAAGCGCAGCCCGCCCCACAACAAAAGCAACAACACGCTTACCACAAACTTGAACTGAAAAAGGCATCCACCGGCAGACACTTCCTCGCCGAAATCGAAATCGAAGGCAAAAAGGCCCCATTCATCATCGACTCCGGCGCCTCGGACGGAATCATCGTCACCAAAAAACTCGCTGAATCACTCGGCAAAAAACTCACCCAAGCCGGCGACGCAAAAGCCATCGCGGGCACGGGGAAAACCTTCAAAGCCACCTTCGACTCCATCAAAGTCAGCACCGCCCTCAAGCTCAAAGACCACCAAGTCACCGTTACCGACCTCCCGCCACATCTTAACCTTTCCACCGATGGTGAACCCATCGGCGGCCTCATCGGTTACGGCTTCCTCAAAGGCACCCGCGCTCTCGTTTCCTACTCAGAAAAACAAATCTTTTTCCCTTCCCCCACACTCCCCGTCGACCTCAATAAAAAACGCTGCATCCGTGGCGGTGGCTGGGCACTCACATTCAATTCTCAAGCCGCTTCCCTCCCCTTCGTCACCCTCCACATCAACGACAAGCCCTACTCATTCTTGCTAGACACCGGTGCCGGCGCCGACGTCCTCAGCCTCGAAATCGCCGAAAAACTCGGCCTCAAAACCACCGAGACCAAACACAAAGTAGTCGGTGGATCCAAAGGAAAACAAACCAACCTGCGTGCCAGCCGCGTCCCAAACGTCCAGTTCGGCGAACAATTCACAGCCCCCGCCTACGACTTCCTCGTCATCCCAGCTCTCCCAAAACTCCGCCTCCCCGAAGGCGCCCCACCACTCGCCGGCATCCTCGGCGCCCGCTTCCTCCAAGCCACCGACGCCGTCATCGACTTCGGAGCCAACGCCGTCCTCATCTCCGGTAAAAAAACCGACGACCAAATCACCTCCCTCTTCAAAAAATTCATCCCCGACGCCAACGAAGCCAGCCTCGCCCAGGCCCTCAAGGCCACCAAGGCGCTGCAAACCAAAGCCAAGGCCACCGCGAATAATAAACGCAAGCGCAGCTACATCGACCTCCGCAAGCTCACCGTCGACTCCACTGACGAAGAAATCCGCGCCGTCGCCATCGCCAGCGGCCGCGAAGCCACCCCGCAAGTCATCGCCCAGATCCGCCGACAGCTCAAACTCATCAAAGGCGGCTCCGGCAAAGGCAAAGTCGCCCTCAGCTTCAAGCCCGGCATGACCGAAGCCGAAGTCCGCGCCATGCTCAAAGAAGCCGGCGTCCCAGCCACCGACGAACGCGTCAAAGGCATCATGGCCAAACTCAAAGCCGCCAAACCCGCCGCCCCACTCGCACTCAAAATCACCGAAGGCACCCACAAACTTAGCCTCACAGCCAACCCCAAAGGCAAAAACCACTGGACCATCCCCGCCACCATCAACGGCCAACCGGCTAACCTCCTCCTGGACAGCGGCGCCGGCAAAACCGTGCTCAACTCCGAATCCGAGAACAAACTCAGACTCGACCTCAAAAAATCCAGCCTCCAAAGCGGCGGCCTCTCAGGCATGTCCAGCACCAGCCTCACCACCGTAAAATCCTTCCAAATCGGCGAAGCCACCGCCCCCAACCAGGAACTCCGGGTCATCAACCTGCATAGCAACTACGGCCACGACGGACTACTCGGCTGGGACTTCCTCAGCGCCGCCAACGCCGTCTTCGACACCGCCACCGGCACCCTCCACTACCGCGCGAACGCCCCGTTCAAAAAAGAAGAACCCACCCTCAGAGAAAACCTCACCCCCACCGACCTCAAACGCGAAGACGAGCACACCATCCTGCAAGTCACCATCAACGGAAAACCTGCCAACCTCATCCTCGACACCGGAGCCAGCGGCACCCTGCTCAAACCCTCCGCCGCCGAACGCCTCGGCCTCCCCGTTCTCGACTCCAAAGGCAGCCTCACCGGAGTAGGCGGAAAATCCACCGCCAAACTCGGCATCACCCTCGCCGACAAAGTCAACATTGGCCCCGCATCGCTCAACAACGTCGCCATCATCGTCAGCAAAATCGGAGCCGCCAAAATCGGCAAAAACGAGAAAATCGACGGCATCCTCGGCGCAGACGTCCTCTTCGCCCTCAAACCCGTCATCGACTTCGGCAACAACCGCATCCACCTCCCCACAGGTGAATTCAGCATGCACCTCTACTCCGCTCAAGGAAGCCCCGCCCTGGGATCACAGGAAAACTTCGATAAAGCCATTAAAGACGGCACCTTCATCGCCGCCAGCCGCATCAAACAAGTCGCCCTGCACAAAGCCGGCCAGCAAAAAGAAGGAGCACCCGCCGGCACCCGCGCCATCGATATCACCTTCACCATCGGCCAAGTCCTCAGCGGGGACAAATCTCTCAAAGGAAAAGAAGTCACCCTCCACTACCACCTGCCGGAATTCGACGGTCTCAACACCGACATCGCACACTTCATCAACCGCTCCACCAACCTCCTCCTCACCGGCTTTCCGGACACCCCCGCCAAGCGCGCCTCACTTTTCAACTCCGTCTGGGTTCCCGGTCAATTCGTAGGCCAACAAATCAAATCCCTCCCGAAAGCGACTGAATAAATCATCGTCAAATCCACAAATCCCACAAAGCTCGCGCCCAACACCGCGAGCTTTTTTATGATCCTGCTGCCACGGCACAAACACCTCATCCATCCAGGCAACCCCGACACCAGAACTCCCGCCCGCTAATACCAAAAAGCCCGCACTCCAATCGAAGTGCGGGCTTTAAAACTTTTCAGCCAATCGGCTACTATCGACGACGGCGTAGCATCAAGCCAAGACCAGCCAGACCAAGAAGAGCGGTGCTGCTCGGCTCAGGAACGGCGGTGAGTTCCATGGTGTAAACATTGTCCTGGTTGGTGGCGGTGCCTGATCCTCCAAAAAGCGGATCGGAATCGCCTTCGACGATATTCGTGTATGCTGCTGGGGAAGTGTCTTGGGTCGGGCGGTTCGTATTCAGTGAGGTGCCTACGAAATTTGCCCGGACACCAGTGCCAGCATCAGAAAATACGAGATAAATATCGCGATCCGCCAGTAAGTTGATACCGCTGAAGTCGAACACCATCGCACCCCCCAGACTTCCGCCAGTGGCACCAGTGAGTGCGGTGTAATCAATGGAGTTGGTAGATGATCCCAAGTAAACCATGCCACTGGTGTCCCAGCTGGGGACGTCCACTTCGGAATTCACTTCTGTGGCATTAGGCGCTTGAAAAACATCCACAAACAGCGTGGCCGAGCCACCTCCTAACGTCCCTTTGTTAAAGGTGACTTGATCGAGTGTATAACTGGTGGCAGTGAAGGTCGCGGGAGCAAGGCGAAACTCTTGCCCAAAGTTGGCATCTCCACTGGAGCTACTGGCGCTTGTCTGACTAATTACTACCGCCTGCGCGGAGGATACCGCTGTGATTGTAGCGGCCATTATAAGAGACTTTTTCATATCTGAAGGGATGTTGTGTGTTCACTGATGCCGCAACCAACTGAGCCGCAGCCATCGGACATATACGAAACTATCCCAAAATACGTGTGATCACCACTCCTCCAGGCGCAAACCTTCTGAGCCCTTTAAAGGCACAGTTAAGCCTTATTATTCCGCCGCAGCAGATCACCGAACACCTACTGCCAAACCTGATTCATTTCCATTCCTCCAGTTTATCCGAGGAAAATGGCATCAGTCACAGCACAAAAAAAGCCCGCACTCGCATCGGAGCGCAGGCTCTAAAACTGTTAGCCAATCGACGACTATCGGCGGCGGCGCAGGATCAAGCCAAGACCAGCGAGCCCCAGAAGAGCGGTGCTGCTAGGCTCGGGAATGGCCGTGATCGTCCAGGTGTTATTCGTTCCATCATTCGTCTCGGCGAAAATGAGACCATTCGCTCCATCATAGTCCAAGCCATCAATAGTTGCACGAGTATCAAAATACGCTTGGATTTCAGACAGCTCATCCAAAGCTCCATTGGTGCGGCGCATCACCAATGCCCCGGAGCTTCCTGTGAAGAAATTCACCATGGAGTCGTTCGTTCCCACGGAGAAAAGCGGACTAGTCCCTGTTGCACTAAAGCTAATCAACCCGCCATCTTGCAAATTAAACGTAGAACCGCCGGAGTTCGCAGCCGCCCAAGAGGAATTGTTCAAAGTCACCTCCATACGTCTGATTTGATTATTTCCGTAGTTAAGTGTCGTATCCGTTAAATTCCACACACCTAAGGTTCCGTCAGTTTCATTCCGGACGTAGTTTAGATTCAGCGTGCTGTTCGATACCGTGAATACATCACCAGCACCATCCAGGGTGATCCATGAGCCAAAAGTAAAAGTAGTGTCGGAGATATTGAAAGTAACGTCTCCACCGGTGAGATACATTTGGTGTCCGGTTGCCACGTTGACCTGATTCCCGGAATTTCCGATGTTATAAGTTCCTCCGGGAAGAGAAGGGTTGGCCGCGCCATCTTTGAACGGATCACCCGTCAAATCTTCACCCGCGTCAACCGTCCAGTTGGCCTCGTTGTATAGATCTGAATCAGCGGCTCCCGTCCAGATGTAAGCTGCGTTTGCGGTGAGCGCGCTAACAGCCAAGCTCGTGAGTAGTAGAGTTTTTTTCATCGTAGGTATGTTTGGGGTTCAATGTACAGCATTGGCAGAAACAGATATCGTCACTCCTCTGCCCATTAATTCGCAAAGAGTTAACCCTCTCTTCCACATTTCCTCGATTCAAACAAAGCACAACTTTCTGTGCATATTTTGAACACAGTTACCCCTTGCATCCCACTCCTCGAAATGGCACCTCTACTTACATGCCCAAACCCCAAAAATGGCAAACCCGCCCCCAGCAGATTGCCGACCACCTGCGCTCCGACATCCACAACCGCCGCTGGACCGACAAGCTCCCCGGCATCCGGACCCTGATGAACCACTACGGCGTCAGCCGCGTCACCATCGACTCCGCCCTCGCCATCCTCGAAAACCAAGGTCTCCTCGCCCCCGCCGAACTACGCAAAACCCGCCGCATCAACTCAGAAGCCCTTCTTAACACCTCCCAATCAAAAACCAAAAAGAACCTCCTCATCCTTCACGACACCAACGCCATCCTCGACCACAGCGACTCCCTCATGCTACGCGAAATGCAGGACCTCTGGGAAAAATACCACGGCAGCGCCACCTGGAGCCGCGCCGACTTCCTGCGTGTCAAAAATCCCGCCACCAAACTCCGCGATCTCGCCAAGCGACATGCCGCCCAAGCCCTCCTCCTCTACAACCCACCCAGCCAGTGGTCCAAAGCCGCTCTCGACCTCCTCCCCTCCTACTTCTGCGGCGGCGACACCCCTCCGGGCTACCAAACTTCAATGAGCGCCTTCAAGCTCTCAGACCAAATCCACCACACCCTCCAAATCCTCAAAAATCACGGCCACACCCGCATCCTCATCCCCAACCATAATCACGAGTCCTATTTCACCCGCGAAATCATCGCCATCCTCCAGCAACAACTCCCAAAACCCACCCACGGCACCCACGCCGATCTCTCGCCCTCCTTCACCGAACCCCACCCCGAAGTCTGGAAATCCTACTGGCAGCGTGAATTCAGCCGCACCCGCCCCACCGCCGTCATCCTCTTCTCCACCCGTCACCTCCTCTCCCTCTACAGCTTCTGCTTCGAACACCAAATCAACATCCCCCGCGAGCTTTCCGTCATCCTCACCAGTCACGACCAACACCTCGAATGGCTCTCACCCACCCCCACCATGATGCGCTACCCCGTCAACCAAGCGATCAATCACTTCCACCAGTGGCTCGACAGCCACCTCCAGCCCATCGGCTCCAAATTCCTCAATCTCGACCTCATCCCAGGAGAATCCCTCGCCAACGCACCCGCATCCTAGCGGCGGCTCAGCAATAGCCAGACACCCGCCACTACCTACTCAACATCGGCGCTGGCGAGATAGCGTAAAAAGCAAACGCACAAACTACGTCCTCGCCTCCCGAGACCACCTGTTCTCCCTATCGTAGGCGTCTATGAATACTTTGATAACTAACGACTAGATAAAAAAATCACTTGGCATTAAATCAAATCAACAAGCACTATGAAACTTAAACTCTCCACTCTCATTGCAGTAATCCCACTGGGGTTAGGTTTGTCTTCCACAGCATCAGCTGCACTTGTCCACGCCGGCGGAAACGTCTCCTTGGTCAACGGCGTTGTTGTATCTCCCCAAGGCATCGGAGCAGCCAGTAACGGTGGCACAACTGCGCCTCCAAACGGACAAGTCTATTCTAACGATCGTAACGGAGGAACTGGTGACTACTTCGCATCTGGCCCAAATTTCGTTTTTGATATCGATCTTGGCACTGCCTATATCTTGGATTCCATCGCTTTTTTCAACCGCGACAATAATCCGAACCGTAATGCCGTCAGAGAGTTCTCAGCTGAGTTTTCACTCGATGCCAGCTTTGGTGATATCGGTGATACCTCCACCGGACCATTCATCGCAACAAACACAGGACCTGGCCAACAGGACTTCGCTGTTGCCCCCGTATCTGCGCAGTATGTGCGTATCACCATCACCGATAACTATTTCGGAATCGGTGGAGGTGCTGGAGGTGACCGTGTAGGATTCAACGATTTCCAGTTCAACGCCGTCCCAGAACCATCCTCCGCAGCCCTTCTCGGCCTCGGTGGCCTAGCTCTGATTTTGCGCCGCCGCAAATAGCATAATCGATTTCCAACTCCACCCGCACCAGCAACCAGCCGGTGCGGGTTTATTGTGCCTGTTTTTCCAGAATCCCAGTGTAACATCCGCTACCATTGCCATGTATATCATGCTAAACTCATATCGCTTATGAAAACAAACATCCTCCGCTCAGGTCTTTTCACCACCCTCTTATTACTTCTCACCAGCTATTGCATGGCTGGCTCTAAAGAGAAAGTCCACCGCTCACCTAACGGCTTCACGGCAACCTTCATCGTCGGTAAAGAGGAAGGAACTGGCACCACCGTCATCAAGAACAAGGAAGGCAAAGAGATCACCCGGATCGCCGGAGCTTACCCCATGTCGTTCAGCCCCGTCTCAGACATTCTCTTGCTCAAGGAAATTGCTGCTGACGACGATACCCGCCAATACCTGCTCGACATCGGTGCCGGCGAGTTGAAGAAAAAAGGCAAGCGCATGGACTACGTCTTCGGCTCCCGCTATGTCACCTCAGCCCGCTGGTCCAAGGATGGAAAAACAATCACCCTCGTCAATGCACCGGGAATCACCGATGACGCAGAGGAAATCATCACCGTCGCCGATGTGCTTAAAAAGAAATAAATTCGACACACAACAAATATTCTTGAGAGCCCCCCGAGTCTTCTTTTATAAAATCAAAACAATCAATGTCCGTGCCAATGATGCCCAAGAAAATTTTACTGCTGTTCGCCGCCACTGCGTCTTTCACACACGCCGCCACAATCGGTGTGAATTTCCTTCATAATGGTACTAACCCAGACGACATTGCATTCGGAACCGCCACTGCAGGGGTGGCACCCTACGCGCAGGGTAACTGGAATTTCATGGCGACTGATTGGTCTGGTAACGGTGTCAACGACGCCGCTTTAACGAGTTTAGTCACATCCACAGGTGCTGCCGTCACAAATCTCCTGCCTATTACTTACGGGATACACTCGGACCGAGTTCACTACGACTCAAGTAACACCTATCGATCAGGTATTGGAAATGGCTCGGCCAACAACACCTTAATGAACGGCTATCTCGATGATGCTTCCAACAACCAGCCATACATCAATATCAGTTTAGATAATACCGTTCTTAACGCGACCATCGTTCTCTATATCCATGGCGACGCCACAAACGGCCCAGTCGGCAGATACTGGCTAGAAGATTGGTCCGATCCCATTAACGAGGGCACAGTCATCACCGACCAAGTAGGAATTTCATCAAACGACTATAACGGCACTTTCATTTCCGCCGGAACATACTCCCAAACCGGCACTCCCACCAATGTGGATGTGGCCACAGGGAACTATATCGTTTTTGAAAATATCACGGCCAATAACATCCGCATCCGCGGAGCCGGAAACGGCGACCCGGAAGATTTCGGTCGCGCGCCCATCAATGCTTTCCAGCTCGTGACCGTTCCTGTCCCTGAACCTTCTACCACCGCACTGCTTGGCCTCGGAGGGCTGGCTTTGGTTCTGCGTCGCAGAAAGTAATCCCACACAAGACTCTTTTCCAAACCCGCAGTTGCTTTGTGTAACTGCGGGTTTTTGTTTGCCTAACGCTAGGTAGATACCCTTTTCTTCAACTATTGGCATCAAACAGGGCACCGTATTTCATGCCGCCCAACAGAAGTCGTTGATAATTAAATTCTTGTCGAAAAAATGACACGATGTTTCAATAGGCTCAGCACACTTTTTGTACTCATGCTCGATACCAAAAACTTCATATTCGTCACTTTTCTAGCCGCACCATGTTGTTTTGGTGCGACAATTTTCAACCAAGACTTTGGTAATGATCCAGAATACGGCACATGGGTCGACGGCACTGGCCCGATAGCGTCCACCACAATCAACGAAACAATCGATGGAATAGCGTTCTCTTTCAGACTGGAGATCACCGGCACGACGGATGGCACCAACAACGATCTCATTTTTTCCGGCAACCGCCCTCGTTTCAATGCGACCAACACAAACAGCCTTAAACAGGCGACTTTTAGCGTCACCGACGTCACCTCCGCCGGAAATACAGTTGTTTTCGACGGTTTCACTTCCGTGTTTCAGTTCGACAACAATGGTGCCAACAATTTTAATTACTCTGGATCCGGCGGCGGTACCGCAGGTACTCATGTCAGCACCGGCAGTGGCACCTTCACTTTCCCTACTCTTCTTCAGGGCGATCTCACCATCGAAGCCGTCGACGACGGTACCAATAACAACTTCCGTATTCAAGAGGCCGGTCTTCAGTTCTCTGTTGTACCAGAACCCTCCACCACAGCTTTACTCGGACTTGGTGGACTAGCTATGGTTCTACGCCGTCGCAGGTAAGCCCACTATATGAGGAACAGCGCAAAATTTCCTACTCAACCCCTCTTTGTCACATGACAAGTGAGGGGTTTTTATTTCCCATCCCAATGTCATTGAAAGCATTTAGACAGATTCTTCTCAATGCGTCTGTATTACCAGATGACATACACCACAGCATGAAACAAATACTTCTGATTACAGCCCTATTTTGCGGAGCCGGCCTGAACACGCTTTCGGCGGATGATGGCTTCAAGCCACTTTTCGATGGCAAAACACTCAAAGGCTGGAAATCAGCGCATTCCAAGGGCGAGGGCGATTGGGGGCCGTTCCGGATCGATCCAGAGCAAAAGGCCATCCACGTTTACAAGGGCGACAAAGCGGGCAGCAAGCAATCCTCGGACTGTCTCTACACGGAGAAAGCTTACAGCAAATACATCCTCAAGCTTGAATACAAGTGGCTAGATAAACGTTTCGCTCCACGCGAGGATCACGATCGCGATGCCGGGCTCTTGTTTCACGTTCATGGCGATTTGACCAAGGTCTGGCCGCTATCCTTGGAGATGCAGATCGGAGAAACCCCCGCAGAGCGCATGGGTAAAAAACGATATCATACAGGAGACTTGTTCGTTCTCGGCAAAAACCTGCGTTGCAAAACAAACAAAACCAAAAACATCTACGATCCCAAAGGCCCACTCGTTCCCACACGCTCCTGCCCCACGATCCTCGGAGTGGAAAAGCCCAAAGGTGAATGGAATGAAATGCAGATTGTGGTCGATGGTGCCAAAAAGGCGACTTTCATTCTCAACGGCAAAGTGGTCCACGAGATCCGCGACATGGCCAGAGAGGTCGACGGCAAAATGATTCCCTTGGACAAAGGCAGAATCGCACTCCAGGCAGAATGGGCGGAGCTGATGTATCGCAATATCGTCATTAAAGAGCTTTAGGCCTAACTGCTTGGCTTCTATATCGCTTCCCTCCTGCCAATGAAGATGATCGCAAAATATTGGCTGTTTTCAATGGTTGCCTCCGTGGCACTGAATCCCAGCCTTTGCTCGGGAGCTGAATACGAAATCTACCTATTGGCAGGCCAATCTAACATGGATGGCCGAGGAAAGACGACAAACCTGACCCAAGATCAACGTCAGCCCTCGGATAGCATTCTTATTTTCTATCAGAACCCTCCGCATACATCCGCTGGATGGAAACCATTAACCCCAGGCTTCAGCATTCCTCCTCGCTTCAAAGGTAAGCTCCCCTCACCCACCTTCGGTCCTGAGATTGGTTTTGCTGCGGCGATGACTGAGCAACGGCCCAACCACGTCATGGCCTTTATCAAATGCTCAAAGGGCGGCACGAACTTGAGAGCCGACTGGAAACCCGGAGTGGCCGGTAAGCCCGATACCCAAGGCCCATGCTACAGAAACTTAATTGCCACCATTAAACTGGCAACTGATCAGCTAACCAAGGACGGACATCAATACAAGCTGAGCGGCTTGCTCTGGCACCAAGGAGAATCCGACTCCAAGGCCAGTGCCAAAGTTCACCAAAGACGATTAGCTGAATTGATCGCGCGTATCCGTGAAGATACCGGTGTTAAAAACCTCCCATGGGTCGTGGGTGAAGTATTTGACAACGGCAAAAGAGACAACGTCCGAGCTGCCCTACGAGCTGTTAGTGATGACGATCCAGCATGTGGACTCATCTCATCTGAGGGAACGACAACTTGGGACGAAGGCACGCACTTCGATGCCAAAAGCCAGCTGTTACTTGGTCAGCGTTATGCTCAGGCCATGATAAAATTGATTCCAGAGGCAGAAGCTTCACCGGTCCAAAAATAACTCCGGATCAAAGATCACTCACACTCACCATGAAATACCTCATTATAAAAACCGCCCTCCTAAGCCTGGCTGCCAGCAGCCTTCCTCTTCACGCACAAGATGCTGCCCCTCAGTGGAAAGACCTCTTCAACGGCAAGGACCTCACTGGCTGGACTGACGTTAATACCTCGCCAGAAACCTGGAGTGTCAAAGACGGCGTCATCATCTGTCACGGTGACAAGCTCGGAGTAATGAGGTCTAACAAACAGTATGAAAACTTCATCTTGCACATCGAGTGGAAACACATGGAAGCTGGAGGAAACTCCGGCATCTTCGTCTGGGCGGACGGCACGGCGGCCAAGGGGAAGCCGTTCCCCAAGGGTGTGGAGGTGCAAATGTTGGAACTCGACTGGCCGAAACTTCATCCGGAAAAAGACGGTAGCCCCCGACCTCTCGCCTATGTGCACGGGGAAATGTGGGGCATTTTCGGACTCAAGACCACGCCGGACAATCCACGCGGCATCCGCAGCATGTCACTTGAAAACCGCTGCAAACCACGCGGCCAATGGAACAGCTATGACATCGTCTGCATCGACGGTGTGATCAAACTTTCCGTCAACGGCAAGTTCGTCAACGGCATCAGCGGTGCCACTCAAAAGAAGGGATACCTCTGCCTGGAATCCGAAGGCGCGGAAATCCATTTCCGCAACATCCGCATCATGGAACTTCCGGGCGGCGTGATCACTCCCGAGCAAACGGCACCAGTTGTGAGTCAATAACCGCTGATTGCACCATATAGAAAATCAAGACGGAGAATTGACGCAGAGTTCTCCTTGGGATGAAGTATCGCTGTGCCTTTAAGTCCACTGCCTTATCATCGCCGCATGTGCGACTTTTTGAAGTCGAGGCATCGGGAGCTCTGGGACTGGTTTGCCTCCACGGAAGCGCAGTCGGACTATGCGGAAGCGGTTCAGTTCGAGCTGCTGAAAACGACTTACCGGATGGACCGGGAGAAACATGAAAATCTCTACAGACTGGTCGATGAGGCGCTTCAGTTACTGGAACTCGACGTTCCTGTCACACTCTATCAAGCGCAGGAAACCGGACGCACCTCGGCCGCGCTCTACTTCACCCCGGGGCACGGGCACCTTGTGTTTGTCGGTGGCATTTTAAAACTTCTCGATCAGGACGAGCAGCGGGCGCTGGTCGGGCACGAGCTGGCACACTTCAAACTGTGGACCATTTCCAATAGCGACTTCTTGGTGACCGATCGGCTACTCCAGACATTAGCCAACGAACCCCGCGCCACACCCGGTCACTTGGAGAGCGCTCGCCTCTGGCAACTTTACACCGAGGTCTATGCCGATCGTGGCGCTGCTCAGATGGCTTCCGAAGGTCACGCCGCCGTTTCCCTGCTGGTCAAAGTTTCCACCGGCCTGGAGGACGTTGATGCGGAGAGCTACCTGAAACAAGCGGAGGACATTTTTGCCAAGGGCCCGGTCAAGGCAGAGGGATTTACCCATCCGGAAACCTACATCAGAGCCCGTGCCATCTCGCTCTGGTCAGCGGAAGAAGATGACTGTGAAGCGTCTATCGAGGAAATGATCGAAGGTAGCACCGGATTCGATGAGCTTGATTTGTTAGACCAAGAACGCATGACAGACATCACCCAGCGGATGGTGAATTATTTACTCAGGCACGACTGGATACGCACGGGCAGGATCAAAACACACGCGAACTATTTTTTCCCGAAAGGGATGGAGCCCGCAGTGGTGACCTCGGAACAAATTCTCACTGACTGGCAGGGAGCCGATGAAAAAGCCCGCGATTACGGCTGCTATTTACTTCTCGATTTCGGCTGGGCTGATCGCGATTTGGAAGAATACGCCATGGCCGCGTCATTCCTAACAGCAGAAGAACTTGGCTGGGCTGACCGCTTGGAAGAACTCGCACGCAAAGAGCTCAAACTCTTAAAACGTGACACCGCCCGCATCCGTGCCAATGCCGAAAAAATGGTCAAGCAGGCAGAAGTAGAAAACAGGAAGGCGACTACGAGTGAGTGAAGAAACTAACATTCCCGAAATCGAATCGCTCAGCTTCCGGGATTTTCAATCCGCAGGTGAGGATAAGGGTGGCTTTGAGACGGACGATGCACTTAGTGCGTTGCTGCCACTGATGCAAGAAGTCCTGCAGGCGCATGATCGCGGTATGGTGGCCCCGCTCTCCTCGCTCGATGACCTGAAGGTGACCCATGGTCATGTGTGGTATCACGCCGGTGCAGAGCTCAAACCTAGCAACTCTCGCTCCATCCGTGCCGTCGAGGGAGATGACCGTGGTGAATTTTTTGATGTAGTCGATCGACGCAGCGTCGATGCCGATCTCAACGAAGGCACACTTGAATCGACAAACAAACGTATCTGGTCCGATGACACCGCGCCGCCACAGCCGTGTTACGTCACGCACTACCGAAGCTGGGAACACCTCTGCGGGCAGCATGATGCGCTTACCGACATTTTCTCGCTCGGCATGCTGTTAGCAGCTCTCGCCACTGGACTTGACCTTGCTACTGAAGAGGGGCTTGAAACCTTTGCCGATGGAAGAGACAGCATTCACAGCCTCTGCCCGCGCTTGCACCCCGTTGTGGCCTCCGCCATCTTGCGTATGACCGAACTGCGGCGCAGCGATCGGGTGCAAGACCTCCGAATCCTGATCAGCTATCTGAAGAATTATCGGGATCAGAAGCCCACCGATGACCTCAATCTGATCAACGAACCAGGCTTTGTCTCGGCACCGCTGAACGACAGGCGGCAAATGATTCACGCCAAGCTGCGCGACCGGCTTTTCGAGGTCAACAAACGCAACCGCCTGATCCACTTTCGGCCGACCATGCAAACGGTGAACCTCACCGTTTCCTCGGTGCCTACCATGCTCGACTACCGGAACATCCGTCCGGAGCAACTGTTCACGTGGCAGGATTGGCTCGCGGACTCACTTGCCAAGGAAAAAGAGATCCCTCTCAATCGATACCTGCGTTTCGAGGATGCGGCATATTTACCCAATTCTCTCGACACCATCAGGCGCGATGCCAACCGTGACCGCAAAGAGTATGGGTTCGCCCAGCTCCGGCTGGTGATCGCTTTCTTCCGTTGGCACAATCTCAAAGAAGACAAGAACACCCGCATCCACTCGCCCTTGCTACTCCATCCGGTGGAGTTGGTTAAAAAGAAAGGTGTTAGAGATAGTTGGCACCTGCAAGCGGTAGGTAGTGTTGCCGAGGTAAACCCGGTGCTGCGTCACTACTTGAAGCAGCTCTATAATCTGGATCTTCCCGAGGCGATTGATCTTCAAGAAACCTCTGTCGACTCGCTCTACGAGGCGCTGAAAAAACAAATCAACGCCAGTGAGCCTGCCGTGGAAGTGAAGAAACTCGATCGCCCAAGGATCGATCTCATCTACGAAACTGCGCGTAAGCGGTTAGACAAGTTCCTCCACCGCCGCAAACTCTCCGGTCGCTCCGTGCGTAGCTACGACAGCCTGTCCTACAGCTATAAACGCAACAATTTCCAGCCCCTCGGCCTACAGATTTTCCTCCACCGCGTCCAGCACACCGAGCTACCGCTCGAACACCTTGTTAGAGATCGGCCTGCACCGCGCATGCCACAGGTAGCCGCTGCTCCGACGATGGAGAAAAAACGTGAGAGCTACTCATTGCGTGAAGGTAGCGAGGAAAACCCCTACGTCTGGGACTTCGATCTTTGCTCACTCACCTTGGGTAATTTTAATTACCGGAAAATGTCACTGGTGCGTGACTATAACACCCTACTCGAACAAGAACGGCCCAACAATGCGTTCGATGAGGTGTTTTCGCTGCTGGATGATGAAGTCGAAACTCCCGAGGTTCCGGAGCTGCCGATGGACGAGCAGCATCTGATCGTCGCTGCGGATCCCACCCAAGTTTCTGCCATCGCCGCTGCACGTTCCGGTCAGAACCTCATCATTCAAGGGCCACCCGGAACTGGAAAATCCCAAACGATCACAAACCTGATTACCAACTATGTGGCAGAGGGCAAGAGGGTGCTCTTTGTCTGCGAAAAGCGGGCTGCCTTGGACGTTGTTTACCATCGGCTCGCCTCTCAGGGCCTGGACCGCGTCACCTGCCTGATCCACGATTCTCAAGCCGATAAAAAATCATTCATCCACGATCTGCGAGATACCTACGAGGCGTTTACTTCCGATGCAGCAGCGTCAAACAGCCTCGAAGCTCAAGCCAGCGACGCCTGTAAAACCGCCCAACGCGAACTCGAGGTCATCGAGCGTTTTGCCGAGGCGATGAGCAGTCGCAGAAAAGACGGCAGTTACTCTGTCGAGGAACTTTTGGAACGACTGCTTTCACTCGGAGGCAAAGCCGAAGGTGCAGGCGACGATGAATCATTGCCAGGCTATGAAGAGTGGGTAGAACACGGACCAACTGTTAGACGGCTCGGTCAGGCACTTGATGACATCGACCTCGGTAACATTTACGCCGCCACTCCATTCAAGTTTCTCAAAAACTCATGCTATAATTGGGAAAACCCGGTCGCTAGCCTGAAGGCTAAAATCGCCCAAGCGCAAGAAGGCGTAAGCACGGCACATGAGAGCTCCAAAGACTTCGCCTTCTCCACCACCACCTGCTCGCTGGACGAGTTACTCTATCTTTCCTTTGTCGCGGAAAGTGCCCGCTTCCTCGCCAGGCGCAATTTGCTCGGCCTGCTCGACCCTAACAACCAGAACGCCCAAGACTTCGCGAGTTTCGTTAAAAATCGCGACAAGCAGTTCAAACAACTTGAGAAGGCACAACAGCACACCAAGAACTGGCGGATCAAAATCGAACCATCTGAAGTCGATGCCGCCCTTGCTCAGGCAACCGCCCTTGAGAACTCCGCGTTGAAGTTTTTCCAACCCAAGTTCTGGAAGCTGCGCAAAATTATGCGCGGTCAGTATAACTTCTCCGCACACACAATTGCTCCCAGTTGGTCAGATATTTTGTCCAAACTTCGCACCGAATATCAGGAGGCGGATCAGTTGCGAGAACTCGAAGACACCATGTCCGATTCACTGGGAGTCACTGAGCTCGATCAAGTGCGCGAGAAGGTGGAAGAATTCGTCGCCCGACGCAGCGCCGTCACCGTGGACCGGGAAGACGATACTGCTTTCTATCAATCTCTGCTCAAAGAGGATGACCAGACCCGCGCCACCGTGGAAACTCTTGCCTCGATGCAAGAGCCGTTACGACAGTTATCCAGCCTGTTAGACGAGTTCGTCATGCAGCCGGGAGGATATTTGCTACCCGAGCTCTTGGATGTTCTCTCACAGCTTGAGAAGTCCGTCAGCCTGCTCCCGGAAATCCTGCCTGAGCTTCTCGATCTCAGTGACGCCTCAGCGATTTTCCATGAAACCTTGCGCACTCGCGAGTTCACGCCGGATGATTTCGAGCGACACTGCGCCGCTAAGAGCTTGGAGTTGGCCTACCGCGAAGACCGATCGCTGAAACGTTTCGAAGGCTGGATTCTCCGCCGCCATAGCAAGCGCATCCGACACGCCCGCGACCACTGGATGAGCCTCAATGGCGAGCGCACTGTGGATCGTGTGCGCAGAAACTTCCGCACCGCATTCGACACCGCCTCGAAACCAGCCGCCCAACTCAGTGAGCCGGAAAAAGAGGCGAAGAAAATCTTCAACCGTGGCCGTCGCGAGCTGGAGCACGAGTTTTCCAAAACCATGCGCTACCGTTCGATCCGAGATCTCTCCTCGGGCGACAGCGGCAAGGTGCTCAACGGGCTGAAACCCATCTGGCTGATGAGTCCGCTGAGTATTTCCGACACCATCGCACTGGGTGAGGTCGACTTTGATGTCGTGCTCTTCGATGAAGCCAGCCAGATCCGCCTGGAGGAAGCCGTTCCGGCCATCTACCGCGCGGAGCAAGTCATCGTGGTGGGCGACGAGATGCAACTGCCGCCTACCGATTTCTTCGCTTCCAAGGGTGACGATGATAACACCCTCATCTTCGAAGATGAGGATGAGCAGGAAGAGTATGATCTCGGCGCTGACAGTTTCCTGAGTCACGCTGAACGTAGCCTGTCATCAACGATGCTAGGCTGGCACTATCGCAGCCACTTCGAGTCGCTGATCAGCTTTTCAAACAGAAAGTTCTATCACGGCAAACTTCTCACCATCCCAGACTTGTTAGCAGACTCTGGGAAAAATACTCCGTTGTCGTCCCAGACAGGAGAAGACGCACCCGACCACAGCGAGGAAATTCTGTCGCGCAGCATCAGCTTTCCGTTTCAACATTCCGCGGTTTATGAGAACCGGAAGAATAGTCAGGAAGCATACTACATCGCGCATCAGGTGCGTGGAATTCTCGCTCGAAACACTGGCCTGAGCATAGGCATCGTTGCCTTTTCAGAGGCGCAGCAAAACGAGATCGATTCCGCCCTCACTCGACTCGCCGATGAGGACGAAACATTCCGCACCCAACTCGCCGATGAGGTGGAGCGCGAGGAGGACGGGCAGTTTTGCGGACTGTTCGTCAAGAATCTGGAAAACGTGCAAGGCGACGAGCGCGACATCATGATCCTGAGCATCTGCTACGGCCCCGATGCCAAGGGCAAGATGCGGATGAACTTCGGGCCGATCAATCGCACCGGCGGAGAGAAGCGGCTGAATGTGATTTTTTCTCGGGCTAAGAAGCACATGGTCATCGTCAGCTCCATCCGATCGAACGCGATCACCAATGACTACAACGATGGCGCCCGCTGTCTGAAGCAATTTCTCGAATACGCCGAGGCCGTTTGCACAGGAAACGATGCCGCCGCCCGCCGTGTGCTAGGCATATCAGCTGGTGACGTTGAAACTGCATCCTCTTCCGCACTGTCACAAACTCTCCGAAGCGCCCTCATCGAGCGCGGTTATCATGTCGACTCACAGGTGGGGCAATCGAACTTCCGCTGTGACCTCGCCCTCCGTCACGCAGGCGAAGAAAATTACCAGTTGGGCATTCTACTCGTCGACTCCGAGACATCTGAAAACGTACCTATCATCGAGCAGTATGTCCTCCGCCCATCGCTGTTAGAAAGTTTTGGCTGGAGAGTGTTAGAAGTGCTCGCCAAAGACTGGCACGATGCACCTGACGAAGTTCTGGAAAAAATCGATCGCCTAATGACCGATCCCCACGCCGATCTTGAGGAGTCTCCCGATGAGGACCCAGAACCAACGGTTGAAGCGGAAGCATTGGACGAAATCCTACCAGAGCCGGAGACCGATCCAATTTCCGAAGGGGAAACAACATCGCTGATCCATGGGGAAGACGGCAACGTCAAATTCTGGACCATCCAGCGGGTAGGTAATTCGATCACAGTGCACTTTGGAAAACAGGGAACCAACGGCCAGACCCGTGAACGCAGCCACGACACCGAGTCAAAAGCGATCACCGACTACAATCGAGCCATTCGCCAAAAAAAGAGAAAGGGCTACACTGAGAACCATTAATACCAACCGATTCCACCCATGAGCGACCGCAGAACATTCCTCAAGACCGGACTCGCCGCCAGCCTCGGGCTGAGCGGTGCTTCTTATGCCAAAAACTACCCCACCACGCCGGCACCAAAATCTAACAAGGCATTCCGCATTCTCCACATGACGGACATGCACATCCGCCCAGAGCACGACGCACCACGGCGCTACACCCGCATCATGAAGGAGGCGCTCAAGAGCGCTGGCAAGATCGACCTCGTTCTCAACGGCGGCGATTCCATCTACGCCGCCGACTACAATCACATCAAAAAAGGCCGGGTGTTAGAGCAGTGGAAAATCTGGGACGATACCATCATGCCGCCGTTGAAAGGCATCGAGATTCTGCATGCTCTCGGCAATCATGACATGTGGTGGGCCACGGCCAAAACCGATCCGATGTATGGCAAGGACTATGTGCTGCAAAGACTCGGTCAAAAGGAACGCTACACCAGCATCGAGCGCGGCGGCTGGCTGATAATTACCCTCGACTGCAACAACGCCGGCCTGCTCGATGACGAACAGCTCAACTGGCTGCACGCGGAAATGAAACGGCTGCCTGACACTCCGATGTTGGTCATGTCGCACCAGCCCATCCTACTGGTGTCCGATGTGATCAAATCCGGTCTCAACAAACGCCAGAAACAAATTATCAACCCATTTGTCGACGGTAAGACTCATGCCCGCCCAGTGCACTTCATCTCCGGTCACGTTCACATTCTCGACACTCTCGCTTACAATAACGTTTCATTCCATTGCAATGGAGCATTCAGCGGTGCTTGGTGGGAAGAAAACATCTACGCCAAGGACTGTAGTTACCAGGGAACTCCCATGGGCTACTCCATCATCGATATCTATCCTGACGGTCAATTCGTGAACCAGTATCACGACATCACCGACTGCAAGGACGGTAAGATCATCAAATAACAGCAGTCTGCATCTACCTCCAAACGCATCCTATTTTGAAACATACACTACTGGTCACCACAGCCCTGCTCTTCTCATCAGCCAGCATGCTCATCGCGCATGACGGTCCCACTCCCTTGCTGCACTGGAGTTTTAAAAAGCAATTCCTGAAGAAAGATCAGCTCGAAGCCCAGCGCGGGCCTACCATGCCGCTGCCAGAAAGCAGCACGCACCCTACCGAGCACGGGTTGATTCTTTCCTCCCTAACAAAAACGCCATCCCTCCTGGCGAAGGCTGAGTATTTGCCGAAGGAAAGTTTCACCATCACATCTTGGTTCAGCATTCATAAGCCCACCACATACGGAGGTATCGTTTGCGCTTTGGAAGACAACGGCAACGCCGAAAAAGGATGGATTCTCGGATATGACGGATCAAAATTTTACATCGGCGTCTCCACGGAAAAAACCGACGATGGCGATGGCAAAATCACCTATCTTCGATCCAAGGCCAACTACACCAAAGGCCAGATCTACCACCTAACAGCCACCTACGATGGCAAAGAACTGCGCCTCTACGTCAACGGCAAGCTGGAAAACCAGACCGAAAACGTCGGCGGCAAAATCCTCTATGAAAAAAACACCCACCTCTCCGTGGCCGGCTACCGCGATCGGAACGAGGACTTCCCCCACCGTGGCCAGCTGATCTCTGTGCAAGTCTATGAAGACGTGGCCAAGGAGGCATGGATCAAAAAGGAGTTCGAGCACAACGCCGAGATCACCCAGCTGAAGCCCACGGACAGCAGTAAATTCGAGCCCCTCGCCAGCGTCATCGAGCCCTATCTTCAGTATGGCACCACCGATGCGATGACCGTGATGTGGGAAACCAACCACGCCTGCCAAGGCATTGTCCACTACGGAGAAACCGCCGAGTGCAAGCAGCAAGTAACCATCCCCGATGCCCAGGAGATCCATGAGATCCGGATCACCGGTCTCAAGCCTGGAACCCAGTATTTTTACAAAACTGTTAGTAAATCCGCCGCCGATTCCACCCAAGACATCACCTCAAAGGTCAGCACGTTCCAGACCGATGCCGGCCCGGAGACGCCCTACGCCTTCGCCATCATCAGCGATACCCAAGGCAATCCGAGAGTCTCCGGCACCTTTGCCAAAATGGCCTGGGAGCACCGCCCCAATTTCCTCCTCCACCCGGGCGATCTGGTCGAGTCTGGAGGAAAGAAAGAACAGTGGATCAGCCACTTCTTCCGCTCGATGAGCCCTCTCGTGTCTCGCGTTCCCTTCTACTCCGTGCTGGGAAATCACGAGCACAACTCTGCCAATTACTACAACTACGTCTCCCTGCCAGATCCGGAATATTACTACAAATACAGCTACGGCAATGCCGAGTTCTTCATGCTGGATACTAACAAGAAGTGCGACCCGAAGTCCGAGCAATACCTCTGGCTCGATAAAGCGCTCGCCGCGTCCACCGCCAAGTGGAAATTCGTCTGCCACCACCAGCCGGCCTACTCATCGGATGAAAATGACTTTGGCAACCTCTGGAAAACGAACAAAAGCACCCGCGGCTCCATGAACTCGCGGCACTTGGCCAAACTCTACGATCAACATAAAGTCGACATCGTCTGGAACGGACACATCCATTCCTACGAGCGCACCTGGCCTATCCGTGCAGGGAAACCTGTGGAAAAAGACGGCCCGATTTACATGATCACCGGCGGAGGCGGCGGTCCGTTAGAAACTCCCGGCCCGTTCCGTACGCCATTTTCCGTCATGGTCCAGCGCGGCCACCATTACGCCATGGTCTGGATCAACGGCGGACGCTTCGAATACAAAGCCTACGATATCAACGGTCGGCTCTTTGATACGTTCACGCTCAGTAAATAGCAGCCAAGCGCCATCCACTGACTCCGCGCTTCAGCGTTCGTCCGGCTGTTTCCGGCCGGAGAGGTTGGCCTTGGAGTTCGGTCCGGCGGATTTGGAATAGTTGTCTTCTGCCAGAGCCGGGAGCAGCATGGCGATGGCCTCGCAGCCACCTTTGACGCCTTCGTAGTGGAGGCGGATGCTGTATTTCACCGCTGGGGCGTGCTGGTTGATTTTGAGCAGGTAGTATTGGTCCGGGCGGCGGGGATCGATGGTGGCCGTGGAGCTGTGGGCGTCTTCAGCCACGGCTTTGCCATCGGCCAGAAGTTCCACCTTGTGCAGCTTGAAGCTGCCAGTGCCGCTGCGGTAGTGGCAGAGCAGCTCGTGCAATCCGGCACGCGTGATGACATTGTTAGGCACTGGTAGGGTGACGGTTTGTTTGCCATCTTTGGCGGTCCAAGTGGCGATCTGACGGGCCGTGGTCTCAGGCTCCCACCAGTAGGGCACGCCGAGGGCATCGAGACGTTCGCGCTGGTCTGTTAGACGTTTTAGAAAATCGTTCCAGTCAAGTTTCACCCGAGGCGACCACAGTGCTTCGCCAAGCGCGGCGCCGCGCAGCATCACCTGACGCTGGAGGTGTGGGCCGGAGGTGATTTTTTCACCCCAGACACAGCCTTGGGCACCGAGCACATTGGCCTTTGCCTTGTCGCTGAGAAGCGGCGATTGCGGCTCGAAGAAATAGGACTGGCTGAGGCTAACAGTATTCGCGGAGTATGCCTTCGGATTGTTTTTGGATCGAGAATTGGCGCGATCGTAGTAGAGGGAGGAAACTGGGCACATGATCACTTGGTGGCCGGCTTCGGCGGCTTCATGGCCGGGCTCCACGCCGCGCCACGAGCTGATAATCAGTCCGGGGGCGGATTTTTCACCGTGGTATGCCTCGTCCCAGGCGGCGGATTTTTTGCCATGCTTTTTGAGAATGTCGGCTGCCTTGTGGGTGAAGTAGGCGTGCAGATCGTGCGGAGATCTCATGCCTGCCTCTTTCATAAAGGCGACGCAATCCGGGTTCTTTTTCCACGCTGCCATGCCCACTTCATCGGCACCCATGTGGAAGACCGGCGATGGAAAAATGGCGGCGAGTTCGGCGAAGACGGTGTCGAGGAACTCATAGGTCTTCGGTGAGACAGGGTTGATCACCATGGAAATTTTGCCATCCAGATCGGTTGTGCCGAGGAATGGGTAGGCCCGCACCGCAGCCTTCGAATGGCCGGGCACATCGATCTCCGGGATGATGGTGATTCCACGCAGCGAGGCGTATTTCACAATGCGCTTCAGCTCCTCCTGAGTATAAAACTTCTTCGATACCTCGGTGAGCTTGGGGTAGGCCTTGATCTCGGCACGCCAGCCTTCGTTATCGGTCAGGTGCCAGTGAAGGATGTTGAGTTTTGCCAGTGCCATGGCGTCAAGCACCTTGAGCATTTCATCGACTGGTTGGAAGTGGCGGGAGACATCGACGAGGATGCCACGATAGGAAAAACGCGGTGCGTCCGTGATTTCCAAAACAGACAACGACCAGCTGGCGGCGGCCGTTTTCCCATCGCGATCAAACACCTCGGCCGGGCACAGCTGACGCAGAGTTTGGAAGGCGTAGAACAGGTTATCGGAAGTTCCAGCCTTGAGGGTGGCGCCGTCCGCTCTAACACTGAGGCTGTATCCTTGGCTTGTCGGCCAATCCGTTTTCACCACCGTAATCGTGGACTTCTCTTGGGTCACCGGCAGCGCCCAGCCAGTGGCGGCGCGCAGCTCACTGGCGAAGAACTCTGCCATCTCCTTGTAGTCGCCGGAGTAGGAAAGGCTGGTGTTTTGATCGAGAGCCAAAGCTCCCTCTTTGACCGTCAGTTCCGCCGGCAAGGGCATCAGTGAAGGTGCCGCGTGACTTAGGCTGGATATCAGTGTGAGAAGTAAAAAAACGCGCGTCATCATGGAAAGAAAAATAGGGGAACCGCCCAGCAGTGCGAGCATGGACTTTCCTAGACTGGTTAAATAGCGGAAACCTACTGATTACTCGTAAATGCCTGTGACCTAAAAGAAAAAGCACCAACCAAATGAATGGCTGGTGCTTGATGAAATCTATTTCAACGAGTGCGTTACTATCTACGGCGACGCAAGATCAGAGCGAGACCACCGAGTCCCAGAAGGGAGGTCGAGCTTGGCTCTGGCACAGGACTGAAATCAACGGTGACTCCAGAAAAGGCCATCTGATCTGCGTTAAGGTTACCTGTTCCTAGAAAACCTACTCCTGAAAAGGTCGTAAGTGGTGTGGTATCTTCATAAGAGATCGTAGCGTATTCCGTAGCGCCTTGGTTCATTAAAGTATCAACCTGGACACCACCTGCGGTGCGTTCAAGGCTGATAGCAAAAGTATAGACTCCGCTGTCTACACTTCCAGCATTGGCAGCGGAAGATTGGAAACTTGCAATGCCGGAATTGGACACAAATGTGCCTGCTGTCGTTCTTTCATATAATCGAGAGGGACCACTGGTAGTGCCAGCAAAAACGAAGTAACTCGTGGCAGCATCATGCGGCCCATTAAAGATGGCAAATCTAAACCCTCCTCCATTGTTAGCTGTAATTCCTACGAGATCCACTGTTCCGGAGAAAGTGAGTTTGTCGCCTACATTGGCTAATGTCACAGCAGCTCCAAAATTTGCGTAGACACCTGTGGCATCAGCATTGTCTGCAGTGCCATCACCCACAGTTGGTGAGTCGGTATTGGCATTCGTCAGGGTTGCAGCTCCTTGAGATAGTGCCCAATCATCGAGAACCACAGCGGCTGCCTGGGCGGATACGAATGAACCAGCGAGTAGTGTGCTTGTTAAAAGTATGTGTTTCATATTTTGTGTTAATTGATGTCGTTTGTTAGAATATCCAAAATTGAGATGATTCCAGTGTGCTAAAAACGGACTAGCGACGGCGGCGTAAAACCATTGCCCCCAGTGCCAATGCAGTAAGCATGGATGTGCTCGGCTCTGGCACAGGATTCACAAGATTTTCAGCGGTGCTATCGATGTAAATATTGTCAAATTCCATTTCGTTCCCGTTGGCAGAAGTCGCTGCCATCACTCGAACGTCAGTTATATCTCCACTCGAGTTACGGAAGCCGAACGAATCGTCTGCACCCGCAGTTGTGAGCTTGGTCTGAGTAGTGATATCACCACCTTGGATATAGGCTTCAAAACTATCAGTGGCATTATTTGCCACGATCCATAGATTATACCATGTGCCTGTAGCGATGGTGACATTATTAAATGCGTTCGTATTTGCTCCATCTCTTACAGCAAAGTCACCAGCCCCAGTGAATGCCAGCTGAGCATAGAAATTATTGAAATCCCCAAGTCCTCCAGACCCAAGACCGAAAGATGTTCTGGCAGCCAAGTTATCCGTCTTAAATTGTAAGAACAACGTTCCAGTTGCTCCATCGGCAATCGTAGCGGTCTTTGAAGCGCCTGTAACAGTGGTATTGTTACCGCTTGAAAGGTGTTGATCTCCGGTTCCTGCCACAACATAGGAGGAATGGTTACTCGTCCAGCCGTTCTGGGCGTCAATAGCACCTGGCGTTAAAGCATCAAAGTCTTCGACCAAAGTGAGTGCTGCACTTGCTGGCAGTGCTGTGAGTAGTGTTAGTGGTAATAGTAGGTTTTTCATCGTATTCGGTAGGTGATTTCAGTGAGTGGAATCTTCTTCAACACACCATGTGTGCATCTCTCACTAAGGAATAAGCCGACCTGGGAAAGGTTACCTAAAAAATAGGATTTTTTTCCAATCCTCGAAATTTGACGTTATTCCCGAGCCTAGTTTGATGAGAAAACCAATCTGTTCTCCTTCACCAACTGGGTGATTTGCTCATCGCTCAATACACCTCGGAACAAGAACACTTCATCGATGTCACCATTAAGTGAGTTTCTACCAGCCATCATCGCCGCTCCGAAGCGGACAGGCTTGGATTCAGATGAGGTAATGTTTGTATTCACGACAGGCTCTCCATTTCTAACAAGGGCCTTCACATCCTGCCTGACCCCATTGATGTATTGAATAATCTCCGGGTAGCCATTGGCTAACTGCTTGCCGGTGTAAACGCTGGCTATGTGAGTCCATTGATTTCGGACATCTGCATTTAGATCAGTAAAGTGGCCCGTGGCATAGGTCGTTGTGATCAACTGGTGGGAATCACCCTCTTCTTTCACTGCAAATTTCCAAATTTCACTAGGCCTACCCTGTCCCCAGACACAGTAGGGCGTGACCTTATCAGCGGCTGTGAACTCTTGCCTGTGCCGGATCCACATTGCGATCGTCCGTGGCGTATTCCCGCCGATTCCTGGAAATGCGCTCTCTGCAAAAAGCCCCTTCCCATCCATGGAAAATGCATTGCCATACTTGCCCTTCACCAAATGCTTGGAGGGATCAGTGAAGTGCGAACCAGTCTTCAAATGGCGTAATTTCGCCTCAAAGTCACCCACACCCGGCATGGTGCCATCCGCCACAAAAGCTCCATTTTCCAATCTATCAAACGACCAATGAAGGTAGGGCATGCTATGAGTAAATTTTTGCCTGAACAGACTGGTGGTGATCTCTACGACCTCCCCCTTACCGTTAGCGTCAAAGGCCATTGCCTGACCTGCGATCAATTCATGGTCGTCCATTGCCTTAAACGCAGGTTCGGCCATCACCTTGCCCTTGGAGACATGGATTTGGATATTTTCATCGTCGTCAAAGCGGACCCCAAACTCGGTTCCTAAATCAACCACGTTGACGTTACGCGTCTGGACAGTGAATCCGTGCCCTGCCTCCGGCACACGAAACCATGCTTGCCCGCCATCCATTTTGACCGACAGGTCACCTGTAAGCTCCAGCTGTGATGGTCCTTCGATGATGGATTTTACCCCAGAGGGAAACGTGAACTGAACCAGTCCCTGCTGCACTGAAATCTTGTCGCCGGGTTGGAGGCTGTCCACATCGCGACTTTCATCGTCGGAATAGCTCACTACATATTTCGCGTCTACAGACCCTTCCATCACAATCCATTGCCGAGTATCAGGAGTGTTATTGGCATGGAAAAACCAGAAACATACGCCTAACAATAATAGCGCGGCGATACCGTAGGAGAAGGACACAATCGCAGTCCGACGGCTCTGGGTATTCGACATCACCTGACTGACTGGCATGGTGCCCAACTCTGCACGGCTTTCTGCATTCTGCTGGAGTAATGCCACCATCTGGGTGTGCTTGAGATAAAGCTCCCTGACTTCCACATGCTCCCGCATCAGATTCATCAGCTTGGCGCGATCTTCTGGAGAAATCAGACCATCTTCCAGATCCTGAATCAAATGGTCCACGGTTCTCACGTTTTCACTATCGAGTGGGATCATGCCAAACCTCCTCTCAATTTATTTTTCCGCTCAAGACAGTCGCGAAGACTCGCGCGCACTCGGTAGAGCGCAATTTTCAATGCCCCCACGCTACGTCTGGTGGCTTTCGCATAGGCATTGAGCCCTGACTTTTTCCAGTATCGGTGCAGCACAAGCTCCTGATCCTTGATCTGCAGTAGCCCGATGCACTCGTTCAGGTCACTGAGCCTTTTATTCATATCCTCTGCTTCCATCGCCCCAGCCTCGTCGGAAACCATCATGAAAACGTCCTCGTCCAACGGAGAGGATCGTTCTCGTTTCAGCTTCTGCTGCAGAGCCATCGCTTGAAACCGCGCGGTAGTGAGCGCCCAGGCTTTGAAATTCGTTCCTAGCTCAAAACTCTCACGTTTTGTCCACAGCACTTCATTGGTATTCTGAATCACATCCTCTGCCTCGCTGAGTCCGGGTAGCAGCGAGATTACGAAGGCCCGTATCAACGACTGGTGCGCGACCAGTAAGTTAACGTACTCCTTTTCCTGCTTTTCCGAGAATCCCGACATGGTTCGATCACTAAGGAATAACCGATTTGGGATAAGGTTACATGAAAATGATCACAATCCCTGTGGACTTCAGCTTGGTGACTCTAGAAAATCGCCCCCTTGAAAGAAACCCTCCTATCGATAGTATCTAGAACTTCATCATCACTATGCATTTCAAAACCAGCCTCCTCGTCTTCCTCACCGTCTGTCCAATCAGCTGGGCAACTGCGGCCGATGCCACTCACGCCGTACTAGAGAACCAGTTCCTCAAACGCACTATCGCCACGGAAAACGGGGTCCACACTCAGTCGATTTCCAATAAACTCGATGGAAAAAGCCTGACTCCCAAGTCCGCCCACGCCTTCGTCATCACGCTGGCAGACGACACCACGCTCACCTCGACCGATTTTGAAACCAACAGCGTCACGCCATCTGAAACACCAGAAGGCAAAAGCCTCACCATCCAGCTCACCTGCAAAAAGATACCGCTGAAGGCGACACTCAGTTACCAGCTGAAAAATGACGCCTTCTACTGCCGCAAAACACTTAGCCTGACGCCCGGTAAAGCTCTCGAGGTCAAACAAATTGACCTCGAATCACTCGAACTCACCGAGGCTTACCAGCCTTACACGATTTCCCAGATCACGGCGAAAGGTGCAGCCCAGTGGCGTCCCGGCCTCGGCCAACCACTCTACACCAAGACCTCCGGCACATTCTGGGGTGTCGAATTCCCAGCCTCCATGAACACCGTCAAGGACGGCACTCTGCGCTGCTCTTATCTCGTCGGTAAAACTCTGCCGGCCGGAAAAACCTACCAGAGCCACACCTCCGTGCTCGGCGTCGCTGACTCCCCCGACTTCGTCAAAGAAGCATTCTTCAACTACATCGATCAGACTCGCATCCGCCCGCTACGTCTCCAAACACAATACAACTCCTGGTTCGACTACGGCAAGGGAGTCAGTTCACAGAAATTCACCACCAGCATCAAAAAAGTCCATAACGAGCTAAATACGAAACGCGGGGTGCCCCCACTCAGTGCCTATGTTATTGACGATGGCTGGCAGAACACCTCAGACGACTGGTCCAAGAAAGCCTGGACGGTCAACGGTAAGTTTGATCCCAACTTCACGAACAGCTTCAAAGCCGCAACCGATGCGGAATCCCACCTCGGCCTCTGGCTCAGTCCGGGTTGCATTTTTGGCGGCCAGCCTGCCATTCCCAAGATGCGAGCTGCCGGCTTCAAATCGCTGGATCCATGGATGTCACTCTCCGCTCCCGGTTACACTGACAAGTTAGAAGAGCGTATGGTCGAACTCACCGAGCAAGGTGTCACTTATTTCAAACTCGACGGTGTCTTCGGCCATCTCAATACCCGTAACTTCGACGTTGAAGGTTTCAAGGGTTCGGAAAAAGAACTCAACGATGCCAAATACGATCAGCAGAAAATACAGTATCTCACCGATGGCAGCGAGCGTCTCATCAAGATCTTCCAAGCCATGCACAAGGCTAACCCTGACGTCTACATCGTTATTTCCAACGGCGCATGGCTCTCCCCGTTCTGGCTCCAGCACATCGATGCCGTCTGGATGATCAATGCAGGCGATGCCGCAGGCGGAGCTAACAGAACAGGAGAACTTGTCTATCGCGATGCTGTGTATCACGACCTCGCCGTCACAGAAAACACCCAGTTCCCACTCCACTCCATCTTCAATCACGAGCCCAAAAAGACAAAAACCGGCGAGAGCAAAGAAACCTTCCGACGCTATCTCTACATGAACATGTCTCGCGGCACCGGCTTCGTGGAGCTCTACATCAAACCTTTTGTCATCAAGGAATACGATTGGGACGTTCTCGCCGAAGGACTGCTCTGGGTTCACGACATCTTCCCCACCTTCAAACACTCCCGCATGCACGGTGGCCGCCCGAAAAAAGGCGAGGTATACGGCTACACCGCGTGGCTGAAGGAGCGCGGTTTTGTTTCCATCCACAACCCGTCTAACAAAGAGCAAACTTATACCCTGACACTGGATCGGAAATTCGGCCTCACACCCGACTCCAAGGAGACCTCTTACCTGCTCTCATCACCTATCTCCGATAGCCTTGAGGGTCTAAAAAAACAATACCGCCACGGCGACACCATCTCGGTCGATCTCAAGCCAGGCGAAATCCGCATTCTCAATTTCGATACAGAACCACGTGACTGGAAACAACTCACCGATCTGCAGACTCGCACCAAACAAGAACTCCCAAAACCTGTTTCCATCCAAGGCCACGCCATTCTCGGCACGTGGAAATACGGCAATCACCAACGTGAGTTCAAGGTCGACGGCACCTGCACTCTCACCAGCGGCAAAAAAGTCCAGTGGACCAAGCCCTTCACCATCAACTCCCCCACCCAAGCCACAGTACAAGGCGGCTACAAACACGTCATCCAGAAGGATGGCAGCCTCAGAATCGAAGGGAAATACACTGCCACTAAGGGTCCCTAATCGAGATGTAACCCAACCAAATTACAGCTTGTATACATTTCATCTTTATCTACTCTGGATGTTGCACATATCCAAAAACCTCATGAAATTTACTACTAGGATCATTTCCCTTACTCTCACAGTGGCATTTACTGCCTCCAGCCACGCCGCCGTCTCAATCCTGCTTACCGGTGATACCGCCAATTCTGATGGCGGTTTTTTTCCTGGCACAGGTTCAGGTGACCCAAATCGTGTTAATGTTACCCTGAACGATGGATTCAGCTATAATCCAAACAACCCAACGTCACCACTACCTGTTCAAAGCTATAGTCAGACACCTGCTAATGGATTTCACGCCAACAAAACCAGCGGAACCCACACTCTGTCCTACATACTGACCAACGGTGCCATTGGCTCCCCCACGGTCTACTTTGATTTCTACGGCAGAAATAACAACACGAACCGTGATAATAATTACACGGTGTCACTCTACAATGGGGACTACACCGCAGGTAGTCTCGTTGCACAACAGACTGGTCAGGGCGTACCTAACAGCGCCCCATTTTTTAATCGCACTACATTCAATTCCGCGACTGCATTTGTATTTGACCGTGTTCAGATCACAGCACCGGCAGGCACCTCAGACGCCAATCGAAATTTTACCGTCATGGAGGTTCGCTTAGCAGTGCCTGAACCGTCCAGCACGGCCCTGCTTGGGCTTGGTGGACTAGCCCTCATGTTACGCCGACGCCGATAACTACTCTCAGCCTATCTTCCTAAACCACCCTTCCTCACGGATCGGTGGTTTTTTCTTTTCCAGAACGACCATTGTATACCTCTCCGCCGCTGGATTTATATTCACCTAATACATCGGCAGCTTCTGCACGGCACACATCTCTAACTACTTCTATACCACGAGACTGCAAATCCGTGATCCAGCCAGCAGGTTTCGCACCCTCATCAAATCCGACCGCTCGGACATCTTCATCGCGTGCGCCGCAGAGCACACGCCGGACACCTGACCAAGGAATGGCCCCCAGACACATGGCACAGGGCTCGGCACTGGTTACCAATTCACATCGTGGCATATCTTCACCGCCAAGGTCATGAGTTCTCAGTTCTTGCTGTGCCAGAGACATGGCCATCATCTCTGCGTGCGCAGAGGAACAGCTGCTTGCTACTACCACATTCACACCCGGGGCAATCAGCTTGCCTGAATCCAGGTCGAACACTGCCGCACCAAAGGGGCCACCGGTTTTCTGACGCACGTTCTCCCGCGCGAGTCCGAGCGCATACTGCATGCGCTCTTCCGCTGAATCAAAAGTCCGTCCTTCTTCAGGAAGCATGGATTCCACCCAGCTCGGAAGTGTTAGACTAATGGAGAGGTTGTGCTTTTTTGACATCACAGAAACTTAGCGGATCGCCGCACCTTCTATCAATGCTAATCATGTAGCATCTCATCTGAATACAAGTCTCGATAATGCCGCCACCATTCACTCTGGAATCGTTGGTCAGGATCATAGTGCTCCTTGCGCTTAAGAAACTCTGCAAATTGAGGATAGGCCCGTTCAATTTGATCTTGGCGAGCCCAACGATGATAGGTGAGGAAGTAGGATCCACCCAAGCTCAGTGCCAGATCGATCAAGGCTCGGAAGGCATTTGCCGAGCGCGCTATACCCTGTTCGTCATGCTCGGTGTGGAGGTTGAAAATTACACAGGCGTAGTCCTCCCTTGCCCAGGTTAGAAAACTTTCGCTATCACGTCGGATCAATCTGACCGTTCCGTAAATCACTGGCACACTACCGTCTCTCAGCAAGTCGGCAGCGTCCGCCATGAACTTCAACAGCTCCCCACGCGGCACATACAGCTCACTGATCATCTCGCTGGCAGGAATTTTTGCACCACATTCCCTATCTAACTGACTGTGGTAGTCGTCCAAATAGACACTGAGCTGGTGCGTGTCCGACCAGTAAAGCGACTTGTGAGTGCTGAGATAAAACTCCGAGTAGACCTTGAAAACTTCTGTCCGGTTGTCATGCGCGAGTCGGATCAGCTTGCCCCATTCTTCAGTTCCCAGATCCATGCGAACTGTCGGCATTTCTCTCGTCTGGTCGATAGGTCGATAGCTGGACAACACACCCAAGTTCAGAAATCCTTCACTCGATTCATCAATCGAAAATTGAAAGTCTCCAAAAATGCATCCGTCTTTCATTCGCTGCTCCAACTCGGGGATCACCCGATCGATGGTTGTCACCTCGACAAGTCGTTCTAACTTTTGACGCGGTGTGAGTCTGAGCATGACCGAAGTAATCACCCCGAAACACCCGTAGCCGCCAATGGCTAGGTTGAAAAGTTCCACATTCTCCTGACGGCTGCACCGATGCCTCTTCCCATTTCCGTCGATCAACGTGAATGCCTCCACATCATCGATCATGGGACGCATATCGAGTCCACGTCCGTGAATGTTAGCGGCCAGCGAACCGCCCAGCGTCAGGTCATCGGCCCCCGTCTGCTTCTGCCTGATGCTCCACACTCTCTCCGCTCCTAGCTGTTGCTCGTGCAGCTTCTCAATCAGTTCCGGCCACATGATTCCCGCTCCCGCTTCGACGAGTCCAGACTCAGTGTCCACTGGTTGAACTGTCTTCAAACCTGAAATATCTAACAAAATCGCATCCTCGCCAAACTGCTGTCCACCCATGGCGTGACGCGCGCCGCAGATGGAAACGGACCGATTTTCCGCCGCGGCTTTTTTAAGCGCACGGATGACATCTTCTTCCGCACAAGGGTGGATCACTTCCGCTACACACGTCGCATTGAGCTTCGAGTGTTTATCATTGCAGAGAAGATCGAGGTTCATTTTGGAATAGGGGTGGCGATGCAGACAACTTCGCCCTCAGCGAGGGGTAACTTTTCCAGACCGTTAGGTATTAAATATTCACGACGTAAGACGACGTGGTCAATCAATTCTGTTAGAATCCATCCGTTCGATTCCAAAAAATGCGGAAGATCTTCACGCGAAATCCCCCAGAGAAACGGCTCGCTCCGCGCTTGAAGCCATCGACCTATCAAGGGGCTTTCACCTCGAAAGCTGATCGAGCTGTCTTCCCCTTTCTCCATCAGGGTAAATACCACAGAGCCTCCATCTCCCGTGAGACTCTTAATGTCTTTCATCAGCTCTGCCACACGTTCAGTGCGAAGATACATCGTAAGTCCCTCCGCCACAAAAACAGTTGGCTCTGACTTATCAGCGACAACGGCGGAGGGGAGTTCTGCGGCTAGATCGATCGGCATGTAAGAGACATTCGCAGCTCCATGCAGCACCCGTTTTTTCAATTCCTGCGTTGCCGGGTGGTCCAACTCAACGAATTCAACGTCCGGATGCTTCTCATGCAAACGCCAGACCAGCGTATCATATCCGGCCCCAAGAACGATCACCCGCTTACATCCATGCTCGATCGCTTTCTCCACCTGTTTCTCAATCTGCAACTTACGGACCAGATAATGGGTGATAATTCCAGGAAGGAGACGTCGCTCTAAAAACAACAACCCAGCTCTAACACTGGCGAATTTCAGGTATGGAACCAACCGATCTTTCTGCCCATCAGTGGTGAGTATTTTACGGCTTATCTCTGCCGCTCCCGGTGGAACCAAGGCACGCAGCCTGCGATCATGCGAGGCCAGCACAATACTCCGCGCGATTAATCTCGCAGTGTCGCTGGCGCGTGATGACTTCATGGTCACGGACTCTAGTGGAATGGGCGTTTTTGTCACACGGATTCCGAGACTCAAGGACGTGATTGAAAATGTAGGCACGCTTTTTGCTCTACCCATTTTCGAGTGACTCCTGCCGACAGCCATAAACAAGCATCTGCCCCGAATTTATGCGATTCCGTTGATCCTTTCATCGGATCGGCTGCCTATGATCTGCCTGAGGCAACGGGTATCGCCGGTCGCTGGTGGACGCCCAAACCACCGATCGGAAACACACACCCAGGAGCCACACTCCCCTTTGGCATGGTATCCGCCTGTGCCTACTCAGGGGGTTACGTTACAGGCTATGGGAAATATGATCTCTCGCTCGATGGGAACACACCACCCGTTTTGCATCCCGACCACCGTGCCTACGGCATTGCTCATTTCCAACAGTCGGGCACGGGTCGTATTCGAGTTTATTACAATTATCTTCTGACCACACCACTGACCGGATCGTCACTGGAGTCGCGCCACGATCCGCAAACGTTGATTGAGGAAAAGGCGAGTCCG
Source organism: Oceaniferula spumae (assembly GCF_042849255.1). Classification (GTDB taxonomy): domain Bacteria; phylum Verrucomicrobiota; class Verrucomicrobiia; order Verrucomicrobiales; family Akkermansiaceae; genus Oceaniferula; species Oceaniferula spumae. The sequence continues at coordinate 2,546,538 of NZ_AP026866.1, forward strand.
GGGGTCTATTCCGGGTTATTCGAGCAGTCCGGTGTTCACTTCAAGGTGACTACGACCGCTCGATCTGTTAGACATCAGTATCGATTCCCTGATGGAGCCAAACCCCACGTCGCTATCGATGCCTCCGCCGGAGGACTTCTGATCGACGGCATGCAGAGTTACCCACAGGGGGGATCGTTGAGAATCGATGCGCCCGATCGTGTTTCAGGCACCATTCACATGGAAGGTGTGCCGATTCATTTCAGCTGCCAATGTCCTGGAGCTCGTGCCTCTCTCTGGCAGGATGACCAACTTCTCGAAGGAGAAAGTGAGTATCAACTCGGTCTCGACAAACAAAAATTCCAGCCGGCCTTTGGATTCGTTTTCAGTGCTGTGGAGGAAGGCTGCCCCCTGATGGAGCTGACCTTTTCCTTTTCCCTGCAAGACCCAAAACGCACCGAGAATCTCTGCGAGGAACTTCGCGAAAGAAGCACCGAATCCATTGTCGCAGACGCCCAGCAGCAATGGCAGGACACGCTGGGGAAAATTGAGATTAGCGGCGGCACGGAGTCTCAACGACAGACCTTCTACACGGCTCTCTATCACTCCTGTATCAAACCAGCGGATTTTAAAAACGAAAACCCGTTCCGTCACCAACCTGGTCCGTTTTTCTTCGATTTATCAACTCTCTGGGACCTCTATAAAACCCAGCTACCTCTGATGATGACCCTGTGGCCGGAGCGCGGGTCCGACTTCTCTCAATTCCTAACAGAGGTGGCTACACGCGAAGGGGGCTTCCCTGTGAGCTATCTCATGGACAGCAGTCCCGATCGCTTCACCAAGCAAGCGACCGGTCTTTGCCACATGATCCTCGAAGATGCTCGACTCAGAAACATCGACGCCGACTGGAACCTCATCCTCAAGCTTCTCTGGAAAACCAGTCGCAGCGGCAAGGGCCGTCAAAGCAAGTTCGGGGACTACGCCCGTAACGAGGTGGTCTCCCCACTCTCACACACGCTCGATATTTCCTACGCACACTTCTGCCTGGCTCGCATGGCACGCGGCCTGGGTGATCAAGTCATCCACGACTCCGCCGCCCAGCTTTCCCTGCACTGGAAGAATGCTCTCGATCCAGAAAGCGGTCTGTTGAAAGAGGACTCCACCTACTACGAAGGTGAGAATTGGAATTACTCATTCCGTTTCATCCACGACATGGAAGGAAGAATCAAACTTGCCGGTGGTGTGGAGCGCTACACTGAATTGTTAGATCTCTTCTTTGGCTTCCGTTATCCATCGCCCGGTCAGCGGGTGTTCCATTTTGAAGGCCTCAACAACGAACCAGACATGGAGGCGCCATACAGCTATCTTTACGTTGGCAAACATGACCGCATGGCGGAAATCGTTCAGGCTGTCATGAGATCGAAGTTCGGCACCGGACGCGGCGGGCTCCCTGGCAATGACGATTCCGGCGGCCTGTCCTCATGGTTCGTCTGGAGTGCTTGTGGAATTTTCCCCGTCACTGGTCAGCCGGTCATGTTGATCGGGAGTCCGCTGTTTGAAAAAGCCACACTGCATCTGCCCGGCGGTGACTTCACCATCGAGAGCCCAGGTGCTTCAGCCGAGAAACCATTCATCTCCACCGCCACACTCAATGGCAAACCTCTAGAACGTGCCTGGTTGAACATCTCCGAATTTCAGTCTGGAGGCCACCTCGTGCTGCATCGGACATCCACGCCTTCTGGTTTCGGCCAACACCATCTCCCGCCCAGTTTTACGCCCTAACACATACTCACCACACCTAACTATTTTACCATGAACCTTGTCATACTTGTCAGAGCAGATCCTATCATTTGCGGTCACTCTACGGAGGCCCGGAACCTTGCCGAAGCAGCCATTTCAGCGGGCATAGAGAATGTTCACATCGTCAGCTACCAACTTGATACTCTGGAAAAATCAGGACTTCCACTGAAACCCATCGAAAGCATTTCTCCCTACTCTCCGGGAATTCACATCGACCGCCCTGATGCTGTTGGCGACTACAAAGTGCTCGACGGTCGAATTTCTCTAGGCATCAGTGGCCACCTGGTGGATCTGCTGCATTCCTTCGATGGCGACACCATTCTGATGGACCTCTACCTGGTGCCTCATGGTTTCATGGTCATGGAAGCCGTTCGCAGTTTCAACAATTCCGGCACCTCCGCCCGCGCTTACACCATTGGCGAAGCCGTGGGCTCAGACATCACGAACGTCGTGGGCAACGCACTGGCCAGCGGTCAGCTCGGGGCTGCTCAGTTGGTGCTTTCTAACTACCTTGCCCACGATCTTCCTGTGGCAGTCAGCCAGTTTACCAAAGATCTCATCATCGAAGCTGGTGAGCAGGTCGATCAGGCGCTCGGCACCAAGTTCGCTCAACAGTTGGAAGAACGTGTCCAAATTAGTTTTCCTGCCATCGATTCCAAGAGCTACGTGGACATCGAAAGTAATCCAGATGAAATTGCCGCAGTCTTGGAAAAACGTCATTTAACACACGATGGTTATGTTATGTTCCTCTCGCGCATCGCTCCGGCCAAGGGTGTCGATGACTTGTTAGACGCCTGGAAAGGTTGTAAATTCCGTGGCAGCAAGGAACTCATCATCTGTGGTAACGGCCCGGCCAAAGACGCCATTCGAGAGGAGGCAGCCAAGCTGGGTGACGTTCGGGTGTTAGACGATGTCAGCGATGAAGAAAAAGGCAATCTCATGCACGCTTGTTCAGCCTGGTGCCTGCCTAGCAAACCGCAGACAGAGTTCGTGGAAACATTCGGCATCGCCGTGGCGGAAAAAATGCTAGCAGGCGGACTTGGCCCCGTCATCACCACCACCACCGGCGGCATTCCAGAAGCATCCGGAGGCCATTGCCTGACTCATACGGCAGGCGACAGCGACTCCCTTAGAGCCTGTCTCGACCAAGCGCACGATATGACCGATGAAGAACTCGCCTCTCTTTCAGCCTCTGCCCGGAAGTTCGCCCTCAGCTTTGATCGGGTGAATATCTTCAAGAACCTCCACGACCAAGCCAAAGCAGGCCTTAAGAACGATAACAATTCACCCGCGCCGATCCACCAAATCTCACCTGCCATCAGTCCGAAGGGCAATGTGATTGCTTGTTAAGGTCTCGTCATAACAACTCGGATCCAGCCGTCAGCAGACTGCCGAGCACAATAAGTGATCATAGAGCATGAATAGGATTTGATTTGTTGGCTACGGCTTTGCAATCTGCCGCCGCCCAATGACTATCCTCCAACCACCCAAACCCAAACTCTGGATCTGGTTTCTGACTCTTGCCGGATTCTATCTGGTCTGGTCGTGGTTAGTGTTTCATGACGGACAATGGAATGAAGTGGTCACACACTGGCCGATGGCCGCTGCCATGGCGATTGGCAGCTACGCTGCCGGTTCAACGCCGATGGGTGGAGGAACCGTCGGATTTCCTATCTTAGTGCTGCTCTTTGGAGAGTCGGCAGAGCTGGGCCGCGATTTCAGTTTCGCGGTGCAATCGATCGGCATGAGCAGCGCTGCCATTTTTATTTTATCGAGACGTCAGCCGCTGGCGGGAGCGATGCTAAAGGGTGCGCTGTTAGGCATCACCATCGGTCTGCCTCTGGGCATTTTCCTGGTTGCTCCGTGGGTGCCAGGGCTCCACATCAAAATCGTTTTCGCCGTTGTGTGGGGCAGCTTTGGCCTTCTGCACTTGTGGAGGATTGGTGAAATTGCATCTCACGAGGGAATGACTGATTTCGACGAGCACTGGGATCACAAGGCGGGATTCTTCGTGGGGCTTCTGGCAGGTGCAGCTGTCGTTTCCGTCTCAGGAGTGGGAGTCGATATGGTTTTATACACCGTGCTGGTATTGCTCTGCCGTGCGGATCTTAAAATCGCGATCCCTACATCCGTCGTCATCATGGCCTATGGCTCGGTGCTCGGCATATTCACCAAATTAGCTTTCACGGGAGTGCAACCCGGTGTCTATGGAAATTGGCTGGCCGCCGCACCCGTGGTCGCACTTGGTGCCCCGCTTGGCGTTTTCGTAGTGGATCTTATTGGACGCAAACCCACCTTGATCGTAGTGGCTGTGCTGTGCGTAGGCCAACTTGTCTGGACCTTGGTTCAGGAGAGCCAAAGCCTCGGAGTTCTCGGACTGACAGGCTCCATCATCGCCGTCGTCGTATTTTTATTAGGCTTCGAAAAACTACGCGCATGGGGAGCGGTCTTAGGGGGCGACGATGTTCTCGCTCAAACCACCCAAAGCTCGCTCACGGGAACAAACCTGGCGGCCATTCAAGAGGATTCTAGTTCGAAATAAACCTGGATAGCACCTCTGAAACTCAAGTGTTCACTAGCAACTCTGCTCAAACCATCAGGAGGCTGGAACGAGCCTCCGCTTTATGCCACGCACTCGGTTAAATACCGTGCCGCGCACGCTGGATGGATTGATCATCTCGTAGCTTGTTAGAATGCGTTCATCGTCGGCCCACGAGCTCTTGTAATCGTGCTCACCGGCGAGATAATCATACTCTTTGAGTCCACGATCAATCGCCCACTGGAGTGAGTAGGCTAGCATAATCACACCTAGCGAGAGGTTGCGGTGCTCTGGCAACCAGCCGCCTTGGTAATTCCACAGAATCCCATTGAACACAAAATCATATCGGCCGGCCACAATCTCACCATCTACCTCTAACAACAACATCGAGAGTCTATCCGATTTAGCCAACCTGGGCGCCAAATCGCGATGAATTTCCGCGAAACGGTCGTCGGAAAAGGCCTGGCTATCGTCGCCCCAGCGAGCTTCATGCAGACGGATGATTTCTTCGATTGCCTCGGCTACAGGCATGTCTTTACCGGCCTCAATGAGCTTCACCCCGTGATTCTTGTGCAGCTTATTCCATTTTCTACGGACGGATCTACGAAACTGGGCGGACCTTCCTGCCATGTAATCGTCCCAACTGGAGGGAATACTAACAAAAGGGGAAGCGTTTTCCTCCGTCTTCTCTAACTTGGCAGTAAATGACTGAGGGGTGTGGTCGTCGAGTATTTTGAGACTAGCGCTCTGGTCGTGCATCATCGGTAGCCGCATCACGTCCCAACTTCCCTTGGCCGTCTGTTTGAGCTCTTGTAAGAGAAGCGGTAGAATTTCAGCCTCCTGTCCTGCAGGAATGAGAAAGTCCAGGTATTCGGAAAGTCCCGCTCCTCCACAGCCGAGGAAGGTAAGCTGCCGCATCCACTTCTTCCCGCCTGATCCCACTGGCCCGACCGCCATCGGAGCCAACGCCACGACTTGATCTGCCTGCTCGGCAACCAAGATGTGTGGCGTAAATTCTCCACCGGAATGTTTGATCCAAGTGTCTAAATAATCCCATGTTTGAAAAAAATTGGGGTAGGAGGAAGACATTACCAATGCGTCCCAGTGTGGCCGCAGCGTCTCATTGGCTTTCTCCCATGAGTCAATAAGTCGGACACTTACGGGGCCTGACTTAGGTTTTGTGGGTGCTGGAGCGGCGCTAATGGTCGGCATAACATGTAAGGAGGGTGCTTGTTGCCAGTAGATCGCAACCGCTCCAAATTATACAAAAACGACAATAATTAAAGTGTTTTTATAAAGTTATCCGCTATTTTGACAACCAAAAGCCGCTTGATGGCTCGACATACTCTATATGATCCACTCTCCTGTTCCGTGGTGATGGCCCGCAATGATGACTTCTGCTCGAACTGCCCGCAGAGCGCGGGAGATTCTTTTTCTCCGGATCAAAACCGATTTCATGGCTAAGAAAGAATCGTTACCTAAGCCGTGCCACGGCTCCCGCCCCATTGCATATCGATGATTTTGGCATCGCTCTGCTCCGGTGGCTGCCATGAGTAATCGTCATACCACTCGCGGCAAACCAGCGGCTTTAGCTGGTATTCACCTTCTCGGTGGATGGGTAGAGCCATGAGCTTTTCGAGCTGATTGTCAAAGGCTGCAAAAGCCGGCATCAGTTCTTGGCTGCGCTGCCCGTAGACATCGAAACACACCAACCTGCGCTCCTCGGCGATGCCGACCAATTGCCGACCGATGAATTTCTGGTCCTCATCGTACGCCATCACCACCTGCTTGTTCACGTCGGCGGCATTGGCCAGAGCCGAGTGGGAGTTACAGCCATCGAGTGCCAGACAGCTGTTCACCAAGGTGCCCATTTTCAGAACTTGCTCGAAGCGGCGCTCCATTTCCAGGAACACACGCTTGCCATCTGTTAGAACGATCTCCGCACGCAGTCCTGTCAGCCAGATCCCCTGTCTAACGAATCGATGCGTGCGGAGCCAATATTGGTTACTCGGGTGAAATAGGATACCGCTCTCGCCATTGGAGCTATACCGGCGAATCAGCTTCCGGTAAGCTCGGCGGTTTTCATCGGCAGCGTTCGCATACAGTCTTGTGTGTAGCTGCAAATCATCTGATTCACTCACTGGCGGTGTGATTTCCTCTTTAAGATACTGCAACAGAATTTCAATGCGGCTGCCCTCCAGCTCTTGGTAGATCCGTTCAGCTGATTCGGTGCGGATTTTCTTTTCTCCTGTTAGGTGTTTTTTCCAGATGCGCAGATCCTTGCTCTCACCGACTAGATGCCCGAAGGTTTCGAGATCGGTCGATTGCTTCAGGCTGACATCGATCAGTGGATGCTGTTGGAAAAGTTCATAAGCCCTCTTTACTTGCGCTGATGCCGACTGACCGGCCAACCTGAGTAGTTCCAAGCACAGTCGGACCCGACAATTCATGGCGGATTTCAGAAGCGGGCGAAGGAGTGGATAATTGAGTAGATCCAGACCGTTCTCGATCGAGTTACTTTGGTTGCGCGACCGGCTTGCGCTATCGATCCGTTTCCAGCTCGATATCGGCAGTTCGTTGGCATCCAAGACGCTGACGAGCTTGCACCACAGTGCCTCGCCATCTGATGTAGTGGTAAATGGTTTGCTGCAGAGCATGGCAATATGGCGCATCAAATCTGCGGCAGAGAGCTTGGCTGAACGGTCCCAGTAGGCGTAAACAAAGTAGTAACTCGCCTTCTCCCGATATTCAGGTGCTATTCCTAGCAGAATCCGACTCACCTCGGCAAAGTCATGGTTGAAGGACTCACACAGCGCATCGTCCCGCTCAGCATAACGGGCATCACGAAGAATAAAAAACAGCCAGCCACGGTGGCCATAGGGCTCATCGCTTAGGGCATCGAAGGACTCTTGCAACACCGGTTGTTGATGCATCGCCTGCCATGTCTCGTGAGCAATTCGGCCATGATTCTCACGTGTGGTCAGCAACTTGGTGAGTCGGATCAGTGATTCCACATCCACCGTGCCACCTGGATACGTTCGCGGGAAATAGGTCCACTTGAACTGTTTCCAGAGATAGATACCGTTACACAGTTGATCACTCTCAGCTCCATCGTTCAGGCCGTGCCAAAGGTAATGAAGAGCGCGAGCCTTACTCATATCTAACATCAAAGCCGGTTTCGCCAGATAAACCAACGCCCCCGGGCAGTGAGTAAGATCAGGATACTGCATCATCCAGAACTCGACTTCTTCACGCCGCTTGCTGATGGGCAGGGAGGCAAACAGCCGAAGCCAGTTCAGACCGGTTTCGCCCTTGGTGTGACCGAGGATGATATCAACCAGCTCCGGCCAGCCAGGTTCTTGCATGTGACGCAGGTAGGCATGTTCAATACGGCGAAGTTCGGAGTAAGATAGTCTGTGAGTGAATCCGGCCACACGTTCCCAGACCATGGAGGCGATTTCATTTTCACCGAGTGGAATTTTTTCCCCGCTGCGATGCAAGAACCACGGGTCGTAGGTGATCGAGTCATCTGAAGCTTCACATAGCCTTTTGTCTTTCGGCATCTCAGCGTCGAATTTTTTCAGCTGGTGAAATAAATCGGAGATGGCTGAAGGATCACACAACCACGGACGGATGTCAGTGGGTGAGCTGGTAAGTCGCGGAGTAGGTCTGGCCACTCGCAGCGGCGCGGCGGTGGTTTGAGCACAAATGGTGACGAGCAGACGATAGGTTCTGCGTGAGAGCGTCGCCTTTCCCAATAGAGACCATGCGTGGAGTAGCTCTTGCTCGCCCTTGTTCAATGGGCGCACGGAGTCATACGGACGCAGCCTTCGGAGTCGGCTTTCCGCGATACGGGTCTTCTGACCCTTTCCTGTTTTGACGTTCCTAAAGCAAGCGTCGTATGTTCGAAGTCCGTCGCTCCGACGGATGATGGATGATACCGGTTTCACGGTGATATATAAATGGTTAGATTTCGGGCACAAAAAGGCCACGAGATGCCGGGACACAATTCTCCCGGTAGGAATAGAGATGAAACAACACCTGCCTAGCAACTGATCATATTTCAGCCCGAATACAGCGGAACTAAAAGAATCCTGTTAGTAGACATTCGCACACAACCCTACGTCAGGGCTGTTTGCTAACAAAAACCCGTTCGTCAGATTCCGCGCGAACTTGGCGCAAAGGTTGGACGTATCGTGAACATGTCTGTTAGTTACGATCCAGAGCGATCGATGACAAGACAGAAAACAATTTATCGTTCCATCAACTTATTGAGATGCATTGATATAGCTTTGCTGGGGGGCTCCTGTCGGCTTATTAACAATAAGCCCAGTGTCCGTGCATGACAATTATCTCGACAATGCATTCCCCCTTCTTAGGGTGAAAATTTCCAATGAAACTCCTCGCCACCCTACTCACAGCTACTTGCCTTACCACAATCTCCGCAAACGCCACGCTCATCCGCTTTATTGAATTTACCATAGAGCAAGGGACTGGAGGAATCCCATTACATGTCGGAGAAGTTGAAGCCTTTATGACCGGAGTGACTCCAGGAGCAGGGCTCGACGGGATCAACGATTTAGCGCTCACATCCAAGGGCGCAAGTGCCACGACAGTATCCGGCGACACGTTTCATGGAGCTAATGGGAACTTGATCAATGGCAGTGCTTCAAGGGGGATCGACACCTGGACCAGGAGAACCGCTACCATCCCAGCAGTCGGTGGAGTCGTCGGCCAAGTCGACCTCGGGGGCACTTTTGATATTGTAACAGTGCGTATTTGGCAGCGTGGGGACGGCTGCTGCCAAGAACGCCTCAGTAATTTCACCGTCAATTTCTACGCCGATAATGGCACTGGTGGCGTGGGCGCCCTAGTCGACAGCATCGCCTACCCTGGACAGGTGCCAACCAACGGCTTTGCCACCTTCTCACAACCTGCAGCTGTGCCCGAGCCTAGCTCATCCGCACTGCTTGGTCTTGGCGGCCTTGCTTTGATCCTACGCCGTAGGAAGTAAGGCAATTGGATTCCCTCTTCTCTAACACTCACTCCTCCAGCTGGACGGGTGGGTGTTTTCTTTAGAGATGTTTGGCGACGATTTCAGCGATGCGGGTGTAGCCCTCAGTATTTGGGTGGAGCTGGTCGCCATTCATGCCGCTGAGGACTCTTTTGCCGTTCTTCTCCACCAGCGGAAAAGCACTTGTTAGATCAAGGTATTGATAGCCATGTTGCTGAGCCGTCTTCTGTAAAACGGCGTTCGTAGCAATGACATTTTGCATGTGATTTCCCCGTGGGAGGATGCCAGTCACGATGATTCGAGCGCTTGGCTGGCGAGCTTTGATTTCCCTCACCAAGTTGAGAATCGAGTTGCTGACTTGCTGTGGTGTTCTACCGATGGACAGGTCGTTGGTGCCGATGGACAGCAGGATCGTTTTGGGGGATATGGCATCGAGTTCGCCGCGTTGAATGCGCCAGAGCACGTTCTCAGTGCGGTCCCAGCCATAGGCAAGGTTCGCGACTTTGTGCTCCGCGAAGAGCTTTCCCCATGCGTCGGCTCCGCGGGCGAGATGAGCTTCGGGTTCGCCGCCGAAGAAGTGGATAATGGAGTCGCCAAGCCAAGCAACGTCGGATTTGACCGCTCGGTTTCGTGCCAAGATAAGCTGGTGGCGTAACATGAAATTGTATCCTGGGATCTCACGCAGTTGTGGGGTGGCGGGCACTCCGTCGATGACGTCCTTGGATTTCAAACCGAGGACAGGGCGCAGAGTATTTTCGTAAGCATCGGCATAACGCATCATGCCGATGTCATTGGGGTGCACACCATCGACGGTGGCATTGCCGTCCTGGCCTAAGAGATTTTCACCGGCGAGGTAGTGGAGGTTTTTATCGCTGACTTTGCGTTTTTCATACTCTCCCCGTAGCGCAGCCCATTCCGCGGCGAGGGGATTTTTTCCGTCGTGATTCCAGCGGGCGTTGTCGCGTGGAGCACCTTCAACTAACAAAACGGGTGTATGTGGTCGCGTTTTTCGAATACGATCTAACAATGGAGCAATGCGCTGTTGTACTTCTTGCGCGTTCATGTTCGGTAAACAATCGATGACATAAACGGCGGCATCTTTTCCCAAGATGAAATCAGCCACTTCTGGCTCCATTCGGCCGTTACCGGAGAAGCCGAGGTTGACGACAGGCCAGTCGAGCCTTCGTTCCAGTATATTGGTCCATGCCAGACCTGGCCGAGATGCGCAGGCACCTTGAGCGATACTGGTGCCGTAAACGATGATCGGCTTGAGGATATTAACGGCAGCGGGCTCAAGGGATTTGCCTTCGGGCACACCGATTTGGAGCGATTGCACCCCATTATAGAGCGGAAGATAGAGGGTGTAGAGAGCTGGCACACGCGGGTTTGAAGCCAGACCAGCGGCGAGTTTGATTTTGCCTTGTTGGCTAGTGGGTTTGCTGCACGCGACCCAGAATTGTTTCCCTTCAGAAGTGCGACGATAGAGATCAAAGCCGGAAATACCGGTCGCGGGCATGTGCGGCATCGAGAGTGAGCTGGTCAGCTGATATTTCAGATGGATTTCGGGGGAGTTACTCCAAAAGCGAATTTTAAGACCTGCAGAATGCTGGCTGAGCCCCCACACAGGCGGGCGAACTTTGCCTTTGGCCGCAGCTGGCAGTCTTTTGTATCCAGGTTCTTGAGTGATTCTACCTTCGACAAGCCAGGTGCCGTCTTGCACTGGGTCAATCCATTTGATTTCAGCCCAACCCTGCTGTACTACGATCACGAAACAAGCGAATGTGAGCTTCCAAATTTGCATGGCTGAACCTAGCGTTGATCAAACACGTTCCGCCATTCAATTTTTTTATCCTAAGATTGCTGGATAGTTGGCAGTATTCCTCTGCGTCCACACCATTATGAAATCATTCATCCCACTGTTCCCCTTGTTCTTGGCGACTTGCTCGGCACTTATTGCCGCGCCATCGGCTAGCCAGCTGCTGAATCAACAGACGGAAACCATGATCGCCGCAGCCAAACTTGAGGACGGCGAGGTATTTACCAGAGAGTTGCTTTCTTCCGAGGAATGGCAGCGCGAGCTCAACGACTCCGGCCCTGTGACTGATCCGGACAAGGTGATCCAGCTGCTTTTCGAGATTTGGAAAACGGATAAGTCGCTGGCTTCGAGAAAGGTCGACCGCCAGATGGCGACTGCTTGTGCGCTCGAAGGACCCCGCCGAAACTGGACGGCCGAAGAAATGCTGCCGCGCTACGAATACTTCCGCGATAAGTGGAAATACGGCCTGCTCAATGTCATGTATGAAGATATCAGCGTCTTCGAGCGCCGCTACCTCGCGCGCGGGGTGCAGCACGGTGGATTGAACTCGATGGAATCCATGGAATACCAGAACCAAGAGGTCTGTCTGCCGGCTGAGAAATACACCGGTGCATGCTGGTATGCGCGCTGGATTCTGCTTAACCCCTTCGGCGATTCCATCCATGGCCCGAACTACTACGCGCCATTTCAGGAAAGCTGGGACAACTACGCCGAGATCATTCGCAATGTCGGAGGCGTTTGCGGATCGCTCTCTAACTTTGGCGCAGCCGCTGCCATCGCCAACGGAATCCCCGCCGTCACCATGGGCGAACCGGGGCACTGCGCTTATGCCGTATTGACCAAACCCGAGAACTGGCAGCCAGCCTATTCCCTCTCTTGGAAACGCGGCACGCACACCTCCTTCTACGGTTCAACTTGGGGGTGGCACATGCTCACCACCAAAGCTCAACAAGATCAAGGCGGTGCCCACGCATCGGGCGATCTGCGCCGGCTTGCCGATTACCATTTTTCTAACAAAAACTATACCAAGGCACGCGCCACCATACGTATGGCACGCACCCAGCATCCTCTCGATTGGGAAACTTGGCAGCAGTCCGTGCAGATTCTTACCGACAGCAAAGCCGCTGATTCCCAGTGGCAGGAACTACATCAAGACGTGCTAAAATTCCTCGCTCCAGCGTGCGGCGAAGTCGCATTCCACCTGCTGGATGAATTCATCTATCCGAAGGTGCTGCCGGAGGGCGACAAGAACATAGCCGCTCGCAAAAATATACTCCTGGCTTGGCAACGCGCCTCTCAGGACTGGGGACTCGCGCGTTGGGACTATGAACACGCCATCAACCGACAGCTTCAACTGTTAGGTAAAGATGTGGTAGCCCAAGATAGCTTCATGGCCAGTCTCTTTGCCATTCATGCTGAGAAAAATTTGTTCACCTCCGATATTTTGGCAAACCAGCTGGGAAGAGTCGACAAGGATGAGAAACGCCTGCAAACGTTCCTCGCTGCGATCGGCAAGTCACTCTCCAAAGGCAAGACTGATAACTTCGCCAAAGTCATCGACACCCTTGCGGCCAAGATCCTTCCCGATGCCGCCAAACGCGGCGACAAGGCCACCTTCCAATACATCGGCAAACTCACCGCGAAGAACTTTCCTGAGAACAAAATCAAGCCGGACAAGTTCCCCGGTATCTTGCTCAGCTCCGGAGGCACCTTTGGAATTCAGAAGCCTGGAAACAGATGGGATAACCCGTCTCGTCACTGGGGTGTGATCGAAGAACACGGTGGCGATTTCCACACCGATGCCAAGCCCGCCACCGCCACCATTCAGTTAGGAAACTACGGCCGGATCTCCGGTGTGGTCATCGTGACGCGCGGCGGGAACATCGGCCGACTCAGAGGAGCTATCATCCAGACATCAATCAATGGCACCGACTGGACAGACGCCCACACCCTCAGCAAAGTCAGCCAGATCAATCGGATCGATCTCGCCGACAAGGACATTGACGCCGGCTATGTGCGGGTGATTCAAAACAACAATGAGCCATTGCATTTCCACAAGTTTCTCGTCTACGGCAAGAAACAGAATTAGCCTTTAGGATTTCTCATCTCAAACTTACTCTTTTATGTTCGTCCGCTTTCTTGCAGCTTCACTGCTTTCGTTTCAGCTCTCACACGCCGCCCCATCGCGGGTGGATACTTTTGTTCATTCTCTGACCGAGGCGAAGGCTTCTAACAAACCTATCGCTGTCTTTGTCCACGGGAGCTCATGGCATCCTGCCAGCCGACTTTTTGGTGAGAAAATCTGGCGCAGCGAGACATTTTCCTCATCGCTCAAACATCCGGTGATCCTGACGAACATCGAGATCAAGCAAGGCCTCGACAAGGAAGCCGCCAAAGCCGAGGAGGAAAAATACAAGGGCTGGAAAAGCGTCACCACCTACCCGGCTGTGCAAGTCTATGGCTCGGACGGGCACCTCTTGAAGAGCTACAGCGGACGCGAGCTGCGTATCCTAACAACTCCCGAGTCACTTGCTGACCATCTCAACCACATCCTCGCGGCCGCGGAGCTAAGACGCACACTATTGGATGAACTTGCCAAGTCCCGTGCGGATAATGATCCCAAACAGGAACTGGTTATCCTAACAAAACTAATCGACCTATCCCTCAACAACGAAGAAAAAATCGTCGACCAGCTTAAGAAAGTCGATCCTGACGACAGCTCAGGCTGGCAAGCCAGGCTCTCATTTCGCAATTGGGAGTTTGTTCGGCACATCAGTGAATTGATCGGTAAGAATGAGACCCAACAAGCACTCACTGAAATAGATCGGCTCCTTGCCAACCCTACATACACCCCGCAACAACGTTGCTTGATCTATGGTGCCAAAGGTCGCGCTCTGGTAGCCGAAGGCAATCTCAACGATGCTTGGAATGCCTTCCAGCAAGCCTATGAAGCCGATCCCAAAGGTGCCAACGGCATCGCCATGCTGCGCTACGGTATCCGCATGGCAGGGATACCCCTGCGCGAATCTGTGCCAACCGACTCGGCACTCTACGGCAAGGATCTCGGAGAAAATCTGACCCGAGATTACGCCACATTCACGCTCTCCTCATCGAACGGTGACGATCCCTCACAGCATGCCTCGCTTTTCAAAGGACCATTTTCCGGCAAGGGTTACGCTTTCCACACTGCCAGTGAAAAGGGAGCTCACATCATCATCGACCTACAGGCGACGTGCCAGTTGAAAGCACTGCAAATCACCAACCGGAACAACAATCAAGAACGTGCCGCCACCCTGACATTATGGGTGTCCACCGACAAAGAAAATTGGACTCAGGTCTGGAGTGCAGAAAAATCGGCACCAGCTTGGGATATCTTGTTAGACAGCTCTGTCTCAGCCCGCTTTCTCAAACTTGGACTGAACCCGGAAACAACCGACTACCTTCACCTCCGTGGAGTCAACGCCTACGGCACTCGGCCGAAATCTTAAGAGGTCTGAGCCCTTGCTTACGCACAAAAAAAACCGCCTCCCTCGATGGGAAGCGGTTTGGAAAACAATGATACGCTGGCACTACTTGCGGCGACGCAGCATCAAGGCCAAGCCACCAAGACCCACCAACACGGCTGATGATGGTTCAGGCACTTGATTGAACTGGATATTATCGGTGAATGCGGCTGCACCTGCATTATGCTGGCGAAGAACCATTCCGTTCACATCGGAAAGCGCTAGGCCCGCATCATCCAAATTCAGCTGCACCCCTGAAAATGCAGTAGTTGCCACTCCCAGAGTGCTTTCTGCGGTGTACAGCGCATAAGTGGCGGTCGCTGAACCGGCTCCACCAAAGGCGGTGGGATCGATCGACAGCACCATGTGGTAATGATTGTTACCGCCTAATAAGTTGTGATCAAAGTTCTGCGTGCCACCATCGGCTCCTCGGAGGGTCATGTTCTCACGCTCAACACCAAATGCAGCCACGAGACCTGAGGCCGCGTTCAGTTGCACATAGTTGTAAGTGACGTCACCATTGATACGGACATCGTATTCCATGACTAAGATGTTGGTGTCATCGAACGTAGCTCCCATAGGGCGGGACATAATATTATCAACGCCACCGTAAGTGGCCACATTGCCCGACATGCCGAAGCCCGGATCCGTCGAGGATACCTGGACACCATTAGGCCCGGTCCAGCCTCCTTGACCGTTCAAGTTTCCAGCGGAGTAACTGTCAAAATTTTCCGTGACGCTAACCGCAGCATGAGCCGTGAGTGACAGGACAGCCATGCCTGACATGGCGAGTAAGGTTTTCTTATTCATTGATTGGATTGGTTTTTGTTTATTGGGTAAATCAGTAATTTTAATGATCGCAGTGCAACATTGGAATCAGTTCGGCCGAGATATTTCCACCTACTACTTGCGACGGCGCAACAGGAGTGCGAGCCCTCCGAGACCGAGCAGGGCGATGCTGGATGGCTCTGGCACTGGTGTGTAGTCGATGATCAACTGGGCGGCGCCGGTTCCCTCCTTGCTGTCGAATCCCCATTGAGTATTTCCTGCTCCCCCTCCGTAGATTTGAAAGCCGGCATTGTTCGATCCAGTGTTCCAGTGGTCAACGAGAGCCGTAAGGTCGGTGAATCCTGTGCCTCCTACCGTAAGTGGGGTGTCGATCACATCATCGACGAGATCTGTGCCGCTGGTGAGGGTGAAGGAGCCCATGCTGCCGTAGATGTCAGTCCCGAGGCGTGCCCCGCTATTGCCTCCAAGCCAGCTGGTGCCGGGGTTTGCCCTGTGATTCCAAGTCGCCGTGCCGGCTTCTACCGTTCCCCCTACTTCGGTTCCCTCGACCCATCCGGCGTTGCCTTCGCGCAACATGTTGACCTCCCAAGTTCCTGTGGCAGCGGTACGGAAAAGGACGAATCGCAAGGTCATGGAGTTGATCGTGGCTCCGGCTAGTGATGACGTATCAAAGAGCACGAGTCCGGCGCGCTGCTGGCTACTACCAGTCGGTCCAATCAGCACTTCAGTTCTGCCACCGTAGTTACCATTGGCGAAATTCTGTATGAGCGTTGTGTCTGCCGTGGCTGACAATGCGATGTTCGCCGCCTGAGAGGATGATGCCAACACTGTAGCACATGCCATTGTAGTTAGGATTGTTTTCATGATGGTAGTATTTGATGTGGGTTTTTGGGTAAGAAACGTAGGCCGACCAATATGAGCACTCATTTCCCTGTTGTGCATTAGCCTGAAAATATTGTTTTCGCATAAAAAGGTGGAAAAAATATATCCCATCATTTTTTTTGCGAAAAGCGACGACTCAGGATGAATACATAATGTAATGGCATCTTTATCGCTTATCGAACCACGCTTGGAAAAAAGTAGCTGTCTGCTCCCGACGAGCATCGCACGAGGGGGCGCGATGCATCATGGTCGGCAACAACGCGGATTTGCACTGATCGCCACCATTTCTGTCATGGTGCTGCTCGTGATGATTGCTCTGGCGATGTTGAGCCTGGCGACATTGGAGACGAGGGGAGCGAAAACCGGAGTCGCCCACACCGAGGCTCAGGCGAATGCGCGTATGGCGCTGATGATGGCGATCGCCCAGCTCCAGCGTGAGGCTGGAAACGATGACCGCGCCACCGCCCCATCCGGCCAACTCACCTCGGGGACTGGCAGTGGTGAAAATGCTCATTGGACGGGTGTATATCGTGTGCGCAAGGATGGTGAGACCAAGGCGGTGGTTGATCGGCATCTATCACCGGACTACCTGACGGATTTGAGAAGTGCGGATGAAAATCACATCAAAAATGAACTTTTTCTCTCATGGCTGGTCAGCCAAGTGCCCGGCACCACCCTCGATCCCTCCGCTCCGCTTGCCGCTGCAGACTCGGTAGAATTGGTGGGTCTTGGTAGCAGTAGCGACTCCCGAACGGTGGCCGCTCCCTTGGTGAAAATTGAGGAGGGCTCTAAAAAAGGAGCCTACGCCTACTGGGTGGGCGATGAGAGCACGAAGGCGCGTATGGACCTCCAGCCTGGTCACGATATGCCCGCCGTAGCTGATGCCGACTACCAAAAACTTCTCCGTCGAGCCTCGAAGACCGATCTCTCAATCAACGCCAAATACACTGGCTACGATCAGGTGGACAATGACCACTGGTGGAAAATTATCACCTACAATGAGGCAACCCAGACAAAGCTGGCAGGCACTCCTCAAGCCGCGCGTGATGCTCTGCGTGAGACTTACTTTGCTCTCACTCCTTACCATGAGGGGCTTCTCACCAACGCTGTCCAAAGTGGGTTCAAGAAGGACCTTTCCGCATTTCTCAATCAGCCCATGTCTCGCACTGGAATCACTGCGTCTGATACCTCACGCAGGGACGGAATCATGGGAACTCATCCGATCATCCGCGGTGCGCGCCATGCGAAAACAAGCCCGCAATACGACACCCTCCGTCGATATCAACTCATGCGCCATCTGGTGCAGGAAAATGCTGGCACTGCAGGGGCTAAGGCCATCATTCAGCTCACCGACAAGCTCCCGGGTGACTCGGACTTTTCACTCATCGCCAGCCAGCGTGACCTTGGCGACTACCAGCGCACTGAGATGGGCGGAACCTTACCGGATATCACCTCTCTTGACCGGCCTAACATTCAGCCGGTTCTCGCCGAGGCCAGTCTTGGTTTCGACTTCTCCTGTTTCGAAACCAGCGCCTCCACAGCGAGTAATAAAACTTACAGCCTACGTTGCCATCTCTACCCCACCGCCAAATTATGGAACCCCTATAACGTTGCGATGAAAACGCCTCCCTACGTCGTCCTCATCGGCTGTATGATGGATGCCCACGCAGGGAATGCCTGGTCCTCCGGAGCGCAGATTTGCCATTTCACCGCCGGTGGTGGCGGGGGAAATGACGGGGCCTTCATCAGCTTCTTTGGAGCGCATGATGCGAACTACAATAACCCACATGTGCCGGACAATGGCAAGGTGCGTCGCTACTTCGGCTTCACCCTGCCATCCGTGACCATTCAGCCGGGTGAGACCTTGGTATTCTCGCCGGACTGGCAAAAAGGATCAGGGAAAATTTCCAGTCCCGGCAGCAGGGGCACAGCGCTCTATGATTTCGATTTCTCCAAAAATATCCTCTCCCCCAAAGCCACCCCAGGGGAAGGCAGCTACTACTTCGAGTTTAAAAACCAAATCGCCAGAAAAGATAGCACCTACGGCTTCAATGGCGATCTTTGGCTGCCCGAGAGGGGCACCGGCGATCAAGTCATGCTCAAGGCCGTGACCGATGGCCGCCTCTCCGGCCTGACTTATCAGGAAATAGCCCTCAATGCCGGCAGCGCGAAAAAATACCCCACCGTAGCCTACATCAATCCCAACCCCAGCGGTTTGTATTACGATATGAACCGCATTAAGCACACTACCTATTTCACACTCGCGCTTGGAGAGATGGGATCGTACCAAAATGCCGCCAAAGCCAACGGCGTGGCAAACGGTCTCGGAGGTGGCAAGCTGCTGAAAGAATTTGATAAAGTAGATATTGGCCCGCCGCCAAGATTCTGGCGCTACGGCAACCGTCTGATTTACTACGATGAAATGGGCGGCAACGGCATGATGAGCGGCTTTAACTACGGGCCTGATGGTGGTAATTACAGTAATTTCGCGATCGCAAACTCCTGGAACCCCCGCGCACCCATGAGCCACAGCGGCTGGGCCACGCAGAACTCCACCTGGGGCTGGTGGAGCACCGGCATTCATCACCGTCCATTCGTATTCCCTCTGATGAACGGCTCAGAAGGAGATGCCCCCTACCTCTCATCCGAAGGGAACTACATCGCCAATCCGCTCTCCATGGCTGAGGGCAGAGCCACCGAACCTGATGCAGAGACCGCCGTCGTCCTCTACCATCTACCCAGAAAAAGCTCCCCGATGATGTCACTCGCCGACCTTCGTCACGCGCAGCTTTCCCTCCATCCATGGCACCCTAACTATGTGATCGGACATGGATTCGCCGATGGCCGTTCTGCCTCAGATGCCACCATCTCCACTGCAGATAAAGCCAATCAAGTTTTCGGTAAAACATTACTCACTCCAGAGAATGATCGTCGCTGGAAAGACAACACACTCTGGCAGGATCAGAACCGCAGAAACGGAACCGCCAGCTGGGGATGGTTGATCCAGGACTCAGAAGTGGCTTCCAATGGCCCGGCAGAAATCTCTCGGGATCCAGGATTCAGCAGCGGAACTCACACTCAGGACGATGAGATTCTCGTCTATGACATCGCCTACGAGGCCAACCACGAACTCTGGGACAGGTTCTTCATTTCCGGCATTGATTATAGCGAGACAGGTGCCCCGATCTGGGACCCTTCCAAGTCTCTGCTCACCGGTGGCATCAGAGCCAGTAGCGTGACTGCGAGAGCCACCGAAAAACTCGACGACGGTTTGACCGGCTCCGACGCCGTCTCATTCGCCTACCACAAATCCGCACAATACTTATCTAACAAAGGAGCCTTCAACGTGAATTCCACCTCCGTCGAGGCATGGCGTTACATGCTCAGCAGTCTGCGAAACTTGCAGCGCAAGGCAGCCGATGGAAACGTCGCACCCACCTCTGGCTCCTCCCCCTTCAGTGGCATCCATTTCCCTGGCATCGCCACAGGGGATAAGGCCAACAGCAACTCGGCCGAGCAAATCTTCAGCGGCTACCGTGCGCTGTCTGATGCGGAAATCGAAACTCTGGCAGAAGAAATCGTCAAGCAGGTCAGACTCCGTGGCCCGTTTCTCAGTCTATCAGATTTCATCAATCGCCGGCTACTGGATATCAACGTCAGCAGCCGCCCCTCACTCAGCAGCAAAGAAGGCAGTGCCGTCATGAGCGCCATGGAAGCAGCCATTGAGCTTTCAGGTATCAACGACAGCCTGCATACCAAGAAAGGCAACGAGAAGGACACCACCGATGACGCCCTCCCCACCCAGCAATTCAAGCACTGGGGGGACCAGCGGCTGGCACCGGAGTGGAAGGCTTCCGGCATGCCCGGTTACCTCTCCCAGGGAGCCATTCTGAGCGCTATTGGATCATCCCTAACAACTCGGGGAGACACCTTTGTCATCCGCGCCTATGGAGAGTCCCGAGCCGCAGACGACACTGTGCTCGCACGCGCATGGTGTGAGGCCGTGGTGCAGCGCATTCCTGATTACATCAACTCATCCGATGACCCCATGGAACCACTTCTGGTTTCCGCATCCACAGACCCCTCGTCATCTGAACTAGAATTTAATACCAAAATCAGCGAATCATCCCGGGAGTACGGTCGCCGATTTGTGATCAAACACTTCCGCTGGTTGAATGAAAACGAGATCTAACATCACTATGCGAGCCACCCTTCTCAGCGCACTACTCCTAGCTGTCATAGCTACCACTCCTCCCCTTCACGGCCAGCAGAATGATGAGGAACGCCCGCCTCTCATCGTACGCTTTCTTGCCGTCGCTCTGCCTCCGCGAGTGGTCATGTCTGGCATTGGTGACAACGCCAAAGGCAAACTCATCGATGAGGCTGCCATCCCTCCCATGGATCTCGTTCTACAAAAAGGTAAATCCAGCCAGCCTGTGACCATGATGCTTAACGTTCCCTCCCGGAATTACCTGCTCAAGAGCCGTCGTCTCGTCATTACCCGCGGCAGTGCCAGTGAAGATCAACAGGCAGTGGGATTCATCGATCTCGAACTTCCTGCTGATCAAGGTGTGTTCACCGTGGTCTTCACCCGTCGCCCCGGTCAGTCATCATGGGAGCAACCCACCGTCAGAATCCTGACCGATGCCACCTCCGCCAAATCCGCAGGTAATACACGCATTCTCAATCTCACTTCTAACAACATCGGTATCCAAGCAGGAGGCGGCAGGAAAATCATCGCCCCCGGAAAACAGCTCAGTTTCGCCAAGGCTGGCAAAGCTTGGCAAAATGCCGTCATTTACGCCCAACACAAGCAAAGCTGGACGAAGCTTCGCGCAATCAGCGGCACGCCTCGTGAAGGACTCGTGCAAACGATCATCTGCTACCCCAGCCGACCGAAAGAAACGAAGGTCAGCGTTCTAACCTGCAATCAGCGGAACCAAGACATCAGCACCCTGAAAGCAAGTGTGCTGGAAATGGATAAAGCCCCCTGAGACGCAGATGCAAAAAAACCGCCTCCAAAAGTAGGAAGGCGGTTTTGAAAATAAAGAATCAAGCCTACTTGCGGCGACGCAAGATCAGCGCAAGTCCACCGAGTCCGAGAAGGGCGGCAGAAGATGGTTCAGGAACTGCTTCAAAGCCGATGCCATCGAGCGTCACTCGGTCGCCTGGACCTGGATCACCGTTAAAATCATCAATATAGACAGCATAGCTGGTTGATCCGCTGACCTGTGCCAGTGTCATCCGGCTGCGTCTGTCACCGGATGGTTCGGTACCAAGGTCACCGTTCTGTAACACATCCGTTCCATTCTGGTAGGTTGTGAGTGATGGCACTGCTGCAGTTGCTGACACATCGTTGCTGATTGTTGCCTGAATGATGTCCGAATTGCCCGCTCTGATCGAATAGAGATAGAATTGATAGGTCGTCCCCGCATCGAGGCCGGAGACAATCATTCGCAATGAAGGGCCGTTCTCCGTATGTCCAGCGCTATAAGCGGTGTTACCGGAGGCATTAGCTCCTGGTCCGGATGTGCGGAGGTCCCATTTGTTGTCATTGGCGCTCGCTGACCCTCCATTGAAGGATGTGAACGCAGTGTTGTCCGAATTCCAAGTGCCTGCATCAAGCCATTCGATATTGGACCCTGCAGCTGCATCAATGTAGGTGATCGCGGCATTCGCTGACATGGAGCAAACAGCCAATGCTGCCAGCACTTGGGCTTTTATTGTTAATTTCATATGATGGTTAAATTGTTGTTTGTTAAATTGAGGAGTTCAGCTCCCCTGACTGCGCTTCACTCTCTCAACATCCGAAAGTGAACAGTGAAAAAACGAAGTCTTACGAGGTATCAGGCCAAGTAACCGTTTTTCGCAGAAAAAACTGATTTTATACCAATCACTCCGTCTCGATCGTCATGCTGGCGGAATTGGGATCGCCGCCCAGGCTTTTGCGATAGCGTGTGAGCTGCGCCTCCGTCAACACGGAGGACATCAGCTGCACTTTGCGGTCGATTTTCTGCTGGCGCTGTGCGTTGACTCTAAGTGACATCGATTGCGGATCTCCGCTGGTGTCGGCGGCGTGAATCGGATGGCTTTTGAACATCTCGCTCATATCTCGATCGGACATATCCATGCGTATGCCCTGCGCCCGCATCACTTCGCGTGCCACCAGATCGGCATCGCTGCGGCTGGCGATCTTGTTTTCCGCATCTTCGGCCAGCACCGCGTAGGCGGCGTCTCGCTGTTCTTGGGTCAGATCCAAGGTGTCCTGAAGTTTGGCGAGGTTCTTCAGCGCAGCGGATTCTATTTGGCTCGTCCGCTTTCTTTCCTGCATCGCCTTCATCCCCTCCAGCTGCCCTGTAGTGAGATAGGCTTTCATGTGGTCGCTCAGACCGTCTCCGCGGATGGCGGCGGCCATTTCCTTCATCTTGGGGGAATCGATTTCCAGGTCGTTCAGCGCCTCCATGTCGATCTTGCCAAGTTGCTCGGCATAGTAGGCACGCATGGCTTTTTCCTGACTGGCATTGAGGCTCAGGTCATCGACCATCTTGGCGACTCTGGCATCGAATTGCTTGCGGAAACCATTCATCGCCCTCGCGTTCCACTGCTTCTGGGCTGACAATGTGACGAAATAGTCATGATGCAATTTTGCGAATCGATCATTGAAAAGATAATACTGAAGTGTGGATTCTTAGAGCAAACGAATCCGCCACCTCTTGATTTGATCGAAAAGTCGATCAATGATATTGGGAATTATCAGACTGAAATGATTGAATTATTCACCAAAAAATCTGGCGCCATCAGCTTATGAAAAAACCACTTATCAGCATTGTTGTTCTCGTCATTGCCCTTGGAGCGGCATGGCTTCTTTTCGGAAATAATGATAATGACGAAGGCTCAGGGGAAACACAGACCGTGGAAGAGAAAACCGTCAGACCCGCCTCGCGCAAGTCCGCTGCGGCCGAGACCAAGCCGCAGCCTGCTCCGGAGGAAACCAGACCCCCCCAGCGAGATACAGCCGCCGATAAACCGGGAACAACTGCCGAACCTCTCTCCATGGCTGCCGAGATCGCTGCGCTCAAAGGGCAGAACAATCAGGTGATTATGGGGAAAATGGCAGAGCTGGCCAATAAATACGCCATCGATCCGGCCACCAGAGAGGCATTCATGGATGCTGTGGTAGCCACGAATGATGATACCCTTCTCTCCCATGCCGCCTCATCCATCGTCAGGACCCTGAAAAGACATGATCCGGAGAAAGCCATGGATTTCCTGGACACCGATTACCCACCACTCGGCGATCACGAGATCAAGAGTGAACGTCACATGATCGCCATCAACTGGGTTGAAAAAAAGCCGAAGGATCTCATGAACTACATGGTGAAAGCCAAGGAAGAAGGAAAAGTGGGAAGCCGAGACATGGCCTTCATGATAGCGCAGTGGGTCAAAAAGGACGAGGACGCAGCCATTCAGTGGCTTGAGGCCAGCGACTGGAAACATGCGGATGACAACATGGTCACCCAAGCCGGTCAGCGTGTCGAAGGAGAGCGTGCGGCACTCTGGTTCAGCCAGATTCACGACGATAAAAAACGCCACGATAACTACCTGCACCTCTACACCAACTGGCAGAAGAAAGATCCGGAAGCTGCCAGCGCATGGGTAAACAACCTGCCTGCCGAAGACCGGGCCATGGTCATGGAGCTGGGAGCCAAAAAAGTCGCGGAAAACAAAGCGATCCGGGAAAAATACGCCCGTGAAGCGAGAGAGAAAAAAGAGAAATACGCAAGGAAAATGGAGGAGTGGCGGAAAAACCGGAAGAGCCGATGATTGGTTTCCCTATGGCCATCACCCTCCTGTTGTAGGCCAGACCAGCCAGACTGCACGCAGGTGAGTTCGGGCAATTACTACGCAAAAAAACCAGCATACCACTGGGGCATGCTGGTTGAAATTTTTGTCTGAACGTAAGCTTACTTGCGGCGTCGCATGATAAGCGCGAGGCCACCGAGGCCTAGAAGGGCGGCAGAGGATGGCTCAGGAACGGCGTCGCCTTGGAAACGAAGCTCGTTTCCACCAGTTGGATCATTATTACCGCCATTCGGAGCCTCGTCGAATTCGATATAGAAATATCGTCCGGTGATGGCACTAGAAAGCGCATAGTTGGTAAAGGCAGGACCAGCGGTAGTGAAGTTCAAATTAACAGTGGCATCGGGAGCACCTGCTGGTGTTGCTAAAGTAAATGCGGTAGTCGAACTTGCCCAGATGCGCGCAGTTTGATTTTTATCTCTGTCCTGAGATGCAAATTGACGTTGCCCGTATACCAAGTCAGTGATTATGTAAACTTGATCAAGTTCGAACTCGAGACGAGGTCCATCAGGGGCTGTTCCATTCGCTGCTGCCCATGCACCACCTGCGTCACCGACTCCAGGATTAAAACCAACTGTGTAATTTTGATTGAAGAGGTTGGACACCTCTAAATTGGCGTTAAATCCAGGGCTGCCCGTGATACTGGTATAAAGTGAACCATCTTGGGAAATGATCGCGGCATTCGCTGTGGTGGCAGCAAAACCGCCGATTAAGAGTGTGGATAGGAGTGTTTTCATAATAGAGTTTGGTAGCGTGTGTTTAGATTGTCATCGTCATTGAGGCAAAAATATCATCAAACGTGATTAACGACGGCGGCGTAAGATGAGCGCAAGGCCACCGAGACCAAGAAGAGCCGTGGAAGATGGTTCTGGAACGGCTGTGATCACAATGTTGTCGTATTGGTTGGAAGTAGAGCCTGATCTGAGGTAAAGGCCGGTCCAATTAGCTGGATCGTCGATATTCCCACCGAGATCTGCTCCCGTGAATGTCGCCACCGTAGAGTAAACACCGTCACCGGCGGCAACTCCAGAAACGCCTCTTTGATCTGTGCTTCTGCTGGATTGAAAAGTGCCAGAACTAGTGGTGAAATCATATGTGATGCGAAAATCAAAAAATTTGTGCCCGCCATCAACAGCATCTTCTCCTGAAATATTGCCGCTAAAAAAATCGCCACCAGTTTGATTGCGAATTCTGAATCCGCTTCCAGCTGTTCCAAATTGACCAAATGCTGAAGAGTTATCCGCGCCAGCAGTAAGGACAAAGAGTGCACCAAATGTTGCGCCAGATCTAGCACGGGTAACAAAATCAACGGTAACTGATGTCGTTCCGGCAGGAAGACTGTAGGCGTTAAAGTTTGCACTCGCTCCGTCAGTCCCGTCACCGGTAACCACGCCTGTTGTAGTCACTAGGAGTCCATCGCCAATGTTGTCATCCCATGGTAAGTCTTCAGGGGCTCCATTAAGGCGGTTGCTACTTCCGGGAGTGATAAATGAGGTGAAGTCTTCCGAGTAAACGACGGTCGCTGCGCTGGTAAAGCCAGTTGTCGCTGCCGTGATTGCGAGGCAGCCGGTCAAGGGGGTGGATAGTATTTTTTTCATCATGGAACTGTGTGTCGGGGGATTGCTTAATGATCTAGAGTAGATGGTCAAACACATCCCCATTCTAATGGATCAGCCTCGCAATCCTACTTTCGCAAAAAAAGTTCCACTTTCTGCAAAAAACATTCATTTTCACATATATCGCAACTTCTTATGCGAAAACTAACACCTCGAACTGATACCAAGTAACCAATGAACACTCCTGAAGATAGTGCGCCAGCCAAGGACTCGCCTGCAAATCATGACGATCTCGCCGGCACCTTCGCGGTTCTCATGATGAAGAACCGCGATGCCCTCTCGCGCTATCTGTTTTCCCTCCACCCGATCACCGATGAGGTCGATGACCTGCTCCAGAACACCGCTCTGACGCTGTGGAAAAAAATCGATGATTACGATCAGACTCGCGATTTCCTCCCATGGGCACTGCGTTTTGCCTATTTTGAAGTTCTGAGATGGCGCAAACACATGCGCAAAAGACGCTTCGTCCTATCTGATGAACTGGTCAGCCAGCTCAGTGACTCCGCCAGTACCGCTGAAGACCTCGAGACCGCACGATTTCAGGCCCTGCATGATTGCTTGGCAAAATTACCCAGCACACAGCGTCAGGTGGTCGATCAGCGCTACACCTCCCAAGGCACGCTCAAGGCCCTGGCTGAAAAGTTAGGCGTCTCCATTCACAAGGTTTACCACACGCTCGACGATGCCCGTGATGCTCTTGCCACCTGCGTCGAACGCAAACTCATCCGCGAGGGCTACGAAATTAACCAAGCCAGCAAATGAACCGCGAAACACGCAAAGAACTCTCGTCTCTGCTGTCTGCTGTGGTGGACGGTTACATCGATGAAGCAGGCGGTAAACGCCTGAATGAGCTGTTGGATAACAATCCACAGGCACAGGCATACTACCATCACTACATCGCAGTGCACTGCCACCTGGAGGACCTTCAGGAAAAGCAGGACACCTCCACACTCGCCAAGCCGCAAGCTGGCTCCAAGGTGAATTACTGGCTAGCCGCCGCCGCATGCCTCGCCATGTTCTGCGGTCTCTGGTTTTTTGCGAAAAGCCTCAACGGCCCCACTCAGAGCAACGTTGTCTCTCAGCCAAAACTACACACTTCAGGTAAAATCATTGCTGTCATCGGCAACGCGGAAGATGCCGAATGGGACATTGAAAACCTCAGGCCCATCCAAGGCACAGCTCTTGGCGAGGGACTGGTTCATCTGACCCAAGGACGTATTCGTCTCGATTTCCCCGCCGGTGAAAAAGTCACCATCGCCGCCCCCGCGCTTTTTAACATCAAAGACAACAACCTGCTACAGCTACAGAAAGGTGAACTCTTCGCCTCTGTGCCCGAGGCCGGCCGCGGCTTTACCGTCATCATGCCTAACGGTGCTGTCGTCGATCTCGGCACGGAATTTGCCATCAAGGTGCAAGAGAACGGAGAGAACTACGTGAAAGTCATCAAAGGACTCGTCGTAGCCTCGTCGACCAACTCCAAAGGCAACACCACTTGGGAAGAAACTCTCAACATCGGTGACGAAGTCTCCGTTCAGCGCGAGACACCATTGGAAAGAAAAACGGCTCAGCATAAGTACATCGATCCCCTGCCTGACGTGATTCCCGCTCTGACTCTCTCACCCGACTACCGCGAGAGCGTCAAGAAATCACGCCCGATCAGCTACTGGGAGTTCGACTCCGCCACACCTGAGGGAATGGTCACCGACACCGTGGGCAACAATCCCATGCAGCTCGGCCTCAATGCCGTGATTCATACCTCTGAATACGGTGGGCACCTACGGCTCGACCACGATCAAAATCAGGGTTACGCCAAAGCGCAAAACAGCATCGCTGGAGTCAATACCGATTCCGGATTCAGTTTGGAAATGTGGGCGTATTCGAATTTGGTCGACTGGCAGTCTCTGGCCCTCGTTTCCCCTGATGCCCCCTTGCCTCCAGAGGCAGCCAAGCGCAACTTGAAGCACGCACCTCAGATCATACTCCTTGAGCGCGCTGGTCGTTCGGGCAGCTCCCGTCATCACATCCATCCGGATTTCGCCCTAAGATCAGTCTATCGCTCACCGGCAGCTTACGGGGGAGGGGCCAATATTTATACGGAGAACTCTCACCTCATTCACAAGTGGCAACACATCGTCATTGTTAGAAACCAGGATGCTTTTCAAACTTACGTCAATGGCAAGCTGGCCGCCGAGGAACGCATCCATTTCAAGTCTGACGAAAGTAACTATGACCTGCTTCTGGGCAGGCTTCATACTTTCGCAAAACAGGGAGACGCCCGCCAATGGTCAGGTGCTATCGATGAAGTTTCACTCTATGATCGCTCGCTAACTCCTGCCGAAGTTCTCGAGCATTACCGCGCAAGTAACGCTGAAAATAAATAGCCTCAAACTCATCACTTATTTTCGCGATGCGCATCCTTCTTACACTTATTCTCACCTGCCTGATCTCCCACGCTGCGGAAAAACCCAACGTCATCATCATCTATGCGGATGATTTAGGTTACGGCGATTTTTCCTGCTACGGCGCCACCGGATTCAAGACACCGAACTGCGATAAGCTCGCCGAGCAGGGGATCAAATTTACTGATGCCCACTCCCCTTCCGCCGTCTGCACACCCTCGCGCTACGGACTACTAACAGGTCGCTACGCCTGGCGCACATGGATGAAAAACTGGGTGCTTCAGGAGCATATGCCACTGCTCATCGACTCCGAGCGCTTCACTCTGCCAAAGCTTTTCAAACAACAAGGCTACACCACCGGCTGCATCGGCAAGTGGCATCTGGGCTGGGGAACAAAGCGCCATGAAGATCTCTCCAAGCCGGTTACACCCGGGCCAAACGAAGTCGGCTTCGACTACTTCTTTGGGCCGCCGCACTCCCATAACTCCGCACCAGCCTACCAAGTCTTTGTCCGTAACAATAAAGTCGATGGCATCAAAGAAGGTGAAAATTTCAAAGATCCCAAGGTCATCAAACGCCTCAAGCGCTCGCTGCCCGACACCGCCACCGAGCTCTCTAAAGAAGCCGTCAGGTGGATCACCGAGCACAAGGACGAGCCGTTTTTTCTCTACTACCCCACCACCAACATCCACTTCCCCCTGACTCCCGCAAAGCGCTTCCAAGGTAAAACCAAAACCGGAAAATATGGCGACTTTGTTTATGAGTTCGATTGGGCTGTGGGCGAAATTCTCAACACCCTCGACAAGCTCAAGCTCAGCGATAACACCATCGTCATTCTCAGCAGCGACAACGGCGGCGAGCCTTACACAGTGCCCATCAAAGGCAACAACGGCAAGAATCCCCACCGCCCTAACAGCAACTTCCGTGGAAAAAAAGCCTCCATTTACGAAGCTGGCCACCGCATCCCATTCATCGTCCGCTGGCCAGGAAAAGTGAAACCTAACAGCACCAGTGCGGAGACCATCTGCCACACCGATCTGCTCGCCACCTTCGCCGCCCACTTCGGAACCACGCTCCCTAACAACGCAGCGGAAGATTCCTACAACATCCTCCCAGCCATCCTGGCCAAGCCCTACCAAAGCCCCATCCGCGAGGCAACTGTGCACCACTCCGTCAGCGGCATGTTCGCCATCCGCAAGGGCGACTGGAAGCTCATCGAAGGCAACACTGATGGCCGACGCAATCCGGCATCCATGCATGCCTGGAACAATGCCGGCGGCCTTCCCATTATCGATGAGAAAACCGGCGAGATCCTCCTGCTCGACTACGCCAACATCCGCGACTTCGACCAGAAAAACCCCATTTACCAACTCTACAATCTGAAAACTGATCCACAGGAAAAAGACAACCTCGCGAAGTCCCAGCCTGAAAAAGTCAAGGAACTCGCAAACCTGTTAGAGAAATATCGTAACTCAGGACGCAGCACACCACTGATAGAAAAATAATAAGTGCGGTCTGCGGTTTAGGACACCCTATTATGAAACTCATCAAACCCTTGGCCACTGTTGCCACGATAGCCGCGGGCTATTTCGCTTACCCTTTCCTCTTCCAGACCAGCTCCGCTGAAGTCAAGGCGATGCCGACTCCCGACCTCAGTGGCGAGGGGATTCCGACTGTCTATTCAGGTGGGACGGTGAAGCCGATTCAGGATATTTTTGCAAAGCCGGAGGATATTCCTGCCCCGGCTCCGGATGAGGCTGGGCGGATGTGGACGTTTCGGACGTATCCGGCGATGAAGACTCCGCTTTCGATGTCTGATCATTCGTTTTTTGTGGTGTTGCGGCCGGATAAGGCTGAGCGGTCGGCTCGGGGGGTGTTCGGGCGGAAGGCGCTGACGGATACGCAGTTGCTGATCATTGATCAGTTTCCGGATGGGGCGATGGTGTTTAAGACGCAGGATGGTGGGCGACGTGTGGATCAGTTTCGGGCGCCTGGTGACAAGCTGCCAAAAATTGGTTCTCCGAGGTTGTTAGAGACGCATCCGGTGGGTGATGGGAAGATGGTTGTGCTGGTTGATGGGGTGGAGTTGGGGACTTTGAAGGCGGATGTGATGGCTTCGTTTCTTGGGGGGTCGATCAACCGGCATCATTTTCAGGGGCATTTTGGGCATGTGAGTGCGCATAAGGATATGACGGCTGAGGAGCGGGCGCATTGGGGGCATTTTCTGCGGAGCTGGTGGGCGGTGGGGAATGGGGATGCTGGGGCGTTTCCGGTTGGGTTCCGCTTGCAGCCGGGGATGGCTTCCGAGGTTGTTAGGGTGGCGCGGACGCGTGGGCTGGATGTGGTGACTGAGGGGATGAAGGCTGGTGAGTATCTGATGGTTTCTTCTTCGCCTAAGGCGACGGCGGAGTCTCCGGGGAGCAAGCATTTGTCTGAGCGTGGATTTTATGTTTCTAACAAGTCTGGGGCGAAGGCGGTTTTGAGTTTTGTGACTGAGGAGGTTTTGCCGCAGGAGATGTTGGGGGAGAGCGGGCATTATGAGCTGTTGTTTTCGGCGATGGATGGCGCGGATTGGACGGTGGTTGGCAAGGGCTTGCCGACTGAGGATGGGAGGGTGAATTTTGCGCCTGAGACTTTGGCTACGGGTGTTTATACTTTGGCGGCTGTGGGTGGAGTACCGGTGAAGGCTTCGGGTGCGGAGTTGTTGGTGAAGGTGGGTGAGAAGGTGTTGGAGAAGAAGAGTGTGGATGCTGGCGGGCCGTTTCGGGCTGGGATGACGGGTGTGCGTTTGGAACCGGGGGATTGGTATCGGCTTGAGGTGAAGGGGGCTGGTTAGGGCGAGATGGTGGAGGTGCGGGACGGACAATCTGGTGCGGTGTGGTATGATGGGGCGGCTGGGGATTTGGGGCTGGAGGCGTTTTATTTGAATTCCGAGGTGGAGGTGAAGGCGCGTTTTTATGGGGTGGAGGGTGTGCATCCGAAGGGTGTTCGGCTTTCGCTGAGTGCGCGTGAGGGGGCTGAGCAGATTTTCCCAGGGGTGGTGGCTACGGTGATTGGTTATGATGGGAAGGGTGTGCCTGCGGCTGAGCTTTTTGATTATCCGAAGGCGCCGGTGAATGTGAATGTTTCCAAGGAGTATGGGGCTTATCCGAATTTCCGGACGGGGACTTCGATTGTGACTCCGCCGCTGGATGATGCTTCGAAGCAGTGGACGGTGCGGCCTCACTTTTTTAATACGCTGGTGGCTTCGGCTAGTTTTTCTGCGAATGGGAAGTTGAATGTTGAGAAGAAGTTGCCGCCGCGATTGCCGCTGGGTGATCTGGGTAAGGGTGCGAATTCCGCGCTGCGGGTGAAGGGGATGGTGCTGGTGGAGAAGCCGGGACGATATGTTTTCCGGATGGAGTGTAATGCGCCTGTTAGAATGGTGGTGGGTGAGAAGAGTGTGACTTTGCCGGAGAAGCAGGAGATCGAAGTTGATCTGAAGGTGGGGCCGGTGGCTGTGGATTTTCTTTATGATCAGGGGCGTGGGGTGGATACGGTGAGCTCTGTGGTGTCGTGGAAGGTGCCGGGGTCCGAGGAGTTTGTGAAGGTGCCTGATTCGCGTTTTGCGCATCGGTTAGATCGGGTGCGGCATGATGCTTTTGCGAAGTATGAGCCTCAATTTATGAAGCGCTTTGCTCGGGTTTCGCAGGATGAGATGGAGGGGTTGGATGATTTGTTAGAGAGTGCGAAGGAGGAGGTGAATCACACGGATGTGGGGCGTTGGCAGAAGATGATCGGCGAGTTGGTGACGGCGTATCGGGTGAGTGGTGAGTGGTGATCGGCGGGCGGCGCGTGCGGCGATGGATCTGGTGGCACGGCGGTTACAGCATTATCGGGAGAGTCCGGGGAGGATGGCGACGGCTACGTTTGGTAAGTTGCAGCATCAGGTGACGCGGGTGGCGGCGACTTTGCAGCCGTATTTCGCGAGTTGGGAGAAGGATCCTGAGTTGCAGCTGGAGGTGCTGGCTGCGCGGGCGGAGCTGCTGCAGTATTTCAGCTGCACGACTTATAACCGGTCAGTGTTTGGTGAGGGGCATCACGGGACGAATGATATTTACAGTGGTGGTCATAACTTGATGCAGGCGTGGTGGGAGGTGGCGGGAGTGCTGGATTCTCCTTATATCAATGATGCTGCGGTGACGCAGATGGATACGCATTTCCGTTATTCTGCGGATCTTCAGGATAGCCTAACAAGTGATGGGTCTTTCACTTTTCATAATGTGAATGGAAGGCAGCTGCATATGACGGGGTATGGTGTGGATTGGTTCCGAGGGGTGATGCGTGCGCCGAGGAAGCGGATGGATTCTCCGTGGGGGATGACGCGTGAGCAGTATCGAAGATTGACCAGGTATGTGGAGGCGTTTGAGTGGATTTTCTACAAGGGGCGGATGAGTTTTCAGACGGCTGGGCGGCATAATAGTGGGCGTGGCACGAATGGTGTGGTGAAGGGGTTTGCGAATACGTTGTTAGGGGTTCCGGAAGAGCTTCAGTTTCCTGAGACGCGTGCGGCTTTGAAGGCGCTGGTGAAGCGGATTGATGAGAAGGGGCAGAATTCGATTCAGGGGCATCGGTATTTTTATAAGAATTTGTTCACGGTGCATCGGCGTGAGGATTGGTTTATCGAGACGAAGATGATCTCGCATTTGTCGGGTGGGCCGGAGACGTTTGGTGGGCGGTATACGTTTAATTTGTTGTTCGGAGATGATACGCATTTTTTACGTCGTTCGGGCACGGAGTATGATGTGCTGCATACGTTTAATGCAAACGGGCCGTTGATCAATGTGCGGCCGAATAGCGGGACTCCATCGATGTTCTGGTATCGGACATTGCCTGGGGTGACTGGGCTGGATAATGAGTCGGCTTGGCTGGGTGGGTATCGTGCTGGTGCGGGGCCTGCGGCAGGTGGGATATCCGATGGGAAGATTGGGAATAGCGGGAGTTCTTACATCAATAAGGATACGTGTATTTCGGCTTGGAAGCTTTATGGATTTACCGAGCAGGGAATGATGGTGCTGAATGCGGCGATTAATTTCACGCATTGCCATAAAATGTCGCGGAATACTCCTGAAGCCAGTGTGCGGATGCGGACGAGCCTGAATCAGGCTGAGTGGCGCGATGAGGTGGTGGTTTATATGCAGAATGGGGAGAAGAAGGTTTATCCTGCGCCGAAGGATGGCGGTAAGGATTTGAGTCTGCATTTGCCGTTAGATCAGCGTTATTTTGTGACGCATGATGGGATTGGTTATTTGGTGATGCCGACCGGGCAGGAGATGGGTGACACGTTGTGGAAGTTGGATCCCAAAGATCCTTTGGCGGTGGCTAACCCTGGTTTGAAGATGGAGAAGGGACGTGGATTTTTGGATCTTAGGCTGTCGACTCGTGATGTGTTGACGCCTGCTCCGGGAACTCCTGATAAGCTGGAGAAGGTGGAGGCGCTGGTGAAGTCTGGGAAGTTGAAGAATCGAACGGTGAAGGTGTTTCATCTTTCGATTGATCATGGTCGGCGCCCGGTGAATGGGCGGTGCGCTTATGAGATTTTCATGGATGCTGCTACGGTGGATGTTGCGAAGGTTTTGAAGGAGCCGGCGATGGAGATTTTATCAGCGACGGCTGATGTGGTGGCGATGCGGGATAAGCGAACCGGGGTGTTGCATGCGCTGTTCGGGAAGGCTGGGGAGTTGAAGGATCCGGCTTCTGGGAAGTTGTTGATGAAGTCTCAGGCGACGTTGTCGGCGATGTGGAAGCCTGAGGGGAAGCGTTTGTTTGTGCAGTGTCCGAAGGCGGCAGTGCATTACCGAGGGTATAATCTGATGTTGAAGGTGGCGAAGCCGACGCTTTATCCGGCGCTGACGGGATTTGAGAAAGAACGGGCTTTGGAGATTCCGCTGCCTGGGACGAAGGATCCGGATGATCGATTCAAGGGGCGGTTCTGGGAGGTGGAGGTGAAGTAAATATATGATGTTCCCCTTCTCCCAAAAGAACTTTGCTGTTACGACCGATGTCCTGGACATGAGTTTGAGCCGATCGCCATAAAAAATTAGTCAATCTACGAGTTATTCTTTAAGATTCCGTCACTTCATACAGTATCTCTTCCATCATGAAATTCTCCATCAGCTGCCTCGCAGCCGCCTGCACACTTCTCTCCGCCCACGCCAAGCAAGGGCCGGTATCTCTTTTCAATGGCAAAGACCTCACTGGCTGGAAAGGTCAAGGATACGTCGTCAAGGACGGAGCCATCGTCTGCACCCGCAAAGGTAGGAACTTGATGACTGAGAAGGTCTACACCAATTACGTCTTTGAATTTGAATTTAAACTGCCACCTGGTGGCAACAACGGCATCGGTATCCACTACCCTGGCAATGGCAATCCCGCCCACACAGGAATGGAAATTCAAGTGCTCGATAATACCGCGCCCAAGTATAAAAACCTCAAAGATTATCAATTCCACGGTGGCATCTACGAGATGCAGGCTGCCAAAAAAGGCCATCTCAAACCCGTCGGTGAATGGAATAAGGAAAAAATCACCGTCAACGGCCCGCTCGTAAAAGTTGAACTGAATGGCACTGTCATTAACGAGGCAAACCTCGACGAACTCGCCAAAAAATTCTCCAAGCATAAAGGTGTCAAACGCCGCTCCGGCCACATCACCTTCTGCGGCCACGGTGACGCCGTCCAGTTCCGCGGCATGCGGATCACCGAGCTTCCTGCCTCGCCGAAAGTCTCCAAGGTCATCTCCGCCGCCACCAGTAATCCCAATCCCCCCTCCGCCCCACCCAAAGGCTTCACCGCTTTGTTCAACGGCAAAGATCTTGATGGCTGGTACGGCCACGCGACTGAAGACCCACGCAAGAAGCTGTGGAAAATGTCCCCAGAACAACTCGAAGCCCACAAAGAAAAGACCCGGGAGAACATCAAAAAACACTGGCGCGTGGAAAACGGCGTGCTGATCAACGATGGCAAAGGACTCTACCTAACCACCAACAAGGACTACGCCGACTTCGACCTGAGGTTGGAATACAAAACCGTAGCTAAAGCCGACAGCGGAGTTTACCTGCGTGGCGCGCCTCAGGTGCAAATCTGGGACAGCACCAAAGAAGGCGGCAAATGGAAACACGGTGCCGACAAAGGCTCCGGCGGACTCTGGAATAACAGCAAAGGAGCACCCGGCAAAAACCCATCCAAGCTTATGGACAAACCTTTTGGCGAGTGGAACAGCATGCGCATCGTAATGAAGGGGCAGAAAGTATCTGTCTGGCTCAACGGAGAAAAAGTCGTGGATGATGCCGTCATGGAGAATTTCTTTGATCGTAAAAACCCCATCTTCGAAAAAGGCCCCATCCAGCTGCAAACCCACGGCGGCGAGATCAGCTGGCGCAATGTTTTCATCAAGGAGCTTTAGGCAGCTCCAATCCGTAGCGATAGGTTTGCCTCATTCGACCATCGCTACGGTAAAAACCACTTTCTTCTGCATGCCTCCCGTGGTTTAATGTCGGCAGCCCATGCCAGACATCGAGATCAAACCCAACGGCACGCCGCCCATCCAGTTTTCGGTGATGCTCAAGAACCGAGCCGGTGCACTCAGCGCTCTGGTTAGGCTACTTCGCAGCGAAAACATCGAAGTGCTCGGTCTCAGCATCCAAGACTCACGCGATGCCGCCGTCACTCGTCTGGTCGTTTCTGATCCGGATAACACCATGCGGATTTTCATGGAAAAGGGAATCCCGCACACCACATCAGAACTCTGCGTCATTGCCCTGAGCGAAGCCGGACGTGGTCTGGCCAGCGCGTTGGATGTGCTGCGCGCCGCCGAAACCAATGTCGACTTCGCTTACTCCTTGATGCCGCACCCTGAGGGTAAATCTCTCATGGCCATGCACCTCGAGGACACGCTCTTCGGCATGTCAGTGCTTCATAATGCCGGCTTCAAAGTTTATTACGAGGAGGACCTGATTCGCTAGTCACGGCTCCCCAGAGCCACACTCTTCCCGACCTCCCATTCCCCAGTTCCTGTTTCCTAGTTCCCAATGTCCGACTCTCTCTACCAGCAGGCGAATGAAGCGCCCGACCAAGCTTTTGAGCAATCGCTACGACCTCCAGGGTTTGAAGACTTCAAGGGACAAGAAAAAGTCACCGATCGCCTCATGCTAATGGTCGAAGCCGCCCAGCGACGCGATGATGTGTTAGAGCACATCCTACTTTCAGGCCCTCCGGGTCTGGGCAAAACCACGCTGGCCAATATCATCGCCCACTCCACCGGGACCCAACTCCACACCACCTCCGGACCTCAGATCGAAAAAGCTGGTGACCTCGCTGGCATCCTAACAAATATTCAAAAAGGCGACATCCTCTTCATCGATGAGATCCACCGCCTGCATCCTGCCATTGAGGAATACCTCTACCCAGCAATGGAAGATTACCGGCTGGATATCATCATCGACTCCGGCCCGTCTGCCCGCACCATTCAGCTCAACCTTCCCAAGTTCACTCTGGTCGGTGCCACCACCCGAGCTGGCATGCTGACTTCTCCACTGCGTTCGCGTTTCGGTTTGGTAAACCGGTTAGATTATTACACTGCGGATGAACTTGCCCACATCATCCTCCGCTCTGCCGGACTCCTCAACGTTTCCATCAAACCCGACGGTGCCGCCGAAATCGCCGCCCGCTCACGCGGCACTCCGCGGATTGCTAACAACTTGCTCCGCTGGGTCCGGGATTTTGCCCAAGTGCGTGCCGATGGCACCATCACCGCACCCATCGCCAACGATGCGCTGGCGATGATTGAAATCGATAGCGATGGCCTCGATGAAATGGACAAACGCATCCTCGAAGCTGCCATTTATAAATTCAACGGCGGCCCTGTCGGCCTCTCCACACTTGCCGTTGCCATTGGAGAAGATGCCTCTACCTTGGAAGAAGTCCACGAACCCTTCCTCATCATGCAGGGCTTTCTCAAACGCACACCTCGAGGCCGTGTCGCCCTGCCAGCCGCTTACACCAAGATTGGAGCAACGCCGAATCCCAACCAGCAGGAACTCCTATAAGCCACTCTCGGTGGTCGGATTGACCTCAATCCGATCCATTTTATCCATTGACCAATGTCCACTGACCTAAATCCCATCATCGAACGCTGCCGCGCCGAAGGCCTGCGCCGCACAAAGGCATTGGAGGAGCTTATCACCACACTGTTAGAGTCTGACAGGCCCATGACCCTGGCCGAACTCGCGGAATCGGAGCGACTGACCAACCAGTGTGACAAAGCCACCGTCTTCCGGCTTCTGCAACGGCTCGCCGACAAAGGCATCGTGCGCCGTCTCGGACTGCACGAGCGCGCCGCCTATTTCGCCCTATTAGTCCCCGGCCAACACCGCGACTACCTGATCTGCACCAGCTGCGGCAGCATCGAGCCAATCAACGCCCCCTGCCCGGTGCACGAGCTGGAAAAAGAAATCCAGTTCACCACCGGCTATAAGAATCTCTATCACGAACTGGAGTTCTTCGGCACCTGCCCAAAGTGCATTGCCTAACACAAGGAGCGCAGCCCACAAAAAAGCCCTTCCTTGTTAGGAAGAGCTTTTGAAAATGAAGATAAAAACTTGGAAGATTTATTTCCGGCGGCGTAGAAGCGCCAAACTACCAGCCAAGCCAAGCAAAGCAGCTGCACTAGGCTCAGGAACTGTGGTCAATGTAATGCCTGCCAGAGCATTCTCGTTAGCAACTGTGGAAGCAGGTTTATAACTCTGCCCAATACCATCAGTGTTTAGCACCCCATCCAGGGCGAAGTAGACGAGATCACCCACATTTGCGCCAGCCAGTTGGGCATTGCTGACACTGAAAGACTGATCTTGGTTTAGGCCAGGCCAAGCAAAAGATCCCAAACTTTCAGCAGAACCCTCTAGAGCGGAAATTGCCCGTGCTTCATTGACACTTGATGCACCATTGTCATCCATTCCCAAAAAATAAACGCTTGTTGTAGAAGGAGTTCCATTCAGTGCAGTCGCTCCAGTATTGAAGGCTAAAACCGCAGAATTTCCAGCGTCAAGATCCGTTTTAAAATCGGTGGTCACCACGAATGCCCATACCTGGAGAAATTCTTCATTGGAGCTTCCATCATCCCCTAACGTAGCACGGTCGGTTCTAAATCCTCTGTCGCCCGCAAGCGAGCCGGCGCCCGATCCGGGTGTGTAATCAACTCCTCCATTGTCACGCACTTCAAAGCGGCCTCCGAAGTTAGTTCCTAGATTCAAAACCGTCGCTGCCTGTGCTGTAAACATACAGGGAAAAGCGATTATCAGTGGTAATATAATTTTTTTCATACGAACGACTGTTAACTAACAGAACAAACACGGTCTATCGTCTATTTTATCGCTCAATGGTTTATTTTACCGAAGAAAAACCTGCGCTCGTGTTTGTCAAAAACCCATCCTAAAATACACCCTACCAAGCCAGTTTATAAACCACGCCATTATCATATACATCATACGTCGTCATATATTTTCGCTAGATGAACACATGGAACTCAACTTCCGGCATGCACAACTAGTCACCTTACCTCACTAGGCTCTGCAGCTGTTTATTTTACTACATTCTGAGCGCATGGCCCTAAGCAATACTAACCTTAAAAAGAGCCACCATCTGGTGCGACATTCATCACCTGTAGCCAAACTGGGTTAATTTTATACCCTTTCAACCTCCAAATACCAATTGATCCACACTACTCATCAGATAGCCTCATCTTTCAAACGATTTTCATTCATGTGTCATAGTATGACACTTGGTATCGCTGAATGCCTCCTGTGCTGAGATTAGAACCTTGACGCCTACCCTATTTAGATACACATTGTATATACACAGCGTGGAATCTCTTATTATTTCCATGTTTCTAATTCATCCCGCGATCAGCAGCGACCTCGCGAACTGACCAGCACGGACTCAAACATTATCGATGCTCACACATCACCTACCCACATGAGATACATCCAACCATCCACCAATCCCTCGGAGTCTCCCAAACACGCAACCGCGCCCGGCTTTGCCTTGATTGCCACCATATCGGTCATGGTTCTGCTGGTGATGATTGCATTGGCGATGCTTAGCTTAGCCACCATTGAACAGCGCTCGTCCGCAGGTAATAGCGCCTACATCGAGGCACAAAACAATGCACGCTTGGCACTCATGGAAGCCATCGCAAAGCTCCAGACGACTGCAGGCCCAGATCAACGGATTACCGCTTCCGCCAACATGGCAGCCAATACCGATGGCTCAACGCTACCCGCTGGCTCCGCCCCACAAAATAACGTATCTCATGACGGAGCCGACAAAGGGCTAAGCGCTGTCCTGAACGGCACACGCCACTGGACCGGCGTATGGAAAAACCGCTCTACGGATCCTGGCGAAACCATCTACACCGTGACCCCCTCGGCAGAACATGTCGATTGGCTCGTGAGCGGCGTTGATCCTCTTCCATCTGATTCAAACGTGGCAGTGACTGCGTCAGGAAGCACTGCTGATGAAACTACTGCCGTGGTCTTGGTCGGTGAGAATACCGTCGGACCGCCTGACGCTGTAGGAATTACCGATTACGTCACTGCCCCGATCGTCAACATCAGCAAGGACGGCAAAATCAAAGGCCGCTATGCTTGGTGGGTGGGCGACGAAGGCATTAAAACACGCAATAACATCCGCGCTGACTACGCCGCCAACGACATCGCGCGCTATGAGGATCTCATGTCCAGCCGTGGCTCATGGACCTCTGTCGCCAATTACCAGGATCACCCCAAGCCCGGACAAGATGCGACCCTAGACAAAGTGATCAGTGATCGCGGCATGGAACTCGCAGCGGCTTCACTCCGCGGAGCGCCGATGCAACGAACATTCCACTCCGCCACGCCTTACAGCATCGGTCTTGCGACCAACTCCCTGTCAGGTGGAACAAAAATAGATCTCAGCCATTATCTGGAAAACGGTTTTCCTGCCTCCGCTGCATTTCCCGGGGCCCCCGCCGCCAATGAAAACATCATCCCCACCACCATCGCCCCAGACATCACCGGGCCAAAATGGAAACAACTCAAGGATTTTTATGATGTAGGTAAAAACCTCGGAACCGGCACTCCAGAGCTTCTTGTTCAGTCTGCCGAGAGTTCTACGAATAACATCACCATCGCCCCCCTCTTGACGGACATCCGCGCTTTGTTCGGGGCCAAGGTGCATCATATCAGCGATAATATTTATCAGATTTTCCCCGCCACTAAGATCGCCGTATCCGTGGCCAACCCTTATCCCTACCCGCTGCGTTGGGACAGTCCATTGGAGCTTGAATTTACTAGTGATTCACCTGGCAACGTTCGGCCCTCATGCATCTGGGACCTTCGCACTACCTGCGCCTTCCTGCCATTTAACACCGGTTCACCAGCATGCTTGAACAATGCCATCTTGCGTATACCTGCCAACGTTCTCCCTCCTGGGGAAGCGCGTGTTTACACCATTGGTCAGGCCGTTGAACGACCATGGGGAACCGCCCGCATCGAGATCGACCTCGTGCCGTTCTCCAGTGTTGATGCAACGAATTTCGACCACTCCATCATCCAGAAAAATACCCCAAGATACGATCTCACCACCGGATCAAAACGACTTGATGTCCGTGAGTCTACAAACACCACGCAGATGACTGTCGAGCTACGGACCGGCGGCACCAGCGGCACACTCTTGAGAAGAATCAAGAGCTTCGAACTCGATAACGGCTTCTTCAGACAAACCACCCGCTACATGAACAAATACTGGGCTGAGCGTATCAGAAGACCATTCCCTCTCCAGCTCTACACATTCCAGCTCAGCCAGCCAGGTGGGGATTACGCTAGTTACCTGCCCGCTCCAGGTGATCTTGGAGTCGGTGGCTCTACGCTGCGGACATTCGCTGACTTTAACGTGCGTGCCGATCACTACAAGGCACCGATCACCAGCTACAACCCACCGCCCTACTTCGGCATCAGTGAGAACAGCTTTGCCCAGCTGCCATTCAACCCACCCGGTGGGGACACAGGCAGCGCTTTCACTCGAAACCTCGCCATTGATCCGCTGCCATGGGGTAGATCTCCTTTTGCTGCTGAGAAGACCGTTCTGTTTTCTTTCCCAAGGAAACTCTTCTCTCTTGGCCAGCTTCAACACGCAGACCTGACGGCTGACGATCAAACTGTCTCGGTTTCGCTACAACCTGGCAATGCTTTGGGTAACTCCTATGCCACTCCGATGGTGAAACGCAGTCTCGCGATCGAGCAACGCACTGACTATTATGTCCGCACGGTTACGAGCGCCACACCATCGCAGCACAATTACTACGATATGTCCTATCTTCTGAATGCTACGATGTGGGACAAATACTTCCTATCGACGGTGCCCAATTCCGGAACTCCCGAGCCAGAAAACCCTAACCTCGCACCTATCTTCGTTTCCGATGAATCACTTCTTAGGGATCCGCAAAAGGTCGCCAGCCAGCTCGGTGTCCGTGGCGCATTCAACTTGAATTCCACGAACAAAGACGCATGGATTGCGCTGCTGTCAGCCTCGCGTCACCTAAAACACCCTGGAGACGGTGCCGCTAATAACGCTGGTGCATTTTTCCCCCGCAGTCTCGAACAAACATCGGCCGCCACAACTCCACCCACGGGCGACGAAGCAGATTCCTGGTCTGGCTATCGCCGTCTAACTGATACGGAGATTGAGAATCTGGCTGACCATATCGTTCGCCAAGTTCGTCTCCGTGGACCATTTACCTCCCTTGCTCATTTCATCAACCGGACACTGTCACCGCTTGACCAAAACAAGGAACTCAGCCGGTCTGGCCCACTGCAGGCTGCCATCGATGATTCCGGTCTCACGGTCACACCAGACCGCTCACAGACCGCGCTCGCCGACATCGATCTTGAGGAAGATAAAGTCAACTTCCAGAAAACAGGCAACTTCCCCCGCAGTGACATCGATGGAGGCAGACCCACTAGAATGTCGAATCCTGGCCCCGAGCCAGTGTGGGCTCCACGTAGCGCCGACCTTAACCCCGGAACGGTCGCATCCATCCTATCCGACCGTCCAATGCTCATTGACGATCAATATCGTGATGAGCAAGGCAACCGCTCCACCGGTATTCCCGGCTGGTTGACCCAGGCCGATATCCTACAAACGATCGGTCAAGCCGTCGCAGTTCGCTCCGATACATTCCGCATCCGTGCCTACGGTGAAGCCGTGGATTCAAATACTGGCGAAGTCCGCGCCCGCGCGTGGTGCGAAGCGATTGTCCAGCGCACACCAAACTACATCGACCCTACCAATCCGCCCGAACACGATAGCGAGACCCTCCTCCCATTGAATACAAAATATGGCCGTCAATTCATCATCACCACATTCCGCTGGCTCTCTCAAAATGAAATTTAACACAATCAGATCTACCGCTATCGGGCTGATGCTCCTGACACAGGGAGTTTGTTTCGCTCAGCAGGAATCCGAGCCACAGGTCACCACCCGAGTCGACCTTGTCTCCATCGGGGAGGAAATACCCGGTCTCAAGATAGGCAAAAGCGGACCTGCAGTCAGTGCCTTGGCATTTCGCTACAACAAGACTGTGCGCTACCGAGGAAGTCGAATCATCGAAATTTCCCAGGTATTCAAAACATCTCGCAGGCCGGGTCAGGAAGAAGAACAGGAGGATGAACTGATCCCACTTCCACGACAACAGAACCCAGATCTCAAGGTAGGGCAAAAAGACAGCATCTCCAAAGCCATCGAAAAGCGCAGGGAAAAGAACCCTGAACTCGTTGCCCTAGCTGTCGTCCCTCCCAACGCCCGCCACATCACTATCTTGCTGGCGAAAGCGGAGAACGAAACCTACCGCGCCTTCGTCATCAACGACGACCCTGTCAAATTACCCGAAGGCCAGATGAGGGTTCACAACTTCTGCAACCACAAGGTTTCTCTCCGTTTCGACGGTAAGAAAGCCATGCTGTTAGAACCCACCAGGGCCAAGCAAATCAAACCCAAAAACGGTAGTAACACGATCAACTACCTGCTGGCGTACCCTAAAAAAGGCAAATGGAAGATTCAGGAAAGCAACGTCATCCGCATCAATTCACAAGAGCAAGTGCAGATGATCATCCTGCATAGTCGCTCTTCCTTTTTCGTTTCAGGCTCTGGATCAAGAGGTGGGCATTTACAAGTCGCTGTGCTACGTCGCGACAAAAGTCTCCGCCAACCCAGAGACACGGATTCGGATGTAGAGTAATCGCATCTCTCAGACCACTGGCCTGCGGGCGAGGCTCGGGCGAAAACATAGCTAATGACCGCTCGTGTTTCCCCATATTTTCTTAGCGTTTCATAACGCGAAAAACCCGCTTTTCTCCGGAGGGGATTGGAGAAAGCGGGCTATTTAACGGGGCTGGGGGCCTTTGGCTGTTTTCCTTGGGGAGGAACGTCTGCCGTTGTGGGGTTTTTTTTTGGGGGGTGTTTCCTTGGGGAGGGAACGTTTGTCAGTGGGGTTTTGGATGTGACTCCGTTCTTTGGGGGGGAACTTTGTCTGTCCTAGGGGGTTTTTGGGGGATTCCTTGGGGAGGAGGGGTTTGGGGTTTTTGTTGGGGGTTGTAGACTTGGGGATGATTGGGAGAAAAGCTTGCAACTGTGTTCTCTTGGTATCCTTGGGTTTGTGGTTATTACCAAGGACTCAACCGACTTTTGGGGAGCGTCGGTTGCAAGAGAGCAGCGTCAGCTTTGGGGGGGTGGTCTTGTCCTGGGGGATTGGGTA
Organism: Oceaniferula spumae; assembly: GCF_042849255.1. Lineage (GTDB taxonomy): Bacteria > Verrucomicrobiota > Verrucomicrobiia > Verrucomicrobiales > Akkermansiaceae > Oceaniferula > Oceaniferula spumae. The sequence continues at coordinate 2,590,558 of NZ_AP026866.1, forward strand.
GCAAGTTCGTCGTTGGGGTCGTCTCACTTGCTGAAGCCAGATTATGATGACTTTTTATAAATGTAAACATCTTTCTGCTGTTTAATGTGATAAAAAATGTAATTCGTTGATATTTGGGGCTTCACGAGGGGTATAAAATCAATTTTTAGTAGCGTATCGCCTCCTTCAAACACCCCCTTAAAGTGTGTTTTTTATAATTTATGGCAATTCCACTGCTTTCAGAGGCTCGAAAAGGGTCGATTATCCAGCCTGATCGATCACTCATCTTCCATAACAGGAAGGATCAGTTAGAGAGCCGCAGAACTGAGAAATCAGCATGCAACCATCCTTCAAGATGATCTTTTAGCGGCCCACAGCTATCCGGCACGGCGGCACCGATTTACTAATCACCGACACAATCAGCAACAAACCACTGGCTTCCCAGCCATGTATAACGCCTGCTACGGTCCTTCCTAACGGAAAGTAATCGGTAAGGTCTTAGCCAGATGGGCAAGCAGCTTCTGGTGGGCATCGTCCACTTCCTTCGCCTTCATCGTGCGCTCGGGAGAACGGTAATGGAAGGTGTAGGCGATGGATTTTTTGTCCGCAGGAAGCTTCTCGCCTGTGGGATCAGTAAACAGATCAAAGCAAGCGTAGGACACTAACAGCATTTCGTTATGCTTCTTAACCGCCTTCTCAATATCGGCGTTCGGCATGGAAACAGGAGCTTCCATTGCAGCGTCACGACTCGATCCAGGGAACTGGGGCAGCTCATCCACCTGAGTTGCACCAGTGCCAAGCTGCTGACACTTCTTCAGCTCCAACTCGGCTAGATAGATTGGTGTGTTAGATCCTAACTCCCGACACTTCGCCGGGCTGAGCTGGGCAAAGGCACCCACTGGCTTTCCTTCGCAGAGGATATCGGCCGAGAGAATGAAGCCCTCACGTTCGCGTGGTGAAAACTGCACCAGCCTGTTAGGGAGCAGGGATTCAATGACAGCCTTGATATCAAAGGCATCTATGGCCTTACTGTTAGAAGACCATCCGGATGGGTCAGAGTCCCCTCCCATCAGCAGGGCGAGCGAGTCGGCCTCGATATCCTTGGCCTTGCCTCCCCCGGCATTGCGGAATTGACGACCGATCTCGAAGAAACGCAGCGATTTCACTCCCTGGCGAATGTTTCTGGCGGCCGTTGCCACCAAACCAGGTGTTAGAGAAGGACGCATGATCGCGTGGTCCTCGGAAAGCGGCAGCGCGACACGAACGATGTCTCCATCCTGCAGTGGTCTTGCTGGCAGAGCGGTGTCCATCTGAGCAACGGTGGCATCCGTTGAGCGTTCGGCGATCAGCTTGATCGTCTGGGTTTCATAGAAACCGAGACCGGTGAGTGTCTTGCGGAGCGACATCTGGTAGTCATAGGCCGAGTCCACTTCGCTCTCATGCGCGAAGGTGCCGGTGAAACGTGATGGAACGTTGTCGAGACCATGCACTCGGGCGATTTCCTCAACGAGGTCGATATGGCGCGGGAGGTCGAGACGATAGCTGGGGATTTTCCAGCTTGAGCCTTCAAGTTTTTCGAGACCCAAGCGAGTCAGAATTCCTTCGGCATCTGCCAAGGAAATGGAGCCGCCCATTAACTGGTCGAGCTTAGCGGTATCCAGATCGACCGTTCCGGTGAGAACAGGCACTTCACCAGCTACGGCTGTGGCTCCTTCGATTTTTCCTCCGGCAAGCTCTGTGATCAATTTTGCAGCGAAGGCGGAGGATGTTAGAACGGCCTGAGGATCGCTGCCGCGTTCGAAGCGATAGGAGGAGTCCGAGCTGAGCGCGAGGCGACGTGAGCTGCGGCGGATTTTCGATGGTGTGAAGTAGGCTGACTCGAGAATGATGTCTGTGGTCGACTCGGTGACGCCGCTATCGAGGCCACCCATGATGCCGCCGAGCGCGAGAGCTTTGCCGGATGCGTCTGAGATCACTACGTCCTCCGCATCGAGAGTGTATTCCTCCTCGTCGAGAGCTTTGAACTTTTCGCCTTTGGCGGCCATGCGTATGTCGAGAGCGCCTTCGACCTTGGCGGCATCAAAGGCGTGCAGCGGATGGCCGAGCTCGTGCAGGGCATAGTTGGTGATATCGACGACGTTATTGATCGGGCGCAGACCGATGGCTTCGAGTTTGGTCTTGAGCCACTCGGGTGACTCGGTGACTTTGACACCGGAGATTTTTACTGCGGTGTAGTACGGGCAGGAGTCGGTGGCGTTGAGTTTGATCAGATCGCCAGCGCCGGAGGTTTCCGCAGCGGGGATCTCAGGCTTTTTGCGATCGATTCCTGCTAGGGCGGCCAGCTCGCGGGCCATGCCGGTGTGGGAAAGCAGGTCGGGTCGGTTAGGAGTGACCTCCACTTCGATGATGGTGTCTGCGTCGAAAATTTCCTGCAGAGGTTTACCGATTTCAGAGTCTTTAGGGAGGATCATTAGGCCGTCTTCCACGTCGGTCATGCCGATTTCACCGGCGGCGCAAAGCATGCCTAGTGAGGCGACTCCTCGGAGCTTGCCTTCCTTGATCATGAAACCACCACCTAGATCGGCACCTGGCAGTGCGCAGGGGGCTTTATCTCCTACCTTGTAGTTCTTGGCACCGCAGACGATCTGTCGCAGCTCGTCTTCACCGGCGTCCACCATACAGACCTTGAGCTTATCGGCATCCGGATGTTGCTCGGCTGATTTCACCTGGGCGACAACGATTTTTTCCGACGGCACGCCTTTGGACGCAATCCCCTCCACTTCCACGCCCGCGAAGGTGAGCAGGTCATCAATTTCCTGCAGGGACATGTGGGAGAGATCGAGGTGGTCGTTGAGCCAGTTGAGTGAGACGTTCATGAGTTCAGTGGACGGTAGTAAGTTGGCCGTAGGCGGTGGTGCCTCTGGCGCGGGTGGTTTGACCACAGAACGGTGGGTTTTTACAGTAAAATTATTGCTGCCATCAGACTCGGTATGGTTTTCAATGAGGCATGATAAATCTGCGCTCACCCTATGACCGCTCTGTGGCCGACACCATGTTCTGGGCTCGACTGATTGATAAAGTCCGGCTGTATCAGGACGGTGATCTGCCAGAGGATTACAGCGGCGTGCTCGGTCACAAGCTTGGCACGGATGGGCAATTTCTCGGCCACTTCGGGTTATCTTTTGATCAGGTGACTGAGGCGGTCCCAGGGAAAGACGATACCGCATTGGCGACGTGGCTGGAAGAGGTGGTGGACGATTTCCCTGCCAAAAGAGACTCATGGAACGAACTCGCACCCGAGCTGGGCAAGGATGGCACGGCGATGGAGCGGGGATTCAAGTATGCCATCCGCAAGTATTTTCCCGATACGGACCCACCGGCTGGGGTCGATACCATCTTCGGTTTGATCGAATTTGACGAAAGTCGGGCCTAAATCGGGTCCAATGACAGAAAGATTCTGGATTTCCCTTTGTCATATCCAGTTCCTCGTTAAAGCTTGAGGCGTCCCAGCCGTAATTGGCCGCAGACAAATTTCACATCCGGTTGAGTATACTGAGTGTGATGCCCTGAACAGGCAACCATCGTTGGAAGATCCTTACCCTTTCTTTTACCGTTCGTCTGCGACCACAACGATAGCGGGATTTAACTCAATTAACTTATTCGTGGACCAAATTATTGTTATCAAAGTAGGAACAGGAGTGCTCACCAGAGCGGAAGATGCCACCTTGGATGGGGCAGCGCTGTTACGTCTCGTCAATGCCATTGCCCAGAACGTGGGATCGCATGGAAAATGCATCCTGGTATCCAGTGGTGCAGTGGGAGCCGGCATCACCGCCTTTGGACTGACCGAGTATCCCAGAGAACTCGCTACCAAACAGGCCGTTTCCGCAGTCGGGCAGACCCGCTTGATGCATGCTTACGAAAACCTCTTTGCCCACTTCCGCATCAACGTCGCCCAGTTACTGCGTACGGCAGACGATTTCCGCGATGAAGAACGCCGCGGCAATACCAAGGCCACCTTGCAGCGACTGCTCGATGAGCCTGCGGTGGTGCCCATTGTCAACCAGAACGACAGTGTGGCCTTCCACAACTACTGTGTAGGCGATAACGACATGCTCGCAGTTCGTGTAGCGGAGTTGGTCAAAGCCGATAAGTTGATCATCTTTTCCAGCATCGACGGACTGTATGGTGCAGGCGACATCGGCGGGGAGGTGATTCCCGTAGTGGACGATATCGATTCCGTGATGGACTTTGCCGAGGATGAAACCGCCCGCATGTCCATGGGCGGCATGCAGGCCAAACTTCTGGCGGTGAAACGCGCTGTCGGCTCAGGCATTGAAACATGCATCGCCAACGGACGCGAACCCGAGCGACTGAAAGATATCCTCGCTGGCGGTGGCATCTGCACCCGCTTCACGGTGAAAAAATAGTCACACGAAGTCAAAGACGCCGACTACCTAGCGTGCGTCACGATATCACCTAGATCCACATGATCAGTGTGCTAATCAGCCAGTAAGTGGCCGATTAGGAAAACATGTGCGTGCTTTGCAGCAAACCTACCACGAGTGCGATCACAGAAATGACGGCTGCAATCCAGCCAAGTTTGGCTTTTTTAACACCTGCAAAAATTCCACCTATCAGGCCGAGACCGCTACCTATCAAGGTGATGACATCGAGGGTGGTCTTGAGTGATTCACGTTGAAACCAAAGTGCCCTGGCCGGTGCATACCTCGGGTCATCGAGATCCATGCCTCTTGTCATCCGATCGATACCTTCCATGTCAGGTATAACCTGCATATGGCAATACAAAGCAGCTCCGAGCGCGCTTAAACCTAACAACAAACAAATAATGGCGAGGATTTTCATAGTTTCCCAACTTACACGAACGGAAACTTCTAGGCCACAAAAAACCCCCGTGCGGTAAATCGCACGGGGGTTTGTTTTGATTTGTTTGGCCGACTAACAGTGATTGTTAGTGATGGCGGCGCTTGACCTTGAGCTGGGCGGTGGACTTGGCGATGATGGCCTGGAGGGCTGCGATGTCCACGTCGGCTTCGTGCTCGGCGTTATCAAGGGCTTCCTTGGCGCGGGCCATGGCTTTTTCCACTGCGGCTTCGTTGACGTCCTCACCGGCGATGGCGAGGTCACAGAGCACGGTCACTTTTTCCTGAGTCACCTCGACGAATCCCTCACCAACAGCGAGGTGTTCCTCTTTGCCGTCTTTGAGGTAGCGCAGTTCGCCTGGCTCCAAAGGAGTCACCAGGGCGGCGTGCAGCTCGAGAACGCCCATCTCACCCTCGGAGGAAGGGATGTAAACGTTTTGCACGGTATCGGAGAAGATCTTTTTCTCCGGGGTGACGATATCGAGATGAAGCATTGTGGTTAGGAATCAGGAAGTTGGTATTGGGAAATGGGAAACTTGAACCGCTTGGGACGGCTGTTTATTTTCCGAGATCAACGGTGTCGATGGAGCCCTTCATGTAGAAGTTACCTTCAGGCACGGAGTCGTGTTCGCCGTCGAGGATTTCGGCGAAGCCTTTGACGGTGTCCTCGACGGTGCAGAGCACGCCAGGAACGTTGGTGAAGACCTCGGCCACGTGGAACGGCTGGGTAAGGAAACGCTGAATCTTACGAGCGCGGAACACGGTGAGCTTATCCTCATCGGAAAGTTCGTCCATACCGAGAATCGCGATGATGTCCTGAAGGTCCTTGTAGCGCTGCAGAGTCTGCTGAACACCACGGGCAACGCGGTAGTGCTCTTCGCCAACCACCTCTGGGGCAAGTGCCTTGGAGTTGGATGCCAGTGGGTCAACCGCTGGGAAGAGGGCCTGCTCAGCGAGGGAACGCTCAAGCACCACAGTGGCGTCAAGGTGAGCGAAGGTGTTTGCAGGGGCTGGGTCAGTCAAGTCATCCGCAGGAACGTAAACGGCCTGAATGGATGTGATGGAACCTTTTGTAGTAGAAGTAATACGCTCCTGAAGACCGGCCATTTCCTCGGCGAGTGTTGGCTGGTAACCCACAGCGGAAGGTGTGCGGCCAAGAAGTGCGGACACCTCGGAACCGGCTTGGGAGAAACGGAACACGTTATCCACGAAGAGAAGAACGTCTTGTCCGGATTCGTCACGGAAGTTTTCTGCCATGGCGAGAGCGGAGAGGGCCACACGGAGACGGGCGCCTGGAGGCTCGTTCATCTGGCCGTAGCAAAGGGCAACTTTGGATCCGTCCTTGAGGACAGGGTTGCCGTTTTCATCGAGCTTGGGATGACCGTTGTCGTCCTGCTCAACGGCGATAACGCCGGATTCGATCATTTCCCAGTAAAGGTCATTACCTTCACGAGTCCGCTCACCCACACCGGCGAAGACGGAGTAACCACCGTGTGCCTTCGCAATGTTGTTGATGAGCTCCATGATAACCACGGTCTTACCCACACCAGCACCACCGAACATACCACCTTTACCACCTTTGATTAGCGGGCAGATGAGGTCGATCACCTTGATACCGGTGACGAGAATTTCAGTTGTTGCTGACTGCTCGGTCAGGGACGGAGCGGCGCGGTGAATGGGGGCGCGTTGGTCAGGGTTGGCCAGTGGCACGTTTTCGTCCACCAGGTCACCAGTCACGTTGAAAATACGGCCGAGAACTTGCTCGCCAACAGGAACGGCGATTGGGGCACCGGTGTCTGTCACGGTCATGCCACGCTTAAGACCTTCAGTGGTGCTCATCGCAACTGCGCGAACCCAGCCGTCACCGAGGTGCTGCTGCACTTCGAGTACGAGCTTGGTTTGTACGCCGAAGAGATCGTAGTTCAGCTCGATGGCGTTGTAGATGTCAGGGAGCTTGGCAGCTTTTGAGAAGTCGGCATCGACGACGGCGCCGATGATCTGGACGATTGTTCCTTGGTTGGACATGGTGGTGTTTAGTTTGAAGTTACAGTTTAAAATTTGAAGTAATGCGTGGAAATTGGAGTTTAAGACTACTCCATTGCTTTCATCGCGGTGGTGATTTCCAGAAGCTCGGCGGTGATCGCGGCCTGACGGAGTTTGTTATACTCAAGGGTGAGGTCCTTGATCATGTTCTTGGCGTTGTCCGTGGCGGACTTCATGGCGACCATCCGTGCGGAGTGCTCAGAGGCGCGGGCCTCAACCAACATCTGGTAGACCTGGAAGTTAATGTAGAGGGGCAAGAGTTTATCGAGCACACCCTCGGCACTTGGCTCGAAGAGGTAGTCTTTGCTCAAGGCTGAAACCTTATCGGTCTCCTTCGAAGTTCCTTGTCCTACGCCCTCGTAGGCGCGTTTTTCAGCCAAGGTGTCGGCCTCGATCGGCAGAAGCTGGCTAACCCATGGCTCTTGGCGCAGGGTGGAAACGAAGTTGTTGAATGCCACGCTGATGCGATCGTAGTCGCCCTCGAGGAATTTCTCGGTGACGAACTTGGCGATGGGTTTGGCATCGTTGAATGGAACAGGATCACCCACGTGCCAATCGGCAATCAGGTTACCTCCGGCTTTGGCAATCTGCATGCGCAGCTTGCGGCCGACGGTGATGTAATCGCAGTTCTTGCCAGCGGTGGCACGGACTTTTTTCAGCAGGTTGGTATTCAGACCACCGCAGAGTCCTTTGTCCGTGGAGATGACGAGCATCAGCTCCTTGCCGCCCTCGCGTTGCTCGAGCAACGGATGGGATTCCTCTTCGGTGTTATCCTTGAGGTTGGTCAGAACTTCATTGAGTGAATCAGCGTATTCACGCCCGGCCACTGCCTGGTTCTGGGCTTTTTTCATCTTCGCCGCAGCGACAAGTTCCATCGCCTTGGTGATCTGCGAGGTATTCTTGACCGACTTAATGCGGCGGCGGATGTCACGTAGGTTAGCCATGTTTTCGGTGGGCGGTAGTCAGTGGACGTTGGGCGGTGTGGTCAGCTTCGCTGATTACTTCCAAGAGCTTTTGAAGTCTTCGATAGCGGTTTTAAGGCTTTCGAGGATGCTGTCTGTGATGGCTTTTTCGTTGGCGATGTCCTGAAGGACGTCGGACTTGCGTTCTGCCATGTAGGTCTCAAGGGCGTCCTGGCATTCCTTGACGCGCTCAACTTCAACATCGTCGAAGTAGCCGTTCTGCATGGACCAGAGCACTGCCACCTCCATCGCCATGGACTTCGGTGAGTATTGGTTCTGCTTGAAGAGCTCAACGATGCGAGCACCGCGATCGAGTTTCTTCTTGGTGCCTTCGTCGAGATCGGAACCGAACTGGGCGAATGCCTGAAGTTCGCGGAACTGGGCGAGGTCGAGCTTGGTAGTACCAGCGACTTTTTTGATCGCCTTGGTCTGCGCGGCGGAACCCACACGAGAAACGGAGAGACCGACGGAAATCGCAGGGCGGATACCTTGGTAGAAAAGGTCAGTTTCGAGGAAGATCTGACCGTCGGTGATGGAAATCACGTTGGTAGGAATGTATGCGGAAACGTCACCAGCCTGGGTCTCAATGATCGGCAGCGCGGTGATGGAACCTCCACCCATGGCATCCGAAAGACGAGCGGAACGCTCAAGAAGGCGGGAGTGCAGGTAGAAAACGTCACCAGGGTAAGCTTCACGTCCGGAAGGACGACCGAGAATGAGAGAAACCTGACGATAGGCAACAGCTTGCTTGGAGAGATCATCATAAACGATGAGCACGTCCTCGCCCTGGTCCATGAGGTATTCTGCCATGGCGCAGCCTGCGTATGGAGCAAGGAACTGGGAGGCAGCGGAGTCAGAAGCGGATGCTACGACAACGATGGTATTTTCCATGGCGCCTGCTTCTTCAAGAGTCTTAACGGTACGAGTAACGTTAGAGAGTTTCTGACCGATGGCAACGTAGACGCAGCGCACTGGCTTGTGTCCTGCTGCGGCTTCGCGGTTCTGGTTGGCCTGGGCGATGATGGTGTCCACGGCGATGGTGGTCTTACCGGTGGAACGGTCACCAATGATCAGCTCACGCTGACCGCGACCGATTGGGATCATGGCGTCGATGGATGCGATACCGGTCTGAAGTGGCACAGAAACCGACTTACGCTTAATGATGCCGGGGGCGATCTTTTCTACAGGGTAGCGATCAGTGGCTTCGATTTCGCCTTTGCCATCTACTGGATCACCGAGAGTGTCAACTACGCGACCGAGCAGTGCGTTTCCTACAGGAACGGAAAGTAGCTTACCAGTGGTGCGGCATTCGTCGCCTTCTTTGATGTGAAGTCCGGAACCGAGGAATACGACACCGACTTCGCCTTCTTCAAGGTTAAGGGCAAGACCGATGAGACCGCCGGGGAATTCGATCATCTCGTTCAGCTGGACGTCGCTGAGGCCTTCGACTTTGGCCACACCGTCACCGGTCTCACGGACGATGCCGACGTTGCTTTTTTCAACTGTCGAAGAGACGTTGGCGATTTGTTGTTCAAGTTCCTGGAGGATGCTGCTCATAGCGTTTGTAGTTTGAAGTTGTTAGTTTTGAAGTTTGGAAATGATTAGAAGGCGTTGGCGAGGCGGTCGAGGCGGGCCTGGACGGAGCCGTCTAAGACATCGTTGCCGATGCGGATGCGGACACCACCGAGGAGTTCGGGAGTGACCTTGTAGGTGAAAGAGAGTCCGTCACCGTATTTATCAATCAGGTTAGTTTCGAGACGCACACGGCTGGCGGTTTCCAGCTCAGTAGCGCTTTCAACGAGAGCCTTGCGGCTTTCCTCGTCAATGCGGATGAGGCGGTGCAACGAGTGAAGGATCGCGCGGTAGTCACGGGGCTTTCTTTCCGCGATCAGCTTGATGGCCGTGCGCATCTTGGCCTCGTCGATCCGTCCATGCGGAGAGCAGAGACTAAAAATCCGACGTGCGGTGCGGGCGGCGTCCTTGGAAACTTTCATGTTTAAAGTGTGCGGTGATCAGTGTGAAGTGATCCGTGTTATTAACCTTCCACGGTGGCGAGCGCTTCTTCGTTGATGCGCTTCTGGTCGTCGTCGTTGAGAACCTTGCCGGTGACGGTGGCGGTGGTTGCGGTGACCAAACGGCCGAATTCCTTCTTGAGCTCGGCCTGCATGGCGTTGCGCTCGGCCTTGGCAGCTTCTTCAGCCTTGGCGAGGATGTTCTGGGCGGAGGCGATGGCTTCCTGGGCCTTCTTCTCGGAGATGGCGGCTGCGCTTTCCTTGGCCTCGGTGATGAGGCGTTGGGCGTCGGCATTGGCGGCATCGATGGCCTCTTGGGTGTGCTTCTCGCTATCGGCAAGTTGTTGCTCGATGCGCTTCAGCTTTTCTTCACCTTCGGCGATGCGGTTTTTACGCTGCTCAAGCATGGCTTGAATCGGGCCGAATGCGAATTTCTTGAGCACCAAGATCACAATAATGAAGTTGATGAACTGGGCCGCGAAGTAAGGCCAGTCCACGCGGAAAGTTTCGAGCAAGCCGGACTTGGCTGCGTCTGCACCTGCTTCGGCTGCTGCTAGATAGACGGGAAACATAATATTGTGATGAGGTTGGAAAAGGTGAATCCTTGGTGGACGGAAGAGAGAGGAAAGTGGAGATGGGTGCCGCAGAGAGTATCCCTCCGTGCGGCACCCGGTAATTTTTCCAGCTACGCGAATTAACCGAAGTTAACAGCGAAGGCGGTGAGGATGAAGATACCCTCGATAAGTGCTGCAAGAATAATAGCGATGGTAAGAACTGGTGTGGCTGCACCTGGGTTACGGCCAGTTGCTTCAGCGGCTTTTGCGCCGAGGATGCCAATTCCGAGTCCGCCGCCGAGGGCTGCGAGTGCTACTGCGAATCCTTTAGTAAACATAATATTAGTTGGTTAGTTGGTTTGGTTTTTGTTGTTTTCGGTAGCCCCCACGGTTTGCCTATGGTCAGACTTCCAAAAGTGTATAAATTTTTTAGTGAGCGTGCTCTTCGTCGTGATGATCATCGTGGTCACCGTGATCGCAGATCAGCTTCAGGAACACCGCACTGAGGAGGGTGAACACAAGAGCTTGGATGAGACCCACCAGCAGCTCCATGAAGTAGAACGGCAGCGCTGGAAGGAAGGCGAGGTATTTCGGCACGAGAGCCATCAGGCCACCGAGGGTCTGCTCACCACCGTAGATGTTACCGAAGAGACGGAAACTGAGGGCGACAGGGCGGATGGCGATGGAGATAACCTCGAGAATACCGACGAGGAAGAAGATGACCACCATACCGGCGAGCATACCGCCTTTGAATTCACCCTTAGGGGCAAAAATGTGGGCGAAGAAGTTTTTGGCACCATTCTCGGTGAACGCCCAGTAGAACCAGAGCACTGCGAAAGTCAGTGACATGGCGGCGGTCATGTTGAGGTCGGCATTTCCTCCGCGCAGAAGTCCTTGCACATGGCCTTCAGCATCTTCGTAAGTGATGGTGCCCACACCAGGCAGAAGCGCGAGGTAGTTGACGGTGAGAATCAGCAGGAAGGTGCCGCCGAAGAACCAGAAGGTGCGCTTAACAAGGTGATCGCCAAGGATGTTGCCGAAGAAGTTATAAAGACTCTCGATCAGCCACTCGGCGAAGTTTTGAAAACCTGTGGGCACGATGCTCATCTTACCGGTAGCCACTTTGCAGAACGCGAAGATGAGAGCGGCTGCCATCCAGACCATGATCATGGAGTTGGTTACCCAGAAAAAGGGTGTGCCCTCAAACGGTGAGTGCGAGTATAGCGGAAGCTGGTGTCCGGCAGCAGCTGATGCCGCCCCTGAGAAAAGCAGGAGGAAAATCGCAGGTAAAACCGCGCGTATTTTTGAGATCTGAGCCATGAATACGGTGCCGATACTTTGATCGGGCGGCGGGGACATATCGTGTTGGCGAATCGCGCGCAAGCCTATTTGTGAAATTTTTCACAAAGTCATGACACCAATACCTAACTAATTGGAGAAAAAGAACATAGCAACTCCCACAGTCGGCCGCGCTCCATCCCCCATCGCTCTAGGATTCCGTATCAATTCCACCTATTTTGGGTGTCATTTTCGGCATCAAAATACCCTGATGACATTTTCCTCCACTCCGTAGTCGATGACTTTTTCAAAATGCCCCGAACCCAGCGCCTGCTCGATGAGATCCTCGGCGGAAATACAGGGTCGGCCAGTGTGCCGTTTCAGCTCGAAATGGACCGGACCGATTCCGTGGTAGCTGCGGTAAACCACCTCCGTGCAGGCCAGCCGATCGGATTTGCGGAAATCAAAGATGAAATCGTAGAGTTTCCCCTCGTGACTGATCGCCCGAGACAGAGCCTCGGCGAGCTCGCGAACAGCAAGCTTCGGCCTCAACACCATGAAGGCATCCACCCTCAAGGTTTCCTCCAGCGGGCGGAAGAGCACACCGTCTTTTTTGGCCTCTAAAAAACGGATCAGCTCCATGCAGCGACCATCCTCTGGTGGTGCCGCTACCCCCAGATCTCCCCTTTCCTGCAAACTGCCTATATATAATGCAGCGTGTGGCCAGAATCCGGGCAGAAACAGATTACTCATCGCATCATCGTGACGGGTCACGAAGACATCTCCCGGCCTAAGCATGGCTCCCACGGTTTCGACCACCTCTCGAGTGACGCGTTTCAGCTGGCCCGGCATCCGGCGCGGTGCCGTTTTCGACAAAACTCCGAACGGCTGCTTCAGCTCCGCCACGGCACTGCCGCTCAACTTGAGCAGATGAAACATCACCTTCTTATATCCGGAAACGTGCCGACGCTTGAACGAATGCAATCGGTAATCCCATTTCCGTTTGAGGTAGTCGCGTTTGCGGTATTGTAAAAATGGTTCTTCCACTTGGAGTATTGCCACCAGCCCACCAACAATCGGATCCGCCGCCAGCTCAGCCACGTCCTGTTTGTGAACTTCGTAAAACATCAGGGATTCGTGGAAACGCCACATCCGACGAGATGACACCAGGTTTTTGTAGATCCGTGTGTAGCTCTTCGTTGGAATCCCGTAACGCGGTTCGGCTTCATCGAGCTTTTTCCAGACCACCGGTTTATCCGTCGCCAGATCCACGATGAATGTCGCTGATCGCACAAGCATGGTCGCGGCTGTGAATCCTACGATGAATGCCTGCAAGCGTTGCCGCCACAAGTCATCCGCCACCGAACCAGCCTCGGCACCGTCCATGTGGTCGAATATCACCTGAATGGAGTCCACCGTTTCTAACAAAGCAGCACGCACAGTCAGATAGCGAACAAAAATCTCCCTGATTCGCTCATCTTCATCGGGAAGGAAATATCCACGCGCCTCAGCAGCTGCAGCATCCGCCAGCTCTTGTGCCATTTCATCGCGCAACGGCATAGCGGGAGCGATCGATCTAACAGACCGTGCAGCAGAGCGAATTAACTGCGCCACATTAGCAACTCTGCTTTCCTTCATAAATCATGTTTTCTCACATCCGTCTGACTTCGTCAATGCACCAGTTCAACAGGAACACACGCCAACCTAACATAATCTAACATGTCGACTTTGCGATAAAACCAAGCTTTTCGACCGATCTCGACCCAGTGTCGGCAAGCAAAAATAAGCTGGAAGTCAAGCTCCACCGAGGAAAAATAGAGAATTAATTAACTTTACATAAGCATCCGTCAGTGTCAAAAAATCACCGTTATGAACAAATCCGAACTCGTCGAATCAATTCAGAAAACCCTTGGGAAAGACGCCACTAAGCGTTGTGCAGAAGATGCTCTTGCAGCCGTGCTTGAATGCATTGCGAAAGGCGTTAAGAAAGATGGCAAAGTCCAACTCATTGGTTTTGGTACTTTCGAAGTCAAGAAGCGCGCAGCACGTATGGGCCGCAACCCAAAAACTGGCGAAGCAATGAAAATCAAAGCCTCCAAGACTGTTGGCTTCAAAGCTTCTTCCAACCTCAAAGGCTCCCTCTAGGGCTCCTTTAACCTAATCATTAACAATCCCGCGTCGCCTGATGGTGACGCGGGTTTTTTTTTGCTCACGAATCCAGCCATTCGCATGGAATTAGCTGTCCGCCTGCCTGGACTCCTCTGAATTGGCTTCCTCGCCTCCATTGACCACCTTGCCAAAACGCAGGGAAAGATAGCAGACCAAAGCCAAGGCGACGGCATTTTCATACCGTTCCAGTGCACACGCCACACCGAGGGCACCGGTGAGCCAAATGGCGGCAGCAGTGCTCATGCCGTGAACCTTCTTGGATTGTTTTAAAATCACTCCACCACCGAGAAATCCCAAGCCGGTGATAATACCACTGTAGGCACGGGAGAAAATCTCGCCGTTCACCTGATTTTCCATATCGACTGCCATCAGCACAAACGCGCAGGAAGAGACGGCGACTAAGGGAAATGTTCTGATTCCTGCGGAACGAGCTGTTTTTTCTCGATCCCAACCGATCGGTAGTGACAGGAGATAGGCAATGCCGAGCATGCACAGATTCCTCCACACCCCGGCCGGATTAAACTCAGTCACCAAAGCCGCGGGAATGGCAAGGAGTCCGGGGTCCGATGCGATTTGATCAATCATCTGCCTCCTCTCTCTCTTTGTCGCTGTTATCCTGATCCTTGGACTGGCGCTCCAGAAGCGTCGTCAAAGGTTCTTTGAATGTGAGTGTTCTGTATGGGAATGGGATTTCAATACCGGCATCATCCAGAGCCGCCTTGATTTTCTCCACAGCCTCGGCTTTCGCCTCACGCTGCTCCATGGGCTGGGATCCGGCCCAAAACAGGACTTCGAAATCGATGCTGCTGGCGCCAAATTCTTTCGGTAACACCTTGTTACCCTTGTCGGCATCAGCTTTTTCCAGACTATCGACTGTTTTTTGGATCACTGCCTTTGCCTCGGCCACGTCGGTGTCATAGGAGACACCCACGCCCATTTCTATACGTCTCAATTTACCGTAAGTCAGCACTTCAACTGGTTCGGTAACAAGCTTGGAGTTAGGAACGACAATAAGTTCCCCCGATGTGTCTTGAATCTGGGTGTGACGCAGCTCGATGCTTCTGACACGACCGCAGACATCCCCACACTCAATCATATCTCCTTCTTCAAAGGGAAACTTCCACAGCAGCATCACGCCGGCAAAAAAGTTCTGGAAAATGTCTTTGAAGGCCAGACCCACTGCGACAGACACCAGACCAGCCGCGCCGAGTGCTTTCGACGGCGTCAGCCCAGGGAAAACAATCATCGCTGCTGCGACCACACCGATGATCCAGACCACGGTCTTAGCAAGGCGCGAGAGAAGCTGCACCAATGAATCTCTGAAAGCAAACTTACCCAGCGCGGAGTGCATCGCCTTGCTGACCATGGCTGCGACTCCCCACGTTAGAATTAATACAACGACAGAACCGACCAGAAATGGCACGCGTTCTAACGTTCCCTCCCAAATACTCATGAGGGAGTTGAGGATGACTTCTTTTGCTTCAGACATAATGTTGATAGTGTGTGTTAGATTGTGTGTTGTGTAATTTATAGAGTGCCCAGCGCCCGATGCTTACGAAGCAGAGACGGACGCTGGGTTGTGTGTGTATGTGTGTGAAAAATCGGATAGGTGCGCTACCTAGCGCACAGTTCATATAGCTCTATCATTTTGCTCCTCGCATCATGTGGCTGATAGCCGACAGGATGAAGAGAACGATGAAGATATAGAAACAGATCTTTGCGATCCCCACGGCTGCGCCGACAAGTCCGGCAAATCCCAGAATGCCCGCAATGAGAGCGATAACGAGGCAGGTGATGGCTAAGTTTAACATGGTACAGTTAGGTAAATGGTTCGAGTTGGTTTCTACCGGGACGGAAACAGATTAATAAGTAAGCGAGCGCTTCTCCTCTTCCTGCATACGACCGGAAGCGATCTCACGATCCTCAACTTCACGAAGCATTCCTGCGAATTCGCGACGGTGCATTTCCTCGTCGTTGAGAAGACGGATGGCCAAATCTTGGGTAGGTAGATCCGCACCTTCCGCCATTTCTGCGATCAGACGGTAATGTTGGATTGCTGATTCCTCTGCGGTGACCACTCCGCGGATCACATGAATGAGATCTAACTTATCAGGGGACGGTTGGAGATACCGCTGGTTCTTGTGCAGCTGCATGCTACCTGGCACGATGCCACCTAACACATAGATTCTTTCGGCCAATGCCTTAGCGTGACCCATCTCGTCCTCGATATCGGCAGCCAGCATATCTTTGACACGCTGAGCGTGCAGTCCGTCAAGATTGATTGACCATGATAGATAATTTTCCACTGTCTCCAATTCCGCTGAATACGCCGTTTGTAGTAAATCGATAAGTTTTTCTCGGAGTTCTTTGGTGATTGGTTTCATATCAACATCAACATTGCAGGTAACATGCCAGATGATTTCTTAGCTATAAAATCAAGCTCTCCTACCCGCCATGTTGAGGTCTTTTACACGACTACCCGTTATTTCAGGCTGAAGTCCAAACGCTGCAACCTTGCACAATGCACGGTTAACAACCGGCCGGACCGTGCATTTTGCAACTTCGATAAAACACCCCAGAGCTAATCCAAGCCGTCGGCCGCAGATGCAACCATGCTTCTGATACATCACCGGTATGTGATGATCTCTAGCCGGTGTTGGTCTAGCCGAGAAAGCTGGAACACTGAGTGTCCACTTCAGCGTAAACGTAAGAACTGCCAACCGCGTGATGAGACGAGTGGGTAATATTTTTCCTGTTGGCTTGTTCTGATCCGAGGACTAAGCTGCCGCCATGCTTTCCGCTCTTGGCCGCCCACTGTTAGGAATTCTCGACTACCTCGGGGAGCTAGCTGGTCTTGCAGGACAAATTGTGGAATCTCTCATCCGGGGAAAAAAGCGCTGGCGGTTACTCATCGATCAATTGGTTGAAATAGGTTTCAGCTCTCAGCCGGTGGTCATCATCACCGGAGCATTTGTCGGTGCGGTTCTTGCAGCACAGGGACTGTTCCAGCTCAGCGGCATGAAAATGGAATCGATGGGTGGCGCCTTGGTGAGCGTCGGTATGCTGCGTGAACTCGGCCCCACTCTGACAGGAATCATGCTGGCTGGCCGGGTCGGGGCCTCAATGTCCGCGGAAATAGGCACGATGAAAGTCACCGAGCAGATCGATGCCCTGCGTTCAATGAGCGTGCATCCGATCGATTACCTCGTCACTCCACGCCTGATTGCCATGATCATCTCCGTGCCACTGCTCATCACAGAAGCAGCTGCCTTCGGCATCGCCGCCAGCTGGGTAGTGGGCACTCAAACCTTCGGGGTTTCGGAAGCATGGTGGAGCCTGCACACGCGCGAGCACACTGAACTCGCTGATATTTACATCGCTCTGATCAAAGGCACCATCTTTGGCATCTTGATCGTTCTGATCTCGTGTCACCAAGGTCTCAAGGCATCTCATGGGGCTGTGGGAGTGGGTAAGGGCACTACTCATGCGATGGTATTTTCCTCACTGGCCATCCTCATTTTCAACTTCTTCCTGACTATGCTCATGAACATCCTGTTCCCCATCGGTCTGGCGGGGTGAATTTGACATCCACCAGCTCGCAGGGAATAATATAGCCGTCTGCCGCCTCTCAGTTTGTGTAGACCCTTAATCACACAACCCATCAAAACCATGAAAGCTGCACTTCGTTTCCTCGCTCTCCTTGCCATCGGCGGAGGCATTGCATTCTACGCCCTCAACGCTCAGACTCAGAAACCTATGAAAACATCCAATGAAACACCGGCCCAGCCCGAGAAAAAAGTCGTGAAGACTGATGACGAGTGGAAAAAGGAACTGACTCCGGAGCAGTACCGCATCGCTCGGCAAGGAGGAACTGAACGCCCTAACGGAAAAGTCTACGAGCAATTTAAAAAACAAGGTGGCGGCACCTACTACTGTGTCGGCTGCAACGCTGAGCTTTTTTCATCCAAGGAAAAATTCGACTCCCACTGCGGATGGCCATCGTTTTATGACCCGTCCAAAGCCAAGAACGTCAAAGCGCTTCCAGACGCCGATGGCATGCGCACCGAGGTCAAATGCAAGGTCTGTGATGCCCATCTGGGACACGTCTTCACCGGCGAAGGTTTCAACACTCCCACCGATCAGCGTTATTGCATCAACGGCACCGTGTTGAAGTTTGTGCCTTTCAAAAAGGATGACGAGAAGGAGAAGTAATCGTATCCGCCAGCCTCACTCCTGATCATCCAACCAGCTGATAAAGCCGCCGGACTCGTGTCCGTAACGTGAGCTGGCAGCCTCTTGCAGCGGTTGAGGAATATGACGATGCACTGGCAACTGAACCATCGGGTGAAGCAGCCAGCGCTTCACTGGCACGGCTGCGGCAAACTGCGAGAACAAAGGCTGCATTGCAAACGCTACCAGTGACGCATAGGCAGTAGAAATCACCAGTGATTTCCAAGCCCTCCTTGGCCACTTGCCACCCATCTTTGGTGGCCTGATTTCCAAATGACTCGGTAAATCGCCGTGATGATACTTGCCCTCGCTTGCTAACGACCAGGCAGCTTTGGCATAAATACGCGCCGCGAGTAATCGCAGCATCACAAAAGCAGGGAAGACATAAAGCATCGCCCACAGAAAGTAATAGGAGTTCAAAAATGCAACGATCTCCACTGGCGGCATTTCTAACAACACAGGCTTGGAGGCCGCCGCTGTGGATAGATACAGCGCAGAAAGAATCAAAGGCAACCCACTGAGAGTTGTCAGCACTGCTAACAATAGATTACCCCATGGTGACCTGGATATGACTCTGGCCACCGTCTTCAAGTCAAAGAACGACCGCATGGTTCCGGACATCGCTTGGTGTGATTGTGCCATCGGAAGATAAATCATGGCCAACGCCATTAGCAGAATGGCGAGCACCCCCAACCCTGGTCCGACACCCGACTGCTCGTAGCCTTTGTGAAACGAATTATTCCACCCTCCCCACCAGGCAAAAGCTAACATCATCCCCGGAAGGAGAGTCACCAGAAGAGCCGTGCTCACATGCTTGATGCCTGTCAAGAAATTGAGTTTCAGCGAGCCAAATAGCCACTTAAACCGATTCCACTTTCCTCCGGCTGGCTTCTGCTCTCCACGAATCCACCTCGGAGATCGATGTAATTCTAACACCCCCGATTGTGTGTTCCAATAGCCGATGATTCGCCGGCGACACAGTCGGTACGTCCATCCGGCTGTCACCGTTGCCCCTAAAAACGACAGGCAACCCAGTGACCCAAAAAGCCAAGCTTTCAGCAGACGGGCGAATTTGATTCCACGCTTCATGCTATCGCCTCCTCCAGAATATTGGTATCGGCAAACTTAGTGGGCATGCCCATTAACCTGCCCAGTGTCCCAGCGATCTGCGTCTGATCCACTCGACGGTCGATGACTTTGCCTTTTTCAACTCCAGACCCGAACAAGAGCGCCCAGATCTCATGGGATGATTTCGAATTAAAGTGGTGCTGGCATGGAACTGAAAGCAGCGGATTGGTATCCCTGCCACAATCAGGCACAACGCAGAAAATGGTATTATCCCGGTAAAATGGATCGAGTTGAGTCTGAGTCACCAGCTGCCTGAGTCCGTGATCAATGACCTTGATCCCCTCTGTGTAATGAGTCATGTTCCCCCAATGCACGTAGTCTGGATCGTTGTAATTGATCATCATCAGCCGTGGCTTCAGCAGCTTCATCGACCACAACGTCAGCTCGGTGAGGAGTCGGTCGCCGCGCGCATTTTTAAATCCGTCGTTGCCATAGTGGTCGTGCCATTTTTCCCAGAAACTACGGATCGCTGGCAGGTCCTCATTTTTGCCTCGGGTGCGGTAATCGATCATCCGCATTTGTTTTAGATCTTCCATCATCTTACGGCGTTCGTTTTCGGGTGGATCACCAGCCAGTCTTTTTTCTAACAACCACATCTTATAGCGGAAAAGTGACATCGTCTGGCTGCGGAATTGCGCTCCAAACAGATGGTGGTTGCTAAAATTGTAAAACTCCTCCTGACTCCTGTCCTCCCCATTGATCAGCAAAGTCTGGTGCGCAGGAATCTCATATGTTTTCCGGAGATACTCGAACAGAGTCGGCACTTCCGCTTCGAAGCGCTGAACAAAAGCATCCTTCTTCACCTGATACTTCGCGTAATGCCCTGTTAGGATATTCAATGTGCCCTCACCGTGTGAGGTGTCCAAGTCCTTAAACCGGTCGATTTCCATGTTCCGGTAGAATGTCCCCTTTGGGACCAAGTCACGCAGGAGATAAGGAGCGTAGGTTTTTCGCTCGTTGATTGTTTCGCGACGTCTAACACCGCCACCGAATCGAACAATGATGACATTGGGGCTGGTGTATGATTTTTTCTGCTCCCCCGCAGCCATGACAGCACGCGGAAGACCTGCTACCACGCCGGCAGCCACTGCTGATGTTAGGAATTCACGTCTCGTTTTCATAGCCACACCTTAGCTTCGTCACGGCAAAGTGTCTGTGGCACTTGTGTTGCAAGTTTGTATCAAAATGTATCAGGACCTCGGAATCCTAACCGCAAACACAGCTCCTCCCAGCGGTGAGTCCCCTACGGAGATAGTGCCGCCATGCAAACGAACCACACGCTCGCAGATCGCCAGACCGAGACCAGCTCCATCACCCTTCGATCGTGTCCTTGCTCCGTCCAGTCGGGTAAAAGCATCGAATATTTTCGTCCGATCCTCTGGGGCGATTCCTTTCCCATCGTCATGCACCTCAAGGTTCACTGCGTCCGCATCCATGGAGCAAACTACTTTCACCAAGCCTGTGGCATGACGTGCCGCATTCCGAATCAAGTTCTCCAGGGCTCGTGGCAGGTGGTTGGCACTGGCTTGAATATCCACTTTCGGTGGTATTTTGTTTTCGAACTTAACGTCCGGAAAAAGAGTTTGAGTCTTGGCAATTAGAGCATTGATCGTCGTGGCAATCTCAAGGGGAGTTTTATGGATCTCGGTACCACCCGAGTCCACTCTCAGGAACATCATCAGCTCGTCCAGCAGTCGCTCCATCTCGTCGACGTCATCGTGTAAAGCCGCGATACGTGTGTGCCGTTCCTCCTGAGTTTCTGCAGCTTCGATCATCTCGACCCCAAACCCAATGCGTGCCACAGGTGTGCGAATCTCATGAGACACCGCCTGTAGCAAATGCCTCTGTCCATCCACCAGCGAAGTAATCCTATCCGCCATCAAGTTGATCCTCTTTCCTAACAAGCCCAAGGCATCCTTGCCTTTCTCCTCCACACGCGCGCTGAGATCACCAGCCGCAATTCTACCGATCGTCTGCTCTTGCCGACGTAACCTTCGAACCAAAGGATAAGTGATCAAAAAAGCTGCTGCTCCAAACACCGCCGCCGTCATCAGCAAGGCCAGCAATAACGAGCCGCCCTGCTGCCTCTGAAAGGTCGCAAATCTACCCTCATCCGATTCAAACACCACCCTGTAATCGGCTCCCGCAGGTCGGAAACCGACCAAGCCACCGTCTTGATCTAGAGCCACTACCCGAGCGCGGAAATTGAGTTGTTGTTGATCAATCACCCGCTGGGCTTGCTCCGCACTTTTACCCGCTAACAGCGGGTCTAATTCCTCAATGACCGCTTGAAACTCCTCCGCAAAGTTTGGTCGAAGGTACTTCTGATGCAATGCGCCAAAAACCACCGCAATGATCACAGCGCTGAGTAAGAACGCAGCTCCCATCAATAGGATCAATTTTAAATAGAGTCGGGTCATCCGCAATCAGGTTCAGGGGGTAGCATGTAGCCAGCGCCACGCACCGATAGTATATATCGTGGCTGCGACGGATTAAGTTCGATTTTTTTCCGCAGCCGTGCCACACGCAAATCGATGGTGCGATCCAGCCCATCGTAATCAATCCCACGCAAACTTCGTGACAACTGGTCGCGGCTCATTGTTTCGCCAGCATGTTCTGCCAAGAGTTGTAGCAGATCCAGCTCAGCCGTTGTTAGGTGAATGACGGTGTCTGCCACCTCAACCCGTCTGTTAGCAATATCCACGCGTAAATCTCCGAAGTTCATCGCACCGTTGTTCGGCACGCTATCCTGAGTCGATCTCCGCAGCAACGCCTTCACCCGGCTGAGCAACACCCTCGGCCTCACCGGTTTGGTCAGGTAGTCATCGGCTCCTATTTCCAGACCCAGGATTTCATCCACCTCATCGTCACGCGCCGTCATCATCAGAATCGGCCCGGAATAGGCCGGGCGGATGCTCCGGCACACCTCAAACCCATCCATCCCTGGCAACATGACATCAAGAATCACCAGATCGGGCTGCTCTGCAGGGATTTTTGCGGCAGCCTCCGAACCATCGGGGATGATTGTGACGGAGTATCCCTCGCTTTGAAGATACTCGCCTACCAACGCGGACAATCGGCTGTCGTCTTCCACCAGAAATACGACCGAAGACCCATATGTAGACCCTTTTCCAAGCACAATTCTATCAAACACTCTCAGGAAGGTGAAATCAAGCACCACTAATCTCCACTAGACAACCTGTGGATTATGGCTGTTATTGCCTTAGGAAACTACACACATCATTATGTCCAAACCAGAAAACACCAACACGCAAGCCGAAGGCATTCTCAGAAGCACCCTGTCAAAGGATGCTGACAACTGGGATACCCGCAAAAAACTCGCCCACCTGTTATACAACGACGGAAAATCGGCCGAGGCAGCAGTAGTGGTCTGGGAGGCACCGGCCATCCCATCCATCGATCTGGAACTCGGATTCGCCATCAAGGTGCTCGCCAAGGGCGCGCCACGTAAAGCCATCCGTCTGCTTTCCAGTATCCAGACAGTGAATAAGGACAAGCCTGCGCAAAACCTAGGACTCGCTAATGCCCTGATGCACTACGGTATGGTGATGGAGGCCGCGCGTTTCTACGGTGCCGCCGTCGCACAGAGCAGCGATCTCGCCAGCGCCGACCTCGAGCACTTCCTACTCTGGACGGACGACCGCGAAAAAATCTGGGGCGATTTCAAAGAGGAAAAACCCAAGCTCGGCGAACTTCCATGGATGAAACGTGATGCCAAGGAAGCAGCCCAACTGGAAAAAACCATGAAAGGCCACACCACTCCGGTGAAAATTCCCGACCTGAAAGAAGTCGATGCTGAAAAAATCGTTCATGATATGTACGTGCAGTCATCTCGCAAAGGAGCGGAAGCCACCCCTCCTCCAGCCGTCAGTATTCCCATCGGCCGAGTGAACCCGAAGGATGTCATCGTCGATCCTGAACGTGGTGCAGCTACTGCACCTGCAACATCTGGCGATCAGACCGAAGCCAAGCCAACAACAGCGACACCGGTAACTCCGGTCAGTAAACCCGGCCTCCCTCAGTCGAAGCCCGTCCTGCCACAGGCCAAACCAGTCCTGCCTGGATCCAAGCCCAACTTGCCCGAAACCGCAGCAGACAAACCTACTGTGACTTCCCTTAAAAAAGACAGCGATGACAAGGGCCCCAAGATCGCAAAACCAACCTCGACCTCATCACCGACGCCAGTCAACCAACCGAAAAAGCCCAATCTATCTCCTGACGGAAAAATCGTCCTTAACCGTCCCAATCAGGACAAGAAGGATGAAAAATAGGCTGATGATCTAAAGAAAATCTCTCACACCAGGGGGGAGCGCCTATTCTATCAGTTAGAAGCGACACCTTCCCCAAGAGATTGTGGATAGAGTCAAGCTCTCTCCAGGATTATAAAAAGCGACTAACCGAGAAGGCCGCCGTCTTGCTGATAAATCAGCATGGCTAAAACTTCACGGTTAGTCGGAATCGATTGGAAAGTCGTATGACTATTTCCAAGAGTATTGGCTCACCAGAGAAAAATCATTAGAGAGCTTGTTAGTCAGACCTGTGTCAAGGGGCCTTACGACCCAAGACCATGGAAATAATCCATATGATCAGGAAGACAACAAATAGTATTTTGGCAATGCCAGCGGCGGTCCCCGCAATCCCGGAAAATCCGAGCACTGCGGCGATGATGGCGATGACAAGGAAAGTCAGGCTCCAGCTTAACATGGTTCTAGTTGGTTAGATATTATTGTTTGGTGCGGTTTTTAAAAAGGCATGCTCAGGTTACTGGTCGCCTTCTTCAATTGCTTCTTCGATTTCGCCCTGGGTTTCACGAGCTTTATCGCGAGCTGCATCGGCAGCTTCCTCAACCTTTTCACGAGCGTTCTCGGCAGCCTCTTCAGCTTTTTCCTTAGCCTCCCGAGCTTCTTCCTTGGCTTTCTCAGCTGCTTCATCGAGCTTATCGGAACTTTTATCGGCAGCTTCGTCCAGCTCTTTGCCCACTCTCTCGGCGGGTCCTTCTTTTTCACAACTTGTGATGAAGAGGGATCCTGCACCTAAACATGCAGCCCCCAGAAGTGCGGGGAACACAGATTTTTGGTGGATCATGGACAATCGGTCAGAAACAGATCTGGTCAGTTCGCTGGCGAGTTTTTTGATTTCAGTTGTTTTCATAGCATCTGCCATTATTGCAAAAATCGTTCCAATCTGTTTGGCACGCCTCATTTACGCGGCAGCCCTATAAATAGGGCATTTCAGCATGCTTTCGGCTATTTACTGAATCCCCCAACTCTCCGGAATTGGTGCAAAATGCACCTCTATCATATGCAAAAAACACCAACTGGGAGTTTGCGGACGCCTTGATTAATTTTCGGCATCGTTCCAAAAAACATGGCTGCCTGCCTAATAATTCCTCTCCGGCAGTACAATGGACTATCCTTCCCTATTTCGGATATAAGCTCACTCGAATCCGCCAGGCTAACAAATCGGATCTTCTCTCCTATACATTCAGGCTTCTGGGTCCTGAACCTAGCAGATAGAGCGCTTATCAATGAAGCAGTGAGTTATATCCACCAACTTTTGAAACCGCTTAATTGCACATCGATGATCAGCAGGTGAACCTGCAAGGGATCACGTGGCATGCTTTTTGTTGAGATATGAATCGTTATGAAAGCGAAATCAAAAAAACAACAACGGGCTGCCGGGGCTGCACTATCTGCAAAACGTGGTGAAACTGATCCGTCCGAACTGAAAGGAGCGTCCAAAGAGATGTTTGATAGAATGTCGGAACCAGAGCTCGAAGAATTGGCGTCCACCGAACACGACGATTTACCTGAAGAAGCAGATTAGCAGAGAGAGTAACGCCTCCCTGCTGCTATCTGCAGATGCCCTAACAAATTTTGGGTGGGATCGGTTACCCGTTAACGATCTCACCTCCGTTAGGGTGTATCACTTGACCTGTGATGTAGCTGGATTCGGCTCCGGCCAAAAACAAGTAGCATTCCGCGCATTCCCATGGATGGCCCGCGCGCTCCAAAGGCGTATCAGCACCGAATTCCGCCACTTGGTCCGGTGAGAACGTGGCGGGTATTAGTGGCGTCCAGATCGGCCCGGGTGCCACGGCGTTAACCCGGATCTTTTTCTGCGCCAGCCCGCCGGCCAATGAACGGGTGAAACTGACAATGGCGCCCTTCGTTGCCGAGTAGTCAAGGAGGTGCGGACTTCCTCGGTAAGCTGTTACCGAGGTGCTGTTGATGATCGCTCCCGAGCCAGATTTCTCGAGATGCAGCAGTGCGGCCTGGGTGAAATAAAACAACGGGTAAACATTGGTCTCAAAGGTTTTCTTCAACTGCTTTTCACTGATCTCACTGATA
This sequence comes from Oceaniferula spumae, assembly GCF_042849255.1. Lineage (GTDB taxonomy): Bacteria > Verrucomicrobiota > Verrucomicrobiia > Verrucomicrobiales > Akkermansiaceae > Oceaniferula > Oceaniferula spumae. Next base: position 2,616,167 of record NZ_AP026866.1, read on the forward strand.
GAGTCCTGCGGATGTTGCTCGGCTGCGTTGTTGATCAGAACGTCGAGTCTTCCGAACTTTTCGACGGTGTCGTTCACTGCTTTTTCACAGTTCTTTTGTTTCGAAATGTCACACTTCAAATTCAGGCAAGTCCGCCCTTTTTCAGAAACTAGCTCGGCTGTTTTTTTGGCATCGGCATCTTCTTCAATATAAACAATGGCAACGTCGGCACCTTCTCTGGCGAACGCCACCGCGATGGCCCGCCCAATGCCGGAGTCTCCACCTGTGATGAGGGCTACTTTGCCTTTTAAGCGGTCGCTACCTTTCAAATCCGGATTTTCGTATTCCGGCAGTGGTTCCATTTCACTTTCGCGCCCTGGTTGGCGATCCTGATTTTGCGCAGGTCGCAGCTGCTTATCTGATTCTTTTTTGGATTTATTTGGCATGGAGTAACTTGGTTTAAGTTTTCATAAAAAAGCCTCCCCATTCTAACCGTTTGACCGGCCAAGACAGGGAGGCTGCTTTTACCGCATCCGTTGTTCGCTATTGCTTGTAGCCTCGAGCGAATTCGTCTGCTTGTTTCTCGGCTTCTTCTTTTGCGCAGCCGTAACGTTCCTGGATTTTACCGACCAGTTGGTCTTTTTTTCCGGATGCTACATCCAGATCATCGTCAGTGAGTTTACCCCACTTTTCTTTGACTTTGCCTTTGGCTTGTTTCCAGTTTCCTTCAATTTGGTCCCAGTTCATGGTGTTTCCTTTCGTCTATTGGTTTATTTCTTTTGATTGGCTGAGCGACGTAGCTCAACCGGAGATGTTGATGAGCAGTTAAGAGCTTACTTTTGCTTCCTCGTTTACTCCCGATGAGAAGAATCCACCGGTTGCAATTTTGGTGAGGCTTTCATTGGCGTTGCTCTCTTCCTCGAGGGTTTTATCGAGCAAATCCACGTCGTTGTCGTAGCCTAACTGATCAGCGTATTCTTTCGCCGTGCCGTAAGCGGCAATTTCGTAATGCTCGACACGTTGAGCTGAAGCGATGAGTCCGGCGTCAACAGCGTCGCCTGTCATTTCCAGCATGAGTTTGTCGCCTTCCTTGATTAACCCTTTAGTAGCGTCACACACGTCAGTGCCTCTGGGCTCGTTGTGAGCGGCTAGGATGTTATTGATGCGTTCGAGCTGGTCGCGGGTTTCTTCCAAGTGATGGTTGAATGCATCGCGCAGTTTATCACAATTGGCTTTCGCTGCTAATTTTGGCAGTGCTTCAAGAATTTGAGTTTCGGCACTGTGCAGATCTTTGATCTGATGAATGTAGAGTTGATGTAAGTTAGTTATCATAGTGATTCTTATATTGCAGGCAGTGGGCCATTTTTTATGGCCTCCATCACAACCCGACTAACAATATCTATTTGTGACAGTTACAACAATTACCGATAATCCATATCAAATTAAAGGGAGCTCATATTGGTGCAAAACGCATTTCTGCTCATAGATTTTTGCACCATCGATAGGAATCCCAGCTCATCACCCCTTAATCTTGTTTCAGCCCATAGAAGTCATGTTTAGATACTTGGTGACACAGGTGTCACATGAATTTGAATTGACCTCTGGTTAATATTTTTATATTTCCATAACCATGGAACTGAAAGAAGCAGCCAGCACGCTCTCCGCCCTAGCTCAGCCATCACGGCTGGAGGTATTTCGCCTGCTTGTGAAGTGTGGTGAAAAGGGCATCTGCGCCGGAGACATCTCCCAGCAGTTGGGTATCCCCAAGCCAACGCTCTCTTTTCATCTCAAAGAACTCACCCACGCTGGATTAGTCGACTCTGAACGCGACGGTCGCTCGATCATCTATCGCCTCAATGTCGGAGGCATGAAAGCGCTGATGCATTTCCTCACGGAAGACTGCTGCCAGGGAAAACCTGAAATCTGCTCACCAAACAGCGAGTGCTGTTAGAAATCTGACTATTTTACTACTCACAACCAACAACTGAACAATGAACATCGCAATCAATGGCTTCGGCCGCATGGGTCGGCTCGGTTTTCGTGCCGGCTGGGACAGCAAGGATTACCAAATCACTCGCATCAATGAACTTCACGGAGGACCGCAAACGGCGGCTCATTTGCTGGAGTTCGATACAGTGCACGGTCGCTGGGACCGAGATATCCAGTTTGGAAACGATCACATCAGCGTGGAAGGCACCCGCATTGAATACGGCAACGCAGCCACTCCGGCTGGCATGAACCTCGAAGGCATCGATATCGTCATCGATAGCACCGGGGTGCATAAATCTCCTGAGACGCTGCAACCCTACTTCGATGCCGGAGTGAAGAAAGTCATCGTTGCCGCACCGGTCAAACAAGGCGCGCTCAATGTCGTCATGGGCTGCAACGATCACCTCTATGATCCCACCGAGCACAACATCCTAACAGCCGCCTCCTGCACCACCAACTGCCTCGCTCCGGTAGTCAAAGTCATGCAGGAAAAGATCGGTATCAAACACGGCATGATCACCACCATGCATGATCTGACCAATACCCAGACCATTGTGGATGCTCCGCACAAGGACCTGCGCCGTGCCCGCTCATGCGTCAACTCTCTGATCCCCACCACCACGGGTTCCGCCACCGCCATCACCATGATTTACCCAGAGTTAAAAGGGAAGTTGGACGGAGTAGCCGTGCGTGTTCCGCTGCTGAACGCCTCTCTAACTGACTGTGTGTTCGAGATGGAAAAAGCCACCACCGTCGAGGAAGTCAACGCCCTACTCAAGGAGGCATCAGAGGGTGAACTCCAGGGCATTCTCGGCTACGAGGAAAAACCGCTGGTTTCCGCTGACTACACCAATGATCCGCGCTCAGGCATCGTCGACGCCCCAAGCACCATGGTCACCAACGGAACGCAGGTGAAGATCCTCGTCTGGTATGACAACGAAGTCGGCTACGCCACCCGCATGATGGAACTGACCGCTAAGGTAGCGAATTCTCTTTGACCGCGAAATACGCCAAATACGCGAAAATTTTCCTATCCTCTGAGTCCACAAGCTCTGCTCTTTCGCGTAATTCGCGTATTTAGCGGACATCAAACAATGAACACAAAAAGCTACGCCATCGTCACTGCCTCCTACTGGGGGTTTACCCTCACTGACGGAGCATTGCGCATGCTGGTGCTGTTGCACTTCCATGCGCTTGGTTACTCGCCTGTTAGTCTGGCATTTCTGTTTTTGCTCTACGAGTTCTGTGGAGTGCTGACAAACCTGTTAGGCGGCTGGCTTGGATCGCGGACGGGATTGAAATTCACCCTCTACGCCGGCCTGACACTTCAAGTTCTGGCATTGGTGATGCTTTCCCTGATGAACCCAGCCTGGGCCACCGCCCTCTCGGTGAGTTACGTAATGACATCACAGGCCCTCTCAGGCATTGCCAAGGATCTCACCAAGATGAGTTCGAAGAGTGCAGTGAAATTACTCGTCGCGGATCAGAGTGGGGCGTTGTTCAAGTGGGTGTCTATTTTAACCGGATCAAAAAACGCGCTGAAGGGTGTCGGCTTTCTGTTAGGGGGAGTTTTGCTGACATGGCTTGGCTTCCAAGGCGCACTGTGGGCGATGGCTGGAGGTCTTGCTTTAGTGCTATTGGCCTCGCTCATTTACCTGAAACAGGACATGGGCAAGACCAAGCAAAAGGTGAAATTCAACCAGCTGTTTTCCAAAAGCCGGGAGATCAACTGGCTGTCGGCAGCCCGACTGTTCCTCTTTGCTTCGCGCGACGTCTGGTTTGTGGTGGCCCTGCCTGTATTCCTCAAAGAAAGCCTCGGCTGGAGCTTTAACCAAGTCGGTTCCTTCATGGCCGCTTGGGTAATCGGTTACGGTTTCGTGCAGGCAGCGGCACCAAAGTTTGTCAGGAAAACAGATCCTAACCAAGCGGCGGTCACCTGGGCGGGAATTCTGGCCATCACCACGGCCGCTCTCGCGGTAGCCATCATGCTGGACTTCCACCCTGTTGCCTCACTTCTCAGCGGTTTGGCCCTGTTCGGTATCGTGTTTGCAGTCAATTCGGCGGTGCATTCCTATCTGATTCTGAACTTCACCAACGATGATGAAGTCGCGCTGAATGTCGGTTTTTACTACATGGGAAATGCGTGGGGTCGGTTGCTCGGAACCTTGCTTTCCGGTGTTATGTTCCTAGTCGGCGGCCTAACCGCTTGCTTATGGACCAGCGCTGCGATGGTCGTGCTAGCGACATTGCTAACGGTTCCCTTGCGAAAGGACTCTACTCCTTAGATCAAGAAGCCGTGATTCACACCACGGCTTCTTGAAATCGTGCACCGATCAACCGCTGTTAGCGATTGCGACGCATCAACAGGCAGCCTATTCCCATGAATGCCAAGATGGATGTGCTTGGCTCAGGCACGCCTGAGGTGGCATTGAAGTTATCAAACGCGAATCCGCGTGGAGGACCACCAGTTTGCTGAATACCCACGTATGCGACGCCCTGAGACAGACCGTCAAAGCTGAACGTCCAAGGTCTTCCGTCCAGAGTGTTCCCGGCGGATTCTCCAAGACCTGCCGGGCTGATCTGTGAAGCGATCACGTTTCCCAAACCATCGTAAGCGCGAACTGTGTATCGCTCTACATCCCCATTGCTGGAGTCGATATCCCAAAGCTCTCCGGACAAGCTAGTTGGCAAAACTCCCGTGTATGTAACAAGAAATTGCCCTGTTGTTATATTCTGATTGGTCTCGTTCCCCGTTTGCCCGGTTAGAGCAGATGAGTATCCTCTTTGGGTCCGGATAAACCATGCTCCACCCTGACCATCCGCGATGTTATTCCCATTGGTGTCGGTTCTATCAACGTCGGTTGAACCTAGACTGGTGTAGGCGAAAGTCCGATCCTGAGTATTGTTCTGATTGGGCTTCTGACGCTGTTCGAAGACCACAGCCGCAACATTCACTGACGTAGTAAATGGATTTCCCGTATCGGCGAGAAAGCCAAAGCTGGCCGTGGTCCCTCCGTCCTGATAAGTCGGTTGACCCCTCTGGTTATCTGTAGGTGTCCCGCCCCCAGGGAGCGATTCAAAAGTTATCACAGCTCCGTTTACTGGCAGACACCCTAAACCGGCGACTGCTATCATTGTTTGTATTGTTTTCATGTTGTAGTGTATTCGTTTTCATACACTCAAACAACAAGCAGCAATCAGGGGATCCATATATTAAGGGGTTGCTTAGCACTCAATCAACACATTTCTAAAAGGAAATTGTAGTTGTGTTTGAATTTAAAATTACGAGCACAGGCGATGTCAGCTTGGGTCCAACGGCCCTTACACCCTGACTTTGGTAACGACTTATGAGGCAGGATTGACATTAAAAAATACCCTCGAAGGATGTTAGATGGAGCGGGTAGCGAGAATGCCTTCGCCCACTTAGGCTGTGCTGAATTGTAAAAATCCTACTCCGGATTTTTAACCGAAGGATACATCGTGATACACGATGACTGTGCGCTCGAACTCGTGCCTCCGGAGGAGTTCTCATCTCGCTACCCTGAGAATTGATAGCGGTTTTCGTATCGAGATCCGGACACAAAAAAAAACACCCTCAGAGGGTGTTGAATGGAGCGGGTAGCGAGAATCGAACTCGCATGATCAGCTTGGAAGGCTGGAGCTTTACCATTAAGCTATACCCGCTTTGTTTGTGGATCCAGAGCGATTTTCTCCGGCACGGGCGTTAGTTAAAACACCAACAGCCGATTGACAACCTAAAATCGCGTCAAAACGCCGGCTCAGAGACAAAAGTCATGCGTTGTCCTGTGACTGGATGGCTAAAAGTTAGTTCACATGCATGGAGTTTCATCTGCCCGGGGCCAGTGCCGTTGCCGTAGAAGGGGTCACCGACGATGGGAATACCGAGCCCTTTTTCGTGCGCCGCATGTAGCCGCAGCTGATGGGTGCGTCCAGTGACAGGAGTAAACGAAATCCTCGTCAGTCCGTTTTCGATCCCGATCTTTTCCCAATGAGTGGTGCCCATCTTGCCATGCACTTCATCGTAAATCTGGATTGGGCGGTTATCGACATCCAGCCTGAACGGAAGCTCGATGGTTCCGCTATCAGCTTCTAACACACCTTCCAGTAGAGCTACATATCGTTTTTCAGTCTCACGTTCATGGAACTGTCTCGAGAGCTCACGATGAGCCTCTGCCGTCAATGCCACCACCATCAAACCGGAGGTATCCATGTCCAACCTGTGTGCTGCAGGTTGCTCAATACAGTCTGGAAACATCTGACGTACACGGTGTGCCACGCTGTCGATTTTTTCCGGCCCCCTGCCTGGCACGGAAAGCATCCCCGCCTCCTTGTTCACCACCACAAAGCAGTCATCGGTGTGAAGAATTTCAAGTAGAGGAGTCATGGTCTGAACCGGGATCACTGGACGCATGCAGTCATACTGTCAAGACTCTGCATCCTCAATACAAACTGCTGACTTGAAGACACACCAAATCTGTGTGAAGTTAGGAAACTATGAAAGAAGATCTCATTCACCTTTGCGAAGACCTCGAAAATAATTTCGACCAGAAGCTCACCAACTACGATGAACGACTGGAGAGATTGGAAAAGGAAATGTCCGAGCGTGTCCAGCACCTGCAAGGTAAGTATCCCGACGATCAGGATGTCGCCGAGCTTGGCCAGCTGACCATCGGTCTGCGTCGCACCCAGCGACTTCTCAGAGGTAAACTGGAAGCGATCCGTGACGATGGAGGAGACCTCCTGTCCGAGCTGGAAGCTGAGCTCAAGGAGCGCATGCCCGGCATCCGCAAGAGCATCGAGAAAAGTGACACCTACGAGCAAGCGGTGTTAGAAATCCAGCGCGAGTCCCACAGTGGCTCCAAGAAACTGGGCGACTTCTTCCGTGGCCTGCTGATGTGGCGTGAAACACCCGAGGAGCACATCGCTGCTAAAAACTCGGACAACGACCGCTAAATACAGTCGCAATCGATCAAAATGGTCATTGCTTGATTGCCAATCGTTCCTCAGGATTGCGGTATGAATGACCAGCTTGAGCGCGCCTTCGATTTATTTGATCAAAGCAATGCAGAGGACCCCAATCACATCGTGGTGGATGGGGAGAATCGGCCCAAGGAACTGGTCTTCGCAGAGCGACTGACCAAGGCCGTTCTGGAGCTTGACCCGGACGCCAGCGAACCGCTTCAGCTCGCTTCCCGCTGCCAGCACATTCGTCGCTGGGAGGTGCCGCGTGACACCCAGCCCATGGGTCGCGCTGGATATTTGAAATGGCGTGAGGGCCTGAAGAAATTCCACGCAGAAACCTCAGCCAAGATTCTGCGTGAGGTCGGCTATCCGGAAGATACCATCGCACGTGTGCAGGAACTCAATCAGAAAAAGAACCTAAAATCTGATCCCGACTGCCAAACGCTCGAAGACGCGCTTTGCCTTGTCTTTCTCCAATATCAATTTGATGACCTCATCGCCGATACCGAAGCCGACAAGATGGTCAACATTGTGCAAAAGACCTGGGCGAAGATGAGCGACCGCGGACATCAGGCTGCCCAAGAACTGCAGTATTCAGAGGCCGCGACTGAAGTGCTCACCAAAGCACTGGCCTAAGGCAGCATGTCACATCTCTGAGATGTAATAACCTCGACTAGATCCCCTCTTTTCTCTAACCACAAGCCCGTGAGCACGCCTGATTCCACCCACAAAAAGAGCCCTGACCTGGAAGTCAAAGACGCCCAGCTGATCTTTAACTCCGTCTGGGACGGATTAGAGGCTGAACGCGGCCGTGAAAACATGCGCTTTCCCAAGGAGATTATCCTGCTGGGTGGTGCGCCCGGCTCCGGTAAGGGAACGAACACGGCTTACATTTGCAAAGTACGCGACATCACAGCCCCTCCCATCGTGGTCAGCTCCCTGCTCGATACTCCTGCCATGGAAGCGCTGAAAGCGGGAGGAAACATGGTGGGCGACCGCGAAGTCGTCGATATTCTCTTCCGCGGAATGCTTGATCCCATTTACCGCGAGGGCGTTGTGTTAGACGGCTTCCCACGGACGACCGTGCAGGTGGAGTGTATTAAAATGCTCTACGATAAAATGGTCAGCCTGCGCCGTGCCTACCAGGACACACCGCTCAAGGTTCATTTCAAGCAGCCGATTTACCACATCATGGTGCTCTTCGTGGACGAGGCAGAAAGTATCGCCCGTCAGCTCAAACGCGGACGTGAAGTCATCGCCCACAACGAAGAAGTCAAACGCACCGGCACCGGTGAACTTTTGGAAGAGCGCCCCACCGATACCAATGAAGACCTGGCGCGCAACCGCTACCGCACGTTCAAGGAGAAAACCTACGATGCCTTGGTCTCGCTGAAACAGATCTTCCATTACCACTTCATCAACGCCCAGCTGCCACTCGAAGAGGTGCAGCAGAAAATTCTCAAGGAGCTGGAGTATCAAAGCTCACTGGAGCTTGATCCCCGCACCTACGATGTGCTGCGCAACCTTCCGGAGGCCGCTCAGATCGTCAAACACGCGCGACGTGACCTGGTTTATCGCATCGATCGCTACCGCCTCGAGCACCCGAATCTGTTCGATGAAGTAGTCACCTTCATTGAGGAAAAAATCATCCCGATTGTAAAACCACACGCCATCTCAGGCATGGCCCACATTAACTCTGAGGACGATTTACTCGAAGACCCGCTGGCGCTTGCCATGCTGATTGATGTCTTCTCCGAGCGTGGATTCTTCGCCTCCGTGGACATTCACCGGGTAGAGGTTCCTGATCATTTTGATGTTGAGACGGGTCATATTTCCTGCCGTGAGAAGCGCGTGTTCCGCATCGCCATCCGCTTCAAGGGCTCTGAAATCCGGCGCGGTTAGATGGAATAATCCAGTCGGTCAGGACTCCCACCTGACATGAGATCAAAGTATGTTTCACCCATAGCCGCCGCTCTGCTGGCCACGGTTTCGCTCGCCTGCACCAAATCTGCCAGCGGCACCAAGGTGACGGTGGAAAAATCACTGGTCAATACCTCCGGCGTCACTCAGATCGCGATCAATGGCTTTGATCCGGTTGCCTTTTTCACTGAAGGAAAAGCGGTTCATGGAGAACCTGAAATTACCTCCACCCACGAAGGTGCGGTCTACATGTTCGCCTCCCACGAGCATAAAGAGAGCTTTAACAAAGAACCGGGAAAATACCTGCCTCAGTATGGCGGTTTCTCCGCCCTGGCAGCTTCCTACGGCTCACTGTTGCCCGTCGATATCAGCACGTGGAAAGTCCGCGACGGCAAACTCTACCTCGATTTAAACCCCGAGTATGCCGATGATTTCCATGCTGACTTCGCCAGCAATGTCGAAAAAGCCGACGCCCAATGGCCGAAGCTGATCGAGAAAAACAAAGAGCTGAATGCCGCCAACGTGAGTGAGTAATTTGGACTGCGGCGACAGGGACTAGCGGCGGGGTCAATCCCCAGGAGCCTGATCGTCTAGAGCATCAAGTTCCGGAGGAACGACAGAGGTTCGGCGCATCAAGCTTCTATCGTTCCTCCGGAACTTGATCATACGGTGAACGTATTCTCCTGGGGTTTCACCCCGCGCTAGTCTCTTTCGCACCTCCGGCGCTGGTGTCTGCGCTCCGAACCCCAGCTACTGTCTACTTACCACTGACCACCAACCACCAAAAAAAGTAACCCCCGGATTCGCCTTGGCGCATGAAAACACTGTGACGAACCCGGAGGACAACAACCGCACAATAACATGTGCTAACCCGCTTTATCGGGCTTCGTTCAACGACCAGTCATAGTCTTGATAACTAATCTTGCCGCTGATCTTTTCACGGCGGTATTTGTTGATGTAGTCATCAACATCGCCGAAATCTTCTTTATACCAGTCAAAGATACTCGAGAGCATCACTTTGTCGCCTGAAACTTTCACACCTCTTGGCGAATTGATAAAATCTTTGGTCAACTTGTCTAGTGACCGACCCAGAGTGTTGCCGTGGAATGCTTTATTCAGCAAGGGCGGACAGGATTCGCTGGCACAGTTGAGTGCGAAATGAATGCGCGGCTCTTTGAATTTTTTCCTGATGATGTCGTTCTCCAGATGGGAAAAACTCATCTCACGGCCGGAGACTTTAATATCGTAGCGTTTGAAAAAGAAGGTCTTCACATCCTTGATGCTTTTCATCGGATAGTTATCGATGACTGCCCGCAGTATCCACGCATTGTAGGCGTTCAGGTGGAAGGCTAGCTTGGCATTGTAGTCGCCGGCGGGAGCGTATTTGGCAATGGCATCCGTCACGCCATGAAGCTTTTGCACATCTGCCGCGTTTGCTTTCCATTCCTTGTATTTCACACCTTGTGGAGTGACGTATTTGCGTAGCAGGCCATCATAATCACTGTACCAATCAGCCATGGCAAGTGTGCTTGAGACAGCGGTAAAAAGAGCGATCAACATCGATCGTTTCAAAAGTTTTGGGGGTAGCAGCTTCATGATATGTATGAGTCGCACAGTCGTGCTTTATTCCGTATTTCTCAACCGATGTTTTTGATCGGCCATCACATGGATTTTTTTGGGGCTTGCAAAAAAACATCACCCGCTTCGTATGACTGGAATGCAGAATTCCATGACAGCTTCGGGCTACAGCCGCCGTTCGTTTATTCAACTAAGCTCCGCTGCCTCGTTGGCGGCGCTTGGTGCTGGCTCGGTGCAGGCGCAAGACAGCAAAAAACTGCGCGTAGTTTTCATCGGTGTGGGTAATCGCGGGCAGGCGAATGTTCACAGCGTGTTGTCTCATCCCGATGCCGAGGCTTTCGCTTTTTGCGATGTCAATGTGGCGGCGATACAGCAGTGGAAAAAGAAATACCCGAAGGCTCGCTTCGAGCTCGATTACCGGAAAATTTTCACCGAGCACGCTGATCAGTTTGACGCCGTGGTCATCAGCACGCCCGACCACATGCACGGGCCGATTATCATGCAGGCGATGGCGATGGATAAACACGTCTACGCCGAGAAGCCGCTGCTGCACCAGTTGGACGAACTCCGGATGCTGCGCAAAGCGATCGCTGCCAAACCTCATCTCGTGACACAGATGGGTAACCAGCGCTCCTGCTCACCGCTGAAAATGCAATTTGTGGAACTCCTCCGCACTGGCGCACTTGGAGCGATCAAGGACTCATGGGTCTGGTCGAAACCGATGAGTGCCAGCCGCTATTTCCTCCCTCCTAATCTGGACGAATATCCAGACTCTTCCGCCAAGGAACCCTCCAATGGTGCCTGGGATCAATGGCTCGGGTGTTCAAAGCAAGACGTCGATTTCAACCCTGAGCTGTTCAACAAAAAATGGCGTGCATGCTGGGAGTTTGGCAGTGGAATGATGGGCGACTGGACACCGCACCTCGTCGATGCCGTGGTCTATGGCATGGGATTAACAACAGGCCCTAAGAAAGCGGTCACCCTGAGTAAGAGCAAACCGCACAAAGTCACCTTCGGCCAGAATTTCCACAGCAAGCTGACCTTCGCTGGTATCGAAGCCAGTGGCGGGAAAGAGTTCACCGTTCATGTCACTGATGGCGAGAAACCAAAGTCGAGCGACTATCAATTTCCAGACAATATCAAATTTGGCGAGCACCAGACGATGATCGATACTGAGGCCGGCACGCTGATCAGTTCTGCTGATGGCCGCGGATGGAATATCTATAAGGACGGCAAAAGTGTGAAGAACTCACTGACGATGCCGAAGACGACCAAGCACCATCATTGGCACGACTGGGTCTCTAACTGCTTGGGCGCGAAGAAGCATTTGTGGTCGCCGTTCCAAACGGGCTGCCTGATCACCGAGCTCTCACTGTTACCGGCGAAGCTCACTGCGTTTCCGAATATAGAGATGGGCTGGGATAGTAAAACTTGCCGCTTCATCAATCACGATGCGGCCAATGCCACGGTGGTCAGTCGGGAGTATCGTGAAGGCTTTGAGATTCCGAAGGAGTTCGTTTAAAGTCGGTTACTCTTTCGCGCCGAGTTTTTGCTTCATCTCCTTGGGGTAACCATACTTCCATCGATGAGGCAGGATGTTGAGATCGTTCGGGTTCCGTGGGTCCAGTTCCAGCACGCTACCGACGGTGGTGATGTGAACCTTGCCACGCGTTTCGTTTGGCTTGAGCTCACGTTTGTTATCTTGGCCTAAGCTTACCCAAGTTAAGCTGGTGAATTTTTTCTTATCCTCGTCCCAGACAGCCTTGCCTAACAATTTCCCTCGGTAGGCGGATTTATTCCATTTTGAATCGGAGTCGAAATGAAAATCACCCGCATACCGGAGATCCACCAGGCTTCCTTTTTTACCGACAACTTTAACATCCAACTTAGCGGTCTTGATCGATTCCTCAGGCCACGGCGGGCAACCTAACATGAGGTGACAATCATAGACCAGGTGATTGAGTGCTCGGCCTTCGATGGCTCTGGTTTCACCGACTTCAAGTTTCTCGGGCAGTAGCGTTCGAGTCGTTTCCGGAGTCATCCACAGTCGGTCGATTTTGTAATAGTCCGGATGCCGTTGGTCGAAATATTCCATGTCCGCAAAGTCGTAGCTGCGAGTCGTGCTGCGGATTTTCAACCACTCCGGAGCAGGGGAAAGGTGATGGCTGACCGGCATGGATCGGTCTGACTCCTTCATGGCTGTCGTAGCCAGCCGCTCGCTTTTTGGCATGCTACGAAATTCCGCCAGCGCCTGCTTCATGTTCTCCAGCGCTTTCACAGGATCCAGCTTTGGCCAGCCGACGTTGCATTGTTTCAGATACTTCCCACCCGGACTTACGACGTAGATCCCTTGGTGAATCCCATGCGGTGCTCCTGTTAGCCCTTGTTTAAGAAACTGATACTCGCCCTTGGCTTTGGCTGCATCAGGAAGGTTTTTGTAATCCACGTCACTGGCGGCGACACAGACAAAATTCTCCCTGGCGAACTTGGCTACCTCGGCATTGTTGAAGACTAACTGTCTCGTTTTGACGCCATTCTGTCAGCAGTTCGCGCGTGGATCTCCGAAGTAGAGCCAGAGCAGCAATGGTTTGTCCTGCTTCTGTGCCTCTTGATGACCTGCCAACACAGTGTCTAACCACGTCACCGTTTGATAGATCTCGTCGGCCGGTTTCAGTCGAACATAGTTCGCCACTTCATCAAAATTCTTCCACGTCAGTTCCGTGGGCGCTTGGGCGGAAACGACGACGGCTAGTGTGATGCTGAGCACGGCCTGAGAAATGAAACTCATAACTGGGAACGGTAGACCAGATGATTGGGCTGTCGAATCAAAAGGTTCGTTGAATGACCTTGTCACCGCGTTGCTAAACCCATATCACATTCACCATGGGAGTTGAAATCGAACTATCGGGTGCCGGATTTGATAAAAACAAATGGCGTAGGGAGCTGGGGAATTTCATGTTCGTGGAAAACGAATGGAAAATGTCTCCACTCACCTTGATGACATTGGACATGGAGGACCCGGACTTGATTCTGTTCGATGACGAGGAAGATCGCGCTCCCACTGAGGACGCCTCTGTCTGGGTTCACCCTGCCGGTGGCATCCGAGGTGTGACGGTGAAAAACCATGACCAAGGCATCGTGCTAAGCATGCCCACCGGAACCGGAAAACGGGATTGGGAACTCGCCACAGCCATGGCTGAAGCTGGCGTAGAATGTGGCGCTCAAGTTCAGGTAGATCACCAAGCGGTGCCAGCGGGCAAACTCGACTTTTCCCAGGCTGAACAAGAGCTGTGGAGTATGTTCGTTACCGGCTTTTCAAAAACCGCGGAAGAGTCCGATAACGGCGTGATCACTCTGCCGGTGCTCTATGGATTTTTGCATATCGACCTCTCCAAAGACGACCTGCAAGCTCCCGACTTGCACGATCAATTGGTCGAAAAGATGAAACGCTACACCGAAGCTCACTGGGCGAGCAATATGGTCATGGAGAAACCGGATGGCCAGCAACTGACCATCAACATCGCCGGAGGAGTGCCCACCATCATCAGCATGGAGGCGGATGGCATCGTACTACTCGATCAGCCGGAATCCCCATCAGCTGATACCCAGCCACTGTTCAACGGTGAGCCCATTGCACCTGAGAAATTCATCGAGGTGATGAGCGACCACGTTGAGATGTTAGGGCCGCATTGTTATGTTCCACTTTTCAAATACTCCGAACATCCGGAGATCATGAAAGCGCTCGATCCCAGCGCGCCAAAAGTCACGTCGTCCGGAATGCCTATGCCGACGGCTGTGAGCGGACAGAGCAGTTCCGCTGGAATCAACCAACCGCCTCCCCTTAAGAAATCTCTGGCAAAAGGACCCATACTTGTCTTCCTGTTGATCGCCGCTGCGGATGGTGACGTCGACGAGAAGGAAATCCGCACATTCCAAACCATGCTCGCAGTTAGTGAGCTCGGGCGAACCCCACTGATTAAGACAATGCTCACTGAGGCACGTGATAATTTTCAGAGCTTATTCGTGGACATGTTCAGCGAGGGCAAAGCACCTACATTACAGATGGTGGAGTTCCTGCAGGTGCTCGATGGATATCCAGAGGCTGAAAGCAAACCTGTGCGACAGGCGCTGTATGCCATTGGTTACGAAATCGCGAATGCCTCCGGTGGCTTTCTCGGGTTCGGCTCCAAGATCAGCAAGGAGGAAAAAGCCGCGCTCGAAGGACTGCGCACCATGCTTGGACTTGGAACCGACGAGATTTAAGCACCTAACACGTGCTTTTTCATGTTGGCGAGGATTTCCGCACAGCGGGCTTCATCGCCGCCCTTCACCTCGGCGGTGGCCCAGCCGTTGTAGTTGATCTCGACGAGTGCTTTTCTAACATCGGCCCAATCAACATCGCCTTCACCGATCTTGCAGAAGCCGTTTTTCTTACCCCAGTCTTTCACATCGAGTTTAACGATGCGTTTGCCAAGGGAACGAATCCAGTCGGCAGGTTTTCCAAACTTCTGATGGTTGCCGATATCGAAATAAGAACCCACCCAAGGCGAGTTGACTTCATCGATGTATTTCACTAACAGCTCGGCGGTTTGATTTTCTCCTCCCTTCGGGTCATAGAACATATTGTTCCAGACGTTCTCGATCAGAATGTGGATCCCGAGTTGTGATGCCAGCGGCAAGGCCTTGCGAAGTTCTGCAATTGATCGATCCCACGCCTCCTGATGACTCACTTTGCCCTTCGCCACACCAGGCACGATCAGAACGGATGTTCCGCCAACTTGATGCGACTCACGGATAGCTGTTAGCAAACCTTGAAGGCCCTTCTCACGCACTTCGGCGGAGGGGTCTGAGAGAGTGGTTTTCCAATGGATGGAATCGACCACACCGTGAATGGGTAAGCCGGTTTTCTTGGCGGCGGCGATGGCCTCCTTTTTGTTCTGGCCGCCTGGCGAATCGAGCTCGATGCCATCGTAGCCGAGTTTTTTCAGAACAGAGAACTTTTCCTCCAGTGTTTTACCGGCTTTGCACATGCCGCCCTTCATCGAGAGCAGAATATTAGCTGGCTGTGCGGATTCGGCTGCTGCTGGCTGTGCCGAAGCACGACCTATCAGAGCTCCTCCAGCGGCGAGTGACGAAGTGGCGAGAAAAGCTCTGCGGTCCATATCAAAAGTTCTGAGAGAGCTACTTCTTGATCACCTTGACCTCGATCTTACGGAACTCGGTAGGGTGACTTTCTGCCTGAATGGAGATGGTGCCTTTTTCTAACAATGTTCCATCATTGAGCTGAGGCATCTTGTATTCCATCACGGTTTTGCCGCCGACTTTGTGGCGGATGACTTCGCTGCCACGGACTTCGAGCTCAACGGTGACCCATTGGTCGCCGTGGAAAGTGGGGCCGTTAGGCGTATTGATGCAGTGGCGCTTGTCCAGCTTGCCTTGATAAAAGACGTGAGTGCCAGGGGTGCAGAGATTGAGCGTAGGGCGTTTTTCTTTACCTCCGGGTTTACCTCCCAGCAGCTGCACCTCGATCGAGTTAGGAAAATCCTGATCTTTCTTCATGCTGGCTGCTGTCTGGCCGTGAATCATCAGTCCGTTGTTACGGAAAGCCCAGCCGGGTCCGCCTTTCACTTGATCGCCAACGAAGCGGTATTCGCAGCGGAGAATATAGTGGGAAAACTCGGATTTGTAGAAGAGATGCCCGAAGTTTGCGTTCCACTTCTCATACTGGTCGTAGGAAACCTTGAGTAATCCGTTTTCAACGCGGAAGGTATTCTTGTAATTCACACCAAGATCCTCGCCCTTGAACTTGGGCGTCCAGCCGGTGAGGTCTTTGCCATTGAAGAGCTGAACCCATTCGCCGGAGTCGGCTTTCTTGGTTTCATCAGTTTTAGCGGCATCGCCTTCTTGGGCATTACAGGAAACAAGCATCATCGCTCCGGAGAGCAGGCTGAGTGTGAATTGTGAAATAGGTTTCATGGTATGATTCATCGCCCCTATTACGGTCGGTGGCCAGACATTTTTATCAGCCATTTCGATTGTTGCGCGTCATTTTTCTAGCGCTTTTTCATTTTCACATGTGGCCAGAGCGACACAATGCCTCTGATGTTCGGTTTTCTTTATGCACCCGCTCCCAGCTGTGGCAGTTCTGCCAAATCTCTCTACCAGAGTATTTTCTGCGGGCTTTCCTGCCAACTTAGCGCCGATTACAGCCCTGCGGCGAGGTTTCTGGTGAACCGCGACTCTACTTTTCTCGCGCTCGCCGGCTCTGCTCTGGCAGACATTGATACCCCGATGCTGGAGCGCACGTGCTGCAATCCTCTGGCAAAAAGAAAACCCGTCTCCTGTCACGCTCCATCACTCAGCTACGCGGCGGCGGTGACCGTGAGCGGTCTGGCGGCGAAACTGGACGACAACACTCAGGACGAACGTGGCTGGCGGAAACAACTGCCTCGGCTGGCAAGTTCAACGCTTGCTCCGGCACGTGACAAGGCGATCGGGGTTCTGAACTCAGCCCAATTTCCAACCATGGAGCTGATCGACCATCTCGGACAACAAGAATCCATCGAGCAAGGAAAGGCCGGCTTCATGGCCGCCAGCGAGCCGACCGCGCAAGCATACGGTCGGATTTTTTCCCACCTCGCAGAGATCCATCTACGCCCGTTGGCCAAACTCCCGCTGTTCAGGCTGGGGAGTTCGCTTGGGAGGCTTATTTATTGGAAAGATGCTCTTGATGACTGGCAGGACGATCAGCGCCGAGGGCGATTCAACCCGCTCAACCACCAGTCGCCTGATGAGCTCCCTGACCTAGTTAGGGCAGAGTTTGATCAGTTACAGACGGCGACCGCTGAGATTCCGTGGCGCCGGCATAGCGGGTTGATCGGGTCTGTGATTGGACACACGGTGCACCACCATCAGGAAATGCTCGGTGGGCCAGGAATTGGCGGGGGTAAGAAGAAAAAGAAGGATCATTCCTGGTTGGATTGTTGGGGCTGCGATTGCTGTTGCTGTGACTGTGGCAGCTGCTCGACCGGGGCAGATGCTTCGGGCGGATGTTGCAGCGGTTGTGATTGCTGTCCTTGCGATTGTTGCTCCTGCAGTTAAGGTGGCTTTTCTGTCTCATGTCTGCGCCTTTTTCCAATACCTGCACCAACGCCGATTTGGCTCGCCTCAATGCATTTCTCAAGGAAAGCATCAGCAAGGCTGGCATCGTGCTGCCGGAGGGAAAACACACCCAGCTGCTCAATCTGGCTTGTGGGCGGGCTGATGAGTCGGCCGTGTTGGCCGATGTCTTTGGAAAAGACGGCATCAACCTCACTGGGCTCGATATCCGCGACCGTGAAATCGGCGAAGCTCGGGAGCGATGGAAAAAGTTCCTGCCCAAGCACGCCGAAGCTGAGTTCCTCGTTCAGGATTGTTCGAAACTCGGCGATCTCTCAGCACTGCCGGATAATTTCAATGTCGCCTTCATGCGCCATCAGAATTTTTGGAATGGTGACACCACCTGGAGTAAGATCTATGATGAAGCTCTGCACCGCCTCGATGAAGAAGGGCTGTTAGTCATCACTTCCTACTTTGATCGTGAACACCAGCTGGCTCTTGATGCCATTCAGGGGCTTGGGGCAGAGCTTGTGCTAACCGAACGAAATTCCCAATCTCGTGCCCTGCATGATGTTCCCGCAGGGGTGCAAAAATCGGTCGATCGACACGTCGCCATCTTCCGAAAACGCTGACCCATTCGTTAACATTTTCTGATTGTCGTCTCTGGCGGAGTTTTGCTAGACTACGCGATCATGTCTGAGAACAGTTTTACGGAAACCACTTCCACTGGTTGGTTCAGCAGGATCGGTAACTCGATCAAGGGCATTATAGTTGGCCTGATTATGGTCGTGATCGCCTTCCCTGTGCTATTCTGGAACGAAGGCCGCGCTGTCAAAACACGGAAAGATCTGACTCAAGGCACCAAGGACTTCGTGCATGTGGCCTCTGACAAAGTCGACACTGCCAATGAAGGCAAACTCATTCACCTAACAGGCACTGCCAACAGCACTGACGAAATCACTGATGAAACACTTAACGTAAAGTCAAAGGCGTTAGTCATGAAACGCACCGTTGAGATGTATCAGTGGAAGGAGTCCGCAGATACCAAGACCAAGAAAAAGCTTGGGGGGAGTGAGGAAAAAACAACCACCTACACATACGACAAAGTCTGGGCGGAGGGCCGGATCGATTCCGGCACTTTCAAGAAATCCAGCGAGTATTCAAATCCATCTCTACCCATCCAGTCGGCATCGTGGACGGCATCGCCTATCTTCGTAGGAGCCTTCACCCTCTCCCCTGAGCTCGTGAAGAAGCTTCAGAAATTTGCCCCCATGGAGATCGATGAAACAACGGAACTCCCAAAGAAAATCGACGAACGTAAGGTGAACCTTGAAAACGGCATGGTCTATCTCGCCAAGAAACCGACTGATCCAAAACTTGGCGATGTCCGTATTTCCTATCAGGTCGTGCTGCCCACCGCAGTCAGCATTGTTTCCCAGCAGAAGGGGCAAAGCTTTGAGGCTCACACCGGCAAATCGGGAACCACCATCAACATGCTACAAGTCGGAGAATTCACTGGGGAGCAGATGTTCGAACAAGCTCAGGCGAGTAATAAGACCATGACCTGGATCCTGCGCGTTGTAGGATTCGTGTTAATGTTCCTCGGCTTCAGTCTGATGTTCAAACCGCTCTCCGTGGTTGCAGATGTATTACCCATTGCCGGCACCATTGTTGGGGTGGGCACAGGCATCGTCTCTTTCCTTCTGGCGGCTCCGCTCAGCCTCATTACCATCTCTATCGCGTGGATTTTCTATCGTCCGCTGATCGGCATTCCTATGTTGCTCCTCGCCGGTGTTGGTATTTTCTTCCTGATCAAAAAGGTGGCCGCTTACAAGAAATCGAAAGCATGATTGGCTCCAGTTTACCAGGCGGCCTGTGCCGCGTGCAGCGTCTGGTGCTGGCTTCCGTGCTTTGCTCCCTCCTGGCCTCGTGTGGTAGTGCCAAAAAAAGTAACTCAAAGTATGTGATTACCGTGCCGCAAGGTTACTCCACGGGCCCACGCAGTGCAGAGCAGGACATCAGCATCTTACATCAGCTGATGAACCAGACACGGCGGGCCAAAGGACGCAGTCTCTTGGTCATCGATCCCCGACTGATGAGGGCCGCTCAGGAGCATTCGGAGGCGATGAATCGTCACAATGAACTGACCCACCAAACCCGAGGCGAGAGGGATTTCCAAAAGCGCCTGATGAAACAAGGTTACCCACAGTCCTGGTGTGCTGAAAACATCGCCCAGGCTCCTAATGCCGAACTGACACATCGGCTCTGGACAGAAAGCCCGGGGCATCTGAAGAATTTGTTAGGAAAGAAATACACCCGGGTAGGTATCGGTCGGTCGGGGCAATATTGGACGGCAAACTATGCAGCAGAAGCCGGTGGCGTCACCGCTGACGGATCGATCCCAGCACCGGCGGTCTCCACGTCCTACAGACCGTAATTCAGGCCTTGCGCTGCCACGCCATCAGCCATTCGCAGCCTACACGGCTTGGAAATGTCGCGTCCGGTTCTTTTTCCCAGAGTAGATCGAACTTGTCACTGAAGAGACTGCGCACTTCCTCGGCACTGGTTTCAAATGGCGGCCCCTCACCGGGAGGCATCTCGGTATTCGTGAAAAAAACACCTACCAACAGGCCGTTTTCCTCCAGTAAATTCGACACCGCCTCGACATAGGCAGGGCGCTGTTCGGGCAAGATCGCACAGTAGCAAGTATGCTCCCAGATCGCTCCGTAACGTTTTTGTTTCGGCAGCTCCAGATCAAAGAGGTTCGCCTGAATGAACTCAAGCCCCTCTGCATCCTGATGAGCCAGTCGAGCCCCCTTCACGGCTGAATCTGCGATGTCCATGCCAGTGGCCGAGTAACCGGCATCGGCTATCGCCCGGGCGTCATGGCCGAATCCGCAACCCGGCACCAGCACCTCGGCTCCAGTGGGGATGAGCTGCTTGGCAAATATTTCCAGCAAGGCAGGGGTATAGGTTCCTTTGTCCCAAGGAGTGTCTCCTTCGACATATCGTTGATTCCAGTCTGGCCCGATTGTTTCCATGCGCAGATTCAAAGGCAGACGACAAACTCGCGCCATGATAAAAATGAACGACGGGGCATGAACACACACACACACCCCGTCGTTGGAGGGCCAGTGCGAACACTGACCAAATTAGTAACGGCCTAGCTGGCCAGTTTTGTCTGATTTAATACCTTTCCTAAAGAAGCCACCGTTCCACCGATGTCAGCCAAGTTATTGGGGATGATCATGGTATTGGCTTCCTTGGCAAGATTACCGAATTCCTTCACATACTGCTCGGCAATGCGCAGGTTCACGGCGTCGGCACCACCTGGCTCGTTGATGGCCATGGCGATCTGGCGCAAGCCCTCGGAGGTAGCGGTGGCCAGCAGGGTGATTTCCTGGGCCTTACCCTCCGCCTCGTTGATCTGGCGAAGTTTCTGGGCCTCGGATTCCTTGATGACCTGCTGCTTGTGACCTTCGGCGACGTTGATGGCAGCCTCGCGTTCACCTTCTGAGAGGGCGATCTGGGAGCGGCGTTCACGCTCGGCTCGCATTTGCTTTTCAAGGGCGTCTTGCACCGATTTAGGAGGTGTGATGTTGGCAATTTCGTAACGCGTGATTTTCAGGCCCCAGGGATCGGATGCCCGGTCAAGGGCGTCGATGATGTTGGCGTTGATGGTATCGCGCTCCTCGAAGGTTTTATCGAGTTCAAGTTTACCAATTTCCGAACGCAGAGTGGTCTGAGCCAGCTGAGCCGAAGCAAAGTGGTAGTTCTCAATGCCGTAACTGGCCTTTTTGGCATCCAGCACCTGCATGTAGAGCACACCATCGATCTCGATCGCAATGTTGTCCTTGGTAATGCACATCTGCGGCGGCACATCAATGGCGACCTCCTTGAGCGAGTGCTTGTAGGCGACCCGATCGATGAAAGGCAGAAGGATGTGGAAACCAGCACTGAGTGTGCGGCTGTATTTTCCCAGACGTTCGATGACAAATGCCTGGCGCTGCGGCACGATACGCGCCGTCTTGATGAGGGTGACTACGACGAGAATGACGAGTCCGATTGATACGATGTATTCCATAGTTTTAGTAGGTTGTTGATTAGTTGTTAGGTTTGACGATAAGCAGCAGGCCATCGCGACCGGTCACGATCGCATGACTGCCTGGCTCCAGGGATGTGTCACAGCGCGCACGCCATTCCGCCCCCTTGAGCTCTACTTTTCCAGTGTCCTCCCCGCCACCAATGGCGTGAACGACCCGGACTTTCTTACCGACAAATTCTTCTTCGACATCTCCTCCGTTCGTACTGCCTCCTACGAACCACGAGGTCACGTAGCGGCGCAGCACAAAGAGAAGGAGCAGCGAGGAAATGGCAAAGGTGCCACACTGCGCCGGCACGGAGTCGATCCAGCCGATCCACATTCCCGCCGCTACAATCCAGGCACCAACACCGAAAAAGACGATG
Source organism: Oceaniferula spumae (assembly GCF_042849255.1). Taxonomy (GTDB): domain Bacteria; phylum Verrucomicrobiota; class Verrucomicrobiia; order Verrucomicrobiales; family Akkermansiaceae; genus Oceaniferula; species Oceaniferula spumae. The sequence continues at coordinate 2,638,181 of NZ_AP026866.1, forward strand.
ACCACGCCTGGTGCGGTAAATTCCAGCAGGATCAAAATAAGTCCTGCTATGAACCATAATGTTTTAGTGTCTAATTCCATAAAGTGAGTTTTCTATGGCCGGATCATCCGTGATCTTAGGAAAACCCGCCATTATAATTCTAACGACTGTTTATAGCGGCAGCTGGCTACTGCGATCACGGCCAGCTCGACTTTACAGAGTCTTAACGAAACTTTGAACCTTCACCTTTGTTCCATGGGTGTCACTAAGATAAGATACCAGCCTTTCACTATGAGATCATTTTTAGCATTCCTCCTCCTGACATCAGTCACTTCCGCAGGACCTATTTCTTCATCATGGTTCACGGATTTCTCGGGACAATACGCACGGGTTTATCCCACCACGGCTGAAGAATCGGCAGGAGTCGCCCGCACCACTTGGGACCACCCCACTGGCAATGATCAGCTCGCTCCTACTTATGCCGGTGTCAGTGAAATTTCCACCACCGCTACCGATCTCTACATCCGCACTTCTGGGCTGGCTTTTCAAGTTATGGGACCGTGGTATTTAAACGAAGCGAAAACCAACCTCTTTCCCAACTATCCTGGCAACATCGCCCAGTCAGCACGTTTTCCGCTGACGCCGGTGATCCAGGGCTTACCTAAAACTCTGACACCGGGCGGCGCGATCGGCTATTTTGTCGATGGTGTGGCGATGTTCGATTCCCGAGACGCCTTTTCCTACAGTCTGAACCTAGGACGTGACGCCGGTCCGGGCGATGTTCCGAACCGAGGCGATGGCATCTGGAACAGAGATGCTTATGTCAATGAATCCGTCACCTTTGATCCCGCCAACTCGCACTCAGCTGGTGAGACATTGCATTACCACGCGAACCCAGCGGCACTTCGTAATCTGTTAGGAGATTCCGTGGACTATGATCCGAGCACAAATACCTACACAGAGAATCCAAACGGCAAGCACTCGCCAATCCTTGCATGGACCTTTGATGGCCTTCCCCTCTACGGCCCTTACGGATATTCCGATCCGTTAGATTCAGCCAGTGGTGTGCGCCGGATGATCTCTGGCTATCAAATGCGCGACGGCTCTAATGGATCGACCAATCTCGCTGCCACCGGGCGCACCACTCTCCCCACATGGATCACCCGCAATGAGAGCGCACGCAACAATCCTCTCACCATCCAACAATACGGTCCTGCCGTTAACGCCACTTACACGCTCGGCCGCTACCTCGAAGATTACGATTACAAAGGCGACCGCGGACTGACTCATGGTGTTGATTTCGATCTCAATGAATACAATGTGCGCTGGTGTGTGACGCCGGAGTTTCCAGCAGGGACATGGGCTTATTTTTCCTGTATTGCAGCAGATGGCACGCCCGTCTTTCCCTATAACATCAGTCGCTATTACTACGGCACTCCATCGGGAGGAAATGTGAACAATCTGCCTGCGGAACGCACCATTATCTTCGAAGGCGGACCGGAAGCCAAGCAACAGTTAGAAACACCAGAAGTCTCTGGCGGGGATGTCACCATCACCTGGTCCGGTGCCGAGGGAGGAACTTACCGGATTGAGCATAGTGATGATTTGGAAAATTGGAAACTGCTCGATGATGAGAGTAAAAACGACGAGGGATCGTATGGATCGCTCACCGATGCTGGCCGGGCTGTGGAGCCACGTCAATTTTACCGCTCACAGCTGACTTCGATCGCTCCTTTTGACGATGCAGGATTCGACTACGCCCAACCTCAGTTCGCCACCTTCTCCGCTACATTTTCTCCCCTACCACCACTTTCTGAGATCACGAGTGTAACTGTCGGCGGCCTCAGTGCGACCATTCTCGGATCTAACAATGGTAAACTGGAACTCTCCTTTGACGACGCATCACTCGCTCCGGCAAGTTACAATGCGGTCCTTACTTACACTCCATCTGGGGGTTCCTCCACGCAGCTGACATCCACCAATGCCTACACCATAGCACCGCCGCGTAACATTCTGCTTCTCATTCTGGACGACTGGGGAATCGACTCCAGCCCAATAGATAACCAAGGCAATCTCAATGCCTCCCTTCCCTCAATGCCCAATCTTGAAACGCTCGCCGCGCGTGGTGTCCGATTCACCAATGCCTATGCCCAACCAGTTTGTTCTCCCACTCGAGCCAGCATCATCACAGGTCGCTACGGAATTCGTAATGGAGTCGGCCACCCGACTTCTAACACCCTCGCTACCAGTGAAGTCACACTGCCTGAGGTTTTCACCGCGCAGTCATCCGGTTATAGTTTGGCATCGTTCGGGAAATGGCACCTTGGTGGAGGAAATGATGGCCCGTCGACTCTCGGCGGATGGCCGGAATTCCGTGGAATCCTCGGCGGCGGAGTAGGCAACTACTACAACTGGAGTAAAACAATCAACGGCACGACCACCGCAGGGAACACCACTTACACCACCACCGACCAGGTGAATGACGCCGTCAATTTTATCAATGCCCAAGGTAGCACACCGTGGTTTGTCTGGATCGGATTCAATGCTCCCCATACGCCCTTTCACAACCCACCGGCGCACTTGAAAAGCAGCCCGGATTACCCTGTCGATGCCAACAATGAGATCACGGGCGTGGCAAACCGACGACCTGCCTACAATGCCGCGCTGCAAGCCCTCGATACCGAAATCGGACGACTGCTCGAATCGGTCGACCTCTCTAACACCAACATCATTCTCATCGGTGACAACGGCACCCCCGGCCAAGTGATACAATCCCCATTTTCTAACGGACACGCCAAGGACACGCTCTACCAAGGAGGCATTCACGTTCCTTTAGTGATCGCCGGGCCGGATGTAGAGATTTGCGGCACCAGCAAGAAACAAGTCCACTGCGTCGATCTTTTCTCCACCATTCTCGACCTCGCCAGACTAACAGAGCCTAGCGGCGTCGATCTCGATTCCCAGAGTCTCCTCCCCATTCTCAAGGGCCGCGATGTAGCCAGCAGGGCAGTCGTTTCAGAGCGGTTCAACAGTGGCAGTGCTGGCGACGGAAGATCCATCATCCTCGCAGAATACCCGGACTACAAACTCATAGCCTTCGGCGATCCCACCGATGGAAACGATGCCACCACTTACGAGATGTATCAGATTTCCAGCGACACCGATGAGCAAACTCCACTGGCCGTTCCCCCCGTCTCCACCGATCTGCATTACGCCGCCTACATGGCACTCATCGCCAAGGATCTGGCAATCGGCCCGCCACCCGGCGCTGGAACAGTGCTCTATCTGGAACTTCCCACCACCGGAGGACCATCAGGTGCTCCGCCAAATCCAGCCAGCTCTCCGGATACGATCACGGTCAATGGCACCACAGCCACGTTCGTTGCCCGATTCAATCAATCCGATGTTTATGATCAATACTGGGTCAAATGCACCGTGCCTGCGAGCCTGCAAGCACCATACACCACAGCCACCATCACATTTCCTAACAATCCTAACACCGGAGACACCCGTGTTTTCACAATCGACGGCACCAAGATCTTCACCGCTCCTTGAACTTGAGCTAAGATCCATTCCATCAGCATGTTGAAAATTGCCCAAGCGTTCTTGCTAGCTACCCAAACTGTTTGGGTTCAGGCAGCCGCTCTGCACCTCGATTTCCATCACGAAATCGAAGGCCGAAAGCTGATGGCTGACTCTCTCCGCTACCAAAACTCTAGCAGCGAAACCTTCGCCGTCACCCGACTCGCCTGGCTGGCCACCGACTTCTCAGTAACCACTGCCAGCGGAGAAATCATCCCAGTTCAAAACTCCACCGCCTTTATCCCCACCCAAGGCAGCACCATCACGCTACCGAAGCTCCCTGCGGGGAAAATCACCGCCGTCTCCTTCCACATCGGCCCTGACCAGAAAGCCAACCACTCTGACCCAGCCAGCTACAAAGCCAACCACCCGCTGAACCCCAACGTCAACAAACTCCATTGGGACTGGCAGGGAGGCTACATCTTTCTCGCCCTCGAAGGCCACTGGCGCGCTGATGACAAATCACTCCCCGGCGGATACGCCTACCATTTCGCGCGCGATCCTAACCGGACCAAAATCACCCTCCCTATCGATCTCGATCTGCAAACGGAATCCCGCGTCGGTATCGCGCTGGACCCACAGAAACTTCTTACCGGTCTCTCCTTTGCCAAAAACGGCAACACCACCCACTCCGCCGAGGGGGACGCAGTTGCGACTCAATTAAAAACCAATCTCCAGACCGCATTCCGCATCACCGATGTTAGACAAGGAGGCATTCCCATGCCACCCAACCCACCAGATCCGATCGACCTTCCAGCCAACCCCCAAGGCTACCCCATCACCATCCCCAAGCACATCCCACTGCCACCACTCCCCAGTGATAATCCGATTTTGCGCAGCCGCGTCTCCCTAGGTGAAAAACTGTTCAACGATCCCAAACTCTCACGCACCAACGCCATCTCCTGCGCTTCCTGCCATCAAGGAAGCACCCTAACAGACTCACGCCAATTCAGCCCGGGCGTCGATGGAAAAAACGGCCCACGCCACGCCATGCCGCTGTTCAATCTCGCATGGAAAGACACCTTTTTCTGGGACGGCCGTGCGTCGTCTCTGCGAGCCCAAGCACTCATCCCCATCGAGGATCACTTGGAAATGGCTGAGTCACTGGATAAGGTCGTGGTCAAGCTGAAGTCGGACCCCAGCTACCCGCCGCTGTTTGCCGCCGCTTTTGGATCAGGAAAAATCAGCGCAGAAAACATTGGCCTTGCCATAGAAAACTTTCTCCTAACAAGGCTCAGCCTGCACTCGAAACTCGATCAATCCGTGAAAGGAAAAGCCACTCTTACCGCAGAAGAGCAACGCGGATTCGAACTGTTTTTCACCGAGTCCGAACCGCGTTTGGGAAAGAGGGGTGCCGATTGTTTTCACTGCCACGGCGGTGCCCTGTTCACTGATCACTCGTTCCACAACAACGGACTCACGCCCACGGAAGATTTAGGCCTCGAAACGACCACCGGCAAGGAAAGCGATCGATACAAATTCAGCACCCCGAGCCTACGCAACATCGCCCTAACAGCTCCCTACATGCACGACGGAAGATTCAAGACTCTCGAGGAAGTCATCGATCACTATAACGCCCCACCCACCTTATCGCCCACCCTCGATCCCAACCTCGCCAAGCACCCCCAAGGCCTTGGCCTCAGCGACAGCGAAAAAGCCGATCTCATCGCATTTCTCAAAACGCTGACGGATCCTGATTTTGTCGGAAAAGAATAAGCCTTAAACGGGGACGTCGCTAGCTCTCCCAACAAAAAAAGCCTGCCCACATTTCTGTGAACAGGCATTGAAAAATTCAGGTGATCAGAAGACCTGACAGTATCTAGCGACGACGGCGGATCAGGAGAGCCAAGCCACCAAGACCAAGAAGAGCTGTGGAGGAGGGCTCTGGGACAGCTAAGCGAAGCTCGGCACCGCCTGTTACGTCATTATTTCCACTGTTTGGAGCTTCATCGAATTCGATGTAAAAATAACGCCCGTCGATGGGAGTGGCCAGTTTGTAATCGGTGAAGATATCGCTGGCAGTGGTAAAGTTGAGACTCACGGTAGCATCGGCAGGTCCGGCCGGTGTGTTCAGTGAGGTGAATGGAGTGGTAGTACTGGCCCATATACGAGCGGTCGTATTTTTGTCCCGGTTTTGGTTCGTATTGAATTGTCTTTGGGCATAGACCAAGTTGGTGATGGTATAGCTTTTATCGAGTTCAAATTCCAGACGTGGTCCGTTCGGGGCTGTGCCGTTTGCTGCCGCCCATGAACGCCCTTCATCTGCTCCACTCCCCGGATCGCCACCAATTGCAATCGTCTGATCGAAAAGTTTGTCGACGGTGAAATTCGGATTAACGCCAGGGCTGCCGGTGACGCTCGTATAGAGAGAACCATCGGGAGAAATGATGATTGTGGCGTTTGCTGTTGCCGCAGCGATTCCGAATAGAACAAGGGAAACCAGTGATTTTTTCATAGTGGGATTGTGTGAAGCTTTGAGTTACAAAATAATTGACCGAGAAACACTTACAAGTGGAATATGTGATTTATGCCTATGGCTGTCCACATATGGAATTCGCTCTTAACGACGGCGGCGAAGCAAGAGTGCGAGTCCACCTAGGCCTAGGAGGGCTGTAGAGGATGGCTCTGGAATGGTGGTGGTATTGAAGATCTGCACTTCGTCGATGCCAGCATCGATGAATCTGTTATCCGCGCCGACTCGTCCGGCAATCCGGATGTCGTTCAGGGTGAATGCGGCTGCACCGGTATAGGTGGATGTCCCTTGGACAGTACCATCAACACTGTAGGTAAAGAGGGCATCTGCACCAGAGGTAGCTCCCGTCAATAAAAGCTCGTGCCAATTTCCGTCCTGTAATCCGTTGGTTGTCCCACTTATCGATGCGTCGCCGAATAAAGCAATCGTGCCACTGGCACCGGACCTTTCTAAGAAGTGCGCACCTCCGTTACTGTCAGTGAATGCGAGAAAGTCATCAAAGTTGGTGCCCCCCGAGGCGGCATCATTGACATAGAGTCGGATGGCGAAACTTCCAAGCACGATGGCGTCACCAGAGACATTCACATTGACCGCATCAGAGCCTGCCACATTACCTCCGTCGAAGTCGGCATACGAACCAGACTGCCCGCCTGCGGTGATGGTGGGAGTGCCCTGTACCGTGGCGACAGCTGCACCCGTACCAGAGTTTGCTGTTGAGTTTACATCGAAGGTGTAATGGTAAAGCAAAGCAGCTTGTGTCGATGTAGCCAGTACGACGGTGGCGGTTAGAAGTGGAAGTGCTGTTTTCATGTCTCTATAGAAGAAAGGTTTAGTATCTCGTAAAAAAATATGAACATGTCGATGGTCTGTCCATCACAATAAAATTCATCGGTCTACTTCCGCTTCCCTAGAAGCTTGGCCACGATGGCGATAGCCACAATGAGCAGTCCTGCAATGATCCAGCGGTAATTTGCAAGCGGGGATGCAGGCCTTTCTGATTCCTTGGCTGGGGCGGCCGCTTCTTTGGCCGATGAGTCTTTTACCTCTGTTTCTGCCTCCGTGTTAGAAAGCGGTTTGGGTTTCTTGAGGCGGATGATGACGGACTCGCCGTGGAGGACTGGCACGGTGAGCTGGGTGCTGCCGTCTTTTGTTTCGAGGGTGGCGGGGGATGATTCATCGGCTGAGGTGAGTTCACCGTTGAGGGTGATGGTGACGGGCTGCGGCTCTTTGGCCTGGAGGCGGGCGTCCGGATTGGTGAGGCTGACTGTGAAATGGTCGGCGTGCTCGGCGATCATGACGAGGCAGGGCTGGGCGACGGATTTCAGGGTGCGGTCGGTCGGGAGCTCGGCTTCTTTCTGGAAGATGACGTAGCCGGTGGTGTTAGACGGGGCATCGTGAACGATGTGGGCGGTGGCGTCTTTTTTGAGGACTTGGTAAGGCTGCTTGGCGGTGAATGATTTCAGGTCTTCGTCGGTGGGCTGGACTAGCACGGCGTATTCGTAGGCGGCGTCTTTGGGGTTCTTGCCGTGTTCGATCCAGGCGGTGGAATACTTACCGGTGGTGTCTTTGGTGTCGTTGTTGTTGCGCGATTTTTGCTCGCTGATGCGGAGATGGACGGGGGTTTCTGCAGGGGTGATGTAGGCGTTTCCGTAGGGATCGATGAGGGTGGCGGCTTGGGTTTCGTCTCGGGTGATCGCTTGATCGGCAAGTGTTAGAGACTCGCCGTTGAGCTGGGTGGTTGAGTGCTCGGCGGTGAGGAATTTCTGGAAGAGATTCGTGCGGACTGGGTAATCGACGCCGGAGATGGAGATGTTAGAACCGAGGCAGATGATGCGGTTGTCGAAACAGAACCATGTTTTCAGAGCTGTTAGATTGTCGGGCTTCGGAGCCTGCTTGGGGTCGGCAGCGAGGTTGCGGACGATGTTGTGGGTGAAGTTGGTATTAAAAGTGAAGGCGAACAATCCGTTGTGGCCGTTGGTGAGGCCGCCTACGAATATTTCACCGCTCTTGGGATTCCGTGAGCCGTTGCCATTGGCGATGCCTTTGATGGGACAGTGAATGGTGGTGGCTCCTTCGATGGCAGTCCAATCGTAGCCTTCATCAGGGCGAGTGCCGGAGCCGAGTACGGTGGGCAGTTCCTTGGGATGGGTGAGGAGTTCGAGCTGGCCCATGGACATGTAGAGGCCGTGGCGGTTGGCATTGGCGTAGCTTTCGCCGGAGCCGGCGTATTTCGAGTAGGCTTTGATGCCAGCTAACCAGTCGTCACGGCGGTGGACTGCTAGGGCGGCGGATGGCATGGTGAAATTTCCGTTAGGCGAGGCGGCGGGTGTGATGTCTGCGTAGGCGGGGTTCTTGGCATGGTTGCCAGCCAGACGGAGAAAGTTGGACATCAGGTAGGGGTCCGGTTTCCCATCGTTGTATGGCGCATAGGCTTCTGCTAGATTTTTGATGGTGCCGGTGGGCGCTCCTTGAGTGCCGGCGGCGTTGCGCCCGTTGAGTGACCAGAGTGTGGTGCGCCCGCTATACCAGATCATGGCTTCGACGGCGTTGCGGATGGAGTCGAGGCTTTTGCGGGGGACTGGCATGCCGCATCTGGAAAGCACGGCGGCCAGCCATGAGGCGTCGTTCATACCCATGGAGCCGTAGGCGTAGTAGTGGAATCCGTGGTGGAAAATACCGCCGTCTGGTTCGATCGAGACGATGAGTTGTTTGCCGAAGGCGTCGCGGAATTGGTTCACGTGATGCCAGCGGACAACCGGATCCCCGTGGGTGAGGGCGATGCGCATCAGGCGCGCGGCTTCGTTGTGGAAGTAGTCCATGGAGACGTGGTGGTTGTCACCGAAAATGTGATCGTCGTAGCTGTAGGACCATTTGAGGTAGTCGATGGATGTCTTGAGGTTGCCGTGTTCCTTGAGAGGTCCGCGCATCTTGGTGATGGCATCGACGTAGAGGCGGCCGCCGTAGTTGTTGACCTTGCCGATGGAGCCGTTGACGACGAGTCCTTGCTCCTGCATCCAGTCGTTGACGGTGTGGAAGCAGGTGGCGAGTTCCTTGCGCATTTCCGGATCGGCGCACCTAAGCCAATCGTTGGCGATGCTGTTGAGGAAGCCGAAATTTTTATAGTGGTTTTTGACCGGATTGCCGTGTTGCAGTCCTTGGTCTTGGATGGATTTTTTTAGGCTGGCGACGCGTTTTTCCCAATGCTCACGCTTGATGTTGGGGTTGGGGTCCGGGTTGAAGATTTTGAAGATGGCGTCGACCTTGGCGAGGTCTTCGGCGGTGGGTGCCGGGAGTTTTGAGAAATCGTGAACCGCTGGTTCCCAAGACTGGGTGATCGGGCCTCTGGCATCGCGGAAGTCGCGCGGGTCGTTGAAGAAGATGGCATCGAAGTAGGCGGTGTTCTCGCCAGTGACGCCGTGCGCGGAGATGCGGAAGTTATCGAGCTTGTCTTTGAGCTTCCCGTTGACCCATTTGAGTTTGGAATTCCATGAGTAGTGGAAGACTGGCTTCTGCCAGCCGACATGCACCAGTGGAACTTCGAAGGTGGCGGCTGTTTCCTCACCGGCACGGATTTCCACGAGTAGGTGGCCGGGGCCTTTTTGGGCGAGATAGAGGGGGAAGATGACGGCCGAGCGAGAGTAGTTTCCGTAGCCAGTCCACACGTTGACATTCCCCAGCGGGCCGGTCTTGACCGTGAAGGCATCGCCATTTTTAAAATCCCACTTCAACGCCTTGCTGCCATCGAGGATATGATCGCCAGAGACGCTAAGTTTTCCTCCCTGAGCAGCGAAGTTTTCCGGCACCCCGGTCTCAAATGATGCGACGATTCCAGAAGCTCCTTTTTTTTCATCCCCATGGGCAACACCACTGCAGATAAGGGTAAGCGCGGGCAGGAGGGCGAGGGTGGTCTTGATCTTCATCGGGTGTGGTAAATTGAAGTAATTAGGTGATTTGATGCACCCTATACTTCGTTGTTTGGTAAATTTGTCGGGGAAAGAATGATATCCTAGGTTTTTGGCGAGATATTCTGGCGACTGTTCACATATGGAATTTGTCGCTGACATTCATCTTATCACTTGTAACCATAGCAGGAACAGCGAGTCTAGATCACTCAATAACAACCATGCATCTCATGTATAAAAAGCGCGCACTTCTTCCGTCACTGATCGTCTTCGCCACGGCAACATGCCCCCTCTTTGCTCAGGAACAAGAGGCCCCTGTGAAAGAGGCGCCAGCAGTCACGGAACCAGCGACACCCGCCTTTTCCAGCGAGCTCAACACTAAATCCATCCTCAAGGTAGCCAACGCCGCCGCCGACTGGCAACTTGCCAATCCCTACGAGAGAAAAGACTGGGATTGGACCGAAGGCGCGCTCTGGACTGGCCTTCTGGCACATGCACAAACCACCGGCGATGAGAAATATTACCAAGCCTTGCTCAAGGTCTCAGACGATCTCAATTACCAGCTCGGACCGCGCCACGGCTTCGGGGACGACCACTGCGTAGGACAGCTACACCTCTGGCATTACCTACGTGACGAACTCCCCCACCAGATCGCTCCGACTCGTGAAGTCATGGATCACTTCGTCGCCCGCCCCCATGATGAATCCCTGTTTTGGGTGAACCACGTTCACATGCGCGAATGGGCCTGGTGTGATGCCCTCTACATGTCACCAGCCACACTCGCGATGCTCCACGCCGCCACCGGCGATGAAAAGTATCTGCGTAAAATGGACACTCTCTGGTGGAAAACATCCGACTACCTCTACGACGTGAAAAGTCATCTCTACTGGCGCGACTCCAAGTATTTCGAAAGCAAGGAAGCCAACGGCGAAAAGGTATTCTGGTCGCGTGGAAACGGCTGGGTCTTCGCCGGCCTCTGCCACGTGCTGCAATACATGCCACACGACCACCCGACGCGCCCGAAATACATCAAGCAGTTCAAGGAAATGGCCGCCAAACTCAAGAGCATCCAGCAGAAAGACGGCTCGTGGCATGCATCATTGTTAGATCCGGAGAGCTTCCCTGTTCCAGAATCTTCCGGCACCGCCTTTTTCACCTACGGATTCCTCTGGGGCATCAACAACGGCATTCTCCCTGCCGCCGAATACAAACAACCTGCCATTCGCGGTTGGCAGCGACTTGTTAGAAATGTTCACGCTGACGGCAAACTCGGATACGTGCAACCCATTGGTCAGGATCCCAAGTTAGTCACCTATGATGAATCCGCAGTTTACGGTGTCGGTGGATTCCTCCTCTGCGCTCACGAACTACACAAACACCTCATTCTATCCGAAGCCAAATCGGCCACCTTCACTGCCAATAGCCCAAGCTCTTTCCCACGCCTGAACGAAGTCATCGAAATGGATTGGAAAAAGGCAGCCTCTCTGGTGCCAAGTCTGACCACCAAGAACGCCGCCGTTCGCGATGCAGTGACCGGCTACTTCCTGCCCACCCAAGTCGTCGATAACAACGGCGACGGAAAACCAGACACCCTCCTTTTCAAAGCCAGCTTCAGCCCCAAGGAGAGTCGTCAGTTCCAGCTACTCGCCTGCGGAAAAGACCAACCCAAACACCGCAACAACATGCTGCTCGCACGTTTTGTTCCCGAGCGCAAAGACGATTTCGTCTGGGAGAACGACCGCATCGCCTACCGCGCCTACGGCCCAGCCCTCGCCGTTGAAAACGCCCGTGGCGGCATCGATGTCTGGACCAAGTCCGTACGTCGATCCATCGCCAACGAGTGGTATAAAAAGGACGACTACCACACCAACAACGGCACCGGCCTCGACGGCTACAAGGTAGGCGATACCCTCGGCTGCGGTGGCCTCGGTTACCTCGATGCCAAAGGCAAACTCCACACCAGCCCTGTGTTCGCTACACACAAAGTGTTAGAAAGCGGCCCGCTCCGTCTCAAGTTCCAACTCAGCTACAAACCGGTGGAAATTGGCGATGCCAAAGTTTCCGAAGTCCGCACCATCACCATGCTCGCAGGCGACCACCACTTCACTGTGGAATCCAGCTTCAAAGTAGAAGGTGATGCCAAGGGCATCAGACCTGTTTGCGGTCTCGCTGTTAGAAAACCCACCAAACGACCCTCCTTCGAAAGCGGTCACTTCATGGCCTACCAAGACCCCATCATCGCCGAGACAGAAGGACCGATCACCACTTTCCTTCTCAACGATGACAAGGGAGCTAACAAACGTCCTGCGAAGAAAAACAACCTCACGGAAATCATCGCCGACGACCTCTCGAAACCCGTGCGTTACGAAGCCGGTGCCGTGTGGCAGAAAGTGGACGCTCCCAGCGACAACAACGTCAAGCTCATGCTTTACCGTATCAGCCACGAGAAACGCCACCCGATAGTCGTGAAATAATCACTCAAAATAGGTATCCTCATGCGAGTAAACTGGGGCGCAGCAGCAGAGGAAACGGATGTTCGTGATGGCGGTGATCTGATGCCATGCATTTGGCGGTATCAGAATCGCATCGTTCGGGCCAACGTGCTGTAACTCGCCATCAATCTCCATGGTGGCTTCGCCCTCCAACATGAAATAGATTTCCTCACTGAGCTTATGATAATGCCTCTGGGTTTCGCCGCCGGCAGGCAGACTGGCTTCGGCGAGACTTTGTTTTTCCACCGGGGCATTGGTGGCATCGAGAATACTGCGGATGGTGGAGCCATCGGCAGTGGTAAAGGGTTTTTGGTCGGCTAGCTGGTTGACGGTCATGTGGGTGATTAACAAGAGGTTGGTTTCGAGACAACACCTTCAGTTAAACAGCCCCCTGTTCTGAGAGGCCCCACTCAACATTGAATGGGTCAAAGTACGGCGTAGTGTAAATACCTCATCTAGATTGACATCCTAATACCTGTTCTCATGTTTGATAGGCTTTAGCAAATTCCAGCTGGTGTAAGAAACTCATACAAATCCAACACACACAATGAACAAAACACTATTTACCTTTCTCGGTTTCACCTCCATAGCCTCACTCTGCAGCACTCAAGCCGCCATCATCACATGGGGGCCTGCCACAGCCATCTCAACCTCGGCAACAAACTTCACCGATGTCTCGACAAACGGCACGCCGATTGAAGCATTCAACGCGCAATCCTTCGATCACACTCCCGTAAGCCCCGTGGTAAACGGCGTAACTTTCGTGGGAACAACCGCGCTGCTAGACGGCGATCCAAAGAATGGTGGCGCAGCCGATCTATCTTCTGCTACAAATATTGGAGATGCTGACTACGATAGCTTGTTAAGTCAGGCCGAATTCGGAGGAGGTGAATTTACCACTATTTCTGTGGGAAATGGTAATCTGGAATCCGGTAGAAGTTATGAAATCCAAATATGGTTCGTTGATGATCGCGCCGCCCATACCACCCGCACGATGGAATATGGTGACGGTCTGGGAAGCAATGTCAGTTTGAACGACCAATTCGTCATCGGCACTTTCAACGCAGATGCAACCAGTCAAGACCTGTTCCTCAATACCCTTTCTCCTGACGCTGGTTTTGGTAACACACACATCACTGCCTACCAAATTCGTCTCATTCCCGAGCCTTCCACGGCTGCCCTTCTTGGCCTTGGAGGCCTTGCATTGATTCTCCGCCGCCGGAATTAACCATAGCTCTGAGAGCTTTTCTCGCTTATACTGGCTCTCTTTTTCGTAAAGAGAGCCATTTTTTCACTCCCACTATTTCCCATGAAAATCACTGCTCCAAGACAACTGCAAAGCCTACTCGCCATCACCTGGGTCATCACCTGCATGGCCATTCTCAACGCCGCACCGATTAGCTGGGGACCGGCCACGAACACCACAGGGAAATCAGATCTCATCGAAGGAAATATCATCTACGCCTGGAGTGGGGGCACAGCAGCGACAGTCACCAATGGAGGAATCAGCGGAACCAAAAGCTACACGTTCAATGCTGTCACCTACAGCGACTTCACCTTCACACCCACAGTGACCAGTAACCCATTTGGCGATGCTTCCAGCGGCGCTGCCAGCACGGGTGATACCAACATGGACACCGTGCTTAAATCACTCACCTACACCACCAATGGAACTTCCACAGGCACCCAGACCATCGGAGGTCTGACACAGGGAACAACTTATCAGATTCAGATATTCTTCAACGACCAACGTAATACTCGATCGATGACATTTGGTGACGGCACCACCGCAGTCAACGTTTCAGGACAAGGATCAGGCTGGGGCCAACATGTCGTCGGCACATTCACCGCTGATGGCATTACGCAGCAAATCACCCATACGGCCAATAACTTCAGTAATATACACGTCAATGCTATCCTCCTTACCCAGCCAGGCCCTCCTCCTGCACCCGATGCGCCAACCAATCTGGCGGTAACTCCTGGAAACAGCAGAAATTCGCTCATATGGGACGCCAACACCCAAGTGGGCGTGCTAAATTTCCGAGTCAAACGCTCCCTTACACCGGGAGGCGGCTACACTCAGATCGGTACATCAACGAGCAACAACTACATCGATAACACAGCTGCCAATGAGACCACCTACTATTACATCGTCACCAAAGTAAATACCGCCAATGAAGAGTCTGGAAACAGTAACATCGCCAGCGGAACACCTTCCTCCTCTATTCCCATCCCTCCCAATTTTCTATTCATCATCGCCGATGACCTGGACACCTATGTCATCAATGCCTACCGCAATAGTGAACCTGTCGAACTGGATTCTAACAATAATCCTTATCACATCGATACCCCGAACATCGACCGCCTCGCCACCGAGGGCATGATCTTTCATCAGGCACGGATCATGGGATCAGACGTAGGCGCCGTCTGCACAGCCTCGCGCACCTGCATCATGAGCGGCAAAAACAGCTGGCAGCGGACTTCAGGTGTCAGCGCAGCCACTACCTTCCCCGGCATTTTTAATCGTGGTGCTCGCAGTGGAGCCGGTAACTTACCCTACGCAACTTATCGCACCTGTAAAAATGGTAACAGTTACGGCACAGCCAATGGTGAATTCACCATCGTCAATGATGCCACCAAACGTGGTAACACGGATGGAAATGGTAGTGAGTGGCATGCCGACAGAGGGTTGGAACACATCGAACACTGGCAGACCAACCATCGCCCTAACGGTAAACCCTTCCTGATGTATCTAGGTTTCTCACACCCGCATGATGAACGTAATGCACGCGAAACCCCAGACCTAACAGGCCGCTATGGCTGCTTTAATGTCACCAATCCCGTCAACATCCTAAGTGTCGACCCAGACTCACCACCGCTTCCCATCAACCATCTCGCCTGCACCCCGGCCACGTACCCGGCTCACCCATTCGATCATGGCCATCTTAATGTGCGTGATGAGGTCAATGTCCCAGGAGTTTTTGATTACCGCACCGAGGAGGTGATCCGTAACGAGATCGGCCGACAGTTCGCTTGCACGGATTGGATTGACCAGCAGCTTGGCCGTATTTTTGCGCGGTTAGAAGATCCTAACAATGATGGAGATACCTCCGATAGTGTGATGGAAAATACTTACATCATCTTCACCTCAGACCACGGCATGTCGATTGGGCGTCACGGTCTCCAAGGAAAACAAAATCTCTACGAGCACACTTGGCGCGTGCCCTATATCGTCCGTGGCCCTGGTATCGCTGCCGGCTCCGCCACAGATGCCTTGGTTTACCTCCACGATACCTTCCCCACCCTCTGCGAGCTCGCCGGTCTTGCCATCCCAAACACCATCGACAGCAACGATGGTCAGAGTTTCAAAGACGTGCTCGAAGGCAACACCTCCAGCCACCGCACCTACCATTACGGACTTTACGCCGGCGGCGCCAAACCTGGTATGAGATCCATTACCGACGGCCGTTTTAAGCTCATCAAGTATGACGTTGGCAACAATGCCACTCAGGTCACCCAGCTCTTTGACCTCCAGGAAAACCCCTTCGAGCTACTGCCTGAACA
The DNA here is from genome assembly GCF_042849255.1 of Oceaniferula spumae. Lineage (GTDB taxonomy): Bacteria > Verrucomicrobiota > Verrucomicrobiia > Verrucomicrobiales > Akkermansiaceae > Oceaniferula > Oceaniferula spumae. The sequence goes on from NZ_AP026866.1 coordinate 2,654,173, forward strand.
CGGTCAACCCAACTTGGCTAACCAGACGGCATACGCTTCCGTTAGGCAAAGGCTTGAAGACGAACTCACACGGCAACGACTTGAAAATGCGGACCCCTTCGCCATGCTGGGTGATCGCACGCTACTACGATTTGAAAACAATCTAAACGACAGCCTGCCCTACGGAAATGGCGGAACCTACCATAATAGCAGCGGCTCAACCTCGCCAGTGTTTTCCCCAGCCGTGCCCAACTCCACGGACTATGTGTTAGGGGCGGAGAACACTGGATCTCTCGATTTCGAACAGGACGATCAAAACTACGTGCAAGTCGCGGATAACCGTGCCCTCGACTTCGGCAACAACCCCTTCACCATCGAGGCCTGGGTGAAACTCGAGACCATGCCCACCGGCGACAATCAGGCGAGCACCATGCCTCTCGTCATGAAAAAGCTGACCAATACTAGCGACGCAGCCCTCGATTACATGTTCCTCGCCGCTGCGGGTAGCTATGGCAACGCCACCAGCTTCAACAAGCTCGCATTGCACCTCGGCTCAGCCATCATCACGTCCACGCTGGCCATCCCTGACACCAATTGGCACCACATCAGCGTCGCTTTTAACCCCAATACCAACACGGTTCGGTTTACCCTAGATGATCAGAGTGATACCCAGACCACCAACGCCACCGGCACTTCGAATAGTGGCCCTCTGATTATCGGCGCCCACTTCAATTCCTCCGGAAACATCGACTCCGCCTTCGATGGTCTCATTGATGAGCTCAGTATCACTGATGGATTTTTGGCCACCAGCGAACTACAGCCCCTGACCGCCGTCGTTACACTTGACGAGTTCCAGATCACAGAAACTGCCATCAGCACCGACGGCACAAAAATCACCCTCACCTTCGACTCCACAGATACGCGCCTCTTCACCGTGCAGCGATCCTACACCCTAGAGCCTAACAGCTGGGTGGATGTCCGCAGCTTTGTTCCCGGCGCAAGCAGTGCCAGCGAAACCACCGTCGCAGATATCACCGTCGATACCACCAAGCCAAAGGCATTTTATCGCGTGATCATGGAGTAGTCACAGGTTGACGATCGGTGGTAGGAACCGCAGATTACTGAAGTGGAAACAACGTCCGTCACCTGTCCGTCCTGCTTCGAGTCCTTCGAAGTGGCACTGCCTCCCACCAGCGAATGTCCGTGTGAGGTGGACTACGATTGCGAAGTCTGCTGTCGCCCGATGGTGATCAGTTTCTCCGATGGCTATGCCGATGCCCGAAGCCTCGATGACTGAACGCCTCCATCTCCCCGACCGCGAAAGCTGCCCGTTTCTGCCACCGGCGGATCGGGTGTTAGGCCCTGGCGACTCGAAACGTCGCCGTGGTGAAGACGACTATTTCCTCACCTGCCTAACCTGTGCCCAGTCGCTCTGGCTTCAAGGGAAACCCGCCCAAGCATTGCTACAGCTCAACCACGCACTGTCTCTCGACACTGAAACCTTCACACCATGGCCGCTTCCGTATCAGGCGAAGGTCTGGCTGTTCACCCGCCGACACGAGGAAGGGTTTCTTGGCAATCCGGTGCGCCATTACCAGCACCTCGCCAGTCGCATGAGCGGACCTAACAGCGAACTGCGCAGCTGGCGCGCATGGGTATGTTTTCATCTAGCGGAAAGTTTGCTACCTGCTGATGAATTCCCCAGAGATGAGCAGCAGATTGAAAGAGAGGGTTTGGAAATTCCGGATATTGATCAGACGATGAGCAATCTGGAAAAACTCGCTACGATAGAAGAAATACAGCTGATCCAAAAGCTACTTTGATGGAACGAGAGTAGGACAAGTTTGCAACTTGTCGGCAGGCTTTGGAATAATCAGGACAAGCACGAGGGGTTCACAGGGGTTGCCGACAAGTTCTAAACTTGTCCTACTTTGCCCACTCCGCTTTTAGCTCAGGCCAGAGCAGCAAGGAGGACACAAAAATCAAGATCGCGCCACCGATCGCCACGGTGCTCGGACCCAGACTCCCGGCCACTGCGAAAGCGATGATAGGCGCCAGAGTTCCTCGGAATCCGGTGAGACAGGTGTGCACACTCATGTATTCGCCCACATTTTCCTCGGTTGAAAATCGGGTCACCCACAGACTCCAGAGCACGTTTCCTCCGGATCGACCAATACCGTGCAGCGCCATGCCAATACATAGCGACATGAAGGTGCCGCCGAGGAAGTAGACTAACATCGCCAACAAGAAAAAGAGATTCACGATCACGCGCAACCGGTAGAACGGCAGTCGATCAAAGACCATCCCCCAAGGCACAATGCAGACGATAAATGCCATCATCGGTATCGTGCTGGTAATCATGCCCACGGATTTCGCCTCGAGAGCAAAGCCGTAGTCAGGGTTGGTGATGTATTCCACGAACAGCGAATAACACAGCAGATTACCCAGCCCTAACATCATCCAGGAAATCAGCAGCTTGCGAAATGCGCGATCCGTTTTCACATGTCCGAAGGCGTCAAAGAGCTGTAGCCGTTTTGTTTTTCGTAGCCGCACCCGTGCCATCGCCAGCACGCACCCTGCCATCAGAATACAACAGCCACTGTAGAACCAGAACAGTCCGTGGAAATCCCCGCCGTGGTCGGTCAGCCAGATGCCGAGGCCCAACCCAGCCGCACCAGCCACCACCGCGCGTAGCATGCCAGCGATGGAAAACAACCTGCCGCGCACTCTGTTAGGATAATGCTTTCGATAAATCTGAGACATCAACGGAATGCCCAGCATCAACATCAAGGCCGCTGCGCAAATCCCCGTCACGTAGATCGCCGCCGAATTTCCCGACATCGCCGCCGTCGCAAAGCCGGTAGCCGATGCGCCCCAGACGATCACCGAAGCCGCATTCACCGAGCAACCGAGTCTTCTAACAATCTGTACAGTAAACAGACTCAGCAAGAGCCCCACGCTGGCCGAAGCTGCGATAGCCATCTTCATCCACACCGGCACATCAAACACCGCAATCGCCACATACATCGCAAAGGTCGTGCCCGAGGTTTCGATGAACCCCTGCGGCACCGACCGCACCATTTCCCAAAGAAACGTGCGCCGTTGCTGTCCGATGTCCGCACTGTCTTCCATACCCGCGCGCAGAGAAGCGTAGCTGCCATTGATTCACAAGGGAATAGATGCAAACAGGATAATCAGAACAATCTGTTGGGTATCTCAAATAAACGATGGTAGGGCAGATTGGCCTCAATCTGCCGGATCGAAGCGAACAGCCTTTGCTGAAATAGGGATGATCCAACAGCTTCGGTATCATTAATCCCTCCCGAGCGGTGAATAGTGTAGCCCTGCAGATTGAGGCCAATCTGCCCTACCGATCAAAGATCGCCTTATCCCTTGATTCTTGGCTCTGGATTCTTGAGTCTGTCCCCCATGGCCGATGTCTACGAATCCGATCAACTGCTCAGCGAGTATCTTCTCATGCATTACGGCCCTGACGACGAGTTGATGCCATGGGGCTTCGGACCGAAGGATGCGATCGGATTTCCTGCGCGCACGGTGGCGTACTTCCCTGAGGAAAAGTGTGACCGCGCGCTCGATCTAGGCTGTGCCGTCGGTCGATCAAGTTTTGAACTCAGCCAGCGTGCGGACGAAGTGATAGGGATCGATTTCTCGCAAAACTTTATCGATGCGGCGGAGACGATTCGTCGTGAGGGGAAAATCGACTACCACATGTTAGACACCGGCTCACAGACCCGCCCCGCCACCGCCAGCTTGCCTGCTCGTTCACAGGCTGACCATGTTAGATTTCTTCAAGGCGATGCCATGAACTTGCCCGATGACCTCGGCAGCTTCGACCGCGTGCACGCCGCCAACCTGATCTGCCGGCTTCCCGAGCCGTTAAAACTTTTGAACCGACTCCCTGACCTTGTCCGGCCCGGTGGTATGCTTGTGCTCGCCACTCCTTGCACCTGGCTCGATAGCTTCACGCCGCCTGAGAACCAACCCAAGGAGGATACTTTCAGCTGGTTAAAGAGCCAACTGGAAGGAGACTTTGAACTCACGGGTCGTCACGACGAACCCTTCCTCATCAGGGAAACGGCGCGTAAGTTTCAGTGGACGGTGTCACTGGTAAGCGTCTGGAAGCGCAAGGCTTGATCAGCGCGAACGACCGGACTTTTTGTAACGGTCCAGAGTCGTCTGCAGCATTTCGACCACCTCAGGATGCTCCTGCGCGATGTTTTTGCTCTCCTTGAGGTCAGCCTCCATATCATACAGCTGCACCCCTTTTTTTCCGGGGATGAGTTTCCATTTTCCTTTGCGTATGGCGAAGTTTCCGCCGATGTCATGGTTCACCACCAGCGGTCTGTTAGGTAGTGTCTTTGCCTTGCCAGTGATCAGGGGCAGGATGCTGAAGCTGTCTTCGGCGGTATTTTCCGGCAGCTTGATATCGAGGATCTCGGCGGTCGTTGCCATGAAGTCGGTCAGTCCAACTACATCCGCACAAGTCGAGCCGGGCTCCACTTTCCCCGGCCAGCGCACAATCATCGGCACGCGGTGGCCGCCATCAGCAATCTGGGCTTTGTGCCCCTTGAGGTGCTTGCGTAGATCCACTCCGTGTTTTTCCAGGAGCTTGAATTTGGCGCCCGCAGGGGCCGTGCCGTTGTCGGTGGAGAAGATCACCAGCGTCTTGTCCGCTACTCCGGCATCATCGAGGGCTTTCATGATCTGGCCGACCACGGCGTCCGTCTCCATAACGAAGTCACAGTAAGCATCGATCCCGCTCTTCCCCTGCCATTCTTTACTGGGCGAGATAGGCGTGTGCGGTGAGGTCATTGGCACGTAGAGGAAAAACGGCTTGTCGTTCTTGGCTGCAGACGTGATCCACTCGACCGATTTTTCCCCCAACGTCGGGAGTATGTTTTCCAATTTCCACCCTGGTAGCATCAGGCCATCATGACCAAACATGCTCTTAGGCTTCATCACGCTGGGGATCCCGACGGTCTTGCCATTTTCCATAAAGAGGTAGGGTGCCATGTTGGGTAAATCGACACCGAACCAGTAGTCAAAGCCGTGGCTGTTAGGTCCGCCGGTTGTTGTTTTGCTGAAGTCGATTTTCGCTTGCGCCTCCTTGACACGCTTGGTGCCTTCGTTCCGGCTGAACATGTTGTCGGAGTCCTTGAGATCAGCGTTCGCCAGTTTGCCATCACTGTCGTACCAGTTCAGCCCCAGGTGCCACTTGCCGACCATTGCCGTGCTGTAGCCTTCCTTTTTCAACATCTCCGCTACGGTGATTCGGTCATCCTCTATCAAAGGTCTCGCGTAGTCCCATAGGACTGATCTTTTCAATCTTGAACGCCAACAGTAGCGCCCTGTTAGAAGGGAGTAACGCGTGGGAGTACAGACTGCCGATCCAGAATGGGCATCGGTGAAGTTCATGCCTTGGGCGGCTAGCTTATCGATGTGCGGTGTTTTTAGAGGTCCCATCGCGGGATTGTTGACGGAGATAGAGTCATAACCCATGTCATCGGCGAGGATGAAAACGATGTTGGGCTTTTCCTTAGCGGAGAGCGTGGTTGCGAGTGCCAGGCTCGCCAATATTAGTTTGGTGATCATTATTAAATATGTGGAGTCATGCTAGAGGCTGGGATGATTCCCTCACAAGCTGATTTTCCATGATCATCGCCTAACCCACTCATCGACAAACCTCCATCCCTGCTGATTTTCGGCTAACAGCACTCAATCATCACCTCAAAACTCAACAAAACTTCCGTGCATTTGGCTTTTTTTGATAAAAAATAGTAGCTTTTCTGCGATCCAATTCGACACTGTGAACGGTTATGGACAGGGGGTTTCGTCTTTAAATATTGTTTGAAACACGGTTTGCGCGAAGGGCTTATGTCCGATCCAAGTCTTGACCCAAGTCAACAACCAGTGTAGAGAAGCGCCCACTTCTGGCAAAGAACCGGAACGCCCCTTTTCACCCCTAGATTACCCCCGCCCCGCATCTAATTTTCTACAACCTATTCAAACATTATGCTTCGCATCCCATTTAATCGAGTCAACTGGATCACCAGTATCTTCCTGATTGTTACGGCGTTGACTGCTGTAACTGCAGTGCCGATCTACCTTTGGCACTACGGAATCGACTGGTTCCAGGCCGGTATGTTCTTCTTCTATGCCACCATCACCACGATGAGCATCACCCTCGGTTACCACCGCCTCTTCTCCCACCTTGCTTTCAAAGCCAAGTGGCCGGTGAAATTCACCACTCTCGTTTTCGGCGCCTGTGCCTTCGAGAACTCCTGCCTTGATTGGACCGCAGATCACCGTCTGCACCACAAGCACGTCGACCACGACGATGATCCTTACGATATTTCCAAAGGCTTCATGTGGGCCCACATCGGCTGGCTGATGTTCAAGCTCAAGCCTGAGCCACCAATGGACAACGTCAACGATCTGAAAAAAGACAAGCTCGTCATGTGGCAGCACAAATGGGTGCACCTCATCGGTCTTGTTGTCGGTCTCGTCATTCCTACCGCTCTTGGTTACCTCTGGAACGGCTCAGCAGGCGCACTCGGCGGCTTCCTTCTTTCCGGTATCCTCCGCATCGTTTGTGTTCAGCACTGCACCTTCTTCATCAACTCGCTCTGCCACACCATCGGCAAGCGCCCATACAACACTGAGAACTCCGCTCGTGACTCAGCCATCATGGCCGTCTTCACCTGCGGTGAGGGCTACCACAACTACCACCACGCATTCCAGCACGACTACCGTAACGGCGTGAAGCCATGGCAGTTCGACCCCACCAAGTGGATGATCTGGCTGCTTTCCAAAGTTGGCCTCACCAGCAACCTCCGCACCGTTTCCGATGAGAAAATCCTCCTCGCTGAAATGCGCGAAGCTCGCCGCCAGGCCGACCAACGCCTAGCCGCCATCGGTGAGACCACTCCTATCTCAGAAAAAGCCACCGAGATGCTGCACGGTTTCTCCCAGCGCCTCAGCGAGAGCTACGCCGAGCTTGAAACCGCCATTTCCAATAAAGTGGAAGTCTCCCGCAAAGCCATGAACCAATGGCAGCAAGAGACACGCGAGCTGGTTCGCCACATCTCCAGCATGAAGCGTCTGCCTAAGCAATCCGCTTAAGTCAGACGAGATCGGGCAAGCTGCTCGTTTCAACTAATTCATTTCCAAACAAGCGATCGGTCATCCGGTCGCTTGTTTTTTTATGTCCGAAGCCCACAACCTCTCGCGCTCCTTTGCACTTCCGCTGTTCATGTCTTCGTGTTGTTTTCAGATTTTCCGAGTTGCCAGCCCGTCATCGCCACCCTATGAGTGTCAGTCACATCGCACCTGATCCCACGGAATGAAGAAACTCACCACCTCGCTCATGCTCACCGGTATTGCCGGTTTCTCTGCTTTGCTGTCATCTTGCGCTGACAAGCCCAAGGAAGAAGAGGCTGCCAAACCTGTGGAACAACCTAAGGTGGTCGCGAAACCTGTCGCGCCAGCCCCGGCACCTGTCGAGGAAGTGAACCCCACCGCAGCCTTCCGCACGCCTAGCGATGATACCAATTTACCCACAGCCGAGCAATTAGCCGACGGCGCGGAATCCTCCATCGGCACTGGAAGCCAGAAAGTCACGGTTCCCAATACCCAGCCGAGCACTGCGATCAAGCCGCCCAGTGCCGCTGTTGCGCCTCCTGCCAAGTCACCACCTGCGACCGCTTCCACTAAGGAAGACGATCTCGCACCAGCCGAGTAGGCCGTTTACGGTCGATTACTGGGATCTATTCAGTATCCCACCCGCACTGACCAGCCACTTCCGTGGTAAGTGCCGCGGAACCCCCAGCGGGAGCGATGACCGCTGTGGTAGCCATGATGCCGATGGTGTCCGTGGTAACCACCGTAGTAGTGGCCAGCATAACCACTGTAGTAATAAGGCGAGTAACCGGAATACCAACTGCTTCTTGAACGGTGGTAAACACGATCATTATAATTGCCGGTCCGCTGTGCCTCCAGGCGTTCGATCTCGCGCTTTTTCCAGTCGGGAACAAAGGGCTTTTTCTCTTCAACAGCCTGGGTAATTTTCACCACTTTTCCGGAAGCATCATACCACACGTCCTTGTCCGCCCAGGCCAATGGAGCGGAAAGTAACAAAACGGCGGGAATGACGCGGAGAATTTTCATAGCGATATAATCTACACCCACCCGACGATCCGGCAAAGCTCCGATGCAGAAAATTCCACTGAACCGGTCAAACCGTGGCTATTGACCGCGAAAAATTGCGAAATGCACGAAAGCAAGACTTGGCTAGATATTTCATTTTGGAACCACGGAACACACCGAGGATTCAACAATCGACTTCCGTGTATTCAGTGGGTTCCGTGTTTTTTTAGCGGTTAAAAATCTAGTCCCCGCATCACTTTGGTATTTGGTTTTTGGAAATTGGAACTTAAACACACAGCATGCGTCAGCCGAAGAAATTCAAAGCCTACCCCTTCGATTACCATCAGGAAATCGAGGTCGAGATCTCTGCCCTCAGTAATCTGGGTATCGGTATTGCCCGCGTCAAAGTGGAACCAGAGGATGTTGGCTTCACTTCCGATATCCCCGGCGTCGGCAGCAAGCGCGCAGAAAGCGAAGGCTGGGTTGTCTTCATTCCCTCCGTTCTCCCCGGCGAAAAAGTTCGCGCCCGTGTCTTCCGCAACGATAAATCCCACAGTCAGGCCGACCTCATCGAGGTCCTCGAGCCATCGCCTGACCGACTCGATCCCAAGTGTCCCCTGTTCGGAAAATGCGGCGGCTGCCAGTACCAGCACCTCTCCTACGAAAAGCAGCTGAAATGGAAAACCCGCCAGGTGGAAGAACTTCTCAAGCACATGGCCGGTGTGGAAACCGAATGCTCCCCCGCCATTCCCTCACCGAAAGAGTGGGGTTACCGGTCAAAGATCACCCCGCACTTCAAACGCCCGCGCGATGGCAAAATCGGCGATATCGGATTTCTGTTAGCCGGTCAGCGCAGCCACCTCGTGGACGTGCCGCAGTGCCCGATCGCCATGGACGTGATCAACAGGGAGCTGCCTCGCATCCGTGAAGAAACCCGTGCCAATGCCAAGGCCTACAAAAAAGACGCCACCCTGCTGCTGCGTGCTACCGAAGGCCGTGTGGAAACCAACCATCGCAACCCGATTTCCGAGACCGTACGTGTGGACGATCGCGATGGCGGTCGCGACATCACCTTCCACTTCCTCGCTGGAGACTTCTTCCAGAACAATCCCTTCATCCTGCCCGCCTTCACCGGCTACGTCGCCGAGCAAGCGTCAGCTGGCGGCGCGAAATACCTGGTCGATGCCTACTGTGGCTCCGGCCTCTTCTCCCTCTGTCTCGCCCACAAGTTCGTGCAAGTCGCCGGCGTGGAAGTCAGTGAAACGGCAGCCGACTGGGCAAGCCGCAATGCCCAGCTCAACAACATCGAGAACACCACCTTCCTCGCCTCCAGCGCCGAAGCCATTTTCGCCGACATCACCTTCCCAGCAAACGAGACCGCTGTCGTCATTGATCCCCCGCGCAAAGGTTGCAACGAAGAATTCCTCACCCAGCTCTTCGCCTTCAGCCCCAGCAAGGTCGTTTACGTATCCTGCAACCCCGCGACCCAAATGCGCGACCTCAAGGAGTTCCTAACAGCTGGTTACAAACTCACCGCCGTGCAGCCCTTCGATTTGTTTCCGCAGACTAGGCATTTGGAATGTGTGATTGTGTTAGAGAAATAGAGTTGAAAAACCAGACCTGGCACGTGCCAATACTTAAGCCCCTTGCCTTTTATAGAGCAGATATTTATTCTATTTACAATAAAACCTATTGAGGAATGATCAGCTTATGTCTGAGAATACACAGGAAACACGCTCAATTTCTGATTTAGTTAAGCTGATCGAAGACGGAAAATTATTATTGCCCGAATTCCAGCGTGATTTCAAATGGCCAATAGATAAATCATTAACGCTATTCGATTCTATCAATCGGAATCTTTTCATTGGCTCTCTTATTCTAGCTCGCCCAAAATTTGATTTAGCATGCAAGGGCTTTGACTTAAGAGAGAGGGGCTCAAAAAAGCATAAACCGAAACCTAAACTCGTCCAACGAGATGATTTTGAAACTAAAGATATATATACTCTATTAGATGGTCAACAGAGGACCACAGCTATCTATCGAGCACTTTTAGGAAAAGACGAAATATACTATATCTTTGAAGATTTTGATACATTATGTAGCGCAGAGTACTACGACAAGGCTTCCAAACGGAAAAAAGTTGGTCTAGAAAACTACATTTCTGGTGTTGATTCGCGCCAACCTAAGGATGAAATATTATTCATTAAAGTATCAGATCTATACAACTCTATTGACTACAGAGAACAGCGGTTTATTGACGAATACATTGAACCTCAATTAGATGAATATACTATTAATGATGACCAAAAAGAGGTCGCTAGAGAATTCGCTAGCGCAATGTTCAGCGATTTTAAAACTGACATTATTAAAAAAGAAAAGTTATTGTCAGTCCAATTACTTAATATGCCTCTAAAAAAGTTCTGTTTGTTTTTCGAGCGGAGTAATTCCATGGGGATGATCCTCTCTTTTGTCGATATTATCAATGCTAAGGTCTATATCGACTTTAAACTTTCTGCGGAAGTCGGTAAGGCCAAATCTCGTCAGTATTTTTATGATGGGTTGGTTGATCCTATTGTTCGTTATATTAATTATCTGGAAAATGGAGACGTTACCAGAACCTCTATATTAGAAAATTTAACTGGGGCTGATTTCAACAAACACTGGGCGACTTGTGTAAAAGATATATGCTATATCCAATGCTGGCTGGAAGATAATGATTGGCTATTTAGAGTAAAAGAAATACCCTATAGAACAATGCTGTTACCCTTATTGCATTTTTATCAAAAATTACCCAATAAGGAGTTTTCACAAGCATCTTCAGAACAGATGGATCAGTTAAAATATTGGTTTTACGCATCCTTAATGGATAACCGTTATGGAGGTGGCGGTCACGGATCAACAAATATTGTCATCAAAAAGGATTGTGAAGCTCTACGGCTACTTGCTGAAGGAAAAAACATCAGTAAGGACTATTGGGGACGCATACGCATTCTATCAGATTTCGATAGCTACAAAAAAACCGATAATGCAAAAAGTGCCAGCTTCATGGGTTTAACTTACTACCTTTGGCATAAGAAAAAGTTCCTTAATTTTGAAAACAATGCTACTATTTCCGTAAACAACAAAGTTGATGTTCATCACATTTTTCCAGACAACTATTTAAAGAAAAAATTTGGGGTCAATTCAGATGAATATGATTTTTCTGATTCCGTCTTGAACAAAGTAAGAATCAATAAAATATCAAATATAAAAATAGGAGATAGGTCACCAAAAACTTATTTATCTGAAATAAAAAAGAGTAACGCTGATATCGAAACATCATTAAAAAGCCACTGTATTAATTGCGCCAATGATCTAATTTCCGGTAATTTAGATGATGACTATTTAGCTTTCATCCAAAAACGATATGATGAACTCGAAGTGCATATTCAAAAAATTAAAAAAGCAGGGCAGAAACTAAGTGATGGGAAATATAAAAAAATATGGGGTTCTTCATAACTGTCTAATCGAAAAGGGGAAAAAGGGTCAGCAACTGTCTTTAGTGATTATTTTCATTACGCGGATTGAAGTTGATTTATATGTTTCTTCATCAGCGAGTTTAGCTAGCAAAGCTGCTTTCTCATGACGGCAGTGGGTGCGAGCTTCTTGGGCTTTCCTTTTCCTAATAGCCTCTGATAAAACTCTTTCAAAATAGGGTATACCGTGAGCCTGAAAGAGCGGTCATATACAGAGATTGGCGTATCTCCTGCGACCGCCAAAGATCTTCCTTTGTCCCCTCATCTTGCCACTGTCGAGATTAAAGGGCGCGAGTCCGGCGAGTGACGCGGCTTCTTTGTTAGTGATTTTCCCAAGCTCGGGCATGGCAACTAACAGCGGGAGAGCACTATTTTCACCAACACCTTTTATAAGAGTGGTCGGGCATAGAAATGTATCATTCGATGAAACGGCGGTATACTAGAGTGGCACGCCGTTAAACAGTTTGGGCCGACCGACTGAAGGCCATCTTCACACGAGTCAGGATCCGGTATCCTAAATCCCAACGGGATTAAGCACCCTAGCCCAGGGTTGGATCAACCCTGGGTTCATCCAAGGCTCCCATCTGAACGCTGAAGGCGTTCTGTAGTCCGTGGGCTCATTCCCACCTCGCCCCTTCACAATCCCTTCAGGCATGGCATCATCACGGGTCTCTTACCTGGGGTTGTGCCAACCCCAGGCTAGGATGCCCATTCCCGTTGGGATTTTTTTTATTACCACTGCTAAGAAAGGACTCTTCGGCTTTCTGCGCATATAATCTTCTCACACAAACAAAAAGAGCGAGTGTTCACCCATGCACTTCCGCCCCCAGTTATGTCACTTAATGCGAACGCTAAAGCCTTGTGAAGCACTTACGCTGTATCTCGAAGCAGATAGCCACTATTTTTTAAATATTCTTTGACATCGTAATCCTGTGTTTATATCCCGCCCCTTCCACACAAAAACCCATCTGAGTAATGAAAAGCAAACACACCCTCCATTCAGCCCTGGCATTCACGTTATCCCTCACGGCAGCTGAGGCAGTCGTAACCAATATTGACTTGCAAATGGCAAGTGGTGAATTTGGTAACAGAACTTTAACATCTGAAGGCACTATTGGCTTTGCTCCAGGTAGCGGTAACGTCTCTAACTCTGGCGGAGCTGATCAATCTATCACTTACAGGATTTCTGGGTTATCATTAGATAACTTCGGTACTGGTGATGACTCAGTCGATATCACACTTGGCCTGTTTGCGACAAGCAACGGCGCAGTAACCGGAATGGGTACTGCCTTCGGTCACTGGGGAGTTAATGGCAGCCTGGTTTCCCCTACTCAAACTATCACTTTCACCATCGACGAAGCGACTGTCAACCTAGGAGCCGGTGGAACCGAAACCGCTACTGTGGCAATCAACGGTTTCTCTGCCTTCAACCTATTGAACGTTGCGGCCAACGAAAGATACAGCATCACTGGAACCGTTGCTAATAACGTCACCGGTGCTGATCCAGTACAAGATGTTCCTAACCAGTTCACAGGAACCGAACAAGCATTCACCTATGGAGGCAACGTTGGTGACATGCGCGTGGGCGAACTCCAAAGCTCAATCACCATCACGTCAGTGCCAGAGCCATCATCAGCCGCTCTTTTCGGACTTGGCGGCCTTGCTTTGATTTTGCGTCGCTGTAAGTAATCGTCTTTTCCACCACCTGAAATTCATCATTCCCAACTGCCGCTCATGTGTGGCAGTTGGGATTTTTTTCGGTCTCAACCATCCACCCATCCATTGGAGTCAGACAAATTGTCTCATGCGCTACGTTACCCAGTCATGAAAACAATCATCGCTCTCATCGCCACCATTTTACTCATCCCCCTGGCACAGTCGGCGGATGATAAACAAACCGTTCTCATCGTCGTCACCAACTACGGTCAGATGCCCGACGGAAAAACTACCGGACTCTGGCTCGCCGAGGCCACCCACCCATGGCAAAAATTCGTCAAGGCTGGTTACCAGGTCCACTTCGCCAGTCCCAAAGGAGGCAATTCTCCCATCGATCCGCGCAGCACCAAGAAACCCGACGCCATCAACGATCAATTCTTAAACCATAAGGCCTATCAAAACGCCTTGAAAAACACCAAAGTCCTCAAAGACTTGGATCCTAACAATTATGCCGCTATTTTCTTCGCAGGCGGTCATGGCACGATGTGGGACTTCCCCAACGCAGCCGGAGCATCAGAGATCGCGGGCAAAATCTACTCCCAAGGTGGCATCGTATCCGCCGTCTGTCACGGCCCTGCAGCATTGGTGAACTTGAAACTCCCTGATGGCACTCTACTCATCAAAGGTAAAAAAGTGACTGGCTTCACTAACAGCGAGGAAGAAAAAGTGGGCCTCACCAAAGCCGTTCCATTCCTTCTCGAAGACAAACTCAAATCCCAAGGCGCAAGCTACAGCTCCGGAGAAGATTTCAAGCTTCACACCGTTGTGTCTGATCGTTTGGTCACCGGCCAGAACCCTGCCTCGGCAGGCCCTGCTGCGGAGGCTGTAATCAAGCTTCTGAAAAACTCCCGTTAACTTGGGATGAGGAATTGGGTGAGTTCACTATTTTAACTTCATCTCATTGTCCTCCCCCAAACGTTTATTATCAAATCGCTGGCTGAAAAGCTTACCAGCGTGTTGTGAATCGAGCCATGAGCCATAACCACACAAAGTCCCAACCTCAAAATGGCAAAGTCGTGCTCATTTTCGGCGGCATACTCGCTATGATTACGCTTTTAGGAACCCTTGCCATATGGCCGCCTATCGCCAGCTGGCTGCCTAAGGAAACCGTTACTGTTAAGATGGTAGGATCCGATAAGCGCATGTCCGGAGTGACCGGCCAACGCGGAGCTACTTCATCAGCAGGGTTTTCGATCAAAGTGGTCGATGAGAACGGTTATCAGCAAAACATCAGCTGCCCAAAACCCACTTACGAAGCGCTCACTGGGGACTATGGAATTGCCAGCTCTATCAAGCTCGTTCGCAATCCACTGTTCAAAACTCCTGTTGCGTTTCTCAAGCAACGTGAGTCGCTCATCAAATACTCACCCGGCTCGGCTCTTGAAAAGCTCAACTCATCCACACCTCCCGCAACACTTCAGTCATTCCCCGTTGTGCGTTGGCCAGTGGCTTGGTTTATCTGCGGCCTGTTGCTATTTGCTCTCGCTATTTACACGACGGTGAAAATCATCGGGTTGTGGCAGCATCGGGCTGTCATGATCCCCGCCTGTATCATCGCAAGTCTCACAGGCATTGGCTTGGGGCTCTATATGACTAGTGGTATCTAGATGATTCGTGTGGGGCTTGTACATTTCGTTTCGACTTCAGGTATTTCGGAAGAGTATAGCTCCGGACAAATAATCTCCCCTCTCGGCAAGACTACCGCTGTGATTTAGTCATTGCTCGATGTAACAATTTCGATATTCTATAAAGCACTCGTAAATTCAGAAGACCACACAACAATGAATACTGTTATTATTACCTCTCTCGCGATTGCCCTAACAAGTGTGGCAAATGCTTCCGTGATCGCTGTTAACTTTTCCGGCCGTTCAGACAATGGCAACCCTGGAGCAACACCCGATCAGCTCCTTACCCAATCTGGAGCATCCGCTGGAATCGCTGCAGGAGTCAATGGAACCACAACCTTCACGGACGTGATTGCCAGTTACAATGGGGTTGGCGGTGCTGGGCCGCAGACCATACTAGGTACTGACGGCAGTAGCCTGGACCTCACCTACACATCAGTAGGAACATGGTCTAAATCTGCCAGTAGCAGCCGCGTGGCTGCCGCCGAAAATGCCTCCGGAGACTTAACCGACGGCCACATCGAGGGAAATAATCCCACAGGAATCTCGGTCACATTAGACAACATCAATTACACAGGCACTTATGACCTCTATGTGTATTTAGGCGATGATGCAGGCGGTAGAAGCGCCAGCATTTCCTTAGGTGGAGATACGCGCTCCTATACCAGTCAGATTTTTGACGGCACATTTGTAGACGCATCTGCTGGCGGAGGCATTGCTGGTGATTACATGTTGTTCTCCGGACTAACAGGAACTTCCCAGACGTTTCAACTAGGCGGTGTTGATAATGCGAACCGCTCAGGTCTTCTTGGCTTTGAACTTGTAGGAACCGTGCCAGAGCCATCGAGCACTGCAATGCTCGGACTCACCGGTTTAGGTTTCATCCTGCGCCGCCGCCGATAACTTACAGAGTTCTCGTCCTTTTTAACAAAGCCGCCTACAACTCAGTAGTGGAGGCTTTTCAGGCTGCTTTTGATCCCGATTCCGCTCCGGTATCAACCTGTCTCATTTGCCTTTTCAGCTGGCCAAAGCTGATGAGCTTTTTGGCCTCCTCATCCCATAGTCTAACATTCAGGCATCTGAAACTATCCCACAGGCTCATGGGTGGCACGGCTGTGAACATCGGGTCTGAGTAGTGGCAGCGCTCGAGATTGTAGTTAGGGATTCTCGAGCTGAGATGGTGCACGTGATGAAAGCCTATGTTGCCTGAGAACCACTGCAG
Source organism: Oceaniferula spumae (assembly GCF_042849255.1). Classification (GTDB taxonomy): domain Bacteria; phylum Verrucomicrobiota; class Verrucomicrobiia; order Verrucomicrobiales; family Akkermansiaceae; genus Oceaniferula; species Oceaniferula spumae. Next base: position 2,670,396 of record NZ_AP026866.1, read on the forward strand.
GATTTTTGGTAGCTTATAATACGAGCTACCCTTCATCGCCGCATCAGTGTATTCCCAGCTGTCGGTATTTTCCCAGTAGGCATCTTCAAACTGGTGCTGCACATAGAACAGCCAGAAGCCGGCTGAACTTGCGATGCCGATGGTGATGAGCTGGCAGATCAACCAAGGGATGAATCCAAAGATCGAGATCAAGCCCCAGGCCAATCCGACAATGGCGATGTTCATCATCCAAACGGAAATTTTCTCACGGCGCTTGGCACTTTTGAATGCGAAACGCTGAACCACGACGAACATTACCAGAGGTGTGATAGTAAAGAGGATGAACGGATTGCGCGTCATCTGATATTTGAACTTCCCCCATCGGCTCGAAGCGAGATATTCGTCCACTGTTAGGGTGGGGACGTCGCCCATTCCGCGGCGTTCGCCACAAGCGCCTGCGCGGCGAGGCGATGGAAAAAGCCCTAGAAGCCCCCATCCTGGTGGCGGAGAAAGAGTAAACCCACCCACATCACTTCTTCAAAAACCACGGCACCGTCATCATGCGGTCTGAGGTTTTTTCGTCAATGAGAGGGCTCAGCAATATACTTTGCGCGGTAACTGATGAAAACTACAGCTTCAAATTTTTCTGTTAGGCTATGAGGGTCCGATTACCAACATGCTCTGTTAGCGCCACCTTTTAAACATCAGCAGACAGGCGCTAGCTAGCGATAGCAGACCCAACGAAGGCTCGGGCACTTGCACGGTCTCCACATTGAGCGTCAAGCTATCGATCTGGTGTTCCGCGCCACCCGATAGATCTGCCGCGAAAAGTGTGAATGTTCGCTCTGCGCTGACGCCTAAAAAGTCCGAGAGCTGACTAGTCCTCGCATCTCCGGTTACGACGCTGGTTGGCAAGGTGTCTCGTCCATCCGGCTGAAAGCTGCCAGTAAGCGGGCCGCTCAATGCAGTCGTGCTGTTGCCAGTCACAGCTGGCCGGTAAACGTGAAAATCAGTGAAAGCGAGGTCAGAAAAGGTGACCATCATGCTTACGCTATCGTCATAGCCGTCCAGTGTACCAGAATCACGTCCGGCTCTGTTAGCCAGTGTGACAAGACTAGTGCCGTCACTCAGATAGAAGTAGAGATCCCCCAAGAAAGGGAAACTTCCACTGGTGCCACTGATCGAAATATCCACAGTGATGGAGGTGATCTCTTCACCGGGTCGATCCAGCACAAGAGTTCTAGCGAGACCCGCCGTGGATCCATCAGGGATGAGACCGCCAACGCTATCCGTCAGTTGCACAGTAGCGCCATTGGCTATGACGGGAAATAAGAGGGCTAAGATGATATGTTTCATTGTGTTAGGGTGCGCTGTTAGCAGGATCAACGGCGCGGTAAAAGCGAGTTTCAGGAAGAGGCCCAGGATCATTGAAGGTCATGATTCCGCCTGAGGGACACGTGACCGCAGCTCCCATCGAGATCCAAACTGACATGTCAGATGAGCTTTGTAATTGGTAAACAATTCCAGGAATCCCAGCGACGATGATGGCCGCAGAATCACCCTCCACCTTAATCTCAGAGATATTGACCGTGCCGCCATTGCCGTTTCCTTCTGGCGTGATCTGAACCGTGCCTTGGACTGTCTGAAAACCGTCGCTTGCAATGAAAGTAAAACTGTCACCAATCGTTTGGCCGGGTGCTGGGGTGTAGATGATAAACCGATCGGTCACCCTGATGCTGCTTCCCGCAGCGGCTGTTGCCGAAGTAGATTGCAGAGTCAGCGGCAGACCCATTCCACCTGTGATGGAGGCGAGGAGATCAGTAATCAGAATTTTGGTGGTGAGGTTGTGTGAAAATTGGGCAGAGTTGGCAGCAGCGATGAGCGCAGTTGTGAGTTCGTAGGCTCCAATATCGAGCCCTCCGATCAAGCGCGGCGCTCCCCGCTGGTCAGTGGTAACTCCAGCGGGAATAAAACTATTGTCGCCAGCGCCAATCGCAGGACTTCCGGGAGAGAGGGCACGGGTTAAGGTTAAGCCGCCAAAGTCAGCCAAGGGGCTGAGGACATCCAACATTGTCAATCCGCTGGGCAGGCCGATCAGGTTGCTCTCATTCGTGAACGATCCCAGAGAGGCGATATCCTGAGCTCCGCTCGCATTGCTCGAGGTATTTCCAAGCGCGATGGAATTGGTGACCGTAAGGGTTCCTCCAATATTGGCAATCCCACCGCCCTCACCATTGAGCACCGAGTTTTCACAGAACGTCGAGTTGGCGACCGTCGCCACGGCGGCACCCCCACCGGAAATGTCCACGTTGTAAATGGCGCCACCCCCGTTGAAATTGAAGGAGCCGGTAGGCGGGAGGAAATTCGCGGCATTGCCCGAAAAGGTCGAATTGGTCACCGTCAATTCGGGGCTTTGACCAGTCTCAAGACTGGCGTTCACAATCGCTCCTCCTCCCAGAGTCGCGGTGTTGTCTGCAAAGGTCGAATGGCTCACGGTGACCACTCCGCCGATATTGGAAATTCCGCCGCCGCCACCCGCTGTGACTTGATTCCCGGAAATCATCGTGTGGGTGACGGTGAGGTTCGCATCGTTATTCTGGATGCCTGCGCCACCTCCCGGGAGCCCTTCGCCGTCCACCAGCCCGTCCCTGATGGTGAGTCGATCCATCGTGACGATATTCCCAGCGCCGGAAACCTTGAACACCCGATGCGTATGACCGCCCGTGATGATGGTGCTGGCGGGCGACTCGCCCTGGAGCGTGACCGGGTGAGTGATTTCAATCTGCTCGCCCTCAGCGTAAATTCCTGCCGCAAGAAAGACGGTGCCGTTGAGACAAATCGCATCGACTCCTGCTTGCACGGAAGCGAAGGCATCGACCCCAAAGGTGAGTCCCGTGACCTCATTGGGAGCACCAAAGTTCCAGATGACCGTGTCTCCTGGAGCGGGAGACGGGGGATAGAAATCAATCGCTTGGTCAACGTAGACATTCGACGAGGCCGGAAACATCAAGGTGGATCGATTAGTCACCCCGAAGGAGTTTCCAAAATCGTTGGTCACCGCACTCCCCGCAATCAGCACCGAAAAATCGTTCCCTGCCGTAAATGCGGCAGGAGAAGTGATGGTGAGTATTGTACCAGAGAGCGTCGCAGTGGAAGCAATCGTGCTGCCGGTTGCGGTGTTCACGAGACTCACTTGCGTCAGATCTGCGATCGTGACCTCCTGGTTGAAAATGATGTCGACCGACTTCTCCGACCCGGAGCACGACTTGCCTGAAACAAGGATTGGGTAATTCGCTTCGATGGCTCCGATATCCAATCCTCCGTCGTATGGTCTGGAAAAACTTGAACCTCGCTGCTCCGCGCCTGAAAAGGAGAGCTGGATGTCAGCGATGAAGGGATTAAATAGGGTGGTTCCCGGTCCCAGGTAGTTGTAAGGCAGGTTGAATTCGTCGAAATCCGCGTCTCCCGCATTGATCGCGGGACTACCAGCCACCAGCGCATGAGTTCCAGTAGGCCCGCCATTGTCCGCGAGGGCGGGTTCGAGTAATTCGGCTAGTTCGATCCCAGTGGAGTTAAAGGAGAGATCGATTCCCGGCCTAAAGGCCTTAAGATTCTTCTGATCACCAATAAAATTCACGCCCTCAAACCTAATGGTCCCAGTGTCTCGAATATCGGCATTTAGGATTGGGGGGGGATCAAGAACAGAGTTCCCAGCGATGATACTGTTGGCGATTAGCACATCTGGTACCGAGAGAAACAAGTAATCGTCGTTCCCTGTCACCGTAGAGCTTAGCAAGGCGAAAGACTGACCTCCAAGATGAAAAATACCTCGGTCGTTCCCAGAGATCGTCGAAGAGTAAACCATCGCGTCCGCTTGAACAAATGTGAGCCCCTCTGCAGAATCTCTGATCGTAGAGTAATAGACGAGCGTAGAACTCGCGGTAACGCCGTAAATTCCCGAGCCTCTGCATTCTGATATTCCAGAAGAAATCAGGTTGAGTCTGCCTCGATTAATGATGCCATTGCTGCTCCTTGAGATGGTCGACCGAATGACTCCGACGTGTCCAAAGCCGTTCAAAACTCCTATTCCATTTCCTGTAAAAACTGAATCGACGATCCTCGTCAATGGTCCTTTATCGGCATCCAGTGCAAGCACCACGTAGGCCTCCAATCGGATCGCCTCTGTAAGGTGACCCGAAAAATGGCAATTGCGAATGATGAGATCAGCCCCGAGGGAATTCACCCCATCCGCGCCCGCGGCAAACTGACGTCTTTTCCCATCGACGATGGACATATTTTGAAGTGTGACGCCGATCCCACCGTCTTCAGCAGCCGTGATCTGCAAGACGGGGTGCTCACCGGGATCATCGATAGAATTGCCATTCGAAGCGCCGGTCAATATGGAGACCCCCGGGCCATCGCCGGAGAGAGTCACAGAATCAGAAATCGTTATCTCGACACCTTCATCATAAGTGCCTGCAGCGATGGATACCCTGCCACCCGAATTCACACCATCAATGGCACTCTGAACTGAGGTGAAAGCGTTCGTTCCGAAGACAAGATTGCCGACAGCATCCGGAGTGCCGGGTTTCCAAGTCACCGTCATCCCGTTGGTGGGATTCACTGGTAAAAAGTCACCGGGCTCATCCACATAGACGGAACTGGCAGCGAATAGGCAAGAGGAGAGAGAGAGTAGCAGTGCTACCGCAAGAGAATATGATTGCATGGTGGTGTGTGTTTTGGCCAAGGACGCGGAAAACAAAGAGATCGTGCGCTAAGGAAGGGCAGGACCCTTTGAAACGTCCGTGGAACTAACAACACTGATAGATATAACCACGCGGAGCGGCTTTCACCGTAAATGAAGCTTGTTCTATGAGTCAATTTAATTCCTTTAAATATAAGAGCTTATTGATCTGTGACTCATTTACCGTAGCGCCAGCTGGTGCCACAGAATAGCTGATCGCTCAGACCAGGACAGATTGGGCGTCCACGTTTTGTTAGGCCGCTTTCGATTTCGCCCTATCTCCGCTGTCGGCCTGTTGCATTTGTCTTTTCAACTGGCCAAAGCTGATGAGCTTTTTGGCTTTCTCGTCCCACAGTCTCACATTCAAGCATCTGAAGCTGTCCCACAGGGTCATCGGTTGCACGGCTGTGAACATCGGGTCTGAGTAGTGGCAGCGCTCGAGATTGTAGTTAGGGATTCTCGAGCTGAGGTGGTGCACGTGATGAAAGCCGATGTTGCCTGAGAACCACTGCAGGATTTTTGGTAGCTTATAATACGAGCTACCTTTCATCGCGGCATCGGTGTATTCCCAGCTATCGGTATTTTCCCAATAAGCATCCTCAAACTGGTGCTGCACATAGAACAGCCAGAAGCCGGCTGAACTTGCGATGCCGATGGTGATGAGCTGGCAGATCAACCAAGGGATGAATCCAAAGATCGAGATCAAGCCCCAGGCCAATCCGACAATGGCGATGTTCATCATCCAGACGGAAATTTTCTCACGGCGCTTGGCACTTTTGAATGCGAAACGCTGAACGACGACGAACATTACCAGAGGTGTGATAGTGAAGAGAATGAACGGATTGCGCGTCATCTGATATTTGAACTTCCCCCATCGGCTTGAGGCGAGATATTCGTCAACTGTTAGGGTGGGGACGTCGCCCATTCCGCGGCGTTCGAGATTTCCTGTGGTGGCGTGGTGGGTGGCGTGCTCCCAGCGCCAGTGAAAATAGGCAGTGAAGGTCAGCGCACCGGTGATAAAGCCCCAGGCGTCATTGGCTTTTCGAGATTTGAAAAATGATCCGTGCCCGCAGTCGTGGAAGATGATGAATACCCGCACCAACAAGCCGCCGGCGACAATGGCGATCGGAACCGTGAGCCACCAGGAAACCGAGAGGCTCAGAAACATCATGTACCAGAGCAATGCGTATAAGCCCACCGTGTTGAAAATCTGCCAGTTGGCACGCCAGCGGCTGGACTTCTGAAACTCCGCCACGATCGCCTTCCACCGGGTGATTTCCTTCCGCTGCCTCGCCTTATCGGCCAATTGCCCTGGGGTTTTCCTAGTCTTCTTTTCAACAGGATCCTCAGAACTCTCGCCCTCCGATGAATTTGGCGTCTGTTCGCCGATGGGATTGATGTTCTCAAGTGCCATGGGTGACGGTACTCGGATATCGCCGTTTGCCCAGCAGCGACTTGTTCAACATTGCCGGGGGCAGGCTGAAAAGGCTCCGACTACTTCTCCTCAGCCACCTTCACGCGGATGCGGCTGTTGGCGATGGTCTTGTCATTGAGGTTCTTGATCGCAAACTTGGCGCTTTTGACATTGGACATTTCCACAAAGCCGAAGCCCTTCGAGCCACCAGTCTGTTTATCCATCACCAGATCACAGGACGTCACCTCACCGAATGCCTCAAAGAGATTTCTGACTTCAGCTTCTGTGGTGCTGCGCGATAGGTTCCGGATGATTATTTTCATAGCCCCATAAGCTAGTCGGTGACTGGGAAGTCAATGGAATTAGAACCATGAGGTAGAAAGTGAAATATTTACCCCACTCTATTTTTTAAATAGATCGGGACGACAAGTCCTTCTCCTTGGCAAGGGTAGCAGGGTGGTGTTTATTAATATGCATGAATGCAAACTCGTTGTCGCGCCGCCCGTTTTTGAAGACTGTGATCGGAGCAGGGCTGGCCACTTCCATCGCCAATGGACAGGAAGCTGGAGGTAAGCCAGACAAGAAGAAATTGGGTTGGGCCGTGGTCGGTTTGGGTGGACTCAGCACCAGATCGATCGGACCTGCATTTTCGAAAGCCAAACATGCGCACCTCGCAGGAGTGGTTACAGGCACAGCCGAGAAGGCCAAGACCTGGCAAAAGAAATACGGGTTCAAAGACAGCGGCATCTACAACTACGAGAATTTCGACGAGGTGATCAAAAACCCTGACATCGATGTCGTTTACCTCGTCTTACCCAATTCCATGCACCGTGAGTTCACGCTCAGGGCGGCGAAGGCTGGTAAGCATGTCTATGTGGAAAAACCGATGGCGATTTCGCCGACAGACTGCCGGGAGATGATCGATGCCTGTCAAAAAGCCGGGGTGAAATTAGGAGTCGCATATCGTTTGCAATATGAGCCCCATCACAAGGAAATGATTCGGTTTGCCAAGGAGAAGACCTTTGGCAACGTCCGTCACATTGACGCGGGATTTGGTTTCCGAATGGGTGGCTCAGACGGATGGCGATTAAAGAAGGATATGGGCGGCGGTGCCCTCCTCGATGTGGGGGTCTACGTGATCCAAGCGACCCGCTACATCTTTGATGAAGAACCCATCATGGTGAGCGCCTTGGAAACTAAAACGGACCCAAAGAAATTTGCCGAAGTGGATGAAACGATCACATGGACCATGAAGTTCGCCTCCGGAAGAACAGCGAACCTGCTGTGCTCGTTTAACCTGCGAGGGTACAATCAACTCACCGCCTTTGCAGACAAGGGGCAATTTGGCATGGGGCCTTGTTTCGGAACTGGGGGACAAAAAGGTTGGACGTCCGACCCAAAAAATCCGTTAGACTTCCCCCAGACGGATCATTTCCAGGTGCAGATGGATCAGTTTTCGAAAGACATTATGGAAGGCAAGGAATCGAAGGTGCACGGGCTGGAGGGCCTAAAGGACCATCTCGTGATGGAGGCCGTCTTCAAATCAATCGCGAGCGGAAAAGCGGAGTCGGTGGAAAAAGCGTGAATGATCTCTGGCAGAGAACTTTTTCAACACTGTTCATGCCGGAGATCACCGCAAGATTTACTTCCCATTCCGTTCATAAAAAAGCCCCCCGAGAATCTCGGAGGGCTTTGCTGAAAATTAATCTGTTTTCGCTAAGCTCGCCTACTTGCGACGGCGGAGGATCAGAGCGAGGCCTCCGAGGCCGAGAAGTGCGACTGAGGATGGCTCGGGAACGGCATCCCCTGTTAACACGACATTGTCTACAAAAGTAGCGCTGCTGGTGTCGTTGTTACTTGCGCGATCGTCCACGTAAATTCTGAACTCGATTGAGGATAATCCGCTGTATTTAGAATCTGACAGATCGACTGGCAAGCTTGTGCCGGCAGTTGTAATATCCACAGCAGAGCCTATTTGTTGGCCATCGGCAAAGCCATCTACGTCTGAAAACACATAGAAGTCTTCAGCGCCATTGGCCGCCCTGCCAACATCCAAGGTCAGATTTTGCAAATTCAGGATAAAGCCGCTTTCAGCAGTCACTGTAAACGTAAAATAATCGTTAGCGGCAATCGCACCCGCGAGATCATTCCCCTGTCCGGCGGACAGCCCCAGGCCACCTGAAGTGAAACCGTTAGATACCTGAGTCCTATTCATATCGAATCCAGCACCTGAACTAAATATGCTTGCGGTAGAATTCATGTCCGTGTCTGACGAGGTGAAATCAACCGTCTCGGTGCCAGCGCCAGCGGCACCCGGATCTGGATTGTTGAATTCATATGAGGCAAGAGTAGCGGCCATCGAAGACGACGTTCCGGCTAGCAGTCCTATTGCTAGCATGTGTGTTACGGTACTTTTCATTGTTTGGTATTGGGTTTGTATGTTTGAGATCTTGAATCCCTGACGTGATCCGAATCCATCAAGTCATATTCATGACAGGTATGAATCCTACCGCTGGATTCATTCATTGTAAATAGCGGTTCTCCACCAACACATGCCCTAAACCCACATGTGGCATCGCCTCTTCAGAGAGCCAGCTGCCATTCCTAACAAAAAAGCCCCCCGAGAAACTCGGAGGGCTTTGCTTAAAATTAATCTGGTTTCGCTAAGCTCACCTACTTGCGACGGCGGAGAATCAGAGCGAGACCTCCGAGGCCTAGAAGCGCAGCGGAAGATGGTTCTGGCACAGCAACCCCTGTTAACACTACATTGTCTACGAAAGTAGCACTGCTGCTTGTGCTATTATTTGCGCGATCATCCACGTAGATTCTAAACTCGATGAAAGATAAGCCGCTGTATTTTGAATCCGATAAGTCGACGTCCAAATTGGTAGTTCCCTCGCCGATATTCAGTACTGAATCTATTTGTTGGCCTGCGACAAAGCCATCTACGTCTGAGAACACATAAAAGTCTTGAGCGCCGCGAATCGATCTGCCGACGTCCAAGTTCAGATTCTCCAAATTCAACGTGAACCCGCTTGCAGCAGTCATTGTAAACGTGAAGTAATCTTCAGCACTGATCGCACCCGCGAGATCATCTCCCGTACCGTCGGAAAGTCCAAGCCCATCTGAAGTGAAGCCGGTCATTACCACGGTCGTATTTAAATTGAATCCAGCACCTGAACCAAACGTGCCGGCAGTAGAATTGATATCTGTATCCGACGAGGTGAAATCAACTGTATTGGTGGTATTATTACCCGGATCTGAGTTGTTGAATTCATACGAGGCAAGAGTTGCGGCCATCGAAGACGATGTTCCGGCTAGCAGTGCTATTGCTAGCATGTGTTTTACTTTACTTTTCATTGTATTATACGGGGTTTGTATGTTCGGGATCTCGACGTGCCTGACGTGATCCGAATGCATCAGGTCATATTCATGACAGGTATGAATCCTACCGCCGGATCCATTCATTGTATATAGCGGTTCTCCACCAACACATGTTCTAGACCCACATGCGGCATCGCCTCTTCAGAGAGCCAACTACCATTCCTAACAAAAAATCCCCCGAGAAACTCGGAGGACTTTGCTTTAAAATTATTCTGTTTCGCGGGACGCTATTATTTACGACGGCGCATGATCAGAGCGAGGCCACCAAGGCCTAGAAGGGCCGTAGTCGATGGCTCAGGAACTGCGTCGATAGTGAAACCTGTGAAGCCACCACCCTGTGTGCTGAGTCGTTGTTGCGTCTCAATACCGAACTTTCCAGACGTAGCACCGTCCAAATCAACATCGAAGAACACCCAGTTCGGCGTAGCTCTGTCTGCAGCGCCATCGCCACCCGTGCCTGCATTTTCCAACCCGGTTACTGAAGCAAAGGCATTGCCCTCGCCATCTGTGATTCGCAGCCCCGTCGGATCCCACCGACCATTCGCAGCAGCCTGTGTACCCGCAATAAGACCAATACGGAAGAGTTGTGGCATATCGGCCGTAATGGTAAATTCCAAAACTTCACCCCAGTTTCCAGCACCACCAGAGGGCACGGTGGCAAACCCTACAAAACCGAAATCAGAAACCGTGACGCCAATAGGTTGCGTTGGATCATCCATGGGTCCTTGAATAGGGTCGGTAGCAACCGAAGTCACGTCAGCGCCAGATGTAACCGATGTGTAGGTGAGCCCTACCTGGGTATTCAGTCCGAATGGCTGACCGTTATTGTTAGTAGTGCCGTCTCCAAATACGAACACTCCGTTAGTGCCATAGACGTTGTCGCCATTGTTATCGAAAGTCTTTACCACACCGGTAGAACGATAAGCGGTTGCCTCATTAGTTGCGGAACCATCCCCTAGGATGTCGTAACCTGTGCCATCACCAACTGCAGTGACGGATATTGCTGAATGTGCAGTAATAGCACTCGCACAGAGCGCAGTGCTGATCATTGTGAATGTTGTCTTCATTTTATTGATTGGGTTTGATGTGTGTTTTGAGTTTTACGATCCGTTCATCTGTCGTGCACGAAGTGTGTCAATACTGACAGTTATACTCATGATCGTGATGAACATAGCACACAACGGCCTTATGGTGAATGCTGTCTTTCCACCTAAGCATACGCAGAATCCACATGGTTCAGGTTTTGCCATCTTCTGACACAAAGCAGACTGCTTCCCGAATCGTTGCTGCTTCAATGGAAAATAAAAAAAGCCCCCCGAAGAATACGGAGGGCTTTGGTAAAATGAAATCTGCTTCGATACGCGCGATTACTTGCGGCGGCGCAGAATTAAGGCGAGGCCTCCGAGGCCTAGAAGAGCGACTGAGGAGGGCTCGGGTACTGGCGTGATCGATAGAGTAGCTGCGGGGATCGCCGTGCCGGTCGGCGTGCCAGTCGTATCACCGATGTCCCACTGGTGTGTACCGCCATTAGGGTCGGTGAAACGGAAGGCAGCATATTGATTGGCGAAGGTATCGCTACTGATCGACGTTACATCAAGAGTTTGATTATTCCCCGCAGATGCAGCACCACTGAAGAGGGTCTGCACGATTGGAGCGGCTCCCATAGCAATCGCAGTGGCGCTTGCTCCATTCATACCGTTTGTGCCCAACGTATCATCGGCAAAAGTACCGATATATTCGATCTGGATTTGATCAAGGGGTGGAGTGTTATCCTGAGCACCAAGTGAATAGGTAAGGGTGATGTTCGTGGCCGTATTCAGATCAACTGTAGTAAAACTACTGATATCAAAGATAATTAATCCGACAAAATCAAAAGTATTACCGTCATTTCTGCCAGCACGGCCGACATCATTATTCACCCGCTCGTCTGTGCCTGCGGAAACTTGGAAATAGGTCCCGTCAGCTGAGGGGTTGAGGATAGTGGTGGCAGCGCTGAGTGACGACAAAGTGGCGATAGTGCATGCCGATGCTAAGAGTCTTGTTTTCACGATGTTTTGTGGGTTTGGTGTGTTGTATTGCGGAGTTCTCAATCGAGAGCCGATCAAGATCGACATGAATGCAGTAGCCGGATTCTTTCTCTAGCGCCTGACAGTCATGATTCCGATGAATACTATCACTAGGGCTCTCCGCACTCAATAGGCCAGCTCCACGTACAGATACGCAAAATCCACATGCGATATCGTCCAACAAACTGCCGCCTGTCATTATCGGCAGGTAATATCCTGAGACCTTGACTAGTCTTTTTCCTGAGGATTGCGCAGGCCATGTGGCCGTTGATCAGTACCGGTGACGTTTAGGCCGCCAATTTCTTGGCGCATCTGGATCGCGGCTTTCCGCAGCTCCTCGGCGACTTCCGGGTGCTGGGCGATGACGTTCTTTTGCTCCGCCACATCCGCCTGCAGATCGATCAACATCGGCTGCTCCAGCGAGGTGAGGATTTTCTTGGGATTTCCTTTTCCCCCTTTCTTCGCCCAATACGGCTGGTCGGCAGCAGTGCGTGGGAAGTGCAGTTTCCACTTCTCATTACGAACCGCCTGCAGGTTCAGACCGTTGTAATAGAAAAAGTTTTGGTGAGGGCTCTGTTTCTTTTCGCCCGTTAGAATGTCGATGATGTTCTTGCCGTCGAGCTTGACGTCCTTCGGTAAATCCACACCCGCCACGTGACTGAAAAGAGGTAACAGGTCCATGCTGGTGATCATGGCATCGGACACCTGTCCTTCCGGAATTTTACCAGGCCAGCTGAAGATCGCCGGCACACGATGGCCGCCCTCCATGGTGACGTATTTCCCTCCTCGGAAGGGTGCGGCCGAGCCGATTTTCGCCGGGCCGTTGTCGGAAAGAAAAACGATCAGTGTATTCTCCGCGATCCCAGCCTCCTGAACCGCCGCCATCACTTGGCCGACGCTATGGTCCAGCTCCAGAACGAAGTCACCATACTTACCTCCCTTTTTTCCAGAAGCCCCTTTGAACGGAGCGCTCGGCTCGATGGGGGTGTGGGTGATGTGATGGGCAAGGTAGATGAAGAATGGCTGCTGGTGCTTTTTCTTGATGAAAGCGGTCACCTCATCGGTGTAGAGCTTGGTGACTTTTTCAAAGGCAATGTCCTTGATCTCTGCTTCACGATTTCGATAGATCGTGCGTTCGTCGACGCGATTTTTGGTGGTGACAAAATTCCCGTGCAGGCCGAAATACTCATCGAATCCGGCGTCCAGCGGGTGCGAGCCATCCACGTAAAATCCAAGGTGCCACTTGCCCACCATCTTGGTGTGGTAGCCAGCCGACTTAAGCTGCTCAGCCATGGTCACCTCCTCTGGGGCGAGGCCGTATTTGGCATACTTCTCCGTAGGATGTCTGGAAATTGGATGCCCGGCACGCATGGGATAGCGCCCGGTCATCAGAGCCGCCCGCGATGGCCCGCAGACATTGGCACCCACTAGGCAATCCGTGGAACGCAGGCCTCCTGCCGCCAGCTTGTCGAGCTGTGGTGTCTTCACCGCCGCGCCGTAGCAACCTAGATCTCCAATGCCAAGGTCATCAGCAAAGATGAGGATGATGTTAGGCTTTTGTGCCTGGGTTTTTACATCAGCGGCGTGCAGGCCGGAAGTGCTGGCAAGGGCCAGTAGTAAGAGTAAGCTGACTGTGATTCTCATTGATATTATTAGAAAATGATAGCAGGAATGCGTGCAGTGGATCCTATTCGTTTGATGCAATCTTGTAACGCTTTATCAAGAATTTGCTCAGCTCGGATAGCTCTTGATTACTGAGTGGTCGATCAAAAATAAGAAAGCGGGTGATCTCGCCAACAAATGATTCGTGGCCCGGGTGATTGGTGGCGTCCCGTTCCTGGCCGATAGCCATTTTCGAGGAGTTCGCCTTGGGGTTGACCGGGACTTTTTTGGTGTCGATGGCGGTCGCTGAGTTGATAAAGAGATCCAGATTTACCTTACCCTGCCCCGCTCCCATGCGCCCGATCACGAGGTAGTAACGATCGAGCACGAGTGGTTTCGGGGCGAAGACCTTGGGGTTTTTCTCATTCCAAAATGGCTGTCTGCCTTTTTTCCCCACTGGCCAGCAGCGAGAGCCCATCCATACGTGATTGGCGTCATCAATACATCCCCAAAATCCTTCGTAGTTGCTGCCGTTTTTCAGATTCCCGAAAAAGGAATTCACGTCCTTCTTGCCCTTCTTCTGCTGGACAATCGACATCACGGAAACCCAGGTGTAGCCGCTGCCTGTTAGAAGGTTATCGAAAGCGTCTTCGTCCATGTTGATCAGCTCCTGACGATCGAAGGCGAGAGTGTTGTGGTCGCCTATCTTTTTGACCTTCTGGACGAGAGTGGGTCGGCCCGAGCCAGGAACCTTGCGGCCTTCGTCACGTTTGACAAAAACATCGGCGGCATTGCCTTTCACTTGGTTATGCCAGGCCTTGACCCGATTCCCCTCCTCCAGCTCCACGCCATGATCAGCATCGAGATCGAGCATCAGGCCTTTGCTAACAGGAAGATTATTCTCGGCGTTGATCGCACCTGTGGCTGTCAGTAGTGGGATGAGGAGATGGTAAAGTTTCATAATGGATTAGGGTAGTCTCTGATCAAATAGCCAATCGCGCACCTTGTCCGTGCCGATCGATTGCGGTGCGCAACCGTGGCCACCACCGGGCACGATGTTGAGCTTCACTCGATCGTCGAGTTTCTGCAACTGCTTTGCCAAGGCTGGCAGGCGGACGTTTTTGTTCAGGTCGGTATCGTTGCCACCCACCCAGCACCAGACGGGGGCCTTGATTTTGCCCACCACTTGCTTGGGCGATACCGGACCGGCCATGGTGACGGCACCTGCAAACCAATCCGGCTGACGTGCCAGGGTGAGGAAGGTTCCCTGGCCGCCGTTGGAGAATCCAACGAGGTAGATGCGTTTCATATCGACCGGCAGATTGCTTGTTAGATGCTTCACCAGCTCATCAATTTTCTCGGGGATCTTTTCCCAGCCACCCTTCGGCGGGTAGTACGGCTGCACTACAAAGCAAGGGTGCTCTTTGTAAATCTGATCCTTGGTCCAGATGGTGGCGATGCTCTGCACCTTGAACTTCTCGCCTGGCTTGGCGTTGTTTCTCCGGCCGTGCAGCACGATGACGAGCGGGTGTTTCTTGCCGCTTTTCAATTTGCGATCCGCGTAAAACCAGAACGGCAGTCCGTCCTTGGTCAGCGGCTCTTCCTGATGCATCCACTTGCCTTTGATCAGGTCGGTGTAAGGTTTTTCGGCTTTCGACGGAGATTCTGGCAGCGGCTTGGCGTGGCTGATGCCCGCGATGGGGATGAGTAAGAGGAGGCTGAAGATTGCTTTGATCATATTTTGTTAGGGAGCTTGAAAAATGGGGAACACCGTTTTGTTAGATGCCTTTGATGGTGCCGGAGCCTTGGCCAATTTTCGCATCCACGTTCATCATATCGAGTATGGAGCGGTGCAGGTCACCGATCTGTTGATTGTTCGTGGCGATGTGACGACCGGTTTTCAATCGGCCCCCCGCGTTACCGGAGAGGATGACGGGGATGTTTTTGCCATTGTGCGCTTGGCCGGTGCTGATGTTCGAGCCGAACAGCACCAGAGAGTTCTCCAGCACGTTGGACGAGCCCTCTTTCATGTTCCGCAAGCGATCTAACAAGTAGGCATACTGCTCCATGTAGAAAGTGTTGATCACGGTGAACTGCTCCAGCTTCTGGTCCTTGAATCCGTGGTGCGAGGCCTGGTGGTGGGCGCTGTTGACGCCATCGAGGAAGGACATGTTGCCGCCGCCTTGGAAGCCGTTGCCGAAGGACAGGGTGGCGGAGCGGGTGGAGTTACTCCAGAATGAGAGCGCGAGGATGTCCATCATCAGTCGGCCATATTCGCGCTGCGGAATCTTCGGCTGCTTCTGGAAGCGACCGTCCTTCTGATCGGCCATGTGCTCGCGGATGTCGCCCTTCAGACCAAGGATGTCCTTGAGCACGTCTTCGGTGATGTTCAGCCCGGTGACGGCATCCTGTTGGGCGATGCGTTTTTCCACTTCGCGCACGGCGGTGAAGTATTCATCGAGCTTGGCCTTGTCCTCACGGCCGAGTTTTTTGCCGAGCGCCTTGGCATCCGCTAGGACGGCATCGATGACGCTGCTATCGGGCATGTTAGACGGCTCGGTATCGGGTCGGCGTTTGCCCTTGGCGGAGGCGTTTTTGAACAAACGGTCGAAGGCTCGCTGTGGATTCACCTCGTAGGGGATGGGTGTGTTCGCATCTTTCCAGCAGATGTGGCTGGTGTATACCGGAGTCGCAGCCATGGCATTCGCCGCAGCGGCTTGTCCACCCATACCAAGCTCGAGCGTGGGGAAGACGGTGCTGGTTTTCAATGCCTCACCGATGATTTGGTCCAGGCTGGCGTTGTGCACATTCACCTCGCTAGGCTTCATCGTGCGATGCGGGTTCATTCCTGTTAGAAAACTGGCGGTGCCCAGACTGTGGCCATTGCCGGGGTTCTTGATGCCGGTGATGACGTTGATGTGCTCCTTGAGAGCGTCGAGAGGTTTGAGAATGCGTGGTAGCTCACCGAGCTTGCCGCCTTTGCCGCTTTCTAACCATGCTCTTGGGTTGACGCCGTTGGGCATGAAGAAGGTGGCAAATCGGATCGGCTCGCCATTGGCACCCAGTGATCCGGTCTTGCTGCCCTGCGCCAGTGCCTTGCCCACGGGCGACATTGACTCGAGGAATGGCAGCGCCATGGTAACACCGACTCCGCGCAGGAAGCCGCGACGTGATGCATTGAAAGTTTTGCTGTTCATGGTGGTTGGTGGTGCAGGGGTTATTTCTTTGGATTCTGGCGATTCAGGAAAGGGTGGCTGGTGACGACGGCCATGATCAGCGTGTGCATGCTGCCATTTTCCGCCATCACTTTATCGGTAATCTCACGAGTGACGGGTCGGTCATACGGAGTCAGCTCGCGGCCGAGCGCGTAGGAGAGAAACTTCTCCACTGCGTGGCGAGTGAACTCGTCCTTGCGCTTGAGCAGGAGCTTTTTCAGCTCCGCCGGACCGGAGAATTTCTCACCGGCGGGGGTCTCGCCGGCGGTGTCGATCTTGGCGCCGTTCTGCATGGTGCGCCAGCGGCCGATGGCATCGAAGTTCTCGAGTCCGAAGCCCAGGGGATCGATCAGCGCGTGGCAGGCGCGGCAGTCTGGGCTGTCGCGGTGCTCATCGAGGGTCTGGCGGAATGTCTGGGTCTTGAGCTTGGAATCGTTGGCCGGGAGCTGCTCGACATCCATCGGTGGCGACGGTGGTTTATCGCCTAACAAACTTTCTAACACATACGAACCCCGCAGCGACGGACTGGTGCGCAGCGGCATGGATGAGGCGACTAACACACTGCCCATGCCGAGTACTCCGCCACGGTTTGGGTTATTCAATTTCACCTTACGGAAATGACTCCCCGTAACGCCCTTGACGCCGTAGAGCTTGGCCAGGCGATCGTTGAGGAAGCTGTAGTCCGAGTCGAGCAGATCATAGAGGCTGCCATTTTCGCGCAGCAGATGCTCAAAGAAATTCGATGACTCGCGATACATGTCCACGCGCAGGGCGAAGTCAAACATCGGGAATTTTTTGGTGTCCGGATTGGCACTGCCGCGCAGCTGCTCCCAGCCGAGCCATTGGCCGCCGAGGTGCATGGCGAGGGTATTCGCCTTGTCGTCCTTGAGCATGCGCATGACCTGCTCGCGTAAGACCTTGGGATCGGAGAGCTTCTTCTCGTTCGCCAGCTTGAACAGCTCCTGGTCAGGCATGGATGCCCAGAGGAAATAGGAAAGTCGATTCGCTAATTCAAACTCGGTAAGCCCCACCGTTTTCCCACCACCGGCGATCGGTAACTCGGAGCGATACAAAAAGCTCGGTGAAACCAGCATCATGATCAGCGGATCGCGAATGGCGACGACGTGATTTTTGCCCTGCTTCCGTGCATTGCTGTAAACGGTGACCAGTCGCTCAATCTCATCTTTCTCGACAGGGCGGCGGTAGATCTGTGGCGCCCAGTGGGCGAAGACTTTGCGTGCACCGGCGGCATTGCTGCTGGAACCTAACAGGAATGCCTGTCGACGACTCAGATTTCCGAGCATCATGTTAGATATTTTCACCGCAGCCTCGAAGTAGTTCTCCATCAGCAGGGCGGGTAGAAAAAGGGCATCGGCATCGTTATCGAAGCCGCCCTCGCCGGCGCTGTCTTCTGGGAAATTATCGGCTGGCCGAATTTTCAAACCGAAGAGATCGCGGATGGTGTAGTTATACTCGTTCCGGTTCAGTCGGTGCAAGGTGGTGCGGCCTGGGTCGGTGCCCATGATTCCCTGGTCCCAAAGGTAGCCGATCTGCATCGCCCAACCAATCAGCAGAGCTCGCTCGCGGATGTCGGGTCGGGTCTTTTTCTTCGGAGGCGGCATGACATCCATGCGCGCGGTCTTGCCGACCATTTCCCACAGCTTCGGGTATTTCGACGCCTCCTTAGTGGTCAGCAATGCCTCGAGATCGATGCTACCTTCGTCGTCGATCGGATTATGGCAATCGGTACAGTATTTCTCAACGATCGGAGCAATGTGCTTCTCGTAATCCAGGGCACCGGCGCGGGCCAGCTTGGTCACCTGCTGCATGGCATCCGATTCCAGCAGTTCCTTTTCCGATGCCCTAGCGACAACCGGACTTAAAATGATCAACGCTATCGCGGTCATCATAATACGATGATATGGAAATGGCTTCATACAGGAGAAAAAGGCGGATCTGATAATGGTCTTTATTGGCAACCGTTTTTGCCCGTTGCCATCTGGCTTGCAGAGCATCCGAGCTGCTAAGCAGCATAGACTAACGCTAATTTATACGAAACGTTACAAAATAATACCTACCCAAACAGCTAACCAAAACGCCCCCTTCTCGATTTGCTGTGTCTCACTGAACTAGCCAGGGTAAAAGTTTGACCTGTGTTGTCTAAAAATAAGCCCTCTCCATCGTTCACGCATGACTTGTCCGACTCCGTCATCGCCGCTTTGTGCGTGACGCCTCTGTCGTTCACGCAGACAATCACTTTCACCATGCGATTTCTAACATCCATAAGCGGATTACTCCTAGCTCCCCTGCTGATAAGCACCGCCAGCTGTGACGATTGGACTCAAGCTGCTGGGCCAAGTGGTGATTTTATCGCAGATGGCAGTGCTCCGCTCAGCTTCAGTGTTTCACGTGATGAAAGCATTCTGTGGCGAGTGCCACTTCCGAACACTGGTCAGGGAAGTGTGATTGTTTCGGGTGGACGTGTCTTTGTAGCCTCGCATGCGCCTACGGAGGAAGATGCGGAAATGGGATCGCTGGTCATCGGCCAATGCTTCGATGCCGAGACCGGTAAAGAAGTCTGGCGACGCGAATTGCCAGGCACACGTGTCACCGATCTCTCCAGCCTGTTCAGCGATAACACCGCCGCCTCTCCGGTAAGCGATGGCGAGCGTATTTGCTTCACCAACGTTGGCGGCTCTATGAAGTGTTTTGATTTCGAGGGCAACGAGCTGTGGTCAAAACAGTGGGTGCCATTCGGCAGGCATCACTCCCGCCAGCACGAACCATTTCTACACGATGGCAAGGTGATCGTGGTGCGCGTCAAACCCTCTGCTCTCGATCCAAAAGTCAGCACCAAAGCTGGAGCCAAGCCACTCGGCCGAGACCGCGCCTACTGGACCTGGCTGCATGCCTACGATTTGAAAACCGGTAAGCTCGCATGGGTCGCCGAGTCCGGAACCAGTATCCACGCCACCTCACTGCCCGGTCAGCTCGCAGGTGAAAAAGCCGCCATTCTCACAGGACGCGGCGGTGGTCACAAGCCACCGGAAGAACCCTACGGAATCTCTCTACTCAATGCCGCCGATGGAAAAACGATCTGGGATCTCGGAGTCAAAGGCTACGCATCCCACCAGAATGTCTGTTGGAATTCCGAAATTGCCGCGATGTTTGTCGGACAGAATCACCAGTCCGTTGATCTCAAAACCGGCAAGATACGCGACAAGGTTTCGCTCACCCAAGGAGTGCAAATCTGCCGACAGGTCGATGGAAAATATGTCACCGAATCTGATCAGAAATTAGCGGCTTCGAAAAAACCGATCACCTATCAGACCAATATTCTGGTTGGCGACTACCACTACTTCCGCACCTTCAGCGGTTTCCACATTGGGCGGGTGCATGTTTCCACAGGCAAAGTCGAATACCTGCAAGTGCCGGTGCAAGTAGTGCGTGCGAAGAATGGCGAGGATCAAACGCTGTGGAACAAAGCCATCCCCAACGACATGCGCAACGCGAAAGGCTTTCTCGCCACCCAAGACAAACGGAATGCCGGTAACGGCTGGGGGCATTGCTCCGCGGCGAGCCCTACTGTCATCGGTGACTACCTCTACATGCCGACCATGATTGGCATGGTCTACGTGATCAAATGGAATGCTCCGGTGCTCGATGACAAAGCCCTCGTCTCAATCAGTGATCTCGGACCGGCCGGCAAAACTTGGACTCTTTCCAGCCTCAGTTACAGCAACGGCCGGATCTACACCCGCACGATGAAAGAGCTGATCTGTATCGGGCGCGCCAAGTAGATTTTGTTAGATTCGTAGGTCAGACTCGTCGTCCTTACACTCCGAAAATTCAGCCAAAAAAGAGCGGAAAACGAATCGACTCGTTTTCCGCCCGAAGATTTTAAATCTCTCGTGATCGGGAGATGTATTGATCAGTCTACTTTCTGCGGCGCAGGATCAGAGCAAAACCACCGAAGCCGAGGAGGGCGGTGGTGGATGGCTCTGGGACTGCTGACAGGGTCAGACCACCTACATTCACGTGGTTAGTTCTAGTTAGTTGAATGACAAGGTTTCCACTTCCGTCTGTTTGTAAGCCCTCGCGAATGTGATAGCCATCACCTGATGCGGCTAAGAAGGATGAAATACTATCATTCTGGGTAGTTGAGATACCTGCGCTACCACTATCAAAAGACCAAGTTGTATTGAAGTTGGCGTTTGTGCCATCAAAGCCACCATTCAGATTGTAAGTCAGACTATCATCAAGACCAGTGAAAGTAAGCGTGAGGTATCCACCAGGATCAAGATTACCTGTGCCATTAGAGTCATTAGAGATTAGAGCGTCAACGTAAATAGATGACTCATCAAAAGGAGCGGAGCCTGCACTACCGTTGGATATAAGTGCGTCAGCCGTGTTATCTCCACTGAAATTTCCAACCGAGAAACCTACTCCAGTAACGTCATTACCATCAAGGTTGACGAGAGTTCCTACGAATGCTGATGAGGCTCCATTGGCAATATTTGGATGACCAAAGTCATTGAAGTTTCCTCCTCCGGCATAGGGAGTTGAACCGAAATCGATGCCGATGACATCGCCAACAACAATCGCAGCATTCGCTGCTCCAGTGAGGCTTGCCGCAAGTGCCAAGCCGGTAAGTAATTTTTTTGTCTTCATAATGTGTGTTGTTCTATACTTTTCTCCTTAGTCACTATGAGGTAATTAGATCATTCTCAGTAGTATAAGGAATATTACATTACCCTCCCTGAACATTGCCGTCCATACCCTGAAAAGGGTATTTTTTTTGGTCTCTACGTGTGAGCCTTGTCGATGCCGTTATCAGCACTGTTCTTAATCACCTGCGCGTTTTGTCGACATCTGTATGGAAACCACCCTTGGTAATGGTTTCTTCAAAGAAGACAATCGTGTCACTCTGCTTTTATTTGGCAGGTGGCCAGCCGGGCCGCTGGTCGGTGCCCTTTTGCTGGTAATCTCCCAGTTCAGCGCGGATGCGGTCGGCTTCCTTCAACAATGTGGCCACCACCTCAGGGTTCGCCGCAGCGACATTTTCTTTCTCGCCGAGATCGGTCTCCAGGTTGACTAGGAAATTTTTCTCCAGTTCCGTGAAGCCAAACTTTTTCTTTTTCCCCCAATAAGGCTGAGCCTCTTTAGTGCGTGGCAAATGAAGCTTCCACTTACCTTTGCGCACCGCCTGTAGATTCAATCCGTTGTAATAATAGATAAAATCATGAGGTGACTTGTTGGTTTTACCGAGCAGAACATCGTGGATGTTTTTACCATCGATCGTTCGGTCCTTCGGTAACTCTACCCCAGCCAGATCGGCAAAGAGCGGAAACAGATCCATGCTGCTCATGGTTACACCCGAGACCTGGCCGGCAGGGATCTTACCAGCCCAGCGGAAGATGCCAGGCACGCGATGACCGCCTTCCATGGTGACGTATTTGCCTCCCGCCAATGGGCCGGCAGAACCGGCTCCTGTCGGTCCGTTGTCGGCTAGGAAAACCACCAGAGTGTTTTCATCCAGACCATTGTCTTTCAGCGCTTGCAGGACCACACCGACGCTGTGGTCAAGCTCGCTGACAAAATCAGCATACTTGCTCTTCTTGGTAGTGCCCTTGAAATTCTTGCTCGGCAGAACCGGCGAATGCGCGATCTGGTGAGCCATGTAGATAAAGAACGGCTTGTCCTTCGGTTGCGACTTAATGAATTTAACGACCTCACGATTGTAGCTCTGGGTCAATTTTTGAAAAGGAACCACCTTCTCCAAAACCTCCCGGTCACGAACGATGGACCGGCCCGTGGCGTGGACTTTACCGCCGTAATTGTGAGGACATCCGTAGTAGGTATCAAAGCCTGCATCCATGGGGTGGGCCCCTTTGACATGAAAACCCAAATGCCACTTACCGAGGGCAAAGGTACTGTATCCAGCCGGTTTGAGCAGCTCTGCTAAGGTAATTTCATTGGGGTGCAATGCGTATGTTGATCCGCTCTTCGTTTGATAATCACTCCAATAATACGGATGACCATTACGCATGGGATATCGGCCGGTCAGCAGAGCCGAACGCGACGGGCCACAGACGTTGGAAGCCACAAACATATCCGTTGAGCGGAAACCTTCCGCCGCCATCTGATCAAGCACAGGCGTTTTGTATTTTGCGCCATAGCAGCCCAGATCGCCATATCCGAGATCATCCGCGAAGATGACGATGATGTTAGGTTTGGTGGGATCGGCAGCGAGCGGCTGTATCGTGATTAACAAACCAACAACCACTCCGATGAGTTTGCCTTGAATCACCTTTTCATGCCTCTCTTGATGTTGATTTTGTTAGTGTCGTTCTTCTGATCTGGTCCGGCGGTACTGCGTCCGCGTTTCACATCAGATTCCAACTGGGCGAGCAGACGCTCGGCGACTTCAGGCTGGGTCTTGTAGAGGTTCTTTTGCTCACTGGGATCAGCCTCCATGTCATAGAGCTGTGCCGGAGCGTTGTCGGACATTTTTTCCTTGGTCCATCCTCCGGAACCTTTGGTCAGCAGCAGTTTCCATTTCCCTTGGCGATATGCAAACTGGCCACTCACGGAATGGTGCACGATCCCCTTGCGCGTGGAGACGATCGGTTTTCCTTTCAGCGCAGGCGCGAAACTCACGCTGTCCTCGCCGGCATTGTCGGGCAGTTTGGAGCCTGTTAGATCGGCACAGGTCGCCATCAGATCGGTCAGGCAGATCACCTCATCGCTGGACGATCCGGCTTTGACACCTGCAGGCCAGCGCACGATGAATGGCACGCGGTGGCCGCCGTCCCAGAGGTCTGACTTTGAACCACGATAGTGAGCATTGGGAAAGTGCCCCTGCTTTTTCAAAGCCGGAATGTCCGCGACCTTCGAGCAGCCGTTGTCGCTGGTGACGATGATCATGGTATTGTCTGTTAGGCCAGCAGCATCCACGGCATCGGTGATCTGGGCCACGATGGCATCGGTATGCATGACGAAGTCACCGTAAAGGCCGAGCTTGCTTTTGCCCTTCCATTTTTCCGTCGGTATGATGGGTGCGTGGGGGGAGGTCAGAGGCACATAGAGAAAGAAAGGCTCGTCCGATTTTTGCTGCTTGATGAATTGGGCTGATCTGTCTCCGATGATATCGAGCACATCAATCGCCTCAAAGTCGGCGTGTGCCGGTCCCTTGCGGTGAAATGCTTTGGTGGTGGTGCACTCGCCCACGAACCGATCATTCTCGATGAAAATGTAGGGCGGCATATCCAGCGAGGCGGCGATGCCATACCAGGAATCAAAGCCGAGATCGACCGGACCACCGGTAATGCGTGCGCTCCAGTCGACACCGTCAACGGCAGCTCGCTGACCCTTGGTCGGCTTTCCATCGGGTGTGTTCAATCCCAGGCCGAGGTGCCACTTTCCAACGATCGCGGTCTTGTAACCCTGCTTCTTGAGGAAACCAGCGACCGTCAGTCTGTCCTTGGCGATCAGCGGCTGGTCGAAGCCAAAAAGCACACCACTCTGCTTGTACGTCCGCCAGTTGTAACGACCGGTCAGAACGCCATAACGGGTCGGGGTGCAGACTGATGAATTCGAATGAGCATCGGTAAAAACCATCCCCTGCGCTGCCAGCCGATCCATCCCCGGTGTGGGGATTTTTCCCTGCTTGGGATTCAGCGCCTGCACGTCGCCATAACCAAGATCGTCAGCAAGGATGTAGATGATGTTAGGTTTTTGTGAGGAGTCCTCTGCAATGAGGGGCGTGATGCTGCTCAACGATACTATCGATGTTGAGACAGAAAACAGAATGGCTTTGAGTGGTTTCATATTTTTTCGAATGAAAGTCGCTTGCGGGTTTTCTTACCAAGGAAGTTTTTTGCCGTCGTAATACCAGAAGCCACCGTCATGCTTTTTGGTGAGTCCTTCGATCAAGGTCTTCACCATCTTCATGCTTTGGTCAGGAGTGAGCTTGGCCCGGTCACCTCCCATGTCGGTTTGATTATGGCCGGGAGCGATGGCAACGACAATCGAGTTGCCCAGCGCTTTGTCCACGGACATGATTTTCACCGCGCGATTAACCGCAGTCTTGCTAATCCGATAGCCGTAAGCTCCGGCACTGCGGCTCTGATTGATGATGCCTGAACGGCTGGAAATGATGATGATCTTTGGTTGCTTGGATGCAAGCAGGTTGGGAATCAGGCCTTGGGTGACAAAGATCGGACCCGCAGAGTTCACCGCAAAACAGTCGAGCACCTCACTGCGGGTGAGAGTTTTCAGTGTGGCTGACTTATCTCTTTCAGTTCCGAGGCCGAGGGTAGGACCAAAGTATCCGGCATTGTTGACCAGAATATCGATGGTCTTGCCGTTCAGAGTCTTGGCCAGCGCCTTGATGCTCTCGTCCGAAGTGACATCCAGTGCCAGAACTTCATTCGCCACCTTTTTCAGCTCCGTGGCTTTTTCCGGAGAACGGGCGGTGCCGATCACGTGGTAATTATCAGCGGCGAACTGCTTACTCAGCGCCAGCCCCAGCCCCCGATTGGCTCCGGTGATGAGGACGGTTCCCTTTTTCGCTTCTGGCTCAGCCTGTACATCAGCGATGCTACAAAGAAGGAACATCGCGAGCAGAGATTTTGCGAAGATACGATAGTTAGCTAACATTTTGTTTTTCATGATCAATAGAGTTAATACGCTTGGATTGAGTGATCTTACGATATCCGAGTCAGTCATATATTCGTAGGCTCTACTTCCATACGGCAGTCACCTGACATTTTACTCATCCAACTTGCTCGCCTAAAGATGCACCCACCTGTTGGTTCGACACTTCAGAAGAATGAACAATGCTCCCAAGGCCCCGACTGATCTCAGGCGTCCCTGTAGCACTCGCCGAGCCGAGTCAGCTTGCCCTTACCGCCTAACAGCGCGCTGGTGCCCAGCGGCGTGGAATTTTGTCCCACGTTGTACCAAGCGTATCGCTCGATGAAGTCCATCTTATTGAGCTTGGGCAGAATTGCTTCCATGAACTTCAGCACCTTTTCTGGTTTGTGTTTGTTGGTCTGCGGCGTTTTGGCATTCCAGTCGCCCACGGCGAACTCGGTGATCCAGAGCGGTTTGTTGTACATTTTCTGAATCCTCCTGAGGCGCTTCTCCAGCTCATTGGCGTTCGGACCGCCGTAGGAATGCACGGTGACGAAGTCGACCCGCAGGCCTTTTTTCTTCACGCCAGCCATGAAGGCCTTCATCCAGTCGTCATCCGGGTGCACACAGGCCGGGCTGCCGAGTCGTAGCCCCGTTTCCATGAGTAATGGCCAGACACGCAGCGCCTTTTCCACCGACATGTTCGCCTGGTTTTTTCGGTCGGGCTCATTGAATCCTAACAGCTCTTTGATGCCAGCCTCCTTAATCTTTTGCCCGGTCTTGGCGAGCCCCGCCTTATCGCCCCAGTAGCCCCAGATCATCGGTTTGAAATCGACACCCGCAGGAACGCCTTCGGGAATCTTCGCACCCCAGGAGTAGAACCACTTGCAGTTCAGTTTGCGCAGTTTTTCATCCCAACCCTTTTTCTTCACCGCAATCGCCAATCCCTTCTTGTCAGAGCCCGTACTGGAAGGAGCCGCAAACGATGTGCCCACTGGTGCCAAGGATGCAAGGATCGAAAGTCTCAAAAGATCGCGCCGACTGAACAGTTCACTTCTCATGTGACGGCAGTTTAGCTGGTCTCTACCGTCTGTTCAATCACCACTCGCCTCACTATCCCCGGTAAACTCAATGTATGCATGGGTTAAAAATGATCCCTGTAAAATGAGATCACTCTGGCGTGGTCATGGTCTCTCGTAGCTTTCTAGCAAGCTCCGGATTTGTTTCCGACAGAGCCCTCGCCAAAAAAGCCCGAGCCCTGTCAGTATCCTTGGCAGGAGGTATTTCCAGAAACCATTTGGCACCTTCCACACTGTGATTGCTTCCTTGATACCTGAGGGCAATCGAGTACATCAAAGGATCCTTCTTCGGATCTCCGTTTTCCATGCTCCGTGCCCACATCCTCGCCTCCTCGGGCGCATCGCTCTGCATCCGTTCTATGTATTCTTCAGCCGCCATCTCTGCAAATTCTCCTTCAGGCAGGCCATTCACCCACTTGGCCGCCTCTGCCCACTCGTCCTTGGCGGCATAACGACTGAACAATTCATTCAGTGCGGAGCTTCGATCAAACTCCCTTTCCAAGCTGGAGATTCCATCGCGTGCCTGAATCAGATCAACATCCATCAGGCCTAATGTCATACCGATTGCCGCATTGCTATCTTTGTATTTGGGCTCTGCTGCCTTGGCCCTGGCGGCGGCAGGGTCATGTTTAATCCACACAGCGAAAACGTTGATCAAGCAGGTGCCTTTGAACCTCGGGTCCTTATGGTCGAGGTCAGAAAATGCGAGAGCTCCCAGTGGATTCATGGCCGCCCATTGCTGCATGATCTGACGCAGCATCGAACCGGTCTCCCTTGGATAAAATTCTTTCGCTAGCACTTCCATCGCGGCTTGATGATCGGCGTCGCTAGTGAGCGAAGCGAGGAATTCCGCAAACGCCGCCTTGCGCGTCGCCATGTCATCATTATCGAGGATCGCTAGGAACTCCCGCTTCAGTTGAGCCTCCCTCGTTTCTTTACGTGATGACGTCCGGCTTCGAGTGGATCTCTCAGTGGATGCCGACCGTGCACCGTTACCGTTGCCTTCCAGCACGTGCCGCCCGTCACTATCATGCGCCGGACTACCAAAGCGGATCCACAAGAAGATCACGGCGACAGAAGCCAACGCAAAAACGATCCATTTGTTCATCATATTGCAACTATACCTTTCACCGATTGATACCCTATCAAGGCATCTCCTAATTCACTGGGCTCCGCACTTAATATTCATATCTTTTTCAGCCAATCGTTTCCTAAACCACGAGAATCGCTGGAAATCTGAGAGCTACATTCTCGAAGCTTGAAAAGCACGTCTGCTCAGGTAACATGCAACTATGCAGACGACTCCCGAGCAAATTATGCTGGAAGCCAAGGCGTGCGATGACATCAAAGTCGAACAGGCCCGTCGGATGTCGTTGCAGGAAAAATTTCTAGCTGGAGCCGATTTGTTCGAAGAGGCCTGCCGCTGGACCATGATTGGAATTAAAAACCAATTTCCAGACTACACTGAAGAAGAGCAAAAAGCTGAACTTCGCAGGCGTCTTGATCTGATGAGATGAGTGGGAATGCTGCACTATTGAAACTGCTGGAAGTTCTGAACCAGCTCTCGATTCCCTACATGCTGGTCGGATCTTATTCATCTAACATTTATGGTATCCCACGTTCCACGCAGGATGCTGATTTGGTTCTTCAACTCGCTGACAGCTCTCTGAGTTTACTCACCAAAAATCTTCCAAAAGGCATCCGCATTGAAGAGCAAAGCTTTTTCGAAATGGTGACTGCGACCCGGAAAGAGCTGTTGCGAATTGATGGCACAGATTTTCTGATCGAGTTATTCCATCTCAGCGATGACCCCTTCGATCAGGAGCGCTTCAAACGCCGGGTAGAGAAGAACATCGGCGATGACCTTCAGGCCTGGTTTCCGAAAGCGGAAGACGTCATCATTCAAAAACTACGCTGGGCGCGAAACAAGGATATCGAAGACGTGGTGGCCATTCTCAGAGTGCAAACCACCCTCGATTTCGACCACATCAAGCACTGGTGCAGCATCCATGAATGCCTGCCGCTACTCGAAAAAGTTTCTGCAGATGCCGGCTGTCAGTGATTGATGCGCGCGCGGGTTTTTCCAATAGAACAGGTAAAAAAGCACGCATTCTATGTACCACCCCTTTCCCACTTTATCGCTCAATCACAACCAATCGTCTCCGTGGGACAGCTATTCAGCGCCTCCATGGCGAGGGCTATTTCCTCTATGCTCTCAGGTTGTTTGTAAACGTAGCTCAAGCCCTCTTCATCGTCTCTGGTGAAGGTATTTGGAGCAATTTCTCTGCATAGATCACAGTCGATGCAGCTTAGATCAATGTAAAATTGACCTGCCACGTTCAGTGGATTGATTTCTTCTCTGTCAGCCATGAGCCAAGGGTGGTGGTCTCGCTGCTAATTGACAAATTCATCAATGTCCATTATTCATGCGTATAACCCATGAATAACCCCAAACTAGATCTTAATGATCTGCATTTACTGCACCTGATCCACCATCATCGCAGTATCACGGCAGCGGCAGAGGCGGTCAACCTAACGCAGAGCACGTTATCGAGGAGGTTACAGGCCATCGAGCTTGAGCTAGGCATTCAGTTATTCAAGCGCACCACACGAAAACTGAACATCACACCTGCTGGTAGGCAATTACTCCGCGATACCGCAGCAATCCCTAACATCCTCGATTCGGCTATTCAGCGGATTTCTGAAGATTACCTCGGCGCTGAAAAGCGGATCACCATCGGTGTTTCTCCTGCTCTCTCGCTCGCGCACCTTCCGGGTATTTTCCACCAGCAAACCAATCTTCTGCCTGAGGTTAAAATCCTCATTTCCCAGCCATCCTCTGATGACATCATCCGCCAGGTCACTACCAATCAACTCGACCTCGGCATCGTCACACACCATGCATTGTTAGAAAGTGCTGTGCACATTCACCACCAGATGCTTGATCGATTCAGTATCATCATGCCTGCCGCGCAGTCCGCGCCATCGCTGAAGCCTGACCTTTTAAAGAAGTGGGCACAGCAACAATCTTGGATTCTACCGCCAGCGAGTTCGCCCAGCAGGGTGCTCATTGATGATTGGCTCAGCGATCTCGGCATTCGAATCTCCCCTCTTATGGAGTTAGAAAATTTCGATCTGATGTGCCAGCTCTGTGCCCTGAAAATGGGAGTGGCTTTCATTCCCAAGCGAGCCCTAACAGCCTTCCCACGCAAACGGCAGCTGCAACACCTAACTCTACTGCAGCCACCTGAAAGAAAGCTATCGGTCATCGGCCCAAAGAACACCGTCGTGCCGACTCATATCTCCACCTTCACTGAGTCGATTCTTTTTTCTTAACTCCATCAGCCAAACAATTCTTATCCCAAATTAGTCCCCCTTTGCCTTTTTCCAAGATGCGCACTTGCCTGACTCTGTAAATAACCAGAAAGTTAGACATGCACGAAATCATCTGCCCCCATTGTAGCAAGGCATTCAAAATCGACGAGGCTGGGTATGCCGACATTCTGAAGCAGGTACGCGACGGTGACTTTGAAAAGCAATTACACGAGCGACTTGAGCTGGCCGAGAAGGACAAGCAAAACGCCGTCGAGCTCGCCAAGGAAAAGGTCGCCAGCGAAATGCTGAAGGCCGCCGCCGCCAAGAACGCCGAGATTCAGGAGCTGAAAGCTCAGATCGATGCTGGTGAGACCGCGCGGAAACTTGCCGTGACCGAGGCCCTGAGTGCCGTGGAAAAAGAGCGCGACACCCTCGCCAACGCCCTTGAAAAGGCGAAGCAAGATAACGAAGCCGCTGCCAAGCTGGCGGAAGCAACACTCTCGAAGGAAATCCAACAAACCTCCGCCAAGAAGGATGCGGAAATCCAAGACCTCAAGGCGAAGCTCGACGCCAGCGAAGTTTCCCAGAAGCTCGCGATCACCGAGGCCGTCAGCCAGGTCGAAAAAGATCGTGACGCACTGCAAAACGGCCTCAAGCAAGCCGAACTTCAAAAGCAACTCGCCGAGAAATCGCTCAAGGACAAATACGAAACCCAGATCAGGGACCGCGACGACGCCATCGAGCGACTCCGCGATATGAAGGCTCAGCTATCGACCAAGATGGTCGGCGAGACTCTCGAGCAACACTGCGAAACCGAGTTCAACCGGATCCGATCCACCGCATTTCCGAGAGCCTATTTCGAGAAAGACAACGACGCCCGCAGCGGCAGCAAGGGCGACTACATCTTCCGCGATACGGATGAGGCCGGCACTGAAATCGTGTCGATCATGTTCGAAATGAAAAACGAAAGCGACACCACCGCCACCAAGAAAAAGAACGAGGACTTCCTCAAGGAGCTCGACAAAGACCGCAACGAAAAAGGCTGCGAATACGCCGTGCTGGTCACCCTGCTCGAGTCAGACAGCGAGCTCTACAACACCGGCATCGTCGACGTCTTCCACCGCTACCCGAAGATGTACGTAATCCGCCCGCAGTTCTTCCTCCCCATCATCACCCTGCTGCGCAACGCCGCAATGAACTCGCTGAAGTACAAAAGCGAACTCGCCATGGTCAAGGCGCAGAGCGTCGATGTCACCAACTTCGAAGCCGACCTCGACAACTTCAAAAACGCCTTCGCCAAAAACTACGATCTGGCATCCAGAAAGTTCCAAACCGCCATCGATGAGATCGAAAAGTCCATCAATCATCTTCAAAAAACCAAAGACGCACTCATCGGCACTGACCGAAACCTCCGCCTGGCCAACGACAAGGCCCAAGACGTCACCGTCAAGAAACTGACCCGCCGAAACCCCACGATGGCGGCTAAGTTTGAGGATCTGAAAAATCAGGAGCCTTCCGATTCTGAATCATAAAAAGCATCACTGATGGTTAGGTGATAACGTAGTTCTATACCTCACCCTTTTTCTTTTTTGCCTCAAAAAATTTAGATAATCACGAAAAAGCCCACTCCTTCGAAAAGGGTGGGCTTTGAAATATTTACCGCAGCCACATCAAGGCTGCATAAAACTAACGGCTATCGACGACGACGGAAAAAACCGAGGCCAAGACCCGCTATTCCAATCATCATCAGTGACGATGGTTCAGGGACGACCTCGCCACCGATCAAGTAGTTAAGATCCCTAGAGCTAGGACCAATGATCGTAGTCCCAGTGAACGCGAGGCGCCCACCTCCAGCGTTCTGCCCTTCTTGGTGTTGGATATTTCCACCGTTCGCAATGAAAAAGACGCCAAGATCGTCGCTCGAATTGACGGTAAATGGAGTGTCTAAGTTCACTGTGAGGAAGTCGCCTGTGGCACCGCCTCCAGGGATCGTGTGATTTTCGTTTGCGAGTACATTGATCCCACTATCAGTGACAAAATTTGCTGCTGTTACATCACTCCCACTAAAATCCTGATTAAAAGTGCCTTCGAAGAATATCACGTCCACAGACGTAGCGGAGAGATTGTTGATGTTATTGAGTTGAATCGTGATGTTTTGAATTTCAGCGAGTATGCCTGGTGCAGTTGTTGAACCCTGGGCTGTTGCCATCTCTGTCAAGGCGTTTGTATCAAGGCTGAAAAAGGAACCTCGGGCACCAATATTGGTGGCGACTCGACCATTTCCTGCAGTCGTTCCCGCAGTGTGAAACTGGTCCAAGAGGATATTAGTAGTGGGCTCACTTGGCGTATAAGTGATAGCAGCTCCGACACTCGAGGGCGTCAGAATTGCGAGAGAAGCAAAGAGAAGTGACTTGTTAATTTTCATTGTGTGTAATGTTTTGGACGTTATCGAATAAGCGTATCAATTACGATGATGAGAAGTTAAAAATTAAAATCAAGAGAATTCGACATGATGTCTCAAATCTAACCTTAATCTTTTAAGGGATAGGCTATAATGACAATCTATGACTCATTTGATATATGGTCCTGTTTCCGCGCACATATTATTCAATGCCATCGGTCTACACTTCGGGTTACACAAAAAACGCCGACTTTTTAAGCCGGCGTTTACAGAACTGTTTACCTTCAAGTGTTAGTTGAACAGTTCCGATAAAAGGATGACACCCAATAAGGTGCGATTGTCTGGATGCACCCGCACGATCCGGTCGTTGAGAATATAGTAGCGATATGGGTCGTCATGGTATCTGATGCGCTGATCCAACTCATGCGGTAGCGGAACAAGATAGTTCCAAAGCCCGTCATCAATTCTTTTTCCGTGGTGGAGTTTTTTATGCCACCCTGGAGGCAGTCCCTTGCCTTTGGCTACT
Organism: Oceaniferula spumae; assembly: GCF_042849255.1. Lineage (GTDB taxonomy): Bacteria > Verrucomicrobiota > Verrucomicrobiia > Verrucomicrobiales > Akkermansiaceae > Oceaniferula > Oceaniferula spumae. Next base: position 2,702,758 of record NZ_AP026866.1, read on the forward strand.
TGCTTGGCAATGCCCGGCGGAAGTCGATGCGTTTCGTGGTAGGGTGTGAAGTAATCCTGGAGGATCTCGACATGGTCGTCATGAAAGTGTTTGAAGTGCTTCTTGGCATACTTGCGTTCGGCTTTTTGACGTTTCTCATGCTCCTTGGCATGTTTTTTGTCAAAGTCGTGATCCTTTCCTTTGTGTTTTTTGTCTTTGTGCTTTTTGTCCGCTTTATCGGCTTTCTTATGGTTCTTATTTTTCTCGCCCTTGCCCTTGTCGGGTTTGGCATCTGCGATTGGCACGCAGATCAGTGCGGCGCAGCCAACCGCAATCGGTCCGAGGCTAACAATGCGCGAGAGTGTGTGTCTTATGGTTGGTAATTTCATCACAAGGCAATGTATGCTTTGAATGAGTTATTGCAAATGGTGTCGCATGTTGGCGCGACCAAGAGGTCAGGTATGAATGGCGCTTCCTTTGAACGAATTTTCATGGGAAAATTAATTCGAAAATCGCAATGGATTCGTTCCCCTGATTGGTTGCGATAAATTTGCCGTCAGGGGAGAATGCAAAACTTTCTCCACAATTGTTGTTATAAAATACTTTTTTTGCAGTGGCGACATCATAGACGGAGAGCCACCCGTCATATTCTAGGACGCCCACATATTTCCAGTCGGATGTAAATTTTATGTTCCTAACTGAATTCGGCACATCAAGCTGGGAGATGATTTTTAATGCATTCAATGAATAAACTGTTAGGGTGTGTTTGCTTTTGTCTTTGGTTGTTCTAATGGCTGCTTTTTTTCCGTCTGGAGAAAAATTGATGGCATGCCAATCTGCTGGAACTAGCGAATGTTCCACAGTTTTTCCGGTGGTAACATTGCATACAACCACACGACGGCGGCCCGCGGCGCCGACGATATGTTTATCGTCCGGAGCAAATGTGAACATACCGATGTCAGGACTTGGCTTCTCTTGTTTGAAAAGAATATTTCCCGTCTGAATTTCCATAACACAAAGCGACTCATCGTGTACTGCTACGGATTTGCTGTCATGTGAAAATGTAAACAGAGTCGAGTTTGTCTTATAGCCGTATTCACCGACGACAATTGAAGTGGCTAGCTCATAGATTTGGAGCGTTTTCTTTCGCTTCTTGTCCGGAGGGCCACTCACTCTATCGTCAAATGCGACTCCGATCCTTTTCCCATCGGGTGAAAACTCCATGTTGCGAATAGCATCAGAATATTCTTTTTTGAAACCGACTTTGCCGGTGGTCACCTCAAAAACGGTCAATGTTGAACCGTTATAACCGTTGCCTCTTTCACCGGTGACATACTTGCCATCCGCAGAAAACAGTACCTTTGAATGGATGGAAAAGCTCCCCGGAAAAGCCTGTTTGAATAGGGTCTTGCCGGTGGCAATTTCGATCATTGAAAGCGTTGTTTGTGTAGCGATTGCCAAATATTTACCGCATGGAGAATAGCCTAGGCATCCGGCCCTATCTGTTAGTTCAAAGCGGGTGTCCGGTTTTACGACAGAGTTTCCTTCTTTGAAAATCGACACGTTGTAGGTGCCGTTTTCGCCTAGAGAATTGGGCACACTTCCCTTGAGAAGTTTTCCTGTTTTTGAATCGAGGACAAATTCACACGAGGATTGGTTCTTCCATGCGGGGTCATAGAGGAGAGCTAAGCGCATGTCTTCGGGAATACTCTCAACTGGAAATGAAATAGTCAGCGGGCATTCCGCTGTAGGCTTTAAATTGATGATCCAAGTATCAATATAATTCACCATTTTTTGGGCCGTAAGTTCCACCCCTCTGAATTTCACTGTGGTGCCATTTTCGGCGCGAATAAATTCGAAGTCATGCTGTCCCATGTGATTGGCAGGGGGGATATACTGCAGCGCACCGGTCTCTTTGGGTAAGCCATTATGATTTCCATGCCATTTCTCATAATAGGGCAGACATGGAGAAAACATGACATTGAGAGGGTTTTCCCAAGTGTCCCCATACCATACGGGTACAAACACGTCACTAGCCTCGTTCTCACCGTCGGTACGGAACAAGATAAAAGCAGGCTCGCGTCGTTTGATTTTTGGATCGGGGGCTACTCCTTCAAAAACAAGATAACGCACTCCATACAAAGATTCTTCAATCTCGATTCCTTGTATTCGGATACCTCTTTTCAGCTTACCGTCTTTGCCCGTTTCATTAAAATAGTCTTTGGCATATTTTTTCGCCCATGTCGGCGTAGGGATTCCATCTCCTTTGATGACAACCTTAAACGGGAACTCTTTTGTTATGCCATGTGCATTGAACAGCAAAAGCTGCAGGCCTGCCGAAAAGACTTGTTCCTGTGAATACGGAGCATTGCCTGGTGGCTCGGCTTTCTTCAGAGTGAATGTTGCCGTGCAGCCTTGTAATTGGGTTTCGTCGCTTAGCTCGCATGAAATTCCAAACAAGACCGCCAGGTTTTGTTCATATATGATTCTTCCGTCATCGAGCATTCCCCCGTGGTAACAAGGGCGCGATTGGAAGATCGCAGAGGCGGTGCCATAACCATAGTTGGAGTTACACACCACAGGCGATAACGGTATTCGGTCTCTCTCAGACGCTTCTCCAAGATAGGTCAACTGACTGATGAGGCCGGTTCCTACATTTGTTGCCCGCGAATGGGTGGTCAGTATGGCCGAGACCACTAGGGCTATAAAAATGGAAATTCTAGTGTGCATACCGAAAGAAAACGAAGTTAGAGGTCAACAATCTCCATACCGAATCTCCACTCGTATTCTTTCAACTTCACGAGGGTCGTTCTTCTTCCTGACGAAACTACATGGTTAGAGCTCTGCGCTGAGTTTGGGGAGCTCTTCGTTGAGGATGCGGTCGTTTTCTGAGTAGTCGACTGGCACGTCAATGAGGTGGATGCCGCCTTGTTGGTGGCATTTTTTGATCAATGGCGCGAGGTCCTCAGTGGATTCTAACAAGTGGCCGCTGGCACCGTAGCTGTCGGCGTATTTGACGAAGCAGGGGTTGGCGAAATCCAGTCCGTAGTCGTTGAATTCCATGTGCTCTTGTTTCCACTTGATCATGCCGTAGGCTTTGTCCGTTAGGATGAGGACGATGAGGTCGAGCTTGAGGCGCACGGCTGTTTCCAGCTCTTGGGAGTTCATCATGAATCCGCCGTCGCCACAGATGGCGATCACGGGTCGGTCCGGGTGCACTATTTTGGCCGCCATGGCAGAGGCTAGTCCGGCGCCCATGGAGGCGAGCGCGTTGTCTAGCAGGACGGTGTTAGGCTGGTGGGCTTTGTAGTTGCGGGCGAACCAAATTTTGTAGATACCGTTATCGAGCGCGATGATGCCATCGTCTGGCATGACCTCTCTAACATCGGCGACCAGGCGCTGCGGACGCACTGGGAACTCAGGGGCATCGCAGCCCTCGGCAATGTGTTCCTCGGTGGCGGTGCGGCATTTCATGAACCAGGTGAAATCCCAGTGCGCTTGAGGTTTGAGCCCCTTGTTGAGCTGCCAGATGCTGTTGGCGATGTCTCCGATGACTTCGACCTGGGGGAAATAGACGGCATCGACGGCGGCGGAGTTGAAGTTCACGTGGATGACCTGGCGCTCGCCCTGCTCCATGAAAAACGGCGGCTTCTCGACGACATCGTGACCGACATTGAGAATGACATCCGCTTTTTCGATCGCGCGGTGGAGGAAATCGCCTGAGGACAGGGTGGCGTTGCCTAGGAAAAGTGGGTGCCTTTCATCGACGACGCCTTTTCCCATCTGGGTAGTGATGAAGGGGATCTGCAAGCTATCGATGAACTCGCTCAGCTGGGTGGCGGTGAGTTTGCGGTTTGCGCCGGCGGCGATGACTACCAGCGGGTGCTTCGCCTTGGTGAGCAACTCCACCGCGCGGGCGACGGATTTTCCCTCGGCGACGGGTCGGCGTGCGAGGCTTTCATCGAGCGGTTGGTGATCGGTCTCCTCCTTGGCGATGTCCTCCGGGAGTTCGAGGTGGGTGGCGCCCGGTTTTTCCTCGGCAGCCAGGCGGAAGGCTTCGCGCACGCGGCTGGGGATGCTGTCGCCGCTGGAGATCTGTCGGGTGTATTTGGTGATCGGGTGCATCATATCGACCACGTCGATGATCTGGAACTGGCCTTGCTTGCTGCTCTTGATCGGCTTCTGGCCGGTGACCATGAGCATCGGCATGCCGGCCAGCTGGGCGTAGGCTGCTGCAGTGACCAGATTGGTAGCACCGGGGCCGAGCGTGGACATGCAGACGCCGACTTTTCCGGTGAGCCTGCCAATGGTCGCGGCCATGAATCCGGCGGCTTGTTCGTGACGTGTTAGAATCAGCTTGATCGATGAGTTCGACAGCGATTCTAACAAATCGAGATTCTCCTCGCCTGGGATGCCGAAGATATATTCCACACCCTCGCTTTCGAGGGCTTTGACGAAGAGGTCTGATGCTTTCATAATGGATTTAGACAACGCCGCATTGCTGCAACGCATCGGCCACCTTGGTGAAGCCGCCGATGTTTGCGCCGCGCACGTAGTCGGTTCTATCCTTACCCTCGCCGTATTTGACACACTTGCAGTGAATTTTTTCCATGATTTCCTGCAGGCGTTTGTCGACTTCCTCTATCGACCAGCTGACGCGCTGCGAGTTCTGGCTTTGTTCTAGGCCGGAAACAGCCACACCACCTGCGTTGGATGCTTTGCCTGGGGCGTAGAGCACGTTGTTGCGCAGGAGGTGTTGGGCATCTGAGGTGCAGGGCATGTTCGCGCCCTCGGCCAGGGCGATCAGACCGTTGTCGATCAGCGACTGCGCATCGTCTTTGTCGAGTTCGTTCTGGGTGGCGCAGGGGAAGGCGAGATCGGCCTTGATATCCCACGGGCGGCCCTCGCTGAAGTTGCAGCCGTATTTGTCCGCATACTCCTTGATGCGTCCGCGTCTGACTTCCTTGAGGTCTTTGATAAAGTCCAATTTTTCCTCATCGATGCCATCCGGATCGTGAATGAAACCGGAGCTGTCACTAGCTGTTAGAGGCTTGGCTCCCAGCTGGATGAGTTTCTCAAGGCAGTAGAGCGCGACGTTTCCTGAACCTGAGACGACGGCGGTTTTGCCCTCGATGCCATCGTCCACCGCATGCATCATCTCGCGCATGAAATAGACCACGCCGTGACCGGTCGCCTCTTTCCGGCCCACGCTGCCGCCGAATGAGACGCCTTTGCCAGTCATCGCGCCGGTGAAGGTGTGCGAGAGCCGGCGATACTGGCCGAACATGTAACCGATTTCGCGCGCGCCTACGCCGATGTCTCCGGCAGGTACGTCTTTGTCCGGCCCGATGTAGCGGTGTAGCTCGGTCATCATCGATTGGCAGAAGCGCATGATTTCGCCATCGCTCTTGCCTTTGGGGTTAAAATTGGAACCGCCCTTGGCCCCGCCCATCGGCAGGCCGGTCAGGCTGTTCTTAAAGGTCTGCTCGAAGCCGAGAAATTTCAACACGCTCTCGGTCACGGTTTCATGAAAACGGATGCCACCTTTGTAGGGGCCGATGGCATTGCAGAACTGCACCCGCCAGGCACGGTTCGCGCGGACATTACCATCGTCATCCACCCAGCTTACGCGGAATGAAATGATGCGGTCTGGTTCCGTCAGACGTTCTAACAGGCACTCACCTTGGTAGTCCTTGTTGTCGGCAATGAATGGTAGCACGTCCGAGGCAACTTCATGGACGGCGGCGTGGAATTCTTTCTGTCCAGGGTTCCGCTTTTTCAAGCCGGACATGAAGGTATCTAGGTCTGTGCACGTTTTACTCATAGGGTAGTCTATAACAGATGGGAGAGTTCTGCTCGTTTATTATTCCGTGCCAAAACGATAGTGGACGCGCCCACGTGCCAGACGTTCAGAGATTACCGAAACGAAATTTCTAGCGCTCTACGAAGCAAAAATAGTCTGCCTCATGTAGAGGATGACTCAAGCAAGCTAGATATTGTTAGAAGATCATTCTGAAGCCGCGCCCAAGAAAATCTCGCTCAGCTTGCCTTGTTTGAAGGTTAGCATCATGCCGCCATAGATGGATCCAACGAGGTAAACATCTCGGTCTTTTCCCCAATCCGGAGCATCATTGAATTTCCGAAATTCGGAATAGGCTGCAATGACTTCAGCCTTGGGTGCACCGAGGCGAATCCCTTGGCCCGTGTTCCAGCGAAACGGGGGTTTGCAGGTGATTGAGATAGCAGATTTCGGACCGCCGGCTTTGTCGGATGCCATATCGATTTCCAACCCGGCCTTCGGAAGTATCCATTTCTGAACGAAGTCACCGGTGGCTCCCCAGTGTTGTTCTGTGCCTTTAAAGACCTCTCCCATGTCTTCTTTCTCAATGACCGCGAGAACGTCTTTTTCAGACATATCGATACGGATGCCGCCGATAGATTCGGAGCCCATCACATTTAGACCGAGAATGCTGATGCTATGGATGCGTGCATCTACGTGGTATTTTTGGGTGTCATGCTCGCCTTGTTTATAGATCCCGGCACGTTTGCCGTCGGCTCGCACTTGGAACTCCAGACCCGACGGCTGATTGGCAAACTCTGCTGACTCACGACTCTCAATCTCTCTTTCCATGAGATACTGGACTTTTCCCAAGGCTGTCTTTTCAGCCGCACTGAGTAGCATTCCGGTAGAGATTCCATGTTCTGTTTTAAAATCAGGATCGAGGACTTCGATTACCCGAATCGTCGAGGTCGGTAGATTGACTTCTTTTTGTGTAGCTCCCGTCGCATGAAATCTCATGATTTCATTACCGCCCTTGATCACCGTCATGTATTTGGCTCCTTCGGCATCAGCTGACTGCTTCAACTGCATCGAATCAGGTAGGGCGTTGCGGGCTTCTTGGACGGTCATGCCAATGCGGAGCGGGCCGGCGGAACTTTCGGTGATTAGAAATCTTTTGTCCTCAACAGGTGGAGCACTGGCATCTTGGCTTCCAGGAGTTGAAACGATCGATGGTCCAGGCAGGGCCAATTCCATTTCTCCCTCGTAACCAAAAGCCTCAGCGTCCTTGGGAACCTGCCCAACGACACCAAAGATGACGCTGTTGTTTCCAGACCACCTTTTCGGAGTCGAGGTGATCGTGAAATTTTGAATCGAATTCTTTTCGGCAGGGTGGAGCTTCAGGATCTGCGCTTGGATACCGCGACGCAGTGCCTTGGAAATGAGCACCACGTCCGAAAATGGTTCATACGCATTCCCAGGATCCACGACATAGAGCACCGCAGCTGACCGGCTTTCCCATTTCCCTCCCTCAACCACGAGCAACGCCGCGCTGTCTTTGCGCCATAAGCATGAAATAGAGCTGTGATTGCTCCCGGGAAAATAGTTCGAAGGTAATTCTGAGACCGGCACTTTGCTCTTCAAGTTAACAACAAAGTTCTTGGTGGAATCCATGGTATCCTTGTCCGCCCCGACTTGGGACCATGCGACACCATATTTCCCGTCCGGCGATGTTGTCCCCTCGATGACTTTCAGGTCTTGCCCGTTTTGGGCGAGTGCCGAGGACGCATAGAATGCTAACAGCGGTGCTAGAAGGAGACGGCTCGAAATTTGATTTTTAAGTGATGTGGAGATCATCGTATTGAGGGATAGAAGTTGGGTTCTAATATAGAGCCTATAATTCTAGCTCTCCATTTCGTAACGCCAAGGTTATTCTTGCAGCGGTAGGTCACGATGCAGATAGGATTGCGTTTTATACTGAGTCAAATGGCTCAATCAAAAAGCGAATCGATAGCGTCGAGATAGAAATGGCCGGTGTCGACATTGTAACTGTGCCACCCCGGGTGCTGATTGATCTCGAGTAGCAGCACCTTTTCCTCATCGTTGATTAGGAAATCAAAGCCGAGCATCTCGAAGTCGTTCGTGCCGTGAAAAACATCTCGCTCGAGAAGTAGTCTCTGAATATCCGCAACAATGTCTCCGATCTGTTTCAGTGCGCTTTCTGCTAGGGGCAATCGGCTCAGCAAAGTATTGACACCTTGAGTCACCTTTTCGCGCTGCTGGAACGTGACGTTCGAGTTATGGATACGCGGATCGAGTGATGACGTGTCGAAGGCCTGGTTGGCACAGCGGATCAGTCCTTCCGGATGGACGCGCAGTTCACCTTGGTCGTTGATCTTGGCGAGAACCCGCACGTCGAACTTGCGACCCTCCACCAGATAGGGGGTGTCGAGATAGCGCTGGAGAACATATCCAGATTTTTGCCAGTCACAGGGATCACGAAGAAATTCGATGTCGCTGCCGCGTCCTCCCACACTGGGTTTCTGAACCCAAATTCCATGCTTCTGCCCCTCGCAGGCATCGATATATGTCTCTGGAGCATAGGGTCGGCCTTCGACCATCTCAGCCAATGGTGCCTTCGCGACCAGCAAGCTCGAAACATGGGGTAGCTGACTGAGGGCGACTGCTGAATGGCTCTTTTTCCGTCGAGCCTGCCACTCGTCATAATGATCCTTCTGAATAAACGCGAAATCAGCTGACTCAAACGAACTGCGCTTGGCGCGGAAGGTCCATCGCAGATCGCGATACAGGTCTCGCACGCTTCCTCGCCTTGCCTCAGGCTCGAGAAAACACCGCACACGCTGCCTCTTTCTGTTACGGAGGGCACGCCTAGTTCGAGCCCTTACGAGAGAGGAGTATTCAGCGAGGCGAAGCATGGGTTAACGATGGATAGGAAATAATGTAACGAGCTCATTCACAATGCGCTCTTGGAGTGCCATATACAGAGCTTAGAGATGTCAGTTCTGTCAACGTTTTCCAGTACAGGAGGGCAATGTAAACATGATAACCTATGCTATGCGGGTTCACTAACAACACTCACCCACATTGATGTTGAAGGTTGACCGATTATTGCCACTCCATACTCTGTTCGACACACTCTGAAAAATAACATTGTCTACGAATTGTCCCTCTAACGTAGCCAGCTCGATTCTGGTAACCATATCATGAAGACCCAGCTTGAATTCAAGTCGTCCGCATTTCCTGCCTATGAGGATGAATCAGAACAGATCAATCCTGACCGATGGGGTATGCGCTTGGCGGAATATCTTCACAGCGAGCTACCCGCCCACGGTTTCACCCCGGAAGGTGATCCGTTTTATGAAGACTGGGGAGTCTGCATCTGCCTGAAGAACGATGCCTTTCCACTGATGTTAGGTTGCGGCAATCAAGACGACGACGAGTATCTCGTCTTTCTCGAACCCTCCAAAGCAGAAATCAAGAAAGGCCTGTTTCGAAAGAAGGTGATAGATACCACTTCCGTTTTGATTCCACTGGCTGAAGCCGTCGAGTCCATCATCCGCGCTCACCCGGAGACGAAGGATTTACAGTGGCAGTAGGTTCCATAGGAGCATCAGCTGGATCATGAAGGACAAACATGACGATTGTTCAGCTAGATCACAGGTTTTCAGAAATTGTTTAAAACTTCTCAGCCACGGCAGCGTTTATATAACCTATGCGACTCTCTCAATTTCTCATCGTTACAAGTCTGATCACCCTCCCCGGAGTATCCATCGCCCAGCAGGGGCCTACTGATGGACCTCCGCGTGGTGAAAACGGTCAAAGACCTCCAAGGGGCGGCGGCGGACCGATGGAAATGGCTGAGCGAAAGCTCTTGGATCAATTCGATACTAACAAAAATGGTCGGCTCGAAACCAAGGAGCGTGCCGAAGCCCTCGCATTCCTCAAGAAAAATCCGACCCCAAAACGCCGCCTTGGACCATCGCGTGGTGAGCAAGAGGCACCGGAAATCAAGGCCGGTCAAAAAATCAGCCCAGACCAGGTCAAACCCGTCAAAGGTGATCTCTATGATGTGAACGTGTTACGCACCCTCTTCATTGATTTTGAAAATGACGATTGGGAAAGTGAACTTGAGACCTTTCACAATAGCGATGTCGACGTGCCGGCCACCCTGCGTGTCGATGGTAAAACCTACCCAGGCGTGGGCATTCATTTCCGTGGTAAATCCAGCTACATGAGAGCGCGCATGGGCCAGAAACGCTCGCTCAACGTATCACTCGATCACACCGACAGCGGACTCCGGTTAGACGGCTACAAAACACTCAATCTCAATAACAGCTTCGGCGACGCCAGCCTGATCGGCGCGGTGCTCTACTCACAGATCACCCGAACCCTGACTCCCGCTCCCAAGGTGAACCTTGTGCGCGTGGTGATCAATGGCGAGGACTGGGGGATCTATCAGAACCAGCAGCAGTTCGATGTCGATTTCCTCAAGGAGAACTATCAAACCAAAAATGGAGCACGCTGGAAAGCACCCGGCTCACCTCGAGGTAATGCAGGGCTTCAGTATCTCGGTGAAGACGTCGCGCTCTATCAGAAAGACTATGAAATGAAAAAGGGCAAGGACGAGGACTGGCAGGCTCTGATCGGCCTCTGTAAAGTTCTCAGCGAAACTCCTGCCGACCAGTTAGAAGAAGCCCTCAAGCCCATCCTCGACGTCGAAGGGGCCCTCCGCTTCCTTGCGGTCGAGTGCACCCTGATGAACAGCGATGGCTACTGGACCCGTGCCAGTGATTACAATCTCTACCGCGATCCCAAAGGCGTCTTCCACATCATCCCCCATGACATGAACGAAGCCTTCCGCGCCAGCCATGGCCGCCGAGGTTCGCGTGGCGATGACGCCCCTAAGGTCACCGATCCATTTGGCCTCGATCCACTGGTAGCGATTGACGACAAAAACAAACCACTTCGCTCCAAACTACTCGCCGTGCCCGAGTTCCGGAAACGTTACCTCGCTCACTGCGAATCCATCGCGCGCGATTGGCTCGATTGGAAAAAGCTCGGTCCGCTCGTAGCCAAGCACCGTGCATTGATTGAAAAAGAGGTCGCTGCTGACACCCGCAAAAACGGCACCACCGAAGCCTTCCTCAACCTAACAGCCAATCAGCCTGCCGCAGAAAGAAAGGTAGGAGCACCCGAGCAGCGAGGCGCTCGCAGCATTGGTGGCACACCTCTGAAAACCTTTGCCGATGGTCGCCGTGCCTTCCTACTCGCACATCCGGCGATTTCAGGAAAAGCCAAAGAGTGAGTCTCATTTGACTCGCAGGCAGTGGTGATCTATAGACTCCGTATTTATGATCGCCCTCGAAAGTACCCCCCGGCCTCAGCGCTTGGTAAAAGATTACGGCCTCGTCCTTCTGGCAGGTCTGCTCTATGCCATAGCGCTGAAGTACTTCGTGCTGCCCTCGAAGGTCATCCTAACAGGAACGGAGGGTATCGCCACGGCTCTGTCATATTACTTTGATAGCTATACCCTGTTCATTTCTCTCTACGTCGTATTCCAGGCGGCACTACTGACCTTCGCCTTCACCCACGTCAGCAAGGTCTTTGCGAAAAGATCTCTGGTGGTGGTCGCCACAGTTGTATTGGCGCTGATCGTCCTTCCGGAGCTACGCTTTGCCCAGCCGGAACCGCATAACGAGCGGATCATCCTCGTCCTTTTCGGAGGGATCCTAGCAGGTGTGGCCAAGGCGATGGCATTTCGAAATAGAGGATCGACTGGTGACGAGGATATTCTCGGTGCCTACTTTGCTTCCAAATATCTCAAACCTGTCGGATCGATCGCCATCTTCGCATCGATTGCATCCACAGCATTCGGCCTGGCCATGGATTTCATCAAGAACGGTGATTTCGAATCGGTGGTTAACACCCTGATGTACACCTGCATTTACATCTTTGTCTCCGCCGAGACGCTGAACAATTTATACCGGAAATTCAAGATCACCATGCTGGCCGTCATCACTCGTCGACAGAATGAGGTCGGCTCGGCGATCACATCCACGTCTGCCCACCGGACCTACACGCTTCACGATGGCACTGGTGGTCACAGCGGTGAATCTTTCCAAGTCGTGCGCACCATTATCACCCACGAAGAGCTGCCGCAAATGATCGCCGCTGTGCAAAATGCGGACCCGGATTGCTTTTACTACTATCATAACGTCGAGGGGATCTCCAGCCGCTACTACTTCTCCCCAATCGGCTGAAACAGCCTGTGAGCGCTGGCGTATTACAAATAGCTCCTAGCCAGGCAGGCAACGATACTGCAAACTCATCATATCAAACTCATGACCCAATCATTTCTAAGCGCACTCCTGGTTACCTTCCTTTTCATAAGCACCTTCCAATCGCACGGTGCTGAGGATCTGGCGGACCAAAGCGAACTCTACACTGGCAAGGAATACGCCAATGCCTTTGCTAACCCAAAAGACAATCCAGACTTACCCAACGTGCTGTTGATCGGTGATTCCATTTCCATCGGCTACACCGTCGATGTCCGGAAGTTGTTAAAAGGGAAAGCTGATGTGTTCCGGATTCCATCCAACGGCAAATTCGCTGCCTTTGGAGCCAAGAACATCGACAAGTGGTTAGGCAAGCGTAAGTGGGATGTCATCCACTTCAACTGGGGCCTCTGGGACATCTGCTACCGTAACCCGAAGTCCAAGACCCAAGGACACCGCGACAAGATCAACGGCACCCTAACAGCTACACCAGAGCAGTATCAAGAAAGCATGAAAAAGATCGTGCAACGCCTGAAGAAGACTGATGCCAAACTCATCTGGTGTGCCACGACTCCCGTTCCAGAAGAGGAGGCAGGGCGCAAAGTGGGTGATGAAATCAAATACAATGCTATCGCCGCGAAAATCATGAAAGAACATGACATTTCGATCAACGACCTTCATTCCTTCGCACTCAAAGGCTTGCCAAAAATCCAAAAAGGTAAGGGTGATGTCCACTTCACCGCAGAAGGATCTGCATACTTGGCACAAAAAGTGGCCCAGGAGATCTCAGCAGCACTTCCTTAATGAGCAGGGAAAATCTTATGGCACACCGCTCACTCAAAAGCCAAATTATTGGCCTCGTGGGGTGGTTCATGGCCGCATTTACGGCAGCTGGTTTAGGAGCTATTGCGACATCAAGCGCCGGAGAGTTTTACGGCTCGTTAACCCATCCAGCATGGGCACCGCCAGCTTGGCTCTTCGGTCCGGTGTGGAGTTTGCTTTATGGCATGATGGCGGTCGCGGCTTGGCTCGTGTGGCGTAGGCATGGATTCCAAAATGCTTCCAAGGCACTGTGGATATTTGGTGTCCAGTTGATCGTGAACGCTCTGTGGAGCTGGCTGTTTTTCAGATGGCACCTTGGCGCGCTTGCCTTTGCAGAAATCGTCCTGCTCTGGCTGCTGATCGTGGTCAACATCGTGGCGTTTTGGCGATTGCACAAGGTCTCCGCACTCCTGCTCCTCCCCTACCTCGCCTGGGTGAGCTTTGCCACCGCACTGGCGTTCACCATGTGGCGACTGAATCCGGAGCTACTTGGCTAGCGTGGATCTAGGCAAAGTGTTATCCAATTTGTTGTAGCTCAGTAATCTACGACTCGACACCATGGTGGTGTCTGGCTATTTTCACAAAGCTGCCTCAGTTCCCACTTATACTCTCTTGAGTCTTCTCATCTGGAGATACCTTTGTCGGTCTGTCTCCAATCACACACCATGAACCGATCCGCCATTCTGGTCTACGGAATCATCTCCTACCTCATAGGGCTGGTTGGACTGGTTTATTTTCTATTATTCGTCGGCGGCTGGGATTTTTTACCACTGCATATCGATTCAAGGACCTCGACCAGCTGGGTGCCCGCTGTCTTGATCAACATTGGCCTGGTGTTTTTGTTCGGCCTGCAACACTCCATCATGGCGCGGCCATGGTTCAAGGAGAGACTGGCTAAAGTGATCCCCTCGGTGGCTGAACGGAGCACCTATGTCTTGGTCTCGGGTTTGTTCATGATCGGATTCTGCCTTTTCTGGCAACCGGTTCCGGGCACGGTCTGGAGTGTTGAGAGCCCTCTGTTAGTCACCGTCCTACGTATCATTCACATTGCAGGGTGGCTGGTGCTGATCGGGGCTACATTTGAAATCGATCACCTTGAGCTGATGGGGCTGAGACAGGTGTGGGAAAATTTCACCGGCCGAACTACGCCTGAGGCAACATTCTCCGAGCGGTATTTGTATGGCATTGTGCGCCATCCGATCCAACTCGGGCTACTGATGGTGGTCTGGGCCAATCCGCACATGTCGAAAACACTCTACCTGCTCGCAGCTCTGTTGACCGTCTACATCTACATCGGTCTCTATTTCGAGGAACGTGCACTGTTGGCCAAATTCGGTGATACTTATTACGATTACAGCCGACGTGTGCCGATGTTGATTCCGTTTGCGAAGGTTTTCCGTCGTCGCTAATCAGTGCAGCCTTACAGGGGAATTTGTGTATTTCGCTGTCGGCAATCGTGCTGAACCTGCTAGTTATAGCTCATGGCCGATGCGATGTGGATGAAGTTAAGGAAGGTGCCTTGGGAGAAATACAAGATGTCACCATCATCTAAAAAGCAGGTGCCAAGAATCCTTGAAGCTCTGGCATCACGCAAGGGGGCACGTGCGATGAAGGCCGGGCATGATATGTGGGTAGCACTCTGCTCCGGCCAAGTATGGCCCGCCGCCGAGCCGGCATTCCCTTTCCTTGTGGATATTCTCGGTATCGCCCAACCGGAGGTGCAGGGTGAAGTGCTCGATCTGTTTCTCAAATTCGCAACCGTGCCTAATGATGAAGATGCCGAGGAGTGGCAAAAACGATTGCGTATGATTCTGAGCAATGAGCACCGGTTCATGACCAAATTGAGCCATTCAAGAGACGAGATCGTAGCTGAGAAAGCTGAGAAATTGTTAGCTGTTATCTGATGGAATCAAAACAGGCATTATCACGCCATCCCACTTGTTATCATGTCCGATGATCCATTTTCCAATGACGGCTTCTCCGTCGTTCCTGGTTTACTAGACGCCCAGGAAGTTCAAGAAGCGCGGCATGTTCTGGGTTCGATGCCCAAGGTCACGCCTTGCATTTGGGATAAAGAGTTAGCGGCAAGTTCAGCCAACTTTCACCACCTTGCTACCCACCCCAGAATCCTTGAGCTGCTGAGGCCGTTACTGGGCGAGAATATAATCCTCTGGGGTGCATGTTATCTCGAGCGCGTTCCCGGCCAAGTTCATCCGTGGCACACTGACATTGAATCGTCCCGACCGGAAGGCGGCTTTGTCACCGTGTGGATCGGACTGGAAGGCACCAATCAGGCTTCGTCTCTGAAGCTGGTTCCTGGCACACATAAGTTGGGTCGCACCCTGCAGGAGTGCATGCAAATTCACGATAAAAACCGCGAAACCACCACCGATGCCGACGTTGAATCATGGGCAGGTGAGTTGGCCCAAGACTCCTCTAAGATCGTGCAGCCAGATGTGACCGATGGTGACGCCATCGTCTTCGATGGCCGACTGTGGCATGGCTCATCGAATGACAACAAAACCGAAGTCCGGCGCAGTCTGATTTTTCAATACGCAGTCGCTGATGCACCGGTTTTTGTTCCAGATTTCTCGCATCTTGAATGGCCATTCAAGTTGTTCACGCACCCCAGGCCCCCGTGCATTGCAGTTAGCGGTGAGGCAGACAACCATGCCAATGTGCTGGCAGAAGCGCCACCGCAACTTGGCCAGGGCAAGGACCGGCTTGAGTCCGCTGTGCACAGAATTGATCCTGATCTCGCCATCGAGGAGGGCAAAATCATCCGCCAGCGTCATTTGCTGTTAGGTGCCACACCGAACATGCCGCATCTTTCATCGCATTTCTCCGTCTTGGCCCCCGGGCAACGACCACACCCTCCTCACACCCACGTGGAGGAGGAAATCCTCATCGTTCTGCGGGGAAAAGCCGAACTGTCGTGCGCCGATGAGACAGGTGCCATGACGCCTCACGAAGTCACTGCCGGTGACTTTGTTTATTACCCTGCGTTCCACCGCCACACGATCAGCAACCCCGGCACCGAGCCGGTGGTATATCTGATGTTCAAGTGGCTCGCATTCCGCGAAACCGTTCACAGTGCACTGCCACATCAGCTCGGTCGCGTGGATCGTTTAGAGGATGAGTCTCTTGGCGAGCAAGGTTTTCAAACTCGCGAATGTTTCGGCGAAGCCAGCCATCATTTGAAAAAGTTCCACGCCCACATCAGCACTTTATTGCCTGATGGAGGATACGCTGAACACTGCGACGAACACGACATCGCGATCATCGTCACGGAAGGTGAAATCAAGACCTTGGACACCACAATCAGAGCCGGTGAAATGGTCTGGATCACTGCCGGTGATCCCCACGGAATGGAGAATCCAGGCGATCAGCCGGCGAGGTATTTGGTGTTGGAATTCCATGGAGAAAATTGTTCCGGAGACTACGCCAAATTCGAACAACGCGAGGCTCGGAAACGCAAGAAATTGCTCAAGGGACGGTCGCCCAAACGTGTGCTGCGAAACATCCGCCGGTTATTCGGCGTGAAGTCATAAAACGATGGTCCACTTTCCATGGATGCCCTCTTGATCTCGGACGGGTTCCGAATCAATATGGCTATCGCCATGAAACATCTACTCCTTTCCCTAGCACTGACGCACGCCGCTTTCGGCGATATTACTAGCATCGTCGATTCAGCGACCGAAGTTAAACAGTTGGCCACCGGTATGAAGTTCACCGAGGGTCCTGTTTGGATCGATGCCGAGGAAAAAGTCGTTTTCAGCGATATCCCTAACAGCATGCTGATGCAGTGGTCTGAGAAAGACGGACTGAAACCGTTCCGCAAGGTCGAACATGCCAATGGTAACATTTTAGACGATCAGAGCCGACTGCTCACCTGCCAGCACTCGGGAAGAAATGTTGTTAGAACCGAAAAAGATGGCACGATCACGGTGCTGGCCGACAAATTTGAAGGTAAGAAATTCAACTCACCCAACGATCTCGCCCAGCACTCTGATGGTTCGATCTGGTTCACGGATCCTTCCTATGGTCTCGGGAAAAAGCCAGCTGAGATCCCTGGCAAGTGGGTGTTCAGACTTGATGCTAAAACCGATAAGGTCTCCGTCATCTATAAAGATTTCGACATGCCCAACGGTATCGTTTTTTCCCCCGATGAGAAGGTGGTTTACATCGCCGATTCTGGCAAGATCGGTAAAATCCGCGCGTTCAAAGTCGCAGGTGAGGCCATCGACCAAGCCCCTCTTTTTGAAATTGATATCCGCTGTGACGGCATGTGCGTCGATACCGCCGGCAACATCTACACCACTGCGAAAGGTGGGATTCATGTCTTCGACAAAACTGGAAAGAAAATCGGTTTAATCGAAGTGGAGGAACATCCGGCCAACGTTTGTTTCGGTGGTAAGGATTTCGACACCTTATTCATCACAGCTCGCAAGTCGCTCTACTCGGTGAAGACCAAAATGAAGGGCGCCAAGTAATCCGATGAGCGACCCTTACGCACCACCGAAAACTCAAGAGAAACCACGGCCAAAGATTCTCGATGTATTTGAGCAACTGACCAAATACCAGCAGCGCATCTTCTATGTCGGTTTGGCGTTATTGATCGGTAGTGTGGCCATTCCCAGTGACCCTGAGACCATTCTCGGCAACACATTAATCATCGTGGGGTCCATCGGTGCCATCCTGATAGTCACCGCCATTTTTTCCACTCTGCCGCTGGTGATTTGGGGATTTTTCAGAGGGTATCGCGAAGGCCGGAAATGATCACCTAGCAAGTCATGCACTTAGGTGGCGTCCTCCTCCTCAGCCAACAAGTATAAGATTGATGACTTGGTGAGGAGAAGGAATTGAATCGCGGCCTTAGACAAGACCTGCGCGTTCTAGCAGAGCTGTCTGATCCGGGTCACGGCCCATGAAATTGCGGTAGAGTACATCGGCTGGAACTGAGTTTCCTTTACTGAGAACAGCTTCGCGGAATGCCTGCCCTGTCTTCTGATTGAGAATTCCCTCTTTCTGGAAGCGGGTGAAAGCATCGGCATCTAACACCTCAGCCCATTTGTAGGAGTAGTAGCCCGCAGCGTAACCGGTGGGTGAGCTGAACAAGTGACTGAAACGGCGGGCCATTGTGGGTGATTCGGTGGCGAGCTTGGCCTTGTAGTCGGCAAGGATTTCGCGGTCGACTTCATCGAGATCGCGACCTTGGTATTTCTCCACCTGCGTGTGAAGCTCAAGGTCGAGCTTGCCTAGGGCGAGCTGACGCATGAAGACACTGGCGCTCATGTAGTTCCTCGCGGCGATCATTTTATCAAACAGTGCCGCAGGGATTGGCTCGTCGGTTTCATAGTGACGGGCAAAAAGATCGAGGCTCTGACGATCCCAACAGAAGTTCTCCATGATCTGCGATGGCAGTTCGACGAAGTCCCAAGCGACGTTGGTGCCGGAAAGCGCCTTGACGGTGACATTTCCTAACAGGTGATGCAACAAGTGGCCGAATTCGTGGAAAATGGTCTCCACTTCGTAGTGCGTCATCAGCGCCGGCTTATCGCCGATTGGTTTGGTCATGTTACCACACATCAGGCCGAGGTGCGGCTCGCGTGGATTCCCACCTTCTGCGGGGAGACCAGTTTCAAAGTAGTTCATCCAGGCACCTCCTCGCTTGGACTCGCGCGGATGCCAATCGGCATAGAATGATCCTAACAGTTCGTCCGTTGCGTTGTCGAAGAGATCGTAGAATTTCACCTCCGGGTGCCAGGTTTCGATGTCGCCGCCGTCCGTGGTGGTGGCTCTTTCCTCGATACGGACATTGAACAACTTACTGACAATGCCGAACATGCCATCCATCACCTTTGTCAGAGGGAAGTATGGGCGGAGTTCTTCGTCGTCGAAATCGTAGTCGGCCTTGCGGCGTTTTTCGGCCCAGTAGGAAACTTCCCACGGTTGCATCGGGCCGGCTTCTCCGCCGTCCTGTGCTGCTTTCCATTTCTGCAACTCCAAGGTTTCCTCGTGGAAGCGCTCTACGATGCGGTCGTGCAGGTCTTCGGTGAACTTGAGTGCCGTTTCGCCATTACGTGCCATGCGACGTTCCAGGGTGAGATCGGCAAAATTCTTAAACCCTAACAACTCTGCCTTTTCCTGACGCAGCTGGATGATTTCCATGATCAGGCGGGTGTTATCAAAGTCGCCCTCGTAACCGACGGTGCAGCTAGCTTCCCAGACGGACTTACGAAGCTGATCATTGTCAGCAAACTGCATCACGGGTCCCATCGAAGGATACTGCAGGGTAAAGCGCCACTTGCCTTCCGCGTCCTTGGACTTGGCATCCTCTGCGGCAGCGGCCTTGGCGGATTCGGGCAGGCCGGCGAGGGTGGCTTCATCCTCGATGATCAATTCCCAGGCGTTGGTGGAATCGAGAACGTTCTCGCCGAACTTCTGGGTGATCTCCGAGAGGCGGGACTGGATTTCCGCGACGCGGGATTTTTTCTCGTCAGGCAGGTCTGCGCCGGACTGGATGAAACTGGCACACGTTTCCTCAATGTAACGTTTCCGAGTGGCATCTACGGCATCCGCTTCGGCTGATTCTGAAAATGCCTTGAGCTTACTCCAGATGGCGGCGTCGAGCGGTATGGATGAGTAGAATGCGGTGACCTTGGGCAACGCGGCGTTCAGCGCAGCACGCTGCTGATCGTTATTGGCCACGGAATCAAGGTGGTTCAGCCGACCCCATGCGCGGTCCAGGTCGAGTGATGCCACTTCCAAGGCAGCAAAAGTATTTTCATAGGTCACTGCAGAATCATCGAGCTGGCGGATGGCCTCAAGATTGGTTTCCGCGGTCTCAAGTGCGGCGGCGATGTCGCCCTCAACCTTGTCGGCGGTCAGTTGGCTCCATGGAATGTGATACTCGTCGGTGAAAAAGGGATGGCTCGTTGGCATGGCTGGACGTTAGGAAGGAAGCATTAAGAAGCAAGGAGGAAGAAACGGATTTTCCATTAAGCGCGCCTCAAGGTTTCTCCGGAATCTCCGCAGAAGAGGTGGAGTTTTTCCTTATCGGGCTCAAGGATCACGTAGGTGTGATCGCTGGTGATGGAATCATCGGTAGTGCGTGCCACCATTTCAGTGCCCGCCAAGGTTCTCAGATAATGATAGGTCTCGGCACCCATCGGTTCGGCATTTTCTAGCTCGGCTGTGATACCGTCTACGCCGATCGCCATGTCCTCTGGACGAATGCCTAGAACCACAGGTCGTTTTTTGATCGGATCGAACCGTCCCTTGGGCAGCTGGAGTGAAAATCCTCCCTCCCCGTCTTCGGTGAAAGTTAACTCGCCATTGACCATCTCGACAGCGCCCTTGATGAAGTTCATCTGCGGACTGCCGATGAAGCTGGCGACGAATTGGTTCGTCGGCTTGCGGTAGAGATTGAGCGGCGTGTCCACCTGCATGATCACGCCCTCGGACATGACTGTGATGCGGTCACCCATGGTCATCGCCTCGGTTTGATCGTGAGTCACGTATACCATGGTGGCACCCAGCCGCTTGTGCAATCGGGTGATTTCGCCGCGCATGGAGACGCGCATCTTGGCGTCGAGATTGGATAGGGGTTCGTCGAAGAGGAAGACCTTTGGGTTTCTAACAATGGCACGCCCAACTGCCACACGCTGCCGCTGGCCACCAGAGAGTGCGCTTGGCTTCCGCTCTAACAAATCCTCCAGACCGAGAATCTCTGCCGCTGCTTCGACGCGTTTTTTGATCTCAGGCTTGCTGATTTTCTGCAGCTTCAGTCCGAACGCCATGTTATCGAAAACAGACATGTGCGGATAGAGCGCATAGTTTTGAAACACCATGGCTATGTCACGATCCTTTGGCGCGATGTGATTGACCAGAGTTTTACCGATGTGGATTTCACCCTCTGTGATGTCTTCCAGACCCGCGATCATGCGCAGGGTGGTGGACTTGGCACAGCCGGATGGTCCGACCAGCACCATGAACTCGCCGTCCTTGATTTCGAGGTCAATATTTTTGACCGCCTTGACATCCTCGTTCTTACCCTCACCGGGGTAGACTTTCACAAGGTTCTTAAGCGTTACGGATGCCATGGTGGTGATGATTCAGACGGCTTCAAAACGGCGTGCCTCCCTATTCTTGCGAACTTGCCCGGCAGGAAATACCTGACCGTTCATGGCAATATAAACGCCAGCTGACAGAGACTGCACAGCTCCTGTGGCAAAACCAATGTTAAACACAGCGTCAGTCTCACGGAAGCGCGCAGGCGCCATGGCTCCGGTGAGCACAATGGTCTTGCCCTCAATGCCTAACAGAGCCTCGGCGGTGTCCGCCATCGTGTCCGTGCCGTGGGTGATGAGGATCTGATGTTGATCGGCTTTCTCACAGGTTTCACGGATGAGCGCCCGATCCGCCTCATTCATTTCCAAGCTATCCTTTCTCATCAGCGGCAGCACCTCGTAGTCCAGAGTGACCAAGGCCCCATGGTAGACATGAGGGACGGTAGGCTCACCGACTTCGTATTCCGAAGATGCGTCGAAATACACCTTATCAATAGTGCCTCCTACGGTAATGATGAGAAGTGACATTTTGTTAGATAGATGGGATTGTTAGGATTTGGGCAGGAAATAAGCCTGTTGCTTGTCACTGATCGGCATACCTAACAAATCCATGACGCTGAGCATATCTTCCCAGAGCTTGCGCTTTTCAGAAGTGGCTTCGTTATGGAGAATATAGGACGGATGATAGGTGACCCGCACGGGGATACCAGCGAACTGATGGAACTGGCCGCGCATTTTAGCCACAGGGTCATTGCTAGCGAGCAGTGCCTGGGCGGCGGTGCCTCCGAGGGCGATGATCACCTTTGGGGCGACGATATCCACCTCGGCCTGGATGAAGGGCATGCACGCTGCCATTTCTGCGGGAGTGGGTTTGCGATTGTTGGTCGTTTGGTTCGGCATTTGTGGGCGGAACTTGACGATGTTAGAAATGTAGGTGCTTTTCCGGTCGATCCCCATCGCGGTTAGAATACCGTCGAGTTTCTGGCCGGCTTTGCCCACGAACGGTTCCATGAGTCGTTCCTCATCGAATCCCGGAGCTTCGCCCACAAGCATGACATCGGCATCCGGATTACCCGTGGAAAAGACCATGGTCTGACGAAGCGTGCCAAGCGAACGTGCCGGTGCCCAGCTTCCTGCCTGCTTCTTCAGCGAGGCGATTTTCTCCGCCTTGGTGTTCCCGGTGGCAGTGACCGAAGTCGTGCTTTCCGTAGGAGTCTCGACCGGTGAGTCATCGGTCAATGGCTGCGGTGTTGGATCTTTTGCTTGTTTTGCAGCAGCTGCCGAAGGTGCGGCGGGTGTCTTGGCTGGAGATTTGGCAGGCTTAGAAGGTTTGCCTGTTTTCGCCCTGATGAAAAATTCGCGCAGGATGCTGCGGGCATCGTCATCGATGTTCACATGGGTCTGCCCCTGGCTCTGGAGATTTTCCAGATATTTGATCAATGGTTCAGCTATCGATGACACGCCCCATGCAAACCACAGCCGCCGCCTCTCGGCACGCACAAAATTGCCTCACATTGGAAACTTGAATAAAACACATGTTTCGCTACGTTCCCTATTAATGATGAAGCTTCGCACGTTCTTAACCCTTCCGGTGCTCCTGACGTCCCTGAGTATCGGTTCACTCAGCAGTGTTTCTGCTGCGAAATACCTACGTCCTGACGAATCCAAGGAGCTTTTCAAGTTGGAAAAAATCCCCCTTCAGGTCGACAGCATGAAGGAGCTTTCGAAGCATTTGACGATTGTCGCCAAAAGACAGCAGGACGACTCCGCAGTGAACAGACGCACGACTGGCCAACTGCTGGCGATTGCAATGCGTCTGGATCCCGCCAACCAAGAGGCTCGTGAGACCAATCGCTCCCTGCAGCGCGATGTGGCATTTGAAAATTCAAATGACGGCCAGATCACCAAAGCCAAGGCTCGGCTGCGGTTCTACCAACGCTGGCTGGCCAGTCCGGATGCGGGAAAAGACGCCAACGACTTGGCCAATTACATCACCGATGCCACCCGGGTGCTTACACCTGACACCCTGAACAACGACGATCAAGCTGACTGGACTGGCGTTATTCCTCCTCTGGATCGCTACCAAAAGCGCCAGCCAACCATGCCGGAAACCGATCACACGGATCGCACCGAAAAAACGGACGACGAGGCAAAACCTACTCCACCAAAGGAAGATAACAGTGAAAAATCCAACGGTAGTTACCAAATCCCCCAGCTGAGCATCAACATGCCTCTCGCGATGGAGAAAGCGGTCAAATACCGTGACCCCAAGGACAATTTCCAAGAGAAAACCCGCTACCATCGAACCTACGTCGTTTGTCCTATCAAGCTGAGCATTTCCCCGCGCAATGGTGACCAGCCTACCTCCATCAAGTTCAAGCAGTCCATGAAGACCAAGGACGAGGACAAACAAAAGAATCTGGATAAAGCGGTCGAACAACTCGAGCAACGCCTCGGGGCCAAAGGCAAAGCCCGGATGGAAGTTGAATTTGGCACCAGCAGCTATTCGAGTCAGAACGGTCCTGCCGCCCTCGCTGCCATCGAACTAATGGCCGAGGCCTCGCGTGCGAACAAAGCATTACGCAACGACATCTTCCTCTGCGCCTCGCTCGACTCATCCAATAAACTCTGCCTGCCTCCTAACTTCTGGCTGGTGTTGAAATCTTTACGCACGGATACCAAGAATCGCGGTCGATTAATCGTTCCCAAATCCGCAATTAAGCCGATGACACAATTGTTGGTATTCAGTGAACCTGACTTTTTCACCCGTTGGGAGGTATTTACTGTCGAAACAATTCAAGAGGCCATCGCAGTCGCTGCTAAATCAACCGACAAAAACATCGCCGAAGCCGGGGAGCTTTTCGCCCCTGTGCGCAATCTCTCAGGAAAAACAGACGTCACCAAACTGGCAGTCAACCGCGCTGTCCGCAAACGCATGGAAAACATCGTCGCCCTCGCACCCAATCACTTGTCTGCTAGAATTCTGCTGCTTCAAGGTAGCGGAAAAAGGCCGATGCGACTGAGCCGAACCGGTCTCGCATTTCAGATTCAGCCTATCGTGAAACACATGAGTTACACCCTGACTCAGAAGATTAACCCAGACTCTCCTACCGCCAGCACACTTAAGGACCTACACGTTGCGGCACGCGCTGAGCTCGACCCTATCGAGCGACTGGTCAATCGCAGCGACGATGAACTCTATCAAGAAACCTTAAGGCTGGCCAATGATCTGCGCAGTCTGAATCTGCTGATCAAACGCTCTGAAAGAGACGAAGATAACGACAAGAGCCGAATCAAGGCCATGGTATTCAGTCTTCAGAAAGGGGCCACCGCTCTCGAGGCGAGAGTCGACCAGGCTGTCAAGGCAGCAGCGGAATAATAATTAACCCCCGCGCTTCTCGACCGGCAGCCTCTCTGGGACGCCCCTGCTTTTTCCCTTTGCAATTGGCCTCGGGCTGGGAATAATCCAGCCCATCATGACGATCCTTAAGTCCTCCCCGTCCCGCCTATTTGCCCGTTGTGCGCTTATGCTCGCAGCGGCAGGCATCGCCATCTCTTCATTCCCAGTCACCGCGGCCTATCGTCCGCCGGACATGGAGAAAAAGATTTTCGCAGCTGATGACATCCAGCTGGATAAGTTCAGTCGCGCTGGTTTGGTCGGTGCTCTGGTCAGTGTCGCCCGCGACTTCAATAAAGAAGAAGACGGAGTGGAATACGACACCCGCTCCTACGCGCTCGCCATTGCTGGTCGCCTCGATAAGGACAACTCCAAGGTGCAGGACTGCCTGGATCAGCTTAAATCGAATGGCAAGACCATCGACGAAGAAAAGGCTGAGAAGAAACGCACCTCCAGCCGCCTTTATTCCGGCGTCCGTGCTCTCATGCGCAAGAAGGACAACAAAGCTAACATGACTTGTGCCGCCTACTGTGTGGACATCGCTCTGCTTTTCGATCCAGACGGTGAGAGAAAGGACAAGTTCAAGGAAATGGAAGAAGAACTCAAAAAAGGCGACTACAAAGTCAAATGGAAGGGCCTTCTGAAATCACCTATCCACCACAACGCCAACCCCTTCGGAGGTGGTGAGCAAGAGTTCGTCAAAGTGGAACGTGAAATGCCCGGTGGAGACGCCAAGGAATTTGCACGCCGTCAGTCCCGCATCATCGGCCTCTCTGTGCGCAGACTAGCCAGTGGCAAACACGCCGGTGCCGCATCCTCTGTGATCGTTACCGCGCTGAAAGAAGACGACCAAGACGGTCTGCTTTTCAAATTCGATCAAAAAGTCGGCACCATGATGGCCGGATCACTTGAGGAAGTGATCAAGTTCCTGCGCGTTCGCTACGGCAAGGACAAGATCCCCAATGGCTACAAGGTGGATATCGTCCTTGGAGACAAGCACCAGCTCGTCGATGGTCCATCAGGCGGAACCGCCTTCTCCTTGGTCATCGACTCCCTATTCTCCGGTGAAGAAATCGATCCCGCCTACGCATGCACCGGCACCATCACCGCAGACGGTGAGTCCGGTATCATCGGCGGTGTCGCTGGTAAGATCCGTGGAGCCATCAACCGCGACTGCAAGATCGTTGGCATTCCCTACGGCAACGCCAAGGGGGTTTACGATTCCTTCCTGCTGGACGGTATGGATTCACTCCTGAAAATCAACGTGTTCACTCAGCGTAATTTCGATGAAGCTCACAAACTCTCTCGCAAGGACAAAGATGCTGACGTGTTAGCCGCAATGGATAACTACAAGCAAGTCGCCGCACTGGTGAAAAAAGACGGCCCTGACATTCTCAAGAATCAAGCCGTCAAAGACAAGCTCCAAGAGGTGCTCGACAAAGCTCCCAACCACCTCTGCGCCAAAGTGCTTCTCGACTTCGCCAACGGCCAGCACGTGAAGACCCTTTCCGTTCGCGGAACTCTGGACGAGATCGATACCGAGCTTTCCGCCTTCGGACGTGGTGGCATTGGTGATGAAGGCAAGGCAACGGCCGAAGAAGGCGTCGAGCACCTTGAAAGAATCAAGGACATGATCGACTCCCGCTTCAAGGACTACCACTCCGCTGCCCTCAGCCTATGCCAGGCCATCGTCAAAGGTGCCAACGAAGGAGAAGAGAAAGACGCCTATGCCAAGCGCATCCGCAATCTCTACTCCAAGGCCAGCAGTGCCCGTAGCAAGATTCTCGGCGATCCTAAGATCGTTGAAGAAATGAACTAGGCTTTCCGCCCCTCTGCCGCGCAGCTCGCCACCAGCCAGCTGCGCGGCTTTTCCCCCTTACATTTCTCCCTTACCCCCCTCATGTCATGAATCCTGGATTCCGCCGTTTCCTCATTCTCTTAGCCGTCTTTGTGGCGGCTTTTTTGGCAGTGTTCGTTGTGCGTAAAATGCAGGACGGCAGCAGCCTGATGGACATCATCACCGGGCGAGACTCCGCCAGTGACAACGGCAACTTCACTCTACTCGAAAAACCTGCACTGAATCTCAAGGACGTGCAGGTCATGGCCGCCATCAATGCCGAGAGCGCAGCGCTGGTAAAAGCCGTGGTGCCCTCTGTCGTCAGCATTGATACCGCCGGCGTCCGTCATGAACGATTCCGCGATATCTGGGGCCGCACCTGGGTGCAGCCGCGCGCTGTCCAAGGCCAAGGCTCCGGTGTCATCGTGACCAAGGAAGGTCACGTCCTGACCAACCATCACGTGATCCAAGGCAACCCCCGCATCCGCCTGACCATGCACGATGGCTCAGTGCACTCGGCCAAAGTCATCGGCTCCGACCCCGCCGTGGACATCGCCGTTCTCAAAATCGATGGCAAGGGCACCTTTGTCCCACTCAAGATTGGCGATTCCTCCAAAGTTGAGGTTGGCAATATCGTCTTCGCCGTAGGCAGCCCGTTCGGCCTCGGTGAAACCGTTACCGATGGTAAGATCTCCGCGAAAAAACGCACCTTCTCCGACAGCCGGGTCGACCTGCTTCAGACCTCCGCCGCCATCAACCCCGGCAACTCTGGCGGGCCGCTGGTTAATATTCTCGGGGAAATCGTGGGGATCAACTCGCGCATTTATTCCACGGATAAAAAGAATCCCGGCTTCCAAGGCATCAGCTTTGCCATTCCGTCCAATGCCGCCCTGAAAACCATGAAGGACATTCTCGCCCGAGGCCGCCCGATCCGTGGTTTCCTCGGCATGGCCTTCGAAGACCTCGATCCCTACACACGCCAGGAATTCGGCTACAAGGGTCAGGACGGCATCCGCATCGTGGGACTCGTTCCCGGATCACCTGCGATGAAGGCGGGGCTCAAGGAGGACGATATCATCATCAGCTATCAGGGCACCGACATCGACAACATGCGCCGCCTGATCGACCTGATCCAACAAAGTGAAGTCGATTCCAAGGTGACCATGGAAATCTGGCGTGAAGGAGCCAAACACAGCATCACCGCCACCGTCGGCGAGGCCGATAATTTCAATCAACGCATCCTCCGCAACGAAGAGGAAAAAGCCACCCAAAGGCTGGATACACAGACCGTGCTAACAACCATCGGCCTCGTCGTGCGTAATCCTAACAAGGATGAAATTTCCAAGGGCGTGCGCGGAGTGGTCATCGATCGCATTCTGCCCGATAGTAAACTGCGCGGAAAACTCCTCACTGGAGATGCCATCCGGGCGGTGAACGGTCGGCCGGTTCAGAACGATGTTGATTTTAATGCCCGGCTAGCCGCCTCCGCGTCTGTGCAAAACACAGAGCTGGAAATCCACCGCGGTCAGCAGTCATTCCGCATTCTTCTCTCGCCAGTCACTGCGAAGTGACCAGCGGTGTGAAGCGGGGCGCACCAATTACTGTGCAGGTGCGGCAGGCACGCCGTAAGGATTGGATGGATCTGGCTGAGCCGCGCCATTCCAATCTCCGCTGTAACCTTTGTTCTGCATGCTGCGGCCAACACCCTGGATGTCACGGCCCATGCCGATAAAAGTATTGCACGATCCGAAAGCAAGCGATGCGATGGTCAGGACAATTAAATAACAGGAATTTTTCATACGCCGAATCGGTTACTCCATCCCAAGGGATTTGCAACTCAGAAATTTTCCAGAATAACAGCCAGGAATCTGTTACAGAGGCATTCAGCGGCGATTGCCGCATCGATTTGCACAACGAATCTTGATGTGATTGGGCCGATTATCGGCACCAAAAAAACGACCTGCCGTGTTTGGCAGGTCGTTCGATTAATGATTGTTAGAAAAACCAGCCACTAAAAAAGCCAGTTTCAGAATGGGGCGATGATGCCTACACACGGCGGCGGCGGCCGATGAGCAAGGCAGCACCCAAACCAAGCAGCGCAGTGGAGCTTGGCTCTGGAACGGAGTTAATGGCGAACGAATCGTAACCCACCGTAACTGTTCCAGCGTTGTCCACATCTGCCTGGGCGGTGAGCGCACCAAATGTGCCTGGGGTTACAGCATCCAGCGAAGTATACGTGCCGCCGGCGAATGATCCAGTGCCACTGACCGAGGTCCCGTCACCACTAACGGTGCCGGTAAAACCCAGGTCACCTACAATGTTGGTCAAACCACTAATCGTGTAGCTGAAACTGTCATCAGCAAGCATAGTGAAATCGATCGTGTAGCCATCTTGGAAGGAGGCATAGTCGGCTGTAAACTCAGTACCAGCGGGTCTACCTCCCCCAGTGTTGCGGAAAGAGGCCATTCCGCCAGCATTTCTGAGAAAGAAGCCCGCATAAGATGAACCCGAATTGTTGTAGTTATCCGTCATGTTGTTAGATAAGCCGACAAATTGGCCGTTACCTCCGATAATTCCGGTGATGCTGGAAATTTCTGCCATAACGTTGATGCCGCCATAGTCTCCCGAGACAAACGATGGTGTGTAGCCAGTTACGTTATTAGCGCCACCACTAGCATCTGAGTTGATCAGAAGGCTACCCCCTGAGATTGAGGCCGAGAGCGGCGATGAGCCATTTCTGTCAAATACCATATCTCCCGCACTGGTGCCTGAGGACCCAGGAGTGCCGTTTGCCACAGCGTCCGCTTCATCGATGGAGAAGTCATGTGAATAAAGCAGCACTGCGTGCGCCGAGTGAACCAGGCTGCTTGCAAGGAGTGCGCTTCCGATTAGTTTGTAGGTTGATTTCATAAGTATACGTGTAGTGATTTTTTGATCATTGCCACAATATTTGAAACAGCACATCCGCGTCAATTGCTATTCAATCAACAATTTTACTCAGAATTCAGCTCTAAGGCCACATTCCAGGCCGTGTAGCGATCTGACTCATCAATATCATGAGCAACACTCTAACTTTTCAGCGTTCAATGTGAGCTCCAAGGCCGTGCTTGCCAGTTGAGGAATTTCCACTACATTGCCCCTCGTCCGTCCCTTACATTCCTCTTTTCATCATGGCCATCATCACTCCCATCCTCGTCATTTTTCTCGTTGTTGTCATTTTCAACATCATCATATTTGTGCACGAACTGGGCCACTTCCTTGCCGCACGCTGGCGCGGCCTCGAGGTCGAGCGATTCCAGATCTGGTTCGGTAAGCCCATTTGGAAAAAAACCTACAATGGTGTGCAGTACGGTCTCGGCTGGATTCCCTTCGGCGGCTTTGTCGCACTGCCTCAGATGGTCACCATGGAGGCCATTGAGGGCGACAACATGATCGACAAGCCATTGCCTCCGGCCAAGCCTCTCGACAAAATCATCGTCGCCTTCGCCGGCCCGCTTTTCTCTTTCCTGCTCGCCTTCGCCACTGCCTTTATCGTCTGGGGTGTCGGCAAACCTGACACACGCCTCACGCAGACCACCATTGGCTATGTCGAGAAAGACTCTGCGGCTGAAAAGGCCGGGCTGAAGCCTGGGGACGAGATTGTTTCCATCGGCTCCAACAAGATCGACTCATGGGCAGGCAACATGGACACTGGCGTGGTCGAAAGCATCGCCACCAGTGAAGGCGACAAAATTCAAATCGTGGTCAATCGCCCAGGCGTGGCCGAGCCAGTCACGCTCAACAGCGGCTACAAGATTGAAGACACATCGTGGTACAAACGCGCTGCCATGCGTAAGATCGGCATCAGCTACAAGGAGCAGGTCATCGTAGGTAGAGTCCTGGAAAACAGCCCCGCAGCAGAAGCCGGACTACAGGAAGACGATCTCATTCTCACATTCAAAGGCCAGCCGGCCCTGTCTCGCATGCAGCTGATCAAAGCCGCAGAAGCTGGTGAACCAACACCGATCACCGTCAAACGCGGTTCCGAAGAACTGAGCATGACGCTAGTGCCACGCAAGCCGATGGCTCCCAACGATGACAAGACCGCCTTCGGGGTTGGCTTCAAATTCGACGAGTCGCTCGTCAGTGATCAAATCGTGCATCCGGGACCGTGGCGCCAGATCGTCGATAGTGCTCTGGTGATGAAAAAAACCATCCAGCTGGTGACATCGAGTGAGTCCAGCATCGGTGTCGACCAACTCGCCGGACCGGTCGGAATTGGCAAAGGTTATTTCGACATGCTGACTTCCTCGTCTAACGGCTGGAAGCTGGCCTTGGGCTTCACGGTGCTTTTCAACATCAACCTCGCGATCCTGAACATGCTGCCATTTCCTGTCCTCGACGGTGGCCACATCACGCTTTCGCTTCTCGAAATCATCGCCGGTCGCCCGGTCAAGGCACGCGTGCTCGAGGTCATTCAGACTGGCTTCGTATTCCTGATCTTCGGACTGTTCCTTTACATCACATCCAAGGATGTCGGGGCCTTTGTTCCGGGGGGCAAAAAAGAACCTCAGGAAATGAAGTTCGAGCCCAGTCAGTAGCCGGAGAGCAGCCCACTGACCACCGATCACTGCACACCGATCACTTCCCCCTCACCTGCCTTACCGCTTCGTAAAGCACGATGCCTACGGAGGTGGCCAAGTTCAGACTGCGGGTGGAGTTCTCCACCATAGGGATGGTCAGACACTGGTCTGGATTTTCTGCTAACAAACTCTCGGGCAGGCCTTTGGTTTCACAGCCGAAAACAAGGTAGTCTCCATCTTTAAACTCCACATCCCAGTGGGGTTTTTTGGTTTTGGTGGTTAGAAAATAGACACCTGCATTTGGATCGATGCCTTCTGTGAATTCCTGCCAGCTTTCCCAAACTTGCAAATCCACGTCTTTCCAGTAGTCGAGGCCGACACGCTTCACCTGTCGATCATCCAGAGAGAACCCGAGCGGCTTCACCAAATGCAGTCGGGCACCGGTGGCGAGACATAATCTTCCTGCGGCACCGGTGTTGTGCGGGATTTCAGGTGTGACCAAAACAACGTGAAGCATGGCGGCAGTAGGTGCGAAGGCATGACTCGACGCAAGTCTGTATTTTGATTCCGTGCCTGACAAGCGGGGCTCGGTTTGATATGGCATCAGTTTCATAGCACCACACATTCATGAAACGAGTCATCATCGCCACTTTTACCGGAGCCCTCGTCGCCTTCTTCTGGGGCTTTATCACCTGGATGCTATTGGACTGGCATACGCCGGAAACATTCAAGGACGAAGCCGCCGTCACAGAGGTGATCACCGCCAATGCGGAGACACACGGCATCTACATGCTACCCAGACCGGGAGATATGAGCCAGGACCGCGAGGCGGCCTTCACCAAAGGACCATTCGTTTATGCCATCATCCGCCCCGGTAGTCTGGATCGTCCGTGGAATATGGTGGAGTCGATGTTGATTTCCTTCGGGATCAATGTCCTCTGCTGCCTGGTCATCTCTGTTTCCGTGCTCCGGATCCGCGCCACCCGTTACATTTCTCGAGCCAGCGTCGGCGCCACACTTGGACTTTTCGCCGCCCTCAGCGTGGTGCTTCCCCACTGGCAGTGGTTTGAAACCCCCGGTAGCCACTTCCTCGCGGAATTCCTAGATCCCATCATCGCCTACACCCTAGCAGGTCTCGTGATTGCCGCCATTATCAAGACCCCGAAAGCCCGGCGGATATTCTCATAAAATGCCAGCCTGACATCCGCGCCGCTTGACACCCAAAAGGCAACAAATAACACTCCTCCACCGGCATGGACACCACCAATGACACTCCCCGCCACATCGCTATCATCATGGATGGTAATGGTCGCTGGGCAAATGCGCGCGGACTCCCGCGTGGCGAAGGTCACCGCGCCGGTGCCGAGTCCGTACGCGAAGCTGTAGAAACCTGCCGCCAGCTGGGAGTTGAGTATCTCACACTTTACGCATTCTCCTCGGAGAACTGGAGTCGGCCGAAAAATGAAATCGACTCGTTGATGAAGCTGCTAGAACGCTTCCTCCGCGACAAATTGCCGGAGATGCTGAAGCAAAATGTGCGCCTGCACGCCATCGGCAACCTTTCCATGCTTCCCGTCAATTGCCGCAAGGAAATCGACAAAGCCATCGAAAAAACCCGCGACAACACCGGGCTGAACCTCATCCTCGCTCTCT
The DNA here is from genome assembly GCF_042849255.1 of Oceaniferula spumae. Lineage (GTDB taxonomy): Bacteria > Verrucomicrobiota > Verrucomicrobiia > Verrucomicrobiales > Akkermansiaceae > Oceaniferula > Oceaniferula spumae. The sequence continues at coordinate 2,735,155 of NZ_AP026866.1, forward strand.
CCTACGGCTCCCGTGAGGAAATCACCGATGCCGCCCGCGCACTTGCCACCAAGGCAGCCGCCGGTGAGATTGATCCAGCTGACATCGATAATGAGATGTTCGCGAATCACCTCTACACCGCCGGCATCCCCGATCCCGATCTGTTGGTCAGAACCTCTGGCGAACTTCGAATTTCCAACTTTCTCCTCTGGCAGATTTCCTACTCGGAAATTGTCATCAGCCCAAAAAACTGGCCGGATTTCCGCAATGCCGACCTTCGCGCCGCGGTGGATGAATACGCCCGTCGTCACCGTCGTTTTGGGGCCGTCTAGCCGACACCACACACCAATCTGATCACTTTGGACGATCCACAGACTATTCTCATCGTTGCTCCCGATCTCGACTATCTTGAGTGGGCAACCAAACACCTCGCCGCAAAGGATCTGCGCATCTTGCGCTGCGATCATGCCGAAAAGGCCATCAAGGTCTGCGATACGACGCGTGTTGACTTGGTCATCGCGGATCTCGTGCTGCAGCCATTTGACGGCCTGACGCTGCTAACAAGACTACGCGCAGCTCACCCCGCCACACTGGTTATCCTCACAGCGGCATTCCCCACCACCGCCCAAGTCATTGAGGCCACTCAGCTGGGTGCTCAGGACATCTTGAAAAAGGAGTCCCTCACCTTCGAACTGCGCCATGTGGTGGAGACCGCTCTGCAAGCTATCGAAGATCGCCGCACGGCGGGGACGTCGGAAAAAACAAACCAGGCCACCGACTCACGCATCAAGATCGTGGGCAACTCACGTGCGCTGCAAGACGTTTTCAAAATCGTCGGACGTGTCGCCCGCACAGATGCACCGGTTCTGGTATCCGGTGAAAGCGGCACCGGCAAAGAACTCGTGGCCCATGCCATTCACGAATATTCGCCACGTTCCAAGAACACCATCATCGCCATCAACTGCGGTGCCATTCCTGAGAATTTGTTAGAGAGTGAACTCTTCGGTCACGAGAAGGGCGCCTTCACCGGAGCCATCAGCCGTCGCGCCGGACTCTTTGAGCAATGTGACGGCGGCACACTTTTCCTCGATGAAATAGGCGACATGCCGACACCGGTGCAGGTGAAACTTCTGCGAGTCCTTCAGGACGGCACATTCACACGCGTCGGTGGCACGGAGATGCAGAAGTCAGACGTGCGCATCGTAGGTGCGACGAATAAAAACCTCGCCGAGGAAGTCGCGCGTGGAAATTTCCGCGAAGATCTTTTCTACCGGCTGAATGTCGTCGAGCTGCATTTGCCACCGCTTCGAGCTAGAGCCGAGGACATCCCCCTGCTTGCCGAGCATTTCCTACGCCTCACCATCAAGCGGAATGGCATTGCTCCCATGAAACTCAGCGCCGAGGCACTCGAGCATCTCAAAAACCACCGCTGGCCCGGCAACGTGCGTGAGCTGGAGAATACCATTGCCCGTGTCTGCGCGCTGGCCTCGAACGATGTGCTTCTCCCCTCGGATATCCAATTCACCCGGACGTTTTCTGATCCCGATGCCGACGATGCCGCCACGATGAAAGCCTTGGAACATCTGCAAAAAGCCGCACCCAAGGGAGTCAAACTTGCTAGCTGGATTACCGAACGTATTCAGGAACTCCCGAAGTAGCAGTAATCTCGCCTAGGTTTTCAGGCGCTGGGGGTGGATGACCCTACATATCGCATACTGAGGATTCGCACCACTCTCCAGAGTAGTCCTTTGTACACTGGATGCATTCTCTGCTGTCTGCTCCCACGTTCCCGAACCTCACTTTTGGGACCATACTATCTCACTGAAGTTCTGAAAGTTACGTGATGGACTCTGGAAAATAAAAATTTAGATGTCAGTTTCCTATAGGCGCAGGACAGTAATAGGAAAGCCCATGGCACGATCTGACGAAAACAGCGACACCGCACTGCTCAAACTCTGGGTGCAGCAAAGGGATGAACCCGCATTCCACGAACTGGTGAGGCGGCATTCAGCCTTCGTTCATCGTGCTGCGCGCGGTGTTTGCGGTGACGACACCTTGGCAGCCGATGCCTGCCAGCTGACATTCATCACCCTGGCCAAGAAAGCAACCAGTTTACTCACCCGCCCGACGCTTGCTGGCTGGCTGCACACCACCGCAGTCATGCATTCCCGAAATTTGATCCGGGCTCGGAAAAGGGACTCCGATAAGAACAACAAATTTCACACCCACATGGCCATTCATGATCCATCACAACTGCCCGATCATTACCACGAGGGGTCAGAACATCTCGACGTCGCCCTTTCCGAGCTGTCCCAACGAGACCGTGAAGCTCTTTTACTTCGATACTATCAGGCCTGTAGTGTCAGCGAAACAGCAGAGCTGTTAGGCATTGCCACCCACGCCGCCCAAAAACGTCTATCGCGGGCACTTGAGCGACTCAGAAATAAACTCAACCGCCGCAGCGTGCATGTCTCCGGTAATCTGGGTGTCATGCTGACAGCTGCCTTCACGACCAAAGTCGAAGCCGCCCCAACTGTGGCAACCATTGCCTCCAAGGCCATAGCCGCTGCGCCTCCGATTGGCGCTACCACCTTTCTAACCACCGCACTTACTATTATGACCACAAAGACCATTCTCACCACCGCTGCCGTAGCCTTACTTGGGTCTGCCATCTTTATGGCAGTTAAAAAATCGCCTGACAGCAGCGATGACGCCACTGCCATCACAGCCTCTGGATCTGCAGCGCAATCCCCCTCAAGGGAGCGACAGAGATATAGTCGTCCAACTCCCAACAGAAACCGGTCAACGGATCAGGGAGACACTAGCGACTACTCGCAGCTCAATGCCATCTACGGCGAAGACAAAGTGAAAACCGCCCGCCATATCAGCTCGGATGTGAGTCTCTATCAACAGGCGTATTTGAAACTTCTTCGCGACCAGATCGACCATGCACCCACCGGCCGGCCTATGCTTAAGGATGGTCACGTCACTTCGTTAATCGACCTGGCCGCCTCTGACATGACCGCCGGCTTGAAACATGGTGAGCATCAAATCACCGCAGACCAAACGGCCCAACTCAATGCTGCCATCAAATCCTATCTGGAACGCGAATACGCAACCACCCAACGAGAAATTGAACAACTCAGGAAAAACCCAAAGGGGCTTACGGAGCTCTACCTCGCCAGCGATACCTATTGGCGTGGTGAAATCGATCAAGCCACGTTCCAACAACGTGTCTCAGAAGCTGGCATTGACCCCAATGGCGTGGCATCTCCCACAGAGCTTCACTCCCGTCTGAATCGCTATGCCATCGATCCGAAACTGACCAAGGAAATGCAGAAAATCCTGACACCTGAGCAACGTGAAATCATCAATTCCCGATTACAACGCATGGCTGACATCCAAGCCAGGCAGGAGACCGACATCGGCACACTATCCCAGCGTCAGCCTGGAATGACTTTGGAAAAACTCGGCAACATGATTAACGACAAAGCCGAGAAACTTAATCAGCGGTATCAAGGGCAAACCCCGAAATATCACGAATAAACCAGCTTTCCTAACAACTTCATCAGCATTAATTTTTCACGAGCTGGTTAAGCGTGTAGTAAAAATCCTGGTTCAGCAGTGGCGTTCCGTCTTTGGATTTTAGTCCTGAGATCTTGATGTGATAGACTCGGCCTGGTTCCAGCTTCGGCACGTCCAGGTGGATCATCTTACCCTCCGATCTTTGGCTTGAAACCGCCTCATCTCTCTTATCTAACTGCGGTCCACCGTAGCTCCATTTGTCTTCGTAACGAAAGGAGCGCAGCTTCACCAAACTACCGCTGAGCAGCTTAACTTCTTTGGTGAAATTGAGATCAAATCCAGTCTTGGTGAGTTTGATCTGTTTGATATCGAAGGGCGTCTTACCCAGCCACGTGATACGTTGCAGCCCCTCTGCCGGCTTGCCCCAACCGCGCGCGGTCTGACCAACATAGAGGGTTTTGCCATCGGCGGTGAAGACGGCTCGATTATTCCCAGACCTCAGTCCGTGACCGTTAATAAAGTGGGTACAGGAGCCTTGGTATTCGCCGTTTACCTTGTCTAACATGATTCGACTGATTCGGTTTGAGTTATTATCCGGCAGTAAAATCTGACCCGCAAACGGACCGAAGTTCTCAGGGATTTCCACCGGCTCGGATGCTGATCGGTTGATTTCTTTGTGGGGAAGCAGCACCGCAGCGCGGGTGCGCATGGCATTGATTTCCTTGAGGGGCATTTTCAGCGGGTCTTTGCCTTTCGGCCAATCTTTGTCCCAAACCAGACTGGATGGATGACCGTAGAAGGCATCCTTTTTCAGATGATAGAATGGTGTCGTAGCGCGCCAGTCACCTTGATTATCGCCGCACCATAGCTCTCCGTTAGAATCGCGCATGATGCCATTATGCATGCGGAAACCCTTGGCGAATGGGGTCACGGTGCCATCCTTGGCGTAGTGCATCACCCAGCCTTTCCACGGCACTCCTGAGAAGTTCCTGCCTCGACGGCCAATCTTGGAATACTCGCCACGCAGGTGGTGGAATGTGGGGCCATTGTGTGAGGCTGTGCCTACGGCGATGTAGTAGCCGCCATTGCCATCCGGGCAGATCTCGTTGGTTTCGTGATAATTGCCACTGACGCCCCAGACGTCGGTTAGTGTGGTGTATGAATCAGCCACGCCATCACCATCGGTGTCTCTGACCTCGGTCAGTTCCGGCATCTGACTGACAACGATATGACGGGGCTTAATCACTTCCATGCCGCAGGCGTTGTGAAATCCGCTGGCGAATTGTTTCCACTCGAACTTTTTGGGATCGGCTGTGGGTTTTGCCATCAGGATGTCACCTCGGCGTAAAGCGACGTAGAGAGTACCCTCGGAGTCAAACTGCACGGCTCCGACTTCTGGCGGCACATTCTTCGGCAAGGCGATGTCCTCGATGCGATAGCTATCGGTAATATTCTGCGCTAGCGCCGCTCCGCACAGGGTGACTAACAGAAGCGCTAAGGTTGTATTTTTGATCAAAGGCATCTTGTTAATTTTTGTTCAGAGACTTGATGTAGAGCAACAGGGCATCGCGTTGTTTGTCCTCCAACTGATAGGGCGGCATGTAGTTTTCCGGGTAGCCGCTGACAATCTTGGCGTTCGGGTCACGGATGGATTCTAATATGTAGGCATCATCGGCGATTACATTGACGCCTTTGATCTTACGTGTGCTGCCATGGATACCTAACAAGCTGGGCCCATGGCTCTTAGATCCATCCACCGAGTGGCACATGATGCAGCCCATCGCCTTGAAGACTTTTTCGCCACTGGCAGCATTGACTCCACTTGCGAGGAGCTTTTTGTTTTCTGAACCACGGTAGGTTTTCAGCTTGGTGCCGGTGATGGTTACTTCGATTTCCTTGGGTGAAATGGTCTTGGTTTCTACTTTGTTTTTGTCATCGCGATACTGAAGCTTCCCGCTGTCGGTCAGAAGTTTGAACTGCACTTGCACGTCCATCTCGCCAGCGGCCTTACTAACCATAGTTGCTATCCTGTGCTCGCCGATTTGGTAGAGGAATTGATAGTGATTTTTTTCAATACTGTATCCCCGAAACTTCAGCGGTTGATCCATGTCGCTAATGCTTGTGCCATTGATCGTCAGCGGGTGTTTGCCACTGGCTTGATAGATCATCGTGCCGACCAGCTCTGGAACATATCCGAAGGAGACCCGGTTGCCACGCTGCGGATCGCCCCAGTAGGGTGTCATATCCAAGAATCCATCCTTCCACGCGTAGAGCAATCGACACTCTACGGTGTCCCAACAGTAGGAAAGCTGCGGTCCATAATTGACGCCGATCGCTGCGGGCAAGCCTGTGTCAGGCAGATATTCACCTTTCACATCCTTGCCTATCTTCGGATTGTATTTGGGTGATTTGTAGCCGTGGTGATGTCGACCTAACACCGTGTCTCCCAGACCTGGGTCCGGCATGAAGGTGCGCATCAGCAGTGGTTTTTCCTGCGATCCCTGAGGGCGGTTGTTGTAGGTGAGGATCTCGGCGGTGGCAGAGCCAATAAGGGGGCAGAGAACGAGCGGTAAAAATTTCATGTTGGGATCCTTAGGCTTTGGTGGCTTGTTTTTCCAGATACTCCCGAACTTCCGTCGCCTGTTTCTCCATGTTTTTCCAACCGCACTCCATCGACATGGTTCCACGGTAGCCTGATTTCTTAAGAGCTGACAAGTATGGGGTAAAATCATCGCCCTTCATCCCTGGAGCGGTGCGTTTTTCTTTTTCTGCGATGTGGCAGTGGCGGATGTGTTTTCCGGCTTTGAGGATTTCATCAGGCGTTTCGCCATTGCACGCCGCGTGATAGAAATCGCAGACCATGCCCAGAGACGGATGGCCGACCTGATCGATGATCGCAGCACCTTCCAGCTGGGTATTGATAAAATTGGTTTCCTTTTTCCTGAGTGGCTCCAGCCAGACCTCTACGCCCTGTGCCTGCGCGAGTGGTGCCATTTTTTTCAGGAGTGCGACAAATTGGGCCTCGGCCGTTTTCCGATCGAATCCATCCGGAATGCTTCGTGAGCCGGAGCTGCCGAAGACGATGCCCTTGATGCCGATCTGTTTAGCACGCTGGAAGGTGATGTCGGCATGCTTGAGGACCGCTTCGTGGTTGGCCTTGGAACCGACTGATTTCAATGTCTTTGGAATAAAACTGTTGCAGGCATGAACGCGGATATTTTGATTGCGGATCTTGGCAAAGTCATCGGCCACCTCGGAGTCGGGCCGGTCTGGTTTGAGCAACCTACCCACGCTGTCCTCGATGTAGCCGTATCCGTGCTGTTTGAGCATCGCGAAGTTCTTGTAGGATGTGCAGACCCCATAGTCTGTAAGCCATGGCTGGTCGCTCTCAGCGCCAAACAATTTCCCAGCTCCCATCCAGGCCATTGCAGAGACACTCGCGCTTTTGAGAAACTGTCTTCGGGAGTGCTGGTGGGTGCTATTCATCAATACAGCTATACGTGCTTCGCCGGCAAAGGTCTTGCACAGAATTCCACCTTGATCCTCTGCAGCATTCACGACATTCTGCATTCATCGTGAATTACCACATTCAGCATCCTGTCATCGACGATCGCATGGCGCGACTTCGCCAGCAAGATTGTCCCACTTCCCAGTTCCGAACCTACGTTCAGGAGATCGCCCAGATGATGGTTCCTGATGTGACCGCAAATCTCTTCACTCTTCCTACTCAGGTTCAGACGCCGCTCGAAATCACCACCGGCAGGAAACTGGAGCGCGATATTATTTTGGTTCCGATCTTACGTGCCGGCCTTGGAATGTTAGAAGGCTTCCTTCGTTTGCTCCCTGAATCATCAGTGGCTCACATCGGTATGGCTAGGAATGAAAATACTCTCGACCCTGAGAGCTATTATTTCAATGCGCCAGTCAACCTTGCAGACGCAGATATCATCGTGCTTGATCCCATGCTCGCCACTGGTGGCTCTGCTAGTGCTGCGATCTCGGAACTTAAAAAACGGGGAGCCAAGCACCTGCGCTTTGCCTGTCTGGTCGCCGCGCCAGAAGGGCTTGAGCGCTTGAACTCCGACCACTCTGACGTGCCTGTCTACTACCCCGCTCTCGACTCTCGACTCAACGAGCATGGCTATATTTTACCCGGCTTAGGCGATGCCGGTGATCGGATTTTCGGCACCGTGCAGGGCTGATCAACTACGGATGCCAGATGCGGGAAATATCTACACCTGCACAGATCAGTCGCCTCACCGATATCCCTTGCTGTAAGGTCTTAATCTCCACTCTATGACCTAGCTTATGCCGCTCAAACCTCCACGCTCGATCATGTGCCTTGCGTTAGCTTTGCTCTGCATTTCGAGCACCTCCCATGCGAAAGAACAGGCATTGCCCGGAGCTAAGCAAACTGGGCCAGGCTGTGCGTTTTATGCCAACGTGCCGACACTCACGCGAGTCACCGGGGTGAACGTTGCAGATGGGTCTGCGGCTTCCAAATCATTCATCACCCGTGTCTATGGACTTCGGAAGGGAGATTTCAAGATCCGGACTTCGTTTGATAAGACCCTGTTCTTCGAGCTGTTTGGGATCGAGGCAAAGCCCTATGAAAAGTATCTCAGCGGCACGCGCCAGAGTGTTCTTCTGCAGGAAACCGAACAGATCATTGCGGATAAAATTCGGCCTGCACTGATCGGCGGATCTCATGTTTCTGCGCGTGTGATTGGTGACATCGGCCGACCTCATAACATTCTGTTAGTTTCGTGGAATGAGGGTAAGTTCCGCTATCACAATCCCACCACCGGTAGGTATTACAGCTCCTCCCAAGAACAACTGGCGAAGAAAATGCTAACCAAGTCCACACGCAAGCGTAAGATGGCACGTTCGAGTTACTACGTTAATTTTCTAACTGTTTCTGTGGCTAAAAGTCCGATATCTAATCCTTTGCCCATTTCCAAACTCCCGCGCAGTCTGCAGATCGAGCTAACAGACAATCAGTCAGCGGCTGTGCAGGAAGCTTTTCTTCCCAAGCAAAAACCTTCCGCTGAGATCAAGGAGCTCGACGATCTGACCGCAGCGTTTCCGAAAATTGGCTGGGTCGGTTTGCTCAAAGGTGACCGAAGAGTCGATGCCATCGAGCCATCGCTGAACGCGGAGCAACTGCGCGGCATCACCGAAATCGCCAGGCTTCGGGTCCACTGCTTGCACACCCGGCGGCAATCACTCGCGCCTGTCTTGATGATCAAAAATCGCCCTCACCTCATGGTAGCATACAGTGACCGGCCAGAAGCGGCATTCACCTTCTTCGATGGCAAGAAGATGGTCACACTCTCGCTCACTCAGACACTCGCCGAGCTTAAAAGGAATCATGCTCGATTCGGCTACATCGACCTCTCTGGTTTATAAGAAGCTAACAGACTACACTAATCCGCTCGCGGGTGTGCGGCGTCGTAAGCTTCGCGCATGCGCTCCTTGGTGACGTGGGTGTAGATCTGGGTGGTGGACAGTGAGGCGTGGCCTAACAGCGTCTGGACACTGCGTAAATCCGCACCGTAATCTAACATGTGAGTGGCAAAGGTGTGGCGGAGTTTGTGCGGCGTGACATCGAAGCCGATGTCAGTGGCGGCGAGGTATTTTTTCAGCAGCATCTGCACTGATCGGACAGAGAGGCGCCGCTTGGACGGGTCCTTGTTTTTATTGATGAACAGCGGGCCATCATGCACTGCGGCTTGCTGGCGGTATTTCTGCAGCGCGGCCATGGCGTGGGAGCCGATGGGCACGATGCGTTCCTTGTTTCCTTTACCGAACACGCGCAATGTCTCGGATAGAAAGTCCGCGTCTCGTACATCGAGTGCAACCAGCTCGGACACCCGCAGTCCACTGGAGTAAAATAGCTCGAGGATGGCGGCATCGCGCGTGGCCTGCCACGGCAGTGCTCGGGGATCGGGTTCCATTTTCAGCGGTATTTCCAGCAGCTGCTCCATCTGTGAGAGAGTCAGCACCACCGGCAGTTTCCGCTCCGGCTTCGGCAGCTGGATTTCCATCAGCGGACTGGCAGCCAGACCGCAGCGGTGGACTAGGAATTTGTAAAATGACCGCAGCGCAGCGAACCGAAGCCGGATCGTCGCGCGCGCCAGCTCCTGCTTCATCAGTTCAAAAAGATATTCTCGGAAATCATCGGCGGTGCAATCGCGCCAAGATTTGAAGGCATCACCGCGCCATTCCTCGAAAGAATTCAGGGCGTGGCTGTAATTTCTCAAGGTGCGCACCGATGCATCACGCTCGATTCTCTGGAATTCGAGGTAGGCGGCAACATCATCCTGTGAGCTCATTACTACGCAAACATAAACTAATTTAACCCAAACCAAACGCCCAAATCACCAAAGGTTTGAAATTCTTGCTACTTTAACACCCAAATGGGCGTATGATTACGCGTATGACGGTGCAAAATGCATTCCTCATCTTCCTGCTGTCTTTCTCCGGAATCACAGCTTGGTTGATGCTTCGCGAGCCTGCGAAGATCACGGTGGCTGACCACCGCGCGTCTGCGAGTGAGAAAAAAGAGAAAACCGATCGCGCCTCCTCCACTCCCACATCAAGTCCCGAGGCCAGCTCCGAAGCTCCCGATCGCACCCAGCTCGTCCGCAACAAACTGAGCAAGGTGATCATTCCCGTCGTTGATTTCAGGGAGGTTTCCATTGAGGAGGCGATCGATTTTCTCCGAGTGCGTGCGCGTGAGCTCGATCCTGATGTTGCCGCCCCTAGTTCCGGTATCAGCTTCGTCATTCGACATCCAAGAATCGATTCAGGCTCAATGGATGAAGAGCTTTCCGAACAGCTCAATACGGAGGCAACGGCATCCACTGTGGGAAATAAAACTATCAACCTCTACGCCGAAGAGGTCAGCCTTACTGAGGCGCTGGATTTGATTTGCGAAAAAGTCGATTGTCGCTGGGAAATCACAGACCACCACGTGGTGATTCTTCCACTTGATTAATACCAAGCGGCTATATCACTGCACGGATTCAAACACGCCACCACCTAACAAGGTACCACCTTCGTAGAAGGCACAGATCTGGCCCGGTGTCACAGCACGCTGCGGACGGACGAATTCCAAGGCGAGTTTTCCATCGTCGGTGGGTGTCACGGTAACAGGTTCACTCTTCGAGCGATAGCGCGGTTGGGCTTCGACTTTACAGACACCGGTGATGGCTTTGTTCACCCAGCTGACTGTGCCGACGGTGCATTTCTGCACGTAGAGACCAGGGGTGTTTTCCATGTCCCAGCCGACCACCAGCTGGTTTTCTTTGGCATTTTTACCGACTACCACATAGGCCATGCCGTCTCTGGGCGATGCCACACCGTGACCCTTGCGTTGGCCAAGGGTGTAGAGATGCAGTCCTTTGTGTTTCCCCAGCACCTTGCCATCGATATCGACAATGTCGCCCGGGCTGTCCGGCACATAGTGACGCAGGAAATCGCTCATCTTGACGTTGCCGATGAAACAGATGCCCTGACTGTCTTTTTTACCGGCCACGGGGAGGTTAAATCTTTCCGCGACTTCTCGCACTTGCGGTTTCAGCATTTCACCACAGGGGAAACGAGCGCGGACGGCTTGCTTCTGCTCCATCAGGGCAAGGAAATAGCTTTGGTCTTTATTCGGGTCGGCGCCACGGAGAATGTCGGCGCTACCATCCGAGCGCTCGCGGCGACGCGCGTAATGGCCAGTGCCCACTGCTTCGAATCCCTGCGAGAGAGCGTAGTCGAGAAATACGCCAAACTTCATCTCGCGGTTACAGTAGACGTCAGGGTTCGGTGTGATGCCTTCTCGATATCCTTTCAGCATGTAGTCGACTATGCGGTTACGATACTGATCGATCAAATCCACGACTCGAAATTCGATACCCAGCGTCTTGGCTACCGCGTGGGCGTCTTCCACATCTTGCTCCCACGGACAGTCGCCGGCGATGCCGTCCTCGTTGATCCAGTTTTTCATGTAGCCGCCCGCGACCTCATGCCCCTGCTCCAGAAGCAGGGCGGCGGCCACGGCGGAATCAACACCACCGGATAGTCCTACGAGAATTTTCGACACGCCGAATTCATAAACTCGAAATACCAAAGGCCAAATACCAAATGACATTGTGACCAATAAATCCTGAAAAATTCTGTCAATTCAGTCTGAAAAAAGTTACCTCGCGTGCATGTCCGACACCACCTCAACCGATCCAGGCCAAACCAAGGCCAAGGACAAAGGACAATTCTCCCCATTTGCCGGATGCTCGATTTTCATCATCGCGGGTGTCCTCGCGGCGAGCATGATCGGTTTCACATTCTGGATCGGAACCCGGGTGGAGAGTACCATCGAGGGATTCACGACGGAAAAGCCAAAGACGATTGAGCAAACCGACCTTCAGGGCAAGGAAACTGATCAGGTCGCTCTCAAGAGTAAACTGGTCGCATTCCGTCACAAGATGGAGGCACAGAAGAAGGGTGAGATGACTCTGTCTGCCGAGGAAATGAACCTCGCCATCGCTACCTTTGACATCCTCAAACCGCATCGTGGAAACCTGCATGTCACCGAGATCACCGATAACGGAATCTCCGCGCAGATTTCCAATCCGATCAACTCGAAGATGTCTAACATTCTCTCCAAGGATAAAAGTTACCGTTACCTCAACGGCACGATTTTGATCCAGCCGGAGCTGGTCGAAGGAGCTGTCTTTCCCCGCATCACCACCATCAAGCCTGAGGCCGGTGGCTCCGTGCCAGAGGAGTTCATGCAACAGATTTCAAAGACCCTGCTGCTACCTTTCAAAGACGATAAAGAAGTCGGTCCGATCTTTAACCGTATCTCATCGGTGGAAATCCAGGGCAACACCCTGCTGCTGAAAACCGATCCGGAACATGAGGTCTCCGGTGCTCCACCGACAGATACCCAGCCTATGATCGAGCGACTGATGAAAGGCTTCGCTGTCGTCGCGGTGATCTTCCTCGCCATCGTCACAGCCATCATCATTCTCTCCCGCCGCAAGGCTAGCCAAACCCAATCTTAATCGCTGCAGCGATCGCACCCATCCAATTTCCCAATCTCAAAAACCAACTTCCTATAACATCATGAACATCAACGAGAACTTCCTCAAACTCAAAGCCGGATACCTGTTCCCGGAAATCGCCCGCCGTGTCAATGCATGGACCGATGCCAACTCCGATAAAAAAGACCGCCTGATCCGCTGCGGTATCGGTGACGTCACAGAGCCACTTCCACTGGCTGTTAGAGAAGCCATGCACGCCGCTATCGATGAGCAAGGCGTGGCTGAAACCTTCCACGGCTACGGCCCCGAGCAGGGCTACGCTTTCCTGCGTGAAGCCATCGTTGAAAACCAGTTCGAGGGACTCAATATCGCCGCGGACGAAGTCTTCATCTCCGATGGATCGAAATGCGACACTGGCAACATTCTCGACATCTTTGGTCAGGGCAACAAGATCGCCATCACCGATCCGGTTTACCCCGTCTACGTAGATACCAACGTCATGGCCGGCAACACCGGTGAGGCTGACGCAAACGGAGCCTACGAAGGTCTCGTCTACCTCCCCTGCACCGCCGAGAATGGTTTTGTCCCTGCGATCCCCGATGAAAAAGTCGACGTAATCTACCTCTGCTACCCTAACAACCCTACCGGCACTACCGCTACCCGCGAGCAGCTGGAAGCCTGGGTAGCCTACGCCAAAAACAACGGCGCACTCATCCTCTATGATGCCGCCTATGAAGCCTTCGTTCAGGACTCCTCCGTGCCACGTTCCATCTTCGAAATCGAAGGTGCCCACGACTGCGCCATCGAATTCCGCTCCTTCTCCAAGAACGGCGGATTCACTGGCGTGCGCTGCGCCTACACCGTGATCCCCAAGACACTAACAGCCAAAGCCTCCACCGGTGAGGACGTCAGCCTGCACTCCCTCTGGAACCGCCGTCACGCCACCAAGTTCAATGGCGCGTCCTACCCCGTCCAGCGCGGTGCCGCCGCTGTTTTCTCTCCTGAAGGAAAGGCTCAAGTCTCCGCACTCATCGAGCACTACATGGGCAATGCCGCCCTGCTCAGAAAAGCCTGCCAAGACCTCGGACTCACCGTCTTCGGCGGCGAGAACGCACCTTACGTCTGGGTGCAGTGTCCGGAAGGTGTCAGCTCCTGGGACATGTTTGACAAAATGTTAGAAGAAGCCCAGGTGGTCATCACCCCCGGTGCTGGCTTCGGTGCTGCTGGTGAGGGATACTTCCGTATTTCATCATTCAACACCCGCGAAAATGTTGAGGAAGTCTGCCGCCGCATTGCTGCTATTTCCTAACTAACAGATCACATTATTTCTCAAAAGGCGAGGTCCTGCACCTCGCCTTTTTTGTGCCCTCGTCTCCGGGCCATCTAAGAAAAAAGCACCGTGGTGCGTTGCTACTATAGAGGCTGATTGATTCAGCCTTGTAACAACCACTCACTATGTCACTTCACGCTCAACTATCACCGGAAGCTATCGCACGTCTGCACGCTCAGCAGCGAAACTCCACCATTTCCAGCATCTTGATTTCAATCTTGGTGGTGGTGCTCGCTGGTATTGTGCTGCTTTACATCCTCTTGCCTCAGATCGAAAGCTTCACGCCTGAAATTGTCTCCTACCAGACCGGCCAACAAGACAAGGAGATTATCGAAAAGCGCGAAATCGCCCGCGCGGTTCAGCGCCAGCCATCCGCTCCATCTTCCTCCATGGCCAAGGTGATTGCCGCCAATGTCGCGTCACCTGTTGCCATCCCTGTGCCCGACACGGTGGTAGACAGCCCGTCTCTCGAACTTGGAAATGGCGACGACTTCGGCGATGGCTGGGGTGACGGATGGGGAGTGGCCGGAGGCAGTGGTGGCGGGTTCGGATCCACCAGCAAGCTGGACGGAACGATCACTGGACATCTCTACGATTTCAAACAAAGCCCGGAAGGAGAGGCTTTGTCCGACTATAACATCCAGAACCGTGCGCATTTCACGGATCGGATCAACAGACTCCACCGCAGTCGTTACAGCGACCTTAGTCTGGATCGCTATTTCCGCACCAAGCAGCCGCTGTATGTTCGCTACATCGCCATCCCCTTTTCCAATGCCAGCGACGGACCGCGGTTCTTCAATGCTGAGAAAGAAGTCAAACCCAGCGGCTGGATTGCTCACTACCATGGTCAGGTCGTTGCACCCAAGAATGGCACATTCCGCTTCGCTGGAGCTGGTGACGACTACTTGTCCGTCACCGTGAACAAGAAGTTCCGTCTTGTCGCCGCTTGGTCAGATATCATGGACACGGTAGCTGTTCGAGGAGCCAATGCCACTCAACACCCTAACCACCGCAGCCCGATCGGCACCGCTCCTCTCACCTACGGAGATTGGTTCACAGTTCGCAAGGGGCAGGTTCTTGATCTCTCCATCACTCTGGGAGAGCGCCCGGGTGGTAAAGTCGGTTTTGTTCTCATGCTTGAGGAGAAAGGCGTCGATTACCGCACCACTTCATCTGGTCAGCCGGTGTTGCCGCCCTTCAGCATGGGACCACTTTCGCCTCAAGACGTCGCGGATTTGAAAAAGTTCCCTGGCTGGGAATGGGAAACCGAAAACGTGCCAGTCTTCTTAGCAAAGTAATCATCTGTTTCTGATCTGGTTAATAACACAAAAAACCCCGACGGATATCCGACGGGGTTTTTTGGTGAAATGATTCGATGTAGTCCGGTGTTAGAACCAGGGTTTCTTGTTGGTGATGTAGGTATTTACGAAGTCTTGATCGGACTTGGTCAGGTAGATGATACCTTCGATCAGACCGACGATCGCCACACCCATGGAGCCGAACATAGTTACACAGCCGACGAACGGGATAAAGTTACCGATGAAGCAGGTGCCTCCGATCGCCGCCATGATGATGCCCTCGTTTTTGTATCCGAGAATGAACTTGTGAACACCAAAGCCACCGAGAACGATGCCCAGTACGCCGGCTAAAATCTTCTTATCCGCACCGGGAATCTGACCCTGAGGTGCAGGATTTTGCGCTGGTGGCGGTGTGGCTGGAGCCGGAGCATCAGCAGGTGGTTGTTGTTGATCGTCTGACATAACTATCCTATACCACCCAAAACGCAGCTAGCGCAAGAGCGAATCAAAAGATCGTTTAACTTCTCTGCACCATTCATTTTTCTCATGAAGCCTTACATTAAAATCGCCGAAACCAAAACTCCGGAGGGCGAACCTCTGGAGCTTATTGAACACGACGGCACCTACATGATATGCTCTAACGGTGAGCAGCTGATGACCAGTTTCTCCCACGGTTCCGAGGAAACCCTCGCCGAGCTTGCTTGTTCGCCATTTGGTCCTGTCAACCAACCCAAATTTCTCATCGGTGGCCTCGGCATGGGATACACTCTTGCTGCAGCCACCCGCTCGGTGACTAAAAAGCGTGCCCAGTTCGTCTGCGCGGAGCTGACTCAGGCCATCATCGACTGGAACCAAACCCATCTCGCCCACCTTAACCCCGGGCTTCTCGACGACGAGCGGATCACCATCAAGCTCGGACCAGTCCAGAAAGTCATCCGTCAGGCCAACGGCGAGTATCATGCCATTTTGTTAGATGTCGACAACGGCCCTTCCGCCTTCCACGGCAAAAATAACAACAACCTCTACACTCTCAACGGCCTCCGCGAGATCCAGAACGCGCTGAAAGGCGGTGGCATCCTCGCCGTATGGTCCGCGCGCAGCGACAAGGCATTCACCAAAACACTCCAGAAGGCTGGATTCGATGTCAGCGAAAACGCCGTGGCAGCAGCACACAAAGGCAACAAACGTCGCACTCACACCATTTGGCTCGCTCGGAAGAGAAATTATTAGACAACCAGCTCTTCGGAGCCGCTTCCATATCACCTGTTTTCACCAACGCTTCACTTTGACTACCTATCCTATGATCCGCACTGCACTGTCCACCCTCTGTCTCACCAGCATGCTCGCTGGTTTGAGCATCGCCGATGAATATTCCGTCACGGAAAAACCCTTCAAGAAAGTCACCACCCTCAGTGGCGTCTTCCTCCCGACCGCCTCCACTTCCGTGAGCATCAATCCTGAGGTCTGGACCGATTTCACCGTGACCTCTCTTGTTCCCCAAGGCACTATGGTCAAGAAGGGCGATACTCTGATCGGCATCGATACCCAGAAGCTGGATGAATACATCGCCAAGATGGAAAAATCGCGCACCATCGATCGGCTCAACTTGGCAAAAGCCAAACAAGAATTGGCTCAATTGGAAATCACCACCCCGCGCGGACTTGAGAACTATGCCCGCGCTGAAAAGGAAAATGATGAAAACCTGAAGTGGTACACCGAAATCGGCATGCCGCTCAGCATCGAATCCGCCAAACGCAGCATCAAAAGCGCCGAGCTCAATCTCGCATTCCAAAAAGAAGAGCTGAAGCAGCTCGAGAAAATGTATGCCGAGGATAACAAGACCGAGGAAACCGAAGAGATCATCCTTATCCGCACTCGCAACTCCGTGGAACGCGCTGAGTTTTCACTGAAGGCCACTAAGATCGATGTCGCCAAGACTCTCGAAACTGAGATCCCACGCAAACTCAAAACTTACCAGCTCGCAGCCGAGAGCAGCCGGATATCGAATGCCGATGCCAAGGTCAGCTTGCCACGCGCACTGGAACTGAAACGCCTTGAGGTCGCCAAAGCTGAGATCGACGACACCGATGCCGAGGAGAAGCTTGCCAAACTGAAAGCCGACCGCGCCATGATGGACATCAAGGCACCTGCTGACGGTCTCGTTTACTACGGCGACATGGACGATGGTCGCTGGACCCCCGCTTCCGCTGTGAAAGTGCTCAAGATCGGTGGTAAACTGCCAGCTAGCCTGCCACTGCTCACCTTCATTCCTGCGAACACGCCACAGACACTTTCCGCCTTCATCCAAGAGGCTAATCTCAGTGCTCTTAAGAAAGGCGACAAAGGCCAGGCGATCACTCACCTGAACCGCTATAAAAACCATTCGGTCACCATCGACTCAATCAGCGGTTATCCTGAAACCGATGGCACCTACCACGTCTCACTCACACTCGACGATGCGAAAAGCGTTTCAGCTGTTCCTGGCATGAAAGCCACCGTGCGCGTGATCACCGGTAAGGAAGCCAATGCCATCACCGTGCCTGCCGACTACCTCACTCGCACCGACGAAGGTGGCTACACGGTGAAACTGAAACTTGCCGATGGTAAAACAGAAAACCGCGAAGTCAGCATTGGTAATTCTAACAGCGACACAGTCGTCATCACCAAAGGCCTCGAAAACGGCCAAGTGATCGTGAAGTAAATTCCGAGCTTTTCACACACCAAAAACAATCATCGTGCGTCCCGTCATCACCATCCTCTGTCTTCTCACTGCCTCTACCACTGCTGAGGTGAAGCCTGCAGAAGTGGCAGCCGGCGACGCACCGGCAAAGACGGCCGCTGCCGAGGTTAGTATCGAGCAAGCGATCAACAAAGGCGCGGATTTTCTGGTCAAGCACCAGAACAAAAACGGCTCCTGGGGCAGTGCCCGCCGCACCAAGGGGCTGAACATTTTCGCTCCTTTGCCCGATGGCCACCAGGCCTTTCACACCGCCAGCTCCGCACTGGCACTACACGGTCTGTTAGAATGTGGCGATCAAAGACCTGCCACACTCGCGGCTATCGAAAAAGGCGAAGCCTGGCTGCTATCCGTCCTGCCGCTGCAGCGCAGTATTAACCCGATGGCCACCTACAACATCTGGGCCCACTCTTACGGATTGCGCGCACTCGCCTCACTCTATCGTCATCACGAGGATCCAGCGAAGCGTGCCGAGTACGTGCGTCAGGCAAAAATCCAAGTTGCCAAACTCGCCCGCTACGAAGACGTCAACGGCGGCTGGGGATATCTGGATTTTGAAGGCCACACCGCCAAACCCTCCGGCATGCCAACCAGCTTCACCACAGCCACCGCGGTCTTGGGCATGAAGGACGCCGCCACCACCATGGGTTTCGAGCTTCCGCCAGTGCTGATGAAGCGCAGCCTGGCAGCAATGGTGCTGCAGCGCACAGGTGACTTTTCCTACGTTTACTCACGAGACCACCGCTACCGTCCACGGGTGCCAATCAATCGACCCGCCGGATCGCTCGGACGCTCCCAAGCATGCAATGCCGCTTGCCGTGCACTGGGAGATGAAAGTGTTACGGACGAGGTCCTACTGACATGGCTCGACCGTCTTTTCGAACGCAACGGCTGGCTGGACATGGGTCGCAAACGCCCGATCCCCCATGAAGCCCCCGCCCAGGTCGCCGGCTACTTCTATTTCTACGGCCACTACTACGCCGCTGATTGCATCCACATGCTACCCGAAAAAGATCAAGGCCCGTGGAAACAAAAACTCGCCGCCCTGATGATTACCAAGCAAGAGGAAAACGGCAGCTGGTGGGACTATCCACTTTACGACTACCACTACGCCTACGGCACCGGCTACGTTCTGGCTATTCTTGGTAAGTGCCGGTAGGGCAGATTGGCCCAATCTGCCGGACAACGCCATTCACCAGCCCGTATGGAAAATGGCGCTCGAAACGATTCGTCTCTCAACAAGTTGTCGGCATCCCAAGTGAACACAGCGTGCTTGGACTGACTATCCCCAAGCCTGTCGCCAGCTTAAAAAGCAAGCCTACCTGTTTCGCTTTGCGTAAGAAAACTGGCGACTGCCTAACATGAAATTGATGTGCTCGCGGGTCAGTTCGCCCATGGTGATGCACTTATCAAAGGCAGTGGTTTCGTGGATTTTCCCCAGGTCCTCGCGAAGCTGAATCACGTGCTCCGGTGGGGCGAGTTCTTCGCGCGCCATGGTGGTGAGCAAGGCTTGCAAGCGACGTTTTTCCACGCTGGCCCTGCGTGACATTTGTGTGCGTTCCTCCTCGGCATACTGCGCAATGGTTTTGCGATTCATCTCGCGGAAACTGAGACGGGTGACGTCCTTGTTACTGTCGAAGTGATAGGCCATGTAAGTCTTGCCCCTGCCTTGGTAGGACTGCTGGTCAAAGTCGATTGGACGAACCCGATACTGTACCTCCTCAAAATCTGGAGTGACATCGACGACGTAGTTGACCGAACGCATGTCGCCTAACAGGCGGATGAAACAACGCTCGTTAAACTTCACAAACTCCTTCGCGATCCTGACCCGGTTGACGTTCTTTTTCTGCAAGTATTCCTCCGCAAATGCATCACCGGGGATGCCGGCGATATGTTCCTCGATGAGGGTATTGCCGCGGCAGAGATAGTTAATTCTGTTAGGAGAAAGGATGTGCTCCAGCTCGAGGCCGTAGAGCCGTGAGGCATCGCAATTTTTCACGTAGTAGTAGTCTGAGTTATCGTTGTACTGATTGGTGATCCGGATTCGGAACGGGCGGGAATTCCCGAACTCTCCGAAATCGATGCGATCCACGATCAAGTGCTCATGGTGGGCGCTATCTCCGCCGATTTTGAGCTCGGCATAGATTTGTGTCAGCTGCGGACGAAGCTCCATCATCACCTCCTGCGAATACATCACCGTGAGCCATAGGGTTTCCTTCCCAGAAGGATCCTCATAGGGAATGGAGCCGGAAAATCTCAGCAAATCATCGTAAACCAAGGGGATTTCCGAATAGCGGCCAAAATGGTAGAGATACTGCCCGAGTGAGGCACTTACGGGGTAGAAGTTCTTGCGTCGGGAAATCATCGCCATCGTGTCATCAGGATGGCAGTAGCAATGGATAAACGCAAGACCGCATGAGGGCTTGACGCTCGGCGGGCATAGCAAGTAGTCTTCGAATCAGATATTCCCAGCGGCGCACTCACAGTGTGTCGGACCTCTCTTCATCATAACCATTAGCCAAATAAATAACCGTGGACCTCAAGGAAATTCGTAAAATCGTAGAGCTCATGAACGAGCATGAACTGTCCTACTTCCACCTCGAAGAGGAGGGTGTGAATCTTAAACTCAAGAAAGGACAAGACATCGTTCAAATCGCCCAGTCTGCGATGCCAGCCGCCGCCCCTGCGCCCGCAGCACCAGCCGCAGCAGCCCCGACCCCAGCTGGTGAAGCTGCCGCTCCTGCGGCTGATGGAAATGAAATCACCGCTCCCATGGTTGGCACATTTTACTCCGCACCATCTCCTGACTCCCCTGCCTTTGTCAGCGTCGGTGACACCATCAGTGTCGGCCAGACTCTCTGCATCATCGAGGCCATGAAGGTCATGAACGAGATCAAATCTGAAACATCAGGAACCGTCACCGCAATCATTGCCCAAGACGGCGAACCTGTTCAGTTCGGTGACGGCCTGTTCCGCGTGCAGTAATTCACGTCATTCGGTTATTCTGTGAATCGGCACACACACTTGCCCGGTTCATCAAATCATCCCATTTCCCAAATGTTTAACAAAGTTCTAGTCGCCAACCGTGGGGAAATTGCTCTCCGTATCATCCGTGCTTGTCGCGAGTTAGGCGTGTCCTCCGTGGCCGTCTACTCCGAGGCTGACATCGACTCCATGCACGTTCAGCTCGCTGACGAGGCCGTCTGTATCGGACCTGGCCCCAGCAAAGACAGCTATCTCAAGCCGGACCGCATCATTGCAGCCGCTGAGATCACTGGAGCTGACGCGATCCATCCGGGATACGGGTTCCTTTCCGAGAATGCGCGCTTTGTCGAAATCTGCGACAGCTGCAACATCAAGTTTATCGGGCCCTCAGCTGAGGTGATCCGCCGGATGGGCGATAAGAACACCGCTCGTGCCACCGCCGTTGAATACGGTGTGCCAATCACACCTGGCTCAGATGGCATTCTTGAGTCTGGCGAACACGGCCTGAAGCTCGCCAAGGAAATGGGCTTCCCTGTCATGATCAAAGCCACCGCAGGTGGTGGTGGTCGTGGTATGCGTCCCTGTTTTGAAGAAAAGGACTTCATCTCACTCTACGATGCCGCCAGCAAGGAGGCGATCGCCTGCTTCGGCAATGGCGAGTGCTATCTCGAGAAGCTGGTGCTCAAGCCGCACCACATCGAAATGCAAATCATCGGTGACACCCACGGCAATTTCATCCAGCTGGGTGAGCGTGACTGCTCAATGCAGCGCCGGAACCAAAAGATCATCGAGGAGTGTCCCTCAGCCCTCATCAGCGATAAGATGCGCAAGGATATGGCCGAGGCATCTGTTAACTTGATCAAATCCATCGGCTACGAAAACGCCGGCACCATCGAGTATCTTGTGGATGAAAAAGCGGAGAATTTCTACTTCATGGAAATGAATACCCGCATCCAGGTGGAGCACCCAGTCACCGAGGAAGTGATGGGCTGTGAACTGATCAAGGAGCAAATCCGCGTCGCCGCTGGTGAGCCACTTTCATACCACGTGCTAAACACCATCCCACGCGGGCATTCCATTGAGTGCCGGATCAACGCCGAGGACCCCTACAACAATTTCTGCCCAAGCCCTGGAACCATCAAGCTCTGGTACACACCAGGCGGCAAGGGTGTGCGGGTCGATACCCATGTCTACTCCGGCTATACCGTGCCACCATACTATGATTCGATGATCGCCAAGCTCATCGTCACCGGTGCCACACGTGAAATTGCGATCGCCCGTATGAAGCGTGCGCTTTCCGAATTCAAGATCGAAGGCATTAAGACCACGATTCCGTTCCAGCAAGAAATCATCGATCACGAGGACTTCAAGAATGGCAAATACGGCATCGAGTGGGTCGCTGACTACATGAAAAGCAAAGGCCTGCAGCCATAGAGTATGAACGGCGGCGAGAGATCGCCGCACTCAAAAGCGACCACCAAATAAAACGAGCCACACAAGGAATGATCCCCGGTGGCTCGTTTAAAAATCGATTTTGGTTCGCTTATGCTCTGCGGCGGCGGATTAGCAGGGCGATTCCGCCAAGGCCGAGAAGCGCCGTCGATGCTGGCTCTGGGACAAGACTGGCTTCGGTAAAGCCCATGTCTTGAAGCATAGCTACCGTAAGGGCATCAATATCTCTGAGATCCAAACCCTCAGCAACAGTAGCCTCGTGATTCATCATTTTGGCATTGGCTCCTGTAAAGAAGTCGGTGTCCAAGTGTGAGCCGGAGCTGCCATCTACCCACGCAGTAGGTGAGTAAAGGGGAACTGGATTTCCTCCATTGAGGGCCATGGCATTAGCTCCATAGAAATAGAGCCCGGCTCCGGCAGGTGATGTCCCGGTTCCACCGACCGATGCTGTGTTCCAACGCGAGCCATCCAGAGCAAAACTTCCGTCGATGAGAGCACCAGTTCCATCTCCCACAAATTGGTCGAAGGGAGCCCAAATGGCAGGGTTACCTGGTGAGGTGCCGTAACCATTGATGCCGGACTGGGTGATATCGGAGGAGACTCCCACCGCGTGCAGCAGTTCATGCATCGCCGTGGAAATGAGGTCCATTTCGCCTGGCTGGAAATCATCGCCAGCTTCCCACATGAAGTCCTCAAAGTTCCAATCCACCTTGCCATCGGCCGTGCCCGGGCTTGGGTCAACGCCTCCGAGAATCTTAATCCCCACATCGCCACGCCCGTCGAAACCAGGGCCGCTCGGGGTGAAATTGAAATTCGAGCCTGCGGAAGCAAGTGTTGTATCGTTGGTCTGGCTGCCATCGACATCAATATGAACATCTGCGTTGTAAGCTGAGAAGATGGCTGCCACCCGGCTTGCAGCTTCCTCTAACCCAGCTCTCCTAGCGGCTCCTTCGGTGGGATCATTAAAACCTACACCCACATCGGTGTAGTTGAATATGAAGTTCACCGCTCCAAAGGAAGCCGGTGCTTGCAAGATCAAGGCTCCAATCAGAGCACTACGTCGTATATTTTTCATTGTTATTTAAGGTTTAAATCTTGTCGGCCTCCCTGAGGATAAATCGCAAAGCTTTCTTCTCAGATAATCAGATGCTGTCTATCAGAATCAACTTTGTCCATTTCTTTATCAGCATCGACCACAATATCCTCAAAAACAGTGACTAAGGCATCGAATGGGTAGCTAACTACATGAAAAGCAGAGGCCTGCAGCCATAGATTATGAACGGCGGCGAGAGATCGCCGCGTTTGCTCTCACATCCCTGCACGACCCTCGCGGATGCGTTGGCTGAAATCGACACTGTCATGGAATTTCTGTGCCGCTGGATTAATGTAGGCTCTTTTTCTGAGTTCATGGAATGGTAGGCCGCCATCTTTGAATTTGTTATGCTCGTAGAGGTATTCGTCTAACAATCCGTTGACTAACATGCGGATATCAAATTTTCCCCGCTGATCTTCGGGTAATCGATCGCGCAGGCTGGTGGTGCAATTGGAATAGATGACGTTGTAGAATCGCGGTTTCTTCGCGAGGTCATTCTGAACCTCTAGAGCACCCACAAAGAGATTTCGGGCTTCATCCAGTGGCATGTTGATACGGTAGATGTAAACCGCCTCGTCGCGCACGCTTGCTCTGAGACGGACGCAGTCTTCTTCAGTGGCGAAGATGTATTGCAGCTCGAACATTTTGTAGAGTCCGCCGACCACGGAGAACTCCTCATTCTCCTCCCGGCGAGTTTCCACCGTCAGGCAAATTCGGCCGTCCGGCCCAAAGTCAAATGACAGCAGAGGGTGGCCAATGCGATCGCCTCCAAAGGTCGTGTGAAACAAGTCCATGCTCCGCAAATTCGATAAATGCACGGTGCGAGTTTCCCATCGTTCAGTGGCTTCACCCTCACGCGTGTAGCTGAAGTTCCGG
Organism: Oceaniferula spumae; assembly: GCF_042849255.1. GTDB lineage: Bacteria > Verrucomicrobiota > Verrucomicrobiia > Verrucomicrobiales > Akkermansiaceae > Oceaniferula > Oceaniferula spumae. Next base: position 2,759,465 of record NZ_AP026866.1, read on the forward strand.
ACGTTTTTCAGAGTCACCACATCGCCTTCACGCTCAGAGTAGCCAGTTCTGGCAAACTCAGGGGCCCACTCACGACCGTTGGACGGCTTCACAAATGCTCTGGGCACAAGAATCACGGCAACGGCCACTCCACAGAGAATCACCCGCTGTTTTCTGGTTTTGAATTTCCTCCAAAAATAGACCCCTAGCCCGAGCCATAACATCGCTAACAGGCCATTCCAAAAACCACCTGATTTGAATGGCCCGTCATAACAGATCATTCCCCAATAATAGAGAACAACCAGTGATGCTAACAACACCAGCAATGCCAATCCGGTCTTCGTAAGCCATCGCTGCCATTTCGGCTTTTCGGCCGATGACTTTTTCAGATTTTCACTCATCAGCTCCACGGATTATCGGCGACTGAGGTTCGCGTGTAGGATGCGTCTCAGCTCTTGGATGGCTTTGGGGTTGGCATGGGCGCTGTGGCCTGAGGGCACGATGACTTCTGATTTGGCCCCTTCGAGATGGGAGCTGCGATACGCCACTACCCCGTCCGAGCTGTCTGGGGTATCACCCCTGCCCCGGTCTCCGATGATGGAGTGATAGGGAATGGAGGACACGATCGGACTCGAGCGAATCAGGCCCAAGGCTGGATTGTTATTTCGTAACGACCTAACACCATTGGAAAGATCATCGTCCAGTAGAATGGTTCTGCCCAGAGCGGTCAATGACCGCGCAGCGTCCACTGGGTCTAACTTCAGCACTTTTTCCGGAATCTGAATCAGGGAAATAACGATTCGTCCGATCCAACCGTTGGCCATCTGACTGCCACGGTGGGGGGTGGCGATGAATACCGCACGATTCAGCATGCTCGGAAATGGAGTTTCCAGCAGCACCGTGTAATCGGCCTTCACTTCCTTCCTCAATTTCGATTTTGTCAGTGGAATGTTAGAGATCCTTTTCCAAGTAGCATCGCCGAATTTTCTCACCTGCATGCTGGTTAGCAGGCCGCCCATGCTGTGTCCGATGATCACTGATCGGGATGCCACATCTCCCGCGCCCATATCATTGTAGAAGCGCTGTAGCCGGATAAGTTCCTGCTTAAGCGCGCTGCCTGTGCGTCGGATGGGTAAACCGGTGGGATAGTAAAATAGGTAGACCTGATATCGGCTGCTAATTTCCGGGTCCTCCAGTAGTCCATTGAGGGTCACACTCCAAGTGGTGGGATCAGAAACCAAGCCGTGAATGAGTATCAGCGGTATCTTCCGTTCGTCGAACTTCTGCGTGGAATACAACCCCATGTTCTTTTGATAACGGACTGGGTAAAACACTCCGCGAATATCCTCGATCAACCCTCGCTCACGCGCTTTGTCCAGGCTGACCGCCATGGGTGCCGTTAGATCTTTGGCCAATGTTCGTTCTTCACCTAGGAAGCGAATTTTTTGATTCACCGTGCTATCAATGGCTCGGAACCTTGCGGCACCCTTGCCTGGGAAGTCGACCACCACCGTCACCGGCAACTGCAGCCCGTTTGTGTGGACGAAGGTGTCTTCCTTCGAAGAGAGTTTGGCGTTAGGCACATAGTTGGCCACCATGGGCGCACCCACACCAGGACTGACTACGCGCTTGTCCCAGCCCTTCAGTTTCAAGCTGTCGGACGGAATCACATCTTTGAACTCCAGGAGATTCATTTCCCCCCGCTTGGAAGCCGCACGAGAGATCTTTGGGTATTCGATACGATAACGCTCAGTGTGCCCAGACACCTCGGACAACTGCGGGTTACCCACTAACAAATCAGCTGCTCGGGCTACGGCATGATTATAGAGGGGTAGTAAATCCTCCAGGTTACTCTTGGTAGAAATCTCAGCGGCCTCCAAGTATAGCCCCACCGCCTTGTCCGGTGAGTCTGGAGTCATGGCTCTTGCTTGAGTAATCAGCTGATAAGCCTGACGGTATCTCTGGTAGCTCGCCTCCTTCGGGTGAACCGATTCCAATGACTTTGGCAAAGGCTGCACCGGCCGATCCATTACACGGATCGCGTAATCGCTGCATTGGGTGAGGAGTAAAATTCCCGTGACTGCCGTCGTAGTTCGTAAAAATGTTTTCATCATACTATTGCCACACCTCCATTTCTAACAGCTGTTTCTCAGCCTGCGGCTCCCACCCACGGTTGGCGATGGGTGATGCTGGTGAAGGATGCAGAATCTTACCTGTTTTAAAAGTCTTGTCGGGAAAGTATTCCTTCACGGTCTCGATAAGTTTTTTCTCCGCGTAGGCCCCCACCCCGATCAGCCACTCTGGCTCCATGGCACCGATGACTGCGGCAAGATGTTTGCGACAGGCTATTTCCACGGGTTCCATTTCTGCCTTGGGAAGTTTGTCTGGGGTGATGTTTTTTCCGGTTTCACCCATCCAGACCAGCGGGCAGTAGTTGACGACGAAATGGTCTTTAAAAAAGGCCTTCGCCTCGGGGAATTTTTCTGAGAACAGACCCCAGAGTCTTCTGCCGCTGACCTCGGAGCGCTCGCAATCGAATCCTACCACCTCGCGCTTCGGGTGTTCAGGATCCGGCTTTTGCACTGGGCCTGAAATACCCATCCAATCGCGGACCGCAGGGATTTCTCCGAACGGCACGCCCGTTTGCGCCATGCCCCAGGGTCCAGGGTTCATTCCGAGCATGATCACACGTTTTTTCCCGCTGCCATATTTCTCCAGATACTGGCGATGGGTCTCCCATGCGTATTCGGTAGGTAGGTAAACATGACTGACCGGATCGGCAAACCGCAGTGGTTTCAGCTCCTTGGTCAGCCGTGAGGCGGCATCGATGATCGCTTTGGCGTCGGGCATGCGCATATATAACCCCAGTCCGATCAGGTGCAATCCTGCAAACTCAGCACTGGTAATTGCCGCCGCCGCTTCTATTGTGCTCCAGCAATTCATGTTTGACCTTACACAAACCGTACTCATCGCCTCGTTTGCGCTCTGCCTACTTTCCATGGTAGGGGCCATTCCCTTAGCAGCCTACATGAGGCGGCAGTCACAGGGGATCGGCTGGAATTACCGTGGCATGGTGCGCACGGAACCACTGAATCAACTCGATTTACTAGGTATCGCCCTGCTGACCGGGCTCTACACCCTACAGTGCGCATTCAAACTCCCTCAGGTGATCGATTTTCTCGTCTCCACCGGCCTGTTGTCGCAGACGGCGACTGAAACACCGGACCAAATCCAGCTAACACCCGCTGTGCTCACAGCTGGTATGATCAGTCAGGCGGTTCCGGGCATGATCGTCATCGTCTTTCTCGTATTCCGCCAAATCAGCGTCGTGGAGTTCTTCGGGCTGAAATGGAAACACGCTCCATACTTGATTCTGCTGGCACCCTTCGCTGCGGTTTTTGTGCAGATGATTTTTGTCGGTATGGAAATGGCTGGTTACTCGACCATGATCCAAGAGATCTTTGGCAAGGCTGAGAAACAGGAAATCGTTAAAATCTATCAGGAAACCAACGCAGTATCCATACGTGTGTTGTTAGCCATTGCGGCAGTGGTCATTGCTCCTCTGGTGGAAGAGACGGTCTTCCGTGGATACATCTACCCGGTATGCAAGCGCTACACCGGACGGATCATCGCCACCTTTGTGACCTCGTTGTTTTTTTCCGCTGTACACTTTAACATCCCCGCCCTGCTGCCACTGTTCATACTCGCCATTCTCCTGACAATTGCCTATGAACTATCAGGCTCCCTCTGGGTCCCGATCTCCATTCACGCCTGCTTCAATGGGTTCACATTGCTCGTGCAGGAACTCCAGCCACCTTCATAATGATTTCCCGATTGTTCCATTCCGGCCGCCCACTAGCGATGTCTTTCGCAGCGGCTTCTTTATTTTTAGTCTCATGTGGTAAGGAAGAATCCAAGCCTGATGAGAAACAGTCATCTGACCAGACGGGCAACATCTCTAAAAAACACGCTGATGATCCGGCACTGCACGACCAGCTGGCTAAGCTGCCAGGTCAAAATGCCATCTCCAGCAAATGCATGGAATGCCACAAGGACATTCATCACCACTGGCAGAAGTCCCAGCATGGCCAGGCGAACCGATTGCTCAACATGGCATTGGACAGCAAGGCGTTCACAGATCAAAAACTCGATACCTCTTCTGAAAAATGGAAGTTCACCCTCGACGATGGTAAACCTGTCGTCACCGCCAATGGTAAGAGTTATCACGCCGGCATGGCGATCGGTGTGGATCCTCTGATTCAGTATCTGGTTTCCTCCAAAGGTGGCCGCTGGCAGACACCGAACGCCGCATGGGATCCCAAGAAAAAAGAATGGTTCGATGTCTTCAGCGATGACATCCGGACCTCCGCTGACTGGGGTCACTGGAGTGGCCGAGGCATGACCTGGAACACCCAGTGTGCCTTCTGTCACATGACCGATTTCCACAAGAACTACGACATCGCTACCGATAGCTATGACTCGAAGTGGAAGGAAATGGGCATCGGTTGCACCCAGTGCCATGGCGATATGGCCGAGAAGGCAGATGCAGACACCGGCTGCCTGATTGATCTCGCAAAACACAAGAGCATCACCAAAAACCACCCCGAACGCGTCATCGAAAGCTGCGCCTCCTGTCACTCGCGCCGCGGTGAGTTCGACGATAATTTCCACCACGGTGAGAAGTTCGGCGATCACTATCAGCTCCAACTCCCCACCATGCCCCAGCTTTACTATCCTGACGGGCAAATCCGCGACGAGGACTATGTCTGGACATCGCTCCGCCTCTCTAACATGGGTCACAAAGGCGTCAACTGCATGGACTGCCACGATCCCCACACCACCAAGCTGAAGATGCCTGTGGCTAACAACACGCTCTGCATGTCCTGCCACGCCGGCGGATCCAACGGCCGCGTCGAAGGTGCCATCGTCATCGACCCAGCTACCCACACCAAACACTTCGGCATCGGTGAGCACAACGGCATCGGCTCCGGCCACTCCTGTGTGGATTGCCACATGACTCACACTACCTACATGGGTAGAGATCCACGCCGAGATCACGGTTTCCACGTTCCTGATCCTCAAATGACGAAGGAACTCGGTATCCCCAATGCCTGTAACAAATGCCATGAGGACAAAGACACCGATTGGGCAATCACTTGGACCAATACCTGGTTCGGCGATAAGATGCATACTCCGGAACGGAAACGTCAACGTGCCCGCACCCGCGCCATCGGTGGAGCATTCAGCGGCAGACAGGAAAGTATTGATGATCTCCTAGCCGCCTACGCCAATGAGAAGAACCCCGCGTGGCAGGCATCCTTGCTTCAAATCATGCAAGCCTGGGCCACTGACGCCCGGGTTCAGCGCATCGCCCGCGAAGGCGTGCACAGCAAGGACTCACTCGTGCGTGCCTCCGCCTGCATGGTTCTCGAGTTTGGCACCGACAACGGCCCTTGGCTCGAGCCGATGCTGAACGACCCGGTGAAAGAGGTCCGCATGGCTGCCGCATGGGCAATGCGCACTCGCCTCTCACTTCGCTCTGAAGTGCGTAACGAACTGGAACACTCGCTCGCCTTCACCGCTGATCAGCCTGCAGGTGCTATGCGCACCGCCACCTTGGCGATGGATTCGAATCAGCTGGAAAAAGCTGAGCTCTGGATGCAGCGCGCCGTGACCTTGGATGAGACTTCATCTGCTGCCAGGGAAGCATTCGCCGTGCTGTTAGGACAACGTGGCAAACCCAAAGAAGCACTCGAGCAACTTAAGATTGCCGATAAACTATCACCCGACAACGCGCGTTACTCCTACCTGATGGCACTCACCTACGCGGAGCTCGGCCAGAAAGATAAGACTGAGGATCTACTTAAGAAGGTCGTCAAAATCGACCCAGGCAATGATCGCGCCCACTACAACCTCGGCCTGCTTCTGGCGGGTCAGGAAAAAGTGGACGAAGCGATCATCAGCATCCTGCGCGCCGAGAAAGTCAACCCGACCACACCTGACTACCCCTACGCGCGGGCTACCCTCCACATGCGCAAGGGAGATAAAGCCGCCGCCTTTGAAGCCTGTCGCACCGCTCTTGGAATTCAGCGCGATCACCAACCATCGATCCAGCTGCTGCGTCAGATTGGTAATCCTAACCAATAGCCTTTCATGGACCACGCCACAGCTCCCGTCTTACCGACCAACAGCTTTGCCAGGCAGCTGCGTTACTGGGCGATCCACTGTGGCCTGACGGCGATTCCAAGTTTCTGCATTGCGCTGACCCGCTTTAACAGTCCCGGAGAAATTGCCGCCATGATCTGTGGCATTCTAACCTTTGTCTTCGGTTATGCCTTTCTCACCTCAGCTGGTTTTTACACCAAAATCCACAATGGTTTGCTCGGTAAAGCAGTCAACTGGGGAGCCCGCATCCGGATGATCATCTCGCTGTGCTCCATCCCCTTGCTCTTCAGCTTGATCGGAAAATCGGAACCCACAGAGGAAGTTCTGTTTGTGCCTGATTTTTGGTTCGGTTTTATAGCTCTCCTTATTTTCTCCCAGGCCGCCATGATCTTTGGCGTGCAACATTTCCGCAGCAACACCGGAGAGCATCTTAATTTCTTAGAGGCATACGCGGTTACCGTTATTGAGGGTGTATTGATTTCCTTCTCCTTGGTCCTCATCGCCTTTATCTCGCTGGTGTTTCTCAACTACAAGCGAAACCGCCAACGGCTGCCCTCGGACTTCATCCCAAGATAGGGCGAGTTCGGTGAGTGCGAGTTGCTTTGGATGATTATTCCTTGGGTTGTCGGCAAGTTGCAAACTTGCCCTACTTTAAACCAAAACGACCTGCCGTTTCGGGCAGGTCGTTAGAGATAATGGTTGTTTGTTAGACGAAGAATTACTTCTTCAGAAGGTCGCGGATTTCCTCAAGCAGCACTTCTTGTTTCGGTGGTGCTGGAGCTGGTTTTTCCTCTTCCTTTTTCTTGGTCATTTTTTCGACGTACTTGACCATGACGAACAACGCGAAACCTACGATGAGCAGGTTGATGGTGTTGTTAATGAAAACACCGTAGGCAACGGTAGGGCCAGCTTCTTGAGCGGCCTTAAGGTTTTCATAAGAACCTCCGTCCATGGGGAAATACATCTGGCTGAAATCAGGCAGCTTGAATAGCCCACCGATGATTGGCATCATGATATTGTCGACGAGGGACTTGACCACGAGGCCGAATGCGCCGCCGAGGATAATACCGACAGCCATGTCAAAGGCGTTGCCTTTGATGATGAATTCTTTGAAGTCTTTTAACATAGTATTTGGGTTGGGTTGTTAGTGTGTTGGTTGGGGAACCAGCTGAAACCTGCGTTGTTTCATAGTATCTATCATTATTTATCCCAATAGATCAAAGCAAATTTATAGTCCATTCCGTCACAGCTTTCTGTTCATATGCGAAAAAAACCGCCGACGTATAAAACGCCGACGGTTAGAAACCAACGATTGTCAGTATGTCAGTTAGTTACTGCTGAGTTCGGCGCGGACGCCTTTTTTGCTATTCTTCAGCTTATTGAGTAGCTCGCGCATTTTGTCGGCACGCTCTTTCTCCTGATCGATCAGGTTTTTCTTCTCGCCGACATCTTCAGCCAGGTTGAAGAGCTGACCTTTGCCTTTTTTACCGGCAGCAATGAATTTCCAATCGCCATCGCGGAGCGCAAGACCTCTGGCTTCCTCGATGAGGTAACGAGTGCCGTCCTTCTCTTTGCCTAACAATGAAGGTAAGACATTTCGGCTGTCGATGCCTTGATCAGCACCCAGCTCAATGCCGAGTAAATCTGCGAAGCTCGCCATGAAATCGATTTGGTTAATCATCGCCTTGGATTCGCCTGGAGTGATTTTTCCGGGCCAGCGGATGATCAGTGGCACGCGGGTGCCACCTTCGTAGATCTGGTATTTGCCACCGCGGTAAGGACCGGAGCCGTCGTGACCACGGTCGACTTCTTTGGTGGAGGTGTGCACTGTGGTGCCGTCCTTGTAGCCATCGTCGTAGACCGGACCATTGTCACTTGAGAAGATGACGATGGTATTATCCGCGAGACCCTTTTCCTCGAGAACCTTGATGATTTCACCGGCACACCAGTCGAGCTGAACCATGGCATCACCACGGTAGGATAGCTCGGATTTGCCTTTGAATCGTGGATGGGGAGCACGAGGAACGTGGATGTCAGCCGCTGCCCAGTAGAGGAAAAACGGCTCGTCTTTTTTCTGAGCGCCAATGTATTTGCGCGCTTGTTTGACGAACTCATCTGCCATTGTCTCGTCGTTCCAGAGGGCTGACTTACCTCCCCACATTTGGCCGATGCGACCAATGCCGTTGATCACGGTGTTATTGTGACCGTGGGTGTTTTTGTAATAGGTCATCGCCTCAGGATTCTTGCGGCCATCAGGGTAGACGGTGCCGGTGAAACCCTCTGGTGGTCTTTTACCCACATACAGCGGATCGTTGGGATCGAGATTCACCACCTTGTGGTTTTCAACGTAGACGCAAGGCACACGGTCATTGGTGGATGGCAGCAGGAAGGAATAATCAAAGCCAATCTCCAACGGACCCGGTTTGACGTCTCCGTTCCAGTCCACCGGTGTTTCTCCGTCACCAATACCGAGATGCCACTTACCGATGACCGCGGTTTTGTAACCCGCCTTTTTGAACAGCTGGGGTAAGGTGAACATGTTAGGCTTGATCTTCATCGGCGCGTTCGGAGCCAGAACACGGACACCGTGGCGGAAGCCGTGAATCCCAGTGAGCATGGAAAATCGTGAAGGCGTACAGGTGGCAGCTGAGCAATGGCCATCGGTAAACTTCAATCCTTCGCTGGCCAATTTATCCAAGTGCGGCGTTGGGATCAGCTTGGCTCCATAGGCACCTAAATCCCCCCAGCCGACGTCGTCGCCGTAGATGATAATGACGTTAGGTTTTTCAGCCGCGTGGCTGAGCGTTGATGTGGCTATAACAGCCGCTGCAATCGTGGTGGTCCAATTCATATAGGAATTACTCTACTGAAATTGGTGGTTCGATCTATCGTTAAATTTGCCTAAGCGATCATTTTCCGAGCCCGACCGGTGTGCCGTATCCGACGAACTTGGATCGGCTTCCCTTGCGAGGGAGTTTGAAATCGTAAACGCCGTAGCCGTCACCCGCCTTGCCACGGTAGCTACGCCCTTTGGTTGCGCCCACCATGACATGGCGACCGTCTTTTTCCTGACCAAGATACAGTGAGACGTGGCTGATGTTGACGGAGCGGCCGTCCGTGGGAGTGTATGTTCCACTCCAGAACAGCAGGTCACCGGGTTGCAGTTTGGAAAAAGAACTGTGCTCGAGCGCATCGGCATTCGCTGGGATGGTGTGGATTTCCGAGGCATCCCTCAGCCAGAGGTATTGTTGGGCAGAGGTGCGGGGAATTTTGAAGCCACCTTTTCGCAGCACGTAGTACATGGCACCGGAGCAATCGAAGCCATGGCTTTCAGGATTCGACCCGCCGAATTTGTATTTCAACCACCCGTGTTTGGTGGTGGTGGACAGCGCCAGGGTTATCAGCTTCTGCCTAGCTGCCGACAATTTGTCGAAATCCTTCAACTGCTCCGTCTTCAACGAAGCTGGCCGGTAGTAGGTTTTGCCGTTCTCCGTGTAGCTCAGCTTTTCTGTGATTTTTTCAGCGCAGACGGTGGCGATCCCCATGCCTAGCCCCAGTACGATGGCAGCTGTTTTTACCAGAGTGCGCGACCGGAACTCGAAGATCATCGTTCCTGATGTTAGAAGCGTAGGCGAATAGCCAGGGAGCCGAACGACTGGCTGTCTTCCTGAGTTTCAAATGTTTTGGTGCGGAAGGTGTGAACGTAGCTAAATTCCAGATCACTGTATCGGACTCCGAAACCTGCGTAGAGTTCGCCCACAAGCGGTTCGCGATCGACATTGGTATCGTAGTTTCTGAAAACCGGTCCGTCCAAGGTGATGTCATGGATAATACCACTGGCCTGAGCACCCAAAAGTCCATACAGCGACCACTTGCTGGTATTGCCGGCACCGCTGTAGAGGCGTTGACTGTGAGCAGTGGGTGTCAGACGGGGATCTGCAAATTCCACCGGAAGATTCCAGCCAGCACGCACTAAAAACCCGACATGGGCATCGGTGCGGAAGTTACCGAGCGAGTATCCGGTTTCTGTAAATCCATCCACCCTCATGCCAAATGGAAGAAACTCGACCTTATCGAGAGTCTCAATCCGGCGGCGCTGGTTGAAATACAGGTTAAAGGTGATTTCATTGGGGATCTGGCTGTCCCAGCCTTGGAATTTTTCAAAATCGCGAAGCTCGTGGATGTAATCCTGAGTGTCTTGGGCGTAGGACGATGGCCCCACCACACCGATCGCGATTTCCACCGAGTTCTGGGCATGAGCATCACGGGCGTGCAGAGAAAATCCGAGACCTGCCCAGCCAGCATACGGGCGCTCGCCCTCGGGCGGGACCAATGCCTCACGAGTGCTAGGTGTAAACATCAGCTGGCTGAGTGCAAATCCGTAGCTGTACTCGATCTGCCCTGGGTGACGGAATCCCCAGAGCTTGCGCATCCAAGCGAGACTGTCACTACCACCACTGAAACGATGCAGGTTATCCTGCATGAAAGGAATATCGATCGCCGGCTTACCCTCGGTAATCCACGAGATGCGGACCCCATTGGTATAGTTCTCATCGGTGCCGCCGAAGAGATCGTTGTCCAGGAAGAAGGTCAGGTAGCCTTTGCTGGATTTCGATCCGTCCAAAGGTTGGTTATGCGGATCGATACCGCCGAAAATATCAGCTGATACCGGAACGGTGCATTCATCCTCTGGAGCGATCTCAGCCAGAGACGGCTGCGCGAAGATGCCGAGGAGACCTGCTGCTGCAGGAATGAGTAGTGGTCGTGTGTTCATGTACGCTTAATTCTTACGTGGGCATGGTTAGACAGCTATCACCTAGTGTTTATTCCATCCGGGTCTAGAGAGGAGGAATGATCAGCTCGTCGCCTTTTTGGACTTCGATCTTTCCTTCGACGTTGGGCAGCGGGTCAGCCACGGTAGCTTCAGCGTCCATGCGGGTGACTACAACCTCGCCGACGATACCGGTGTTCCGGCGGATGGCAAGTCGGGTGCCTTCACGAACGTTGTTCTGTTTCACATCGAGAATCACGAATTGCACCACGCCCTTATCCATGGCGACCTCTTTCACCTGAGCCATCAGCATGGCTTGTCCGATCAGGCGGGCACGGCGCGCAGCTTTATCGTGCTGGCCGGATTGGCGTTCGTTCATCGCGAGAGTTTCTTCTTCCGCCTGCTTGCGTTTGAGCTCGGCTTCTTCCTTGGCTTCCTTCAGGCGCTTGTTTTCTTCTTCGAGTTCGGCAAATTTTTCTGACGGCATGCTGTCGGGGATCTCCGCAGGTTGTGGAGCCGCAGCTGGTTGCGCGCCTCTGAGGCGGTCGATTTCAGCCTGAAGGCGTGCATTTTCGTCGAGAATCTCTTTGGCGGACTGCCTGCGTCCGTCTTCCACTTCCCCGTCACGCATCGCGCTGTAGGAGAGAACCAATGCCGCCAGTAACATCGCGGCAGTTGAGCCGAGGAGGATCTGTGTGATGTTCATGGCGGGAATCTGGCCGAGAAACCGGATCTTCACAAGATTTAATCCATGGTGCTCTACGCCGAATTTACAACACCCATAGTCGATGCTTGAAAATCGGTGGAGGCGCAGGCACACTGGCGTCCATGATGCGAATGGCAGTTCTCGGTAGTGGCAGTGCAGGAAATGCCACCTTGGTCCAATGTGGATCTACCCTTGTTCTGGTAGACGCAGGCCTCAGTGCCAAACAGCTGGTTCTACGCATGGCCATGCTCGGCATCGAACCGGAACAGCTCGATGCCATCCTTCTCACTCATGAGCACAGCGATCACGCACGTGGTATCGATGTTCTCCTGCGCAATCGTGAAATCGCAGTCTATTCCAATGCGCTCACACGCGAAGCCCTGGGTCATAAAATGAAAAGTCGGATCCCATGGCGAGTTTTCAGATCCGGTCAGGAATTCGATCTCGGTGATCTCAGCATTCAGGCATTCAAGATTCCTCACGATGCCGCCGAGCCTGTCGGTTTCGTGCTCAATGGACTTGGCACTCGACTCAGCCTACTCAGTGATGTCGGCCATGTCACTCACTTGATGCGTGAACACCTCAAAGGCAGCCACGCCATTTATGTTGAGGCAAACTATGATGAAGAGTTGTTAGAAAGAGATACCAAACGACCGTGGGCGACCAAACAACGGATCTCATCGCGTCACGGCCACCTTTCTAACAATCAGACAGCTACCTTGCTCAGCGAAGTGGCTTGTGAAAAATTGAGTCTGGTGATGCTCAGCCACTTGAGTTCGGATTGTAACTGTCCTGATCTGGCATCTCGGACCATTTCCGAATCATTGCGATCTGGTGGCCACCACAAGGTGCAGGTCCAGTGCGCCAACCAGCACCAGCCTACCGAGTGGCACGAATTCACCTCGTCCACGCCGCCCACCGAATCTACTTCGGTTTCTGAAGTCGAAGAGTACAGCACCACGCCTTCGTTGTTTGATGCCTTCTAAGGAAACCATCCCCGAGCTGCCCACCAGCCCGCCCATCAGGCTCGAGGCCGACGACTATACGGCGCCGTTTGCCACCGATGCTTTGGCGAAAATCCAGGCAAAGAAGTTAGATCCCCCTGTTTACGATGGGTATCAAAACACTGGGCGCTCTCCCATCCGGCTTGTTTTGTATTTCCTCATCGTAGTGTCTCTTTTACTCGCCGGTTTTGTTTGGAAAATAATCTCTGATCAAAAGGTCCAGGCATCATTGCCTAGCGCACCACTGCCTTCTAACAATCCAGTCATTGGCACACTCGAAACCACGGCAGATGAGCCATGGACTGATCAAGCCCGTCAGGTGCTCGACCAGTATATCCAGCAAATCGAAGACGAGGATCTAACTGGATCGCGATTCGTAGTCCGCCCCTTGCCGGAGTCTTTTCAAAGTCGTGGCATTCGCCTGATGTACGCGCAGAGCAGGCCTCTGTTAGAAAATCCGTTCCAGCCCATCGTGCCTGTGCGTGTGGAACTGCGCCTCGACCGGCCTGAATTTATCGATGAAGCCGCGCGTGCTCCCTACCTGAAAGACGTCGACCGACAGAACGTCTGCGCATTTTTCAAAACCACGGATGACAATCAGCTGGTGCTCGATAAGCCGGTTTTCGAACAAACCAGGCAGCAGCTTTTGAAAAAGTTCATCGATCGGCGTGAGGTTGGTAAGCCTGAGATCTTCAGACTGACAATCCAACCGATCCCCGAGGTTCTCAGAAAGCAGATCTATGATCGGCAGCTGCTAGGGCACGATTGGTATAAAATCCACTGCCCCGCTTATCCGAGAGCTGCGCGTGTCGTCTGCGTTCCACAAGCCAGTGCCGCGGCCGTCATCTTAAATCAACGCCTCGCGACATCGGAGCCCGATAGCCTGCATGCCGTCACCGCGAGTCTGCACTGGGTAGAAACGAAACCCGGCACGCTGACATTAAAAATCGACGAAATCCGCTGCTGGGAGTTCGAAGGGCTGAATAATTTTTAATCTATTATTACGGAACCCTTGATTATCGCCCGCCTAAGTGGTCAGGCGACGCATCGGAATCATGTTGGAATACTCGAAGCCGATCTTCTTGAAGAAATTCTGCGCATCCGCCCCGATTTTATCGGTCAGCAGAGTGATGCGCTTGAAGTCTTTTTTGGCGGCGAAATCGAATACGTAATCCAGCAGCATCGATCCATAACCCTGGCCACGATGGTTCGGATGGATGATAAAGTCCTCAAGTAAGATCGCCAGTCCGCCCAGAGCGGTGGAGATCGTAAACAGCAGGTTCACCATGCCGAAAATGCGATCGTCACTACGTAAGACGAAGATTCTACCGCGGTTCGGCTGCTCAAGAATCAGTGCCAATCCACGCTCGTGCGCCTCACGGTTCGGTGTGAAATCACCTTGGAGAGTCATGAGTTCCATCATCAGCTCGATCAACTCGGGAAGATCCTCGATGGTCGCAGGCTCAACGCGGATCCCTGGGTGAATCCCCTTGGTGCGCTCTGCCCGGTCCGACAGGTCAGCAGACATCTCGGCCAAGGCACTTTTTGGTATTTTACTCGATGGCATGGATAGACACTGTTTATCAGGAATTGACCCGCTGGGTAGTTTTTTTTAAGAATTTTGCGATTCCCGACAATGCTGGGTTGACAACAAGCAAAAATTCCCTAGGTTGCCCGCCCCCGCCACTGGCAGAATCGCAGGCAGAGTAAATCTGCTCACCTGCAAAGGTCTCCTGAGAAGCTCTCAGCGGACAAAGAGTAACGAAACATCACCAACGTCTTTCATCATGAAACGCACCTATCAGCCTTCCAAGCGTACCCGCAAACGTCAACACGGGTTCCGCGCCCGCATGAGCACTAAAGCTGGCCGTGACTGCCTCCGCCGTCGCCGTCAGAAAGGCCGCAAGCGCCTCCTTCCAAAAGGTGCCGAGATCCACTTCAAGCGCCACGTCAAGCAGCACACCAAGGCTGCGTAATTGACCGTGTGTGTTCCCGGGTCTGCTGAAAGAATCACACCCGGGCATCCAGCGAATGATTTGACACGGCCACCCCACGGTGGCCGTTTCTGCGTTCAGCAGTGAGGTCCAGACACAAGCACCATCATGCGTCTGCGTAGAAAATACAGCATGACGCGCCACGCGGAGTTCTCCCGCACGCGCCAGCAAGGACAGGCAAAGGGCGGTGCCTATCTTGTCCTCAGCACGCTTGCCGACGAGGAACTCCCACACCACAAAGCCGGCGTCATCGTCACCCGCAAGGTAGGAAACGCAGTCACCCGCAATCTTCTCCGCCGCCGCGTTCAGGCAATACTCGCCAGCCACCTTGACCGAATCGATAGCAAACGCTACATCGTCACCGTCATCCGCTGGCGGGCACCGCAAGCTACTTTCGAACAACTCGAAGCCGACTGGTTGAAACAAGCCAGCCGACTGGGCATCCTCGATACTTCTCGGTGAAATTCATCAGTCAAAGCCTCAGCACCCTCCTTTATCTTGGAATCCGCTTTTACCAAAAATTCCTTAACCCGGTGCTCAAAGCAATCGGCGGCCCGAACAGTGGCTGCCGCTTCCACCCCACGTGCTCAAACTACTATCTCGAAGCCGTCAAAATTCATGGCCCGTACCGCGGATCATGGCTTGGCATTTGCCGTATTTTCCGCTGCCATCCGTGGGGCGGCTGCGGTGAGGACCCTGTGCCTCCCAAAAAATAATCTCTCTTCGCTCTCCAGAGCCCACACTTCTCCCATTTCCTAATCCCAATTTCCTAACAACTATAATATTATCATGGATCGCAAAGGCTGGATCATACTTATCATCTGCGGCATTCTGCTCGCACTGAATTTCTACCTCATGCCGGAAAAACCGGCACCGGAGACCACCAAACCATCGACCGAAACCCTCGGCGATGCTGATAAAACCAAGGCTCCCTCCGAGGGACTCACCCCTGATGCCAGTGAGGCCGGACTGCACCGCGAGCCGAACATCCCCAAAGTCGGCGAGAAAACAGCCACCCTCAGCTCCATGGTCGATGGCAAACCTGAGGTGCTTTTCAACTTCACCTCCGTCGGCGGTGGTGTCGATAATGCCATTCTGCTGAACCAGATGGCGGTGGACTCGGATACCGAGCACGTCATCCTCAACGATCAGTCTCCGGCTCCCATCGGTGCCTTCAGCGAGGGCGCAGACGAATTTCTCGCGCTGCACTATGTGATGGTGGAAAAAGACGACGCCATCTACTGCGAAGCGACCACCCCCGGTGGACTGAAAATCACCAAACGCTGGAGTGTCGATCGGGATGAAAAATCCCCCGGTGCCAAGTGGCGCCTGAACCTCAAGGTGACATTGACCAACACCGGCAAAGGCACGGTCAATCTGGCCAACTACTCGCTCTTCGCCGGTAGCGCCACACCTCTGCACCCGCGCGAGTGGGATGACCAGGGCGGTGCTTACTTTCTGGATGACGGCAGCTTCACCAACAAGGACAGCGGCTGGTTCAAAAAAGGATTCTGGCGTGATGCCCGTCCGCTTTTCCAAGAGAGCGTGGCAGAGCTAGAATACGCAGGTGTTTCCAATCAGTTTTTCACCACCCTCATCCGCCCTGCGGAAAAATACTCATCGACCTACTGGGCAAAGGCGTCCAAGGCCGACATCCCCGGTGCCGACCCTGAAAGTCCGAAGTACTCGGTCCGCTCAGGTTTCAGCCTGCCAACCAAAAAACTCGAAACCAACGAGTCGCAAACACTCAGCTACACCGTCTATCTCGGGCCTAAACGCTACAGCGTGCTGAAAAAGATGGAGGGCAACGTCGATGAAGTCATGAACTATGGCTTCTTCAGCATCGTTTCTGTTCCTCTCAACAACGTTCTTAACTGGCTGCACAACGTCGCGTTCTCCAAGACCGCTGACAACTGGGCTTGGGGACTTTCCGTCATCGCTCTGACCATCCTCATCCGGATCGTCATCTGGCCGCTGCATAACAAGTCCACGCGCACCATGAAGCGAATGAGCAAGCTGCAGCCGATCATGAAGGACCTGCGTGAAAAATACGCGGACAATCCTACCAAGCTGAACCAAGAGACGATGAAGCTCTACAAGGACTACCAGATCAACCCGATGGGTGGCTGTCTGCCGATGTTCCTGCAGATTCCGATTTTCTTCGGCTACTACAAGATGCTCCAGTTCGCCGTCGAGCTGCGTGGTGAGAGCTTCCTCTGGGTGGATGACCTGTCGATGCCAGACACTCTGATCACCTTC
This sequence comes from Oceaniferula spumae, assembly GCF_042849255.1. Classification (GTDB taxonomy): domain Bacteria; phylum Verrucomicrobiota; class Verrucomicrobiia; order Verrucomicrobiales; family Akkermansiaceae; genus Oceaniferula; species Oceaniferula spumae. Next base: position 2,776,343 of record NZ_AP026866.1, read on the forward strand.
GACCTTCCCTTCAGCCTGCCATTCCTCGGTGATGCCCTGCCGATCAACTTGCTGCCGATCCTGATGGCGGTCACCATGGTGCTGCAAATGAAGATGACCCCTAACACCGGCGATAAAATGCAACGCCGCATCTTCATGTTCATGCCGCTGATGTTCTTCTTCTTCTGTTATAACTTCGCTGCAGCTCTGGCGCTCTACTGGACCACCCAGAACATCTTCTCCATCGGCCAGACATGGCTGACCAACCGCATGCCTGAGGCCGAACTGGTCAAACGCAAGCCTGGTAAAAAAGGTAAGAAGACATTCATGGAACGTATGGCCGAGCGTATGGAAGAGCAACAGCGCGCCCAGAAATTGGGTCAGCAAGGCGATGGTAAAAAACCGATGCGCGACGCCACTCCGGATAGTGCCAAGAAAAAGCGCAATCCTAAAACAGGAGGCTAAATTTCACCACCCCCGCGTCTGCCCGTGAGTGCGCTCGCGGGGGCGCGGGGGTTTTTTGTGCCTCAATCTAACAACCAACTTTGTGTTCCACACGTCACAACTATGAGCGAGGAAGAATATTTGAAGAAAGCGGCCTTTGTTTCCGAACTCGGCATCGCTCTTCACGATTGCGGCGGCACCAGTCACCGCATTGAAAAGCACCTCACCAATGTCTGTGCGGTGCTGCAGATCAACGGCACATTTCTAACAACTGCCACCAGTATTACTTTCTGTTACTGGCTAGACGATCGCACCAATCAGCACATTCAGATCGAACGCGTCCAGCCGGCCGGTGGTGATCTTGGAAAACTTGAACTCATCGATGCCCTCGTCGATCGGGTCGACAGCGGCGATGTCACATTTCGGGAGGCACGCGAGGAGCTGAAGCAAATCCTCCACATGCCGCCGAACTACAGCCACCTCACCAGCCTATTAGCTGCGGTGGTGCTGAGCGGTAGCTTCGCAGCTCTGCTATCGTTCAACATCAATGACGTCATAGCATCTGCCATCGCCACCGTGGTCATTTTTTACCTTTCCATACTCGGAGGAAAAATGGACCGACTCTCTAACACCATTGAGATTGTGGCAGCCATGTTAGCCGGCCTGATGGCGACGGGCATCGCTGCTCTCGGGTTCAAGATCAACGTGCTCTTTGTCATTCTCTCCACCATCGTGGTTTTCATTCCCGGTCTGTCACTGACGACAGCTTTGAGTGAAATCGCTCACCGTGATCTTGTTTCCGGAACTTCCAAGCTGGTTCATGCGATCATGAATCTGTTCAAACTCTACTTCGGTTCCATCCTCGGAGTCGCCATCGGTGCGATGCTCTGGGGCGCAGGTGCTGGTGAGAGCCTTCATGGTATTCGTAATCTGCCCGATTGGAAAACGCTGCCAGCCGTGGTGCTCTTGGCGGTCTCCCTGACCATCGCCTTTAACATCCGGCCTCAACAAATGTTTTGGTGTCTCATCGCTGCATTGATCGGCTTCTATATTGCCCGATCTGGCGAACAGCATTTCGGCGTTGCCGCTGGGATGTTCTTGGGAGCTTTTTCAGTCGGGATTTTTGCCAATCTCTACGCCAATTACCGCAGCATCCCCAGCTCGATCGTGCTCTCTAACGGATTAGTCCTCCTCGTCCCAGGTAGTAAGACATACATCCTACTCAACTCCTGGATCACCGGTGAGCAGATGATGGATCACAGCACGAATGGCACTCAGGCATTCCTCATTTTCATCTCACTGGTGATCGGATTGCTCTTTGCCAATGCGGTGCTGCCGTCGAAGAAGAGCCTCTAACAGTTCAGCGCGAAGACCTCGATTTCATCCGGGTGACCTTTGACGCGGTTCAGTCCACGAGGTGAGAATTGCTCATATCCATCTGCCCAGCCGTCTAAAAATGCAGCACTGGCCAGCACCTCGGTGTCGAGTTCACGGGTCAGACTTTCCAAGCGGAAGGCCAGGTTCACGGCATCGCCGAGAGCGGTGTTATTTCCCCGTGTCATCGCACCATGCGCCACGTCTCCGAGATGCAAACCAACTCGACACTCAAAGTTGATCTTGTACTGCATCATCGCCAGAGTTCCGGATTTGGAAAATTCTGAACCGTCTCGTAGCGCACGAGCAGCTTGCACAGCAGCCTCCCTGGCCTCCGGTCCAGTATCCTTCCAGTAGGCGAAAACAGCATCGCCGATGAATTTATCGATCGTTGCCCCAAGTGGCGCGAGCACCATTCTGCAATCGTCATACCAACCTCGCATCAACGCCGCCAAGCGCTCAGGCGGAACCTTCGAAGCAATCTCCGTAAAGCCGCGGATATCGCCGACTAACAGAATCAGAGGTGTTGTGGTTAGAGACACCTCCGTGCGCTTCAGCACGCGAGTTTGAAATGATTCCGAGTTCTTGAAACTCACGCCGCTGCTTTTCAGCGTAGAAAACTTCGCCGTCACGGTGCCAAAGGTGATCACGTCACCATCGTTCAGCGGCTCTGATTTTGTCACCGCCAAGTCGTTGAGATAAGTGCCATTCGCCGATGCCAGATCATTGATCCAGTAGCCGTTAGCATGGCGCCGAATGCAGCTGTGCTCTCGAGAAACGCTGTCGTCATTCAACTGAATCGCAACGTCTTTACCGCGGCCGACGATGTTGAAATCATCCAGCAGATGGGCTTGTTGACCATCCGAATTATTCGCGCAGGAAATTATCAATTCTGCTGGCATAACTTTACCATTACTCTTCTCGCTCAAAAAGCTCTGCGAAAACCATCGTCCCAGCTTCGGTTTCCAGCGTGCTGATGACGGTCACATCTTGGGTGGTATTGATCTTGTTGACCGCGTTGTTGACCACGATCATCGATCCGTCTGGCAGGTAACCGACAGCCTGGTGCTCGTCTTTACCCGCACGTACCAGTGGCAGACGAATGCGTTCACCCACGGCGACTTTTGGTTTCAGGGCTTGATTTAAATCGTTGATATTGAGAACCGTGACACCTTGAAGTCGTGCTGCTTTTGTCAGGTTTTCATCCGTCGTGAGAAGTCGCGCGCTGAGCAGGCGGCAAGTGTGCATTAGTCGAGCATCATGCGTGTCTGTTCCGCTGCCACTTTCGGTATCGTGGATATTGATTCGGAACCTCTCGCTCGATTGAAGTTTCTCCAATGTTTCCAGACCCCGTAACCCCCGCGCCCTTCTACTCGACGACGGTGAGTTCGCCATGATGTGTAGCTCCTCGAGAACGAAACGCGGAATCACTAAGTTGCCCTCGATAAATCCAGCGTTGAGAATGCCATACATGCGGCTGTCCGTGATGACATGAGCGTCTAACAGCAAGGGTGGTCCGGGTGTCGATTCACGGTGGAAGCGAACATAGGGAATCAACAGTGAGAAATCATCACCGCCACTGCGCAATGCCAGTACAGACCCCAGGAAACCCAGACTTGCGTAAAGGGTGACGTTGACACCTAGCACGATCGCCTCGATGTGTTCCACTTTCCCGGTCAACGTCGTTTCTAACAAACTAAGCACCCCGACCTTAGATAGCAGCCAGGCGCAGAAGATTCCGATCAGCAGACCCACGGTGGCGTTTGAAAATCCGCGCAGGGTGAATTGCTTCATCAGCGATTCCACCAAGATGAAGAAGGCGGCCACTAACAGACCGATAACGATGCCGACCCATATCATATCAGGGCCGCTGGCGAAGTTGGCGATACCAGCTCCAGCTAGCTCACAGACCAGCAGGTACACCAATCGCGCGGTGTTAACTGATCTCATGGCGGGTTTTTTCAGCATGGAATCAGCATGACGCAATGACCTCGTCACGGCAAGTCAAACCACTGTTCTGTTTCCTAGCAGAAGCGGTCATTTCCGCGCCGCATATCAGCTCCTCCCCACCAATGAGATGATCATCACAGAATCGCTTGAATCTTGCCCGTCAGAGGCAATGATAGATCCATGTCCAAGGCCGCCTCTCCTGCTCCAGAGTTCACCACCCACGAGGAAGTGATGTTTTTTGATACCGACGTCGGTGGTGTCGTCCACAACATCGCCTATCTACGCATGATCGAAACCTGCCGCACGAAACTTGCCGCCACAATGGGCATGAAACTCAGTGACATGGCTGAAACCGGACTGTTCCCCGTGGTGGTGCGCACCGAGATCGATTACCGCCGACCCGCCAAGCTTGGAGACGAATTGGAAATCCACGGACGACTCGAGCAGCTCAACGGGGTGAAGTTCTGGTGCGCTTTTACGGTCCGCCGCAAAGGTGACACTGAGAATCTGATCACCTGCCGCCAAGCGCTCGCAATGGTGCAGATGCCCGAGGGCCGACCCCAGAGGTTGCCGGCTGATTGGAAAGACCGCTGGACAACGGATTCAAAATCGTGATGCTCAGAGCCATAGTCATCCTACTCGTTTGTCTTCACTCCGTTGTCAGTGGCGACGAACGACGCTATGATCAAGTTACTTGGCTCTGCACGCACAATGCGATGAATGCCGCTGACGATGGCTGGCGGCTGCCGAACCAAACCCACACCATCACCAAGCAACTCGACCAAGGAGTGCGTGCTCTGATGCTCGATGTCTGGAAACAGGACGGCGAACTTGTACTTCGGCATGGCCCTGAGCTTGCCCGGTTTCTCGGTTACAAAAAACTCAGCATCGAACTGGCAAATATCCATGCTTTCCTGACGAAAAACCCACAGGCTGTGGTCACCCTGATCTTCGAATCCTACGTTCCGGCCATGGAAGTTGCCAAGGAGATCACTGATTCCAAACTCGCCCCATTCTGCCATTTTCAGGATCCCGCGAAACCCTGGCCCTCGATCGCCAACATGCTGAAAAGCGGTAAGCGGCTCGTCGTTTTCTCTGATCGGGTCGCGAAAGGCACCAAGGCGCCCAGCTGGTACATGCCTATCTGGAGTCACGCCTGGGAAACCAACTGGCAGGCAAAAACGACCGCCGATCTGTTAGCCGCCAAACCACGGCGGGGAAAGCGATCCAACAAGCTGTTTATCCTCAATCACTTCGTCACCAATGGCGTGCCATCCGCAAGCGATTCCAAACTAGCAAACTCAAATCCTTTCCTCCAACAGCGCATCGATGACGCGGTGAAACGCTTCAAATCACAACCGAACTTCCTCGTGCTCAATTTCTACCACCTCGGTGACGGCGCGGCTGCGGTGAAATTGCTCAATCAGAAAGAGCCCGCTGAGAACGAACGCTAAAGTTAGCTCCTCGCGCAAGGATGCCCTCCTAACCCCTAGGAACCGTTCGCAGTGGTCTGGATGTCTGTGAGTGCGTCAATGAAGTCACCGAGCACCTCAGCAGGCACCATGATGGTGTCACGATTGCCGGACACCTCCTCGGTAATCTTGATCACCTTACCTCGGGCGTTTTCCTTCAGGTCGAGATAGAAAGTTTTCCGGTCGGCCAAGATCTTTTCGGTGTGCAGTAAGTCGTCGTGCTTCATGTTCTTCATTTGTGTTTCCAAGTCCTATGCTCCACAGTGTGCCCAGCGGGTCAAGACATGAAATGCCTCTGGTCGAGCAGGCCAAGCGGTTGAATTCCTGACTTACTTATTCACTGCTCTTAGAAGAGATTATTTTTAGTTTCAAAAGATTCTTCTTCTTCTAATTGTTAATAAGTGCGTCTAACTGCTGTTTCACACCCATTCCACATGCGTTCCACGGGAATAATAACCTGATGAATACCACTGGAATTTTACCGATGACTCGCGGTATTTCATGGATCTGAAATAGATCGGCTCATCGTACCGACAAGTTATCCACATCCTGATGAGCCTTGTTCACAGCTTGCGTTTTCCACTTCTCAGCGATATGACTCCGCCCATGAATGTCGCCTCCGATGACCGCCAGTGGATGCAGCTCGCGATCAGCGAGGCCCAGAATGGCATCGGTCTGACATCGCCCAATCCTCCTGTCGGTGCGGTGATTGTGAAAGACGGAAAGCTGCTTGGAAAAGGATGGCATCATCGTGCTGGCGAGCCGCATGCCGAGCGCGAAGCATTAGCCGATGCCCGAGCGAATCGTCATGATCTCTCAGGCGCAACGATTTACGTCACCCTCGAGCCCTGTTCGAGTCATGGCCGAACACCGCCCTGCACCGATGGCATTCTGGAGTCTGGCATTTCCAGAGTTGTCTACGGCGCCGAAGACCCGAACCCATCCCATCGCGGTCGTGCCAAGGAACTCTTGCTCGCCGCCGGAGTGGAGGTGGAAACTGGCGTTGAAAAAGACGGCTGCGAGCATCTCATCCGCGCTTTTTCCAAGGTTCACCAGACTGGTCTGCCATGGGTGCTGATCAAGTCGGCCATCAGCCTTGACGGCCGAATCACCCGGCCGCCGGGCGAAGGGCAGTGGCTGACTTCTCCTGAATCGCGAGAAGAGGTGCAATGCATGCGCTACGAATCAGATGCCATCATCACCGGAGGAAATACCCTACGCATCGACGACCCGGCCCTCACCGTCAGGTCAATTTCCCTACCGGAAAAACCCCAACCCTGGCGAATGATCATCAGCCGAGGTTACCGATCCTCCCTCCCCGCCACAGCTCAGGTCTTTACTGATGCCCATCGCGATCGGACCCTGGTCCAAGAAGACGGTGACCTCCTAGCCGCGCTGAAACAACTCGTTTCCAAAGGCTGCAATCAAGTGATGGTCGAAGCCGGAGGACAACTGTTAGGTGCCTTTCTCGATGCCGGTCTGGTGGATGAAGTCGCCATCTTCTACGCCGCCATGATCACCGGTGGCCCCGATGCCGGCTTTGCAGGACTCCCGCGCGAAGTCCACCTGAAGCAGCACCAGTTCAAACAGATTGGCAACGACGTTCTCCTCCGAGCCCTGATTCAGCAGCCCTAGAATCACAAATCTCCAATCCCCCATTACAAATAACTGCATGTCTTATACTTGCCGTTAGCTGAAGTTTCCTGCAATATCCGCGCAATCAACCTAACTCATCATGTTTAAACGTATCGGCAATCTCTTCAAAGGCTTTCTCGGCCTGTTCATCGGCGGCATCGAAAAACGTAATCCGGAAGCACTTCTGGACGTCGAAAAGGAAAACCTGCGCAAGCAGATCTCCGAGTTCAACAAAGGCCTCGCGACTCACGCTGCCTTGGTCGAAAAACTCATCACCCAGACCAAAAAGCTCGATAAGGAGGAAAAAGAACTTCGCGCCAAAACCGCCGCAAACCTCAAGGCAGGCAACCGTCAGCTCGCCGGTGAATACGCCATGAAGCTGCAGTCCGTTGAAAAAGAGCACGATGAAGTCGCCGTGCAAATGCAAGAAGCAGAAGTCCGCTACAAAGAGCTAGTCAAAGCTCGCGATGTCAGCGTCAAGACCGCCAAGAAGAAGATCGAAGAACTCTCCAGAGACATCGACGATATGAAAGTGCACAAAGCCATGGCCGAACTCAACGAAATGGCCTCCGGCATGGTCACCAGCATCGGTGGATCCGGCGACACCCTCAACCGCCTCGAAGGCATGGTCGAAGAAGAGCGCAACAAAGCAGCCGGCCGTGCCCGCGTTGCCAAAGACTCCCTCGACATGGGCGACATCAACATGAAAGCCGCGGAAGAAGAAGCCATGGCAGAAATGGCCCTGGCCGATTTCGCCGCCACCGAAGGCATCGAACTCGAGCCCAACGCAAAACCAGCCAGCGAAACTCCAGCCTCAGAAACCACCAAAGGCACCATGGGCCCCGGGGTTTCCGAGTAGGTGGAGATAAAGACATTATTTTGCCGATGGAAAATAACGCCTAGGGAGATTTTTGCTTGGTGAGAACAATTACTAGTTCTGCTAAGAAATGACGGACTACACCATCAAGATCGTTGGACGCGGTGAGGACATCGTCTACGAGGCGGACGGAAAGAAGTATGTGTTCGAGGTCAGCTTTTCAGCCATTCCATACAAGCTATACGCTGATCGATATTCCCGGGAGGATTTGGGGTTTCGTCAGTTTGACGTTACAGAGGGTGAAGGTCAGATCATCCAGAGAATCGCGGACTGGATTACAGCGAAGGATGGGAAGCCCGTTCGGATCGTGGAGAAGGAAGACATTCCAGGAACACCGCTTCGGAGTGTCGACGACATTTTCCGCTAGAACATGAAGCGCCGTGACTCCAGAAACCAAAAAGCAGAACAAGGCGTCGCACCACAATCCGCTACCCGTTCCGAGTCGGATTCGGAGGGTGGCGACAACCCTCAACCAGAATCGAAGCCACGCCCCCGGTAGCGGATGTGTGGACTTCGACGTTCGTGAGAAATATCGAGAAGGCCGAATTAACGGACATCACTCAGCCAAGATGAACACCCTGAATACATCGTTCAGCAGTGTGAGCCGCATCTCTGGTGTTTGTCATCTACGGCTTCTCAAGTTCTCTCAGTAAACGGCGCACCGTCTAAATTGACTTGGCCCTGCTGACTCGCTATACAAAAAGGATGAGCACTGGAATCACCATTGACGTCAAAGACGAAAAAGCCGAAATCAGCGGATACTACCAAAACTTCGCCGAAGAATTTGATGACCTCGCATCGTTTCTCAAGGACGATGGCTGTGACCTGATTCCCTATTTATTCTGTCCGGAAAGCTATCAATCCGAAGAAGAAATCAGAGAGTGGTTTGAGTATGACGACGATGCCACGGAAGAAAGCATCAACGCAGCAATCGCATACAATAAGCTGATTACCACGGAAACCTACTCAAGCATCCAAGAGGTGTATGCAGCGATGACAAAAGCTAGAAACATCGCTTCCGGCTATGGCGAAGAACGGTTCCACCATGGCAAAGAAGCACTGCTCCTCGACCTCGACGAATTGATCGCAGAGCTTGAGAAGAAAAAGGATGACGAATTCGAAGTTCAGTTCGTCCGTGCCTAGTCAGCAGGCAATTCGTTCACCTAACATAACTTACTAACAGAACAGACTAACATATAAAGCCTCCCCCATCAGTAGCTATGGGGGAGGCTTTGAAGATGTTGAATGCTGACGTTTACCGGTCGTGTTAGACCGACTTACAGCTTATGATACTCCTGCAGTGTGGTCACTGTTAGTTCCTGATTCTGCAAGGACTTGATCGCCTGAACCGAGGCTTCGGCGGCGGACAGGTTGGTGCAGTGTGAGATCTTGTTAGCCACAGCGCCGGAGCGGATGGTGACCTCATCGGTGCGCGCTTCGTGACCGCTTGGGGTGTTGATGATGAAATTGATGTCTCCATTTTTCATCATGTCCATCACGTTAGGACGACGTTGCTCGGCCAGTTTGTAGAGGCGGTTCATGGTGATGCCTTCGGCCTTGAAGCGTTTGTAAGTTCCGCCGGTGGCGTAAATGTTGAAGCCGAGTTCTGAAAGCGCGCTGGCGATAGGCACCGCGCGGTCTTTGTCCCGATCATTGACGGAGAAGAACACATTGCCTCCGGTGGGAAGTGGGTTAAAGGCGCTGATCTGGGCTTTGGCGTAGGCCATGCCCATGTCTTGATCGATGCCCATGACTTCACCAGTGGATTTCATTTCCGGCCCTAACACAATGTCGATGCCTGGGAAACGTGGCCATGGGAACACAGCCTCCTTCACGCAGTAGTGGTCAGGTAGAATTTCATCGGTGAATCCAAGTTCCTTGAGGGTTTTGCCGACCATGATCTTGGCGGCGAGCTTGGCGAGTGGCACGCCGATGGATTTGGAAACAAAGGGCACGGTGCGCGATGCACGTGGGTTCACCTCAATGACGTAGAGTTCCTCATCCTTAACCGCAAACTGAATGTTCATCAGGCCGCGCACATTGAGCTCACGAGCGAGGTCTTTGGCGGCTTTGATAATTTGCTGCTGAATGTCATCGGACAGTGAGAAGGCAGGAATCACACAGGCGGAGTCACCGGAGTGAATGCCGGCCTGCTCGATGTGCTGCATGATGGCACCCACCACGGAGGTTTCACCGTCTGAAATACAGTCGACGTCAATCTCAGTGGCATTCTCAAGGAAGCGATCGACCAATACCGGGCGGTCTGGCGATACGTCAACGGCCTCGTTCATGTAGCGAGTGAGTTCAGCATCGCTGTAAACGATCATCATCGCACGTCCACCTAGCACAAAGGAAGGTCTAACAAGAACCGGGTAGCCGATGTCTTTGGCCACGGCCACTGCTTCTTCGGCACTTGTGGCTGTTCCGGCTTCAGCTTGTTTCAAACCGATCTTGTCTAACAGGGCGGAGAAAAACTTCCGGTCTTCAGCAAGCTCAATGTTCTTCGGTGAGGTTCCGATGATCGGCACGCCGTGACGTTCAAGATCCGCGGCGAGGTTCAGTGGTGTCTGGCCACCGAACTGAACGATCACGCCGTCCGGTTTTTCTTGGTCGCAGATATTGAGAACGTCCTCAAGTGTTAGAGGCTCGAAGTAAAGTTTGTCACTGGTGTCGTAGTCCGTGGAGACTGTCTCGGGGTTCGAGTTCACCATCACGGTTTCGTAGTCCAGCTCCTTCAGCGCGAAGGCGGCGTGCACACAGCAGTAGTCAAACTCGATACCTTGACCAATTCTGTTAGGTCCGCCACCGAGAATGATGATCTTTTTCTTATCGCTCTCGCGAGCTTCGTTTTCATCGCCGTAGGTAGAGTAGTAGTAAGGCGTGTGGGCCTCGAACTCAGCGGCGCAGGTGTCGACCAGGCGGTAAGTAGGAATGATTCCGGCGGCTTTGCGCTCGGCGCGGACGTCGTCCTGATGGATACCACGTGCGTGGGCGATCTGGATATCGGAGAATCCCCACTTCTTGGCCTTGCGCAGGTCCATGGTGGCTAGGTTGTCGCCTTCGTCCACGATCTGCTTGAGCTGCTCGAGGAACCAGACGTCGATGGTGGTGGCTTCGAAAACATCGTCCACTGACCAGTCGTTTTCAAAGGCGGTCTTCAGCCAGAAAATGCGCTCGGCATTGGGCACGTGAAGTTTTCTCTCGATCTCTTCGTGACTGACGTTCTGCGGGTCCTTGCCGTCGAAGCCGAAACCGAACCGGCCGGTCTCAAGTGAACGCAGCGCTTTCTGCATCGACTCCTTAAAGGTGCGGCCAATCGCCATGGCTTCACCGACCGCTTTCATCTGAGTTGTTAGAACAGCATCGGCGGTTGGGAATTTCTCGAAGGTGAAGCGTGGAAGCTTGGTAACGACGTAGTCGATGGTCGGCTCAAACGATGCCGGAGTCTCCCGGGTAATGTCGTTAGGCAGTTCATCAAGAGTGTAACCTACTGCCAGCTTCGCAGCGATCTTGGCAATTGGGAAACCTGTGGCTTTGGACGCCAGCGCAGAGGAACGGGATACCCGTGGGTTCATCTCGATCACGATGCAACGGCCGTCCGCCGGGTTCACCGAAAACTGGATGTTAGATCCGCCGGTTTCGACACCGATTTCGCGGATGCAGGCAAACGAGGCATCGCGCATGATCTGGTATTCGCGATCTGATAGAGTCTGTGCGGGAGCTACGGTGATCGAGTCACCGGTGTGCACACCCATGGGATCAAGGTTCTCAATGGAGCAAATGACCACGCAGTTGTCCGCGCAGTCACGCATGACTTCCATTTCGTACTCTTTCCAACCTAACAGACTTTCCTCAATCAGGACTTCATCCACGGGTGAGAGATCGAGTCCACGCGCGACGATGGTTTCAAATTCTTCTTTGTTATAAGCAATGCCACCACCGGATCCGCCGAGGGTGAATGCCGGGCGAATGATCAACGGAAATGAGTTTCCGGTGGTTGCCTTGAGTTCTTTGGCGATGACGCGCGCCTCTTCCATGGTGTGGGCCACGCCACTCTGCGGAAGGTCCAGGCCGATCTTGAGCATGGCGTCTTTGAAACGCAGACGGTCTTCGCCTTTATCAATGGCATCGGCGTTGGCACCGATCATGCGGACGTTGTGTTTATCCAGCACTCCGGATTTAAACAAATCCATCGAAGTGTTCAGTGCGGTCTGGCCACCGAGTGTTGGCAGCAGCGCACAGGGACGTTCGCGGATGATGATCTTTTCGACGACTTCGGGTGTGATCGGCTCGATATACGTCTTCGGAGCGAACTCCGGGTCGGTCATAATCGTAGCAGGGTTCGAGTTCACAAGAATGACTTCGTATCCTTCCTCGCGCAGGGCCTTACAGGCCTGCACACCAGAATAATCAAACTCACATCCTTGTCCGATGACAATCGGGCCGGAGCCGATCACCAGAATTTTTTTGATACTTTCGTCTTTGGGCATTAGGTCGTGCTAAATTTGAAGGATTTATGACGAGATAGCCTCCATTGTAAAGCCTGACACGAAAGTAATGTCACCTTTTTTTGAACATTGAACAAATTTGCGGTGTCGAAGCCGGTATGCGCTTACTCATCTACACAATCTTTTTTACGCTGTTTTTCCCGATTATTTGCTCATCAGAGGTGAACTCCCAAGAGAGTAAGCCAAATGTTGATTTGCATGCGAAACTTTCAGTGACCGGTGAGGTCAAAAAGCCCGGCCGGATTAAATATCAAAAGGACCTGACTGTTCTTCAAGCCATCGCCCTAGCTGGCGGCTCCACCGCCAACGCCGATATGACCCACGTTACACTGCTGCGTAACGGTAAAAAATGGCGTTACGATCTAACAAACCCAGCTCACCAAAGGTTAAAACTCTACGCTGGTGATGGAGTGATTGTCGCAGCCAAGCCAAAGTAAGTAGGGAAGCCCTACTCCACCTTCACAATCGCCCCCGGACGAACAAGCGTCGGAAAACGGGCGGCATCCCAATTTGAAAGTCGGATGCAGCCTGCACTTCTTGCCCGGCCGATGGTGTTCGGGTTGTCGGTGCCGTGAATGCCGATGCCTGACTTGGTCAACCCATTCCAGATGATGCCGACAGGATTGTTCGGGCCGGGAGGGATGGTGAGGTATTCTTTTCCGCGCACTCCGGTCTCGAGCAGTTTTTTATCGTAGCGCCATGTCGGGAGCTCGACGCTGTTTTTCAGGTTCCACACTCCCTTAGGAATGAACTGCACCTGCCCTGGGGTGATGGGAAAACTGGCGACGAGTCTCGGTTTGGCAGCCTGAATCTTAACTGCACCTTCCTCACTATCGTCTTCCGGCAGCACCAACTGGTAAATATAGACCTGCTTGGTGTTGGTATCCACCACGACGTGGCGGGCGGTCAGGTTGATTTCCGTTTTGTGAGATTTTCCTGTTTCGAGGTCTTCGATTTTAAATGGCTCAATGTTCGGCACCTTGATCGCGGTATGGCCTTTGGCGTTGCGCATTTTCGAGTAGCCGTTGATTTCCTTCAGCAACTCTTCGGAGCAGTGGTATCTCTCGGACATGAACTCGGTGACACTCCGGTAGGCCATGTATTTCTTGCTGGCCTGAGAACTGCGATTGGTAGGTAGCGAGGAGTTGATGTATTTGCTGACGAACGATGGGATGATGGCGGTGGCGTAAATTTCCTTCACCCCCGCGGCTGCTTCCTCGAGCACACGCATGTCGTCTTTTTCCCTGCCCAGACTCACGTTGTAATTCTCGATGGCGAGCTTGGTGAAATGGCCTGGTTTTCCATCGATGATGCCGGGGCCGAAAAACTTCTGATCGAGATAGATCTGCAATCGGACTCCGCTGTCCCTGTCTTTGGGGATGGTGGGTTTGACCTCCTCGGTGGTTTCGGGCTTTGCTTCGGGAGTAGTTGCGGTGTCTGCTTTTTCTGCGGCCTTCGGTTTCTGCTGAGTCTCACCAGCTGGAACGTTCTCCTCAACGATGATAGCTTTCTTCGGAGTGACCAGCAGTGGCTCCTCCGGTTGGGCGTTGGCATTGATTGTTAGAGCTGTTAGGGAGCCTAACAGAATTTGTCGCGTTTTGCAGAAAGTCATGTTCTTCAGTGAGATTCGTGTCGGGTTTAGATTGCCACATATTTTACCGCACGCGAATGTAAACTTACCAAAGCAGTGAATTTACTCTTCGATGCAGAACTCGGCGATTTTCCCAGCAATGCTCTCGGGCACGATCGCCCGAAGGATCAAATCGTTTCCTTCATAGTCGGTGCTGAGAACTTTGGCGTCACGATGTAACAGACCTGGGATATCACCTCGGCTCTGTGGCACCCGGTAAGTGAGTGTCTGCACACGGTCGACGAGCATCTCCGAGAATTTCTCCATCAGCTTATCAATTCCCTCCCCCGTCATGGCACTGACAGAAATGGTATTTGGAAATGAAACCTCAAGCCCTGCCAGTTTCACCGGGTCGTTGAGGACATCGATCTTGTTCAAGACGGTGATCACAGGTTTGTCCCCCGCCCCGAGTTCCTCCAGAACCTCCATCGTGGTCTTGTAGAATTTCTCAACTTCGGGTGATGATGCATCCAGAACGTGGACAATGAAGTCGGCGAGCACGGACTCCTCCAAGGTCGCCTTGAACGCTTCGACCAATCGGTGCGGCAGGTTTCTTACAAATCCTACGGTATCGGTGAGTAATAGCGGTTGTCCATCGGGCAGCTCGATCGCGCGAGTGGTTGTATCGAGCGTGGCAAAGAGCATGTCCTTCGCCATCACCTCGGAACCAGACAACCGGTTGAGTAAGGTCGATTTTCCCGCGTTGGTATAACCAGCGATGGCTGCACAGGGAATGCTTTGCTTTTCCCGCTCCTTTCGACGTGTATCCCGTTGCTTGCGAACTTCTGCGAGCTCGCGTTTGCATTGATCAATCCGGGTCCGGGCAAGTCGACGATCGACCTCGATCTGCTGCTCACCCATACCTCGAGAGGCACCGCCGCCACCTTGGCCACCGCCGCCTTCTCTGTCGAGGTGGCCCCACATCCTGGCCAGACGTGGTAGCGAATATTGCATTTTAGCCAGATCCACCTGCAGTCTGGCTTCACGGGTGTGTGCCCGCTTGGAAAAGATATCCAGAATCACCTCCTCCCGGTCGATCACACAGATATCGGCTAACTCCTCCCAGTTGCGCTGTTGCGAGGGCAGAAACATATTATCGAACACGATGCAGTCGCACTCATGGGCACGGGCGAGTTCTACGACTTCATCCGCTTTCCCAGTCCCGCAGAGATACTTTCTGTGAAATGACCGCGTGAACACGAGAACTGATTCCGCTACGCCGATTCCGAGTGTGCTCACCAGTTCGCCCAGCTCCTCAAGCAAAGACGCATCTTCCTCTTCCTCTTTACGGCTGCCGCAAATCCGAACCAGCAGTGCTCGTTCAACCATTTCTGGTTTTTCCCTGACCTCAAACATATGACAGATCAATGCCCTATTTAGCCCGTCCGCGCAAGCCATAGCTGAAGTCTTGCTATAGACCTCGACTATAAAAGACCACACGAGGAAATGTGATGCGATGGCTCACGAATTACAATTGTTCCACGTGGAACGTTTGTGATTTTCCCCGAATCAATCCTTCCGGACTGGGATGATCAACGATGGGATCTTGGCTTTCCGAACACATCCTTCTGCTACGCTACCCAGAAACAAGCTGCCCAAGACACCGTGTCCATGTGATCCCAGGACCAGCAGGTCGGCGTTCAGTTCATCAGCATATTCGAGAATCGTGTGGAGTGGTTGTCCGTGGAGCAGTTTGGTTGTTGTTCCAACCAGGTGAACTGTATCAGCAAGATCACGAAGTTTGATCTCGGCCCTGGTCATACTCTCCACCTGCACCTGATGCAGAGCTGGAAACTCGTCCGGAGTGAAACCATAAGCTGCATATGTTGGCTGAGCCTCGACCACATGAATCAGATGTAAATCAGCTCCGTGGCTCTTTGCCATATCGACTGCTGCGTCAACGACAGCTGAACAGGCGTCGGAAAAATCTACTGCGGCAATGATCGTTTTCATAATGTACTAATATAACACCACCCATTTCACGGATCAACAGCACTCTCATCAATCGACACTCGATCATGTTCCACGTGGAACATCTGCCCACATCTTTGACATGACAGCTCATTTGGAGTTTGAAACTTAAATCTTTAGAGCTAAATACCCACCGTGTTCACTTACCCAAAGACTTACGATGTCCTCGTCATCGGTGCCGGCCACGCTGGAGTTGAAGCCGCTCTCGCCGCTGCCCGACTCGGCTGCAGCGTAGCCGTCCTCACCCAGAACCTCGACACCATCGGCGCCATGTCCTGCAACCCCGCCATCGGTGGATTAGCAAAAGGACACATGGTCCGAGAAATCGACGCCCTGGGTGGAGCCATGGGCCTGAACACCGATGCCACCGGTATCCAGTTCCGCATGCTCAATGCCGGAAAAGGCCCCTCCGTCCGCGCCCCCCGTGCCCAGTGCGATAAAAAAGCCTACCAGTTCCGCATCAAACACACCCTCGAATCTACACCCGGCATAGACCTCCACCAGGCGAACGTTGCCGAGATCCTCGTAGAAAACGACCACATCACTGGAGTCACCACTAGCCTCCAGATGCAAATCAACGCCAAGTCCGTCGTGCTCTCAGCCGGCACTTTCATGCGCGGACTCATGCACGTCGGCCTCAAAAACGAAAAAGGTGGCCGCATGGGCGATGCCACCTCAACCGTCTCCGACTCCCTCCATAAACTAGGCTTCCAAGTCGACCGATTCAAAACCGGCACCCCCTGCCGAATCAACGGCAAGTCCATCGACTTCTCAAAAACCGAACCCCAACACGGCGACACCCCCCCACCCTTCTTCTCATACCTAGCCGACACCTTAACCAAATCCCCCAACGACCTCCACACATTGAATGGCCACGAAGTGGCAGCCACCAATCTGGACTCTGGACTCTCTAATCTGGAATCTCTCGCCTTCGGCGAGTTCCACGTGGAACAATTACCCTGCTACATTACCTGGACCACCCCCAAAACCCACGACATCATCCGCAACAACCTCGATAAATCCCCCATGTATTGCGGCAAAATCGAAGGCCCCGGCCCCCGCTACTGCCCGTCCATCGAGGACAAAGTCGTCAAGTTCGCCGAAAAAGAACGCCACCAAGTCTTCCTCGAGCCCGAAGGCCGCCACACGCACGAATACTACATCAACGGCGTCTCAACCTCCCTCCCCTACGACGTCCAGCTCGACTTCATCCACTCCATCCCTGGACTCGAAAACGCCCAGATCATCCGTCCCGGCTACGCCGTAGAATACGACTACTGCCCGCCCACCCAGCTTTCCCCCACCCTCGAAACCAAAAAAATCTCCGGCCTCTACTTCGCCGGACAGATCAACGGCACCTCCGGATACGAGGAAGCAGCCGGCCAAGGCCTCATCGCGGGAACCAACGCCGCCCTCAAAATCCTCGGCAAACCAGACTTCATTCTCCGCCGCGATCAAGCCTACCTCGGAGTCATGATCGATGACCTCGTCACCAAAGGCACTACCGAACCCTACCGCATGTTCACCTCCCGCGCCGAATACCGTCTCCTTCTCCGCCAAGACAACGCCGACCTCCGCCTTACTCCGCTAGCAATAGAAAACGGACTCGTCACAGGCCTCCGCGCCGACCGCATTAGCCAGAAAATCACTGAACTGGATGCCGCCAAAAAGCTCATCCCCACCATTTCCCACGATGGCGTAAAACTCGACCACTGGTTCCGCCGCTCCGAAAACTCCTGGAAAACCCTCCCGGAAGAAATCCTCAACCAAGCCCCCGCCCATCTCTGGTCCCTTCTCGAAACCGACTTCAAATACGCCGGTCACCTCGACCGCCAACAGACCCAGATCGACCGACTCCAGCGCATGGAAGACAAGCGCATTCCGGATAAATTCGACTACGAAAAAGTCAACGGCCTCAAAGCCGAAGCCCGTCATCACCTCGATAAAATCCGTCCCACCACCCTAGGCCAAGCCGCCCGAATCTCCGGAATCACCCCCGCAGACATCGCCATTTTAGCGATCGCCCTGCGAAAATAGAGTCACAAAACAGTGGCATGACCCGTCTCGGTCATGATCAACCCTCCGACGACAGTCGCAAACTCCCCACCCATACGTCCCATCCGTCGTATTAGTCCTATCCCAACAAAAAACCAACTCACCCAACAATTCAAACAAAGTTTCACTACATATAGGCCCTAAGAGTAAAACCCACCCCAAAATGTGCTCAAAAACCATCATTTTAGTAGGCGATTGTAAATCACCTAATACCAGTAAGTTAAGCCATCTAACTGCCATATTTAGAGCCCTGAGAATCGCACAGAAATAACCTCCCTGTGCAATGACCCACACCATTGTATTCTGGAGCCGTCAAAAAATCACAGATTCAGACCTCAATACCGAATCTGATGGAGTCGGCCAGAAAACAGACTAGGAAAAATTTCACCAGACCCAGCCTGTATGATCCGGTTTCGAAAAACGAAGTCGGCTACCAGACAAATTTGCCATCGTTCAAAAAACCATTTAGCGGTTTCAAAATTCCAAAGACATCACCTAATATTCGCATATGAATAAATTCATCCCACTTCTGTGTGCTCTCAGCCTGATTGCGTGTAAACAGGCCGACTCGGAAAAATCCAAAGAACCCGACACCCCCATCCCGGAAAAAACGACTGCACCCACATCTTCAGTCATCGAAGACCTCCGCAGCCACCTTTCACTCCGATCCGAAAACCAGACCGATCTATCAGAACAAAAATTCGCCAACATTCCCCTAACAAAAGAAGAAGCGGAAAAAGCCACTTCACTTCTGTTGGCGGATCGTATCGCCACGCTCCGTGCCGAGAGGCAAAAAGAGTTCGACGCAAAATCAATCACCATCGGCGACAAAACCTTGCGCTACGAATACCGCACTCTGGGTGACGAACCAAAAGACGGACACTCCCTCTATATCTCGATGCACGGCGGCGGAAACGCACCAGCTCAAGTCAACGACGGGCAATGGCAAAACCAAATCAAACTCTACTCACCCAAAGAAGGTATCTACCTCGCTCCTAGGGCCCCGACCAATACCTGGAACCTTTGGCACGAAGCCCACATCGATGGCCTGTTCGATCGGCTCATCGAAAACTTCATTGCGATCAAAGGAATCAATCCTAACAAAGTCTACATCATGGGTTACTCAGCCGGCGGCGACGGCACCTATCAGCTAGCGCCTAGAATGGCTGATCGCTGGGCAGGGGCCGCAATGATGGCCGGACACCCGGGAGATGCTCAAACCTACAATCTCAGAAATCTTGCCTACTTCATCCAGTGCGGTGGAAAAGACCACGCATACAACCGAGCCAAACTTTGCACAGAATGGGGGATCAAACTGGATCAACTCGCTGCCTCTGACCCTGGCGGCTATCCTCACAAATGCATCGTCTATCCGCAACACGGTCACTGGATGAACCGCGAAGACAAACAAGCGGTCCCATGGATGGCCGAGTATACCAGAAACCCATGGCCGACAAAAATCCTCTGGCACCAGGACGACATTACTATCCAAAGATTTTATTGGTTGGAAAATGAAGATCCCAAGCACAACCAACTCATCACCGCAGAAGTCGACGGACAAACTATCACTCTAACAGTCGACAACTCAAAACTGAAGGATCAGGAAATGGCGCTAAATTCAATCATCGTCCGCCTTTCCGATCAACTCCTCAATTTAGACCAGCCGATCACCATCAAATCATCCGAAGGAAAAATACTATTCCAAGGAAAGGTGAACCGAACAATGCAGGCGATTGCCAAATCTCTCGACCAGCGCCCGGATCCTACCACCGCTGCCACAGCAACCGTCAAAATTACCTTCTAATCGAAAAACGCCAGCCTGTCGACAGCCTCCAAAAAAAAAGCACAAAAACAACAATGGGGTGCCGCGACAGCTAACCCCTTTACATCTCGACAGCACAACGCGATATGGCACACTTCATCAGTGTGAATCATGATAAATGGCCACGCCCTAACAAAGTAGTAACCATCTAGGATTGGTCTCTGAATCACACCCTTCAGATCGACCAAGGGCGGCAGCCACCGAAAGCAAAGATTCGCTCGATTAGTAAGATTCGCGGTCAAAAAATCAAAGCTCATCCAGGGGACTCCTAACAGCATCACCAGGTCGATTCAGAACATGCGTATAAATCATCGTAGTAGAAACATCCGCATGACCTAACAGTTCCTGCACAGTCCGAATATCCTGACCCCTCTGAAGCAAATGCGTCGCAAAAGAATGCCGTAAAGTATGGCAACTAACACGCTTCAAAATCCCACTCTCCTTGACAGCTTTTTTAAGTGCCCTCTGCACAACAGTCTCACTCAGATGATGTCGCCTAACAGCTCCCGACTTTGGGTCCTGAGACAACTTCTCACTTGGAAACAACCACATCCAAGTCAATGACTTAGCCGCACCAGGATTCTTAACTGCAAGAGCATCAGGCATCCACACACCACTCGTTCCGGACTTCGCATCAGCGTCCTGAACCTTCTTCACTTTCTCAATCTGTGCCTTGAGACTTTCGACTAGCGAGCGGGGCAGGGGAGTATGCCTGGATTTGCCTCCCTTACCGCGCACGACTTCGATATACCCATTGGCAAAATCCACATCCTTAACCCGAAGCCGCATACACTCCATCAATCGCAGACCTGCGCCATACATCAGCTTCGCCATCAACTGCGAAACTCCATTCATTTCTCCTAACACCCTAACAACTTCACCCTCACTCATCACCACCGGAAGAGATCTCCTCCCAGCACCCTTGCAAAAATCACCAAGACTAAATTCTTCTAACAAAAATACAGACTTATACAAAAACGCCAATGCGTTCACTGCCTGCTTCTGAGTATTCACACCCACACGGCGCTCCATTGCCAGATATGTTAGAAACCGAGTTGCAGCATCTGAATCAGGTTTACCTCCAAAGCCCTCGGCCGCATACCAGCGGAAAAAATCCACCACCCACTTCTTATAACTTTCCTCGGTTCGCAGCGCGTAACCACGAACCCTGAGCTTAACGACCAATTCCTCAATCCACTTCAACGCATCACCATGGACACCTGCAATTTTCATCAGATTCTCATGCTGTTCCGCTGATAACTCACGTGCCAAATCACCGTGCAACGGCTCATAGCTATCGATTCGGCTATAAACAACCTGCCAGTTCATCGTCAACGCCCAGGGGCTCTTCAAGATATCACGGTGGGCCCAACAAACCGCCTGCACAGCCTGTTTCATTTGCCACGGCTCCATCACTCGCCCCATAAAGTCCACCCATCGCATTAAACGTTCATCACCGCTCAGTTCGGACCAGCTAACGCCCGACCGCGCTTTAGCCTGACGTTGCAAAACATATTCCACAGTGCCCTCAATCCCACCAGCCTTGGACACTGGATCAGGCCGACTCACGGCATCATTCCCTCCACCATTCTCGCCACAACCATCCTGTCGGCCACGGCTTTCGTTTCGATCATATGAACGGGCACCACGCGAACTGTCGTTCTGGGAATTGACGTTCTGTGAATTTGGATCCCGCAAACCACCATCACGATCTATCTCATCAGATTTCCGCCACTTGCCTTTACTGAACTTCGCCTCATTCCGATAAAAATCCGCCCACCGCTCCAAGTGTCGACCGTAATAGACAAACGAAGCCTGTGGAATCTTCTTCTTCGCCAGCAAGACGAGATAATCTTGCCAAAAAGCACTACCGCTCAAGGCATCGGACAAACTCTTCACCGCATTAACAGCAGCACCATCCGCCTGATAGGCACTCCCCCCAGTTGGATGTGATACACCCTCTATTTCATCACCAACTTTACGCTTCAAAGCATCCCGCCGCCCTGCTTCCCGGTAATCCGTTGGTCGATCCCCTGCATCATAATCACTACCCTCCTCCCACAAAGCAGAAACACAGCGAGTAGTTTCTGAACGTGAAACGCCCTGGTAATCACGATGCGGCAATGAACAAAGACCCAATTTGGAATCATCACCTAGATCAAAGCTGGAGAAGTCCCAATAACCACCATAACTATAACTACCAGCAAACAACTCAGCAAAAACCTCTCTACCCAACAGCGCCCGATCAATCAGCCAAGCCTCAGCATCCCCCAAAAGTCCCTCGGCCAACGAACCCTGAAGAATAACCAAACCCCCATCACCATCCTCCATCCGTAAATTCGTGCCTTTGTCTACACCCACCGGACCATAATCCATCAAGTGCTTTCGCCGGACAATATACTCACTAGAACACATGTTCAAAAGAGTATTACTAAGCCGCAATGTGTCAACACGATTTTCAACCTCCCAAGAGGTAACAAACCAATAGGTCTGCAAACAGAACACCACGAACCCAAGAAAACTCAGCCACCAAACACCCTTCCACATCAAAAACACCCAGCAATCACCTCACACACCCTCAACCCGAAAAAAAGCTATCCTTCAAGATAGCCAACCAGTCGTCTATCCCACAAACTACGACCGTCCGTCCATTTAACTGTTCGGCTATAATAATATGAATACGCAGTCAGCAAGTGTAATGGTGGTTCCAGTGTGTGCTTTCATTGCGACATATCTCTTCTGTCGGAAGGAGAATGATAGCGTATCGTTGATGGCAAGGTATAGGATGTCTATTGCTGTAGGGTTTGTCTTTCTGGTGTTTCCATTTGTGTTTATGTCATCACGCCCAGTGATGATCACACCGCATCCCTTAGCTTGGGTGGATCAATTGAGGTGGGAGGCATGTTTTGCGTGTTCCTTAGGCTTAGCAAGTACAGCTTTAAGGCTACGTGTTCCAAAACCACGATCAGCGTATGCCCTGTTATTCTTATCTGTTGTTATCGTAAGCTTGTCTCTATATGATTGGCTCCGAAGACAATAAATTTGCCGAACAAGGCGCTTCATCCGACGCGATACCGTCCGTGAGCCAGAAGCCATTGTGAGCTAAGATCATGAACGGTTGCGAATCTGTTTTACACGGCGCGGTTGAGCTCTACGTTCGACAATAATGAAGAATAACAAGAAACCAAGGCGATGAATGAAGCTTCAAGATCTTACAGTGATGAGCGTGCGCATGCAGTAGCCAGCATCAAGTATTCAAAAGATAATTTACTGCTGGTGCAACAGAGAATTGAGGAGATGGAGGCAGAGATAGCTATATCAACTAAGATCGATACAGAAAGAGAGAAGGACAAGTTAGATCTAGATGAGTTGAAGAGTGCTTATGACGATTTGTCTAACTCGGTGAAGGAGCTTGAAGATTTATTGGAGAGGATGGATGCTCGCTAACTAATCCAAAAAATCGGTCGAACAAGGCGCTTCATCCGACCGTTAACCGTCCTCAGCCAGAAACCATTTCACGAAGTCAACCACCCACAGCCTTCGACCTTGTCACACCGGCGGTTGAGCTCTACGTTGGGCAAGAAATATAATGCAGGCGATATCACAACAGCACATATTGATCGAGACGAAGAAGAAGTCCATGTCAGGCAGCGATTACTTCGCGAAGAATAATCTAGATTTTAGAGAGTGGGATGTTCTTTGTAGGACATGCATACTACTAGAACGATATAATGAGTTTTCACCTACATTTGCGACGCAGAACCTTCATCCTGATTTTCTAGCTTACAATGATCGCAAGGAACCTATTGCACCGATTGAGATTACAGAAGTTATAAGGCCAGGCTATAAGAGAGGTGCATTCTGGCGCACAGGTGATCCAGAGTATTATCCAGGATACGATGGTGTAGATTCTGTGACTAATCCTTGGGATCTTCTACAGATTGCCATCTCCAAGAAGCAAACTAAGAATTATGCGGAAGGCAGTTGGTTAATCATCTATTATGATATTGGGCGAATGTCTTTTGAGGACTTCGAGACACCTTTTGATATTCAACTTCTCGCACAGCATAGCAAGAAGCCGTTTGTAGGCGTGAGCATATTTGAGAAGGTTTTGGTATTATCAGCGGACATGAATTCATTAGTGGAGCTATATCCTTCGCCGCACACCATAGCGCCAGACACAAATAAATAAGCCCAACAAGGCGCTTCATCCGACGCGATACCGTTCGTTGTCCGAGGTAGCTGTAGAGCTAAATACGTTAATGGTGCGAATCTGTTTTACACGGCGCGGTTGAGCTCTACGTTCGATAAGAATAAGAATGCCTAAGAATATAACGTTTGCGGTTATTTTGCCGATCATTACACAAATTATCTGTATTTTACTATATCAAGATTTCAGTCCAAATTTGATTAAGACCGCAAAAGGCTTTACGGATGCTGTAATTATTTTTTCGCTTTTCTGGGGGGTGATTGTTTTCCTGCCAATGTTGCTGCTTCAGGTGTATTCATCGACGGTGTTGATTAGATCTAGGTGTAGTCAGGGAATGAAGTTTTTTGTTGGCATGTTGAATCCAGTAGCAGCATTGATACTTATTTTATGTGTTGGGACATGGATGTGAACCGAATAAGAATCGGATCGAACAAGGCGCTTCATCCGACCGTTAACCGTTCCTAGGCCAGAAACTGTTGAGAGTGAAAAACCATTGAGGGTATTCGACGTTTGCCTCGGCGGCGGTTGAGCTCTACGTTAGCCTAAAAAAATGAGCCTAGAGGTGACATCAGCCCCTAATGCAGAAGATGAGAACCGTATAATAGACGAGACCCGCAGCTTCAATCTGAAGCATATACCCAAGGATGTAGAGCCGCTCTGCGTTTTTGATCGTCTGGCCAACGGAGAGATCGTCGCTGGGCTGATCGGAAAGACTTATTGGAATTACCTAGACATCGCCTTCCTATGGGTTGCCGACGCTTACCGGAATGAAGGACGGGCAACTGCAATCGTGAAGGCCGCAGAGAACGAGGCGATACAACGGGGATGCCGGCAAGTGCTGCTCGACACGTATAGCTTCCAAGCCTTAGGGTTCTACAAGAAGCTCGGCTATGAAGAGTATGGGACTCTCTGTCACTTTGCCGGTGAACATACAAGACACTACCTTCGCAAGGACCTCCAAACAAAACAAGGCTAACAAGGCAGAGCACACCAATCCACTACCCGTCCAGAGCCGAATTTTTCAGATGATTCCAACCCTTAACCCCGAAGTCATAGCGCGCCCCCGGTAGTGGATGGGTGTCTTATGACGTTAGCTAATAATATGCACCCACCACATCTAATAAAATCGCGCACCATAAAGTGGCTTAACGGCGTAATTCTGCAATCTAATCGCATTCTCTCTGCGCCAACGGACGAGTCTGCTAATCGTATTGGGTGCGACGCTCATTTTTTTGCAATTTCACTAGGAAGCCTACTTTACTGGCTAAGCAAAACTGATCTCGCATCAGTATCATATTCAGCTGAGATAAAAGACATTCAAAATCAACTTGCTGAAGGCAAGAATATCAGAGATATGCTTGAGCATGACGGTGATTATATTATCGGCCGTGGAAGGAATCAAGGAGACTACGAAATCACCACGAAAGTGAATAATGGATTTACAGAAATCAAGGGTCTTGCGCCATTTACTCTCTTGAGGACGAATGAAGGTGTTTCCCTAGGCGGAAGAATATCGATAGAGTTGTCGTTAAATCTCGCTACGAAACTACTACAAAAAATGAGCTAACAAGGCGCTGCATCCGACCGTTAACCGTCCTGAGCCAGCGAACTTTTGACACATTGAACCATGCTCAGCCTGCGACCCGCACCCGTCGGCGGTTGAGCTCTACGTTCGGCAATAATAAGAAAAAATGAAGCTCCGTAAAATTGTTGCAGGTATATTTGCCTTTACTGGGCTTTGGTGGGTGATGGGTTTGATTTTAACAATGCTCGTTCCTCCGATCGGCATTATGGTTAATCTATATTTTCTCCCTGGCTGGTTAATTTACGCAGGCTGGTGGCGGATACTCTATGCTTTGCCTGTTAAGTTTAGCCCTAGGATATTCTGGTTACTTTCGGCTCTCGTGCATTTAGCTTACTTTGGTTTATCCTACACCGATCTTGGATTGACGAGTCTTGACGCTGACTTAAGCCGCAATTGGTGGCTGGTTATTGCAGGCATATCTTGCATCTGCATAATACCAAAAAATGTGGCCGAACAAGACGCTTCATCCGACGCGATACCGTCCGTGAGCGAGAAACTATTGTGAGCTAAGATCGTTAATGGCGGCGAATCTGTTTTACAGTGCGCGGTTGAGCTCTACGTTAGACAATGATAATGAGAATTCGGACATTGAATATCCTCCTTATGATTACAACTTTATTTGTATGTGGCACTCTTTATTTCCTGAAGAATAAACGAGACGACGATCGGAAAGTATGTCTAACAAACATTCACAATGTTCAGCAAGCCGCGCGCAGCGCACAAGGTTTAGCTCGCAGCATATATCCCCCGGAAGGCTTGAAGAGTGTCATTGTGGGAAGGGATCGATACTTGCCTGAGCCAAAGTGTCCAGCTGGAGGGGTCTATACTTGGGTTGAAGGGCGATATCCAAATATGGGGGAGATGGTGATACGTTGCTCCTGTCTGGATCATCAGCCGGATCCGGCTTCAACAGCCGGGCAGTAAATAATAAAAACGAGTCTAACAAGGCGCTTCATCCGACGCGATACCGTTCGTTGTCCGAGGGAGTTGTAGAGCTAAGATCGTGAATGGTTGCGAATCTGTTTTACACGGCGCGGTTGAGCTCTACGTTAGACAAGAATAATAATATGAACACCGAATCCATATATAAGAAGCTAGCCGAGATGAATGACATCAAAGCGGAATCTCGAGATAAGTTTACAGATCGGCTGATTACGGTTTCCACTGGTGCATTAGCATTTTCGATCACATTTCGTAAGGCATTGATTGGAAGTGCACCTGAGCATGTATGGCTATTAAAGGGCGCATGGATTGCGCTTGCCGTTAGTGCGGTGTGTGGGGTTTTTCTACATCTTGGAGGTGCATCAGCTGCGATAAGGATGGTTAAAGCGATGAAGGCTGATCCGACTAGAGCATATGCTGGCACTCACCCCATATATAGACTGCTATATTTGCTGGTGGTTTTGGCCTTTCCGTCTGGCTTGTTCATGTTCATGCTATTCGCGGTTTTCAACACCAATTGATGCGGAACCAAGCTAATAATTTCGTCTAACAAGGCGCTTCATCCGACGCGATACCGCCCGGGAGTCAAAAACCATTGAGAGTTAAGAATGTGAATGGTTGCAAATCTGGTTTACACGGCGCGGTTGAGCTCTACGTTCGACAATAATGAAGATCCTCGTTCATACTCTATTTGTTGCATTGATGGTTATCCATTCTGCATCGGCGAAGCTGCCAGCCAAGCGGGTGGATTATCTTGAGGTTACTTATGCGGGGATACTTAAGGGAGAAGTTTACCTCAGGATCATTAATACTTCGAGCAAGACGATCTCATATGCGAGCGATGGAGTCAGCAAGATCCCGATTCATTACACGGATGTTTGGCGAGGTAGCACATGGAACCATGACCGAGGGTTACGTTGTGCCACAGGGCGAAGCGTAGCCGAGCTGAGGCCTGGCGAGGTGCACGTATTTCGTATGACAGCAGGGGGATTGCGACCCGTCGTTGGTGATAAGTTGAGAGTTCGGGTGGTTTGTCGTTCCGGACTGAAGGCCGAATGGACTGGGGAGAGTAAGGCAGATAAGTTCGTTTCTAAGACGTTGCTAGTGACAAAGAAAGTGGTCGAACAAGGCGGTGCTGACGACCGTTAACCGTCCTTAGCCCGAGTCTGTTTTACAGTTAAGAAATTCACACGGTCTGAATCTGGTTTACACGCGGCGGCAGACCTCTACGTTCGGTAAGAATAAGATTCAGTGGACACGTCAAAGCTAAAAAAAGAGTCAATAGAACTATATAACATTCTAATGACTATGGCACTTATCATCATGCCGGTGATAATTGCATATTATTTTTGCCGTGACTATCCAGGCAGAGGTAATAGCCCAGAGAATGCTTCTTTTGCTGCTCTAGCCGTTGCCCTGATGTGGACCCCGCTGTATCTTGGCGTGAGAGATTTATTTTCACACTATAAGAACGTGTTAAACATTGTGCTCTTGTTCATATTTTCGCTGCTCGTGGTTGTAGTGACGATTGGCAATCCTAAGTTCTAGCCTTCGATTAAGAAAAAAAATTAACCGAACAAGGCGCTTCATCCGACGCGATACCGTTCGTTGTCCGAAGAAGTTGTAGAGCTAAAATCGTGAATGATGCGAAACTGTTTTACACGGCGCGGTTGAGCTCTACGTTCGGCTATAATATAATAATATGAGACAAGCATTATTATTGTTCCTCACTGTTTTTTGCGTAGCTTGCGTCGTCGCTTTTCAGGTAATCAACGCCTATGCAGAGAGAGACGTGGAAAGCATATCGAAGTTGGCCGCATCAGAGCATGTTTCAGAGAATCGTGATCGGTTGGCGATACGAACCGAAAGGCATAAGTCCTTGAGCGATATGAGATATGATTTTGGATTCTATGGATGGGTCGTGGCTATTGCAGCATTACTTTATTCATTACGTTTGATTCGTAAGTATCAGTTAATCGAAGATCAAAACGAAACACTAAGAGCGGACCTTCGAGAGAAAAAAATTGCCGAACAAGTCGAAGCATCCGACCGTTAACCGTTCGCAGTCCGTGAAGATTTAGAGCTAAAACCATGAATGATTCGCGGCTGTTTTACACGCGGCGGTTGTTCTTTACGTTCGCTAATAATAAAAAATGTCAACAATGACAAGCGGTGTAATCATTGCCATGAGTTCTTTGAGAGCGTCTCATCTGGGGCTTTCAGGAGTATTGCATATATTTCTTTATATAGCATTGGCGCACATCTTAATATGGTTCGTTATGCGCGACGATTTCGATGTTTCATTCATGCGCTCTGTAGGATTTTGTATTATGGTTATGTTAGGATGGATTTTTGGTTGGCTATTTGAGATCGCCATTCCCATGGCCTATTTAGAATACGTATTATCTGCCTTAGCAGCATTCCTGTTTGCCAAGATTTTCTTAGATCTCGACATTAAGCAGAGGCTTACACTCACTGTATTTATGCCAGTAATTTACGTTTCGACATTTCACGTTAGTAATTCCATCGAGAAGTTCTGGGTGGAGAACGCTCTAAAATAATCTAAGCGAACAAGGCGCTTCATCCGACGCGATACCGTTCGTTGTCCGATGACTTTGCAGAGCTAAAAACGTTAATGGTAGCGAATCTGTTTTACAGCGCGCGGTTGATCTCTACGTTAGGCAATATAAGAATATGAATACACAATACAAACCCACAGAAATAGAGAAAGCTCTCATAGAGTCTTTCTGGTTGATTTTCCCACACGCAGAGCATGGATCTCATCCCCATGTAAATCTTACCTGCAAGTCGATAGGGGCTATAGGTCATGAGCTGTACTGTTCATTGAAAGATAACGGATTTTCGATCACGATTGATTCTAATCTTGTCGAACAGCGTGGCCTAGAACCGCAAGATCCTGACTTCTTCACCCAAGTGCATTGCGCAGGTGATTTGCTATCTAAGTTGCCAGCTCGCGAAAAAAACTAGCCTAACAAGACGCTTCATCCGACGCGATACCGTCCGTGAGCCAGAAACCATTTTAAGCTAAGAACGTGAATGGTCGCGAATCTGTTTTACACGGCGCGGTTGAGCTCTACGTTCGACAAAAAAATAATCACATGAAAACGATACTAACATTATTACTAATTACATCTAGCATGCTTTTAGCTAGTGACTGCTACTTCTTTACTTGGAATGGACGGCAGAAGCTCTCATCTGTGGCGATAGAGGGTGATCAACTTAACATGACCATGAAGGCTAAAATCAAAAAACTTGAACTTACTAAAGCCAAGTCAATAATTGCGTATCATCAGGGTCTTGGAGTCGGACGTAAGTATCAAATCCAAATCAATCTTACAGAGGCTCCTGCCAAAGGTGTCTTTCCCATGGTCAAAATTGGAGACGATATTATTATCGAGCGAGTAAGCGTTTCTGGTGGAGGCAATAGCGGATTGGGCTCAACCATTTCAATTGAAGGAGATAAGCCAGAACAGATTAAAAAATGGGTTGAACTATTAAGGGTATATTTCAAGCTGCCGAAAGAAAAAGTATCTATTCGCCTCACACAAGAATAAGTCGAACAAGGCGGAGCATCCGACCGTTAACCGTCCATAGCCAGAAGCCGTTTTACACAATGAAATTTGAATGATCGTAGACGGTTTTATAGCCGGCGGTTGTCCTCTACGTTAGCTAATAAAGAATGAATGCATTAACCGTAATCGGACTAGTAAACCTTTGTGGTGGATTATTGATGATTCTATTTAGGGGAATCGGAGGTCGAATTTTCTGCAAAATTGGGAAATTTGTGTTTTGTATCTTTTCTCTGATTAAGCCGATTAAGAGATTAGTTGATATGGTTTACGACGAATCGAAAGCGCCATTTAGATTTCTAATTTTAGGGGGAGTATTTGTTGTGCAAGGCGTATTATTGATTGTTCTTTCACTCCTTGTTGATGAGTGATTTACATGAATGATGAAACCAATAATCGAAGCTAACAAGGCGCTGCATCCGACCGTTAACCGTCCTGAGTCAGCGAAATTTTTGACACATTGAACCATGCCCAGCCTGTGACCCGCACCCGTCGGCGGTTGAGCTCTACGTTCGGCTATAATAATATGAAGAACCCCGCAGCGTTATTTTTAATCGCCACATTCCTGTTGATGGCGTGTGAGACTAGGGATTCTTGGCCTGATCCTTACGCTGGGTATAAGCACAAGTTGATTGAGCATGGTTATTGGCGTGAGCTATCCAGCGATGAAATCGCTATTCGAGAGTTACATCTCCACACAGAAGGTTATTCTATAACTTATGTTCCTTTCGAGTATAAGAAAGATTATTGGGGAGGATATGAGTGGGATGCCGATTCGAACAAGCTGAAGCTCACGGTCGAGAACGGGAATGAGATACCCAAGAACCTTGATGGTGTAGGGACTATGCGTATAGATGATC
This sequence comes from Oceaniferula spumae, assembly GCF_042849255.1. GTDB lineage: Bacteria > Verrucomicrobiota > Verrucomicrobiia > Verrucomicrobiales > Akkermansiaceae > Oceaniferula > Oceaniferula spumae. The sequence goes on from NZ_AP026866.1 coordinate 2,807,247, forward strand.
GTGGGGATTTGGTTATTGAAGGGGTGAACCTAGATGGTCGTCGCCCGCGTAAGAAGTCGTTCAGATTTATGAGAATCCATCCAGAAAGATAGTTGCCGAACAAGATACTGCGTTGCAAAGTCAACGGTGATTTGAAGTTTTAAAGTGATCTTCTACGAGGTGCCCGGTGAGGGTAATGCGGTTCTCAAGCCGCGCTTGTCCGGGTCGAAGGGTTGCCCTGATTTGAGGATGCCGTAGATTTGGTGAAGGAGCTTTCGCATGACAGCGACGACGACCTGTTTTCCGGTTTTGCCATTCTCTTTGAGACGCCGGGCGAACTCCTTGAGCAGCGGGTTGTAGGTCATCGCAGTCATGGCCGGGAGGTAGAGGGCTTTGCGCAAGTTGGAAGAACCGACTTTGGTGATGGGGGTGCTCGACTTGCCCGACGTGCCGCTGACGAAATGCCTCGGGGTGACACCCGCCCAGGCTGCGAGTTGCCGGGCGTCTCCGAAGAGTTCGATCTCGGGAAGCTCGGCGAGAAGGATCTGGCAGGTGGTTTCACCGAGGCCCGGGATGCTGTGCAGAAGAGAGTTCTGGGCGCTGAGCTGTGTGTTGTTGGAGACGATCTTCGATATTTTGCCACGAATGGTTTCGAGTTCCTTCTGCTGGGCCTTGATGCGCCGGTTGATCGAGCGCCTGACGTCAACGAGTGTGACAGCTTCCAGTTTGGTTTTGAGTCGTGCGGTATCCCGGGTGAGTGACTCGGCGTAGCGGCTGAGTTCCTTGACCTTGTCATGATCAGCCGGAAGGGGAGTCCACGGACGCAATTCCTCATGCTCCGACCTGAGGAACTGGGCGATGAGTCTGGCGTCGGCGGTGTCGCTCTTGTTGCGTCTCAGCTTCTGGTTGCCGAAGGCTTTGATCTGGCGGGGATTGACCAGATGGAGTGACCGCACTCCGAGTGTGTGGAGGGCGCTGGCGACCGGTTTGCCGTAATGCCCGGTCTGCTCAAGGCAGGCGAGAACCGAAGCCGGGTCCGCGATTTCAGAGAGCCATGAGACAAGGCTGCGGATACCGTCGGGGGTATTGTCGAAGCGTCCGGACTCTGTGGCTGTAATTGAGATGACATGGCAGAAGAGGTCCGCCCTGCCGACATCGATTCCCAGAAAGGGGGCTGGTGTGGATAGTGGTTTCATAGTAATTGGTTTGTGGAAGCTTGCTTCTGACACGGCACTCAAAACACCTCCCGGCCGGAGAGTCTCAGTCTCATCAAAACAGATTCGTTGATCTAAGATACTGCTCGGACTTGAAAGCCTGGAGAGCTGCGTGATGCCTGATCTTGTTCACAGACTCATCCGGGCGAACGGAGGTCTTGGCGCTGCACCAGATTGCATCACGCAGCCGTTTTGGGTTCCTTGTGGGAAACAAGTTTGTTAGCCTATCAGGCGGTGCAAATCCATCTTATGAGGCGCTGCACCCGACCGCTAACCGTCCATGAGTCGGTGGCGTAGTCACTATTTCAAGTTGCTCAGAGATTGTCCTTTCGGTTTGGGCGGTCGGTTGAGCTCTACGTTAGCCAATAAAAAGAATATGAAACACATAGTAACATCACTCGCAGCTTTAGTCATGCTTGTGAGTTGCACATCCGAGGAGGAGCAGACGATATCAGATAGTGACGCTGAACTACTGGCATCGGTCAAACGTGTTCAAGATAAGTCTGGGTTATCGAATGAAGAAATGGAATCGGCAGTAATTCGTGGAGTAGAAGTTCTGTGGGTATTTGATAGTGCCATTCAGAAGGGTATAATGACCGAAGAAGAGTTTCAGCGTATGCCTGAGATGATTCAAGATGTTTTGCAGAATCAATTTGAATCTCGTGCACTCACAGCAGCACTTGGTTTAGCAGTTCTGAAAGCCCGCGAAGAAGGTGATATGAGCAAGCTGGAGCGGTCGATACGGACGATTGTGGCAGAGCATTATCGAGAGACTGAAGGTAAGACGGATGATATCCATATAGGCTTTCGTAAGCGTGTAGAGGATTATGCTGCCAAAGATCCCGAATTGCTCAGCCTGATGAAAAAATAGGGCTAACAAGTCGGTGCCATCGACCGTTAACCGTTCGCAGTCCGAGGAGATTTTACTGTTAAACCCATGAATGATTGGCGGGTGTTTTACACGCGGCCATGGACCTTTACGTTCGGTAAGAATAAGAAAACACACAAACAGCATATGAAAGTAAATAGCATAATTATAGGAGCCTTGGTATGGGTTGTGAATTTTAGCTGTATCGCTGGCGAAGGCCTTATTGGTGCGCGTGTATCAAGGCCCCACGATCTTGATGATATTGCAGCAGAGATAGTTGGTGGGAAGCGGTCGTTTTCCGACGACGAATTGCTACTTACGGCCCGTGGATTATGGGATTTGTTTGATTCAACAGACCGACCAGCGCTTATCGCTAAGCTCGTTTCAACTCATGCGGAGTGGAAAGCAATTAATAATCTAATTCTTGAGACGCGTGCTAAAGATCCTAAGAAGATTCTTCCTATTCTACTGAGAGCAAGAGATATCAACTTTAAGGCTACTAAGGTTTTGGCGGAGCGACATTTTATCAGGGCCTTAGCCAATAATGAGGTAGAATTTACAGGAAGAATAATAGACTGGTATGATGATAATGGATTTGATCACAAAGAGATCACAAAACATAAGGTTCTTCTAGAGCTAATCAACAGTGTAGATTTTTGGAGGTCGATCAAGGATGGAGATAGTTTTAGTACACACTATCTTCTTAAGACTTATCTTGCTCGTTTAGACAAACCGGAGCAATCGCTTGTGGAGATACCTAAAGTAATACGCATCATGGAGAAGACTTGGGATAGCGATGAGATTATGCCTCCAGTCCGGCGTGGAGATCCATTCGGAACGCGTGCGCTATTTCGTTTTGATAAGAACAAGGGCTCGGATACGCCTAAGCCGAAGAAATAGACCGAACAAGGCGCTTCATCCGACGCGATACCGTCCTTGAGCCAAAAACCATGAAGAGGTAAGACCATTAATGATTGCACAACTGTTCTACACGGCGCGGTTGAGCTCTACGTTCGCTAAGAATAAATAATGAGACCATTCATACCACAGGACGAATTAAGTTATTCAAGGCTTGCAAGGTCGGTGATGGTTTACGGTTTGGTAGGCATAGTTGTAGGCCTAATTATTATCTTCATCGTTTTCGTATGTCATGAGTACACGAGGAAATATGACGCACTTGGATTTCAAGGTTTCATGGAGCATTTGTCGAAGAGCACGTTGTTGTTACAAGTCATAAGGTCACCACTAGTTTATTACTTTTCGTTTGCAGCTGGAGGCATTTTTGGAGTAGTTCACTATGTTTATGTCAGGAGAAGGAAGACGATATCGAATAATTTAAGCGAACAAGTCGAAGCATCCGACCGTTAACCGTTCGCAGTCTGTGAACTTTAAGAGCTAAAACCACGAATGATTTGCGGCTGTTTTACACGCGGCGGTTGTTCTTTACGTTCGGCAATAATAATATGATAGAAGAATCACACGACCTAGAACCTGTTGATCTGATATGTGTGCGTTGTGGTCATGCTAACGATGACCGTGCATCTCGCTGTTCAAAGTGTAAATCGCCACTCGACGATTTTGCCTCAAGCTCGCCGTGGGAGATGGGGACGGCTACTAGTTCAGCGTATTCACCGGTGAGTAACCCCAGGACCAAACCTATCATTTTCTGGGGCGCATGGCTCTATTTTGGACCATCCGCTATTGGGGCGTTATGGTATATTTGTGGTTTCATCTATGGCCTGTTTTTTGACTCGCAGCTAAGCACCGATAGCCCTGAATTGACAGGGGGAGCGATACTCATATTGGTGTTGATGATTATGTATGGAGCGCTAAGTATTTGGGCGCTCTGGTCTGTTTCCAAAGGTTACTTCCGAAAGCAATAAATGTGGCCGAACAAGACGCTTCATCCGACGCGATACCGTTCGTTGTCCGATGAAGTTGCAGAGCTAAAAACGTTAACGGTGCGAATCTGTTTTACACGGCGCGGTTGAGCTCTACGTTAGGCTATTATATTATGAAACCCGAAGCATTCATTGAACGGTTTAAATCAGCTCAACCTGATTTGCCGTCTGATATCGATATTGAACTTGCGGTGTTTCATCCGTTTCACGTTGACGAAGTTAAGGTTTTACCGATTTCGGAAGTCGATAAAGAGTTTCTTTTGGTCGGACTACCGGAAGACGCCACTCCATATTTGAGCTTTTTCCCATCGTTAAGAAGGTTTGTCGATATTGACCCATATTTAGGGGATGACTTTTCAGCTTTTATCGCTCTTGGACATAACGGATCTGGGGATTATATTTGTCTGGATACACGAGATGGGAAGATTATTTATCACAACCACGATAATGGCATGCAGGAGGTATTCATCAATTCGTCCATTGAGAAGTTCGCGGAGACACTTTGCTTGTTTGCAGAATCTGCTCTTGTGAATTACGCGAGTCCCTTTCTGAAGGATCTTGGTTCTATAGATCCTCCGGCGGTTGAACCAAGCGCGATGTGGTTTTCAGAATATCACATGATGCGCGAAGAATTTGCTTAGGTTCAAGTATGAAGTGCAACGTTAGATGTATTATGGAACACCTCATTAGGTGTTAAATATCCAAGCCTTTTTCGTGGCCTGTTATTTAACTTATTAGCAATGGCATTACACTTGGCTTGGGTCAGGTCATGCATACTTTTTCGCTTCGGTAGATACTGTCGTATCAAGCCATTAGTATTTTCGTTAGTACCTCGTTCCCATGAAGCATACGGATGCGCGAAGTAGAATTTCACTCCATGCCTTTCCTCGACTTCACGATAGCCATGGAACTCTGTGCCGTTATCAGGTGTGATCGTTTTGAATCTGTCCCGGTAACGTGCTATCAATTTGTCGAGACGTTGGTTGGTTTCCAACTTGGTTCTGGCTTCGAGCTTACCGATCATAAGGTATCCAGACATGCGATCCACCAGGGTTGAGATGCAATGCCGGCCACTGATGGAGCCGAGTACACTGTCCAATTCCCAATGACCTACTTCCCGTCGCAGATTTGCAGCTTCAGGCCTCTCAGTGATCATGGCCTTATCTGGAAGACGGCCCCTGCTGTCATTCTTGCCCCAGCGCTTGCGCCGCTTTTTACGTGAGCCACGCAAATGCTTGTAGAGAGTGCCTCCCAGATGTTTGTCCCTCCAGATGTGGAGGTAGATCGTTTCATGACTGATGGACAACTTGTCATCCAGCTTGAGCCTACCGGCTATTTGTTCAGGGCTGTGCTCCTGGCGAATGAGCTTCTCGACCAACTTCCATTCTCTCCAATCAAAACGCGAGCCTCGGCGAGCCCATCGTTTGCGGGCGTTGTAGTTCGAATCCGCGTGAGACGCCCGATAACGACCATCCTGACTTCGATTGTTGCGCTTGATCTCACGGCTAATAGTTGAGGGGGATCTTCCAAGCTTTTGGGCGATGGCTCTGAGTGACAATCGTTGCATTCTGAATGCCCCGATCATGTATCTTTCTTCTTTGCTGAGGTGTTTGTATTTCATGATGGCAATGGTTCGTCCCGCTGGTTAGCGTGCGGAACTGACCGTTGCACTTAGTTTATGAATTCAAGTTGCCTAACAAGGCGCTTCATCCGACCGTTAACCGTTCTTAGCCAGAAACCATTGAGAGAGAAAAACCATTTAGGGTATTCGGCTGTTGTCTCGGCGGCGGTTGAGCTCTACGTTAGGCAAGATAAGAATTATGACTCAACCCGAAAAACACTACAAAATCTCAGGGGAGGACATCCAAGAACTGATCACGAATATGGGATCTTGTATAGCTACCGATAGGATTGTGGTAGATGGCGTATCGATTGGTTACATGTATCGCGAGGTTCAGATGGAGATGGGGATTCTGGATGGTGCTTCATGAGCGGAGACGAATCCCAAGAATACATGGATGATGTAAATAACCTTGCTCTATATAGCGTCAATACGATTTGTAATTACGACAAGGCAATCATCCCTTATTTACAAGCAGCTTATGGAACAGCTTTCGGAAGGGTGGAAGGAAGTGACGAGTTCAAAGAAGAATAAGAAGCCTAACAAGTCGGTGCCATCGACCGTTAACCGCTCGCAGTCGGAGGAGATTTTACAGTTAAACCTATTAATGATTGGCGGGCGTTCTACACGCGGCCATGGACCTTTACGTTCGGTAATATAAGAATAATAAAAGACCATGAATAATAATATCATACGAACCGTATTGGGCTGTGTTGCGTTGCTCACTATTGGTTGCCACGAGAGGCAGGAACCTGAGAGGACAGCGCCCAAGGAAGTAAACATAAAAATGCATAAATGGATCGGTAAAGAGGTGCATATTGAATTTACCAATGAGATTTTAGTTAAGGAGTTAGAAGGTCAGTTAAAGAAAAGGAGTTCGCTTACATGTATTCTAAACGACGTAGATGAAGATGTTTTATATCTCCTCTATGAGAACTCAATATACTGGATTGACGCGTGGAATATTAAGGCCGTAAGGCTCAATAAAGAAACCGAACAAGGCGCTTCATCCGACGCGATACCGTCCGTGAGCCAGAAACCATTGAGAGCTAAGATCGTGAATGGCGGCGAATCTGTTTTACAGTGCGCGGTTGAGCTCTACGTTCGACAATAATGAAATGCTAATAAAACACCTTCAAACACTGAGCAACGATCTCACTTTATCCGGACCTGCTTCTGGTGAAGATATTGATCAACTGGAACGCGATTTAGGCATTCGGTGCCCTGATACGCTGAGATCATTACTTTCTGAGACTAATGGGATATTAGGGGAGTATGAATTAGGTCTTTTGTGGGATATTGAGCGTATCAAAGACGATAATACAGCGTTCCGACAATCAGAAGATTTCAAAGATTTATATATGCCATTCGATAATTTGGTTTTCTTTGGAGACGCAGGCAACGGCGATCAATTTGCATTTCCCATACTCCGAGATGGTAATTGCAGAGATGATGTTTTTGTATGGAATCACGAAGACGATAGCCGATCATGGGTGGCTCCATCTTTAGAGGTTTTCTACGAATGGTGGTTAACCGGCCGTATAACTGTTTAGCAATAATGTGGTCGAACAAGGCGCTTCATCCGACCGTTAACCGTTTCGAAGCCAGAATCCATTTCACGGAATCGACCACTTACGGCCTTCGACCTTGTCACACCGGCGGTTGAGCTCTACGTTCGCCAAGAATAAGAATTTTGGGATGGTCGGTTCTCGATGCATCATGATTGAAGGTTTCGGAGAGGGTCGCCAATAGCTTGATCCATCATCCGCGTATCGACCTGATCATCATGCAGGGCAACATTAACAGCGGTGGATCATCGAATGGTAAGACCTTTCTAGAACAAGAAGATTGAAGGGTGTTAGGTTTAGCATGATGCTGACCATCTTACGGCTGTCCTCGTTCCTGCGGGTGCCTCCAGAAGATCACCAACATGCGGATACTTTCATGGCGATGGACGATTTTCGAGGGTTGATTATTCCTTGCGTGCTTGGGTTGATTATCCAACAATTGCAGTCGAACAAGGCGCTTCATCCGACGCGATACCGTCCGTGAGCCAGAAAACATTGTGAGCTAAATCCGTTAATGGCGGCGAATCTGTTTTACACGGCGCGGTTGAGCTCTACGTTCGGTCATAATAAGACTTTTTAATCAGATCGATCTCGTTGATGAAGCGTGAAGGGGTTTTTGGTTGATCGCGTTTTCTGGAGTTGGACAGATGCTGCAGAATGAAGCGGAATGGTTGAACAAGCTTCATCCTTCTGTGAGGTGCCTGATGGCTTGGCGATTCCCCCCGGAACGTTCATCACCGAACTTGACACCATCCTATTTTGACATCTCACGCGTTGCCGCATATCCTCTGCACATGGCTTGAGCGGTCGGAGTTAATGGTCATTGATCGTCTATCGCTTTGGTCGTTGTTAGAGAAAAACTTACCGAACAAGGCGAAGCATCCGACCGTTAACCGTCCTGAGTCCGAGTCCGTTTTAGAGTTAAAACCATGAATGATTGGCGGCTGTTTTACACGCGGCGGTTGTTCTCTACGTTCGCCAAGAATAAGAATTTTGGGTTGAGGCGTTCTCGATGCATCATGATTGAAGGTTTCGGATAAGATCGCAGGTAGCTTGATCCATCGTCCGCGTATCGACGCGATCATCATGCAGGGCAACATTCACAGCGGTGGACTATCGAATGGTATGACCTTTTTAGTGCAAGGGGATTGGCAGTTGTTAGGTTAAGCATGATGCTGACCATCTTCCGGCAGTCCTCGTTCCTGCGGGTGCCTCCAGAAGATCACCAACATGCGGCAGACGTTCACGGTGAAGTGCAGTTTTCGAAGGTTGATTATTCCTTGAGCGCTTGGGTTGTCTAATCAAGAATGCCGTCGAACAAGACGAAGCATCCGACCGTTAACCGCCCTTAGTCCGAGACCGTTTTTGAGTTAAAGCCACGAATAATTTGCGGCTGTTTTACACGCGGCGGTTGTTCTCTACGTTCGCTAAAAAAATGAAAACGATGAACCCACATCATCTCGCTATCATCACATTGTTAATATCTGCGGGCATATCATTATCGGCTGAATTACGTTCATCTGAGTTGAAGGAAGCAGAAACAAAGTTACGAGGTATTGAGCTTTAAGGAAGGGGGATTCCCAAACAGGAACCTTTCGAGTTTCCGGAGGGAAAGTTCCCACGAGAAGATCTGGAGAAGGAATTTGAGTATTTGAAATCACTTTTGAAGAAATCTGGTGTGAGACTCAATATTCTGATGACTAATGCTCTCAAGAAACCACACTTGAATGACGCTGAGCTTGTTGTGGCTGTGCGTTGCGGAAGACGTATTGAACCTCGCGCAAAGAGCGTGCTCAAAAAATTAACGACGAAACAATAAAACAAAGCGAACAAGGCAGAGCACACCAATCCACTACCCGCCCAGAGTCGAAATTTTCCGATGATTCCAACCCTAAACCCTGAAGTCGAAGCGCGCCCCCGGTAGTGGATGGGTGTCTTATGACGTTAGACAAGAATAAGAATGGAATCATCGTCAGTCACACGCGGCACTCCTGGCGGATGTATGATCGGCCTCTTAGGATTATTCTTTCTGGTTTTTCCAGCCGTGGGAACTTGGGGGATAAGCAAATGGTTCAGCATACCGAGCGATGATCGCCAAATAAATGCATATTTCTGGATCATGCTAGCTTTCATAGTTGGAGGGCTATTGATGTTCATCTTGCTTTCCGTCATTTCAGTTCGCGTATTGAAGAGTACAAACTTTAAGACTTACGATCCTGATAATCCTACTTTGCACTGGTAAAAATTGGGTCTAACAAGGCGCTTCATCCGACGCGATACCGTCCGTGAGCCAGAAACCATAGTGAGTTAAGATCGTGAATGGTTGCGAATCAGTTTTACAGTGCGCGGTTGAGCTCTACGTTCGGCAATAATAATGAATGCATTGATACTGAAATGGCTCTTCATAGTTGCAGCATACTTAGGCCCATTTGTCTTCGTGTTGATATTTCGCAAGTTTTGGAGGACTGGGAGGTCTTTGAGTCGTCTAGTGAAGTTGGTTTATTGGCCGCTTATGTGGATTATTGGATTTGTTTGTCTTCAGATATCTTTAAGGCAACATCAGACTCATTGGATTGATGTGCATGGAGGATTGCCGAGCACTGAAGATGAGATGGTAGCGTTTGGAGATGCCCCCAATGTTAGTGCATCATGGTTCGTCACTGCATGGGTGCCGCTTTTGTTAGCGTATCTACTAGGAAGGTATCTATCGCGAAGCAATAAATCGGCCGAACAAGGCGCTTCATCCGACCGTTAACCGTTTCGAGGCCAGAAACCTTTGAGAGTGAAAAACCATTGAGGGTATTCCACGGTTGAATCACCGGCGGTTGAGCTCTACGTTCGGTAAGAATAAGATTCAGTGGACACGTCAAAGCTAAAAAAAGAGTCAATAGAACTATATAACATTCTAATGACTATGGCACTTATCATCATGCCGGTGATAATTGCATATTATTTTTGCCGTGACTATCCAGGCAGAGGTAATAGCCCAGAGAATGCTTCTTTTGCTGCTCTAGCCGTTGCCCTGATGTGGACCCCGCTGTATCTTGGCGTGAGAGATTTATTTTCACACTATAAGAACGTGTTAAACATTGTGCTCTTGTTCATATTTTCGCTGCTCGTGGTTGTAGTGACGATTGGCAATCCTAAGTTCTAGCCTTCGATTAAGAAAAAAAATTAACCGAACAAGGCGCTTCATCCGACGCGATACCGTTCGTTGTCCGAAGAAGTTGTAGAGCTAAAATCGTGAATGATGCGAAACTGTTTTACACGGCGCGGTTGAGCTCTACGTTCGGCAATAATAATATGAAACGCACACTCCATGCCTTGTGTCTGATAACGATGGTTTTTCCAGTGGTGTTCTTTTCTTCTACTCTGGCTGGTGATACGAATGCTCGAGATAGGTGTGAGGTTCATAACCAAGGGTTCAAGTCATGTACCGGATATACGCAAGACGACAATACATGCGTAGATTACGATATAGAATATTCTTGGTATTTCATAGTAGCAGAAGCGCGAGGTGACAGCGTGCATTATCGGGCGCATCTTTCTTCGGAGCCGACTGAAGGTTTTTCTAAGAAGGTTACATGGAGATATTGTCAGACATGTGATTCTAATTACCAGCGCGGGTATCGTGCGTTTATGAAGCTGTCCGTAGAGGAACGTGAGAAGCTCTTCAAGAAAGCCATGAGGGAATTGAAGGACAAACAATAATGTGGCCGAACAAGTCGCTGCATCCGACCGCTAACCGTCTCGGAGTCCATGGCATAGTCACCATTTTACATTGCTCAGAGATTGCCCCTACGGTTTGGGCGGTCGGTTGAGCTTTACGTTCGGTAAGAATAAAAATTGAAATGAATAAGAAACGTGCAGCAATAATATATGGGTTAATAGCGGCAACCGTAGTAGCATATACTGCTTGGGCCTGTCGTCCGAGGCAAGTAGAGGTGGAATGGCACTATAGAATCACCAGTGATCAAAGATCTGCGGCTGAAGATTACTTGAGTAAGAACCCGCTTACACCTTTCCCAATGACGAAGGGTGACGTAATTCATAATATGTTGCACCCTTATAACCCGATCAAAGATACCGCCGTTGTGACCTTAATGAAGTATTCAAGTGAGAACGAGTTCATCCAGATTCACGGACCAAATGAAAATATATCTTTACGTCATTTAGGAGATGGAACATGGGAAGTGGCTGATCCTATTAACGCGAACGAGGGCTTACCACATGTTGGCCGCATGTTTGAGGAGAGAACAAAGTGACCGAACAAGGCGAAGCATCCGACCGTTAACCGTCCTGAGTCCGAGACCGTTTTTGAGTTAAAACCATGAATGATTTGCGGCTGTTTTACACGCGGCGGTTGTTCTCTACGTTAGCCAATAATAATATGAAGAAATTGCTACTCGTGCCTCTTTTGTTGCTTGCGGCCGTATTGTGCAGTCGCGGTGAAGTGTGCGCCCTAGTTGTGGTTAAGTGTGTGGGATCTGGCAGTGAACCGGGTCACAAGGTAGATAAGGTCATATACATTACACATAAGAGGTATGTTGAATCAGCCCGTAAAGGCATCTCTAGCTGGGGTCTAGGCAGGAAGTATCTTTCATATATTAGCCAATCGGAAGACATGATGAGATCAAGATCAGGAGGTTTTCGTGTTGCCAATTCTAAAGTTACGATCAAGGGAGTTACATATGACCTCAGAGATAAGAAGGACATAGAGAAGCTTAAGGTGATACTAGATCCCTTTAAGTGAGATAACATCTATGGGGGCGCAAAAATTTGGGCTAACAAGTCGCTGCATCCGACCGTTAACCGTTCTTCACTTCTTACAGTTTTACAGTAATCAGCCGTTCGAGGTTTGTGACGATCACACACCGGCGGTTGAGCTTTACGTTCGGCAAGAAAAAAAATACAATTATTTTGCCCCAATCGTGGTACAAACCGAAATCTTGTGATATAACGTTAATGTATGAAAAACGCAAAAAAACAACTCACAACATACGAGCAGTTAATCGCAAACCTACAAAATGACCCTGACAAGGTGGTTTTCCATAAAAAGATCTCAGTAAGAGCCGCAATTGTAGAGATAAAGAAAGATTTCGGCGATCAAGTGTTCACTAAGCGTAATCTGAAAGAGATCATTGAAGTGCGTTACCCAGAACTAGAGCCTGTGGACATGGGTAATTTGGATGTGTCGATCGATAGAGCATCAGAACACATTGAATGCATTCAGAAAGCGGAACAGAATATTTATAGATTTAAGCATGACACCTAAAAATTGGCCGAACAAGGCGGTGCTGACGACCGTTAACCGTCCTTAGTCCGAGTCCGTTTTACAGTTAAGAAATTCACTTGGTTTGCGACCGTTTTACACGCGGCGGCAGACCTCTACGTTCGGCAATAATAAGAATGAATACATCGGCACACGGAAAGATATATGGATGGCTACTGACGATTGTAGGCATTATTCTCTGCTTCTTGCCTCTATACGCTGAGTGGTTCACGAAAGAGTTAGTGGAGTTATCCAATAACAATGATATATCTGAGGGCCACAACTCACAGGAGGATTTGTATAGCTTTTCCACCTCTGCTATCGAAAGTTACTCGATGATGCACGTTTCTCCATGGATACCATTCATTGGTGGGCTCGTTGCGCTTTTCGGCGGTTTTTTGCTGGGGCGAGCGCACATAACGCCAGATAGCTGAGCGAATAATTTGGCCGAACAAGGCGCTTCATCCGACCGTTAACCGTCCCTAGCCAGCAACTTTCGAGAGAGAAAAACCATTTAGGGGGTACTGCTGTTATCCCGGCGGCGGTTGAGCTCTACGTTAGCCGATAATAATACCATGTCATTCGCGTTCCCCGCATATCATACCGAAAACTTTAGGTGTAAATCACCTGATCTAGACTATCGAGAACTCGTCAGAAGCGTTCTATCGTCACTCTCATGGTCAGTAGTAGCCGAAGACAGTGAGCATACGTCTGCGACTGTTGGCGTAAATCTGAGTTCTTGGGGTGAGAAGATAGAGATTAGATTTGTGAGCGATCAACTCCTCATAGTGACGAGTAAGTGCTCAGCAGTTACTCAATGCTTTGATTGGGGGAAGAATAAGAAGAATGTTACACTGTTCCTTAAGCATCTGAATAATTTGGGCTAACAAGGCGCTTCATCCGACCGTTAACCGTCCAGAGCCAGGAGACTTTTGACACATTGAACCATGCCCAGCCTGTAACCCGCACACGTCGGCGGTTGAGCTCTACGTTCGATAAGAATAAAATAAGAATCATGATTCCACGGTCACACAACTCAGCAAGCATGGTTCTGTTGGTGCAGTTTTTCGCGATAATAACTGGAACACTTGTCACTACAGCAATGCTCAAGGGCCTCGGTTACCCTGACGCGGATCATATGATCTGGAATCCTGTGGCGGTGTTTATTCGTAACTGGGGCTGGTTTGCCATGTTACTCCCGGCGTTATGGTTTGGGATTTCATTACGGTTCACGCGGAAGAATGGTTACAACGATTTGGGTGGTGGCCATCTGGCGGTCATCATTTGTGTGACAGCTACGTTGATGATATTCTACATGTGGACGGCGATGAGTGCAGGCTATCCCGAAGTTAGAGTCATGAACGTCGATATGTAGAATGTGATCGAACAAGGCGCTTCATCCGACGCGATACCGTCCGTGAGCCAGAAACCATAGTGAGCTAAGATCGTGAATGGCTGCGAATCTGTTTTACAGCGCGCGGTTGAGCTCTACGTTAGCCAATAAAAAAATGAAGACACTGACTATAGCGATATTAGGTATGGTGATGTTTTGTGCAGATAGCACATTAGCAAATTGGGATAATAAGATGACGACCAAGAAGCTCTATCAGGGTGTTATGATAGAGCTCTCCCTGAGGGAGGGGGAGGTTAAGCACACAGATGAAGAAGTGGCACTTGCTAATGAAGTAGAAAGATATGTGGAAGGATTTTTGGATGCGATCGACATCAGAGATGAGGCTATACGTATTAGGATCATCGATGGTATCAAAACTCACTTGGACAAGAACCCACAGCAGAAGAAGCGTAAGGTTCGTTTAGTTATGCTAGATGTGATCAAAATTCAAATGGCTGAGGATGAGAAAGTTAAAAAGAAAAAATGAGGCTAACAAGGCGCTGCATCCGACCGCTAACCGGCTCTGAGTCGGTGGCGTAGTCACCATTTAAGGTTGCTCGAAGATTTGCCCATACGGTGAGGGCGGTCGGTTGAGCTCTACGTTCGATATAATAAAATAATGTCCCCATCAGCGATAATATTACATGGACTAGCGTGGATTGTTGGGCCTCTCATTTTGATTGCTGCGGGTATGGAGACAGTCCCTACTCTATCGCTTAGTGAACTAATTGCTGCTCTTCTTCTTCCTGCTGTGGCAACTTTCCTAAGCCTGCTGGTTGTAAAGCCGTTGGTTGACGAAGATTTGCCTCATCGGAAGCGATTCATGAAGCGAATGCACTTAATATGCATACCGATAACAGCAGCGCTCGTAGCGATCACATTGCTGACATTTATTGCCCAATATGTTTAGCAAGGATTTAAATACATTATTGATCAAGAATGTGATCGAACAAGGCGCTTCATCCGACCGTTAACCGTTTCGAAGCCAGAAACCATTTCACGGAATTAACCACTTACGGCCTTCGACCTTGTCACATCGGCGGTTGAGCTCTACGTTCGCCAATAATAAGAAGAATACTGGGCTGGGCGGTTCTCGATGCATCATGATTGAAGGTTCCGGTTTAAGTTGCAGCTGGCTTGATCCATCGTCCGTGTCTCGACGTGATCATCATGCAGGGAATCGTTTCCGGCAGTGGACCATCGGATGGTAGGACATAATAATCGCAAGCGGATTGGAACTCACTAGGTTTAGCATGATACTGACCATCTTCCGGCAGTCCTCGTTCCTGCGGGTGTCTCCAGAAGATCAGCAACATGCGGCGGATATTCATGGCGAGACGAGGCATTTTGAAGGTTGATTACTCCTTGTGCGCTTGGGTTGACTAAGCAATAAATGCAGTCGAACAAGGCGCTTCATCCGACGCGATACCGTCCGCAGCCAGAAACCATTGTGAGCTAAGCACGTGAATGGTTGCGAATCTGGTTTACACGGCGCGGTTGAGCTCTACGTTAGATAAGCGGTCGCGGAGTCGTTCGTGGTTTGTTTTCTTACGAGTCGCGCTGGGGCGGATCAGACTTGGTTTTAGGCACTCACATACGGCATAGTGTTGCACATCTCCGAATCGTGTTCTCGCATCGTTTGTCCCTCGCTGTTGTGTATCGCACAGAAGCATGGAGCAGTTAAGGAACACCGTGAATGAGTAGCTTTCAATGTTGCCCTGATTCCGGTTTGGGATATGGATTGATCCAGGCGCAAGCGAGAAACACGTGCGGAGGGTTGATCATCATCGCCCCATCTAACAAGACGATGCATCCGACCCGTTACCGTCTAATAGTCGGGCATCTGTTTCGGAGCGTATATCTGGATTTGGTATTTTAACATTGCTCGTAGGCGGTTGATCTCTACGTTCGGCAATAATATGAAAGATCGATGCAAACAATGTGGCACTAGTTGGGAAGTGCCAGAAGCTATTTGCTGGGAAGACCATCGATGGAATCCAGGAGGTGAGATGCCCATAGATCAAATGCGAATTCTTATGGATAAGTATGGGGCATCTGAATACGATGCGAAGTCCATCGCACTTCATATGCCATGGTCAGGAGGTAAATGTCATAATTGCTTGAAGAGGATTCCACGAGGAAGAATTACCTGCAAGAATTGCGGAGCTACAAATTACAATTTTCATGGACCGCCTACAATTTTGCAACGCCTAGGAATTAGTCCTAATCCGATACTACAAAAATAAGCCGAACAAGATACTGCGTTGCAAAGTCAACGGTGATTTGAAGTTTTAAAGTGATCTTCTACGAGGTGCCCGGTGAGGGTAATGCGGTTCTCAAGCCGCGCTTGTCCGGGTCGAAGGGTTGCCCTGATTTGAGGATGCCGTAGATTTGGTGAAGGAGCTTTCGCATGACAGCGACGACGACCTGTTTTCCGGTTTTGCCATTCTCTTTGAGACGCCGGGCGAACTCCTTGAGCAGCGGGTTGTAGGTCATCGCAGTCATGGCCGGGAGGTAGAGGGCTTTGCGCAAGTTGGAAGAACCGACTTTGGTGATGGGGGTGCTCGACTTGCCCGACGTGCCGCTGACGAAATGCCTCGGGGTGACACCCGCCCAGGCTGCGAGTTGCCGGGCGTCTCCGAAGAGTTCGATCTCGGGAAGCTCGGCGAGAAGGATCTGGCAGGTGGTTTCACCGAGGCCCGGGATGCTGTGCAGAAGAGAGTTCTGGGCGCTGAGCTGTGTGTTGTTGGAGACGATCTTCGATATTTTGCCACGAATGGTTTCGAGTTCCTTCTGCTGGGCCTTGATGCGCCGGTTGATCGAGCGCCTGACGTCAACGAGTGTGACAGCTTCCAGTTTGGTTTTGAGTCGTGCGGTATCCCGGGTGAGTGACTCGGCGTAGCGGCTGAGTTCCTTGACCTTGTCATGATCAGCCGGAAGGGGAGTCCACGGACGCAATTCCTCATGCTCCGACCTGAGGAACTGGGCGATGAGTCTGGCGTCGGCGGTGTCGCTCTTGTTGCGTCTCAGCTTCTGGTTGCCGAAGGCTTTGATCTGGCGGGGATTGACCAGATGGAGTGACCGCACTCCGAGTGTGTGGAGGGCGCTGGCGACCGGTTTGCCGTAATGCCCGGTCTGCTCAAGGCAGGCGAGAACCGAAGCCGGGTCCGCGATTTCAGAGAGCCATGAGACAAGGCTGCGGATACCGTCGGGGGTATTGTCGAAGCGTCCGGACTCTGTGGCTGTAATTGAGATGACATGGCAGAAGAGGTCCGCCCTGCCGACATCGATTCCCAGAAAGGGGGCTGGTGTGGATAGTGGTTTCATAGTAATTGGTTTGTGGAAGCTTGCTTCTGACACGGCACTCAAAACACCTCCCGGCCGGAGAGTCTCAGTCTCATCAAAACAGATTCGTTGATCTAAGATACTGCTCGGACTTGAAAGCCTGGAGAGCTGCGTGATGCCTGATCTTGTTCACAGACTCATCCGGGCGAACGGAGGTCTTGGCGCTGCACCAGATTGCATCACGCAGCCGTTTTGGGTTCCTTGTGGGAAACAAGTTTGTTAGCCTATCAGGCGGTGCAAATCCATCTTATGAGGCGCTGCATCCGACCGTTAACCGTTCGGAGTCGAGAGACGTTTTTGAGCTAAGACCATTTTAGATTTGCAAGGTTTGACCCGGCGGCGGTTGAGCTCTACGTTCGGCAATAATAATATGAAAACAATAATCGTCTTTGCAGCGTTTCTCATGGTGATGGGGTGTCGAATAGGTAGCGGGCCCGACAGTCTTCCTAAAGCTAAGTCTAAGGCTGATCTAGTTCTCCTATGTAGCGCAAGGCACTCAGGTAAAGATACTGAATACAAGATGGTTCGCAGTCTTTACGCTACCAGTGTAGCCAAGGTGCCTTATAAGATAGGTGACGTCGTATCGTCTTTCACTAGAATGTCATCAGAAGCTCGCACTCACGATAGCGTCTTAATATTTTACGAGATGCAGGGTGGGGAGTTACAAGTATTATCTGAAATTGCGGTTTATGGTGATGATGTTCCGGCATTTAGAATGACGCTTAAAGAAGTGATTAATGAACTTAGTAAGCCATAGATTGAACCAAAAAATCGGCCGAACAAGGCGCTTCATCCGACCGTTAACCGTTCCCAGGCCAGAAACCATTTCACGGAATCAACCACTCACAGCCTTCAACCTTGTCACACCGGCGGTTGAGCTCTACGTTCGGTAATAATATGAAGACACTCATTACAATAATCGTTATTCTGGCATCATCTGTATTTTCCCAAGGTGAAGAATATGTCATCAAGCCAGGGTTAAATGTTACGGAAGTTGTAAAGGCGCTGGACAAGTATGGTTTTTCACATGGTTCGCAGCATGGTTTACAGTGGGCTCCGAAGAAAGGACAGCGGTTTGTATTTTGTAAGCTCAGTGACGAGCAGACGTTGGTGATTGTTTATACAATTGAGACGAAGAAGATTGTGGGATTATTGGTGGTTACGAATCAAACACAAAGAAAGAGCTATCCAATAGTTAAGCCCGATGTGTTGAGTATCTCGAAGAAATCCTTTTCCCTAACATTCAAAAAATAGACCGAACAAGACGCTTCATCCGACGCGATACCGTTCGTTGTCAGAGGAAGTTGCAGAGCTAAGAATGTGAATGATTGCGAATCTGTTTTACACGGCGCGGTTGAGCTCTACGTTCGGCAATAATAAATACAATGACACACCCATTAGACGATAGTTATAACGACGGAGCTGTTTGGTTTGCTGATGTAAACCCTAGTCACTTAACTAACGATTCTTTAGAGTTCATCATACCTCTAGAGCCTCAGGAGAACTATGAGGATGATCATATCTCAAAGCAGCATAGAGATATTTACGACATGTATGTGTTACGCGAAGAATACCTGAAGCCATCTATTGCCGATGCACTGTTGTTATGGTCTCGCTCTGAGGGTTACATGTTGGATGTGAAAGACTCCTCTGATGCTGATGCCGTTATTAGCCAGTTTGAGATATTTCATGCGCATATTGAGGAAGATCTAGATGCCAATGCTCATGCGGTAGGCATCGTTTTCTCAACGAATTAGAAGCCCGCCAGAACAGTTATCGTGGATATTGATCTGGATGCTGATAAGCTAACGGCTTGGAATGAGTAACAATGTGGCCGAACAAGGCGCTTCATCCGACGCGATACCGTTCGTTGTCCGATGACTTTGCAGAGCTAAAGTCGTTAATGATGCGAAACTGTTTTACACGGCGCGGTTGAGCTCTACGTTAGACAAGAATGATAAAAGAAGCAAATTACGCTGTCGATAAGCGTCAGCGCGCACATCGGATAGCATCAGCTCTCGTATTTTCTATTTGGGCGGTGATGGCGTTTAGAGTAGATGATATCGCTGGCGTAATGAGGGTAAGTATTTACTATTCTCTACCTCTCGCTTGCATTTGGTTTCCAGATGCTATGAGCGAATATAAAGGAATCCTGTTGGGTAGGGGGAGGTATATCGATAAGCCATCGAATCCTGTTTTCCTTAGATGGGCTGGTTGGTTTTTGCTCCTGATTGTTCCCTGTTTGTTGCTTCTCCTATATTGGGTGCACGGATAATAAGAAGTCTAACAAGACGCTTCATCCGACGCGATACCGTTCGTAGCCAGAAAACATTGTGAGCTAAAAGCGTTAATGATTACGAATCTGTTTTACAGTGCGCGGTTGAGCTCTACGTTCGGCAATAATAATATGAAGACACTACGCGGAGGAGCAATGTGGAGTAAAATTTGCTCGAGCCGTGAACCATGGCGCAGTATTGGCAAGTTACTTATTGTGCCTGCACTCTTAGGTCTCGTCATTGCTCCAACTGTAGCATTTTGGATTCCTGCAGGCATGTGGCCTAACACCTTTACAGTATCATTGGGATTTGGCGCTTTGAGCCTTATCGCGATATTAATGACATTGGGCATCATTCAGAGAGTCAACAAGCAGAACGAGTTTGAGATAGAGGAGATTTTGAGCACGTTAGGAATTCTCCTTGCGCTTGTTTACGGCATTCTTGCACTTGGCTTAGATCCGTCGAAGTGGAAGGATAGAGCCATTTCCAAAGACAAGAATGTGGCCGAACAAGGCGCTTCATCCGACCGTTAACCGTTCCTAGGCCAGAAACCCTTGAGAGTGAAAAACCATTGAGGGTATTCGACTGTTGTCCCGGCGGCGGTTGAGCTCTACGTTAGCTAATAATAATATGACACACGCCATATCACCGATTATCGTAACTGTTGTTGTATTCCTAGTCGCATCGTGTGAGAGGAAATCGCATGAAATTCAAAGCAAGGATATTGCTACGCCAACCATGAATGAACCATATATCCCACCAGAGATGCCTCCATTTCCGACAAGTTATGATGAGGTGATGTCCACGCTTGCGCCGTATTACCATGAACAGAGGCCTCTCGAATATTTCTTTGAGATGTATGTCATCGATGTGATTGAAGAACTCCCTGAAGCAAGTTTGAATGCTCTTGCTGACTTTTCTTCTAAGCACCCTACCTTCTTTGAGAAGCATGGAGGAGATTGGAGGAAGCATGTCGTTGTGGAGTCACATCTATCAGACACGATCGAAATTGCGATTTGGGATCTTTGGATTCGCAACTCAGCTAACGCGAGTCGAGATGGCTGGACATATCATCCGTGGCACTTCGCTCAGAACTTTGCAGACAACTATTTTGCAGACGATAGCCGTGTAGACGTTTGGGAGGGTAATTCTCTAGAGGAAGCGAAAGCGCGAATCAAAGCGCACCGAAAAAAATAGAGCTAACAAGGCGCTGCATCCGACCGTTAACCGTACTTAGCCAGCGAACTTTGGACACATTGAACCATGTTTGATCGGTGACGCGCACCCGTCGGCGGTTGAGCTCTACGTTCGGCAAGAATAAGAATGAAGACACGAGATAACCAACAAGAGCAGATTGAGAAGTATTCTGCATATGCGTTTGTTTCTCTCATCGCCATTTTCGCGATCGTGTTAATTGTGACTAGTTCTCTAGGTGATTTCCGATTGGGTATTAGGCTCTCCAGCATATTATTTACCCTGGCGTTCATCGTCTTTAATGGTGCTACATTTTATACTGGTACATTCACTTGGCTGAACGGTCCAACTTTCAGCAGAGAGAAGTCTCCCGCAATGTTCTACTTATCTTCGTTTGGCTTCTCGGCAGTATCAGCATTATTTTGTGCGGTGATCATCTATGCCGCGTTTTACGGATAATAATGTGGCCGAACAAGACGCTTCATCCGACGCGATACCGTCCGTGAGCCAGAAACCATGAAGAGGTAAAAACATTAATGATTGCACAACTGTTCTACACGGCGCGGTTGAGCTCTACGTTCGGCAATAATAAGAAAGACATGCGATCACGTTTTATCATTCTTGTAGTAGCTATCCCTTTCTGGGGGTGTAGCGAGCAGCACAATAATATCGAATCAACTATGACACGGGAGCAACCTGATAACACACTGGTCACATTCCGCGATGATGCAGAGGTCGTCCTCTCTATTGCGAGCGCATCATATAATTTCAACGTCGAACCACATGGGTGCGAATTTACGTTGAGCTGTGTCACGAAGGATACTGCGGAGTATAATCCTAAGCTGGAAGTTACGATAGTTCTACCTGAGCCTCCCAATATTGTAGCGGGGGATAAGTGGGCTAATCAGCCTGCATACATAGATCGTGATCCGCTGTTTAATCTTACGAACTACTATGAATGGGTTCATGAAGGATTTGAGGATTTCACGCTGGAGGTGTTGAAGGTCTCTGATGACGTTATAACTTGTCGGTTGACCGGAACCATTACCCTCAATCCTGGACCGAATAAGGAGTTCCGAGTTTCAGTGCTCGCAGATTTTAAGAGAGACAAATCGATTGAGAGAAGTGTCTGGTAATAAATGTGGCCGAACAAGGCGCTGCATCCGACCGTTAACCGTCCTGAGCCAGCGAGCCATTTCACGAAACAACCACTCACTGCCTTCGACCTTGTCACACCGGCGGTTGAGCTCTACGTTAGCCTAAAATAATGAAAACAATAGCGATGATACTCCTAGGGCTTATTACAGCCGTGTTCTGTGGATGCAGTCGAGAGGCGGATGGCACGGAGACAAGCACTGCAGTCACGGTAGACGAGATAAATACGATTTTCACGAAGCACCTTCCTGATGAGCAAGCGAAAATAGTTAGTCAAAACTTGCGTAATACGAAGCACGAGCTGAAACTAACGCTCAAAGAATATCAACACTTGCAGTTCGCTTTCGTTAATGAACTCAAAGAGTATTGTCGCAACAAGCATCAGTATGATACATTTTCTAGCGGTGCCACAACGCATGATTCAGATACCACAACATTTTATATTAAGTTGGGGAGAGATGGTGGCTGCGATTATATAATCAACTCAATACGATCAGATGGGATTGCAGGTAATGCGAATGTTGCAGTAGATATAGTTTCCTTCTAAAATTTGGGCTAACAAGGCGCTTCATCCGACGCGATACCGTTCGTAGCCAGAAACCATTGTGAGCTAAAATCGTGAATGGCAGCGAATCTGTTTTACAGTGCGCGGTTGAGCTCTACGTTAGGCAAAATGAATAAACCCTACTCAATCATCACACTGGAACAGGGCACCTCCGAGTGGTTGGCATGGCGCCACGATGGCATAGGGGCTTCGGAGGCTTCCACGATTATGGGTGAAAACCGTTTTGAAAGCCCATCTACTCTTCTTCGGCAGAAATGTTGTTCGCCGACGAAGGGCCATATGAATGCAGCTATGGCACGCGGTGTTGCCCTCGAACCTAAAGCGAGAGCATACTACAACACCAAACTTTCGATAGAGTCGGAGCCGCAGTGCCTCCAAAGTCTCCAATATGAATGGCTCCGCGCCAGCCTAGATGGAATCACGGCAGATGGGTCACGCGCTGTTGAGATTAAGTGTGGCCAATCTGCTTACAGGACCACCGCTAAAACTGGTCGTCCTCCGCGCTACTACTATGGCCAATTCCAACATCTGATGGCTATTACTGGACTCGCCTCTATCGATTATTGTTGCTACTTTCCTCCGGGGCGCCCGCTGATGACTAAAGTCGCTAGAAACCAATCTTACATTGACGACCTTCTGAGAGCCGAAGAAGTATTTTGGAACGAGGTGATCAAAAGGCGAAATTCAAAACCAAACGATGCCTAACAAGACAGCGCACACCAATCCACTACCCGTCCCGAGTCGAAATCTGAATGACCATTCCAACCTTTAACCCTGAAGTCGAAGCGCGCCCCCGGTAGTGGATGGGTGGCTTATGACGTTGGGCTAGATAATATGAACTCGTACGACTACAGGCCAATTACCTTTGAGAAACATGTTTTCCCTCAATCTGTAATGGGGATAGATATACTAGAACATGCTATCCCAAATTTGAGTGGGGCCACAGCTGATTGGGTTTGGCGTTTTCCAATTTGTTGTGGGACGGTTAAGAGTTGTAAACCTGAATTGTGTATATCGTCATCCAAAGAGCTGATTGATGGCATGCTGGAATACAGGAGCAATGTGCTATCCGAGATCTCAGATCGAATTGAGAGTGACGTTCACCCAGATCAAATTTATCAAGAGTGGATTTTCGCACTTCAGTCTATTCAGAACATAGCATTAGGCCTCTCAGAGATCTGTCAATGGTCAGCGCCGTTACATCCAGATGACGCAATTCAAACACCCGAGGATCTGCAACGACAAATTAGCATTCTTGATAAAATTGCTTCTGGCGATCTTAAGCCTCGTATTACAGATTAAATTAAAAAGCCCAACAAGGCGCTTCATCCGACGCGATACCGTCTGTGAGCCAGAAACCAGTTTGAGCTAAGATCGAGAATGACTGTGGATCTGTTTTGCAGCGCGCGGTTGAGCTCTACGTTAGCCAATAATAATATGAAGAAATCTGATAGCATGATCTTACAGTTATCAATGATCATATCTGTTGTTATTTTCGGATGCCAAAAGGATAAGGAATCACATAGCGGGCGTGAAGAAAGCGATTCTGTGGATCTTGATCAGGTATTTTTAGAGAATATCAAGAAGGAGCAAGGCTCACATAGAACGAGGCTTGCAGCGTATATTAGGCATCACGCAGACAGGGTTGTAATTTATACATTACAGAATGTAATCGTTGAGCAAGATCCGGATGATCCGCTTGGGCTGAGCGAGACTCCATCTAAGGTGACATCGTTTCAGATAGCGCCTTATGAGCATTCGGTGAAGATTATTTCACAGATCACAATCAAGGAGGATGTTAAGAATATTTCCGCTATTTTAGCTGACATAATTAGATCATCTGGTCATGGCTCCGTATGGAAGCATACTCCAACTTATGGGGTTGCGGTATATCGAGGAGAGCAATATATCTGGAGCACAAGCATTAGCGTGGAGACGGATAATTTTTACATCGTTTACCCGTCTACTGACAGAATTTCATACGATTGGTTGTCCGTGGGAGATTCTGAACTAAAGAAGTTTGTGGATTACGTGGAGAACCTCAAAAACGAATAAATCCGGCTAACAAGGCGCTTCATCCGACCGTTAACCGTTCCCAGGCCAGAAACTGTTGAAAGTGAAAAACCATTGAGGGTATTCGACGTTTGTCTCGGCGGCGGTTGAGCTCTACGTTCGGTAAGAATAATATGAAGGCAACAGAGTTGTTAACCTATCAGTCTCCTGTCAGCAATGCGGCGTGTTTGAAGAAGCGCATGCTGATTTTGATGGTTTCAGGGTTCATGGCCGCCCCATGTTATTTTCTCGTAGGGTGGCTTTGTGAGGAATCATGGTATGAAGGTATACTCAGCAGTATCATATTCATTATTGGTTACAGCCCGGCGCTTTATTCATTTATGACAGGCTGGGTAATGCGTTGGAAGGGTATCGTTTATGGCATGTTACTGCCTCAAGTATTTTGGATGGGAGTCATTTTTATTGTGTGGCTTGCTGCCAGATTACTCGAATTGCTATGACGATAATTAGACCGAACAAGGCGGAGCATCCGACCGTTAACCGTCCTTAGCCAGAAACTGTATAGAGCAAAAAACCATTGAGGGTATTCAGCGGTTGTCCCGGCGGCGGTTGTCCTCTACGTTCGACAATAATAAAGACATCATGAACGACACGAACTCTGAGGGTGAAGATAATGTGGCTAATCCAGGTTTTAATGGAAGTCCGCTTTATTATAGGCTATTTGGCGTGTTTGTAATCTGCCTTGGTTTTTTTAGTGTCTATGCTAACAGGAGATCTGAAGATTTAGTCGGTGATACAATAATTGGTGTTTCCATGTTGATGTTTCTATTGGTTTATACAGCGCCATTAAAATCAAGTCGTGAGCTTTCCATATCGTTTTTATTCTTTTGGATTATCCTTTCACTTATTCATTCATTTACTTGATACCCCGAAGAATTTGGTCGAACAAGGCGCTTCATCCGACGCGATACCGCCCGGGAGCCAGAAACCATTGAGAGCTAAGATCGTGAATGGTTGCGAATCTGTTTTACACGGCGCGGTTGAGCTCTACGTTGGGCAATAAAAAATACAATGAAAACACTAATGGTAATATTGACGCTTATGTGTGCGAATAACGCTTTCTGCGAAGACTCGAGGCGTATTGAGGCAGTACGAAGTTTGATGGTGCACCACAAGTGGGAGACTAGCGGCGTTAGTTTTGAAGAGTCGGGTTCCCTGGTTCTTATAAAACGAGATGGTAAGGTGATAGGCTATAATGTGAATACTAGTGTATGGGAACCGACACCTGTCTCGAAGATGGATCTGTCCAAGGTTACATCGATTGCGTATGGATACAACAGACCAAACATAACAGATGATTGGTTTACCTTGAAGGATAAGACCATCATATCGGTTTGGTCCTCTGTATATTTGAAGCACACACAACGTGAGAGAAGGTATTCGCATTTCGTGCCCATTTCTACAGACGCAGGTTTTACTGAGACCAATGATGAGCACCAGTTTGGCGGAGGGTGCATGTGCTCACTTGCACTGCGATTTTACGCTGGTGAGAAGATCATTCTGGAGCTTAAGGGGCATATGCACAAGTCATCGATTATTGACTTCGGAATGAAGAATGAAGTTCTGCATACACTTGTGAAGCAGCGAATGATGAAGATTAATCAAAGTCGCAGAGCCATGCAGAGTAAAGTTCCTGATAGCGAAGTTAATTCGTCTGGAGAGGAACCAGATCCGTTTGCAGATGAATAGTATTTCCAAAAACTGGGCCCAACAAGACGGTGCTGACGACCGTTAACCGTCCTTAGTCCGAGTCCGTTTTACAGTTAATAAATTCACTTGGCCTGCGTCTGTTCTATACGCGGCGGCAGACCTCTACGTTCGGCTATAATAATATGAATGCCCTAGTCAGTCTCCTTATTCGTATAGCGATGGGTGAGAAGTTAGAGCGGTCAACTCCCGATGATATTGCGTACTGGCTTGGGTCGTTTGCAATTCTACCTGTGTGGATTTTAGGATCGGCATCTTTAATGAGATGGCTAGATTATAAGTGGAATAATTATATCTCGGATCATGCGTGGTGCCTTGTAATTTATGCGATTCTGGCGTTTTTTGTTTTGCTAGGATCTTGTCTCGCCATAGGCAGAGTATTCAGGGGATATCCACGAGCTTTAATCCTCGCATCGATAATTTCATGGTCGAGTTGCGTTTGGTTTGTATATGCTAAGCTGGCGTAGAATAATGTGGCCGAACAAGGCGGTGCTGACGACCGTTAACCGTTCGTAGTCGGGAGCCATTTTACAGTTAAGACCATCTTAGGTTTTCGACCGTTGACCCACCGGCGGCAGACCTCTACGTTCGGTAATAATAAGAAAGAAGATTTCGCACCGATGCTCGTTACATACTATCTACCTTTCAGTCATGCTGATGATGTTTTTCGACAGCTTCAATCGTGCGGTATCGATGTCATACGTAAGGGAGGCATTTTTCATAAGAGTGCAGACTTTTCCGCTGTATTTGGCATCAACCATAATTCACAAATGTATGAGCTGACGATACTCAGACCCGTGAATGAGCAAGATGACCTTGATTGCTGGTTGCTTCCTGAGCGGTCATTCGATCCGTTGAACCCATTGGGATGGATCAGATGGGTGTTTGTCGAGCGGTATCAATTACTAGATTTGGAGTGCTTGCTTGCGGACAAGATTTCTCTAACTAAAGAATAAGAAACCGAACAAGGCGCTTCATCCGACGCGATACCGCCCGGGAGCCAGAAACC
The DNA here is from genome assembly GCF_042849255.1 of Oceaniferula spumae. Classification (GTDB taxonomy): domain Bacteria; phylum Verrucomicrobiota; class Verrucomicrobiia; order Verrucomicrobiales; family Akkermansiaceae; genus Oceaniferula; species Oceaniferula spumae. The sequence continues at coordinate 2,834,387 of NZ_AP026866.1, forward strand.
ATTGAGAGCTGAGACCGTGAATGGCTGCGAATCTGTTTTACAGCGCGCGGTTGAGCTCTACGTTAGCTATAAAAATGATGAATGAACTAGAACGTCAATATCGAGATAGAGTTTTTTCATACTTCAAGCCATATTCGGCAAGCGCGGTGGTGGCTATGCGTTCCATTTTGGCTGGTGAATTTGATGACGATGTAGAGCGCTTATACTTTGTCATGTGGCCTTATGATCACTTTGATGGTAGTATGCCTATTATTACTTCGCCAACGACTGCCGATGGGTTGTCCACAGACTTTGATTGCCCGCTTGGGGGAATCCCGATCAAATCATGGGAATACAACGACGAAGACATCGAGGATTATGTAGATATCCCGTGGCAGTTACGAGATTGTGCTGCACTCTGGCTAAGAGACATTTGGCTAGCAGCAGGAGGTGAATCTTTTCGGCTGCCATGCTTCTTCATTGAGCATGATGATTTCGATGTGTTTTCCTTTAAGGAGAATAAGTGGTCGTGATCACACTGAATATCAAAAATATGAGCTAACAAGACGCTTCATCCGACCGTTAACCGTCCGCTGTCTGTGACGTGCGGCTGTCAGAGTTGATCCGTGAATGATGTTTTGCGATTGTCCCGGCGGCGGTTGAGCTCTACGTTAGGCTCCGTGTTCATTCTGGGCTTGATCACCTGGCGTCCTTGCACATTTTCCGTGGCTTATCCATTTTTTTGTTTCCCAGTTGAACATGAACATCCAGCTCAGTCATCGCACAGGGTGGAGGATCGTCATTCGTTCGCGAACATGATTCAGATCGATGATGATGGAGGCAATTTTGGTATTCATCGGTGCTCGGGTTCTTGGTTTGCGGCAGTCGTTCACGGAGTTGACAACGAGGGTTTGCATCGGTGAGAATCTCCACCTAACAAGGCGCTTCATCCGACGCGATACCGTTCGTAGCCAGAAACCATTGTGAGCTAAGATCGTGAATGGCAGCGAATCTGTTTTACACGGCGCGGTTGAGCTCTGCGTTAGGCAATAATGAAGACTCCAAGAATGAAACTTCCAATGGCGATTCTGCTGGCTTTGGGGTGTGGAGCATTTTGTGTATATTATGTAGTTGGGCTATTCCAAGGTGAGGCTCCTACCTTGGCGTTTGTAAGCGGTGCTCCATACGGATCTGGAGCGGTATCAAGTTTTTCTTTTTTTCTGTTTTTTGCAGGCTTGGCGTTTTTTGCGACCGTTGATTTGTGGGGGCATATTAGAGATCGATTATCGAAGGCTGATTGTGAGGCGGAAGAGAGTAATGGTGTGCCCAACGATCAAATTCAATAACGAGCCTAACAAGGCGCTTCATCCGACGCGATACCGCCTGTGAGCCAGAAACCATTTTGAGCTAAGACCGTGAATGGCAGCGAAACTGGTTTACAGCGCGCGGTTGAGCTCTACGTTCGGCAATAATAAAAACATAATGAAAACAATATTTACTCTAATCACAGCTTTGCTCATTGGTGGAGTAGTTGCTGCGCCATTACCTCATATTAAGCTGAAGACCCTTTCTGGGACTATCAAATCGTTCACTTGGGTTGGGTCATTTTCTCAGCAGCAAGAGAGCGTGTGGCCGATAGTGAACCCGACTGGGGTAAGTAAGACGAATGCAAGATACTTTTTGGTTCTGTCGACCACTAATCTCACGAAAGAGCAAAGGGATAAGATCACATCATACGGTCGCAATGCTAATTTTGCTCCGAAGATATTAAATGAGTTCACTACATTTTTAGAGGATGATGAAGTAATCGTAATGGTGCAGAGTGAGAGGATAAAGCATCTAAAAGTAGGTTCGAAAGTCCAAGTTGAAGGATACGATTTAGCAGGTGACGAGTTCGATATTTGGGAGAAGCACAGCAGCTTCCTCATTGATGGTAAGCCAAGGCTTGAGAAGCCCAAAAAATAGGCCGAACAAGTCGCTGCATCCGACGCGATACCGTTCGTTGTCCGAGGAAGTTGTAGAGCTATAATCGTGAATGATGCGAAACTGTTTTACACCACGCGGTTGAGCTCTACGTTCGGCAATAATAAAAAATACGAAATGAGATTTATACCTATGTTACTACAAATTGTTGGAGCTGTATTACTAGTCGCCAGCGCAGTTTACGGATTTTCTATGATTGTAGGGGCTGGAATTGGGAGCCCTGATGGCACAGTTCATGATAGCTATTATAAGACGGCATCTGCGTGGTTGATAGTTTCGGGGTTGGTGTTTCTTAGTGGATGGGTATGGGCAAACGTAGGATACATAATTTATCGAGGCAGGTATAAGTCGATTCAGAGAGGGAAAACCGCCAACGACTTGAATGAGAAATACCAATAATGTGGCCGAACAAGGCGCTTCATCCGACCGTTAACCGTCCTTAGCCAGAAACTTTGGAGAGAGGAAAACCATTTGAGGTATTCGACTGTTGTCCCGGCGGCGGTTGAGCTCTACGTTCGGCAATAATAAGAAGACGTGAGTAAACATTATAGAGGAGGGTTTCGCATCGAGGGTCCCAAAGCATTTCTAGGCCGAGACGGCTGGAGCAGTAATCACCATTCATGGCCGTTTGCCACGCTCGTGATTGATGCTGAAGGGGTCACCATTAAATGGTCTTTTCGCGAGCTCCATTTTCAGAGGGCACACATATCATCATGTGGATTCTTCAGATATCCTTGGGGTTGGAGCGGTATCCGCCTGTATCATAATCATGAGGATCATCCACCATTCGTCATGTTTACTACCTTTTCCGGAAGGAGGTTGAAGTTTGCTTTGGTGCAACTTGGATTGGATTATACAGATCATGGTCGGATGCCGAAAGCCTGGTGGAATCCGCAGGATGAGTAGTTTCACGAACGCAATAAATGTGGCCGAACAAGGCGCTTCATCCGACCGTTAACCGTTCCTAAGCCAGAAATATCTGAGAGCAAAAAACCATTGAGAGTATTCAGCTATTGTCCCGGCGGCGGTTGAGCTCTACGTTCGGTAATAATATGAATACGAAACATGTTAGCTCCGTCTAATCTTACGCTATGAACAAATACAAAAGAATATACACAGCCATCACTATGTTTCTGTTAATGTTCAGCCAATGCGCTTGGGCTGAAGGTAATGAGAAGCTTCCTGACGGACCCTATACAGTGACGATACTAAGGGAGGATCTAAAAGGTAATGTTCTGAATAAAGTTGTTATTCCTGCCATGAGAAGTGGCGGAGGGTTTGATGCACAGGCGTCTATTTCTATCGGAACTCCCGAGAATCCAAAATATTGGCTAGTAGAGATACAAGACAAACGAATTGGTAAGGCTTACGATCTGGTTCAGGTTGACGTTGGAGATTCAGATGTTCGTAAGGCAGATAAATCAATCTTATGGCTGTACGTCGTGCGAGGTCTGCCCGATAAATCCGGGAGGATGGTGGTTTACTCTAATCTGAAAGAGAGATTAATAGTAATAATCGAACCGTCACTCATACCCTCTAAATAAAATAGACCGAACAAGGCGGAGCATCCGACCGTTAACCGTCCATAGCCAGAAGCCGTTTTACACATTGAAATTTGAATGATCGTAGACGGTTTTATAGCCGGCGGTTGTCCTCTACGTTAGACAAGAATAAGAATAATGACTGAACGCATCAATATTCCAGATGGGTATTACTATCTTATCATCGTGCAAGGGGGGAAGGTGATTCACAGCACAGCGAACTTTGGGCTATCACACGCAGAATTTGTGAAGCGTAAGGTAGGAACGTTACCAGATGACGCCTGGGTTGGATCGGCGTCAAAGAACAATGGAGTGTTGGAAGCAGTTAACTCATTCACATTTTATAAGAATCAGTTGCCAGCGGCACCAGAGATTCAAGAAGCAGTTTTTGCCAAGTTCTGTTGAATGAGCGTAAACAGCTTTGCCAATTGAAAATTGGTCTAACAAGGCGCTTCATCCGACGCGATACCGTTCGGAGCCAGAAACCATTGTGAGCTAAAATCGTGAATGGTTGCGAAACTGTTTTACACGGCGCGGTTGAGCTCTACGTTCGGCAATAATATAATATGGACGCGACACAAATAAACACGTCATATGAATATAAATAATAAATCCAGTTATTGGGTGGTGCTAATTCTGGCCGTAGGATGGATAGCTGTTGAGGTATTTTCCTACGTCAACTATGCAGATGAACCGGACCCCAAATGGACGAGATTATTATCATTGGTGATACAATTAATTCTTTTAGGCATTGTTTACAGCATTTTGAAGAACAAGTCAGACTCTAATCCCTAATCATGAATGCTGCGTTCAAGAATGTGGCCGAACAAGGCGCTTCATCCGACCGTTAACCGTCCGTAGCCAGAAACTTTTGAGAGTGAAAAACCATTTAGGGTATTCGGCGGTTGTCCCGGCGGCGGTTGAGCTCTACGTTCTCTAAAAAATTGCATGCACGGATCAACGAAAAACCTATGGCTCGCAATCCTTGGCGGCATAGCCTTTCTAATCATAGCAATATTCGCTTTTGTGCTGCTGTCCAATCCGGGGAAAGCGCCGCATCATAAATTTGACTCCTTCAACATCGACTACGAATCGTGTATCAACGCATTTGAGGGCAAGCGCACAAAAGAATTTACACACATGTGGGTTTTGCATTCATCAGACCTGAAAGCTTGGTGGGACCCCAACGGCATGAGGGCGGAGGCAGACCTCATACTGGACACACCTGACCAAGATGCAATCGGCACTTTACTATCACATGCTAGACAGTCACACCGATCCCCTAACTACGTCAGAACACTTTCCAGCGGTCGAATATATCACGTTCTACTTTTCAACGAGAACCGACATACCTACGCGCACTTGAGATTTGCCTACCGGTCAGAGCAGGCTGACGGCACAACGGTTTTTAGCCTAGTCACAGATCACAGGGGAGCACATCGAGTTAAGGATTGCCCAAGCTTCATCGATTTTGAGAGCAAGTTCCTCGCAAACAAATAAAGAGAGAACAAGGTGCTTCATCCGACGCGATACCGTTCGTTGTCCGATGACTTTGCAGAGCTAAAAACGTTAATGGTGTGAATCTGTTTTACACGGCGCGGTTGAGCTCTACGTTCGGCAATAATAATATGAAATACATCATTACGATTCTGGGTGCAATTTTGGTTTTTGGTTGCGGCAAAAAAACAAACAACGAAAATGGTCGAATGAAGATTGATGTCACAGATGTGGGCGCTTTATGTACTGTTAATAGTGGAGATGGCGATTATGGCGTGATTAAAGTTTTAGCGCGTGATGATCAGACGATACACATTCGCCTCTACATGAATAAGTGGTCTGAACGTCCATCATCCGTTGAATCATCTGAACTATCACTTGGATCGATAAATGATCCTGGAGGTTTTGGTATTGGCCACCTACCAATTTCAATATCTGAGTATAAGTCGTGGGCTCCTGTTGTGATTAGGCAGGAAGATGTGTTGGATGATGAGCTTGAGGGTTATAATATGTGGAAGGATGCTGGTGGTGGGTCATTCTAGAATAATTGTGGCCGAACAAGACGCTGCATCCGACCGTTAACCGTTCTTAGCCAGAAACTATTTCACGGAATCAACCACCCACAGCCTTCGACCTTGTCACACCGGCGGTTGAGCTCTGCGTTCGACAAGAATAATGAAGACAATAGTAGCCAGCATTCTCATAAGTGTCATCGTTTGTTCCTGCAAAGACAAGTCTATCAGTGTTGACAATGAACACATATCGCGAGATCAATTTTTATCTGACGGTCAAGAGTTACCAGATCCATGGTATCTTATGAAGTATAGTCCACAAAAGTATGTTGAGATGCAGCCAGGTCGGCCGATAATAATATCAATTGGCGCTAAATGGACTATGACATCACAAGTGCAATGGAGGACTTTATTCACAGAGAATGTATGCAGGGAATTAAAGACTAGAGGTATACTGAGTCTTGTATCGGATGTCGTCCATGATGAAAAAATAGCGAATAGTGCATTATCCCAATTTGATCGAGTTGCCGTTCCCGTGACCATGTTATATAACCCTAAGTCGAACAAGTGGATGGTGTTTCCTGAGGTCTTTGACGAAGATTACTTCATGGAATTTGTAACCAGATTAGACAAAAATGTGGTCGAACAAGGCGCTTCATCCGACCGTTAACCGTCCTCAGCCAGAAACCATTTCACGGAATCAGCCTCTCATAGCCTTCGACCTAGTCACACCGGCGGTTGAGCTCTACGTTAGGCAAAAAAAAATGAAGAAGAGCCAATCAGCCAAAGCGGCATGGATCTGTGTACTATTACTCGTGGCCGGATTTGGTGCAGTTCAGTTGAAACAGCTGATTTCCTTATTATACGCTCATAATCGCTCGCAAGATTGGGAATCAGTTGAAGGTGTAATTCTAGATGAACGCTCTGTTTCTGATAACACATACCAGTATTCCTCGAATTATGGTAGAAGTGGTTCAGTGAGATGGCTTTCGAGTTCGAACCTTAAGGTGGCTTATTCGTGGGAGGGGAATGAGGAGGCTCTTTTTATACCTTCTGGTTTAATGAGTGAACCAGGTGATCTCGTTGACGTGGCATACAGTGACGGTGTTTATCCAGAATTCGTAGTGCGCTATAGAAATATAGGTTATCGTCTCGCGTGGAAGGCGATGTGGATAGTAATTTTGCTCTTAGGCCCCATAATCCTCTATAGAGCAATCTACAAAAAACGAGCCTAACAAGACGCTTCATCCGACGCGATACCGTCCGTAGCCAGAAACTGTTGAGAGGTAAGAATGTGAATAGTTGCAAATCTGGTTTACACGGCGCGGTTGAGCTCTACGTTAGGCAATAATAAGAATGAAAGCTGAGATTACAGATAGTTTTGACCTTATTCTCAGATGGGACAATGAAAGTAGGTCACAAATAACATGGTCTGCCTGTAGTAGCTGTGAATTCGACATTGTTGCCACGTTGTGGGTTCCTCCTGGTTGTAATTATCAGGGTGCGTCCAAGATCGAATTGCGCACGACATGTTATGCTTTCAGCTTGAGGTGTTTTGCTGATGACCTTGTTCGTTTCGTTGCAGGGGATATTACAGATATCGAATACACAGGTTCTGACGATCTTCGCCTCATGGTCCGTAAGCGAAAGGGGCAATGCGACTATAAGGATAGGAGTATTGTAGCGTGTGATCTGCAGTATGATTTTTTCAGAGCGGTTGATCATGTGGCATGTGATAGTAAGCTGAACCTGACATTAGGCATCTTGGAAGATCCTGCGGGTTGCTCTAACGCTATTCGATCGGTTATAGAGACATTGGATATTGATGACTCTTATGACGCGCCCTCAAAACAATAAGCCTAACAAGGCGCTTCATCCGACGCGATACCGTTCGAGAGCCAGAAACCATGTTGAGCTAAGATCGTGAATGGCTGTAAATCTAGTTTACAGTGCGCGGTTGAGCTCTACGTTCGGCAAAAATGATATGAAAACGATAATAACCTTACTCCTTTGTCTGGCTGTATATACGCAAGCTGAAGACAAGGTTCCATCTAGTAAGAAGGAGGCAACAGTTAGCGGTCTAACAATTGAGAAGTTGCCACTTCCTCAGGCAATAAAAGTGCTAAATACCGTAATATCTAAAGAGCATCCCAGAAGGCAGGATTTACTGGTGGCGTATGTCGAGGCGCCACATCTTGATAAGATAATTCCTGCCGCCGGTAATGATCCTAGAAAGGTGAATCTTAAGTTAGCGAATAATCCACCGATAACTACGGTAGTCCAGTATATGTGCGATCAGACTCGTTGTCAGTGGCGGACATTTGGAACACTGGTTGTAATTTATGGTTGGCCTAGAGGTAATATCGAAGCTGTGCCAGCGCAAGAATAGTGGCCGAACAAGACGCTTCATCCGACGCGATACCGTTCGTGAGCCAGAAACCATTGTGAGCTAAAATCGTGAATGGTAGCGAAACTGGTTTACACGGCGCGGTTGAGCTCTACGTTAGCCAATAATGAAAAAATCCGATTTCACATTACTATTTCGCAAAGCAGCGGAAAGTGCATATGAAGTTACACCGAGATTTGTCACAGATAATTTGCCCAGTCGTTGGCGGTTTTGCATAAATATCAATGAACCATATGAAGACTTGAAGACAACTGAGAAGTCTTATCCAAATCTGGGCATGCAGCCGCATGAATACACTGTTCCTCTCGAAGAGACTGAAGCCATAGATATGTTATGGATTGATGGAGGCATTCCGGTCTGGATTGACATCAATGTATATCGGACTGATTCAGAATTTACATACTTTGATCTTCTGGCATGCAATCGATTTAGCGCAGATCACTCTGACTATTATTACGAGGATCGAGGCATGGGTCCGTTTGGTATTAAGAGTCCAATATTTCCTCCGAGATGGGACGATGACAAAGGTCGATTTAGTCTTCAGACACGAGTGGACTTGTTTGATCATTTAAGGACAAAAATAGGCTAACAAGGCGCTTCATCCGACCGTTAACCGTTCCCAGGCCAGAAACCATTTCACGTAATAAACCACCCACAGCCTTCGACCTTGTCACACCGGCGGTTGAGCTCTACGTTAGCCAAAAAATATGAAAACCATAATCAGACATATACTCGTTAGCTATATTCTTTCCTGTAGCATAGCATGCGCCCAAAAGGATGATGTATCTGCTGACCCTGTTGATCTTGCGTTCGAGGTTGCAAATTCACCTAATGGGAAAAGCTATTTCCCCGTGGGCAAAGAAAGCTATTACACGCGTTATTACCGAGATGCATTACTGCCATCAATGCTTCATAAGCGGGAGGAGAGGGGTAGTGTAAGATTCCGTGTAGCTATATTTACGTCCTTCTCTAAGCCTATTTTCCTAACATACTCGCGAGGCGGTGGTGGTGCCTCTATAGAGATTACGAGGCTCCAGCTCCACTGGGTTAGAAAAAAGGCCGGCTTCGATAAAACGTTAGAGCCAGCTGGTATCGAACTAAGTGGCAAGGTAGAGTTGGGTAATCGAATTTCTGAGATGCTGGAAGAAGAAGTGATGAAGCCAAGAATAAGAACGCCTCTGTCTTATCTGACCAAAGAGCAGAGGCGGATGACTCAAGGTCTTGACGGGGCTAGATATGTGATTGAGGTATCTACTGATAAGGATTACACAGTGGAGTCTGTCTGGTCTCCATTACATCTCATTAATGAGATGCAGACCCTTAAAGTATTGAAACAGCAGGGGGTGGACGTTGAATCTATGGTCGATGAACTCAAGAAGTTCATTGCCTTCCGTGATCACCTTTTGGATGTAGTAGGAATAAAAGAGCCTAAATATAGCATCTCAGAATTACTCGCCAAGTAGGCTAACAAGGCGCTTCATCCGACGCGATACCGTTCGTAGCCAGAAACTGTTGAGAGCTAAGGGCATGAATGATTGCGAATCTGGTTTACAGCGCGCGGTTGAGCTCTACGTTCGATAATAATAATATGAAATGCAATCAATGCGGAAGCGCAGATCTGATCGAAGACGTTGGTGTAATCGATCGTGGTGAAAATAATGCTAGATGGGACCTGACCCTAGTCACACATCGAGACCCGGGCGCTTGGGTATTCAAGGGTGCTATAGAAGCTCCTGTGCGTGCAAAGGTTTGTGCTTCCTGTGGATACGTGATGCTTTTTGCTAAGCCTTCCGATGTTGAGCAGCTTAGATATGGTGACCCTCCATTACTGTGAATTCAATAATGTGATCGAACAAGGCGCTTCATCCGACGCGATACCGTCCGTGAGCCAGAATCCATGGTGAGCTAAGGACATGAATGGTTACGAATCAGTTTTACAGCGCGCGGTTGAGCTCTACGTTAGACAAGAATAAGAATGAGCGATATCAAGCGTAACCTGGAGATCATGTGGAATGGTCGAGATAGTGATGACGTAGATGCTACACTGGCCGCGCATGACCGAATACTTGATATGGCTACGGCAGCGGATGTGCCGATGATTACAGGTTATTTAGAGCGAGAAGGCAATTATTGCTGGCTGCGAGAGCTTCTGATGATTCAACTGCTATTGCTTGGCGGTGTTGACCATCTAGAGAAGGCATTTTCTATGCTTCAGCAGAACGAACAAGAAGGACATTCCAGCGCTATCTTGACCACCGAAATTTCTGGTTTTGTTGAACACAACGCTGACACATACCGACCCGCACTGACTAAGATTATAAGTGACTCGCAATCGCCATTTCACGAAGAAGCTGAGTGGTTACTGGAATACTGCAATCAATAATAATGAGTCTAACAAGGCGCTTCATCCGACGCGATACCGTCCGGAGTCAGAAACCATTGTGAGCTAAATCCGTTAATGATTGGAATCCGTTTACATCGCGCGGTTGAGCTCTACGTTGGGCAATAATAAAACATGAGAATTCAAACCATCATATGTATAATTATGCTTACGCTGTTTGGGGACGTTGTTGCCAAAGAAGACAGAGACGAATCGAAGGGTGCCTCAACTAAAATTGAGGGTGCTGCGGCTAAGAGATATGAGGAAGCTTTCTGGTCAGAATACAAGAAGAAGAAAGTAGATCGCCAGATATATGTTGCTTTCGGTGGCAAGGAGCCAGCAGAGGGAGAGAAGATTGAAGTGGCAATGACGATGCGTGGCCCACACATCTTTAGAAGGAAGTCCGATCAGAAAGTAGAAGCGTATTTAACGTTGGGTTTCATGGGGTATTACCAAGTAGATTTTGATGCATCAACGAAGGTTAAAGAGAGTTTTTTCGTTGGTAAGTTCGGTGATGAGGAAGCGAGGTTTGACACGTTTAAAGAGTTAAACCAGTGGATTTCGAAGCAGATGAAAAAACTGTTCAAAGACAAAAAATAAGCCCAACAAGGCGCTTCATCCGACGCGATACCGTTCGTTGTCCGATGAAGTTGTAGAGCTAAAATCGTGAATGGTGCGAATCTGTTTTACACGGCGCGGTTGAGCTCTACGTTCGGCAATAATAATAAAATACACCATGAAAACACTACTCACTTTAGTTACACTATTCTGCTTTGGAACTCTTGACACAACATTAGCCAAAGAGCCTAAGAAGGGTCTTGAGCAATTTAAGTCTATAGTTACTGCAGCATGTAAAGCCAAAGGGCTTAGAGTCAGCTTCCGAACAACCCATGCATTTGGCGTTACGACTATGATTCCTCACGTTCACGGTAAGCTGGACGATGGTCGAGATTCTGCTTGGGAGGTATATCAGGCTAGTTACCCAGCCTTGGTGGAGTGGGCACAAGGCAGTGGAGGGATGGGCCATGGCACCGCACAGTCGAATCGGCAAGGTCAAGCCGCCCCTGCCAAAGGAACGGATGCTCTCCATTCATTCCGCATCAACGCTAATGACTTCGCTAGCCTGACCTATCAAAATAAGACGGGTAAAGGAGCACTTGTAATGTGCTTTATTGATGGAACGCAATATATATCAAGAATCGAAAAACCTAATAAATAAGCCGAACAATTCGCTGCATCCGACCGTTAACCGTTCGTAGTCCGGAGACTTTTTACAGTTGAGCCCCTCCTTGGTTTTTGACCTTTGACCCACCGGCGGTTGAGCTTTACGTTAGGCTCCGTGTTCATTCGAGGTTTGATCGTCTATCATCCTTGCACATTTTCCGCGGCTCATCCATTTGTGATTTCCCAGTTGAACATGAACATCCAGCTCAATCATCGCACAGGGCGAGGGGTCACCATTCGTTCGCGAACATAATTCACTTCGATGCAGATGGAGACGCTTTTGGTATTCATCGGTGCTTGGGTTCTTGGTTTGCGGCGGTTGTTCACGTGGTTGACAACAAGGGCATGCAGCGGTGATAATCTCCACCTAACAAGACGATGCATCCGACGCGATACCGTTCGTTGTGAGATGAAGTTGCAGAGCTAAAATCGTGAATGGTGCGAAACTGATTTACACGGCGCGGTTGATCTCTACGTTCGGCAATAATAGTATGAAGAATCTACTAGCTAAGATGAATTGGAAGACCACAGTGTGCGTTGCAGTGTTATTTATTGGGGGATTTTTTCTAGGTCAGGCTAGCAGGGATGGAGAGAGCACACATAATCTTGGAGCTATTCGTACGTATGATGACGGGTATATTTCCTTTGTGCAGCATGAGCATGAGACAGGATCACAGTATAATGTCTATTGGCATGCAAAGGACCGGGCTAGTGCAAAGTTACTTGATTTCAGTGACCCTATGCCGCGAGTAGGAAGATTACCCGACGGTAGAATTTGGTTGATCACGTTTGTAGGTGGTGACGTGAGGGACTGTAATCTGAAAGTGCAAAGATTGGAAGGTGGTTGGACATCACAGTTCCATCCATCAGAAGTAGAAGCTTTATTAGCTCTCACGCGCAACTTGGAAGTATCAAAAAATTAGGCCGAACAAGGCGCTTCATCCGACCGTTAACCGTCCTTAGCCAGAAACTGTTAAGAGCGAAAAACCATTGAGGGTATTCGGCAGTTGTCCCGGCGGCGGTTGAGCTCTACGTTAGGCAAAAAGTATAATGCAAGAAACCACCTCCATCGATGAATCGCCGTCTCCTCCGAGATTTGGATTCGTGACTCTATTCGCTATTTCTGCACTCTTCCAAGTTGTGCTTGCGACGTTAGCGATCAGAGATGGTTACTTTCCAACTAAGGAAGTTCAGCATAATATTCCAGAAGGAGACTGGTATTGGACTGCTAATCGATTCCTTATGCCGTCGTTTTTGATCACTGGTCTAATTTCTATATTTGCCGGTTTTTCCCTTATTGTCCGCAAGTATACGCGCAGCACATATTATGCAGGGATTATTGCTTCCGTGATGACAGTGATGCCGATTGGGATATTTCTTTTGATTCCACTGTGTAAGTGGATCAGACGCCGCCGTCACTTCGAATAATGGGTCTAACAAGGCGCTTCATCCGACGCGATACCGTCCGTGAGCCAGAAATCATTTTGAGCTAAGATCGTGAATGGCTGCGAAACTGTTTTACACGGCGCGGTTGAGCTCTACGTTCGACAATAATAATATGAAAACATACATAATAGCATTAACACTAGTAATCCTACCTTTGTTTGCACAAGGGGACCCCAAGAAGGATAATATGAAGTGGGTCACAGATCCTCAGAGATATGAGACCGTTACAATTAAACAGATACAATCTTATTGTAACGAGCATCGAGATGAAGTGGCGTATTGGTGGGATGAGTATATCAAGCGCGAGAAGCCGATTGCTCCTAAGGGGGAGCGAAAAGCCGATCCAGTGGCAGGTATGGGTCAAGGTGCAGCTGAGTTGTTACGAGTACATATGACCTTTTTCATGAACTTACGCGCTACACAAGGTTGGCGAGTTGTTGGCGTGACGAATGGGTATATCGTCTTTGAACGAGTAGACACCAAACGCTAGAATTTGGTCGAACAAGGCGCTTCATCCGACGCGATACCGTCCGCAGCCAGAAACCATTAAGAGCTAAGAGCGTGAATGGTTGCGAATCTGTTTTACACGGCGCGGTTGAGCTCTACGTTGGATAAGAATAATAATAAGAATCCTGATTTGAGTTGAATGGCGATGGGCAGTTTAATGAAGGATCAGAATGTGATCACATGCCGTCCATTGGCTTACGTTTTCCGCTGGGTTTAGTCGAATGATGGCCATCATGTGATCACATACTGATCCTGGTCGGACGTTTTACACGATAGAGACAAGAAGAATTGGATGCCACAGGGTGATGGTTGCCGTCTTGGATTTCGCGCCGCAGCTACAGGGACAAGACTCTTCCGTAGACTCCAGAGACATGTCCCTTCCGCTGCTCTGCTGGGCGATGTTTTACACGAATGGCACACGTCTTGCGCTGCAACCCACAGATACAGAGGTTTTACTCGTGGCGGAGTTCCGGTCACCCGTGAACTTGTAGGTGGAGATTTCACCTCAGCAAGATTGAGGGCATTGTGCGCCATCCTTTTCACTCGGTGGGTGATCCGTTAGATATTCAGTTGAGGGCACAGGGCAAATCGAATCCAACAAGTCGTTGCGGCCGACCGTTAACCGTTCGTAGTCTGCAAGCGTTTTACAGTTAAGTCCGTCATTGGTTTTCGACTGTTGACCCACCGGCTGCCGAACTATACGTTCGGTAAGAATAAGAATGAAGACAACAAAATATACACTAATAGCATTAGTGATGATGCTTTTTGTAGGGTGCTCTAAAAGCCAACCTCAGAAAACAATATCGTTAGACTATTTTGAGGAGCAAATGTTTTCTTATACTCGTGCAAATGGGTGGATATGCTGGAGTGCTGGCCTTAGCGGCTATGAATTCAGGAAGGAGAATTGCATATTTACAATTGAATTAGAGAGGGCTGAATCACCAGGCAGGGCCAAGATTATACGCGTCGATTATGTTGATGGGGATAAAGCCAGCGAACTATTCCTTCGGAATATATTGACTTCTGTGGATGGTGCCGATGAAGTATTGACCGTTACTCATAATAATAAGACCGAACAAGGCGCTTCATCCGACCGTTAACCGTCCTCAGCCAGAAACCATTTCACGGAATCAACCACTCACAGCCTTCGACCTTGTCACACCGGCGGTTGAGCTCTACGTTAGATAAGAATAAGAATTCTGAGTCTCCGCGTTCGTGGGCACGCCGATGGGCAGCTGTTCGGTTTCTGCATCATGATTCGCACACTCATCATCATGCGGCACCCGCTACCAGATGGAAAGATTCTCGAGGAGAGAGCAGGGAGAAGCGTCAGGGTAACGCATCACGGATTCCGGAAGCGTTCCTTCGTCTCTCCTTCCTACATCCGTCATGCTGGCCGACGTTATCTCACTCGTATGATTTCTGACAGATCGTCGGAGAGATTCAGAAGAACGTTCGAGCCTTTGGTCAACCGCACACCATTCGACGGTGAATGTCGTATTGATCCTCTTGAATCTAACAAGACGATGCATCCGACGCGATACCGTTCGTTGTGAGATGAAGTTGCAGAGCTAAAATCGTGAATGGTGCGAAACTGTTTTACACGGCGCGGTTGAGCTCTACGTTAGGTAAGAATAAGAATCAAGAGACCCATGAGAAAGATATTTGAGAGCATTGACTTTGCTCGTGTTGGGTTGTTGCAATCCATATTAGAATCGGAAGGCATTGGCACGCTTGTTAAGAATTATGACCTTGCCGCGACAGCAGGGGTCATTGCTGCATCCGACTGTTATCCTGAATTATGGATTATTGATGAAGCGAAGTTTGAGCAGGCGGAGAGGATAATCGAGAGCTATAATAGTCCGGCACCTGAATCTGGTTCGACTTGGATATGTTTCACTTGTAAGAATGAGGTTGATTCGAATTTTGACGCATGTTGGAACTGTTCTGTGCCTCGCCCAAAGAAAGAAAAACAAACCTAACAAGACGATGCATCCGACGCGATACCGTTCGTTGTGAGATGAAGCTGCAGAGCTAAAATCGTGAATGGTGCGAAACTGTTTTACACGGCG
This sequence comes from Oceaniferula spumae, assembly GCF_042849255.1. Classification (GTDB taxonomy): domain Bacteria; phylum Verrucomicrobiota; class Verrucomicrobiia; order Verrucomicrobiales; family Akkermansiaceae; genus Oceaniferula; species Oceaniferula spumae. The sequence goes on from NZ_AP026866.1 coordinate 2,849,935, forward strand.
CGGTTGATCTCTACGTTAGCCAATAATATGACACTCACAGAACAACAACAATTAAAGGCAGGAGAAATCCTCAAATATTTAAAGCTTCTAGTTTTCTCTGGTAGGTTGCACCAAGAGGGAGAGAGGGCTGCGATGATTATTGGCGTATCAAAAGTTGATAATTTATTATGTGATTTAATAAAATTACAACTGATCGCCCCGAAGACAAAGCAAGATAATCTATTCGACCCAGATCGCCCTTTAGGGAGCTTCAGTTCAAGGATAACACTAGCTAGTAGGATGGGTCTTATAGATAAGAATGTTGAGAGTTGTCTTCAAGTAATTAGGAGGATTCGAAATGATTTCGCCCATAAAGATGATTTTATAAGCTACAAGGATGATCCACATAATAGTCGCCTTGTGGAATTGGTAAGACTAACAAAATTATCACCACTAAGGGCCACAATTCTGGAACAACTGAGATTCGATAATGAGTCAGAAGGGATTGAGACTTCAGATGAACTAATGCAATTTTCTACATCTATCGCGGTAATGTTGACAACAATCCAAATGGCAATAGATGAGAACTTGAAGTCTTCACCAGAGCATAAATCATTAGTCTTTATTTGCTCCTTTGAGAACGAATAAACCAAAGAATAAATACGGCTAACAAGGCGCTTCATCCGACGCGATACCGTCCGTGAGCCAGAAACCATTGTGAGCTAAGAACGCGAATGGTAGCGAATCTGTTTTACAGTGCGCGGTTGAGCTCTACGTTAGCCAATTATAATGAAGAAACTCCGTATCGCAGTGTTATTGTCTTTTGTGGCCATTCTATTAGGTTGTGGGAGATCGGCGTACATTCCATGGGAGGATGGAGACTACAAGGTCTATGCTACCGATGTTGACTACTCGGCTACTGCATTAGGCTTAGACCACGATCCAGGGCTATTGGGTATAGTGGATTCTGAAGTGGTCGCGGCTGGCAGTAATGATTTGGTTATTGTTGTGGAGAGAGAGAATCATAAAGACGACTGCATCGAGTTCTACATCGTCACCAAAGGCGATAATTACGCAGTCGGCCCGTTTGATGAGGAGGAGTTTCAGGTTGAGAAGTCGAAGAGAGGATTGCCTGATTTCTCGTGGCGCAAGCGATAATATGGGGCTAACAAGGCGCTTCATCCGACGCGATACCGCCCGGGAGCCAAAAACCATTTTGAGCTAAGAACGTGAATGGTTGCAATCTGGTTTACAGCGCGCGGTTGAGCTATACGTTAGCCAATAATAATATGAAAACACAAATAACAGCATTAACGATCCTAATGATGCTCATAGTAAACAGCTGTGCCATCACAGGTCCACAGTCTGTAATTAAAGGAAAGAAGCTTAGTTCAACTGGCAAAACAACTAACCCAAATATTCGGATTATTTTACGTGAAGGATTGAATCCAGATACTATAGAAGGTAAAATTATAGCGCAGAAGAAATTCATTAACTTGGGCATTACTCTGGCAGCATGGGATGCAAATCATAATTTGATCTGCTCTTGGTCTATAAGGCCAGAGCGATCAAAAGCAAATGATACGGAATTGACTTACTATTTCATCATAAGCTCTAAGCTCATTAAGGGTGCTGAATTAGATATTTTTGCCGTGGACCAGATGCATAGATTGAATTTGAGCACCGTGCGTATTCTGCCAAAAAAACAGGGCTAACAAGGCGCTTCATCCGACCGTTAACCGTCCTCAGCCAGAAACCATTTCACGGAATCAGCCTCTCACAGCCTTCGACCTTGTCACACCGGCGGTTGAGCTCTACGTTAGACAAGAATGAAAAAACATCCCTTCATCATCGGTGTTATATTAGGTTGCGTAATTTCGTTCCTATTCGTCACCCTGACGAAACAATATTATAAGAGGCAGATTATTGAGGATGCTGTCATTAATTACGGATTGCCACCCATGCCTGAAATAGAAGTAACCTACGCATACCACAAGAAGTTATTTGGAGCTGATTGGTATGGGTTTAAGGCTAGAGCCACAGAATCAAACGCAGCTGAATGGAGGTCACAGGTTGATAAACTTTACGCAGAAGGGCGATTGCTAGACAATGTAGAGGTAGAGTGGATAAGTTCTGCTGGCGACTCGTCAGATATTGAAGTGAAGTTATCAGATATGAATAAATAATGGGTCTAACAAGACGCTTCATCCGACGCGATACCGGCCGTAGCCAGAAACCATAGAGAGCTAAGATCGTGATTGGTTGGGAATCTGGTTTACAGCGCACGGTTGAGCTCTACGTTCGGCAAAAATAATATGAAGAACGCGCTTATCACCATATTACTGTGTATTATCGCTTTCGGATGTAACAAGCGCACAGAACCCATAGATCAAGATACATCTGTATCCCGTGGTCAATTCACCTCTGATGGACAGGAACTACCAGATCCATGGTATAAGATGGAATATAGCTTGTCAGATTACATAGCGATGCAGCCCAGGCGCCCTATAATTATATCCTTTGGCGCGACTTGGACAATGACATCCAAATTACATTGGCGGAGGTTATTTTCACACCAAGTTAACACATTTATGAAGGATAGGGGGGTTCTCTGCCTAATTGCTGACATGAACGGGGGGAATGAAATAGCTCGGCAAGACTTAGCAGCCTTTGGGTATAGTGCCGTTCCAGCAACCTTTTTTTATAACCCGAAGCGTGGTGAATGGGAGCCTCTCCCGGAGATTTTTGACGAACAAAACCTCTTCGAGATGGTCGACAGTGCTAGAAAATAATCGGCCGAACAAGACGAAGCATCCGACCGTTAACCGTCCTTAGTCTGAGTCCGTTTTTGAGTTAAAACCACGAATGATTTGCGGCTGTTTTACACGCGGCGGTTGTTCTCTACGTTAGCCAATAATAAAGATGAGAGCAGGGTTACCTCAATCATATGATGACGAATTTAGGACTGGATTAGCCGTTTCCCAATGCCTCATTTTTTCTGGATGCCTTTGGGGTTTAACGTGGGTTCACTTCCTCGTTAAGTTTTGGTTCGGATTGCCGGTATTTTCGTCACCTGCAATGGCGTTGGCTTACTACGATAAAGTGGATGGATATCCCTTTAGCTTGGCTGAATTATTTTTCTGGCTATCGGTGTTCGCAACCACTCTAGCTATTGTCGGTATTTGGATTACATCTAGTTATGGTGGCACCAAGTGGAGGCAGAGGTTTCTAGTAGCTCTCTTTGGTTATTTTTGCGTAGGTTTCTCATGCTTTTGTATTTCATGGGAAGCTAACCACATTGATGATGCTAAATGGTGGAGAGCCTACATTGAAGATGATGCAAGCTATGCAGAGTATCCAGAACGCCAAGAGGCAGAGTTACGCATGATTGATAAGATGATTGAGCGTGCAGAGCGAAGAAAATAAGAAGGCTAACAAGGCGCTGCATCCGACGCGATACCGTCCGTGAGCCAGAAACCATTGTGAGCTAAGAACGTGAATGGTTGCGAATCTGTTTTACACGGCGCGGTTGAGCTCTACGTTAGCCAATAAAATAAAATGAAAACAATAATAACATTAATAGTGGGATTAACGCTCTCAGGTGTTTCGTCTGCAGACCCAACAAGTAAGCCAGCGCCGACGAAGCGAGAAATCAAAAAGTTAGACAAGCTGCCAAACGTTAAAGTTGTATCTGAAGATGACAAGGCTGTTCAGATTAAGATAACGAATGATACAGGCATAGACTTAAGTTATTCAGGATACTCAGCTCTAAATCCTTGGTTAAACGCTTCACACTTCGACGGTAATAAGTGGGTTGCCGGACAAGGGCATTGGTGCGGTACAGGAGTTAGCACGTATGTACTTAAGAATAACGAATCCATCATCATTAAGATTGGTGCACGTGACAATACCCGATATTTCACCACATTTTTTGACAGTAAGACCAAAAGATACGGCGTGGTCATTCTTCACGAAAAAAAATCCGGCTAACAAGGCGCTGCATCCGACGCGATACCGTCCGTAAGCCAGAAACCATTGTGAGCTAAAATCGTGAATGGCTGCGAATCTGTTTTACACGGCGCGGTTGAGCTCTACGTTCGGTAATATAATACAATGCAGCTCGATAAACAGGCATTACACGGTCTCTGTGATAGGCTGATTGGCAAGGATGCAGACGCGATAGAAGATTGTATTCGCTTTATTGAGTCTGATTCTGAGGGGATTTGGCATGGCCGAGCACGAGCTATGATGTGTCGGCGCCTCAAGCATATAGCGTTGAGTGAGGTGGACTCCGATCGACTCATCACTTCGATATTTGATCGGTTTAAGAGCGGTAATTTTTCGCATCAGTTTAGGGATATGCTGCATCTTGCTATTGATTTGGATCGCACATCCACACTTGCCCTGGCACGTCAATTATCTGGCGATAGTCGTGAGTTTGTGAGGCGTCAAGCAGCATGGATCATACAACATCACTCGGAACAAAAATAGACCGAACAAGACGCTTCATCCGACGCGATACCGTCCGTAGCCAGAAACTGTTGAGAGGTAAGAATGTGAATGGTTGCGAAACGGGTTTACACGGCGCGGTTGAGCTCTACGTTCGGCAATAATATTAATGCATGAGCTGATCAAACATAACGCTCAGCGGATTCGTGAGTTGCACGATCGTTTTCACAAGGCTTTTTATGTGAAGCCACATAGCCCAGATCACGAACGAGCTTGTGATGACTTCCACTCACAATATGATTCGTTGGCGTTTCCTGGTGGATATGAGAATGGACTTCGGAGAATATCGAATGGTGATTCTGATGCCATAGAGGCAGCAATCGCCTTTCTAGAAGTTAGACCTTATTTCTTTAGGTCCCAGTATATGAGAACTAAGTTCATTCGATTGGTAAAGAAGTGTGATTTAACCAAGTCTCAGCGAACACGATTTGAGAACATCTTAAGACGATAATGTGGCCGAACAAGACGCTGCATCCGACCGTTAACCGTTCGGAGTCGAGGGACTTTTTAGAGCTAAGACCATTTTAGATTTTCGAGCTTCACCCACCGGCGGTTGAGCTCTACGTTCGGCAATAATAAGAATGCATGAGTGAGCACTTACACTATTTCCGCCCCGGAGAAGAAGCTAGGATGTTAGCCAGATGCCAATTTGGACTTGATAGATCTGGGAATGGAGGGGCTACGCTTACTTATCCTATTCAAGGTTATCCATGGCGTCGTAACCCTACCCGTGGTTACGAGATTGAATTGTCATCTGAAGAAACTGATGCATTATTTGCAGAGGTATTCCGGCTTCCTGAGATTTCCCCTGCAGAATGTTTAACTGATGATTTATGGAGTGATTCCTCCGAAGTCGCGAATGGAATTACCCGTGACGTGAAGACAAATACTCTTTGCCACACATTAGGGGTATATTCAGCATCAGGAGACAATCTTGTGTATTTTTCCATGAAGGAGGATTCCACGGTATTGTTAAGTTCAAAGATTTATAAGGTAGTACATCATTTGATCGCACCATATGAGATCCTAGATTGATCCTAAAAAAGTGGCCGAACAAGGCGCTTCATCCGACGCGATACCGTCCGTGAGCCAGAAACCATTGTGAGCTAAGATCGTGAATGGTTGCATAACTGTTTTACACGGCGCGGTTGAGCTCTACGTTCGGCAATAATAATATGAATAATCGCATTCGTCAGTTTGAGACGATTGATCAGCTTTGGGCAGCAATGCTAGATCGATCGACCGGGGATGATGAGCACGATCCTTTTGCAGACTACGAAGATTTCTTTATCGCAAGTCTTACCAAGAGATTCGGGGGTGACACTGATGGCGAGGATTGGGAGGTTCTTCAGATTTCTAGTTCTGTGGATGCTTTTCACATTAATATATCCATATCGAAGCTGAATCATGAACTGATCACCTACTTTCGGAACCTGCTGTTGCAGAGTTTGCCAGATGAGTCGGTTCTAGTGGCCGTTTTTGATTCTGGAATCTCAGGTGACTCACGGCATTTGGGGAGCTTGGTTGTCTTCAAGGATGAGCTATGGATTACACGAGAATTGACCAGTGAAGTGGATCTCTGACTTTCGCAAGAATGTGGCCGAACAAGGCGCTTCATCCGACCGTTAACCGTCCTCAGCCAGAAGACGTTTCACGGAATCAGCCACTTACGGCCTAGGATCTTGTCACACCGGCGGTTGAGCTCTACGTTCTCTAAAAAATTGCATGCACGGATCAACGAAAAACCTGTGGCTCGCAATCCTTGGCGGCATAGCCTTTCTTATCATAGCAATAATCGCTTTTGCGCTGTTGTCCAATCCGGGGAAAGCGCCGCGTCATAAATTTGACTCCTTCAAGATCGACTACGAATCGTGTATCAACGCATTTGAGGGCAAGCGCACAAAAGAATTTACACACATGTGGGTTTTGCATTCATCAGACCTGAAAGCTTGGTGGGACCCCAACGGCATGAGGGCGGAGGCAGACCTCATACTGGACACACCTGACCAATATGCAATCGGCACTTTACTATCACATGCTAGACAGTCACACCGATCCCCTAACCACGTCAGAACACTTTCCAGCGGTCGAATATATCACGTTCTACTTTTCAACGAGAACCGACATACCTACGCGCACTTGAGATTTGCCTACCGGTCAGAGCAGGCTGACGGCACAACGGTTTTTAGCCTAGTCACAGATCACAGGGGAGCACATCGAGTTAAGGACTGCCCAAGCTTCATCGATTTTGAGAGCAAGTTCCTCGCAAACAAATAAAGAGAGAACAAGGTGCTTCATCCGACGCGATACCGTTCGTTGTCCGATGACTTTGCAGAGCTAAAAACGTTAATGGTGTGAATCTGTTTTACACGGCGCGGTTGAGCTCTACGTTAGACAAGAATAAGAATGGAATCATCGTCAGTCACACGCGGCACTCCTGGCGGATGTATGATCGGCCTGCTAGGAATGTTCTTCCTAGTTTTTCCAGCCGTGGGAACTTGGGGGATGAGCAAATGGCTCAGCATACCGAGCGATGATCGCCAAATAAATGCATATTTCTGGATCATGTTAGCTTTCATAGTTGGAGGACTATTGATGTTCATCTTACTTTCCATCATTTCAGTGCGCGTTCTGAAGGGGACGAACTTTAAGAATTACGATCCTGATAATCCTACTTTGCACTGGTAAAAAATGGGTCTAACAAGGCGCTTCATCCGACGCGATACCGTCCGTGAGCCAGAAACCATTGTGAGCTAAGATCGTAAATGGCTGCGAATCTGTTTTACAGTGCGCGGTTGAGCTCTACGTTCGACAATAATGAAGAAAATTTCAATAGCCGCGCTCATTTGTGTGATGGGAGCTGTAATCTATTTCGTCTTATTCGTGCCAAAGCGATTTAAGGTAGAATCGGTTTCTCCGTCAGGTGAAGTTCAAGTTCGTGGTTTGAGATTTCAGGCACAAGACGCTCATGCACTCGATGGAACCCTGAGATTGTATATTAATGATGATCCTCAACAGACGACGATTCGTTGGTCTAATAGATTAGATATTTCTTGGGTCGCGTTAGATTCGCATGAGTCATTCGAGATTAATGAAGATGGGAGTGTTCTCATGCGATGGCGTATCAATGAAGACAAGGCGACCTGTGAATACGGTCAGGAATATCTTACAGGTGACCCTTAAAAATTGGTCGAACAAGGCGCTTCATCCGACGCGATACCGTTCGTTGTCCGAGGAAGTTGTAGAGCTAATATCGTGAATGGTGCGAAACTGTTTTACACGGCGCGGTTGAGCTCTACGTTCGCTAATAATATGGGGAATTCCTACGTCACGTTTCAAAATCTCAGTTTCCGCTCGCGCGACACGTTACTCGAGCTTTGGCTTCGTCTGCTAGCCTTGAATCTCCCTGATGATCAGTATAAGCCGAAGACGTGGATCCATGAGCTGCGTAACGAATGGCTCTTCCAAGCTTCAGGCCTGTGGAACGGCGTCATTTCACCTCAGCTCGACAAGTTCTGCACTACTCAAGAACGAATTGAAGTGGTTTTGGCTACGTCGAATCGCCTGATGGTACGCCTCAAGGCGTGCGGTGACGTCGTTGGGTCTCGTGAGCTTGGGCTTCTTGGATTGGGTAGTTTTGAGGTCGATTACCCTGTTCATTATTTCGAACAGATGCATGAGCGATTCGAAGCGCTTCTATTAGGACAACCTCTACCTCCAACACCTAAGGTCATTCCGGGTCCTCCAGAATAATATAAGCGAACAAGTCGAAGCATCCGACCGTTAACCGTTCGCAGTCCGAGAACTTTTAGAGCTAAATCCACGAATGATTTGCGGCTGTTTTACACGCGGCGGTTGTTCTTTACGTTCGGCAATAAAAAGAATGCAGAATAGAACTAAGATAGCAGTGTGGTCGGTGATTACCGTAGTCATGCTGTATCTGGTTTGGCTAATTATTCCTAGTTCGTGGACTTATGCTAGATCTGGAGTTCGAGATGTTGGAATGATAATGGGTGTTGCTGCTGGAGTGATATCGATATTTGCACTACCAGCAGGTTACTCACCAGAGGAGAAGCAAGGTGCTCCATCAATGTGGTGGGTCTATTTGCTCCTTGTCCCTGCAATTTTCTATGGATTGGTGTGTGGGCTGTGGCTAATTTCCTGAGGAAGAATGTGGCCGAACAAGGCGCTTCATCCGACCGTTAACCGTCCTCAGCCAGAAACCCTTTCACGGAATCAGCCACTCACGGCCTTCGACCTTGTCACACCGGCGGTTGAGCTCTACGTTCGGTAATAATAGAATGACGAAGAAGAAGTGCATAGATTGTGGCGCAGATATAATGCCAGTTACGTATGAACGCTACATGCAGCGATGCGTTCCTTGTTTTAGGGCAAAGCATCTCGATGGACAGGTTTCTGCAGTTTCGCCCCGTTCAGCTAGTATTGGTGAGTTGACTTACACACTACTTGAGGAATCAGAGGTTCATTGCCTTATCGATTGCTGTGGTCTCAACGCTGTTGAATTAAGTGAAGAGTCCCTAGCTCGCTGGAGAGATAAGAACACTGAGAAGGATTGGGTGCGTTTGGTGGAGGAGTATTCGCAACTCGTAAATGTGATTTGCGAGTTTGAATCTCCAATCGAGTGCTTGGGTGATGAATATACACCGGAAGAATTAATAGCTGAATTTGAGGTTTTGGGAGTAGCCGCTGGAATCAAAAAATAGACCGAACAAGGCGAAGCATCCGACCGTTAACCGTCCTGAGTCCGAGTCCGTTTTTGAGTTAAAGCCATGAATGATTGGCGGCTGTTTTACACGCGGCGGTTGTTCTCTACGTTCGGTAAAAATAAATATGAATGCAAAAATCCTAGTATCAATTGCAATAGTGCTAACGAGTAGCACCCTATACGGATTTCCTCTTAAAATCGAAGATCTTAAAAAGGGGGAGTCTATAGTTATTCACGTAAGTCATAAAGTTCCCAAAGCTGTTACGTATACTTATGTGTTTACCCATAAGCGAGTATACATTAGTTGCATGGCTGGAGAGACGACGGAGGTGTTTAATGATTTAACTTTATCAGTGGAAGAGGCTGGTCAAGTTGACCATTTTTTGGATCTCGTGCGTAGAGGGAGGAATGCATCTAAACTTAAATCTGAAGGAGTATATTACCAATTCATCTTCAATCAAATCGGTCAAAAACCGAAGCGATGGGCTCTTACTATACGAGAACCGAGAAAATCTTCTAAGAAGCACACCTCTCTTTTAGACTTGAGGAAAAAAGCTTTAAAGAAATAGACCGAACAAGTCGCTGCATCCGACCGCTAACCGCTCCTACGCGAGGGGCTGTTTTGCGAGAAAGACCATTTAAGATGTTCAACTGTTGCTTAGGCGTCGGTTGAGCTAAACGTTCGGCAATAATAATGAAATGCATCCAAATCGGGCTGCTTGTCGCAGTTATCGGTATGACTGTTTGGCCACATCTTTACTGGCGACATAAAGCCAAGTCTTATGATGCTAAGCAGTGGCTGTTCTCTAGTCTGGGTTTTTGGGCTGGTACTGGAGGTCTGTGCCTATTTATATCATCAATCCTACTCTTGGTGCTGCTGATCATTGGTAGCGGCATTTTCCCACTATTTCATAGCGCATGGATAGCTCCAGTTTGGCTATCTGTGCTTGGTTTGGTTGTGTGGTGTTACATTTTATGGTGGGCGATTTGGTGCCGGAGAGGTATTTCCAAGAATGTGGCCGAACAAGGCGGTGCTGACGACCGTTAACCGTCCTTAGCCCGAGTCTGTTTTACAGTTAAGAAATTCACACGGTCTGAATCTGGTTTACAGCCGGCGGCAGACCTCTACGTTCGGTAATAATAATGAAGATGCCACTAACTAAGTTAATCGTGTATCCCGCTATGATAAGTGTTCTTGGAGCAATCTGTATCATGCTTACGACACTGGACGATCTAACTGTAGAGCAATGGTTATATTCGTTGCTTGGGGTCATCCTTGTGCACCTGATGATTTGGCTTCCAGCGATCCCAGCATTCAAGAGACGCCCGCAGCTATCAGGGGTTCTATGGACTATACTAGCGCCAATTTTGAGCATGCTTTGTCTGTGTATTCTAGGCGTTATATTTTACATAGATGATCCTTACATTTCTAATGTTGGATATTTTTCGTTAGTTGTCCAGTTAATGCCATTTGGTTTTATGTGCTTACTTTTTTCATGGGGATTTCCATGGTTTTCTAGCTTGGCATGTTCAATTACAATCAAGCGGCTTCTAGCTGCCTAGCATCGCCACACTGAAGAAAAATAAACCGAACAAGGCGCTTCATCCGACGCGATACCGTCCGTGAGCCAGAAACCATTTTGAGCTAAGATCGTGAATTGTGGCGAATCTGTTTTACAGTGCGCGGTTGAGCTCTACGTTCGGTAAGAATATGAAGATCCCGGTCATCCAGCATCAATTGCTCAATGAGAAGAGATCTGTTACTTACTCGATACTCTTTAAAGTTTGGCTACTAGTTGCCGTTTACGCGGTATTGCACGATCAATATATTGTCCGAATTGCTCCCGAGCATTTCACAATTTACCATGATCCTTTATTGGGGATTGAGCATCCTGCTACACTTGCTGCGGTCTATGCATTTGGGGCATCTTTTTCGCCAGGCCTACTTCTTGGGTTTTCTTGCGCAGTATTCGCTAGGGGCGGTTCATTACCGAAATTAAGCGTTAAGTGCATTCTTATTGGAGTTATTGCGGTGATCATATTGACCGAGTTATCTGCAGCATTTTCCGGTTTCATCGTCTATAAGAGTGGCAGCGTAATCTATCCAGAGTCATGGTATCCGTCACACAGTTTGCGAATGATGGTAACACAGACTATACAAGTGACGTGCTATATTGCGGCTGCTGTGTTATCAGTAATTCTTCTCGTTACATTATTGGCAATCAGATATAAAAATAAACCGAACAAGGCGGTGCTGACGACCGTTAACCGTTCGTAGTCCGTAGCCATTTTACAGTTAAGACCATTCTAGATTTTCGACTGTTGACCCACCGGCGGCAGACCTCTACGTTAGACAAGAATGAATAATATCCCCAGCGACCTAATCTCATATCTCAGCAACACCCCATCACTCGTAATTTCGATGGAAGAAGGAGAGGTGAGGAAGGCTGAACTTTTTTCGCTCAGTGAATTGAAGATTGAGCGGTTTCAAGTCGAATCCGAAGAATATGATGATGAGGGCGACCCATTGAGTGCAGCCGAGTTTGAAGGATGCAGCCTGCTAAAGACCACTGAAGGTTATGATCCTGATGGTGTGTTGGTTTGGCTCACCGAGCTCAAGGAGTATGGTGCTTGGGACTGCGACCATCTCAGATTGATCACCTTTCCGGGTGCTACCTGGTCAAAGATCATTGCGGATCCTACTTGGTATGTTAACGGTCAGTGGTATCCAGATAGGATAGAACATAGATCGATTACTCCCGAATAATTTGGTCTAACAAGGCGGTGCTGACGACCGTTAACCGTCCTTAGCCCGAGTCCGTTTTACAGTTAAGAAATTCACATGGTCTAAATCTGGTCTACAGCCGGCGGCAGACCTCTACGTTAGACAAGAATAAGAATTGCGAGAACACGCCAACATGATTCCAACATCGAAATGCTCGTTGAACATCCTTCGGTTAGGTCTGATTATCAGCGCGATAGGGTGGGGCCTGGCTTTAGCGTTCACCTTCACCACATGGGATGGAGCTGCTGAATACATGTATACGATGGGGGCCGGACACGTGGAATATCGACCACTGATGGATTACTGGTTGCGGATGGCATCAATCGTTATGGGCTGTATTGGCGTTGCATCCCTTTTGGCCGCTCGTAAGCCGAACTCATACGAATCGGTGATACTCTTGCTGGGGCCGTTCAACCTTATCGTCGGCATTACACTTTTGGTGTCAGCGATTAGCAATGATTTACACCCTGATAAGCATCCCACATTTATTCCAGACATCGTCTTTTGCTTTCTCACAGGTAGCTTGATCACACTGCCGATGTTACATGCGCGACGGGCAAAAAAATCGGTCTAACAAGGCGCTTCATCCGACCGTTAACCGTCCTCAGCCAGAAACCATTTCACGGAATCAGCCACACACAGCCTTCGACCTTGTCACACCGGCGGTTGAGCTCTACGTTAGGTAAGAATGAAAAACGCGTGCATCAACATCGGACATATATTGCCCGTATTTTTGACACCGGCGTTTCTGATCATTAGTTCAGTTGCGCCACTAATTTTATGGGCAATCATTTTCGATAGTGGAACTGGGGAACCCTACTTTCGGGCGACTTTTATCGGGATGTTCTACATGCCAGTTGCCGTCGTAATGGCTTTGGGTGTATCTTGGATTAGACGCACTGATGAAGAATTGAGAGGGGCGTCTGTCATATTTAGTGGGCTAATGGGCGTAGGAATTACAATTGCTTTGCTAGTTACATAATAGACCTAACAAGGCGCTTCATCCGACGCGATACCGTTCGTGAGCCAGAAACCATAGAGAGCTGAGATCGTGAATGGCTGCGAATCTGTTTTACAGTGCGCGGTTGAGCTCTACGTTCGACAATAATGAAGACCCTCCTACTCATCAGTTGTGGCTTGATTTACGTTGCGTCGTTGTTTTTTCCTGTTTTTGAGCCATCTGAAGGAGACCCAACTTATATTCTCGGTTTAATTGCGCTGCTTTTTGGATGGGGCAACTACCCATGGTTCGCTAATCCGTTACTTTTCGCTTCATATATATTCTTATTTAAGCGGAGATACTCATTGGCCGTTCTTCTCTCTGGATCAGGAGTTATTCTTGGCCTGTCTACATTACTGATGGTTGAGATACCACGTGATGGCTCTGGTCAGAAGACGAGTATCGACGGTTATGGTTTAGCATTTTACCTGTGGATGAGTTCATTGCTTTTGACATTTTTGGGGACGTTAATTTACCTCATTGCAGGTAAGAAGAATTTGGTCGAACAAGACGCTTCATCCGACCGTTAACCGTTTCGAAGCCAGAAGCCGTTTCGCGGAATCAGCCACTCACAGCCTTCTACCTTGTCCCACCGGCGGTTGAGCTCTACGTTCGCCAAGAATAAGAATTTTGGGTTGGGGCGTTCTCGATGCATCATGATTGAAGGTTTCGAAGAAGATCACAAGTAGCTTGATCCATCGTTCGTGTATCGACGCGATCATCATGCAGGGCAACATCAACAGCGGTAGGTCATCGAATGGTAAGACCTTTGTAGAGCAAGCAGATTGGACGCTGTTAGGTTTAGCATGATGCTGACCATCTTCCGGCAGTCCTCGTTCCTGTGGGTGCCTCCAGAAGATCACCAACATGCGGCAGACGTTCACGGTGAAGTGCAGTTTTCGAAGGTTGATTATTCCTTGAGTGCTTAGGTTGTCTAATCAAGAATGCCGTCGAACAAGGCGGTGCTGACGACCGTTAACCGTCCTTAGTCCGAGTCCGTTTTACAGTCAAGAAATTCACTTGGCCTGCGTCTGTTCTACACGCGGCGGCAGACCTCTACGTTAGCCAATAATAAGACTCTGCAATCCACGTCAAATATGAATACAACAGACAGTCACTTGGATTTCCCCTCAAGAGTTTGATGCTCTTACAGAGCGTGTAAGGGTATATGAAGAGTCCGATTCGGATTGGGCTGAGATGTTGAAGGATCAAATACTCTTGATAGATAAACTTCAGCAACTGTTGTTTGAGTATTTCGGGTTGAAGGATGAATTCGATGACCTGAATGAAGGAATAGGTGCTTGTGTTAGCGATGATCTTTATCCTGTGCGGGAGGTTACAGCTTACTTGTCGATTAAAGTATTATCTATTGATTTGCTGACTAAGCTTCAGGATTTGTTGAAGAGGTTTAGCGGTTTTTCAATTTGCTTGGGATTAGACCATGAATATGAAGAAGAAGATTATGCGGCCCATTTGCGTATTACGGCTTCAAGTATCAGAGGCACAAAATGACAAGAATTTGGGCTAACAAGGCGCTTCATCCGACGCGATACCGTCCGTGAGTCAGAAACCATTGTGAGCTAAGACCGTGAATGACTGCGAATCTGGTTTACAGCGCGCGGTTGACCTCTACGTTAGCCAATAATGAAAATATTCACAGCGTCGATGTTTGTGGTGGCATTAGCTGTCTTAGGTTGCCGCAACGACTCTCCTGATATTTCCACAGAGCATCCCATTCAGGATGAATATATACACTGTCACGTCGATGGGGGGTGGGGCATTGATGCCGATATATGGATATACAGAGATGATTCATTCCGAGTTGAGTATTCCGGCAAGTCTACTGAAACATGGGATGGACGGAACCAAGGGTTATATCAATCTTTGATAAATACATTCGATCACGAACGGTATTGGGAAGTCACCACAGATACTTTAGATGCAGAAGTCAAGGCTTCGGCTAAGTATAGTCGTAACATGATGGTGATAGACGCTAGCCATGATTACTTAAAGGTTGTAAGCCCCTCGAAAACCCTCAATGTAGATTTCTATGCTGCACGTACACTAGCCGATTATTACGGAGACACACCTAAGTTGAAGATTTTCGGTGAGGTTATTTGGGCTATTCACGAAGGAACAAAAAAATGAGGCTAACAAGACGCTTCATCCGACGCGATACCGTTCGTAGCCAGAAACTGCTGAGAGCTAAGGACGTGAATGGTTGCAAATCTGGTTTACACGGCGCGGTTGAGCTCTACGTTCGGCAAGAATAAGAATGAAAACATCAATCGAGAAATCGAGCACAGATTCACCACAAACCAAGGTGATGAAGGTTTCGATCTTACGGAAGCTCCGATCGCCTGCAAGTTGTAGTCTGCCTGATTTAGCGTCATATTTTTCAGCCATTTCAATGCTACTAGTGACGTTGCTTTTTGCCGTTCTTGGGGTGCATTATCTATTTTATGCTAAGCCAGCATATCGACTGTCCCAGCATCCTGAGAATACCGTAATGTATATTCTAATTGGTGTGACATTATGGATAATGTATTGGATGTTACTGACAGCTATATTAACGTCTATATCGTGGATTTTATGTTCCACTTTCATCAGGTTCAGAAAGAAGAATTTGGCCGAACAAGGCGCTTCATCCGACGCGATACCGCCCGGGAGCCAGAAACCATTGTGAGCTAAGAACATGAATGATTGCGAATCCGTTTTACAGCGCGCGGTTGAGCTCTACGTTCGGTAATAATAAGATCCAGTGAACACGTCGAAGCTTAAAAAAGAGTCAATAGAACTATACAACATTCTAATGACTATGGCACTGATCATCATGCCGGTGATAATTGCATATTATTTTTGCCGTGACTATCCAGGTAGAGGTAATAGCCCAGAGAATGCTTCTTTTGCTGCTCTAGCCGTTGCCCTGATGTGGACCCCGCTGTATCTTGGCGTGAGAGATTTATTTTTACACTATAAGAACGTGTTAAACATTGTGCTCTTGTTCATATTTTCGCTGCTCGTGGTTGTAGTGACCATTGGCAATCCTAAGTTCTAGCCTTCGATTATGAAAAAAAATTAACCGAACAAGACGCTTCATCCGACGCGATACCGTCCGTGAGCCAGAAACCATTGTGAGCTAAGATCGTGAATGGTAGCATAACTGTTTTACACGGCGCGGTTGAGCTCTACGTTAGGTAATAATAGTAACAAGACATGAAAACACCGATTAACGATACATTGGAGTTAATTGGCCGCTTGGACGTGAGGGAGAAAATGAAGAATGCAGACTTAAGGATTCCGGCGTTACCACTCCTAGAATACGACCTCCAAGAGATCATGCATATCGAGCATCGTTTGCCACCGGAAGCTCAGCTTAAGGATATTATTCATACCGCGATGATTTCTCCATCTGGCCACTGGGCTACATGTGCAATTAAATGGCTCCTTCAGGGTTTTCCACTAGATGATGACATCCGTGAATGGTATCAGACATGTAAGAAGAACAAGCGTGTCCATCAACGTATTCGACAAGCTGCTCACAGACTATTCAAGAATCAGACCTAACAAGGCGCTGCATCCGACGCGATACCGTACGTAGCCAGAAACCATTGAGAGCTAAGAACGTGAATGGTTGCGAATCTGGTTTCCAGCGCGCGGTTGAGCTCTACGTTGGGCAATAAAAAATCACCATAAAATATGACAAATCCGATTATCCATGAAGGCTCATCAGGTTCGCCTTCGAAGATATACGAATATAATTTACCGTTTTCCGTAGCTGATATCGGAGATAGGCATCAGCACATTGTTTCAGCTTGGTTTCAGCAGTTTGATGCGCAGGATTCACAAGGTGTTAGCGAGATTCTCGCCCAAGAGTGGATGGGTTTACAAGGTAAGTCAGCAACGAAGGTCGCCGGTAATTTGCTTAAGAAGACGCCTAAATCCATTCTATTCGATGCAGACGACATGTGGTTACGGCTTGATTCTCAGAATTTAGACCAGCAGTCCATAGCTGTTCGAGCGCCCGTAGAGGTAACAGTATCTGAGATGAACGTTATTCAAGAGTTTGATTCGCTCGATTTGCCAGAACTGAAGGCGCATTTTTCTAATCTTTCAGAAGGCGTAACTCTTGGAGGGAACTCGCTTTGGTTATCCACTAATCCTGTCACGGAAAAAGGTTTACAGGGGTGTGGAGTATGGGCGGGGTCTATACCAATTTACTATGTGTGCTGTGGAGACTTAATGCTCCTCAGCAGATGCGGGAGAGTTGGTCGTTGGATGCACGAATATTCTTACGATCCAAGCGAGGCGGAGATTTCTGATGGCAGCTGCGTTGAGCCAGTTGCGGATAGCTTATCGTTGTTTTTTGAGATGTATTTAGATTACCTCGAACTACCTTTAGAGGGGCAGAAGGATACGCCCTTCTGGTAGCCACCTTAAGAACAAAACTAGCCCAACAAGGCGCTGCATCCGACGCGATACCGCCCGGGAGCCAGACACCATTTTGAGCGAAGGGCGATAATGGCTGCGAATCTGGTTTACAGCGCGCGGTTGAGCTCTACGTTCGGCAATAATAAGAAAGATGAGAGACACCTGTAATCCCTATGCCGATGACATACGTGAGTGGGCGTATGATCCTAAGGCTATGGAGCCGGAGCAAGATTGGGATCTCATCATCTCGCACTTGCCGTATGACGAGCTATTCGTAGAGCTAGCAGCTGATAACGATTGTCCGAAGTGGGACTATTTTATGAGCCTGATCTATTTAATCGCAGGTGATGCTGTGAGGACAAACTATGTATCAGAGTCTAGGGATCGCGTGGGTCGATTGATAAGTTGCACTGAACGAATACCAAGGCACAGATTTCATGTTTTTCGTTCTCGATACAAAGATCTGTGTGATGCACCGGAGACGTTTTGTTACGATGATTGGTGTGCTGGAGGCTGGGTTGCCAAAGACAAGAAAGAGGCCGAACAAGGCGCTTCATCCGACGCGATAACGTCCGCGAGCCAGAAACCATTGTGAGCTAAGAACGTGAATGGATGCGAATCTGTTTTACACGGCGCGGTTGAGCTCTACGTTCGCTAATAATAAAGACATGCCTGATAACGTTGAATGCTTTGATTTTGGGGGAAAGACCTTTTCCGATGTAATCGCGAAATTAGGGCCACAGGTTGATTGGGGACCAGATGGCGAAGAACCTAATGAGCCGTGGACTGACAGCCCTGCCTTTTCTGCATGGTTGCATTCCAAGAAGTTTTCACCAGCCGAGATAGAATATTTATTGGATACGATTCCTCGTGTTGATCTAGCCCTTAATCATGGTCCACTTTTTGGAGTCGCTCGTTTCATCAACGAGAATTCGGACGACCATAAGATTTTAGAGGCAGGCTTCGTCATTGTGGCGTCAGGTTGTAATGGTGATTTTATTGTAGTCGATCGAACTGATGGCAGAACAGGTTGGCTTCCGATGGCTATGATTTGGGATATGGAGGCCGCTGAGGTTTCTTCACATTTTGTGGCAACTAATCAGAATTTGGCCGAGTTCATAACCCATTCAGAAGATCAGTGGCTTGACGTGCCCAAAGACTGGTATGACGCTAAGATTAGAATCTAAGCGAACAAGGCGGTGCTGACGACCGTTAACCGTTTGTAGTCGAAAGCCATTTTACAGTTAAAACCATCTAAGATTTTCGACCGTTGACCCACCGGCGGCAGACCTCTACGTTAGACAAGAATAAGAATTGCGAGAACACGGTAACATGATTCCAACATCGAAATGCTCGTTGAACATCCTTCGGTTAGGTCTGATTATCAGCGCGGTAGGGTGGGGCCTGGCTTTAGCATTCACCTTCACTACATGGGACGGTGCTGCTGACTACATGTATACGATGGGGGCCGGACACGTGGAATATCGACCACTGATGGATTACTGGTTGCGGATGGCATCAATCGTTATGGGCTGTATTGGCGTTGCATCCCTTTTGGCCGCTCGTAAGCCGAACTCATACGAATCGGTGATATTCTTGCTGGGGCCGTTTAATCTTATCGTCGGCGTTACACTGTTGGTTTCGGCGATAAGCAATGATTTACACCCCGATAAGCATCCCACATTTATCCCGGATATCGTCTTTTGCTTTCTGACAGGTAGCTTGATTACGCTGCCGATGCTACATGCGCGGCGGGCAAAGAAATCGGTCTAACAAGGCGCTTCATCCGACGCGATACCGTCCGTGAGCCAGAAAACCATTGTGAGCTAAAACCGTTAATGGCGGCGAATCTGGTTTACAGTGCGCGGTTGAGCTCTACGTTAGACAATAATATGAAATACATCCTACTACTACTACTATTGGCTATTCCAACGCTCTCTCAAGCTGAGGACCCTTTTGGTGGTGGCAGTACCGGTCCAGACGATGAGGAGATGGTTTATGATTTTGCCGATGTTCACAAGTGGGATGATGTAGTGGTAGAACTTGGAGATAAAAATAGCCATAAGGCGATCACATGGGTATCTACATTCGTTGCTTCACATCGAGGCGTTACCGGTAAGAGTCAAACGTTTTTCTTTATTGTTGATTCCAAGATTTATGAAGCTTCATTGAAGCACCCAGATTTGAATAGAGGTGTCGTGCTGATGTCAGGGGACGTGAGATTTCCATCTCTGCTCTGCTGGTTGAGACCTTTATCACTAAGAGAGGGCAAAGCTAATTTTACAGTAAGCGTATCCCCAACAGAATTGAAAAATATGCAGATTGCGTTTATGCCTAAGGAGGGTAAAAAGCGATACATTTACAAGCTTGACCAGGTGGCTTTAAGCCTTAAAGAGAAAGCAGTTAAAAAGAAATAATTTGGTCTAACAAGGCGGTGCTGACGACCGTTAACCGTCCTTAGTCCGAGTCCGTTTTACAGTTAAGATATTCACATGGCCTGTGGCTGTTCTACACGCGGCGGCAGACCTCTACGTTCGGTAATATAATAAAGACCTGCTATCGACATGTCATCGCGTACGATTATCGTTATAGATGTTATATACATTTTCTCCGTATTGCTGATACTGGCTGTAAGTGCCCGAATGATGTATGTGGATTCGCATTTGGATCCTTCGAGATACTCTAATCGATCATTCGCTACTCCGGCAGCTCTTCTATCCATTATCTCGACTTGTTACTTTATTTTTCGCGCTACATTCCTCCCATTGCGAAGTCGATTCATTGTTGCGCCGATTATTCTCGTTGCTGGCTATCTGATTTTAGGTTTTGGACTGTTGGCGCTTAACATCATAATCTAAGCTTTGATCAGCGCCGGATAATTTAACCGAACAAGACGCTTCATCCGACGCGATACCGTCCGTGAGCCAGAATCCATTGTGAGCTAAGAATGTGAATGGTTGCGAATCTGTTTTACACGGCGCGGTTGAGCTCTACGTTAGCCAATAATTATGAATCTCGATCAACTGGGAAATCTAGAATCAAAGTTAGAAGTGTCGTTTCCGTCTCAGTATAGAGATCTCGTAATATCGCACCCGTTTCCTAAGTCAGATAGTTCTGACTTTGAACTTTGTTCTAATTATGAGCTTCTTCTGCAAGAGAATCGAGAATTGAGAGAAAATGGTTTCTTCGGTCGAGAGTGGAATAAATCGTGGTTCGCTATTGGTTTCGATGGGTGCGGGAACGAATACTTCATTACAACTGATCCATTTGATGGCAGAATATATTTTGCGGACCACGAAGATGAATTTCACACAGAGGATCTCGGTAAGAACGTTCATTATGGATCTTTCCAAGAATACGTAGATTATCTTCGCGAGTTAGAAGAGGATACTCGCCGTGATGAGTTATTGATGGAGGAGAGAATTAAGAACCGAAAATGGTGGCAATTCTGGATACCCAAACAGCAATAAATCGGGCTAACAAGGCGCTTCATCCGACGCGATACCGTCCGTGAGCCAGAAACCATTGAGAGCTAAGAGCGTGAATGGTTGCGAATCTGGTTTACAGCGCGCGGTTGAGCTCTACGTTCGGTTATAATGAAGAAGAATCCTCTAGCTGAGATTACCGTGGTGGCACGTGGACCTCTAGTGCTTCTGTTGCTTTACCTGGCATTCAACATATTGGCGTTGTTACTACCATACGAGAAGGGGCCGATTTCCTTCTTTGGCTGGTGTATGGTTTTTCCTATGTGCATGATAGCACTGTTATGGCGATGGCTAACACGAATAAGGAAGCATTATCGACTTTGGTTACGCGATGCACTAATGTATTCCTTGGTGTTGATGGTATCAGCCATAGCAACATTGTTGATGATGATGGTAGCCTGACAGTAGAACTCAAAAAATTTACCGAACAAGATACTGCGTTGCAAAGTCAACGGTGATTTGAAGTTTTAAAGTGATCTTCTACGAGGTGCCCGGTGAGGGTAATGCGGTTCTCAAGCCGCGCTTGTCCGGGTCGAAGGGTTGCCCTGATTTGAGGATGCCGTAGATTTGGTGAAGGAGCTTTCGCATGACAGCGACGACGACCTGTTTTCCGGTTTTGCCATTCTCTTTGAGACGCCGGGCGAACTCCTTGAGCAGCGGGTTGTAGGTCATCGCAGTCATGGCCGGGAGGTAGAGGGCTTTGCGCAAGTTGGAAGAACCGACTTTGGTGATGGGGGTGCTCGACTTGCCCGACGTGCCGCTGACGAAATGCCTCGGGGTGACACCCGCCCAGGCTGCGAGTTGCCGGGCGTCTCCGAAGAGTTCGATCTCGGGAAGCTCGGCGAGAAGGATCTGGCAGGTGGTTTCACCGAGGCCCGGGATGCTGTGCAGAAGAGAGTTCTGGGCGCTGAGCTGTGTGTTGTTGGAGACGATCTTCGATATTTTGCCACGAATGGTTTCGAGTTCCTTCTGCTGGGCCTTGATGCGCCGGTTGATCGAGCGCCTGACGTCAACGAGTGTGACAGCTTCCAGTTTGGTTTTGAGTCGTGCGGTATCCCGGGTGAGTGACTCGGCGTAGCGGCTGAGTTCCTTGACCTTGTCATGATCAGCCGGAAGGGGAGTCCACGGACGCAATTCCTCATGCTCCGACCTGAGGAACTGGGCGATGAGTCTGGCGTCGGCGGTGTCGCTCTTGTTGCGTCTCAGCTTCTGGTTGCCGAAGGCTTTGATCTGGCGGGGATTGACCAGATGGAGTGACCGCACTCCGAGTGTGTGGAGGGCGCTGGCGACCGGTTTGCCGTAATGCCCGGTCTGCTCAAGGCAGGCGAGAACCGAAGCCGGGTCCGCGATTTCAGAGAGCCATGAGACAAGGCTGCGGATACCGTCGGGGGTATTGTCGAAGCGTCCGGACTCTGTGGCTGTAATTGAGATGACATGGCAGAAGAGGTCCGCCCTGCCGACATCGATTCCCAGAAAGGGGGCTGGTGTGGATAGTGGTTTCATAGTAATTGGTTTGTGGAAGCTTGCTTCTGACACGGCACTCAAAACACCTCCCGGCCGGAGAGTCTCAGTCTCATCAAAACAGATTCGTTGATCTAAGATACTGCTCGGACTTGAAAGCCTGGAGAGCTGCGTGATGCCTGATCTTGTTCACAGACTCATCCGGGCGAACGGAGGTCTTGGCGCTGCACCAGATTGCATCACGCAGCCGTTTTGGGTTCCTTGTGGGAAACAAGTTTGTTAGCCTATCAGGCGGTGCAAATCCATCTTATGAGGCGCTGCATCCGACCGTTAACCGTCCGGAGTCGGGAGCCATTTTACAGTTGTGACCATCTTAGATATTCGGTGTTTACCCACCGGCGGTTGAGCTCTACGTTCGGCAATAATAAGATGCTATGGAAGCGCTACTATCAGAAGATGACACAATACGGGAGCTGCGACTTAAGGCGGTACGTAAATTGTGCTATTCGGTTATACGCACGTTGATCATTTTTGGATTACCTATCTGTATTGCTTTCTCTGTCTGGTTCTACAACGTTGAACCAGAGAATACATTCTTATATATTGCGCCGCTTATGGTTGTTCCATTCTTCATGTTGATTTTCGTGTTGCTGCCGTATCTGAACGCGCGCGTTCATAACCGTTGGTTGATTAAGGATGGTACGATAAGGTTAAAGGGCGAGGTGGCAGGTAAGATTTCGATGGCTCGATTAGCTGAATGGACGATTAAGCCATACTCTGATCTTGAGGGGTATTATATTTTGTCCATCAGCAGTAGGAATAGACTGAATGGGGCTAGACTTATCTTATCGGAGAGTGACCATTCGATAGACAGCATAAATACAATGTTTCCTAGCAAGAATGTGGCCGAACAAGGCGCTGCATCCGACGCGATACCGTCCGTGAGCCAGAAACCATTTTGAGCTAAGAACATTAATAGCAGCGAATCTGTTTTACACGGCGCGGTTGAGCTCTACGTTCGGCAATAATAAGAAAGACATGAAATCACGCCTATTCACGAATGGCTATGAGTGACGTCTCCATAGAATTTACGCTTAGTGGCTTCACCATACGCACTCGGAAGTTTTTGTGGTTTTATAACCACTATAACGTAATTTGGGACGAAGTTCATGAGATCAGGGCAGAGATGAAGGACTGTGTTTCGTTTCACACACTTGGCCTTAGATTTATGATTTCCAGCGATGAAGGTTATCTCGTCTGTGATGATGATGCCATTTGGACTGAATTGTATGAGAAGGTATTGGAGATATTCCCAGCGATAGATCGAGATGTTATTGCTAAGGCAGAAGCAAGTTTCCCCAATGAATGTTCACTGATATGTTGGCAAGGATAGCGGCCGAACAAGGCGCTTCATCCGACGCGATACCGTCCGTGAGCCAGAAACCATTTTGAGCTAAGACCGTGAATGGCTGCGAAACTGGTTTACAGCGCGCGGTTGAGCTCTACGTTCGCTAATAATAAGATAAGAATATGCCCACATGGTTCCATACCTACCTACAAGATGCCGAATCTGTCACAGACGAAGCTATTGAATCATTCATACGATCAGAAGAAAAAGATGCATGTAGCCTAGCCAAGGATAATGGCGAATATTGGTTCAAGTCGAGGAATGAAAGTGATTGGGTTTTAGTTACACCGAACGGCTTTCAAAGTATCGATGAGAAGTATGCTGAATCTTGCCGCCGGATGTCGCAACATTTTGGATGTTCAGTTGTAATGACCATGGGCCAAGGCAACTGCTCTGGCATGGTATTTGCTGTATTTGAGGATGGCATAATTCTACGGTACGTAGCCGCTGTTGATGGAATGCTCTACGCTAACGATGGCGAACCATACGATTGGGAGGTTGAAGTTTTTGGTGATTTAGGCGACCAGGAGGTTGCTATATCAGAGCTTACTCTTTCTTCAGTAGCAGATCGCTTAGGGCTGCCTGGATATGAAAGCGTTGTTGATGGTGACGGTTACTGGGCTGTTGAACGTAAGATACGGCTTTCGAGTCCTCCGCCATTTCCAAAATAAGAAAGCGAACAAGGCGCTGCATCCGACGCGATACCGTCCGTGAGTCAGAAACCATTGTGAGCTAAAATCGTTAATGGCGGCGAATCTGGTTTACAGTGCGCGGTTGAGCTCTACGTTAGACAAGAATGAAAAAACATCCCTTCATCATCGGTGTTATATTAGGTTGCGTAATTTCGTTCCTATTCGTCACCCTGACGAAACAATATTATAAGAGGCAGATTATTGAGGATGCTGTCATTAATTACGGATTGCCACCCATGCCTGAAATAGAAGTAACCTACGCATACCACAAGAAGTTATTTGGAGCTGATTGGTATGGGTTTAAGGCTAGAGCCACAGAATCAAACGCAGCTGAATGGAGGTCACAGGTTGATAAACTTTACGCAGAAGGGCGATTGCTAGACAATGTAGAGGTAGAGTGGATAAGTTCTGCTGGCGACTCGTCAGATATTGAAGTGAAGTTATCAGATATGAATAAATAATGGGTCTAACAAGACGCTTCATCCGACGCGATACCGGCCGTAGCCAGAAACCATAGAGAGCTAAGATCGTGATTGGTTGGGAATCTGGTTTACAGCGCGCGGTTGAGCTCTACGTTAGCCAATTATAATGAAGAAACTCCGTATCGCAGTGTTATTGTCTTTTGTGGCCATTCTATTAGGTTGTGGGAGATCGGCGTACATTCCATGGGAGGATGGAGACTACAAGGTCTATGCTACCGATGTTGACTACTCGGCTACTGCATTAGGCTTAGACCACGATCCAGGGCTATTGGGTATAGTGGATTCTGAAGTGGTCGCGGCTGGCAGTAATGATTTGGTTATTGTTGTGGAGAGAGAGAATCATAAAGACGACTGCATCGAGTTCTACATCGTCACCAAAGGCGATAATTACGCAGTCGGCCCGTTTGATGAGGAGGAGTTTCAGGTTGAGAAGTCGAAGAGAGGATTGCCTGATTTCTCGTGGCGCAAGCGATAATATGGGGCTAACAAGGCGCTTCATCCGACGCGATACCGCCCGGGAGCCAAAAACCATTTTGAGCTAAGAACGTGAATGGTTGCAATCTGGTTTACAGCGCGCGGTTGAGCTATACGTTCGGCAATAATAAGAAAGAATTACTGCAGTATCACGTAATAATATCCTGATGATTTTGAAGTATATATTCACTACATGTTTGATGGCAGGCATATATGGTTTAGCTGGCTGCCGAGATCGAAACATAATCACAGATAATAATCAAAAACCTAACAAGCCTGACACGTTGATGAAGATTGTCTCTGACCCAACAGGTGCTTCAGTGTTTCTAGATGATAAGTTTGTTGGTGTTACCCCATTGAGGACTATGCCCTTATCTACAGGAGTTCTACGTCTTGAGCTAGCCGGTTTCAAGACAATCATAACGCGGGTCGCAGATCATGCTGAAGGTGAATCAAAGGTGCAAATACTGGATTTTAATTTAGAGATGTTGCCCAGAAAACCACAATAATAATGAGACCGAACAAGGCGCTTCATCCGACGCGATACCGTCCGTCAGCCAGAAACCATTGTGAGCTAAAATCGTGAATGGTGCGAAACTGGTTTACATGGCGCGGTTGAGCTCTACGTTCGGTCATAATAAGACTTTTTGATCAGATCGATTGCGTTGATGAAGAGTGAAGATACTTTCGTCTTATCGAGTTGCCAGGCGTTGGACAGATGCTGCGAAATGAAGGTGAATGGTCGAATAAGCTGCATTCTGCTGAGAAGTGCCTGATGGCTTGGCGATTCATCCCGGAATTTTGATCACAGCACTTGGCACCATCCTATTTTGACATTTCACGCGTTGCCGCATATCCTCTACACATGGCTAGAGCGGTCGGAGTGAATGATGATTGATCGTTTCTCGCTTTGTTCGTTGTTAGACAAAAACTTACCGAACAAGGCGAAGCATCCGACCGTTAACCGTCCTGAGTCCGAGACCGTTTTTGAGTTAAAACTACGAATGATTGGCGGCTGTTTTACACGCGGCGGTTGTTCTCTACGTTCGGCAATAATAAGAAAAAATCGTGGAATCAGAACAAAGACGAAAGAAAATTATTCAGCGGATACACCCTTCATTATATCCTATCAAGTTGTCGCCGTCTGAAGATCTTGAATGCTTGTTCATCACTAAGACAAAGCTATCAGGCGGGCGTAGAGCATTCGCGATGGTAAATTTAGAGGATCGAGACATCCATGAGGTTATATTAAGTGCTAGAGCGCAAGTTAAGAGATTAGCTAGCGCTATATGGTTTTTCCGTGAGGTTGGGCTGTATTTGGTCTTCTGTGGACATCAAGATCAATGGGCTGACTCTATGGATGAAGTTAACGCGGATAGAACAGGTTTACATTCTGTGATCATCCAAGGAATTCATTTTATAGACCTCGAAACTGGAGCCGCGGAAGTGAAACAGTCTAAGTGGGGGCCATGCATATTTGGTGACTTGTCACTGCCACATATTCTCAACTGCCTAACAAAGGATGTGGCCGAACAAGGCGCTTCATCCGACGCGATACCGTCCTGAGTCGGAAACCATTGTGAGCTAAATCCGTTAATGATTGGAAACTGTTTTACATCGCGCGGTTGAGCTCTACGTTCGGCAATAATAAGAATGGATAATCCATACTCCACACCTATTTCATCTACACTTAAGGAAGCTGAGTTGCCTCGGAAGCATAGGAGAGACGGAAAGATTCTGAGGCTCTGTGTGATTCTTGACGTGCTGATACTCGTTGTTCAAGTCGTTTAAGCCAGTTTGTTGCAGATTGACCAGCCAGATGAGGAGGCACACCTAACTATTCAAGAGCCAACTATTTGGTTAGTTTTAATCTTGCTGGTAACAACCCTAATATCGTGGATAGGACTCTTACTTTTGAAGCGTTGGGCCGGATTGCTCTATACGATTTCTTATGTGCTAATGATTTCAAGCTATCTATTTATCCCCTCTGTGAACCAACATCCAGTTGAACTGGTTACAGATTGCTTAAGTCATATTATATCCGCAACAATTGTGATAATGGTATATTTTTCTTACGCGATTAAAACAAATAATACGGCCGAACAAGACGAAGCATCCGACCGTTAACCGTCCTGAGTCCGAGTCCGTTTTTGAGTTAAAACCACGAATAATTCGCGGCTGTTTTACACGCGGCGGTTGTTCTCTACGTTCGGCAAGAATAAGAATGAA
Source organism: Oceaniferula spumae (assembly GCF_042849255.1). Classification (GTDB taxonomy): domain Bacteria; phylum Verrucomicrobiota; class Verrucomicrobiia; order Verrucomicrobiales; family Akkermansiaceae; genus Oceaniferula; species Oceaniferula spumae. Next base: position 2,877,596 of record NZ_AP026866.1, read on the forward strand.
GACACACAAAAAAGGGTTTTTCTTTTATGCCGGCTTAATCACGTTCGCCTTTGGGATGGCCCGGTTTTATTATCTCGATGTTTCAGCTGATGCCAGAATCACCGAGAGAGCCAAAGGGATCGAAAGAACGTATATGGACAATAACTCGATAACTGATGATCCAAGGGTTAAAGCAAGTATTACAGTGGGTATGGTAACTCGAATGGCTATAGATGAAGTGAAGAATATGTTTTGGCCATTTCTGCTGGTTATTAATGGAGCATCATTTTTGTTCATACACGAAAGAAAAAAAGTGGCCGAACAAGGCGCTTCATCCGACGCGATACCGTCCGTGAGCCAGAAACCATTGTGAGCTAAGATCGTGAATGGTTGCTAATCTATTTTACACGGCGCGGTTGAGCTCTACGTTGGGTAACACAAGAATAAGATACACAAAATTAGCATGAGACTATATTGGATTATAATGGTGTGCATTATCGTGAGCAGTTGCGTTCCATGCCGTTTTCGCTCCGAAGAATCTATTCGAGATTCACTACTCAAAAAGACACCTATTGGAACCACTCGTGTGGCTGCGGCACCTAAAATTATTGAAATAGCACCGAGATCGCATAACCAAAGATACAACGTCGAAGAAAAAGTGCATTCGAAGGATAATGAGATTGGACCAATATTTATGTGCTATTACCTGACTTCGCCACTGACTTCAATTGGCTATAGAGCCGTCTGGCATTTTGATAAATATAATCGTTTGAGCGATATCAAAGTCGATAGCTTTGCTGATGGTCCTTAATGATGAGTTGGATCTTTTTAGCTTGGGAAACCAGAGAAGAATAAGAAACCCAACAAGGCGCTTCATCCGACGCGATACCGTCCGTGAGCCAGAAACCATTGTAAGCTAAGATCGTGAACGGCAGCGAATCTGGTTTACAGCACGCGGTTGAGCTCTACGTTAAGCAAGAATAATATGATCACTTGCAGACGTGCAGAACAAGATGATGCCGCCCTCTTCAGAGAAGTTCGATTGCGGGCGTTGAAGGATAGTCCTGAGGCATTTGGCTCGACATACGAAAATGCATTGGAACGTGATATTGATTCCTGGAGGGAGCAGATACAATCGACGGTTTCCAGCGTTAATCGAAACACACAATTTGCGTTCGACGGTGAGCTGTGTGTCGGCATTGCCGCATTATACCGCGAAGAAGGAGCCGACACTGGCGATATTATCATGATGTGGGTATCGCCTGAAGCAAGAGGTTCAGGGGCAGCACCTCTTCTAATTAGCAATCTGATGGATTGGGCCAGTGCAGTTGGAATGAGTGAGGTGCTACTCAACGTCACCGACAGTAACGAGCGAGCTATACAATTCTACCTCAACTATGGATTTGTAAGCACAGGCGATATAGTAGATTGCGATGCTTCCCGCTGTTTGAAGGCTATTCGCATGTCGAAGAAAGTCGTCTAACAAGGCGCTTCACCCGACGCGATACCGTCCGTGAGCCAGAAACCATTGTAAGTTAAGATCGTGTATGGTTGCGAATCTGTTTTACTGTGATCGGTAGATCTCTATGTTCCATAAGAACAATATCCAGTGGATATACTAGCCTGCTCGCTCGTTGTTCTCTACAATTTTCCATCATGAAGAAAGATAAACAATCCATGACATCAATACCAGGACTCGCATTGCTGGGTTTACTTGCTACAGGAGTAATTGGAATCTGGCACACTTTTGCCTCGTTCAATGCACTGGGGCTAATTGCAGCGGCGATCAGCTTTGGTATATTAGCCATCGTCTCGTTCATGTAGACTTCTCTGAAGTATTCCCGCCTCACTATGCGTGCCTCTCATCCAATCGTAGCAAAGAATGTTGAAGGGCGGTACTATGTTGATGAATCATGCGTCTATTGCGAAGCCTGTCTGCGGTATGCTCCGGCTAACTTTGGGTATGATGAGGATCAAAACGTTGCGTTCATTATGAAGCAGCCGAGTTCGCACGAAGAGCACGAAAGAACCGCGATTGCCATAAGAAGTTGTCCGAATCTATCAATCGGAGACAAGCTGCGTCGCCATGAAGGGGCTATAGATGATCTGGGGATAGGATATGGATCGACTCCCAAGGGAATGTTTGGGGCTTTGGGGAAAATCGTTGCGAGTTGGCTACGCGAATCAAAATAATTCGTCAATCGATGCGTTTTCTCAACGCCAACAACTCCCCAAGCGCAAAAACTGTTTTGATCTAAAATCTTGAATGAAGCGTATATGTTTTACATCGCGTCGTTGAGCGATACTTTTGGCGACTAAAATAATTATGGGCATATTCGGCATTCTAGTTCAGGTGGGCATACTTTGGTTTCTGATTACATTTTACTCTCGATCAACGAATTCATCAGCCACGCTAAGCGAGACATGGATTGTTGTGTTGAGTATGCTGGCGATTGGGTTCGTGGCGCGGCTGTTGCTGTCCGGTATTCTAGGGCCTTTTGTGGGAATTTTGCCGATTATCGCGCTATACTTCCTGATCGATAAGGTCTGTGGATTACCACAGCGTGCCACTATTAAAATTTGCGTGTACTACGTGTTGATTGTCATTTTGATAGGTGTTGCGAATGCTATCCTGATGATACCCGTGGACGCACAGTAAGACTAACAAAAGCGATCCTGTGCAATAACAGTTCGTAGTCGTCGGATGTGCGGAGGCTTAAGAGGGAATGAGGATATCTGTTTCAAAGCTCGCACTATCGATTGCTTACGTCTGTCAGCAAAGAACATGACAACAAACGAGATAACAGATATACAAATTACCTGTGCACCCAGGTTCGACGCCTATAAGTATGAGCGTGTAGTGGACCTATGTGATCCGGGTATATCAGAAGGTGGTTTCGCACGGCATATGGAGAATTTTGAAGACAGTCTTTTTCTGTCTGATGATCTGAACATGAACTTCACAATGTTTTTTGCCTTTCAGCGATATTTGTTCAAGTGGGGTGGTGAGTCGTTGCCGAAAGATTCCAAGGAGCACATTGCGTTCGATTTCCTATTTTTACAACTTTATGATAAGGAAGTTCCATTTGAGTTTGCATACGAAGAATATAATATTCGTTGGTGTAGGGAACTCAAAGCAAGGTCTGAATTAGCTGCAGCACATGTTCGAAAATCTTTCACACGAAGAGCAGCGGAGAAATAATAAAGCGGTGGTACTAGTCGCTTAATCCGAAGTTAAGTAGCATAGATACGACAACCATTTTCGAACACGCAGGTAACGCAGTAAAATTTTTCAGCTCTAGATTGAGACCAGCTTTGGCAAGATAAAGAAATGCGTTGGTTAAAACAGCATTGGTTCATGATTTTGATCTACTCAGTATGTGGGGTAAGTCTCTCGATCTATGGGTACAAGAAAACAGCATTTGACGGTGTGCAGTCGTGGCCATCTGTTCCTGCTACTCAAGTCGAAGAGGATCAGTTTAGTGGTGAGATCAGAGGCGACTGGTACGATGGTACCAAAACGAGAGGGGTGAGTTCTACCACGGTTAGCTACCAGTATTGCGTTGAGGGATCTTCATACACTGGGACATTGGCTACGCCAGACGGAGGTGGCCTGCCATTTAATTTCGACATGGAGTTCCTTGCGAAACCCAACGAAGACGGGTCATACCAAGTAAGAAATAAACCGAGAGAGTGGCGGGCATATTATCACCCAAGTGATCCTTCACTGGCTGTGCTTGACCCAGTGCCCTATCGTGGGGTGACCTGCTTGATTGTTGCCTCTGTTATGGGAGTGATTATTATAGCACACCTATACTTCTCGATATGGGGCTAACTAGACAGAATCTGCACTATACCCTTATGAAAATAATATACGCTATCGTCTTCCTGCTGTCCGTTACGTCTGTTGCTTCTGCCACAAGCTATGCATTCACTCTAGAGAACTATTTTGCTCAGAGTGCAATTGTCGCTGAAGTTCAGATAACAGGTTCTAAGAAATACGTGAGTAAATTTCTTGGTCTCGAAGAGGTAGAAGTGGAGTGCAAGATTCTGAAGTTATACAAAGGGCCCGCTAATTTAAAATCGTTACGCGTTAAATACTATGCGAAGCGTAAGCCTGAGAATACACAGGCTCTTGTTTTTATTTTCAGACCATCGACCGGTAATGAGCTTAGGGCGTTTAACGGTGCTAGCGGCGTTGTAGGTGAGAAGGAGACTCAGTTTTCGTTGAGCTATAAAAAACTCAAAGAAGAGGTAGCGAGGTTTCAAAAGTCTGGGACTGCGAGGCCGATGAAGGGGTTTCCTGAAGGAACATTGAAAGGCGCAAAGCCTCTGAAAGAGGGAAGCCTGGGCTATTGAAGGGAAACTCAATCTTTGCGTGTGCCAGTCAATTGCTACTGGCGCAAATACGAAGTTTGTCCTGTCGCCTAGCGCCTCACTATGTGGGGTGCTTTTTTGTATACAGCCGATAAGGAGTCGAATCTAACTTTGACCGTAGTAGGCATTTTTCCCGTGTTTTCTTTGGTAATGTTTTTCCAAAATATGACGGGGGATTTCACCGGCATTAGGGTTCAATTGCCAGGTCATCAAAGCCATTTTCGCACACATCTCCAGAGCTATGCTGTTGTCGACCGCTTTCGCCGCGTTCTTTCCCCATGTAAATGGCGCGTGATGGGTGAGTAGTACTCCGGGAACTTCAAGAGGATCTAACTTGTTGTCGTTAAAAAGCTCCACGATACTGACACCGGTAGCATGTTCGTAGTCCGAGGCCACCTCATCGACCGTTAATGGGCGTGCGACTGGGACGTCTCCGTAGAAATGATCAGCATGCGTGGTGCCAAGGCAAGGTAGGGCTACCCCTGCTTGAGAGAAAGCTGTGGCACAGGGACTGTGTGTGTGCACGACTGCCCCAATCTCGGTGAAATTGCGGTAGAGTTCTAAGTGGGTTTTCGTATCGGAAGAAGGTCGTAAATCGCCCTCGACTACGTTGCCATCGAGATCGACGACCACAAGGTTGTCAGGAGTTAGAGCATTATAGTCGACTCCACTAGGCTTGATGGCAACAAGACCGCTTTCGCGATCAATGGCGCTGACATTGCCCCAGGTGAGAGTGACTAAACCGGATGAAACAAGAAGTTGGTTAGCCGAGACGACTTGTTGTTTGAGTCCTTGGTTCATGCTTTTAGTTGTTGTTCCCGGATGTCGATGAGGTCTTTCATGACGTGCTCGATGCTTCCAGACCAGCCAGTTGTTCCGAAGGCATCGTGCAGAGTTTTGTAAAGCTGATAAAGCTTTTGGTAGACGGCCTGATTTTCGGGGATGGGGTGATAGACCGTGTCTGTGTAGCTAATAATATTCTGTTGGAGATTCTCGAGCGAGTCATGTCCAGAGGCTACGGCGGCGAGCATGGCGGCTCCAAGAGCACATGTTTGTTCGCTGCGGGAGACTTTCATGGGGCGACCTAACACATCGGCGTAGATCTGCATCAGCGTGGCATTTTTGAGCGAGAGTCCGCCGGTATTGACCACTTCGGAAATAGAAATACCGTGTTCTTCCATCCTGTTGATGATGGTCAGCGCGCCGAAGGCGGTGGCCTCAATGTAGGCGCGGTAAATTTCGTGGGCCTTCGTGTGCAATGTCTGACCTAACATCAGTCCGGTTAGGCGGACATCGGTCAGGATCGTGCGATTGCCATTGTTCCAGTCGAGAGCGAGTAGACCACTGGAACCTGGCTTCTGATCTCGCATCTGCTGCTCCATGGAAGCGAACTTCTCACCGAGTTCTTGACCGTAGGAATCGGGCACGAGGTTGTTTGCCAGCCAGAGAAAAATATCTCCTACGGCGGATTGGCCAGCTTCAATGCCGACTTTCCCTGGGACGACGGATGAGGGAACTTGTCCGCACAGTCCAGGAACATCTGCGACGTCAGAGTCTGCTACGGTGATGTCGCAGGTGGAGGTGCCCAAGACTTTGACGAGAGTTCCTCTTTTTACGCCCGCTCCCACGGCTCCCATGTGGCAGTCGAATGCTCCTACGGCAATGGTGATACCTTCGGGTAGACCAAGTTTTTCAGCCCATTCCGAGCACAGAGTTCCCGCTGGGGTGTCGGAGGGGTGGGCCACTGTGTAGAGTCGGTCGCGTAGCGAAGCTAAGGCTGGATCGAGTTTTGCCAGGAAATCGGCGGAGGGGAGACCGCCCCAATCGTGATTGAATATGGCCTTGTGACCTGCCGCGCAAATAGAGCGCTTGAGGGTGTGGGGGTCTGTGTTTCCTGAGAGAACTGCGGGTATCCAATCGCAGTGCTCTACAAAGGAATAGGCGGCCGCGAAGACTTCAGGGTCGATATTCTTGAGGTGGAGAATTTTCGACCACCACCACTCAGACGAATAGACGCCGCCGCATTTGGCAAGGTATTCTGGGTGGTGCTTGGCAGCGAGTTCAGTAATTTGTGCAGCCTCAGCGTGCGCAGTGTGGTCCTTCCAGAGCCAGACTTGTGCGTTGAGATTTTTTTTGTTCCCGTCTGTTAGCCCCAGCGGTGTTCCTGATTGATCGACGGGTATGACCGTGGAACCGGTCGTATCGATACCGATGCCGACGATGGCCGAGGGACTGAATGAGGGATCTGCTTCTGCCGCTTGTTCGATTGCACCACGAATGATGGTTTCACAACCGTCGAGGTAGTCCTGGGGATTCTGCCGAGCGACGTTAGGGTTGGATGGATCAGTGAGGATGCCTTGGTCGCCGGACGGGTAGGGGAATACGACGGAGCCGAGTTCGCGTCCGTCTGAGAGGTCGACGATCAGGGAGCGGCAGGAGTTCGTGCCGTAGTCGAGGCCGATGGCGTAGCTGGGCATGGTTAGGAATTCGCTTTGATAAACTCAGTGACGCGCTGGTTGAAATCCTCAAGATTCTCCCAGTGGAAGGCGTGTCCAGATTTCGGGTAGAGATGGAGCTGGCTGTTAGGAATGCCAGCGTGCAGTTCGTCTGCCATCCAGCGCGGGGTGAAAATGTCATCCTCTCCTCCGATGAGAAGGGTAGGTGCGGTGATGTTTTTCAGATGCTCGAGCGTGTTGTGATTCACGCATGCGGCGCACTGTCCTTCGAGGCCATGAAGGGGCTGGGGGTTTTGTTCAGCTGCAGCGTCTTCACGACCTTCTAACATTCCTTTGTGAAATTCTGAATCGTCCCAACTCCGTTTGTTGAAAATGAGCAAGTGGAGGAACTCGACAAGATGCTCGTGACGCATGTGGGCCTTTGACCTTAGGATGTGATCGAAAACCGACTTCGCGTAACTGTCACAGCGCGCCCACGAGCACATGAGCACCTGGCTTTTTACTTTTTCCGGGTGACGAATTGAAAGTTGCTGCGCGATGATACTGCCCATTGAGCAGCCAACGATGTGGGCTTTCTCGATACCAAGATGATCCATGAGATGAGCGTAATCATCGGCCATCATCTCAGAGCTGTAGTCGCCTGCGGGTTTGTCACTGAGGCCGACGCCGCGGTTATCTGGTGCGGTGCACTGGAAGTGTTGAGCCCATTCAGCCAGGTGGTCTTCCCAGTAGGTTCCTGGAGCTGTGATGCCCATGATGAGAATCACAGGTTCTCCTTGTCCATGCACCTCGTAGTGCATGTTAAATCCATTGTGTTCGTAAGCGGGCATGGTGAAATATCTGTTAGTCTATAAGAGGCAGTAGGGTTTCTTTGATCCATTTACCGTCGTGAAGGGTAACGCCGTCGGGGTCATCGACGGCTTGCGGCGCTTCATCCTCGCAGATGATCCAGCCGTAGTAATCCTGATCGTAGAGCCACTCGGTGATTCCTGTGAGGTCGACTTTTCCTTCTCCCATCAGAGCGAACTCGGGGTTTCCATCCCAGTCTTTGTAGTGAACGTGATTGATGAACTCGGAGTAGTCCTTCATCTTGGTGAGCGGATCCATCCCACCGTTGATGATGTGGCCGACGTCCGGGGTCCAGCCAGTGACCGTGGAGTCTAACCGCTCGATGATAAACGAGTAGTCTTCCTCAGTTCTATTGATGGATGTTTCGGGCGAGTTCGGATGGAAACTGCAGGTGATGCCGACGTCGGCAGCGCGTCGGGATACGGCATTGACGTTATTCACCAAATTTTGGCGACGTTGTTCGAGATCGTGGCGGCCCGTGGGCATCTGGACGGTGCAGAGGATGGCCTCTGGAAAACGCTTGAGCAGTTTGAAGGCTCGCTCGGCGTCTTCTTTTTCCTGAGCGGTTTCTTCAGGGTGGTTCCAGTCTTGGACAAAGGCGATGGCGGCGAGTTCGATACCGTGTTTGTCCAGGCAAGCTTCGAGTTTATCTGCGTCCGCTAGATCTCCCATCCATGGGAAGATGGGCTCGATGCCGTCCATACCAGCCTTGGCGGTGATCTCGATCATGTGGGCGAGCTGGTTGTCCCAGAAAGCACCTGAGTCTTTCATAAACCAGGTGTAGCACTCGTTACCGAATTTCATTTTGAAAAGTATGTTAGGTTGCGTGTTTTTCGATCATTGCCTTGGTGAAGGCATAGCCGTCTCGGCAAATGTCCATGCGTGGATTGAATTCACGCCAGACGTTGATGGCATTGGCAAAGTCGAGGTCGTCGCGAGAGAAGGCCTCGATGTAATACCAGCCGTCATAACCAGTTTTGGCAATGGAACTAAACACTTCGTCCCAAGCCACATTGCCGCTGCCGGGTGTGCCGCGGTCATTTTCACTGATGTGAACGTGGGTCATCACAGGCGCGATCGTCTCAATGGCATCAGCAAAGGATTTCTCCTCAATGTTCGCGTGGTGCGGGTCAAACATACCGCGCAGGTTAGGGTGATCAACCATATCAACGAGCTTCCTGAGCTGCGCCATGGTGTTGACGAGGTAGCACTCGAATCGGTTCAATGCCTCAGGTGTTAGGGTAATACCTGCCTGAGCGGCGTGTTCTGCTGCGGCGTGAAGGACCTCGGCGCTACGTTTGTATTCCTCTTCCTGCGGAGAATTTCTCGAGAAGGTGGCAAAGGCAGAATGGAAGGGGCCGCAGATGTTCTTGCCGCCAGCAGCGTGCATGTTGTCGATGGCCTCTTTGATTTTATCGAGTCCGGCTTGGCGCACAGAAGCATCTTCAGAGATGGGGTTCTGGTCGGGGCCTAGGCCTAGACAGCCGTTCACTTCGAGATCGATCGATTTTAAAAACGCACCAACATTCTCGTAGTTAGCGCGATCTGGTTCGGCGAGGAAGATCTCGATGCCTTGGTAGCCGATTTCCTTGAGTGTTTCGATGTCTGCAAAGTGCTCCTCGGTCACATTGGTAGACCAGAGGTGCATGTTCATTCCTATTTTCATAAATTGTTTGTTAGAAGTTTTTTGGGGTAAAGCTAACCATGTGCGGCATTCACCTGTTGCATGGTATCGAGAATCGTATTCCAGGTCTGTTGCTTGAGCAATGCTGCATTGGGGAACATACAGCCGTCCCAACACATGTGGCGAATTTCCTCTCTCTGCTTACCATTTTCATCAAGTAGCCAGTAGCCAGCACAACGGACGATATCTAGCTTTCCGTTAGGGTCATCAGCCGGGCTGTGTCTGCCGGTTTTGTCATGATTGCCAGTGCCATGAACGGTGCCGTCGTTTTGGGCGACGTGAAAATCATAAGTCCAGGGACGCAGCTTGTTTGTCATGGTCTGATAGGCTGACCAGAATTCTTCGTCACCGTAGCCGTCGCTCAGAAGTTTGTATTCCGGGGCATTATAGCCGAGCATGTAGAGATAGGTGTGGGCGAGGTCTGCCTGGAATCCGACCTGGCCAGGCATGCCGACTTCTTCTAGAAGGTCTAACATATCTTTCCACGAGTGCATGGCTCCCCAGCAAATTTCTCCCTCGGCCACGAGGACCTCATCATGGTCCGCAGCGATCTTGCCACATTCTTGCAGTGTCTGTGCACAGAGCCTGGTGTTTCCTGCCGGGTTTTTGGCCCATTCTTCGACACTTGTCGCTGAGTCAATGCGGATGGATCCATAGGTTCTGACGCCGTGGTCTCTCAGGATACCGGCGTATCGACATGCCTTTTTGACAGAATTGATGAATTGATTGCGTTCATCACGTGAGCCCATCGAGCTGCCGCCTCCAGTGTCTGTCCAGATAGGTGCGACGACGGAGCCAATGCTAAGGCCTTTGCCGGAGATCTTGTCGGCTAGCTTTTTGATCTCGGTCTCAGAGGCATCGATATCGAGATGGGGGAAATACAGAAACATATCGACGCCCTCATATCCAGAGCCTCCCACTTCAGCCGATGCCGTGAGGTCTAACATTTGGTCCAAAGGAATAGGCGGTTCAGCCGAGCCCTCCTCCTTACCGACCAATCCAGGCCACATTGCGTTATGTAATTTCCAGCTCATGAATTGATGATCCTACGTTATGTGTTTCTGGGAACTTTCGAAGAGGGGAATATCCGCCAGAAAACTGTTTTATCCTAAGACGCTCATCTTTTCCCAATAATAGCCTCAGATCACAACAAAAAACCGTCAGCGCATAGAGTGACTGACGGTTTCGTGTGAAGTTAGAATCGTTTCTATCAATAGCGAGGTATCAACAGGCGTTTGCCGATGCTGAGATTGGTGCCTTTGAGGCCGTTGGCTCTCTGGATGGCTGTGACGCTGGCACCATATTTGCGAGATAGTCCGTAGAGCGTATCGCCTTTTTTGATCACATGAGTGATAGGCGGCTTGCTCTTGGGTTTTGTTTTGGCAACTGGCTTGGGTTTGGGCTTCGGACGTGAGACTACAGTGGGTCGTGGCTGAGGTGTTGGGCGGACGCCGCTACCGACAGGAGGAGTAGGCCGGGTGCTGGGCCGAGTCACAGGGGGCTGAGGCGTGACATTGGATGCGACCGCAGTAGGGCCACCGACAGGAGGAGTCGGCGTGCTAGGGATCGATGCCACCGCAGATGGTTTCGCGGTGCTGCTGCGCCACCAAGTGCCTTTACTTTTGTCATCCGCCCAGCGTTCAACATAGTTGCCACTGCTGTCAAAGGGGCCAACGCCGGGGTTGTAGCCGCGGTTGGATCGGTTTTCCGCGACGGACCCTCCGCCATCCCCACAGCTGGTCAGGAGAAACGGCAGAAGCACCATGGTACTGAATGCGGAAATCACAAATCCTCTCATGCCCGTGAGTATGTCACACGCATGGGACTTGGCAAAAACTTAGTGGGCGCGATGTCATATTTTTCCTACCCTGGAGAATCTTAACAAAATCTTAACCCAAAACTTTGAGACTCTCCCAGAGGGTCATGGTTTACTATCCTACAATGAAGACCATTCTGAAAACAGTAATCGTTACCACGCTGATCACGGTGGCCCACGCCCAGGGACCTCGCCCCACTGACATCGGAGCCAGCCAGCAGCAAATGGGCAGCCCTGGGGTGATGTGGTATGCCACCTGGGACACCGCTCTTGCCGAAGCGAAACGTAGCCAGCGACCGATCTTATTCATGGCGGCCGCCGCGCAGTGCGATGGTATTTCCGGCGTCTTCTGACCGGGCTATTCAAAAACGCAGAACAGTTTGTTCTCAACCAAAGAATTTATCGATGCCTCCCGTGCCTTTGTGTGCGTCCGTTTGGAATCATTCGAAAGCAAGGAGAACCAAGACATGGTGCGCAAGTTCCTCAATGGCAGGTTTGAAAATACCGCCTTCTGCATCCTGGCACCTGATGGAAAAACGCGCCTTTCCGGAACCGGCAGAAGTCCGCAGATGGGGTTCGGTATCCGCGGAAGGCCGGAAGCTGGCGGACCTGAAGCAAAGGCCCAGAATGCCCTTGTGATCGAATCCATGGAAAAGATCGCGAAGAAATACCCAACAAAGGCAGACTCCGCCAGTGCCGTGGTAGAGGATTTCAATAGCTTCAAACAATCACTCAACGTCAGCTCGGGAGACCAGCGACTGTTAGTGTTTGTGGTGGCTCCGGAAAAACAGCGGAACTCTCTGAAAAAGGATCTCCAAGTGGTGGCCAACCATCAGGACGTGTTGGGACGATTCCACTTTGATTTTGCTGACAATACGGACGCGAAATGGAGCGATGTGATTGATGGAGACCAGAGCAAAACCGGAATCTTCGTGATCCATCCTGGAGAATTCGGCCAGAAAGGCAAAGTCATGGCCGAGCTGCCACTCACCAGTGAGGCGAAGACGATTCGTGAGACGTTGGCCAAAGCCAACAAGGCTTATGCTGCTAGTGAAACACGCAAGGTCTATTCAGAGCACGTGCAAAAGGGCCGCAAAGAAGGAGTGAAGTATGAGGACAACATGCCATGGGGCGAAGATCGTGATGCCGATGGCAAAATCGACGAACGTCCGGCACGTAGGGGGCAACGCGGCGAAAGACGAGGCCCTCTCAGACGATGAAAAGCTAAACGGAGTGCTGCGAGGATCATCGCTTTAAGTGGAACGGAGCTTGTTGATACGAGCTGAAGCGGTGATCCCTCGCCGCACTCCTTGACTCTAACCGTTGATCTCCTTGAAGCGCTTGTGGTCTTCGAGCAGTTTGCGTGTCCGCTCTTGTGTTCTTAAATTCATACTGCCGAGCCTCTCGAGTGCTCCGAATTTTCCCTCACCAAAGTGGTGGCTGTCAAAGTCGGCCTCGGCATCGCGGAACGCCACCCAGGCACGCTGAGAAAGACGGAGTTTCTTTTTGCCATCCTCGGTGAGAACGCTCATCAGTTTTTGATAGGCTATGTTCATCGCTTTATCGGAGTTTTGATACTGCTCGTAGGCGTTTTGTTTTAGCTCCGGATTAGACTGGGCGTTGCAGATGGCAGCGGTGGAAAGCAGGCAGATAGATAGAATGAGTGGTTTCATGATCATGGCTTATAACAGATTGACCTGAGGAAAGGTAGGACAAGATTGCATCTTGTCGGCAACCTTAGGAAACATCATCCCAAGCATGACTGGCTCACCAAGCCTGCCGACAACTTGGAAAGTTGTCCTACTTAAGAAGCTGCTCAAAAGCTGCCTCGTCCAGAATGTTCACCCCAAGTTCCTCAGCCTTGGTGCGTTTCGAGCCAGCTTTTTCTCCTGCCAAGAGATAGTCAGTTTTACTGGAAATGGAGCCGGAAACTTTTCCTCCCTCCGCCTCGATGATTTTTTTGAACTCTGGGCGGGGCTTGGAAAGTGTGCCGGTGATGACAAAGGTTTTGCCGGCGATGGCTGAGTCGGATTTCTCCAAGACAGATTTCTGTGGATCGTAATTATCCGATGTCGGATCAATACCGTGTTTTTGAAGTTGATCTAACACGAGTTGCCCACCCTCACTTTGGAAGAAGGTGGTGATGTGCTGGGCAGCTACCGGCCCCAGCTCTGACTCGATCTGATAGGCAGCCAGACGAGGATGATTTTCTTTTTTTCGCTTGGAAATAGAGAGCTCTTCAAAATCCGGAAGCTCGGCCAGGTCTTTCAAAATAGGAGAAACGGCAACTTCACTGAGGTTCTGATGCAGGCGCGCAATCTCACGAGAGGCGGACTCTCCAATGTGGGGAATGCCCATGGCATAAATCCAGCGAGAGAGAGGGGCGGTGCGTGCTTTTTTCAGGGAGCTGGTGATCACAGCTGCCTTTTTTTCGCCAAGGCGGCGCGGTTTACTATCGCCTGATTCTAACTTGGCGGGATCTAACAGCAGATCTGCGAGTGAGTCGGCTTCTAGCTCGAACAGATCGAGCGTGGTGCTGACAATTTGATTTTCGACGAGCTTCTCTGCAACTGCGGTGCCAAGGCCATCGATATCCAGTGCCTTGCGCGATGCGAAGTGTTTGATTCGGGTGACCGCCTGAGCTGGGCAGGCAAAGTTGACACAGCGCCAGGCAACAAATCCTTCCTCTTGCTCGATGGGGCCGGCGCACGACGGGCACTTGCCATGAACGTAGTTGAAAAGATTGAACGGTTCGCTGTTAGGCGGGCGTTTGGTAGTGATCACTTTCACCACAGCAGGGATGATTTCGCCGGCTTTTTCGATGATCACGGTATCGCCTATGCGGACGTCTTTGCGGTCGATTTCATCCTGATTGTGCAAGGTGGCACGAGAGACGGTAGTTCCGGAAACAAAGACGGGATCGAGTTCGGCAACCGGTGTCAGGACACCGGTTCGACCTACCTGGATGGTGATATCCTTGAGCAAGGTTTCCTTTTGCTCGGGTAGAAATTTGTAAGCGCAGGCCCACTTAGGGTGCTTGGATGTGGCCCCGAGCTGAGCGTGTAGAGCAAGATCGTCGACTTTAATGACGGCGCCATCGGTGGCGTAAGGGAAGTCGTGACGATCTTGATCGAGTTTGATGATGCAGTCTAACAGCTCCTCCATGGTTGATGGTTGGTGGAACCAGTGGCTGCACTTCAGGCCGTATTCTTTGAGTGTATTTTGGAACTCGCTAACGGTGCTGTAGGGTGCGTCATCGACTCTTCCGTAGGAGTGGAAAATGCAGTCGAGCGGGCGGGTTTCCACCAGTTTGGGATCGAGCTGCTTGAGCGTTCCGGCGGTGGCGTTGCGTGGATTGACAAAGGCCGGTTCACCCGCTTCATCGCGCTGTTGGTTGAGTTTAGCGAAGGCTTCGTTAGGCATGAAGACCTCGCCGCGGACTTCGAATAGATCCGGCGCTCCCTGCGGTAGACGTAGTGGGATGGATTTGATGGTCTTGATGTTCTGGGTGATGTCATCACCAGTGGTGCCATCGCCTCGGGTGACGGCGTAGTCGAGCACCCCATCGCGATAAACACAGGAAACAGCAACGCCGTCGATCTTCGGCTCGATCGTCAGTCGGACATCGGAGTGGCCGAGTGAGCGCTGGAAACGATCAAACCAATCGTATAATGCCAAAGCTGAAGGTACTGATTTTAATAGACCTTGTAATTGCAGGAACCTATAAAGACGAACTAAAGAATTTTCGCCTGAGCGTGGCTCTTCGTCAGATAGTTTTTCAATTTCAGACCGTTCCTCGTCTTTTAGCTCATGGATATCCTCAATGGAAAGCATCGGCACCAGATGCTGAATTTGCTCGAACCCTTCCAGAGGAGCGCCGCCCACACGTTGGGTTGGGGAATCTGGTAGGGCCAGATCGGGGTGAGCGGCTTCGAGCTGTTTCAACTCCCCCATGAGAGCATCATACTCGGCGTCGGTGATTTCCGGTTCGGCCTCTTGGTAGTATAACTGGTTATGGTGCTCCAGCTCAGTGGTGAGTTGTTTAATCCGTGCTTCGGGAGTGCTGAAGAGGTCGTCCATGGCGGTGATTGTAGTTCGTGACGAACTCAGGCCAAATGCAAAGTGCACGAAGGCCGACAGAAAAAACTCCCCACAGCCGGTCGGGCTGAGGGGAGTGGTATTATTGCGGGTTGTGGGATTACCAGTAGCGGATTGTGTTTCGTAAATCGCGGGCGGCCCAGGCGGTGTCGCGTGCATCACGCACGGTGTTGGTGACGTTGCGGCGTTTGACGCTTTCCGTGTAGACATTGCGATCTTCGATGTCCTTCTGTCTGTGATATTGGGAGGCCTCGGCTCGTGAGATGACTCCGTCCCGATTGTAATCGGCTACGGCGGCGCTCTGCACGGATGCACAGTTGCTAAGGGTCAGGGCACTTAAGATGGAGGCCAGGGATACGATGATAGTTTTCATGGTAGTCATGGGTTGAGGTTGATGTGGTTTTGTTAGTGGGTGATGTTGATTAGTAGCCGACTTCTACAATCTCGGCGGCACGGCCTTCCTCAGCGAGGCGGATTCGATCTAAGAGATCTAGTCGTGGATCTCTCGCAGGAGCTTCGGCTACCCTTGATCCGGGGCGGATTCCGCGGCGTGGATTGGAGTAGCGCACGGCGTTGTGACCTGCGACATGCTGGCCATGGTTGTTATTGGGCCGGATATCTTGGCCGGTTCTTTCGACGGCTTCGACACTGGTTCTCGGCTGAAGTGTGCCGACGGTGCTGGTATCGCATGAGCAAAGCATGGCAGCTGCTGCGACAGTGATGGTGGTAACGAGGGTTGTTTTCATAGTTCCGATGGGTTGGTTGTTTGCGATGGTGAATCGCTCATCCACCCAACGGACGAGGGCTGAAATTATGCAGAAAAAATGAAGCCGAACCTAGCGACTGGTCTTGATCAGTGCCTCGGTCTGATCGATTATTTTCTTAATGCGAACAGCTTCTTGGTCAGCCTCCTGCTTGAAAAATTCATGGATGACTTGCCAACGTTGGTAGCGTTCTTGGTCTCTAACAAGCTGGTAAAATAGAGGCTTTACCGCGCAATAAAATCGAACCGTTCTACTTGTTAGGTGCGCGTATAGTTGTTGGGCGAGAGTGAGTAATTGTTGTAAAAGGTCAATCTCACGTCGTCCCATCTCCTGATGACGGAAGGCGCAGAACTTGTAGGTGGAAATGATGTTTCGCACGCTCTGCGCGGTATATTTTGGATTCACCTTGATGCTTGGTTTCCACGGCTTGAACGGGCCGGCGTAGTGGAGGTTGGCAGGTGAATCGAATTCGTGGGCTGAGCATGTTGATCTCGGAACCAAGACGTTATAGCCGTCAGGTAGCAATTGATTGCGATCCGCCAGCATCCAGTTGACCTGCGCCTGATCGCGGAAACCTGTGTAGTGCTGATGCCTGATTCCCCAGTCAATAAGTTGATCTCCGAGCCTTTCTTTTCTCCAAAGCTTCAGATCGATCAGGGTAAAACCCGTGTTGATATACGGTGTCCTTAGATCAAAGTCATTGGAGTTTAACTTATCAATGTTTTGACCTTCGTCTGCTAGCGTGGGTCTTTCGGAATCGACGACACCATAAACTGGAGTGTTACCATCGAGATGGTTCTGGATTCCGCTCAAATCTTTGAGACAGAGGACATCTGAATCAATCCAGAGCGCCCAGTCGTAGTCGGGGAGAAGATCCGCGAGGATGATACGGACATAGAAAGTCGCTGAGTCCTTCAGGCCGGAAAGCTTGCTGCGGTTCTTTTCGTCCAAAGATCGCCAGTGCAGGTGAACCTCGATCTCATAGCGCTCTGAGAGTTCGTCGGTCAGCGATTTTAACTGCTGTTGCTGCTCCTGAGTGATACCTCCATCGATAATGAAGATATTGAATACCCGAGTGTTTTTGTGGCTGGCGGTGATGGCACTTGCGACAGCCGTTTCCAAACCGATGAAATAATTGGCATCGGAGGATAACGCGAGATTCAGATAGGAGGGGGCGTCAGTCATGACCAGCGACTATTGATCAAGAAACTTACCTGGATTGAGAATATTGTTAGGGTCCAGAGCCTGCTTGATGGAGTGATGAGTTTGGATGGAAACCTCGCCGAGGGCTTGGTGAATCCATGGTTTCTTGGCAAGGCCGATACCGTGCTCGCCACTGATGACGCCCTTGTTCTCTATCACCCAGGTGAACAGACGGTTGAGGGCGGCATCGGCTTTTTCCTTGGTGGCTGGATCTCCATAATTGTCCACCATGATATTGGTGTGGATGTTGCCATCACCGGCATGGCCGAAACAGGCGACAGGGATTCCGGTGTCTTTCTGGAGCTGCTGGGCAAAATTGACCAGGTCCACGAGCTTCGAGCGTGGCACGACGATGTCCTCGTTGAGTTTGGTCAAGCCGGTGTGTTTCAGAGAGTAGGAAAAATCACGGCGCAGCTGCCAGATACGATCACAGGCAGCTTCATCCGGTGCTTCATCGATGCGGATGGCTTGATGACCTAACAAAAAGTCACGCAGGGCGGGCAGCTCGCGGGCGACAGTTTCAATGTTGCCGTCGATTTCGATCATCAGGTAGGCGTCACCGGGAGGTAACTTATCGGCCCCAAGATAATCGCGGGCAGCAGCCATGGTGAATCCGTCTGTGATTTCCAGGGCGGAAGGCAGCGTGCCTGAGTCCAAAATGGCCTGCACGGCGGCAGCGGCAGCGGTGAAATCCGGGAAGGATGCACCGAGCATGGCGCGAGTCTGTGGGTGAGGAATCAGACGCACCGTGATCTCGGTAACGATGCCTAACATTCCCTCAGATCCGACAATCAGAGAGGTGAGATCGAAACCGGTGGAGTTCTTGTGACAGCGGCCACCCGTTTTCAGAATTTCGCCCGAGGCCAAAACCACTGTCAACCCTAACACATACTGCTTGGTGACTCCGTATTTCAAACAACGGGGGCCTCCAGCGTTGGTGGCGATGTTGCCGCCGATGCTGCATTCCTTGAGCGAGGCCGGGTCCGGCGGGTAATACCAGCCGTGTTCGCGCACCGCGTTCTGAAGCTCACCTGTGATGACGCCAGGCTGGGTGACACAGACGCCGTCGGATGGATTGATTTCCAGAATCTGATTCATCCGCATCACGGAGACAAGAATGCCACCGTGGACTGGCACACAGCCGCCGATGTGACCTGTGCCAGCTGCGCGGGTATAAACCGGCACATTTTCAGCCGAGGCGAACCGCATCACTGCGGCCACATCCTCGGTGGACTCGACAAATACGACGACATCAGGAAGAGCTGAGGCATGCCATTTGTCCGTGCCGTGTTCTGCACGAACCTCGTCTGAGGTGGAAATTTGATCGGGTCTCAGGAAGTTCCCGAGACCGGAGGCTAGCTGGTCGGTAGTCACGGGGTGTTTGTAACCGACCAACTCTGGGATGACAACGCCTTAGCGTGAAAGCACCGGCTCAAGCCATATTCCCCAGTCGGAACCGTTACCGTCACCACCGTCTTCCACGATGAGCTCGAGTTTCTTTTTGCCCGTAACGTCGACGTTGAACTGCGGTTGCTGGCCGGCTTTGATGACTCTGGAACTCCAGATTTTCTCACCATCTGCCTTGATGACGAATTTCACCGAGCCGCGGGTGTTCTCTGCGAGCCCGCAACGTCCGCTGAGTTTGTTCCACTTACCTCCGAGGGAGTAGCTGTGGTGCGCAGGCGCGTGGGCATAGATGCCGTGTTCAAAAATACGCGAGTCCGACTGAATCAGCATATTTTCCGATGGAATCTTGTTATAGAGTGGTTTGAAATACCCTACTTTGGCGGAAGTTACTGTGGTGTCTGCGAGCGCGACCTCGGTCTGGCTGGGAGGAATGGCCGCAGGCTCGGGCATGGTGGGCTTCTGCGCGAGAAGACGTTTGGCGATGCTTGCGGTCTTGGCATTTTCCGAGGTGGAAAGTTGCTGAAGCAAGCGGTAGATCTCAGCATTGTCTCTGGCCTTGATCGCTTTTTGGAATGGCTGGAAGCTGAAGATCAGCGAAATCTCATCGAGGTTGGCCTGGCCGTCCGCATCGGCGCTGAAGGGATAGGTGTATGGGCTGTGAGTGCCAACGTGTGAGGTGGCGTCGCCATTCGCGTAGAGGATGATCAGGCGCAGAGAGGCTTGTTTGCCAGCGGCAAATCCGGTGCAGTTGATAGAGAATGTGCCGTCTTCCTTGGGCACTGCGGTGGCGGTGGTGGCATCGTAGTTGCTGCCTCCGACAGGATCACAGTAGGCAAGGAGGGCATACACAGGTGGGCTGTTAGGATCGGTAACTACCTTGCCGGTGATGTTGATAGCACGGTCACCTTTGCTGATTTTCAAATCAGTCAGCTCGGCTTGACCAGACAGTTCCATGCCTTTGACTGAGCCAGTGAACATCGGGTGGGAAGCGCAGCGCATGCCGCTGGCAAGGGTGAGAAATGAGCCCTTGCCTTCGCCGCGCAGATCACGACCAAAGGTGCGGTTGCCGTTACCCATGAGGGCTATACCGAGTGCTGCACGTTCATCGGCGCGTTCGCAGTTATGTGGCAAACCGAGTGCGTGGCCGAGCTCGTGACAGACGCCTCCGACAAAGATGGAGTTGTATTTTCCGATAGATATGTGGCCGTACTGACCGTCGTGGAGCATCGGTTCTTTTTTATCCAGATGGATAGGATCTAACAAAGGTGAGTCAACCTGCCAAGCAGTGCCGCCGCGATGGTTGCCGCCGGCGTAATAGGGGCTGTTCTGGGTCATGCGCTTCTTCTCCGGATCCCAGTTAGACATGTTACAGAAAATGACGACCGTTTCCTTGGTTGGATCGATGCCCGCTTTTTGGAGGGTTGGCGTGCACTCGTTGCGGATTTTGTGTCCGTCGCCGGGTTTGTAGTGGGCGTAGGGTTTGGGTGCCTTAACCACGTGGATGCGGAGGAGCTTGTCCTCTGCGAGGTCGAGGTTAACCGTCTGTTTGCCGAAGCCAAGTGTGTCCATTTCGGATGCATAGAATTTCTGAATGATTTCCATCACTCGAGTGAGGCGCTCGCGGTACTGGGGAGCTGGTTCTCTATCAGAGGGTGTCCAATAAACGATGTGGAGCATGCGCTTCGCATCTGTCGGTGAGCCTTTTTTCCAAGCTTCCAAGATGGCGCGTGCCTGGGGAACTTGCTCAGCGATGATCTCCTTCGGTGTGGCGGCAGAGGCGAATTGCGCGCTGAGAATAGCGGCGGCGATGATAATGGATCGTTTCATTGGCATGGGAATACGTGCTTTCTAAGCGCCGCGTATCACCGAAATTGCTTCAGCCATGTCGGGGGCTTTGAAGGTGGATGAGCCTGCGACCATGACATTCGCCCCAGCGGCGGCGGCGATGGGGGCAGTCGTGGCATCCACCCCGCCATCGACTTCAATATGGTATGAGAGGCCGTTTTCATCGCGGTAAGCGGCAGCGGCTTCGACCTTGGCCATCATTTCATGCATGAAGGACTGACCACCGAAGCCCGGAACCACGGTCATGACCAGGAGCATATCGATTTGATCTAGAAAGGGTCGCGCGTGCTCGAAAGGGGTTGCAGGGTTGAGTGCCAGCCCAGCCTTACAGCCTGCTTCACGAGTGCGTTTCAGAGTTTCCGCGACATCGTGTTCGGCTTCCAGATGCACGGTGATCATGTCTGAGCCAGCTTCAAGGAAGCGTTGCAAGTAATGATCAGGTCTTGAAATCATCAGATGCACATCGAGAAAAACGTCATTGGTTTCGTGGATGGCCTGAATGACGGCCGGGCCGAAGGAAATGTTATCCACGAAATGTCCATCCATGACATCGAGGTGCAACCAATCGCCTCCGGAGCGGATAGCGCGTGTGGTTTCCTCCTTAATTCTGCCAAAATCGGCGGCCAGCAGGGAAGGAGCGATGATACGATCTGAGTGATGCCATTTCTTCATGGGTTTAGTTTGAAGTATTCGGTTTGAAGTTTGAAGTTTTATTGTCAGATTAGCGCGGTGAGCGATGATTTAATGGCGGATTTTCAGACCGATGGCTTTTTTATGCAGCAGGCGTTGCGTGAGGCCAGAAAAGCATACGCAGCAAACGAGGTGCCAGTTGGGGCGGTAATCGTCAAAGGAGACAAAGTCATCGCCCGGGCGTGGAATCAGGTGGAGACGCTCAAGGATGCCACCGCGCACGCGGAAATGCTCGCTCTAACAGCGGCACAGAACGCATTAGGTGATTGGCGGTTAGAAGGTTGCACGTTGTTTGTCACCAAGGAACCATGTCCGATGTGTGCCGGGGCAATTGTCCACTGCCGACCCGACCGAGTTGTCTTCGGTGTTCCCGATCCCAAAGCCGGTGCCGCTGGAGGCTGGATCAATTTGTTGGAAGCAAACCCTCCACTGAATCACCGTTGTGATACTGAAGTGGGTGTGATGCAGGATGAATGCCTCGGATTGCTGCAAAGTTTCTTCCGTGAAGCCCGCGAGCGGAAAAAGGAAGAAAAGCGACTCCGCAGGCAATCGGAGCAGTAGATTAACGACCAAAGAGCTGAGTCCAGTGGCGGTTGTGCTGCCCGAGCCCGATGCGGCGGTGGCCGGAACTGAACATATTCCGGTGGTGACCAGGTGAGTAGAACCAGCCCTTGTTGGCTGATAACGGATCGGTGGAACCAGCGTAGATATTTTCCCCTGAGGCCGAGGTGCCGAAGTTTTTAGCTCGGTCATTGGGAGTGCGTTTCCCTTTCACCGGTGATTCATGGGCGAAGAAATTCAGCGTCTCCATGTCTTTGGAGTGGTCACGGGCGGCTTCGCAGAGTTTGGGATCGATCTCAAGAGCGCTGAGGCCAGCCAGTAAGCGCATCATGTTCGCATCCGCCACACCTATGCGTTCTGGCTCGGGGACTTTTTTCTTTTCCGCAGTTTTGCGGTTGTTTTCCATGATTTTGAGCCCTTTACGATCGAGACCAGATAGGGCGCGAGTGACCGTGTTCTCGGCTTCCGTTAATTCGGAAACAGAAGTCTGGGTGAGAGGAATGATGGCTGTCTCGACCAGAATATCGCGTAACCGGGCAATGGCGAGAATGGTACGGCGCTTTTTCTTCTGCGCATCATCAGCGGTGGCAATGATGTCCTTCGTTTTGGGAACGAGGAGGGAGCGAAGTTCGTCGATGGCCGGCATGCCACGTTTTTTCAGAGCCTCTTTCATCGGACCGTCGGCGAGCCCTTGCATGGCAGCGAGCTCTTTTCGCAAGTCCCTGATGCGGTTTTTATTATTGCCGGATTTGCCACTGGCATCACGGGCGATCCTTTGAAAATCAGAGATCCAGGCATCGCGGAGTCGTGGCCAGACACGTTCGACCTTTTTGTAGAGATCGGTGACTTCTGAGTTCGGTAAATCCTCGATGGAGTCGAAAATCTCGGAAACATCACCATTATTCTCAACACGTTTGGTGAGTGCAGCCAGAAGTTCGTCCCCGGCAGTAGCCGCTTGCGACTGGTGAATTGCCAGTGGGCATAAAGTCAGGACAAGCAGCGAGGTTATCAGTGAGCGATGCATGATTGTTGGTAAAGCGTCGCCAAGCTAGTTGGTTCTGAAAAAAAAACAAGGAGAGCCGTGTTGGCCCTCCTTGTGGGTTTTTTAGGTCAGGGTGACTTTTAACTATCGGCGAATGGTGATCCAGCCGTGTGGTCCGCGGATGGTGAAGCTGCTGTGCGATCCATGGTGGCCGCCGTGATGACCATGATGGCCATGATGACCGTGGTGTGGTCTGACAAAGCGGTGGCAACGGTGGACGATGGGCACGCTGTAGTAGCGGTAAATCGGACGGTGGTAGCAATCGTATCCGACGATGACTCGGCGTTTGTAAACCCGGCATCCGCAAGATGCATGACCGCTACAGTAAGTGTAGCTATGGCCGACGTGGTGGTGATGAGGGGCGGCTTCGGCTTTCTCAGGCAGTGCTGTGAAGGAAACGAAGATGGTGGCGATGGTAGCGAGTATTGTTTTCATAGTGGTGGGTTTTGATGTTCGCTTAGTTGACGCATGATCGATGTGCGTATGCAAAAAAACAGGGGTTAATCACACCTTTTGTTAGGATGCAAATGGGAGTCGAGCACACAAAAAAAGGAGAGCCGGTGAGGGCTCTCCTTGAGGGTAAATATTAAGGTCGATTAGCGACAGATACGGACACTGCCATGACGGCCGCTGATGACCACACCGCGGTGGCCGCTGTGTGAATTACGACGGTAGTGCGAACGGTCGTAGTGACCGCGAGGCACATCGTGACGGTAGTAGCGGCTGCTGTGATGGCTTCTGCAGCGGTGAACGACTGGCACGCTGTAGTAACGATAGATCGGACGGTGATAACAATCGTAGCCGGTGACGACACGACGTTTGTAGACGGCACAGCCACAAGAAGAATGTCCACTGACATAGGTGTAGCTTTGGCCGACGTGGCCGTGGTGTGGACGAGCTTCAGCCTTTTCAGGCAGAGCAACTAGTCCTACGAAGACGGTAGCGATGGTAGCGAGTAATGTTTTCATAATAATATAGTGTTTATGGTGTTCGCTTACTTCGACCCGATAACATCTGAATTTATTCAGAAAAAATTCACCTACCCTAAAATTCGCTTATTTCTCAAGGGAAAGAAGCACCTTGCCATGGCGCTTTCCTTCCTGTGCCCGACCCAGTGCAGTCCTGATATCTTGCAGTGGGAAGCGGCTGTCCACGAGTTGCGTGAGTTTGCCGTCGATGACCCATTCGGCCAATTGCTTATAGACCGTACTGATTTTCTCAGCCTCCTGCTCCTTGATCCATTCCGTGGACCAATACCCATGGAGTTCGATCCGTTTGAAAATCAGAAATTTATTAGGGACTTTGAGACTTCTCATGCTCATCGCGCCGTAGGTGACATGCGTGCCCTTGGGGGCGAGTGCATCCATCAGACGTAACGCGCTATCGCCACCGACGGCATTCAGCGCCAGTGCCGGAGGTTGATCGGCGGTGACTTTTTTAACATGTTCAATCGATTCCGCATTGTCTAACAAAACAAGATTGGCCCCGAGGTCAACCAGTTCCTTGATGGGCTCTTCACGGCGGACGAGGTTGATCGTGCGGAGTCCTAGCAGCTTGGCAATCTGGATAGCGCAGACGCCTACACCGGAGTTCGCTGCATTTTGAATGATCCAGCTGTTCTCAGGTAACTCACGAAACTGGGTGAGCATTGCCCATGCTGTTAGAGGGTTAATCTTGAGCATGGCTGCTTGCTCGACTGGTGTCTCGGCGGGGATCTTGAGAGCTGCGCTGCCCGGGCATACCACCTCGTTCGTCCAAGTGCCGACGCGCCGGACGAAGATGACTTTATCTCCTACGCTGAAGTCATCGGATCGGGACTCTAACACTTCACCACAGCCTTCCATGCCAGGAGTGCAAGGAAGATCTGGTCGGATGCCGTAGTTGCCCAAGATAAAATTGATGTCCGCCGGATTGATGGGAGCGGCGAGCATGCGGACGCGGATTTCCCCGTCGGTCAGCGCGTGAGGAATGTGCTCCTCAAGCTCGATGACGTCCGCCGGGCTTCCAAAGGTGCGATAGGTTGATCTGATCATGATTGGTGTTATGGGAACAGGCCGCGGGTGGCTTTGACTTTGGCGACTTCGTGAATACCTAGTGCGAGTGCGGCTACGCGCTGAGACATATTGTTAGTCTGTGCGAAGTGGTAGACATTTTCAAATGCCTTCTCAAGCATGGTCTCCAGTTTTGTTAGAACCTCTTGTTCTGTCCACTGATAGTGCTGCAAGTTCTGTACCCATTCGAAATAGGAAACGGTCACACCGCCGGCATTGCAGAGTACGTCGGGAATCAGGAAAATGTCACCACGCTCTTCGATGATGGCGTCAGCTCCCGGAGTAGTTGGTCCGTTCGCGCCCTCGGCGAGCACACGGCACTGGAGTTTTGCTGCATTGCCTTTATTGATCACACGTTCCAGTGCGGCGGGAACCAGTGCATCACATGGTTGAATCAGCATTTCTTCTGGATCGATTTCTTCCGCACCGGAAAAGCCTTTGACGCCTTTGGTCTCGGCAACATGTTTGACGAGTTCCTCGACATCAATACCTTTGGGGTTCCAGATGGCGCCGGTGACATCCGAGATACCGGTGATTTTAACCCCATAGCGAGAAAGCGTGAACGCTGCGTGGGAACCTACGTTACCAAATCCCTGAATGATGGCGGTGGCCTTGGTGTCGTCGATGCCCAGTTTGTTAAATGCGCGGGTGATGGTGAAGGCGACTCCGTGACCGGTAGCTTGGTTCCTTCCTTCTGATCCTAACAGCTCAACTGGTTTGCCAGTGACGATACTCGGCACAAGGTGGCCGGCGTGAGTGGAATAGACATCAGTGATCCATGCCATGGTCTGTGCGTTGGTCCCCATGTCAGGAGCCATGACATCGGTTTCGGGACCAATGAACGGCAGCATCTCAGTAGTAAACCGACGGGTGAGATTCTCTGTTTCCTTGAGGCTCATGGTGCGTGGATCACAGGTGATACCGCCCTTGCCGCCACCGTAGGGGAGCCCCATCAGCGCGCATTTCCAGTTCATCCACATCGCTAAAGCTGCGACTTCTCCGAGGGTGACATTCGGGTGAAAACGCAGCCCGCCTTTGACGGGGCCACGAGAAAGGTGATGCTGTACGCGGTAGCCGAAGAAAACTTCGGTTTCTCCACTATCGCGTTGAATCGGCACCGTGACGGTGATGAGTCGTTTCGGCCATTTACAGCGTTCACGCACGGATTCGTCGAGGTCGAGGTAGTCAGCGGCCCTATCAAACTGGGTGGATGCCATTTTAAAGACATCATTGGCCATAAGATCATTTTTCATACCTCAAGGTGTAAGGTTCTTTTGTACGTTTGACAAGGTGGCTCTTGATTTTAGGGCGCTGTTTTCAGCATGAGGAGTTGCAAGATGGTGGGGACGGGTTAGGGATGGGCGTATGGCAGAGATTCTTCCGATCATCGGATCCAGCTTGGCGTGGATCATCACTGTATGTTTGCTGATCTCGGGTTTCATCGGAACCTTGGTTCCGTTTTTGCCTGGGCACCTGATCATCTTCTTTGCCGCCATCGCCCACTGGTTGATGTTGCGAGAGGATTCCGGCGTTGAGTGGTGGACGCTAGTGGTTCTCGCGGTGCTCCTGATTATTTCCCAGGTGTTGGAGTTTATGAGTGGTGCGATGGGCACGCGCTGGTTCGGTGGTAGCCGGTGGGGTGCTGCTGGAGCCTTGTTGGGTGGTATTGTCGGCATGTTTTTCATGCCATTCGGCCTCATCCTTGGTCCGCTAGCGGGGGCGATGCTGTTTGAATTTTCCTTTGCCAAAAAAGAAGTCCGGCCGGCGACTGTATCGGGTGTCGGATCTGTGCTCGGAACGGTCGCCGGGCTGATTGTCAAAGTCATCGTGGGCTTGATGATGATCGTCTGGTTTGTGGTGGATGTCTTTTGGATCTAACAAACATCCGACCTGAATGAGACACGAGGGCACAAAAAAACCGGAGAAGTTGCCTTCTCCGGTTTGAGTTGATTGGTTAGCTTTAAGCTTACTTGGCGTTTACAACCTCTGGAGTTTGGTCACCCCAGACTGAGTCGTCACCGGTGTCAAACAGAGTCTGACCGGAAGGAAGCTTACCTTTTCTCTCATTACTGAGACGAAGAGTTTGCACGGATCCGTCAATACGGAGCACAACGCATTTTCCGCCGTATGGGTCTTCCTTGAATGTGCTTGTGTCATCCATGGGAGCCATGAGAAGAGGAATACCGGAGTTACCACTTGAAGACTGATCTTTCACGTAGCTGAAGCCACACTCACCAGCCTCAAGAGTTTTGCTCTTGGTGTTGTATACGTTGTCTGGCTTTTTCTTCGCGTCAGAGGCAGAACCGGCTTTCGCGTAGAAGATCTCTTCTGACTGCACATAGCCACCTGCGAGGAACTGGCCAAGGTAGTCATTGGAGTTAGATCCAGTGTAACCGTTGAGGTCGGCATCAGATGCTGCGGTGTCATCACTTGGGAATCCACCAAGGTCATCGTCAATCTCAACCATCAGCAGGAAGATCTGCTTCGCGTTGTTGGTAGCCGTTGTCATGTCGGCTTTCTTCTTCTGCTTCATGATGACCGGAGTCGCCATGGCTGCGAGTGCCGCAATAATGGCAATCACAACGAGAAGCTCCACCAGAGTGAAGCCCTTGCTCATATGTTTTTTTGTTAGTTTCATTTACTTATTTTTGGTTATGTTTTTGTTTTTTATATCGAGCCACCGATACGCAGCGAACCGCATAGCGACAACTGATACTGCAAGTTACTACTTAGACAGCGCACCGCAAGAGAAAAAGGGATGAGACCCGTGAAATACTCTTACGGTTGTTTAAAGCTGTTCGCCAGACTTTCAAGGTCTGTTAAGGATGCCTGGTCGGCATCAAGGATGGCTTGCTTCTGCAATTCTGTGATTTCCTTAACTCCCTTACGGGCAAGGCTCAGCATGGAGGCCATTTGTTCATCGGTGAAGACGCTTTCTTCGCCGCTACCTTGGAGTTCTACGAATTCCAGGTCCTCGGTCATCACGACGTTGAAGTCCACACTGGCGTTCTTATCTTCCGGATAATCGAGGTCGAGCACGGCGGTATCCTGGTAGATTCCGGTGCTGATTCCGGTGATGAGTTTTTTCATCGGAAAGGCTTTGAGTTTGCCTTCGGCCATCAGTTTGTTGAGTGCGATGGCGATCGCGACACAACCACCAGTGACGGAGGCAGTGCGGGTGCCGCCGTCGGCTTGAAGCACATCACAGTCGAGCCAAATGGTGCGGGGTCCGAGTTTTTTCAGATCGACCACAGCACGCAGGGAGCGGCCGATGAGGCGTTGGATTTCCGACGAACGACCATCGATGCGGCCTGCGGAGATGTCGCGCTGTTTACGATCGAGCGTCGAGTATGGCAGCATATTGTATTCTGCCGTGAGCCAGCCGCCGCCTACTTTTTGATACTTCATCCAGCGAGGAACGTCCTCTTGCACGGTGCAGGCGCAGATGACGCGGGTGTTTCCAAAGGAAACTAAAACCGAGCCGGTGGCATGGGGAGCGATGCCGGCTTGGAAGGAAATGGGGCGGAGTTGGTCGAATTCACGGCCGTCGGGTCTGATCATAGATGAAGTTTCAAGTTTCAAGATAGATGTTTCAAGTATATAAGGTGCGCGCGTATGAGGGAATCGCTGGACGAACTGGAACAATGGGGCACCGAGGTGATCTTCGGAAGGGCCCGAGGCTTCAGGGCGACGATGATGCGGATCCTTCTTTGGTGCTTATCGGGCATCTACAGGGCGGGGGTGGCATTCCGGTTAGGGCGATACCGGCGTGGCGGCATCGAGCAACAGTATCTGGGCACCCAAGTCATCAGCATAGGAAATCTAACCGTCGGAGGGACGGGGAAAACACCGGTCGTGGAGCTGTTTGCCCGCACACTCAGAGAGCGTAATCGTAAGCCGGCGATTCTCAGTAGGGGATATAAAAGTAAAAAACTCCCCAAAGCCCAAGAGTGGATAGCCAAGGACACGGGAGAGCTCATTCCCGCAGATGAAATGCCGAAGGTCGTCAGCCAGGGTGGCGAGCCACTGCTCAAGGTCTCCAATGCCGGCGACGAGCCATTCATGCTGGCGAAAAACTTGCCCGGTGTCTCCGTGGTGGTGGATAAAAACCGGGTCAAGGGCGGCTGCTTCGCCGTGCGTGAACTCGAGGCCGATATTCTGATTCTCGATGATGGGCTGCAATATCTCCACCTCGCCCATTCCATCGACGTGGTGTTGGTCGATCAGAGCTCGCCTTTCGGAACTGGCCAAATGCTGCCACGTGGCACCTTGCGTGAGCCGGCGCGAAACCTTTGCCGCGCCGATTACATCTTCATCACCAAATGCGACAACAGCTCGAATGAAGAACTGATCCGGAAAATGCGTCGCTTTAACCGCCATGCCGAGATCATCGAATGCACCCACGGTCCTCAGCATCTGGAGAATGTCTTCACCGGCGAGCAGGTTCCGCTGAATTTCCTAGATGATAAATATGTAGCCGCCATCTCCGGCATCGCTGTGCCCGAGAGCTTTGAGAAAATTCTTCGCAGGTTAGGTGCCAACGTCGAGTTCCACCGCGTATTTTCAGATCACCACTCGTTCAACCAAAAGGAAATCGACCGCTTCATGAACCGCTGCATGCAGCGTGACATCGAGATGATCGTGACCACGGAAAAAGACGCCGTTCGCTTTATGAAACCAACCGAACTCGATGTGCCGGTTTATTTCCTCCGCATCGAAGTGGATATTCTCAAAGGGCACGAAGTCTGGGAAACTCTGGTCGACCGAATCTGCGGGGAGAAATCCAGTATCGATCCCTTGTTACTACGTGAAATGGCGGGTTAGTCAGAGATCATTTCCATGACCTCCTCGGGTGAATGACCCAGCTCACGCAGGGTCCGTATACTCATCGGGTCATCGCGTTTCGCCAAGCGCACTCCGTTCGCATCGAGGATCAAGCGGTGGTGGTGATACACGGGCTCGGGGTATCCTAACAGCTCCTGCAGCAGTCGGTGCACGTGGGTGGAAGCGAGTAGATCTTCGCCGCGTGTGACATCGGTGATTTGCTGCATCGCATCATCCACTACTACCGCGATGTGATAAGAGGTGGCGATGTCTCGGCGAGCCAAGATGACATCACCTAACAGAGTGGGGTCGACTTCGACTACGCCCCTGATCCGATCGCAAAAAGTCAGCTGCCCGGTTTGTTTCCCAGCCTCACTTGCATTGAGTCGCCAGCAATGTGGCTCACCGGCGGAGATGCGTTCCTCGGCTTGGCCGTTCGTTAGCGAGCAGCATGTGCCTGGATAAAGCGGACCCTCTGGGCCTTGTGGTGCGCCGGCCATCGCAGCGATCTCGTCTTGGATCTCTCGGCGAGTGCAGAAGCATGGGTAGACAAGTTGTCGGGACTTGAGCTCCTCCATCGCTCGGTTGTAGGCGGTAAATCGATCGGTCTGTCGTAGCGGTGTGCCATCCCAGTCGAGGCCGAGCCATGTGAGGTCCTTCTCGATTTCAAGGTAGTATTCCGGCCGGACTCGTGTGGTATCGATATCCTCGAAGCGCAGTAAAAAATCAACCTCCTCCTCTTTTGCGAGATCATACGCAAACTTGGCGGCATAAGCATGACCAAGGTGCAGTAGTCCGGTGGGTGAGGGGGCAAAGCGGGTCGACATGCCCTCTTTTAACGCCCTCATTTCCATGCGAAAATCCCCAAAAGAGAATTATTATGACAGCAAAGTTAAATTATTAACGCAAAATACTTGCAATAGCATACCGAATGCGTTACTTTCTCCTGCGACATGAGAATTTTGAAGAACATCGCCGTCGTAGCTCTCTCCGTGCTCGCATTCAATGGAGTGGCCACTGCGGATATCAAAGTCGCCAGTTTACACCCACTGATTTCCGATGTGGCTCGGCAGGTGGGAGGCAAACATGCCACCGTGGTGCAGCTGATCGATCCGCACACAGACCCACACCATTTCCGCCCAAGCCCGAAAGATTTGGCAAAAGCACAAGGCGCGGTGGTTTATCTAGCCAGTGGCAAAAATCTGGAAACTTACCTTGGAAAATTACAGAGCACGCTCGGAAATAACGTCAAGGTGTTTGAAGTGGGTCGTAAAATCCCATCGCAAACCATCAGCGGACGCAGCAGCCAGTATGTCTGTTGCCCGGACCATGCCAAAGGCTCGTTGGATCCTCATTGGTGGCATCGCGTCAGCAACATGCAGAAGGCGGCACGTGAGCTGGCTTCTGAGTTCGGAAGACTGGACCCCGCGAACGCAGCCGCCTACAAAGCCAATGCCGCCGCCTACTCCCGCCGACTGGAAGGATTGGATGCCTGGATCAAGCGTGAGGTTAGCAGAATCCCTCGCTCCAGCCGCATTCTAACAACTGCTCATGCGGCGTTCGGATATTACTGCAAAGAGTATGGATTCAAGGCGCTGCCAGTGAAAGGACTCACAGCGAGCCATAAGACCAGTGCAGCCTATCAGGCGCAAGCGATCCAAGAAATTCGCAAGAATGGCGTTAAGGCCATCTTCCCTGAACTACGGGCAAACCCCAAGTCTCTGTCTGTAATTTCCAGGGAAACCGGAGTCAAACTTGGTGGAACCTTGGTTGCCGACGGAGCATCCAACTACGAGAAAATGATGCGCGACAATACCACGAAGATTGTCAAAGCACTCGCGAAGTAGGCATTTCCTGACTTCACATTTCTTTTCCATTTAAAAAGTAGCGACGATGCGTGGGTCACCCATTTTTCAGACGGTCGTGTTGTTGTTAGCCATGTTGGTTGCAGGTCTGTTAGGCAAGAGCTACTTGGATCACAGTCATCAGCTGGACAAGACAAAGGCAGCACCGAAGGCGAAAAACCATGATGCCACTAACGTCGTGGAAGGCGAGGTGGAGATGGTATTTTCCTCCGCTCCACTATCTTACACGCTGCGAAAGTCACCGATCGATTCAGACGGTGCGCCCGAAGTTTTATTGAAGGGTGACAGGCCGGAAGAGAATCCGATTTACGGAGAAATCCGGCTCGATGCTCACAGCGCAGTCACTTACTGGCTCGACGTGATCTGGGCTGAGGAGCCGGCAGAGGGGAGCAGGCACTTCGTGCAGTTCAAGCTCTCACCCAACTACGGGAACGAGATTCAGGTCGCCTTCTCAACGGCAGGAAAGAAGATCGAGCAAGCCTTTGACAAAGGAAATCTAGGGGGAGAAGGCGATGAGTAAATGCAGTCACACTCATGACCACGGCCAGACGCACCAGCTGAGCGTGCAAAACGTCAGCGTGTCTTACCGCGATCTCAATGTGCTCGATGACATTTCATGGACCAGCGAGTGTGGCAAATGTCTGGCGCTTGTCGGTCCCAACGGTGCGGGGAAAAGCACCCTGCTGAAGGCCATCGCCGGTCTGGTGAAGCGCAGCTGCGGCTCGATCACCTGGTCGGGGGAAGATAATCTGAAGTGCCGCGGCGGTGAGTTTGCCTACCTGCCGCAGTTCGAGGAGGTCAGCTGGGATTTTCCAATCACTGTGAGAGGTGTCGTGGAAATGGGTCGCTACCCACAGCTCGGGCCATGGAAGAAATTTGGTGAAAAAGATGCCGCTGCGGTCGATGCCGCACTGAAGATGATGGAGCTGGATGGCGAGCTGGCCAATCGGCAAATCAGCGAGCTCTCGGGCGGACAGAAACAGCGTGTGTTTATCGCCCGTGCCGTGGCTCAGGAGGCGCACGTCCTTTTGTTAGACGAGCCTTTCACCGGTCTCGACCGCGATCATGTGGCGAACCTCGCCAGGCTGCTGCGCATGCTGGCAGGGGAGAACCGACTGGTAATAGCCTCCCATCACGATCTGGGAACGGTGAACGACATCTTTGACGAGGTGCTGCTGCTGAATCGCCAGACCATCGCCAACGGCCCGTGTGCTGAAACTCTAACAGAAGATAACCTGAAGCGAACCTTCTCAGGTTTGAAAAACCCCGCGAAAGGGCAATGAACGAATTACTCGAAATATTAGACATGCCATTCTTCCGGCGTGCATTGCTAGCGGCGGCGCTGATTGGATTTACCAATGGCTTTGTCAGCGGCTTCATCCTACTCCGCAGAAGCTCCCTAGTGCTCAGTGCGCTGAGTCATACCATGCTTCCGGGCATTGTGGCCGTGGTGCTGATCACCGGCACCTTGAATCAGGCGGGAGCATTCACCGGGGCCTTGCTGGCGGCGCTCGCCGTTGGCCTAGGCTCGATCATGGTGACCCGGAAAACACGGCTGCCACAGAGCACGGCACTGGCTATTTTCTACACCTGCGCCTTTGCCTTGGGGGTGGTGATGTTAGAGTATGCGGAGACGGCTCAGAATCTTGAGGAGTGGTTGTTCGGTAGTATTCTATCGGTGGGTGATATGGACTTGGTGGTGTTCTTTGGCATCGCGCTTTTCACCCTGATCAGCTCGACACTCTTTATGCGTCCAATTTTGCTGACCTTGTTCGAGCCGAACGTGGCTGCAGTTCAGGGGGTGCGAGTGCGCTCGGTGAATTACCTACTCTACGCGATGATGATCATCGCACTGATGGCCAGCTTCCAAGCGGTGGGATCGGTGCTTTCCATCGGCCTGATGGTGGTGCCTGGCGCGATCATGTCTCTGTTTACTAACAACACCCGCTGGCTGTTCTGGGGCGGTGGCGCGATCGGATGCATTGGTTCTGTCGCGGCCGTGGTGCTGTCCGTGATTCTCAATATCCCCACCGGGCCGGCCATCGTTCTGGTGCTCGGGCTGCTCTTTGTCATCGCCTATTTCATCAATCCTAACAGCGGCCTGTTCCGTCGCGCTCAAGACCAATCTCTACACCCAACACATCAGTTATGAATAACAAATACATGAAAACAGCAGCGCTGGTTGCCGCCTGTGCGAGTCCATTGTGCGCCGAAGAAAATGTGGCACCCGAATCAACATCGAGCATCCGTCTGGAGCCCACTTTGCACCTGAGAGCGGTGCATGGCACGACCACTCTGAGTGGAGAAGATGCCGCCTTCGGTGGACACGATCCGTTTCAGGACGGCTTTAACCTCCAGGGCATTGAAATAGGCGCGAACCTCTACGCCGGCGAATACCTGCGCGGTTTTGCCACGGTTAATGTTTTCAAACACAATGGCGAGGACTTTGATGCTGAGTTCGAGGAGGGTTTCCTCAAGCTGGTGAACCTTCCGGGTAACCTGGAGCTGCGCGCAGGTAGAATGCTGGCGCGCTTTGGCGATCAGAATAGTCGGCACTTGCACGCCTGGGATTTTGTCGATGCAAACATGACCAACGTGCGCTACCTCGGCGATGACGGATTCGCCTTTGAGGGCGCCGAGATTTCATGGATGCCGCCCACCAGTTGGACCGATGTCCTCAGCGTCGGCTTTGGCTCCGCAGTGGCGCATGACCACGATCACGGCCACGGTGAGCATGAGGAAGACCATGATGATGACGACCATGACGATCATGAAGATGAGCATGGTCACGATGAGGAGGCAGAAATGGCCCGTCCGGAAAGAGACATCGTCACGGTGCGCTACCAGGCACAGTTCGGGCCGGATGACTTTAACCGTTTTCAAGTAGGCGGTAGTTTTCTAACAGGTGAGAACGGCTTCGGCATGACCACGGACATCTACGGTGCTGATTTCACCTACACCTGGCGCGAGAACGGTCTTGAGTCCGGTGGTCGTCAGTTCCGCTGGAGAACCGAGTGGATCATGCGCGATGTGGAAAACGATGAAGGCGGCTTCGAGGACAACGGTTTCAACACCAGCGTCATGTGGGAGTTCGTCGAGGGCTGGGAAGCTGGTCTTCGCTACGGCTGGGTAGAGGGAGTGGACGATCCTGAACTGGCCGAACGCCACCGCATCTCACCTTCCATTGGCAAATATTTTGATTTTGGCAACGACATGAAAGGTCACGTCCGCCTGCAATACAACCATGACGAAATCGATGGCCACGGCAGCGAGGACAGTGTCTGGCTGCAGTTCGGCTTCGATTGGGGCCCGGGCGAAATCCGATGAAATTTCTTTAGTCTGGCACGGTTGAGTAAATTACTGTGATATAAAGTCGGCGCGGGAAACTGCGCCGGCTTTTCTTATGAGTAATTTTCAATCATCCAGATTTCTCAAACCTGCTGTTCACTCTGTCGCGATTGGTTCGATGGTGATGCTTTCGGGTGTTGCCATGTCTGAACCGATCGATCCTTCGACGGTTCCATTCGGCGGTGAAGATTGCGATCACGGAGACGGCACGCCGGAGCTGATCGTCGAGCCTCGGCTGAACTTGAGCGCAGTATACGGCCATACCGATCTGGAAGACGCTGGCCTCGCACTTGGCGGACATGATCCGTCGGTCAATGGATTCAGTGTGCCCGGCCTATCGTTCGGCATGGACGTGATCTACGGTGAACACCTCGCCGGATTTACAGAATCCATTTTCTCGTGGACCAATGATGATGGCTGGGAAGCGGAACTAGAGGAGCTTTACATTAACTTTCTCAATCTGCCCGGAGGTTTTGAAATCCACGCCGGTCGTTATTTCGCCTCCATCGGAACCCAGAACGACATCCACAACCATGGCTGGAAATTCGCCGATGCCTACCTTGGCAATGTGCGATTTCTTGGTGACGACGGCGTGATCCTCAATGGCGTCGAGATCACCTGGAGTCCTCCGACACGCTGGGACGACCGCTTGATCATCGGATTTGGCGATACCATCCGCCACGAACACGATCACGGTCACGAGGAAGAGCATGACGAACATGGTGATGATGACCATGATGACGACGATCATGACGAACACGATGAACATGGTCACTCCGAGGAAGCTGAAGAAGCCCTCTGGGATAGAGATGTCTTGGCTGTCCGCTACCAAGTCACCAAGTGGCCGGGCGATGACTGCAAATTTGTCTATGGTGCCAGCTACCTGCAGGGGAAAAACTTCATGGGCCACAGTGCACGTCTGTATGGGCTGGATCTAACATACACCTGGCTGGAGGACGAGGACCACAGTCGCCAGCTCACTTGGCGCAATGAGGTGATGATGCGTGATATCGATACCGATGAAGGTAACTTCGAGGAGTTTTCATTCAGCTCCACCGCACTGTATAAACTGAACCCCGAGTGGGAAATCGGCCTGCGCTATGGTTATTTGGAGGGTGTCGAAGATCCGGAACTGCCAGAACGGCATCGTATTTCTCCTGTTCTAACAAGATTTTTCCAGTTGGGCGGAACCGAGGCGATGACTCGATTGCAGTATAACTACGATCACAGCGAAGAACGCGGAGACGACCACAGCATTTGGCTTCAGTTCAGATTCGAGTGGGGTGGCGGCGACGCTCACGTTCACTAGGCAGCGTGGCTGCTGTCATCGGACATGAGTCATTGCAAAGATATGGAACCGATCGCTCACATTAGAACCTGCTACGGAGAGAAATTCGGGGTGCCCCGGCAGCCTGGCCTTGTCGACGAAGCATGGGGCGAGCTGGTTTTTGAGCCGGAGTTTAGAAATGCGGACGCGGTCCGTGGACTTGACGGTTTTTCGCACGTCTGGCTGGTGTTTGTTTTTCATCAAGCTGTTAGGGATGATTGGAAGCCGACCGTTCGCCCGCCGAGACTCGGTGGCAACGAGCGCATTGGCGTCTTTGCCAGTCGCTCTCCCTTCCGGCCTAATCCCATCGGCCTCTCCGTGGTCCGTCTGGACGAAATCGATCTCGATCACCCGGATGGCCCGGTTCTCAAACTCCGAGGCGTTGATCTTGTCGATGGCACCCCCATCCTCGACATCAAACCCTACATTCCCTACGCGGATTCCCTGCCGGATGCGGTGGGCGGTTACGTCACCGGCGCGCCGGAATCGTTGACGGTTGTCTGGAAAGCTGAAAACGACGCAGTGAGTTCAGACACTAGCTCCCTGATCACCGCCACCCTAGCGATGGACCCACGTCCGGCCTACAAGTCCGCCGACAGCGAACGTGAATACGGCTGCGTGATCGAAGGCTGGAATGTGCGCTGGACGGTAAGAGGCGCGGAACTTCTCGTCCTCAGCTGCAAGAAAGATTAAACAAGCTTGTCACCAGAAATTCATGGCGCTGCCGCAGATGTGCGTTAGCCTTGATGTGAACTATGAGCTACAAAGCACTGATATTTGATTTCGACGGAACCCTTGCGGACACCTTTGACGAAGGGATGAAAATCTACAACGGCATGGCCGAGGAGCACGGACTCCGGCCAGTGACCGAGGCAGAGGTCCCCATGCTCAAGGACATGAAAATGAATGACCTTCTCGCCTACCTTGGTGTCTCCAAGTATCGAGTGCCAAAACTCCTCTACCAAGGCACCAAACTCCTCAAGGAAAGCATCAGCACACTGCCTCTCTTTGATGGCTTGGAAACAGTCCTGCCTGCCCTGCGAACAAAAACCGAGCACTTCGGCATCCTCACCTCGAACTCCGTGGAGAACGTTAATCTCTTCCTCAAAAACCACGGTCTGGAAAACGTTTTCACCTTCGTCTCATCAACGTCCAAACTAACAGGGAAATCCAAGCACCTGCGCGCCATCCGCAAGACCTTCTCCCTGAAAAGTTCCCAGATGCTCTACATCGGAGATGAAATCCGCGACATCAAAGCCTCCCAAAAAGCCGGCATCCCTGTCGCCGCCGTAGGCTGGGGCTTCAATTCTCCAGCATCCCTGAAAGCAGAAAACCCGGTCCATTTCTGCGAAAAAATCGAAGAGCTCCTCACTCTGACACCGATCCGCTAAGTTTAGATAAGTTTACTAGCAGGAGTTTTTCATGGGTCGTGGTTGGAGGGAGTCTGTCTTTTGGTAACCTTTGTTAGACAATATTATCCATGAATCATCTGTGATTGTACAGTCACCTTTAACAAGTCCTCCAGATACAGCGGAAAACTCTGAAGCCCTTACGATTGGAGTATTATTTCACTTGTTATGACTCAAGCAATCTCGCTAGAATGGCTTAGTTTTATAGGGTAGATGCTCTTTTCCTAATCAATCAAAATGATCAAGGATCTGTAAGTTCCGATTGCCCGAGTCAACTATTAACACTGTTAGCCTAAAAAATGACATCACCCACGTTCAGACATTCAGCCGGCTTCGGTAAGCGTATCGAATACTGGATCGTCGGCTTGATGCTCAAGGAAGGACTAGATGTCTACCTTCCTCTCGTAGATGACGATGCAATAGACGCAGTCGTTCGACGTGATGATGGTTCATTCACGACCGTCCAGATTAAGGCTCGATCAAAGACTTGTAAGTTTGGCAACGGTGCTCTGTTTGCCGCTATTCCACACGAATTCAGAGATAACTATTGGTTTGTCTTTTACTCGGAACGCATGGATAAGATTTGGATCATGACCTCCGAGGAATTCATAGCCGAGTCGTCCCAAAACAAAACAGGAAAGAATACAGGGAAGAGAACTATCTGGCTTAACGGAAGAAGAACTGACAGAAAGACTGGTGAGAAGTATGAATACTGTAAAACACAGTTTGAGCGATACATCGCATCAGATTTCAGCAGGCTTTCTTCTCCGTATCCTGCTGCCGAGAAAAACAAAGGCTAACAAGGCAGAGCACACCAATCCACTACCCGTCCAGAGTCGAATTTTTCAGATGATTCCAACCCTTAACCCCGAAGTCACACGCGCCCCCCGGTAGTGGATGGGTGTCTTATGACGTTCGCTAATAATAAATACATGCGCCATCCGACAGCACAAGCGATTGAGAAGTTTAATCGACTATTTGATATTGATGATGATTCATACATCCAGGATTGGGAGATCGAGGCGGCTGACCCTGGTAAGATAGATCAGTATCTCCAGTGTTATAGTAATTCTGTTGAGAATGATGATGAGAGGTTCACATTGATGGCTCTTATTTTAGGAGCGTATGAGGAGTATCACGCAATGAATCCGCCTGATGCTGAACACTGGCCTAAGATTAGATCTATCCTTCTGGCAGATATGGAGATACACCGCGATCACATAGATTACTACCAGTGCAATGACGATGGGGATGAGGATGGCTGTTTTCCAATTACACCACTAATGAGATCTATCGCGATCCAATAATCTAAGCGAACAAGACGGTGCACACCGACCCGCTACCCGTCCAGTGTCGACATTTTCCGATGACATCAACCTCCAACCCCTTCGTCAACACGTGCTCCCGGTAGCGGGCGGGTGACCTATGACGTTCTACCATGGAAATATTCCACGCTGGATTCCTCGAAGAGTTGCACCGACGAGGTGTAAAGCCCGGCGAGACTATCATGTGTGGATGGCTATGGTTTCGGGCAGTGGAGGGCGCCGAGGAAATTGAGCTTGAGACGCTCGATTTCAAAGCGATGGCTTCGTTCACCCGCGATTTGAGCGCCGCACAGGTGATTCA
The DNA here is from genome assembly GCF_042849255.1 of Oceaniferula spumae. Lineage (GTDB taxonomy): Bacteria > Verrucomicrobiota > Verrucomicrobiia > Verrucomicrobiales > Akkermansiaceae > Oceaniferula > Oceaniferula spumae. The sequence goes on from NZ_AP026866.1 coordinate 2,916,817, forward strand.
CACCGTTCAGCAGGAACGATTGAAAAGTTATGGAGCGACTGAGGAACCGTGCAATATGATGCAGACCGCCTTTGTATCCAAGTCGATCATTCCTGGTTCTGATTCGATCTTTTTGAACCGGCAGGAGGCCGCCTCAGAGTCTGATAGCGGGTGGTATGTGGGGATGGTCGATGAGTCCCGCGATCTGGAGGATCCTGAGACCTTCGAGCATAGATCGCTCTATGAATTGACGATCAGTGACGACAGACTTGCGAGTTGGTGGCTTCTTCCTGTAGGCACTCACGTATTCTTTGATCGGGCCGAACCTTACGCTGAACGGGTAGAACAAGCGGGTGGACACCAACCGCCTACACGCGCCGAGTCAACATGATCCTCTTCATTCGAACCCTTAACCCTGTTGCGGAGTGGCGCTGCCTGTAGGCGGCGGGTCACCCTTGACGTTCTCCATGAAAATGCATTGGCTCAAAAGATTCCTTCGCATCCAGACTGATGAGGAACGCCTGCTAACTGCGATCGGCATTGATCCGGCCTTCAGAGATAAGAGCTGGCAAGCCGATGGGATTACATACAAGCGAATTTCAATATCCGAGGTTGAAGGCAGCTTTAGACATTCAACGATCTTATTTCCGACTCAAGAGTTCGAGATTCTTATTTCTGCTGCAGATCGGACGACACAGCAGCATCTAGACTTGATTCGACACATCAGAGCGAACTTCGATACTCTCCTTCAGGCATCTGTCGATTCCATCATCAAGATTTCAGACTCATCCGACCTGGACGAATTCAAGCTGATGGCGCATGATCCATCGATCATGCTCGGTGAGGACGGTGAAGAATTCGACGGGGAATCATGGTCGTTGGTCGTAGAGTGGGGGAAGGGGGACTTCGGCTATCACTGTGAATTCAAGAGCTTAGATCTGATCGACACGTGGGGAGGTGACTAACAGAAGGAGAATAAGGAGGAGATGGCGACGCCGAGTCAGCCGTCTGATTAAATTGGGAGTTTAATCAGGACGGCAGTCTGGTCTGGTAGGTTGTTTCAGATAGGGCCAAGTGGGAAAACCTGATTGTCGACAGGCTGGGGGAGTTACTGGCGTATGCATGTCATCTAGAAGAATGAAACGTCTCTGGCACCTACCTACTCTCATCATCACCATGGTCTTGTCGGTGATTTCTCTTGGGAGCTTGGACCTCTTCATGGGACCGGATACTGGCGATGGGATCGTGATGATCTTAGGCGGTATTTTGATCGTTCACATGTTTGCTTTTGCGGTCGGGTTTATCCTGCCTCGACGGAAGATTTTCAGCTATATTGTCTTGGTCTGTCTTGCGCTGACACCGATCGGATTTCTGATCGCAGACGGAATCAAGCAGGCGCATTATCTGAAGTATGAAGCGGTCTATGATCGCTTTAGGGAGATGCTGATAGACCCGATTCCTGAGTCGGTGACCGATTTGGAATTTGTTGACGATGATGCGTCTGAAGACTTTCATCTGAAGTTTCGCTTTCAAATAGATCCGAGTGATTTGGATCAGATCATCGAGAAGCGAGGCTTCGAACGCATTACGCCAGATCAATTTCGCGATCCGACCGATGCCTTTCGTGACCCGTCCTACCTTCCAATGGATTCACCTGTGACATTCTACACGATTGAAGACAATGTGGGCGGCTACCCTGAGCCCAGCTGGGGCGATGGCTATACCTTGAAAGTGAACGCCGGCAGAAATTCGGTTATTTTCAGGCGTGAGTCAGCCCAGCATTATCGTTACCGTTATTGGGAATCTAACAATAACTAGCTCCTAGCATTAACCTCACATGGACTCCTCGGCCACAGCATTATTCGAATTCACCCGATCAAGGGTGACCGATGAGGATATCGTCAATTTCTCACCAAGTGATCCGGGTTATCCGAATTACGTGAAACTGTGGACGCAGATCAGGCGATCGGGTGTCATTCCTAACGATGCGGACTTCGACCTGACGGAGGTCATTGGGCTGACCGGATGGGCAAAGCCGAAAGAATGGAAGAAACCTGAGCGGTTCAGGATTTACCGGAGGTTCACCAGTGCTGTTGGTATCGCGTTGCTCCACCAAGGGCACGATAGTGAAACGGTCAGACCCGCCAACTATCTGGCTCGTGATTTGCTCATCGATCTCGATCCATCCAGCGAACGTCACATCACATTGATGAGGGATGTGTGCAAGAGCACTCGAATCATTTTGAGCACAACGAATTTGGATGAAGGCTATCCGTTTTTTACCCTGGCCTCGATGATTTTGGCACAGAAAGCCGGCGCATGGAATGAAGCCGAGGCGGCGGCCAGCCAGCTGATCGAGGACGAGAACGCTGTGAGGTCGAACGAGATATTGAACTGGCTGGTTCAGGATGACCGATTCTTGTTAGGCCTGAGTGTTTACGATCAGCTCCACGGTGATTGGAAAGCGATTGCCAAGGAACTGAAGAACCCCAACCAGCATGAGGAGACGCAGCTGGTGATCGATGTTCTGAGCCAATAGGGGAAAGTAATCGGGTAAATCTCCTATTGGGTGCAGGGCAAGCTAGTTAGGGTTTTTGAACCGCGAATGAACACGAATGGACGCTAATCTTTCATATCCTAAGCACTCAAAGTCGTGAAATCTGCGGGATAACAATCAAATCACGCACGGTTTGGTGAGACAAGATCTTCATTCGCGCATATTCGCGTCCATTCGTGGTTCAAAACACAATCTTGTAGAATTTCCTCGTTAGCAAGGTCGCCCTCACGTGGATGCCATAGAACAAGGGTGACAGAGATTCGTTCAATGGATAGTAGTGTTGGGAGATGAAACTTTTATTGCTGCCGTTCTATGCACTTTTGGTCGCTTCTGCTTTTGCGGCCAAGCCGAATTTCATCATCATCCTGACCGATGACCAGGGCTATAATGACCTTGGTTGCTTTGGCTCGAAAACCATCAAGACGCCGAACATCGATGCGATGGCCAAGGAAGGTCGAATGTTTACCAGTTTCGTAACTCCCAGTCCGGTCTGCACACCATCGCGCGCTGGTTTGCTAACCGGCAGCTATCCGAAGCGGGTCGGGCTCGCGAAAGGGGTGCTTTTCCCGAAGAGCAACTTCGGTCTCAATTCTGAGGAATACACCATCGCGGATCATTTCAAGTCCTTGGAATACGCGACTGCATGCGTTGGAAAATGGCATCTTGGTCATCACCCCGAAGTGTTGCCGCGCGCCAATGGATTCGATTACTACTACGGGATTCCCTATTCCAATGACATGACCCATCCGGTCAACAAAAAGGCCGCCAAACCAGGCGTCGATGAGAGCTGGCTGAATCAAGACGAGTTCGTCAAGAAATGGAAAACACCTCTTATTGAGAACGAAAAAATCATCGAGATCCCCGTCAACCAGCGCACCATCACTCGGCGCTATACGGACAAGGCCATCGAGTTTGTCACCGCTAACAAGGAAAAGCCCTTCTTCCTCTATCTGGCTCACAGCATGCCGCACATACCTCTCTTTGTGCCCGAGGACGTCTACGATGCCGATCCGAAGAATGCCTACAAATGTGTGATCGAGCACATCGATACTGAAGTCGGTCGACTGGTCAACAGCGTCAAAGACCTCGGCCTCGCGGAAAACACCTACATCATTTTCACCAGCGACAACGGCCCGTGGCTGAATTTCAAAAACCACGGCGGCAGCGCTCTGCCATTGCGTGGTGGAAAAATGCAAACCTTTGAGGGCGGTCAGCGCGTCCCCTGCGTCATGTGGGCACCCGGTCGCATCCCAGCCGGAACCAGCAGCGATGCGCTGTTTTCTAACATTGACCTGCTGCCATCGCTCGCAGCTCTGGCCGATAGCAAACTACCGGGGAAAAATAAAATCGACGGCCTCGACCTCTCCGCCACCATCACGGGCGATCCAACCATCAAACGTGAAGAGTTTCTCTACTACAGCAAACAAGGGAATATCGAAGGCATTCGTCAGGGAGACTGGAAACTCCTAATCTTAAAGAAAAACAAACCCATGTTATTCAACCTCGCCAAGGATGTCAGCGAATCCAAGGATCTCGCAGCCAAGTTCCCTGAAAAAGCATCTACACTCGCGGCACGCATGAAGCAGTTAGATCAAGAGGTCTCTGCGAATGCCCGACCAGTCTGGAAGAAGTGAAGCGGTCTAACAAAACCAACAACATTATGAAAATTGCCAAGATTTCACCATCCATCATGCTCGCGCTGTTCGTGATCGCCGGCTCAGGTCAGGTTACTGCAGAGGCAGTGGCTAAGGAGTCGGAGAGTAAGAAAAGTGCCACCGCGGTCCGTAAACTTCCGGCATTCAGCTGGGACCGGATTCCACTCTACATGCACATCCGCAAGGCGCAGGCCTACACCGATAAAGAGATCGCGTTCATCGCCAAATTTCCGCTGATCACCTTTGAGAAGGCAAACGGGCACTCGGCTCATGGCACGATCGAAAAAGGCACGCTGGTGGCAGCCCGAGCAGTGAAGAAGGTGAATCCTGACGCAACTATTCTCTACTACCGAAATGTCATCGTCCATTACGGTGGTTACGGTGCGAACAAAGCACTCGCTGATATCCCAGGTGCTTTTCTCAAGGACACGAAATCTGGAAACACGAAACTCGTGCGTTCCAAAGTCGAGGCCTATGATTTATCGAGTCCTAAACTGCGTGAGTGGTGGGTGGAGACCTGCAGCAGCATGACGGCTGATCCGGCAATCGATGGCGTTTTCCTAGACGGCAATATCAAGGCTCTGGAGCCGGGCTATCTCAAGCGTCAGGTCGGTGCGGAAAAGAAAAAAGCGGTTACGGCTGGCTATCACACGATGATGAAAGACACCCGCAAAGCCATCGGTCCAGACAAGCTGATGGTGGCAAACATTCTCAGAGCACGTTTCAAAAATGCGGGGCTGGAATACCTGGATTATTTCGATGGTTCCTACCTCGAGGGCTTCCAGCATGCGGTTGGTAAAACCAGCTACGAGGACTACATCGCCAAAGGTATCGATGCCATGCAGCAAGCCAGCCGACAGGGAAAAATCATCGCGTTCACCAACGGTCTGGCGGAAACGGAAAACACCAGTAAGATGGGCATCGATGAAATACATGGATCGGTCGAGTCCGAGGAGAAAGCCCGCCAAGCACTGATCTACCCCTTGGCCATTTTCCTGATCTCCGCCGGCGAGCACAGCTACTTCCGCGCCCATGAAGGATACGCAGCGGATAAAAAAAATCACTGGATGAGATGGTTCCCAGAATACGACAAACCCCTCGGCCCTCCGCTCGGGCCAGCCAAGAAAGATGGCTATGTTTACACAAGGCAGTTCAAGCACTGTAGCGTCACCCTAGACGTTAAAAAACGCACCGCCGATATTAAGTGGCAGGAGAAAAAGTAGCTTTTTTAGGGTAGGGCAGAATGGCCTCATGCTGCCGGGTTACGCCATTGCTAGTTGAGATGGAAAAGATGATATCGAAGGGGCTGGAACTGTTTTTGATTGGGCGTAGCTGAATACCTCCGGTCCGGCTGATTGGGCCAATCAGCCCTACCGTTGTGGATCCTCAATCAACCCTAATTCCCAGCGCTTATTTCCCCATTAGCATTTTTGCTCCGAAGACTAACAGCACGACGCCGAACATCTTGGTCAGATGTTGGTTGCTGAGTTTGTGCATGAGGTCGGTTCCGAACCAGGCGGCTAAGGCGGCGCAGGCGGCGGTGATTCCGACTACGCGCCAGTCGATTAGTCCAGTTTGACGTGAGTTATTCAAGGTGGAGACCGCGGCAATGATAACGATCACCGCAAGCGAGGTGGCAACCGCTTTTTTCTGCTCAAAACCCAGCGCGGTCACAAAAGCCGGCACCATGACAATGCCGCCACCGACGCCGCAGAGCGCTCCTAACAGACCAGCAGTAATGCCAACAGCAGCGGCGATGATGAGAGTTTTCATAAGTTTCTGGAATCTGGTCTCTGGAATCTGGATTCAACTAAGAGCAAATTGTGGCGATTAAGCGATGCAATACCACACGCTGATCCAGCCCCGTCGTCACCAAAGCGCGATCCGCATCGAGGGTGGCTTCCATGGCTTCGCGGAGTTTAGCCAGGCCGAAGTTACGTGCACTTTTGCTCGCGAGGAAAAGGGGATAGGCATTCACACCACCGGCTTTTTTCTGAGGTAACCAGGCGCGTTCGTTGCTGGGCAGGGAATCCAGTGCGGCGGAGTACTGGTTGTAGTTTCCGTTGGGGATGTTTTTGCCATCACTGGCAGCGGCGGCCATGAACAGGTTTCTAATAGTCGGGATGATGGAGGCGCGGAGGATTCCGATGGCGGTCTCCTTGCGCGAGAGTTGCTGATCGACGAGCTCGATGGCACGAGCGCCGTTCTTCTTCTGAATCGCGTTACCAATTTCAAAGACAACACCAGCGCGGCTAAGTGGCACCATGGTGCGCACATCGTCCTCACTCACCTCACGGCGATCGCCGAGGTAGAGGTCGATTTTTTCCAACTCGCTATTGATCTGGCGGGTGTCCTCCCCAGCGAGCATGACAAAGAGTTCCAGAGCGTCACCTTGAAATGTCAGACCGAGATCGCGGGCTTTGTTTCTAACAAGATGGGCGACTTCGTCCTGCCAGCCGTCGCGTGAGACGTCCGGCTTGTCGTAGCTTTGCAGGTTCGCTTCCTTCTTGAGATACTTGTAAAACGCGCGGCGCTTATCGAGTGCGCCGCAGCTGATGAGGAAGGTAATGTCTTGGGCGAGTCCGGACTGTAAGCATTCTAACAAGGCTTCGACGCCTTGTTTGGTTGCTTCCGCTTCACTGGTTCGGTCACTGCCGAGGAAGTTGGCATTTTTCAGCCAGACGCTTTTACCACCGCCGAAGAAGGGCACAGTTTGCAGCGACTGGATGACCTGGCTGCAGGCGCTGAGGGCCTCGTCGGCATTCGAGATCGTGCCGTTGATGATTTCATTGGCAAAATCATCCCCGCCTTCGGGTTTGATTTTTTCAAAGACCTTCAGGGCCTCCTCGGCGACTGTGCCTTCGTCGCTACCAGTGATGACGTAAATCTGACTCACGGGCGCGAGTGTGGAGGATGATGGAGGGTTTATGAAGCCGCAATCGAGGAATTTTCTCCTACCAAGGAATTCGAAGAAAGGACAACGATCCTAAGTCGATGTCTTCGCACGGAATGCTGTGTGCATTCTGCGAATTTTAGTGACGCTGGCTTTGATTAGCGGGCGTTGTAACGCATACCAGACTGGCTGACGCTTTTGACAACGCCGGTATAGCGGTATTGGCCAATGATCTGGTATTCCAGAAGCTTGTCTTCCCATTTCGGACCGGAGCCGATGTTGTGCACGATCCATTTTTCATCGTGGCGCTCACCGGGGCCGGGAACAACGATGCCGATGTGGGTGGCTCCGTGTGGCAGACGCCATGCGACGACGTCACCATAGTTGAAGTCGGTGGCTTTCTGGTCAGCTTCGTTGGCGAGAGCGATTTCTTGTCCGAAACGGCTGAAGTATCGCTGCAAGTTCGGCACACGGCGGTGGTCGATATTGCTGTCGGTCTGCTTCATGCTCCACAATTGTGGGTAAATGCGGAAGTTCTTCTCCATGTCTTCGTGGACGAGCTTCTGCAGATCGATGCCAAGGGCACGGTAAGAGCGGATGACCACGTCAGTGCAGACACCTTTGCCCTCAGGAACATCGCCATTTGGGTAGGAAATTTTGTAATAGGCAGGGTCGTAGGTGATGGGCACCATGCTGCGCTCGAGTGCGGCGGCTGCTAACTGATTGCCAAAGCTGTCGTCCTTGGCGAGCCAAGCTACGGTTTCCTCAACTTTCAGCTCATCGGTAACGTCTCCTTTGGCAAGAAGATCGGAGAGAAATGGTTTCGCAACAATGCCGACACCGACCACAACCAGTAGTACCATCAGCCAACCTCCCCCCCACGGCTTGCGTGCAGGTTTTTTAGGGCGGGGTCCGATGTATTCGATTGCGTTCATTGTGTGTGGGTTACATTTGAGCCTAGGGCTGCTTGGGTTGGCGGCTCAATGTGAATGAGTTATTAACAACACATACGCGATGGCCTTTCCAGCATTTTTCACGGAATGTCAAAAAAAGTAGTCATTTCAGACCACAAGTTCATTTTTTACCCGTTTTTCCCACTAAAATGGCCTCGTTTTAGCTTTGGCAAGACCGTTCAGATCCTCCACCTTCGGTCCGCATGCTGATTGAACACAAAAAGGAACCGCTCTATTGGGGAGGCCTCGATCTGGGGCTCTTTGGTCTGGAAAAAGACTGGTATGGCAAGCCGCTCGACACCCCTGCGGCATTTGGCCTGGGAATCGATCACGGTAGCCTCTGGTTCGTCGCCACCCACCGCAAGCCCGCGTTGATCCATCCACAGGCCAGGCCGAGTCAATTCACGCCCGAACTTTGGAAATACGATGTCGCTGAGTTCTTTTTGAGTCATCCGGCGTCGGGCAGGTATCTGGAGTTCAATCTCGCAGCCAATGGTGCCTGGTGGAGTGCCGAGTTCACCGCGCCTAGGGTGCGGGCTCAGGAGGAAGATTTGCCAGTGCCCGGGGTAAAAGGCTATGGAGAACTATCTCCGGACGGCTCGTGGCTGGCTGCGGCATCGATTCCTCTCGATGTGTTGAAGGCGAGGTTTGATTTTGGTCCAGAAACGCGGATGAATGTGACGTTCATCGTCAATTCCCCCGAGCAACAATTTCTCACAGCCGCACCTGCTCCTGAGGGTGAGCCGGATTTCCACCGACCCGATTTATTTCAGCAGGTCCGCATTCTCGATGGCGGCCTGAGCTTTGATCATGAGCCATTGGAAGGCGGTGCGGAGTCTAACGGGGGAAACTAAGGCGTCTCGCGCTTTACTTCATGAAGGCCGCTACTATGTTCGGGGCATGGAAACAACTAGTCGAAAAATCGCCTTTGTAGGAGTCGGGAGAATGGGTGCTAACATGGCACGGTGTCTGAACGATGCCGGTCACACCATCACCGCCGTTTACGATGTCTATCAGGAGTCGGCCATTGCCCTTGCCGATGAGCTGGACTGCACTGCTGCAACCACCTTGGCGGAATGCGCCGCTGATGCCGAGCTGGTGATCACGGTTGTCACTGACGACGAAGCGATGCGTAGTATTTTCCTAACTGACGGCGATAACCTTCTGACCAACGCCGCAGGAAAAACCTTTATTAACTGCGCCACAGTATCCCCGGATGTACACAAGGAAATAGAATCCGCCGCTGAGTCCGAAGGTGCCCACTCACTGGAGGCGTGTATGGCATCCAGCATCAGTCAGGCACGCGAGGGCAGCCTCTATCTGATGATCGGTGGTAAAGAGGAGGCCTTTAACGCGTGTAAGGATGTGCTCGATCAGCTTTCGACAAAACTCCGCTACATCGGCGAAGCCGGCGAGGCTGCTAAGGTCAAAGCCTTGGTCAATATGGTGATGAATATCAACACCGCAGCCTTGGCCGAAGGGCTCGGTCTCGGTGAGGCATTGGGGCTCGATACCAAGATGCTCTGTGAAGTCTTCTCTCAGACGGGGGCGAACTCACGGGTCTTGGAAACTGACTCAGACGATATGATTGATCGTGATCACGAGTGTTGGTTCTCTGCCGCTCATGCGGAAAAAGACAGCGGTATCGCCAATGATCTAGGCAAGGAAGTGGGAGTTGAACTGCCACTGTCCCTCGCCACCCAAGCGCAGTATCAGCGCATGATCGACCTTGGTTTAGGCGGGTTGGATAAGTCCGGCGTGGCTGAACTTACCTTCAAAGGACGAGCACTCAGCTAATCGTTTTTGTTATGCAACCTATTAGAAATTCAGCTGGCGAGCAGCTTGACGCCTCGTTTCATGATGCCGAGAAATCCGATTGTCTGGTGATCCTTGGCCATGGTGTCACCGGGAACAAAGACCGGCCGATGTTGGTCGAGCTTGCCGATGCCCTTGCCGAATCTGGTTATCCCTGTCTCCGATTTTCCTTTTCGGGGAACGGAGAGTCAGAAGGAAAGTTTACAGATTCTAACATCACCAAGGAAGTGGGCGATCTCACTGCGGTGATCGATCAGCTTGGCACCGGAAAACGGATCGCCTACATCGGTCACAGCATGGGCGGTGCCGTGGGTGCGCTTACGGTGGCCCGTGACGAGAGGATCAAGGTGTTGGTTTCTCTGGCAGGCATGGTGCGCACCGCGGATTTCACAGACCGGGAGTTTGGTGATGTTACCCCAGACGATGGCCTGATGTGGGATGAACCCGACTGCCCACTTTCCCAGTCCTTTGTAGATGACTTGCACCAGATCGACAACACTCTGGCCGCAGTCGCTGAAGTGCGTGTGCCTTGGTTGCTGCTTCACGGCCTTGCGGATGATGTGGTGTTACCGGATGACAGCCGTGATTTGAATAAGGTGCTGCGCGGGCCGTCCAAGTTAGTAGAGATCGAAGGAGCCGGACATTCTTTTGAGGGACACTACAGCGTGCTCGCCACGGAAGTGAGTGAGTGGTTGGAAAATCACCTCTGATGGTCGCTTCCTGATTGATTCATCAGAGATTAGTGACTTAGATAATAAGAAGCATGGAAACCAACCCCCAAGATAGACTCGAACTCGCTCTCCAGGCATCTAATGAGGGCGTCTGGGACTGGTATGTCGGCGAAGAGGAAATCTATTACTCGGACAGGGTGTTAGGTTTTCTCGGTTACGACAAAGCCCATGCGCCCAATCTGCTGACGAAGAGCAAGGAATACATCCACGAGGACGATTACCCGGAATTCAAAAGGGCACTGGACCTGGTTCTTTCCGGCTCGGAGTCTGACATCTTGGCGACGGATTGCCGCTATGACCATCCGGACGGAGAATGGCATTGGCTTAGAATCCGTGGCGTGGTGGTGCGTGATGATACTGGCAAAGCCGAACGCATGGTGGGATCAGTCATCGATATTTCGATGCGGAAACGTGCGGAAACCGCACTTGAGGAAGAGCGCTATCGGTTGCGCGAACTGATCGAGAACATTCCAGTGAATGTTTATTACAAAGATCAGGACTCGAAGTTTGTATTGGCTAACAGCTCAACGGCTAAGAAACTCGGCGCTGACTCAGTGGATGATTTGTTAGGAAAGACGGACCACGATTTCTTTGATGCCACACACGCCGATGTGGCGCGTGCCAACGAACTCGAAATCATGGCCTCACTCGAGCCTCAGATCAACGTCATCCAATGTGAGACCTGGGAGGGTAAGGACGATACCTGGGCGGAAACTTCCAAACTTCCGTGGCGCGACCGCAAGGGCAACCTTCGCGGAACATTTGGCATCACCAATGACATTACTGACCTGGTGCGCACCCAGCGCATGCTTGCCAGCCTGGCTGAAGAGCTGCAGAACCGTTACACTGCGGTAGAAGAAGAGCTGCAACTTGCCCGCGAGATTCAGCAAGCACTTCTGCCACAAAGTTTGGACGGACTGACTCTGCAGAACTCCTCACGCGAGGTCACCTTCCGCAGTCGCTATGCACCGGCCTCCGAGATGGCAGGTGACTTTTATGAGGTTATCCCCATTTCCCAGCACTCCATTGGCTTTTTTGTCTGTGATGTCATGGGCCACGGTGTCCGTGCGGCATTAGTCGTCTCGATGCTGCGTGGTTTGATGGAAAAAGAACGTGAGGCAGCCACGGATCCCGAATGGTTCCTCTATGGAATCAACGAAGGTTTGGTTTCCATTCTTGAGCGCGCCGGAGTGACTTTCTTCGCCACTGCCATCTATGGGGTGGTGAATCTCAAAGACGGCGTGCTGCGCTATGCATGCGCCGGCCACCCGTCGCCTGTTGTTGTTAGGCTAGGCAAGGCCAAGCAGTTGAAGAGTCCCGAGGGGCAGCCGAACCCGGCGCTTGGCTTGATTCCCGGTGCTCCATTTAAATCTCAAACAGTATCTCTCGATGACATGGATCGGTTGTTAGTCTTCACCGACGGTCTTCACGAGGTTGAAAACGGGGAAGGGAAACAACTGGGCATCAAGAAAATCATGAAGTTCTTAGAGCAGTGCAAGGGCGAGAAGCTCGAGGCCTGCCTGGATGGCATGCTGGAAAAAGCCAAGGCCTTCTCTGAGTCCGGAGAGTTCGAGGATGACGTCTGCCTACTGGCGATGGATGTTGGCTCCGGTCTTTAATTTAGAGACCGAGGCTGTGGGCTCCATCGACGGCTGTCGTCGCAAAAATAGAGGGCTCGATTCCAGTTTGTGCCTGATAGGTTGCTGCCATTTTTTGCATGATCTCCTCGGCATTATCTTTACGAGCCAAAGTGACCGTGGATCCGCCGAAGCCGCCACCTGTCATGCGACTTCCAAGCACCCCACCGGCTTCGCCGATGTCCCAAGCCGCTTCGACCATGATGTCGAGTTCCTTGCAGGATACTTCGAAGTCGTCTCGAAGTGACTTGTGGCTGTCGGCCATCAATTGTCCCACGGTTTCTGTTTTCCCACGAGCGAGAGCCATGGCGGCGCGTTGGGTGCGATCGATTTCAGTGACCACATGCCTGGCACGACGAAATACTTGTTCATTCATGTTAGGCTCGGCAGACAGAAGATCCTCCATGGTGACATCGCGCCAGGAATCTTTGCCGAGTATCGACAGGGCGATTTCGGTATGCTTGCGCCGATTGGCATAGCTGCCGTCGCTCAGGGCGTGTTTTACCCGCGTGTCGGCAATGATGATTTCCACCGAGTCGTCGGCAAAGGGAATGGCCTGAGCTTCTTCAGAACGGCAATCGATCAGGATCATGTGGTCCTTTTTGCCAAACACAGAGGCAAACTGATCCATGATGCCGCAGGGAACGCCGGCGAATTTATGCTCAGCAGTCTGGCACAGCAGAGCCTTGTTCTTCGGGTTGATTTCGATTCCTAACAAGGACTCGACCATCGTGGCTGCGGCCACCTCGAGCGCTGCTGAGCTGGAAAGCCCGGCACCGAGAGGCACATTGCTGTGAATGACGGCGTCAAATCCTGGCAGAGGCCAGAAATCCTTGTTTCTAAAACCATCGAACACACCACGGATGACATTAGCCCATGACGGTTGGCTGACCTTTGGTGGTTCGTCCAGCATGACGGTGGCAGGCTGATTGGGCAGCATGAGGGACAGGAGATTGGCGCGCTCGGAACCGTTAGGCGTGGCCGCGATCATGACATGTCGATTAATCGCCAGAGGGAGCACAAAGCCATCGCAGTAATCAATGTGCTCTCCGATCAAATTCACGCGCGCCGGAGCGGCCACGAGAAAGAAGGGCCTGGTGCCGAAATGGTCTTCGAATTTCTCTACGAGTGTCTTTTTCAACTTCTCGTAGCTATTGTCATCATGTTCGATCATCGTGTGTGTGATTAGGCAAATGATTATCCTACCTAGATGGCAGCTTCAAACGAAAAGCCAGCTCATGTGTTTGTGGGTTGAAACTTAGCATATGTGAAGTATTATGCCGACATGCAATCTCTCTATTCTTCAGTCCTGTTAGGCCTACTCGGTATGACGCTAGTTCTGACCTCTTGTGGGGATAAAAAGGAGCAGGTGGAGAAGGAGTTGGAGACGTCAGGTTATCAATCGACGCCCGGTGATTTCCTACGCGCTGCAGAAAACGGTGATGTGCGTGCTCTCGAGCTGTTTGTGAAACATGACATGGATCTCAATACCAAGGACGCCAATGGCTGGACTGCGATGCACCTTGCGTCACGGGCGAACCGCCAGGAATCGATCTCATTCTTGCTGGAGAATGGAATGGATGTGGATACTAGAGGGTTGGATGGCGTAACGCCGCTGATGCTCGCCGCACGCGAGGGAAATACAACGATGGTGCGTTATTTGTTAAAACAGGGCGCCAAACCCGAGCTTAAGGATGAGAAAAAACGCACCGCTCTGATACTCGCGGTCGAAGGTGGTCATAAATCATGCGTCGAAGAGATCGCCCCATTTTCTCGCGATCAGCTGGACACAGCTTTGCTCTACGCTGCCTCCAAAGGTAAACATCAAGTGATTGAAACACTCACCAGCTTCGGCGCATCCGTCTATGTTAGACATGAGGGTGGCATGACACCACTGATGCTCGCCGCGCACCATGGACTTGCTTCGACAGTTAAAGCCTTGTTAGATAGCGGGTCGAATCGATACGCTGTCAATGAACACGGCTGGACAGCTTCCCAAGTGGCTGCTGCTGCCGGCAAGGACGAGATAGCCAATTTATTGAATCACGATCCAGCCGATGGCGAACTCACCATTAACTCGCCAGAGGGAATTGAAGGGGTCGAATGGATGGATCCAGCTCCAATCACGGAAGATACTGCCACCGAGGATGAGCCCACGGAAGTGGCACAGGGGAGTGAGCAAACTGGCGAGTCCGAGGCCAGCACTCCAGTCGACGAGCCCACCGACACTGCTCCGTCAGTGGCTTCCACGCCTGACACTGTCGCGGGAGATTCTCCAAGGCCAAGCCAGCGCCAAAGAGCCAAGAAACTTTTACCATTTATTGCCGGAAAAACCATTCCCAGCAAAGGCACAACATCCACAGCCGTTGCCAAAGATCTGGCGATGCTCGATTACAAGGAAAAGCCGCTGCCTCTGATGGTGGAAAAAACAGGTGTCGATAAAACATCTTCAACCGAGGGCGCACCTGTTAGCACAGCCTCCGTCCGCATGCTGTATGGGAAGCAGAAAAAGGTCGATGTGAAGCAAGGCGAGGTCATTCCCGAGACGCATTTCAAAATCGTCAGCATCCGCCGTATGCTCAACCATTCCAAGATCACGGACGGTCAACCTGCCGATGTTTCAGTGGTTGAAATCGAAGATACTCGCACTGGCAAACGCCGCGAAATGACGGCACAAATCCCAGCCTCAGCCGCCGACCCTTGGGCGGTTTTACGGAGCCGGAGCAGCGGTAAGACCTACGCCGTGAGGGCTGGCCAGAAGTTTACCAGTGCCGCCGGACAACATTTCACAGTCACCGACGTGCGCCCGAACCAACTGGTCATCACCCACAATGACAGCGGCGAGGTTAGCACCATACCGTTGGGGCGTTAGAAAATGCACTCGTACTGTCGCTCGCTGGGCTGCAGGGAAATTTAAGGTGCGCGGTGACCATTTTTACCGTATGGTGGAAAGTCATGAATATTAAACTAACAACATATGTCGCATCCGTGCTCATAGGCCTGGCTTCTCTCACTCAGGCTGATGAATTCACCCTCGTGGATGGGAATTTGAATGGCTTTGTGCACATCAAAGAGAAAAAAGCCAAAGGAGAACCTGATAACCTGTATATTTCCAGAGCCCAAATCCGAAAAGTGCAAGCTGTGGAATTGGATGAGAAAAAAGACAATGCCGTAGCTGCGGTGCACATCACCATCGGGGATACGGCTGGAATGGTGCACATTTACTACTTTCCAGATTTCGCCAAGGCCAAGGCATTTGCCGAGCGTGTGGTGAAGGGGAACTAACAATAGCTAGACGTTTACTCCATCCACTCCGCCAAACTCTGGTTCAGGGCGGCGCATTTTTTCACCCGAAGTTTTTCTCCGGCTTCGATGGTGGCGCGTTTACCAGTACCGCTCTGAAGATGGATCTCAACAGGTGTTGTTCCGGGGTGCTGCTGCAGCACTTTGCGGATGTTCATTAGATCATCCTCGCTGTGGCGGGCAACCCAGAGAGTGACTTGCACCGCGCCGTTCTTTCCAGGGGCGCGGGCTTTGAGTTCTTTGATTTCGGATCCCGTGAGGCGTAAAGATTCAGTGCGCTCATCTACCTGCACGTTGGCCTTCAGGCGGATGACGCTGCCGGACATCAGCAGGCCGGCCTCGCGGGCAGGGGAGTAGCTTTCCGACCAACAGACCACCTCACAGTTGCCGGTGAAATCCTCGATGTGCAGCACGCCGAAGGGTTTGCCCTTGCGGGTGACCTTGTGTTCAACGTGGCGGATCATGCCGGCGAAGGGGTAGCGCGCGCGTTTATCCTTGGTGTCGAGTTCGTCTAACAGGCCGATCTTTTTGAAGCGATCCGAGTCGATGACCTCGCGGTATTTGTCCAGCGGATGGCCACTGGTGTAGCATCCTAACAGCTCTTTCTCATTGGCCAGTTTTTCATCCTTACTCCACTCCTCAACCTCAGGGGTGTCACCGCCGCCTTGCTCTTGAGCGGGCGCGGCACCGGCGAAATCCATGGTGTCGAAAAGTGAAACCTGGCCTTGTGCGCGATCGCGCTGGGCGGAGCTGGCAGAGGCCACCACTTGCTCGATCCGGTGGAACATCGCTGCGCGAGTTTCACCCGTCCAGTCGAGCGCGCCGGCTTTGACCAAGTTTTCCAAGATGCGCTTGTTGACGCTTTTGGAGTCGAGCCTGTTAGACAGGTCGTCCAAGCTGGCGAACTCACCGTTTTTATCGCGTTCGGCGATGGCGGTGCGCATGGCTCCCTCGCCCACGTTTTTGATCGCGGCGAGGCCGAAGCGGATGGCGAGCTTGCCGGATGGGATGGCTTCGGGTGCGAAGCGGAGTTTGGATTTATTGATGTCCGGCGGCAGGATCTCAATTTCCATGCGATGGCACTCGTTGATGAAGATGCCGATCTTGTCCGTGTTATTGAGTTCGTTAGAGAGCAGGCCGGACATGAACTCGACCGGATGGTTCGCCTTCAAGTAGGCGGTCCAGTAGGAAATGTGGCCGTAACAGGCGGAGTGAGATTTGTTGAAGCCATAACCGGCGAAACCGGCGATCTTATCGAAAATCTGGTTCGCCAGAGGAGCGTCGATATCGTTGGTTTCCTTGGCACCGGCCACGAAGATCTCGCGCTGCTTCGCCATTTCCTCGGGTTTTTTCTTACCCATCGCACGGCGCAGAATATCCGCACCACCGAGGGTGTAACCGGCGAGCATCTTGGCCGCGTTCTGCACCTGCTCCTGATAGATCATGACGCCGTAGGTATCGCCACAGATCACTTCTAACAGCGGGTGCTCGTAGCGCACTGGTTTGATGCCTTTTTTCACCTCGATCATCTGATCGATGTAGTCCATGGCACCCGGACGGTAGAGCGCGAGAAGGTCAATGATGTCGTCAATTTTATCGATGCCATACTTGCGGCAGGTCTCGACCATACCGCCGGATTCCAGCTGGAACACGCCCATGGTTTCACCGCGGTTCAGCAGGGCAAGAGTGGGTTTGTCTTCCAGCGAGATTTCGTTGATATCGAAATCAGGTGTGTGCTCGCGAATGTGGTTCACGGCATCCTGGATGACGGTCATGTTTTTCAGACCGAGGAAGTCCATTTTTAACAGGCCTAACTCGGTGATGGAGTTCATGTCTGCCTGGGTGACGACCTCACCTTCGTTACCTCTTGTTAGGGCGCAGTGTTCATCGAGCGCGCGGTCACCGATCACGACACCGGCGGCGTGCACACCGGTGTTTCGTTTCACCCCTTCGAGTTTGATGGCATAGCCCCAGAGGTCTTGCCAGGTGCTGCTGTTCTCGATGATGTCGCGCAGCTCTTGCTTCTCATCATACTCGCCTTGGAGTTTGACGCCCGGTTTCGCCTCGATCATTTTTGCCAGCATGTCGGCATCGCCGTAGCTGATACCCATGACACGGGAGACATCGCGGATGACACTTTTCGCGCCGAGGGTTCCGTAGGTAATGATGTGGGAAACGGAACGCTCCCCGTATTTTTGACGCACGTATTCGATGACCTCGGTGCGTCGGGTCTGACAGAAATCAATATCCACGTCGGGCGGACTGACACGCTCCGGGTTGAGGAATCGTTCGAAGAGCAGGCCGAAACGCATGGGGCAAATATCGGTGATGCCCATGGTGTAAGCCACCAGCGAACCGGCGGCGGAACCACGGCCCGGTCCTACGGGGATGTCGTTATCGCGTCCCCACTGAATGAAGTCCGCGGTGATCAAGAAATAGGAGGCGAATCCGAGGTCGTTGATCGTCTTGATCTCGTAATCGAGCCGCTCATCTAACACCTTCTGCATTTCCTCCGGTGTTTTTTTCAGTCCTTCGGCGAGTTTTTCGAGTTTGCCGTTGGCGTAGCGGCTGGCCAGACCATCGAAACAAACCTTGCGGAAATACTCCTCCCGCGGTGATCCGTCGGGAGATTCGAACTGCGGGTATTTTTCAGAGCTGGTGGCATCCAGCACCATTTCGACGTTACATTTTTCAGCAATCTCGAGGGTGTTGTCACAGGCGCCGGGGAAATCGGCGAAGAGCTCGCGCATTTCCTCGGGAGTTTTGAAGTAGTGATCGACTGGGTAACTCTTGCGGTTTTCGTCTAACAAGAGGCGCCCTTGGCCGATGCAGATCAGCACATCGTGCGCCTCTGAGTCCTCCTTGTTCAGGAAGTGGACGTCATTGGTGGCGACGAGTTTAACGCCGAGTTCTTCGGAAAGTGCCTTTAGCTGCTTGTTGAGTTCCTGCTGGATTTCCAGGCTCTGGTCGTTGAGTTCGAGGTAAAAGTCATCGGGGCCGAACATATCGCGCAGGGCGATGGCTTCGGCGCGGGCGGCATCGAGGTCTTTTTTCTGCAGCCATTCGTTGACGGCGCCGTTGATGCAGCCGGAGAGACAGATCAGTCCTTCGGAAAATTTGGCGAGCTGTTCGCGATCGACCCGTGGTTCGCCGAGGTAGTCGCCATCGAGGTGGCCGATGGAGATCAGCTTAACGAGGTTCTTCCAGCCGGTTTCGTTTTTGGCTAAGAGGGTGAGGTGGGAGGAATTCTTGCGACCGGGGGTTTCCACCTTGTCGTAGAGCGAGGCGGGTGCGAGGTAGATTTCGCAGCCGAGGATGGGTTTGACGCCGGCGCGGGTGGCATTTTGATAAAATTCGACGGCGGCGTAGAGATTCCCGTGGTCTGTCATCGCCACGGCGGGCATATTCAGCTCCACGGCTCGGGCGACAAGTGCCTTAGTACGAACAGTGGAGTCGAGGGTGGAATACTCCGTGTGGACGTGAAGGTGGACAAAGGAATCTGACATGGCGCGCGATCAGTTTATGAGGCGAGCGCCACTTGGCAATGCTAGGCGTCTTGTAGGTGAAAATTTATTTCACCGAGAAGATTAGAGGTCCTCTTTGTTACGCTCGGGCGACCACCAATCCGTGTTCCAGTAGCGATGCATTTCCTCGGCACTTGGAATTTTCACCGGACGCACAATTCGGAAACCGACATGTTGACCGTCAGTGTGATACCAGACACTTTTCGGTATCTGAGGATCTTCTTGTTTCCAGTCTGGCGCAGATCCTAGTCGAGCGGCACTACGTGTCGCTGGAGCTTCACTGTCCCAACTGCCACCTCGCACCGTTCTTGGGTAACGTGTGGTGGGGGCGTTCCATGGATTCATCTCTCCGTCCTTGAGTTTGCCGTAGAATTTATCGCTGAACTGGTCCAGCACCCACTCGGCAACGTTGCCGTGCATATCGTGAAATCCCCATGGGTTGGGTTTTTTCAAACCGACTTTCTGGTAGGTGAAGTTCGAGTTGTCTGCGAACCATGCATGGTCTCCAAGCTTTGACTCATCATCACCGAACGACCAAGCGGTGGAGGTTCCGGCGCGGCAGGCGTATTCCCACTCAGCCTCGGTGGGGAGGCGATAAAAATGTCCGGTTTGTGCACTCAGCCACTGGCAGAATTTGCTGGCCGCGTGTTGGGTCATGTCCATGGCCGGATGGTCTGGATCGTTGACGAAGCTGTTGTTCAAAAACATGTCGTGATACTGCGGTGTCGGCTGGCTGATGACGTCGCTGAGTTCGTCTTTATCGGAGGGCGACATCAGGGTGCCATCCTTGTTGCGCGGCTTTCCGTTTTTGTAATATGGATTGTAGAGTTTCCAGGTGATCTCAGTCTTCGACATCCAGAAAGCATCGACCTTGATTTTTTTCTGAGGTCCTTCGTCGGCATTGCGGCCTGGTTCCGCATCCGGCGAGCCCAGCTGGAACTCTCCGGCTTTGACGGGCAGCATTTGCAGCGTCGCGTTACCTGCTTTGGGAACAGTTTCAGTATAAGCTTTGAGCGGCGATGGAGTAGCGGCTGACTTGACGATGAGTTGGTGCACCTTCTTGGTGACATCCAGTTTGGCTGCCGCTGGGAGCTCGGTTTTGGTTTCCTGAGCGAGAAGCAATGATGGTGTTGCTATGCATAATAGGAAACAGCTGGGTGATGGTGATTTGCGTGATTTCATGGAGCGGAAAAGCATGGATTGTTAGGCGATGTGGAGGGTGTCATTTATGGCAGTAGCATAGCAGCAGGAAATACATTTTAGGTCTCTAGATGTTACACCTTGCTAGGTTGACAAGAACACGGAAGTTGATAGAATACGGACCCCTACCTCCCATTCTTTGCACTTATGCAACCTTCTACGACAATTACTTTCCACTGCCCGAGCTGCGGCATGAAGCTTCAAGTGCCGGAACACATGGCTGGCGTGACAGGTCCCTGTCCCCAATGCTCTGCGAACATTATAGCACCACAGCCTGCCCCTCAACAAGCAGCTGCTCCCCAACAAGCCCCAGCTCCCGCGCCTGTTCAGCAAGCGCCATCTCAGCCAACGCCGCCTGCCCAGCAGGCCCCTGCTCAACAGCAGCCACAAGCTCAGTATCCGGCGCAGCAAGCACCTGTGCAATCTCAACCGCAGCAGCAACAGCAGCCTATTTCGCTTCAGCAGTCGCCACCGCAGCAACAAGCTTCAGAACAGCCAGCTCCCCAGCAGCAAGCTCCAGCTCCCCAGCCAACTCCGCAACCTCATCCGTTAACGTCGGCGTTGCTTACCAAACCCGTCGAACAGCCGCCAGCGGCTCAATCTTCGTCCAGTCCAAGTGCAGGTGGTTCAGGCGAGTCCTCGTCAGCAGGAACGGCAGTGCGCCGTTCGCATGAGTCGACCAGTCGACGTCCACGCTGGATGCGAGTGGTTTTTCCTCTGGCATTTCTTCTGGTGGCAGCCGCATTGGTTCTCGTGGTTTTACAAGCCGTCGGCTTTGTGAATCTCTGGGACTTTAAAACAGGGAGCACGCCCACTGCTCCTCCCACGCCGAAGCCCACCGCACCCAGCGAGGTGAAAAGTGATGTTCAGCCGGATGTTCCCGCTCCGGATGCAACGCCAAATCCAGAGTCGATACAAACGCCATCACCAGCAGCGCCCACACCACCACCCAAACCAGTGACAGAGCCTGCGCCACCTACCGCACCAGGTGAGTTCCCTGACTTGGCACCGCCGCCGGCACCAGGGGGTGTTTCCTCCAAGCCGCCAGCCGCGCCAGGAGCTGCGACATCACCTCAAGTTAAGAACCCGCCCAAAGCGGGTTCTTTGGTCGAAGGCCGGCGCTTTTTGGCCAATGAAATCCTCGATCAGTTCCTGTCGGCCAAAACATTGGAAGAGCGCCTTCCCCTGATGACCAAGAGCACTCGCAGTCATGAGGATTTGAAGAAGAGCTGTCTCGCCGGTCCGTTGAAGACGGTGAAGTCAAATTACTTTGCAGAAATGGTGCCTCGGCTGGAGGATGACATGCGTCAGTATTTATACTATGTGTCTTTCGAAGATAAGACCGAGATCCGTGAGAGGCTGCTCATGGTTGTGCAGGTAGTGGAGCGCCCGGGGATTCATCCGCCGAGAGTGCATGCGGACGCATTCATCGAGCATTATGAGAAACTGTTGGAAAACTACGCCGAGAAGCCGACGGAAAAAATCACGACGTTTCACTGCATCGCCGAAGCCCGCACGGCTGATTTGGTAAAAAATCTACCGGAAGAACTCAAAAGCCAGATGATCCGGCTGGAGATCAAGAGTCACCCCCGCGGCGAGCCGGCCTTCGATGCCTTCTTGAGTAAAAACTCGCCGTTGATGGACCGCATCGGGCCGCGTGGCGACTTCCCTTATGTCGAGCCGCGGTTCTGCGTGTTGTCGTTCCGATGGAACACCAAGAACGCCGAACACAAATTCATCGAGCTAACCGATATTGTGACTCTTGGCTGGGAAAAGTAGGGCTACTTTTTGCGGCGCACACAGACAAATGCCTGCTGCCTCTGGTAGCGTTTGATCGCCGAGTCTGTGGTCAGCTTGATCATGCCGAAGGCAGGTGTGCTGACATCGGAGGGAGTGACTACAAGTTCATACTCCCAACCATCGCGGATGGTTTTGATGGTGTAGGGGAATGCCGCATTGGTTCCGCTGTGGTTGAGGATGCGGATGGGTTTGTCATGATTGACTTTGAGTTTGAAGGATTTGGTTTCCTTTTCCCCGCCTTGATCCCAGAAGATGGTCTTGGGGGTGATGTCAAAGAGCACTGGAATCTTGATGGCCACTGTGAGCACGGTGGAGGGGCGCTCGGCGCTGTCGTCCTCGGTCCATAGCATCACTGTTTTTACCTGGGTGCCGGAAAAACTGCCGAGTTCAAAGTCGATGAGGATTTTCCCCTTTTCACCTGGCTTGTAGGCCATTTTTCCATCCTGGATGCGTGCACTCAGGCACGAGCAGGCCGAGTCCCAACGCGAGATGGTGATGGTGCGCTTGGAGGTGTTTTCAAAGGTGTAAGGAACCGTGAGCTTGAGAGCATCCGGTTTGGCGGTGACGTCCACGCGATTGCTGGCAAAGGTCAATCCGTTAGCCGCCTGAACCTGAAGTGGGGCCAGAACGGTGAGTAAAAGGCATGGGAGAATGCGGGTGAAACAGTGAAACATGGATGTCTATGGGCTGGTGAGTTTGATGAGTTCGATGGAAATGATCAGTCTGCCCCCGCGCCATTTCGGACCGAGGATCAGTAGTGGTCTGCCTTTGAAGAGGACCGGATCACTTTTCATGACCTTACGCTTGTGTTGCCAAAGTTCAAGATCGAGACGCAATCCACCATTGTCAGAACGTCCGCGGGACTCAAAACTTAGCATAATTTCCTCGGAAGGCTTCAGCGGTGATACCCAGTTTTCATAACTGCGCAGAACCGATTGGGCGTCTTGCCCGAGCATACGGTAGTTTTTAAACTTGGTGGTTTCGATGGCTTGCAGCCGCTTGACTTGGGAGTCGGGCAGAGGTTTGGCATTATTTCCCAGCTCGGGCACCGCATCATTGGTGCCGTAGTAAATGGTGGCACGGATCTGGCCGATTTTTTCCTTTCCGGAGTCCTTCTTAGTTTCCTGCGCACTCAGAACAGCCGGACTCATCACGAGTAGGAGTGGCAGCAGGAAAGTGTAGATGGCTCTGGCGGACATGATGGTGAATCTCTGGGGCTGGGTTCAGCTGAACGGATTAGTAATACTCGCCCGTGTTGACCATGACCTTGCCGGAGTTCTTCGGCGTGGGACCTCCGACCATTTCCAGATCATCAGGAATGTCATCCAGGCCCTCGAGCACGATGACGGTGGCTTCCTCGTTACCGGAGACGAAAATATTCGCTTCCACGCTGCTGTCCGGAGTGTAAACGGTGGATGTGGCAAGCACTGGAGAAGTGGTTGCCTGGGCAGGATTTCCAGACTGCATCTGGGTGCCGAGGTAGAAACAGATCGCCATCGCACCGGCCGCCACAGGGGCGACCAGCCATTTCCAAAAGCCGGACGGTGAAGGAGCAGGTGCAGGTTCGGGCGCCGGCTGATCTTCCTCGATGGCGTGGAGGATGCGTTCGTTAAAGAAGTCAGGGTAGGGAGGTTCTACACTCGCCGGAATGTTGTCCTGAATGCTGCGGCTGAGGGCGGAGATGGCATCGCGCTCGGCGAGAAGCTCAGGGTGGTCTTTCGCCCAGGCTTCCATGCGAATAAGATCATCGCCTTCCAGCTCACCGTCCATCCAGAGGGTGAGTGTTGTTTCGTCAGGTGGTGTGTTCATGGCTTTGTGGATTGGTGGTTAGGCCGTGGGAGAGGGGCTGGTATCTTAGAGGGTAGAGAGTGAGATTTGAAGTTTTTTTCGCGCGTAGTGGAGTCGACTCATCACGGTTCCGATGGAGTTGTTGGTGATGTCGGCGATTTCCTTGTAGTCGAGTCCTTGGACCTCGCGCAGCAGGATGACTTCGCGGTGTTCTTCGGAAAGCTTGGCGATGGCGTCCTCGAGTTGCTTGCGAAGCTCCTCGCGCTCCATGGCCTGATCGGGCCTGGCCTCGTGATGAGGGGTGGTGAGGGCGCTGGGTTCTATGGTTGAGGCGTCGAAAATCTCATCGTTGAGCTCGCCGTCGCCTTGGATCTTGTGCTTGCGCAGCCAGTCGTAGACCACGTTGTGGCTGATGCGGAACAGCCAGGTGGAGAATCGAGCCTTGCCTTCGAATTTGGGCAAAGCGCGCCACGCTTTGATGAAGGCCTCTTGAGCGAGGTCCCATGCATCGGCGTCGTTTTTGACCATATTGACAATCATGGCGTATATTCTTCCACGGTGTTTGCTGACCAGCCGATCGAAGGCCTTGGTGTCGCCTGCCTGGGCTTTGCGGACCAGTTCGACGTCTTCTGCGGCATCCTCTGCGGTGCTGATTTCGTTGTTTTTATCTTGTTTTGAGGCTTCTGACCCGCCCCCCGACGTCACGTCGTTGCGCCCGCCGCTGGCCGGCGTGGGGCCGGATGCTGAGTCGGGTGGAACGGGTCCATTCAGCCGATAGGACGTGAAGTGGCGGAAAATATTCATTTAAAAAATCAAAGAATCGGCGGCCACAGACTGCATCCGTACCGGAGACTTGGCAAGGCACAAGAGAAGTCGACCTATACCGCCAAATTGATGCAAATCCGGTGGATTCTGAGAGGTTCCAAAATCCACGGTTTGGCTGTGGTTGTATACCCGGCGGAAAAAATCGTGCCATCCAACGCTTTTCCTTTCGCATTTGCTCTGGGGAGGTCTACGATGCTCGCAGCGATGCAATGCGACTACTGTGATAGCAAGGCCACCGTCTTCTTTACCCAAATCATCGACGGCAATTCCAAGAAATCCTGCCTCTGTGAAAAGTGTGCCATGAAGAATGGGGTCACGGATCCGGAAGGGTTTCTTTTGGGCAATATGGACCCCTCGAAATTATCGGCGAAGGCGTCGTCTGCTGTTGAGGGTGTGAATTTTAAACCGGATGCCACCGCGGGTGGAGCAAGTGTCCCCCGGGAACTCGGAACCGGCATCTGCCCGGGCTGCGGATTTGCCTTCGAGGATTTGAAAAAAACCGGTCGCTTAGGCTGCAGCCAATGTTATCAGTTCTTCCGCGAGGAGATAAAACACAACCTCGGCGGCATGCACAAGGATACTAGCCACGTCGGTCGCGTGCCCGAGGGCATGCTCGAAGCCTTCGAACATCGTCAGAAATTAGACCAACTCGAGCAGGACATGGAAGCCGCCATCGGTGCAGAGGATTACGAAAAGGCAGCCGCCCTCCGCGATGAGATACAAAAGCTCTCCGAGAAAAAGTCCGAAGCATCCGAGTCCTAACAGGCCAGCGATAAGTTGAACCATGATGAGATTTTCCACATTATTAAAACACCCAGCCGATTGGATGACCGGCGCGGACTCGGACAGCGCCGTGGTTCTCACGAGCCGAATCCGGCTGGCCCGCAATGTCTGCGAGACACCATTCCCCGGCTGGGCGCGCAAGGAAGAGCGCATCGAAATCATGTCTGCGCTCCGTCCGGCGATCGAGGAGTTGCCAGAGATGAAAGACGCATTTTCCCACCAGCTGAGTGAGTTGACATCGGTGCAAAAGCAGGTGCTGGTGGAGCGACACTTGATCAGCCGCGAGCAAGCCGCTCGCAGCGAGGGCAGTGCCGCAGTGGTTAATCGTAATCAGACACTGAGTGTGATGATCAACGAGGAGGATCATCTGCGCCTACAGTCCATCCGCTCAGGGCTCCATCTTCAGGAGGCTTACGAATTGATCACTCAAGTCGATGAGCAGTTGGAAAAAACTTTGTCCTACGCCTTCGATCACGAACTCGGTTACCTGACCGCGTGTCCTACAAATTTGGGCACCGGATTACGTGCTTCTGCCATGCTGCATCTTCCCGGTCTGGTCATCAGTGATCACATCGGACAGGTGATTCAAGCTGTCGGCAAACTCGGCCTGGCCGTTCGCGGTATCTTCGGCGAAGGCACCGAGTCACTTGGGCATCTATTCCAAATTTCCAATCAATCCACCCTCGGCGAAAGCGAACAGGATATCATCGATCGTCTGGAGCGCGTGATCAGAAAAGTGCGCGACCACGAGCGCGATGCTCGGTTAAAACTGGTGGAGGATGATCCCCAGATGATTGCGGATAAAATCGGCCGGGCCTACGGTATGCTGAAATACGCTTACGTCATCGATTCCAAGGAAGCGCTCACCCACCTGTCGTTGATCCGGCTCGGTGCGGACATGGGGTGTTTTCCAAAAGAGACTTTGCAGCTGTGTGACGCCTTATTGATGGACATCGAGCCAGCGCATCTTCAACATCATGCAAAACGCAAACTTAGCCCCGAGGAGAGAGACACCTTGCGCGCTGAAATAATACGTAGCAGGTTGCAATCACTCCCAACACCTGTTATTAATTTTATAAATCATACAAATTCTGAGGAATCACCTCCGGCATAATCAGCTAATATCATGAATAATTTCACACCAAGAGCCCAACAGGTCCTTGCTCTCGCGCGCAAAGAGGCGGATCGCTTTAACCATAATTACGTGGGAACCGAACACATTTTGTTAGGTCTCATCAAGTTGGGTCAAGGCGTCGCTGTCAGCGTGCTGCAGAACATGGGTCTGGATCTCGAAACCGTCAGAATCGAGGTGGAGAAACAAGTAGGCTCAGGGCCGGAGCAAAAGATCAGTGGCAACATTCCTTACACTCCGAGAGTGAAGAAGGTGTTGTCGCTTTCTAACAAGGAAGCCCAGCAGCTGGATCACTCCTACGTGGGAACCGAACACTTGCTGTTAGGTTTGCTGCGTGAAGGTGAAGGTGTTGCCGCCCGCGTGCTGAGCAGTCTCGAAGTGGACATCAATCAGACCCGCCAAGAAATCCTTGCCGAAATCGACCCGAACTTCAGTCCAGAGGATATGGAGGACGAGTTTGAGGAGTTCGAAGACGAGAATGACGAGCCAGATGAGATGGAAGGTGAGGGAAAAACCAAAACCCCCGCGCTGAAAGCATTCGGCCGCGATCTCACCAAGCTTGCTGAGAAAGACAAACTCGATCCTGTGATCGGCCGTGAGTCCGAAATCGAGCGGGTGATTCAAATTCTCTGCCGCCGCACCAAGAACAACCCTGTCCTCATCGGTGAGGCCGGCGTGGGTAAAACCGCCATCGTCGAAGGCCTCGCCCAAGAGATCACCAGCGGTAACGTGCCGGAACTTCTCCGCGACAAACGCGTGGTCACACTCGACCTCGCTCTGATGGTCGCTGGAACCAAATACCGTGGCCAGTTCGAAGAGCGCATCAAGGCCGTCATGGATGAAATCCGCAAGGCAGGAAACGTCATCCTGTTTATCGACGAGCTGCATACTATCGTAGGTGCCGGGTCCGCCGAGGGTGCCATGGATGCCTCTAACATCATCAAGCCCGCTCTCAGCCGGGCCGAGCTCCAGTGCGTGGGTGCCACCACCATGAACGAGTATCGTAAGTTCATCGAGAAGGACTCCGCGCTCGAGCGTCGTTTCCAGAAGGTGAAAGTGGATGAGCCGTCTCAAGAGGATGCGATCGCCATTTTGCAAGGGCTCCGTTTCAAATACGAAGAGCACCACAAGGCGAAATACACCCAAGAAGCTCTCGAAGCTTCGGTGAAACTTTCCTCCCGCTATCTCTCCGACCGTTTCCTGCCGGATAAAGCGATCGATGTTATCGACGAAGCCGGCTCGCGCGCAAGGATCGGTCAGATGACCCGTCCGCCGAAAGTCAAAGATCTCGAAGCGAAGATCGAAAAAATCCAGGAGGAAAAAGTCGCCGCCATCAACGATCAAAACTTCGAGCAAGCCGCATCGATGCGTGATGAGGAGAAAAACGCCAAAAAGGAACTCGAAGATCTCGTTGCCACGTGGAAGGCCGAAAGTGAAGAAACCATCGTCGAAGTCGGCGAGGACGAAATCATGGCCGTCATTTCCAAATGGACCGGCGTTCCACTCCAGCGCATGGAGCAGAAGGAGGCAGACAAACTTCTCAAGATGGAGGAGAAGCTCAAGGAAGCCGTTATTGGTCAGGACACCGCCGTGGTGACCATTTCCAAAGCCCTGCGCCGCTCGCGCGCCGACCTCAAGGACCCACGCCGCCCGATCGGTTCGTTCCTATTCCTCGGACCCACCGGTGTTGGTAAGACTTACCTTGCACGCAACCTTGCCGAATTCATGTTCGGTGATGCCGATAGCTTGATCCAGATCGACATGTCCGAGTACATGGAGAAATTCTCCACCTCGCGCTTGATCGGCTCTCCTCCAGGCTATGTTGGTTATGAAGAAGGTGGTCAGCTCTCTGAAGCTGTCAGACGTCGTCCTTATTCCGTGGTGCTCTTTGACGAAATCGAGAAAGCTCACCCTGATGTCATGAACCTGCTGCTCCAGATTCTGGAGGAGGGTATGGTGACTGATTCCTTCGGTCGCAAGATCGACTTCCGAAATACCATCATCATCCTCACCTCTAACGTGGGTGCCTCCAGCATCAAACGTCAGACCTCGCTCGGTTTTGGCGCAATGCAGGCTGAAGATGGAGACTTCGAAGGTATGAAAGAGAAGATCCTCGAGGAGGCGAAGAAGCAGTTCAAACCTGAATTTCTCAACCGTCTTGATGACACTGTGGTCTTCCACATGTTGGAGAAAAAGGCACTCAACGTCATCGTCGATCTCGAATGCTCCAAGCTCTACAAGCGCTTGCAGGAAAAAGGCATCGAGATCAAACTCGACAAGGCCGCTCGCGAACTGCTGATGGAAAAAGGCTACGATCCAAACTACGGTGCGCGTCCGATGCGCCGGGCTGTGGAACGTTACCTCGAAGACCCATTGGCCGAGTCCTTACTCCGCGCTGACATCAAGGAAGGCGACACCGTCAAAGTCACCCGCAAGGCTGACAGTGAGGAGTTGATTTTCAAGCCAGTCCAGCCGAAAGGAAAAGGTAAGGCGAAGGCCTGATAGCCAAGTCTAACCAAGAATTTAACAAACACCCGTAAGCGTATGCTTGCGGGTGTTTTTTTAGGCTCCAACATTGAAACTTGAGTTCTAATAATCTTTGTGTGCATGCTGCCATGTTATCGATCGTCAGAAATGTTGATTGAATAACCCAACCCAATAAACAACAGCACAGAATTATGGACTTTAACGAAGAAACACAAAAACTGGGAGGCAATGCCGTGATCCGTTATGCGCTACTCCTGTTAGGCCTGCTCATCTTCCTGCTGAGCCAGGGAATCCTTACATGGAAGAGCACATCGGCGAGAGACGCAGCAGGTCAAGTGGAGGCCGTGCAATATAAGATCGCTCTGCTAGAGAAAGAAAAGGCTGACTCGGATAGCGCTGATGACAAAAAGGAGTATAGCGAAGAGATCAAAGGCCTCAAGGAGAACGACATGGAGAAGGTCAGGATGGAAGCAGCCGAGGAAAATGTTGATTCCAAGACTGGAATTTGGCTGTGGAGCATGGCACGACTGAAAGGTATCGGTATCATGTGCCTTGGCCTACTCGTCATCGCTGGCACAGGAGGCAGTCACGAGAAAATCGGTGCGCTGATCGCACTGGGATTGTTAGTGACTCGAATGTAACAATGCTTTGAGCAGTAATCTCCCGGAGTCAGCGCTTGCAGGCTCCGGGATTTTTTTGATCACTCGCGATTGTTTTTACGGAAGTCAGTTGGTGTCACGCCTGCTTCGCGTTTGAAGAACACCACGAATGCACGCCGATCCATGAAGCCTACCAGAGGTGCCAGTTGCGCCATAGGTAGATCTGTTGTTAGTAGTAGCTCCCGTGCCCAATCAAGGCGAACACGGCGAATTTCTTGGGCGGGTGATTGACCTGTGAGAGCAATGAACCGTTTTTCGAATGTGCTACGCGAGACATTGATCTCACTGACCAGCATGTCCACGGTGATACCTTCCCGAGCACGCTCTCTGATGATGCTCCGGGCGCGAAGAATTTCCAAATCACCTTCGGATTGACCTAGGGTAGAACCTCGGACTCGGACTCCATGCACCGGAACCATCTCGTGCTGATTAACGAGCTTCTCACCAGCCATCAGTTTTTCTAACTTTGCCATGCCCCGTGAACCGGTCTGAATGTCACGCAGAACGATGCTTGAAAGCGGGGGGTCGCAGAGTTTGGCATCCACGGAATCGAAGCAGCCTAACACCGCCACTTCTTGCGGGATCTTGATGTTTTTGCTGACGAGGTAATCAGTCACTAAGCGGCCTCGCAGATCGTGTCTTGAAAAAATTGCCAAAGGCTCGGCCCTGTTAGAAACTGTTTCCTCAAATACAGGGCAAATCTTTCCTAATCTCGGCACATCTTGGGCACCCAGTCCGTCTGGCATGTATGCCGTTGTTAGTTTGATGTTTCTGGATTCACAAAGTGGCAACATGGAGTCCTCCAATGTGGGCTTGGTCACAGAACCTTCAGTATCAATCAAAAGAATGTGTTTGTAGCCCAAGCTGTCGAAATGCTCGACAGCTGTCCTAGACATCGAGCTGGTGTCGGTGCCTGCTGAAGGGTGTCGGCCAGACGGCCAGCCTGTCATGTTGACCACCGGAACGTCGACATCACTCAGCCAGTGGTCGGAGTTGTCCGAATAGCAAGTGATGATGCCATCCGGGTTCCATTCATTGGTGAAGACGTCTTCTTTGGCGACTTCGTAGACGGAAAATTTACGGAAAGCGCAACGCTCTCTGACGCCGGGCAAGGAGAGAATGCCATCGATCAATCGAAATGGTCTTTCGTAATTGTCCTCCAATAAAATGGCAACATTCTTCCGCGTTCCGCTCACAACTTCATAATTATCTCACATGGAGCCGTAATGCAACCCCACTCGCTGGCAACCACCACGATTTTTGTTGAGCTCTTGACGCCACGCGTCATCGGCTCCACAAATGGACATGATCAAATTTCTTCATACCAGAATCCGTGTCTCCAATCCCGATGCCAGCATCGAGTTCTATGAAAAACTTGGCTTTGAGCTAGGCGAGCGTAAAACTTCACCTCAAGGTAACAAACTGGCGTTCCTTCACCTCCCAGGCAACGATCACTTTCTCGAGCTGACATACTCCCCGGACTACAATGTGGATGTTCCGGAAGATCTGATGCACACCGCTGTTGGGGTTGAAGACATCGTGAAATATTGCGATGAGCTTGAGACCGGCGGGATTGAAATCTGGCCATCCGAATGGCGCAAAAAATTCACCTCAGGGGAAAGAAAGATGGCCTTCGTCACCGATCCGGACGGCTACGAGGTAGAGATCCTCGAACGCTAAGCTTTTACAGCAAGGGGCCTAACAAGCGGAATGCATCCTCTGTGAATCGATGTAGGGTAGGCCGTTGTCGCCACTCCTCGAGGTCAAGCATGGTTGATTGATTGAGATACTCACGTTGAAGCTGCAGCAGCTTGTTAGTAAACTCAGCATCGTATATAAACAACGAGATCTCAAAGTTCAGCCACAGGCTGCGGATGTCTAGGTTGACAGATCCAAACAAGCTGACCGAGCCGTCGATGGTGATGCTTTTTGTATGCAGCAACCCTCCTTCGAATAACGCAATCCGAACACCAGCGGACATCAAGTCATCAAAATAAGCAACGCCGGCAAAACGCACTAACAGGGAGTCGTTTTTCGCAGGAACGATCAGTGTTACTTCCACCCCACGGGTAGCTGCGGATAGCAGAGCCGTGAGGATGGACTCCTCGGGCACAAAGTAGGGTGTGGTGATGATCAGCTCTCGGCGGGCCGAATAGATGGCCGTAAGAAACAGCTGATGAATGGCTTCAGGTCTGAGCCCAGGACCGGAGGGGATCACTTGCGCGGTGATGTTTCCGTGTTTGGTAATTTGTTCGGTAGGTTTGGGTGCTTCGAAGCTGGTGCCATTTTCCAGACTCCAGTCGAAGCTGAATACACCGGCAAACTCGGCGATGATGGGACCCTGGATCCTCACCATGGCATCCACCCACGCTCCTACTCCTGAATCGGTTTTGAAAATGCGCGGGTCGGCAAGGTTTTGACTGCCTGTGTAAGCGATGGCGTCATCGATCACGACCACCTTCCGATGATTGCGCAGATCTCTTCTAACAATCATATTCCGGATGAACCCTGTGGGCAGCGCCGCAGTTAGTGTCACACCGGCTGAACGTAATTTTTTAGCCTGGGAGCTGTTCAGAAAGCTCTTGCTACCGATGGCATCCGCGAGAGCAAGACATTCCACACCTCGTGCTGCAGCCCTTGCCAAGGCATCGACCACATCGTTTACCCGACCACCTTCATGCCAAATGTAGAAGCCCAAGTGGCAGCTGTTCTGCGCGGCATCTATATCTGCAATGAGGGAGTCGAAGATGGTTTGAAAATCGGATAGTATTTCTACGCTGTTACCCTTGAGTGCAGGGATGCCTAACATCTGTTGTGCATGGAGACGCATGGGTTCGGACTGTTCATCGATGGGTGCTTTTACCGCGTCCTCTTGCTTACGCAGCGTGTGGAGCCAACTTGAGATGCCTTTCAATGAGGCCGACATGTAAGCTGCTCGGTGTTTGCCGAGACGTTTTTCTCCGACGAGGAGATAAAGAAACGCTCCGATGCCGGGAGTCGTGGAAATGACTACTAACCAAGCGAGAGAAACTCCTACGGGTGCCCTCCGCATGATGACGCGCACACTGAGCCCCACCACTACTAGCCAGTGTAGGCAGACGAAGATGGTGCTGATCACATTGGGATTCATCGGCTGGTGGTTAGGTTAGCACAGTGGACTATCCTATTTCAACCTCGCCATCGTGAATCAAGCGCAGTAGGGCAGGGGACTTCTTGAGTAAGGGGTCATCGGCAATCACCTTTTCCGCGAGGCTGCGGGCTTCACGAATCAATTCGGTGTCGGCGAGGAAATCGATGAATTTTAAATTGGTAAGGCCACTCTGCTCAGTACCTAACACATCACCGGGTCCACGCAGCCGCAGGTCAGCTTCGGCGATCTTGAAGCCGTCCGAGGTGTCTGCCATGACTTGAAGTTTTTCCATCGCATCAGCAGATTTACCATCGGTGGCGAGGATGCAGTAGCTCTTGTGTTCACCCCGGCCGATACGTCCACGCAGCTGGTGCAGCTGAGCCAAGCCGAAGCGTTCAGCATTGTGAATGATCATGGTGTTAGCGTTGGGCACATCGACACCGACTTCGATCACGGTGGTTGCGACTAAGACATCGAGTTCAGCATCGCGGAAGGCGGTCATCACCGCGTCCTTTTCTTCGGGTTTCATTTTCCCGTGAAGAAGGCCGACTTTGAATTTGGAAAGTCGCTTACACCATTTCTCAAACTCGACCGTAGCGGCCTCCGCCTTGAGGGCGTCACTTTCCTCGACTAGCGGATAAACAAGATAAGCCTGCCGCCCACTGGTGAGTTGCTCTTTGAGGAACTTGGTGATGTCTGTGACTTTTGGTTTCTTTCGAACGGCTGTGATAACCTCGCCTCGACCCGCTGGGCGTTCATCGAGGATGGAAACATCCAGATCCCCGTAGATGGTGAGTGTCAGAGTGCGTGGGATAGGTGTGGCAGTCATGACCAGAACATCAGGCATCACCCCCTGTTGGATGAGTGAGGATCGCTGGCCGACGCCAAACTTGTGCTGCTCGTCGATGACGATGAGACCTAGGTCATTAAATGCAACGTTGTCGTAAAGCAGTGCGTGAGTACCGATGATGATCTGCGACTCACCGTCCATCTCAAGATGGGCGTCTTCTTTTCTGGAGCCGGTTCGGAGGGAAATGCGAAGGCCAAGAGGTTCCAACCACTTTTTGAAGGTAAGGTAATGTTGCTCCGCCAAGATCTGGGTGGGTGCCATCAACGCTGCTTGGACACCAGAATCGACAGCTAACAACATTGCGCACAGCGCGACGAAAGTTTTTCCCGATCCCACATCACCCTGCAGCAGTCGGCTCATGGGAAATGGCGACCGCATGTCTGCGATGACTTCTTTGACGCTACGTTTCTGTGCTTCTGTTAGGTCGAATGGCAGGCTGTGGTAGAACTCGGTGAGAAGTTTGGTTTTTTTGCCAAGAACCCGGCCTTGATGCTCGCGCACTCTCGCCCGTTTCCAAACCACACTCAACTGGAGGGCGAAGAACTCTTCGAGAGCGAAGTAACGTTTGGCTGCTTCAGCCTGTTCCAGAGATTCAGGGAAATGCGCCTCACGGAGCGCCTCGTGTCGAGGGTAAGTGGGGTCGACATCGTAGACCGGTGCGAGACAGCTGATGTCGGTATTCTCTAGCAGCTTATAGGCGTGCTCACGCAGACGACGCTGGGGAATGCCGCTGACTCCTTTGTAGATGGGAACGATACGTTCCAAGTGAATCGACACCTCATCGCTGTCGCCCACGATCTCATAGTCCGGGTGATCCATGACCATGCCGCCCTGATACTCTTTTGGTTTGCCGTATATAACCACCTCATGGCCTTCGGCTAGGGCGTTCTTCATCCACGGCATGTTGAACCAGCGGCAGGTAATTTTGTTGGTTCGCAGTGCGTTCTCGTCTCCTTCGAAAACGACAGCTTCGTAGAACTGTTTTCTACCACCGAATCGTTTGACCTGAGTGTCCACGACCATGCCGCGCAGGCATAGCGCGGTACCACCTGCTTGGGCTGGAAAGGCATCGAACATGCGCCTGTCCTCATAGCGCTTAGGCAGCCGATCGAGTATTTCCCCGATGGTCGTGATACCGGCCGAGCCGTAAGCGAGCACGTCTTTAGCGCTGATGAAATCAACAGCCGTCAGTGCGTCGTCGCATCGATACCCGCTCATCGTTGTCTTGATCTGTTAGTCTGACTTTTGATGCGCCCTCACATCCTGAATGACAATTTGCAGGCTAGTCCGACCTCGGAAAACATTCCTGTTAATAGTGAATGCGATATCCCATGGCTGCTCTGGCAAATCACGCTGACCTGCGCCGAAGAACATTGCATTTTTCCAGCACTCCTTCTGTTTCATCGAAAGGCGGAGGTGGTGGTTTTTGAGTTCTTGCGGCGGTTCGGTAAGCCAGACTTCGCGGGTCATGAACAGAGGTTCAGGGTTTGAAGCACCGAAGGGTTGTAGCAGTTCGTAGCTTTTCAGGAAGTCGAGAGACAAGGCCGGGAAATCAATCTCGGCATCCAGGTGGAGCCTAGGCTTGCGGTCGTCCTCGCTGACGTTACTGGTGACATAGTCGGCAAAACCTTTGCGGAAGGCATCGATTTTGTCTTCGTGCACGCTGATACCTGCTGCCATGGCATGTCCGCCTCCGGCTTCTAACAAGTCACGATTGGCGTTGATGGCATCCATCAGTGAAACTCCACCGATGCTCCTACCACTTCCCTTACCAAGTCCATGCTCATCGATGGCGATGATGAAAGCGGGTTTGTGAAAGCGCCGCATCATTCTTGAGGCAACGATTCCGACTACCCCCGGGTGCCAGTCGCGTGAACCTAACACAATCACCGGATCATTGGGATCGCACTCGGTTTCCAGTCGCTTGAGTGCGTCCTTGTGGATACGCAATTCTTCACCTTGGCGGGTGCGATTGTGCCCATCGAGAGTGTTAGCTAGCGAGATTGCTTCGGCGCGGTCCGCGGTAGTCAGTGTCGCCAGAGCATCTTCGGGTCGGTCCATGCGGCCGGCGGCATTGATACGTGGCCCGATTCTAAATCCGACATCGGCACTGGTAAGGGGCCCTTTGACTTGAGCCACTTCCATCAACGCCTTCAAGCCTTCGTTCTTCGTCTTGGCGAGGAATTTCAATCCATGACGCACTAACAGACGATTCTCATCCACCAGAGGCACAATGTCCGCGACGGTGGCAAGCGCTACCAAATCCAGATGCTCCTTGAGGTCGAAGGTATCGACCATGCGTGTCTTCAGCAGGGCATGAGCCAGCTTGAAGACAACTCCAGCGGCACAGAGGTAATCAAATGCTTCTCCGGTCTGTTCTGGGACGAGCGACGCGCACTTGGGATTGACTACCGCAACGCATTCAGGTTGCCCCTGTGGTGGCGGTTCGTGATGATCCACTACGATCACATCAACCCCCTGAGAAGTGAGCAGTTCGATTTCAGAAAGTGATGCCGTGCCACAGTCGACCGTTACTAACAGATCAGGCTTTGGGCCGTCCTCCATGCAACGTTTCAACGCCGCTTCATTGAGCCCGTATCCTTCTGGCCCACGGCGCGGAATGAAACTACGTGTTGAGACACCATAGGCCCGCAAGACACGAGTCAGCAAGGTGACCGAGGTGATGCCATCGACATCGTAATCACCGTAGACACAAACCTCTTGGCCAAGGTCGACAGCCTGCAGGATCCGATCCACCGCAGCCTTCATGTCTGGCAGTAGAAAGGGATCGTTCAGGTCCTTCAGCCGAGGATGGAGAAACCGTTCCATCTGCTGAATTTCCACCCCCCTCTGGCACATCATACGCACCAGAATTTCGGGAATACGATCATCCACATCAGGTGGAATTTCGGGGACCTCGGCGAGGATCCATTGTGACTGCTTGTGACTCATGGGCAGAGGCTAGGGATGGCTTGATGTGACCACAAGAACAGAAAGATCAGGAGCGTCATGCTTTTACATCCACTTTACACACAGGAGTGGAAAATGGGGATAGTTTCGAACCATCAAACTAACTAAACCCCATGAAACGTAGAGAAATAGTCAGAATATTTGGAGGCACTGTCATCACTGGTGCCATCGCGCCTAGAGAGTTATTTGCACACGCTGTGCCACATGGCCACTGGCATCCGCCAGTCCTGCCTCACGTCAGGCATCTGCCACAGCATTCCCAGCCAGTCCGAGTCAGCGGAGTGGATGTTTCTGTTAGTATCATTGGCAGAGTCGCTGTCACTACCATGACGATGACGCTACATAATGCGGGTCATAGCCAGCAGGAATCCGAGGTGCTGATCCCAGTGCCTGCCAATTCAGCGATCCATGAATTTGGTCTCGAGGGGGCGCAGGGGAAGTTCCCCGGAAAGCTGATTCCGCGCGACGAGGCCCGCCGGATTTATGATGAGATTGTTCGCCGCTCGCTTGATCCGGCTCTACTTGAATTCGCCGGCAATGGTTTGGTGAAATCCAGCGTCTTCCCAGTGCCCGCCCGAGGCTCCAGTCGAGTGCGTTTGGTCTATGAACAGATTCTGGAAATCGATGGCGACCGCATCGACTACGCTCTCCCCCGCACCGAGTCACCCGCCTATCAAGTACCATGGGCGGTCGAGGTCGATTGGCAAATCAAAGGTGGCATCGCGGGTGTCTACTCGCCCAGTCACGACATGGCAGAACGCCGTGTCGGTGGGGCCCGAATGAAGCTGACGAACAGCGGCAAGATGCAACCTGGATCATTGTTGCTATCAGCCACTCGTCGGGAAAAAGACGGAGCCACCGCCTCGATCATGGCTTATCCGGAAAATAAGAATCGTGGCTATTTCCTCCTCCTGCTCTCGCCCCCAGCCATCGAGAATAAACAATCCGTCAAACGCGAACTCACCATCGTCATTGATAAGTCCGGTAGCATGGCCGGCGAGAAAATCGAACAGGCTCTCAAGGCCGCTACCCAGACCATCGAAGGACTTGAGGACGGCGAAGCATTTAACATCATCGTCTACAACGAAGCCGTAGAGCATTTCGCTGCGAAGCCGGTGATCAAAACTCGAGAGGTTTTGTTAGAAGCGCGAAAGTTCATTGCCGGAATCCGAGTCAGCGGCGGCACGAATATCCACGATGCCCTGCAGACTGCGATCCATCAGAATCCGACTCCAGACATGCTTCCCATCGTCCTTTTTCTAACCGATGGTGTGCCGACCATTGGCCAGACACAGGAAAAGAAAATCCGCGCAGCCATCGCCGCCGGGAACACACATAAGCGCCGCATTTTCACCTTCGGAGTGGGCGTAGATGTGAACACCCCTTTGCTCTCGAGACTAGCCGATGACAGCCGGGCCCGAGCCACCTATGTTCTTCCGAAAGAGGACGTAGAAGTCAAAGTAGCGCGAGTTTTCCGTCGCCTGTCAGGCCCAGTGCTCAGCGAGCCCAAGCTCACGACCGTTGACCACCAAGGCCAACCTCTTGCTGGTGTCGTCACTGATATCATGCCCGCCCGTTTGCCTGACATGTTCGATGGCGAGCAGCTGGTGGTCATCGGCAGATATCACCATGAGAAAAAACTCCATTTCACCCTCACAGGTAACGACCTCAAAGGACCGCGCCATTTCCACTTCAATCTATCACTGAAGAAATCCAGCAAGGCGAACTCGCACGTGCCGCGTCTCTGGGCGACGAGAAAAATTGCCGTCCTCACCGAAGCCCTGCGTGATCTTGGATCTGAAAATGGAACCGCCGTGAACATGCAGGACCCCAAGGTCAAGGAGCTGGTGGACGAAATTGTCCGCCTCTCTACCGAGCACGGTGTCCTCACCGAATACACCGCCTTTTTAGCCCGAGACGGAATGGTCTTCGCCAACGACATGCACAGACGTGCCGTCACTCGTGCCAGTGCCGAGATCAAAGGCAAAGCCGTAGAAAAACGCTCCGGTGCTGCCTCAGTGAACCAGGACTGGAACATCGGCAAGGCCAAGTCCGCCACCAAGCTCAATCGCGATAACGGATACCTGAATGACAGACTCGAAAAGGACAGCGTAGGAGCCCTCTGTCAGATCGCCGACAAAGCCTTCTATCGCAACGGCAACGAATGGACCGACTCATCACTGGCGGGCAAAAAAATCGACCCATCCCAGTCGGTCACCGTCAACGTCTCAAGCCCGGAGTTCAAAAAAATCGCCACCCGTCTCATCACCGACAACCGCCAAAGCTGTCTAGCACTAGGCGACAACATCCGCATCACCATCGACCAAAAAACCTACCTCATCCAATCCGGAAAGTAGGACAGCTTTGCAAGCCGTCATCAACCCAAGGAATAATCAACCCAAGCAAAAAATTTCGCTCAATTAGCCAGATTCGCGGTCAAAAAAAAATCCCCGCAATCATCAACCCACAAACCCAACAAAACAATGAAAACACCAACCCACATCACCACCCTCGGCCTCGCCGCATTCCTCGCCATTCTCCCAGCCAGCGCGCAGGAGAAAGCCACACCGACTACCAAGGAATCCAAATCTGTGGCCACGGCCCCTGCCGAAAAACCAGGTCAGGCCAAAGTCCAGATCGCCATTCTGCTAGACACCAGCAGCAGCATGAACGGATTGATCGAACAGACCAAAACCCAGCTCTGGAAAATCATCAACACCTTCATCGACGCCAAGCAAAACGGCCAGGTTCCCTACGTGGAAGTCGCCCTCTACGAGTACGGCAAGTCCGCCCTCAGCAAAGAAGAACACTGGATCAAACAAATCCAGCCATTGACTCGTGATCTCGATGAAATCAGCAAACAGCTGTTCGCCCTCAAGACCAATGGCGGCGATGAATATTGTGGAGCTGTCATCCGCCGTGCCGTCACCGACCTCAAATGGGACCCGTCTAACAAAGTCTACAAAGCCATCTTCATCGCCGGCAATGAGCCCTTTACCCAAGGCCCAATCAAGGTGGACGGAGCCGTCAAAGATGCCATCGCCAAGGGCGTCATCGTCAATACCATCCACTGCGGCAACGAGCAGGCAGGCATTTCCGGAGGTTGGAAAAATGGAGCCATGCTCGCTGATGGAAAGTTCCTCACCATCGATCACAACCGCGCGGTCGTGCACATCGAAACGCCTCAGGATGCCGAGATCGTCAAACTCAATGCCGAACTCAACAAAACCTACCTAGCCTATGGCAAAATGGGCGCGTCCAAGAAACACGACCAAGTAGCTCAGGATGATAATGCCAAAGCAAAAGCCGCCAGCGGTGCCTCTGTCCAACGCGTCGTTTCCAAGGGCAGCGCTAACTACTGGAATGGCAACTGGGACCTGGTCGATGCCTGCAAACAAAAGGACTTCGATATCACCAAGATCGAGAAGAAAGACCTGCCCAAGGAAATGCAGAACATGACCCCAGAGCAGTGCAAAGCCCATATCACCAAGATGGCCAAAGAACGCGCCAGCATTCAGAAGCAGATCATGGAGCTGAACGACAAACGCACCGCCTACGTCGCCGCCAAACGCAAAGAGCTCGCCGAGAAAGAAGGTAACAAAGCCGAGAAAACCCTCGATGAAGCCGTAGCCGCTACCGTCCGTGCCCAGGCCGAGAAAAAAGGCTACGCATTCAAGAAATAGCCACGTCAGTGGTAGGGCGAACGCTCGGGAGGGAAGATTGGCCCAATCCTCCGGATCAAAGCCAGTCAGCTAAATCCCACCCGGTGCAGAAAAGACGCCTCAAATACATCCCCCCGTCTACCCTCGGATCCACTTCGCTGGATTCGGGGGTAAATTTTTTATCGCCCATGATTCCAGAGTTTCGGGATTATCGAGGCCGTTTACGGAGTGGTTTTTGGCAGATCCGAAGTAAAAATTTTAAAAAGCTGGCAGCTGTCTCGATGGCACGGCTTGTGGCGCATTTTTTTTGAGCCCCAGTCGGAGCGGCC
Source organism: Oceaniferula spumae (assembly GCF_042849255.1). Taxonomy (GTDB): domain Bacteria; phylum Verrucomicrobiota; class Verrucomicrobiia; order Verrucomicrobiales; family Akkermansiaceae; genus Oceaniferula; species Oceaniferula spumae. The sequence goes on from NZ_AP026866.1 coordinate 2,957,479, forward strand.
TACCAGAACCTTTGGGTGGTTAGAATTGCAAGCAACTGTTGGGGGCTCTAGGGTTTGGGGCTTCACAAGTAAAAACAGGCGCATTGCTGAAAATAAGCAAAACCACCACATGTTGTATTGTTAATAATTTGTGGATACTATATGGACAGATTTAGTTTGACGATTTGGACCATTTTCGGGCACTATCCGAAAGCTGCGCGGATGGCACCGACCGGATGAAAATCAACCGGAAATCCTGCCAAAACCCCTCCGCAAAATCAGCTTCAACCCTGTAAGAACACCCCTGTTTTTCTCTCCCGATTGCATCTTTCCATCCCCTTTTTCACCCTTACAAATCATGGCTGACACCATCACTATCACTCTCGGCGAACGTACATTCAACTTGGATCGCGAGAAAGCCGAAGAGGCCTACGCCGCCAAGAAAGTGCTCAACGGCCGGAACTCGATGTTTTTCAACATCCTGCCGCTGAAATACAACTGGGCCTACGCACTCTACAAGGAGATGAAAAACTCCCACTGGGAACCTGCCGAAGTGTCCGTGAATACCGACATCGCCGAGTGGAGCCAGCTCGGTGAGCCCTGCCAGAAGATCTACAAGACCGCCCTCGGCGCGTTCGCCCGCTCCCAAGAGCTGTTCCACTCCCACGGCATCTACACCGTGCGTGATCTGGTCACCGCCCCCGAGCTGAAGCTGGTTTTCGGTCGCTTCGTCCATGAGGAAAACACCCGCTGCGATGTCCTCGTCCACCTGCACGGCTCGCTGCAAATCAACCCGATGGAATGCGCCGCCCTCGCCGCCATCCCAGCCTTCGCCGCCAAGAAACAATTCATCGCCGAGAAGCTCAGCCCGCTCGATCGCAATACGGACACCACCACCACCGCCAACAAACAAGCCGTGGCACGGAACATCTTCCTCATCAACCAGGTCATGGAAGGCACCCAGTGTTTCGCCCTCTGGGCCTCCCTTTTCTCCCTCGCCGCCCAGAACAAAACCCCCGGCACCGGCAAGATCTTCCACAAACTCATCGGCGATATCACCTTCCGCCTCAGCCTGTTCGACCAGTTGCTTCAGGAAATGGTCACCGAGAACCCGGACATCTGGACCAATGAGTTCAAGGACGAGCTCACCGGCTACATGACCGATGCCGTGGAGCTGGAAAAGAACCTCATCGCCGCCCTCCCAGTCGCCGATGCCGGCCTCGATCCAGACTCCCTCTGCACCTACATCGAGTTCCTCGCCGACGAGCGCCTCTCCGCCTGCAAGCTCCCGCGCCAATATCACCACGCCGCCAGCCCCTTCCCATGGCTCGACGAGCAGCTCCACCTAGCCAGCAACACCGCCGCCCACATCGGAGCCAGCACCCTAGACACCACCTTCGACGACGACGATCTCTAACGTGGCATGACCGTCCCGGTCATGATCAAACCCCCGCCGCCCCAGCGGCGCACTCTCTTCCAGCTTCCCATTTCCTAATCCCAGCTTCCCATTACCCATGTCCACCGCCACCCTCGATAAACACACCATCCCAGTCGATCCCACCAAGGCCGAGCAAATCCTCGCCCAGAAAAAGGTCATCGGCGGCGAGCGCATCCCCGGCTTCGGTCTCGCTCCGCTGAAATACCCATGGGCCTACGAGATCTACTCGAACATGCGCGCCAACCACTGGGAGCCCGAGGACATCCCCATGCAAAAGGACGTCGAGCAATGGCGCTCCGATGAAATCTCAGACGTCGAACGCTGGATCATCAAAATGGGCATCGGCTACTTCTCCGCCGCCGAAGGCATCGTAGGCGATAACATGATCCACGTAATCTGCGAATTCGTCACCGCCCCCGAGCTGGAACTCGTCTTCCGCCGCCACGCCCACGAGGAAAACATCCACGCCGACTCCCTAGTCTACATGGTCAGTTCACTGGGCCTCAACCCCCACGAATGCGAAGCCATCTTCGAAGGCGTCCGCACCGTCCAAGAAAAAACCGACTTCGTAGTAGCCAACTCCCGCTCCCTCCGCCGCGACATGGACATGTCCCTGGTAGAAAACAAGCAAGCGCTCGCGCGAAACATCTTCATCTTCGGCCAGTGCATGGAAGGCACCCAGTTCTACGGACTCTTCGGAATGATCCTCAGCCTCTACCGTCAGAACAAATTCCCCGGCATAGGCCAGATGTTCCGCTACACCCTGCGCGACGAGTCCAATCACATCGAACTCCTCCGCAACCTCCTCCGCGACATCGCCGCAGAGAACCCCGAGATCTGGACCCCCGAGTTCAAAGAAGAACTCCGCCAGACCATGTCCGAAGCCATCCAGCTAGAGAAAAACTTCATCCGCGACTGCCTCCCGGTCTCCGCCGTCGGCCTCAACATCGAAGACTTCCACCAGTACATCGACTACATCGCCGACCGCCGCCTAGTCTCCTGTGGCCTCGACCCCCTTGTAGGAAACCTCACCAACCCCTTCCCCTGGCTAGCCGAAATGATCGACATCAAGAAGGAACAAAACTTCTTCGAAGGCCGAGTCACCGAATACCAAAAATCAACAGCCCTAGGAAACATCGATGATGACGAACTTTAGTTCGTCAGTGATCAGTGTGCGGTGATCCGTGATCCGTGATCCGTGATCCGTGCATGAACGACGAAACCCAGGCACTTCACACCGATCACTTAAATGAAATGATTAAAACCTTCGAAGATCTAGACGTCTGGAAACGCGCATGCCAACTCGCAGTCGATATCTACAAGGTCTTCCAAAACTCCAAAGATTACTCACTCAAAGATCAGATACAGCGAGCCTCCGTTTCCATATCCTCCAACATCGCTGAAGGAGCCGAACGTGACAGCACTCCAGACTACATCAAATTTCTCAGATACAGCAAAGGCTCCTGTGCCGAACTTCGCACTCAGCTCTACATCCATCAACGCATCCACAGCAGCACAGATCTCTCTCATCTTATCAAGGAAACCAAAGACATCTCCGCCATGCTGCAAGCCCTCATCAATTCCCTGCAACGTAAATTAGCCAAGTAACAACCAACACTGATCACTGATCACCGCACACTGATCACTCAAAACAATAACCCCAACCTGCTCACCAACTACCATCATGTATAGATCCGTTTCACTCGCCGAAGACCTCGCCCTCAAGAAAGTCATCACCGACCGCGCCCAAAGCGCCCTCGACGCCGACCCCTCGATCCCCGTCGACCGCTACGACTGGTGCGCCGTCCTTGGCGAGAAATCCGCCGACCGCGTCCCGTCCATCATCGTCACCACCGGCACAGATGAGGAAGAGCTATCCCTGGCCAAAGTCGCCGACACCATCGGCACCGCACTCACCGATCTACTCATCTCCCGCCAGACCAAGGTCGACAGCATCTTCAACGATGAGAACCGCACCTTCGTCTCCAACGTTGCCCACCGCGTAGCCACCTCCCTCACTGAGCAGGTCAAGGAAGGCGGTCAGCTGCGCCTCAGCCAGAACGATCTCTACCTCCTCATCGAAAAAGCCCTCATCGAGAACGACGCCCACGATGTTGCCAAGTCCCTCGTATTCTCCCGCTCCTACGAGCAAAATGGCGAGGTCATCGTTTCCGAAGAACCGCACACCATGCCGGTCCGCCTGATCCGCCGCAACGGCAACGTCGTGCCATGGTCCCAGACCAAAATCGAGATCGCTGTTAGAAAAGCATTCCTCTCCATTAAGGAAGACCCGGAAGCTGCGGTGAAGATTTCCCACGCCGTCACCGAGGCCATCCGCACTGGCGACTCCGCCTTCGCCCACATCGAGAGCGTGCAAGACATCGTCCAGGAAGAACTCATGCGCCAAGGTTATTTCAAAGCCGCCGAAGCCTACATCCTCTACCGCGCCCAACGCGCCCAAATGCGTCTCGATGAAACACCCGCCGAGGACCCTAACCAAGAGTCCATGGTCGTCGTCACCACCTCGGACGGCAACACCGAGTTCTGGGATGGCACCGAGCTCAAGAAGCGCATCCACTTCGCCACCATCGGCCTCGAGTTGAACCTAACAGAACAACAGATCGAGCAAGAACTCCGCCGCTCCATCGGCGCGGAAATCACCAAGGATGCCCTGAAGTCCACCATCATCCTCAACGCCAAGTCACTGATCGAAAAAGACGCGGACTTCGCCAAATTCGCCGGCCGCATCCTCCTTTCCTACATCTACGAGGAAGTGCTCGATTGGAACATCCTCACCGATGGCATCCGCGCCCTCAAGAACGCGCACAAGGCACACTTCAAGAAATACCTCAACCACGGCATCAAGATCAAACGCATCTCCCCGGAGGTCGTCGCCAAATACGACATCAAGAAACTCGCCGACGCGCTCGATCCCACCGCCGACCTCGACTTCGATTACCTCGGCATCCAGACCCTCTACGATCGCTACCTCATCGTTGACAAAACCGGCGACAAGCAACGCCGCCTTGAGACCCCCCAGTTCTTCTGGATGCGTGTTTCCATGGGACTCTTCCGCGCCGAGAAAGAAGGCCGCGAGGATTGGGCCATCCGCCTTTACAACCTCTACAAAGGCCGCCGCTTCTGCAGCAGCACACCCACACTCTTCAACTCCGGCACCCTCCACTCCCAGCTCTCCTCCTGCTACCTCTACAAGGTGGACGACTCCATCGAGTCCATCATGCAGCGCGGCATCGCAGAGAACGCCTACCTCAGTAAATGGGCCGGCGGCCTCGGCGGATCATGGACCGCTGTTAGAGGAACCGGCGGCTACATCCAGGGCACCAACGGCGAGTCCCAAGGCATCATCCCATTCTTGAAATTGCACAACGACCAGCTCGTCGCCGTCAATCAGGGAGGAAAACGCCGCGGCTCCGGTTGCGCCTACCTCGAAAGCTGGCACAACGACATCGAGGACTTCCTCGAACTCCGCAAGAACACCGGTGACGAACGCCGCCGCTGTCACGACATGAACACCGCGAACTGGATTCCCGATCTGTTCATGAAGCGCATGGAAGCCCGCCAAGACTGGTCCCTCTTCCGCACCAACGAAACTCCCGACCTGCACGATCTCTACGGCAAAGCCTTCGAAGTCCGCTACGAGGAATACGAGAAAATGGCCGCCGAAGGAAAAATCTGGACCCGCAAGGTGCCAGCCATCGAACTCTGGAAAGGCATGCTCAAGATGATCTTCGAGACCGGCCACCCATGGATCACCTTCAAGGACCCATGCAACCTCCGCTCACCCCAAGACCACTGCGGCGTCATCCACAGCTCCAACCTCTGCACCGAGATCACGCTCAACACCTCAGACGAAGAAACCGCCGTCTGTAACCTCGGCTCCGTGGTCCTAGACACCCACATCACCAAGGACGGCTCCCTCGATCACGACATGCTCAAGGAGACCATCACCGTGGCCATCCGCGCGCTCGACAACGTCATCGATATCAACTTCTACCCCACCGAAGCCGCCAAGACAGCCAACAGCCGTCACCGCCCCATCGGCATGGGGGTCATGGGCCTCCAGAACGCCCTCTACAAAAAAGGCCTAAGCTTCGCCTCCGATGCCGCCGTTGACTTCAACGATGAGTTCATGGAAGCCATCGCCTACTACGCCTACAATGCCTCCAGCGAACTCGCCAAAGAGCACGGCCCATACTCCACCTACAAAGGCTCCAAATGGGACCGCGGCCTGATGCCCCAAGACACCGTCGACATGTTAGAAGACGAGCGCGGAGTCAAAATCGACGTCCCCCGCGGCGCCAAGATGGACTGGACCCACCTGCGCGAAAAAATCGCCACCCACGGCATGCGCAACTCCAACGTCCTCGCCATCGCCCCCACCGCCACCATCTCTAACATCATGGGCACCACCCCATGCATCGAGCCGAACTACAAGAACCTCTACGTCAAGAGCAACCTCAGTGGTGACTTCATCGTCCTCAACCGCGAGCTAGTCAACGACTTGAAAAAAGAAGGCCTCTGGAACCAGGAAATGCTCGACCAGCTGAAATACTTCGACGGCGAACTAACAGACATCGAAGACATCCCAGACGCCCTCAAAGAGAAACACAAAACCGTCTTCGGAGTAGGCTACGATGCCATCATCGACGCCGCCGCCCGGAGACAAAAGTGGATCGACCAAAGTCAGAGTGTAAACCTCTTCCTAGCCAGCCCAGACATGAAGACCCTGTCACACATGTATCGCCGAGCCTGGCACACCGGCCTAAAAACCACCTACTACCTCCGCACCCTCCAGGCCAGCAACATCGAGAAATCCACCGTCGACGTCAAACAAGGCCAGAAAAAGCAATACACCGCCGCCGAGAAAAACGCCTGCTCCATCGAAGCCATGATGAACGGCGGTGAATGCGAGGCTTGTCAGTAGGATCCGGTATCATTATTCCCGTTTAATGAGAAGAAGCTGTTAGGATGTTTAATATAGAAAGAGAAAAGCTGATTGTTCAAGCTGGGGTGCGTAATGTATTTACGCCATACACGCCAATTCAGCAGATGGACCTTTTTTTTGGCCGAAAAAAAGAGGTTTCTAACATCATTACACAACTTAATACACCTGGGCAACACTCGGTGCTGTTTGGAGACCGGGGTGTAGGAAAGACTTCCTTGGCAAACATTGCGGCCGATATGCTGAAGGATTTGGTAGGAGGAAAGCTTTATATCAAAAGATGTGACAGTAGTGATACTTTTCCATCAATAATGGAACAAATATTAAGCGATGCAGGTTGCGATATAAACGTTACAAGTTTGCAAAAACAAAAAGCTGAAGGTGGCAAAGCTGGTATAGATTTTAAGGTTCTTTCAGCTGGTATTGATACAAAGACAACATCTATCGAAGAGTATGATGGTATTCGGACTAAGGCTAATTCACCAAGTTGGGTAGCCGATCAATTGAAAGGCATTAATGCTTTGTTTTTACTCGATGAGATAGACGTTATTGCAAAAGAAGAAAAATGGAAGATCGCTGAACTGGTGAAACAGTTGAGTGATATTGGCTCAGGACTAAAGTTTTTGATTGTAGGAATCGCAGAGACTGCGAGTGATTTAACACAAGGTCATGAGTCAGTGCAACGCTGTCTTAAAGAAACTCCATTAAGAAAACTTAGCGACACAGAAGTAGAGTCGATTATTACGAATGGAGCGACAAAATTGAACATTGAATTTTCTCTTTCTGCTAGAAAAAAAATTATAACAGTGAGTGCAGGGTACGCACATTTCACACATTTATTAGCTCTGAAAGCGTCAGAATCCGCGATAGGAGAGAATCGTCGACTGATTGAACTTGGCCATATCAAGGAAGCAACAGATGACGCTATGGGCGATGCAGAAGGGTCTCTGAGGACAAAATATGACTCGGTAGTAAGATCCGCAAATACGGAAGAGTTTAAGAAAATATTATTTGCAGCTTCAGAGATTAAGAAAGACGAATTTACAGCGTCAGATCTCAGGGAAATGTATAGTCAATTATTTCGTAAGAGTATTCAGCAGAGCTGGTTAAATGCGTATTTGATAAAAATCGTATCAAATGAAAATGAAACGATACTGAGGAGATTAGCGAAGGGGGTATACAAATTTAACGATCCTCGAATGCCGAGTTACATACGGTTGGCCAACATAAATTTATTTCCTCAAACAGACGATTCTTTAGAAAGTTTGATATGATGTGGTAGATACCCCATAAACACTATTGTGGAAAAGGGGGGAGCTTACAAATAGATCATGGTTACAATAAAGGAGGTAGACATAGAATTGGGGCATCAACGCAGTATCGACTAGAATTTTGGATAAAAGGGCACACCAACAGAGGTGGATACAAATAGTAGTGGATATAACAAATTGACACCTTAGGTTATAAATGTTCTAATGAACACATGAAGAATCTCCATTCTATCGAGCTATTTTCAGGTGCCGGTGGGCTTGCCTTAGGATTGCACTCTGCGGGTTTTCAACATCAAGCTCTCTATGAGTGGAACCAGCAGGCTGTGGATACCCTGCTGCACAATCAGGCGCGTAAACACCAGGCGCTAAAAGGTTGTGAAATTCATCGTGCTGATGTCCGCGAGGTTGATTTTAGCCAACACGCCGGAGTCGATCTGGTGGCTGGTGGACCGCCATGCCAACCGTTCTCCATGGGTGGCAAGGCGAGAGGCATGAACGATTGCCGTGATATGTTTCCTCAAGCAGTAAGGGCAGTGGCAGAGATAGCTCCGCGCGCGTTTATCTTTGAAAACGTTCGCGGCTTATTACGCCCGGCATTCGCGAATTATGTGGAATACATCCGACTGCAAATGGAGTTTCCCACATTTCCAGTCTCTAGCAATATCGACTGGGAGCAGAATCTTGCCCGCCTACAACGTCACAAAGAGAGAAGCGGAGCACAGAAAAACGAGCTTCGCTACCGTGTGCACATTCATCAGGCGAATGCCGCTGATTACGGAGTTCCTCAACAAAGGCACCGCGTGTTTTTCATCGGTTTCCGCTCGGATATACAGACAGAGTGGTCATTTCCTCGTCCTACACACAACGAAGAGGAGCTTTTGGTAGAACAATTTGTATCAAACGAATATTGGAAACGTTACGGTAGAAAGAGAATGTCAGATTCGGCATTTCCTCCATCGCTTTTGAAACGTGGCATAAGATTACGCAACAAAGGAGCGAGCATCGTTGCATCAGGTCTCAAACCATGGAGAACCCTTGGTGAAGCCATTGCCGATCTATCTCGTCCCACCAAGAGCGGTTCAAAAGATTGGCTTAACCACAAATTGCAAGAAGGCGCCAGATCCTACCCAGGCCACACCGGAAGTCCTCTCTACAGGCCGAGCAAGGCACTCAAGGCCGGCGACCACGGAGTGCCGGGTGGCGAAAACATGATTCTCTACCCCAATGGAAAAGTCAGGTATCTATCGCTCCGTGAGAGCGCCAGAGTGCAAACCTTCCCAGATGATTACGAGTTCACAGGAAGTTGGACAGAAGCTATGCGTCAGTTAGGCAACGCAGTGCCAGTGGAACTTGCGCGCATTGTGGGAGCATCGGTCGCGAAAGCTCTGACTCGACAAACTGCTCAGAAGTCGCAATCTGTTAGCAATGAAACCATACAATCCTCTTGAGAAAGAGAACCTCGGCAAAAGTGTTGCAGACTCTCTCATCTCACGGCCAGCAGTTCCCATCAACGCCGTAGAGCCTTTTAATGGTGCTGGAGTTTATGTCATTTATTATCATGGTGATTATCCTGCGTACTCGAAACTGAAAGAGTGGAACCTAACGGAAGATGGGCCACATGTGCCGATCTACATCGGTAAGGCGGTTCCGACTGGAGGTAGAAAGGGAAATGTTGATCCGGAGGTATCCGCGAAAGGGACCTCACTCTACCGGCGGCTTGAAGAGCACAGGGGAAGCATCGAACAGGCTGAAAACCTTGATACAGCTGACTTTCTCTGCAGACATCTTGTAGTGGACGATATCTGGATTCCCTTGGGTGAATCCTTGTTGATTAAACGGCATCGTCCGATTTGGAATTCACTGATTGATGGTTTCGGCAATCACGATCCAGGTAGGGGGCGATATAAAGGCGCGAGGCCCAGCTGGGATACACTTCACCCTGGACGAGCATGGGCTGGGAAATGTGCACCATCAAAATTGAACATTGAGCAAATTCAAGAACTGATCGGAAACTATTGGGAGAACTATCACAGAGAGTTTTAATCTCTGAAATCCCAACGGAAAAGGGGTCAGGCATAGAAATGGATCATCAGATCCTTGCCTTGCTCCATTTTAATGCACTCTTCTAAAGTAAATGTCTCCACTTTTCCCCTGACACGGTGTTCTCAAACACCTCACTCAAAAAGCAAAGTTCTTGCAGTTTTCGCAGGGGAGATAAAGATGCCTTAATGAGTATGAGAATTCTTCGGAAGCAGTTAGTTTGGATCCTAGTTTTTCTGGGGAGTGCATTGAGTCCGGCATTCGCTGAAGACGTAGAGGTTCATCGAAAAGCGCTTCTCGAGGCGTTGGAAAAGCCAGAGTATTTGCAGCTTCATTCTTACACGGATTTTGGACCAGAGGTTTTGACGGTGACGCAGCTCAAGAAATCTGGTTTTTTTGGTAAAAAGCCTGGAGACGTGAAGGTAATCGTTTTCGCCGGATCTTATGAAGAGGTGCAGTATCTGACCTTGTTGGACGCGGGCAAATTGGACAAGGACACGGACTATCGATTTCTTTGGTATCCAACTGCGATGTACTTACTCGATGAGGTTTTGAAACATCCGAAGCTGCTTGCTGCGGAGCGAAAGAAAGTGGAGGCGACCCGGGCGAACTTGCTCAAGAAGATGGGAACTCACGAGGAGGCGATGGCGCGGAACAAGAGCCTGAAGAAGGCGATGAGGGCTGTGTCCATGGATATAGGGAAGGTGAGGCAGGACGCAGTCAGAAAGCGGTTTACGGACAGCAAACGGTAGTCTTCGGACTCGTTTTCAGAAAGGCAGGAGGGGGCAGTGCAAATTGGTCTGAATACACTAGTTGATTGATCAAGGAGATTGAGCGTTTAGCATGGTGCCATCGATCGGAATATGACTGATGAAAATTTACTTATTCCTATTGATGATGTGTTCAAGTTTACTGGCTGAAAATGGTTTGTCTGAGAAGCAGGCTGGGAAATTTGTCGAGCTGGCTTTGGCTGGGCTGAACAGGGAATTTCCTAACAAGCCTGGGAATGTGATGAAGACGGCGGAGGATGTTATTTCGCCGCGTGAGATGTCGCCTGTGTTTTTTGGGCACTTCGATTGGCATTCATCGGTGCACGGTCATTGGACCTTGGTGCGGCTGGTGCGCTTGTTTCCGAAGGCGGAATGGAATGCCAGGGTGGGGGCGGCATTGGATGATAAATTCACTGCGGGCGGACTGAAGAAAGAGGCGGATCGGCTGGCGAAGGACAAGTCGTTCGAGCGCATGTATGGCTGGGCTTGGGCGCTTCGTTTGGGGATGGAGCTGCGGGCGCTCGATGATGAGCAGGGGCGGAAATGGTCGGCAGCCTACCTGCCGCTGGAGCAAGTGATCGTGAGCCATGCCAATGCGTATTTGCCCAAGTTAGACTGGCCGGTGCGCTGCGGTTTTCATCCGGAGTCTGCCTTCCCCCTGAGTCAGATGCTCGATTGGGCACGTGCCACTGGGGATGTCGATTTTGAAAAGCTGTTAGTTTCCAAGGCCAAGCAATTTTACGGCAAGGACACCGCCTACGCAGTGCGCTATGAACCGAGCGGCAATGATTTCTTTTCGCCAGGATTGAACGAAGCGGATCTCATGCGGCGGGTGCTGCCTGCTGACGCATTCCGCAAGTGGTTAGGGGCGTTTTTTCCCAACTTTGATTTGGGAAATCTCAGCCAACCGGTATCGGTCAGTGATTTGGAGGACGGGCACTTGGTGCACTTGGTCGGGCTGAATCTGAGTCGGGCATGGACCATGCGTGGTATCGCCAGTGTGCTGGATGGGGAAGAAAAAGAGACCCTGCTCAAAGCCGCCAAGAAACACGAAGAGGCCGGCCTGAAAGATACCTTCAGCGGAAGTTACGAAGGCGAGCATTGGTTAGGTTCCTTTGCGGTGTATCTGATGACCGGTGTGGGGCGGTGAGGTGTGCACGCCGTCTTTTCACACCCCAACGGGATTGGGCATCATAGTCCAGGGTTGTCTCAACTCTGGAATTTGTAGTTGGTTTTTTTTGAACGCTGAAGGCGTTTTGCAGCTTGGGAGGGCGGCGTGCGCGTGAACCTACGCAAGCCCTTCAGGCTTGGCGGTATCAGGGGGGCTTGTTGACCTAGGGTTGTGCAAACCCTAGGCTGGAGTGCGGAATCCCGTTGGGATTGTTGAGGGAGTAGGAGTGCCCCTCAGATGGATGACGACCGGAGTGGGGCAATGCGTGGGGCTTTTTATGTTGTGTGCTGAACCGCGAATGGACGCAAATAAACGCGAATGAATGCCATGTTTATCTGAACGAGCTTGGCTGGATGATTATTCAGAAGCCTCAAACACATTGAATGCATACGATAAGAAAAATTCGCGGAAATTGGCGTCCATTCGCGGTTTAACATAGAGCCCACGCTTGGTCGCCCTAGCGAATCTCTCAATTAGTAAGGATTGATTAAATGGATAGACTTTGATAGAGGGCGTGTTCTATAACGTATCTCCCTCCACAAAAATGAAGTCACTTCTTATACTCTTTTTGACTCTGGCGACTGCCGGAGCGCAGTTGATTGTCGACGTGGATGCTTTTGGCAAGGAGCTGGGCGGTTGGAATTCCAAGGGGAAGAAAGCGTCTGACTACACGATGTCGGATGTGCAATATCGCACCTTCAAGCCTGTCATTACCGAGACACCAGGCGGTGGACGATTCATTTCCTTGCGAATCGATAATTTACGCGGCTTTTTTTCATCCGATGATCATGCCTTGCTGCAAGTTTCCGTGAATGGCAAAGGGGAGTTGGTTTCGCTGGAGAGTTCCATTCACTCACAGGGAAAGAGCGTCAAAAGCGACGTCGTTATGGGCACAGGCAAAAACATCGCTTCCATGATGAAGGGGGATGTCATTCTCAATGCGGGTCTCAGCCTTGCCAAAGATCTTTCGGCCAAGATTTCCGGTGAGAAAAATGCGGAAGCGGGTCGGGTGATCTATCCGGCCGTGATTGTACATAATTACAACAAGCTGATGAAGTCGATCCGCTTTGTCCCTCCACCATCCAAGGCCAAGGTGGTTTCGGAAAAACCAGCGCAGACCAAGGTTCACGTGAAACACAAGGTTGAGGCGAAACCTGGGGCAGTGGAAAAACCAAAGCCTGAGGAAAAACAGGAAACGAGCGGGCAGTAGTTCCGGCTTCGCAGCTGCGGAAACTCTTCAGGTTTGGAGTCATCGCGGGGCTTTGACCCTGTGGTTGTCACAACTTCAGGCTGGGGTGCGGAATCCCGTTGGGATTGAGTGGGTCGGGCGGAGAAATGCATCATTAACCATATTGCGATCCCCGCTTTTTCATCGGGAAAGTTGGTGAAGTCGCGTAACCGCTCTTCAGTAGGCACAAAAAAGCCGTCGTGGATTGAATCACGACGGCTTTTTGTTGAATTATTTTTGAGTTCCTACTGATGGACGTAAACATCCATGTATTCCGGTAGTTGATTAGCATATTTCCTGCGCTGTGAAGGTGTTACAAACACATCAAAGACGTAGTATTTCCCTCTTGAGGCGATTTTGCGTGTCACGGCACCTCCTCGGTCTTGGACGAGAAAAATTCCGTCGCCTACGATCCCTTTCAATTTGGGAATGGATAGTTTAGTTCCGAATTTGAACTTGGGGTGGGCGGCTACGGTGACTCCAATCTTGGATTTCTTTGTTTTCGGGCAGGCGTTGAGCGCACCCCACTTGTCTTGTCCGATCGAATAGTAGGTAATTCTAGCCCGGATTTTCACCAGTTTTGTTTTGGAATCAGTATCGGACAGATCTTGTTGTTCCGGAGATTGCCGAGTTGCGCTGTTGGCTTGAGTGGCCTGGGTCATTACGGCGGATAGCAGCATGAAGATAAATACTGTGATACTGCTGGATATTGGCTTTTTGGCTAAGGTCTTTGAGGGCATGGTATTGGAGGTTTAGTGATAAAATGAAGTAGAGAGAGGAGTGATACTTTCCCGTCGCGGGAGGTAGGGGCGGGGCGTATAATCTTATAAGTCGTTGTGTGTCAAGCTTCGTTACTAACTTTTTTTGCGTGTTGATTCATAGTGGGTTAAAGACCGAAATGGCACTCCTAATGCTGGTAAACCGTTGCCATAAAAGGGGGCTGGAATGTGAAAGGAAGGGGGATTGACGTAGAAATTGACCATTTTCTCTCTGCCGGATCGCATTTCTTCCACAACGATTTCCGAGAGATCTCTCCTCTTGTTTGAGCCAATCTAGTGGCATTTAACCCTGAGGGCGGTTGACAGATGGGTTGTGACATGGATGCTCGCTTTTCACGCGAATTTCCAAACTAAGAATATGACGCCAGAAACACCAGCAGATGTAGCCGCCGCCCCCGCCGATTCCTCCAAGACCGATACCGGTCTTGCCTCAAAAATCCTCCAGGCCGGAACCGGTTCTGACAAACCCACCGCCGCCGATACGGTGACCGTGCACTACTCCGGCTGGACCACCGACGGCAAAATGTTCGACAGCTCAGTGAAACGTGGTGAGCCGACCAGTTTTCCGCTCGGTCAGGTGATTGCCGGTTGGACCGAAGGCTTGCAACTGATGGTGGTGGGTGAGAAACGCCGCTTCTGGATTCCGGAAGACCTTGCCTACGGTCCTGAAGTTCCTGGTAGCGGTCGGCCTGGTGGCATGCTTTGCTTTGACGTCGAGCTGCTCGGCATCAAGGAGGCACCAAAGCCACCTGCGGATACTGAAAAGACCGAGAGCGGAGTAGCCTATAAAATCATCCAAGAAGGTTCCGGCGATAGCCCAGCCGCCGATCACGTGGTGACCTTCCATTTCACCGCCAAGACGATGGAAGGCGAAACCGTGCAGGATACCCGCAAGGAGCAAGCTCCACCCAGCATGCCGCTCGGAAAAATGCCGCCCGCACTGGCCGAGATCCTCACCGAGATGAAATCCGGTGAGCAGCGCCACGCTTGGCTGCCCGAGCCTCAGGCACCCGGTGGCTACATCGTCGCGGACCTTGAACTCATTTCCAGCAAAGAGGCACCACCAGCACCCGCCGTGCCTGAAGACGTGGCCGACGTTCCGGCCGATGCCGAGAAGACCAAGAGCGGACTCGCTTTCAAAGTGCTCAGCGACGGTGAGGGCGATGGCAAACCGAAGGCCAGCGATACCGTGAAGGTGCACTACTCCGGCTGGACCACGGATGGTGAAATGTTCGATAGTTCCGTAGTTCGCGGCGAACCTACCCAATTTCCTCTCAACGGCGTGATCAAAGGTTGGACCGAAGGGGTGCAGCTGATGGTGCCTGGTGAGAAGCGCCGCTTCTGGATTCCGGCTGACTTGGCTTACGGCCCGGCGGTGCCTGGTAGTGGTCGGCCTGGTGGCATGCTCGTTTTTGATATCGAGCTGCTGGAGATTATCGGGTAATTCTACTAACCATATATTTCAGATAGAACCGACAGACCTCGTATTACGGGGCTGTCGGTTTTTTGTGTTACCTAGCTAACTAACACTGAGCTTGCCTGGTAGTACCTTCAGGCAGGCGGGAAATGGCTTCCAAGATCCGACGGATAATGATTTCACCCGGGGAAGAACTAACACGAGCCATGTCTCTCTTTTCGACTTTGGAGGGAGCGGTCCCAGATCTGCGATCGGAATCAAATTTTTCTCCGACGTCCCTCTCGATAACTCGTTTTCTGATCTCGATGGCACTTGCGATTTGGATGCAATCGATTTCTCAGCTTGGAATCCCGGGACTTACGACCTCATCTCCGCCATGGGTGCGGGTGTGTTCATTGAAGGGGGCACAACCGGTGAAGGGCTCGGAACGATTACGCTCAATGTCATGTCTAAGCCTAGTAGCTCGGGGTTGCTGGCAGTTGGTGCTGCAGCCATCCTGATGCGCCGGGGACGCCGTAATTGAAAAGAACCTGTGGGTGGTATAGCGCGATAGTGCGCGTTTATTCCACCACGAGCTAACAGATTTAGAGGCTGATTATTGCTGCCTGAACAACGACGTCTGCCCTCAGCAGCGGTGGTTTATATTGCACCACAGCGGGACAATGGAGCCGGGCGACCATGCTGCTAGTTTGGTATAATTTCTCTGAGGGGCGTTAGCGGTGACATATTAGTCCCTTGTGCCTGCAGGCCAAATTTGGTTGGTTGTGATGCTTTGGTGTTAGGAGGCCGGGTCGATCCGTCTCGATTCAAGACCTGCCAATCAGCAATTTTACCGATGAAAACACAACCAAACCCCGTTTCCTCAGCTCGCAAACAAACGATTAAATCTAGCCAGTCTCGTTGGAAAGTATGGTATGGTCTGGTAGTTTTTGCCAGTGTGCTCTCGATCGCGGCATTCATTTGGCAGCCTATGGCATCCTCTTCCGGTGACACGCGGACATCCGTCAGAGAAATAAACAGCGTCGATCAGTCATCGGTCCGTAGTTTCAAACGGGAAGCCAGCAGATCTTCGGGAGGTCGCGAGGCGGCGACGCCGAGGAGCCGTGAAACGAAACCATCACGGCCAGCCATGGCAGCTGCAAAAGGCTTTCCTACGGTGCAGGAGGCTCTTGCTGCAGCCAGGCATGCGGTCCGCCCTGTTCCCGATGATGAGTCGGTTCCGGAAGCGTCCCGTGGAGCAAAGTATTTTGCCTATAACCCAGCTCAGAAAATGGTCGCCCGCTTTTACGATCAATCCGTGTCGGTCAGCTCATCCAAGCTGGGTTCCGATTGGAGCTTGGAGTTAAACCGTGCAGGGGTTCGGCCGATAGCTAGCAGCAGTGAGCGCCGGGTGGAATACTCGCACGCGGACGGCGTGATCGAGTGGTATGAAAATAACGATGATGGCTTGCAACACGGTTTTGATGTCCCATCGAGGCCTGCTGGCAGTGAGCCAGGCAAGCTCCGCATGCGGATGGAGACCAAGGGGCTGACAACCGTGGCCGACCCCGCTAACGCAGACGGGCTGTGTTTCACGGACCGGAAAGGCAGGGCTCTGGCGGCGTATCGTGGTCTCAAGGCGTGGGATGCAAGAGGACGAGAACTGACTGCCAACATGTATCCCGTGGCTACTGGATTTGAAATTGCGGTCGATGACTCAGAGGCCGTTTACCCCGTGCAGATCGACCCTTATTTTCTGAACCTTGAGCAGATCATGATATCGGAAATGGGCGGCACGGGTTATGCCAATGATCGCTTTGGTTCGGCAGTTGCCATCGATGGAGACACGGCAGTGGTCACTGCGCAAAATGCGTTGTTCGGTCCTGATGGCAGGGGGAGGGCATACGTCTTTGTGCGTCAAGATTCACTGTGGTCGTTGCAGGCAGAGCTTTGGGCGGATGATGGAAACACATCGGATGAGTTTGGCAATGCCGTGGCTCTGGATGGTGATACTCTGGCGGTCGGGTCCAAAGAATGGGATGACTATCCATATTACAGTGACCGAGGCTGCGTCTATGTGTATAAGCGGAGTGCTGGTAAGTGGACACTGGAAACGCAACTGACCTCGCCTACGAGCGGGGGCTCGGAGTTTGGTTACGCCCTTGATATTGATGGTGACGAGCTCCTGATTGGCTCGAATTCCACGAAAGCTTATCTCTTTTCCAAAGCCACGGGCTCATGGCAATTTGCAAATGAGATTGTAGCCAGCACGGGCTCAGGTGCTTACGGATTTGGCACTGCGGTGGCACTCGATGGAGACGTGATATTGATCGGTGCTCCCAGGGAGTTTTATGGTGGTTTTGCGCAAGTGGGAGTGGCGTATGCATTCAAGCGCGACGGGAGTTCGTGGGTGGAATCACAGCGCATCTTTTCCCCCTACAGCGCTACGGAGAGCCGGTTCGCCTCACAGGTGGCGCTCGATGGTGATACCGCGATCATTGGTTCCCCGGATGCGGTGACCGATACTCGGAATGGACAATTTGATATCTACCGTATGGATGGAGCGGGCATGTTTGTGGCGGAAACGATCAACCACAACGGCGTTCATTATCCCCTCACGGGAGGTGACGTGGCAATTTCTGGCGACAGGGTGGTGATCGGCTGCTGGGTTTGGTCATCTAGTGCCCAGGCCGTTCTTTATGAGCGGACAGGTAACGTTTGGTCTTGGAAGCAGACCTTCGATCACGGCTCATCGGTGGCGATGGATGGGACGAACCTACTCATCGGTGCTTACAGTGATCGTGGCGACGGTGATTCTGGAACAACATACGGCTCGGCACACATCTATGAACTCGATCAGTCGGTATGGATTCCGCAACAGCGGTTAACCATGGGGAATAGTCGGTCGGACGCGAATCTGGGCAACAGTGTGGAACTACAAAACAACACGCTGGCGGTAGGCGCGGCTGATGAGCCGAGTGCTACAGGAAATTCCGTTGGTGCGGTTTACGTTATGGTGAAAGTGGCTGGTAGCTGGCAGCTGCAAGCGCGGTTAGTGGCGGACAGTCCAGAGCGATTTCCTTACTTCGGTGGCAAGTTGGCCCTTGACGGGGACACCCTGGCGGTAGCTGCTACCACAGATTGCCATGTGGCATCGGACGGCACGATTACTCCCAATGTAGGCAGTGTGACGGTGTTCACCCGCAGTGGCACGCAATGGTCGATACAGCAAAAAATGTATTCGGATGATCTTACCCAGCTGGAAGGATTTGGGCATGGTCTGGCGATTCAGGGTGATCAGCTATTGATCGGAGCTCCGAACCATTTCACCGGAACTGGCTCAGGTGATCCATATCGCGGCTGTGTCTATTGGTTTCAGCGGTCAGGCAGCTCCTGGACCCAGCAGTCGAAGTTCCTTTCCGGCAACTCCCGTAGTCACCAGCGTTTTGGAAATGCCATCTCGATCGATGGGAACACAGCATTGATCGCGGCCTATCGATTGGAGACCCAATACACGTATTCGGGACGGGTGTGTGTATTTACTTTCAACGGCAGTGATTGGAACCGTCAGGCCCTCATCTCGCCTCCGTCACCTAAAGCGTTTATCGGATTTGGCACCAGTGTGTCGATCAGTGGCAACACAGCTCTCATTGGCGCCCCTGGGGTGGATGAAGATGGGGTGTTAGATTTCAACGGGAATAAAGGAACTGGACAGGCTTATGTATACACCCGCTCCGGCACTCAATGGAGTCTTCAAGCGACTTTCGACCCGGTGGACGGACACCAGTATAGCTACTTCGGAAACTCACTCAAAGTAGATGGGGACAACGCAGTAATCAGTCAAAAAGGGGGTGTGGATCTCTATACGCGGAGCGGCACGACGTGGACACGCCAAGGCACCTATCAATCAGCGGCTAATCCGAGCGACACCAACTTTGCAAGCGCGGTGGCAATGGATGGTGACGCGGTCGCGGTGGGTTCTCCAAAGATGGACAGGGTGCGAGAGGACATCCACAGAACATACAGTCACTTGGGATCAGTGGAAATTTATAACATTACCAATACCCACCCCAGTCTAATCATCACTAGTCCCTCACGTGTCAGTGTCTCGCTGCCAGACACATCAGTGGCACTCCAGCTGACAGCGGCCATTGATAGCCATGGGTCTGCGGCCACACCCGTCATTGCGTGGTCGAAAGTGAACGGTCCAGGGACGGTGAGCTTTACGGCAGCGTCATCCGCCAGCACACACGCCACATTTTCCATGCTGGGCAACTATGTGCTGCAATGCTCGGTTTCTGTCGGGGGCTTCACCACCACACGCACTCGCACGGTGAAGGTAGGTGAACATTCGGTGATGACCTTCCGCGAAGGAGTAAATGCCTACGTTCATGGCGCGGCCACTCTCATGTCCGAAAATACCTCCACGAACCTCGGAGCCAGTCCCGAGCTTCATGTGGGGAAAACCGACGGCAGAATACGCCGCAGCGTTCTTTCCTTCGATCTCAAGGCGCTGCCAGCCAACGCAGTGGTACACGGAGTGGCACTGCAAACCACTACCTCCAATACACCAGGAAGCGGCACGGTCTCGGATGTGGAATTGTGGTCGATTCCACATTCGTTCACTGAGGGATTTGGGAATGGCTCCATGGGGTATACCAGTGGTGCTACCTGGAACCGCAAATCTGACTTAGCTGACAATGAATTGTGGTTTGGGGAGTCTCACGAGGGAGGCACCCTGCTTAGCTCAGTGGATGGTTATAATGCGCAAACGCAAACCAGCACCGACAAAATATTCGCGAGCACAGCCAACTTTGTCACGGAGGCCCAGTCAGCCGTGATCGCCGGGCGGCTCAATCTCGTGCTGCGGTCTCCTGTGAGTGAAGCGGACATGGGTGAGCATTTGACTATTTTCCACTCAGATGATGCGATTAGCCCCAATGTGAGGCCGATGTTGAGCATTAGCTACTCCCTATTTCCAGCTCCTGTTATTGCCGATGGAGCACTGGCCACACCAGCGACGATTCCATGCAGTCTTCTCGGACTGATCAAGGGTGGAAACGCTGCCCAGTGGTCACAGCTAAGTGGTCCTGGAACAGCGACATTCAGTGATGCTACCGGCATTTCTCCCATGGTGACATTTGATCAGGAGGGGTCCTACGTGCTCACGGTTGTTGTCTCGAATGAATTCGCCACGGTTTCTCGCTCGGTTAGTGTTGAGGTCTCCGCTGCGCCACCGAATCCGGGTATATTTGCTGACTGGATAGATATCACTTGGCCCGATGAAAACGACTTGGCTGTAACAGGCATGCACTCTGACCCGGACAAGGATGGCTTGTCCAATCTGCTCGAATGGGCTCTTCATCTTGATGCCACCAAGGCAGATGCTCCAACACCTGTCCTGAATCAAGAAGAGGGTGTGCTGACATACCGCTACACCCGCCGCATCCTGGCTGAGGGTGAAGGATCATTTCAGGTGCAGTGGTCGGGGACCCTGAATGATGATTGGGACCCAGCTCAGATCACGGAAGAAACGATCACACCACTGAGCGCTACATCAGAGTCAGTCCTTGTCACCATGCCGGCAGGAACCAATGGGCAACGTTTTGTTAGGGTTAAGTTTGTGAAAAACTGAACTGCACACCACTCGACAAACTCCCTCCGGCACTCGGTGGCATCGTTTCCGAAATGAAAACCGGGGAACAGCGTAAGGCATGGCTGCCCGAGCCGCAGGCACCGGTGGAAGTTCCGCCTGCACCACCTGTTCCGGAAGACGTAGCCAAAGTTCCTGCTGATGCCGAGAAGACCAAGAGCGGACTAGCGTTCAAGATGCTCAGCGAAGGTGATGGCAAACCCAAGGCCAGCGACACCGTGAAGGTGCATTACTCCGGCTGGACCACGGATGGTGAAATGTTCGATAGTTCCGTAGTTCGCGGCGAACCTACCCAATTTTCTCTCAACGGCGTGATCAAAGGTTGGACCGAAGGGGTGCAGCTGATGGTGCCTGGTGAGAAGCGCCGCTTCTGGATTCCGGCTGACTTGGCTTACGGCCCGGCTGTGCCTGGCAGTGGCCGGCCTGGTGGCATGCTCGTTTTTGATATCGAGCTGCTGGAGATCGTCCGATAATCGCGATACCTAATTTCTACAGATCAAGCCGGATATCTCACAGCCGTGGGGTGTTCGGCTTTTTTACGTTGGGGTATTAGAAGGTGCTTAGGAAAGATCGGAGCCAATTAAGCACTACTTCCAGCCCATATTGATCGCACAGATAAAATACGGTGTTGAGCGAAGTTTGCTTGTCACAGGTTCTTGTGAGCCTATTGTGTTAGCTACATGAAAATGATTAAATTGATTCTGGTGCTTCCTTTGCTCGGACTTAGCAGCTGTAGCGAAGCTGATCGCGATTATTTCTGGCACGGAGACCGTTCGCGGGTTTCGAAACCAGTATCGCAAAGCAGTTATGGTGGGGATGCCTGGATGAATGATGCGAGAGCCCGTAACGCAGCTCAAGTCCGCGATATCCAACGTGATCAAGCGAGACGAGGAGTTCCACAAACATTTCCCCGGAAACAATACGGCTACTAGAATTTAAAAATGGTACGGAGGTGGGGGCGTCATTGATACGAATGGCGTCTCTACCTGTCCGCATTTCGATCTGGTTCGTGGTCAACTTTCCCCATTGACTAGATTCATTCCCGTACCAAGCTAACAGCCATGAGCCAATTATCCAAAGCCATCAGCATCCATCCTTATTTCAAGATCAACGAAGGCCGCCTTGAGGACTTTAAAAAGAATATCGGCGACTTCATCTCCCGCACCCAGACCGAGGACAAATGCTTTTACTACGACTTCAGCTACTGCGAGGAAGAGAACATTGCCTTCTGTCGTGAAGCCTACGAGGGTGCGGATGGCATTCTGACTCACCTGGAAAATGTCAACGCCCAGATCGAATGCGCGTTAACGATGTCCGAGATGATCCGTCTGGAAATCCACGGCCCGGCAGACGAACTTGCCAAGCTGAAAGAGCCACTCGCTGAGCTGCCTGTCAGTTTCTACGAGCACATTGACGGTGCCAAGTTCTAACACCATCTGCAATAAGCCGCGCTATTTCTTCACCGCGGCGATCACGGAGATCTCAACCAGAAGTTCAGGGCGGGCCATGCGTGCTTCTACGCAAGCTCGTGCCGGCGCGTGTCCTTCCGGCACCCAGGCATCCCAGACTTCGTTCATGGCGGCGAAGTCTTTCATATCGCGCACATAGACCGTGGCCGAGAGCATGTGCTCACGGTCAGACCCGGCTTGCAGCAGTAGCTCATCCACTTTCTCTAACATGGTCTCGGTCTGCTCGGTGATGCCTTGGCTGGCGTCTTTGCAAACTTGTCCGCACAGATAAATGGTGTCGTTGTGGATGACAATACGGCTCATGCGTTGCTTGGTTTCTTGTCGCTGAATACTCATGGCGCGGAGTTAACTTTGTTTCGGAAAATTGAAAAGGTGAATCGGCGTATCGACAATGAGGCGCGGGTGGAAGGGATGCGTTTGTGTGGGTGGGCTGTCCTGGAGTTGAGTCTCAGAGAATGAATTTTACATAGCCTCAACCTTCGGTCACGCTCATCACTATGAAACCAATCGCAAGTCTGTTTTTACTTATGTTACAGACTGTCTTGATCAGCAGCCAATGCCTCGCTGAGAAGCCTAACGTGCTGTTTATCGCCGTTGATGATTTGAACGATTGGGCGGGATACCGTGGCGATAAACAGGTCATCACTCCGAACATGGACAAGCTGGCTGGGCAAGGAGTGTGGTTTTCTAATGCGTATTGTCAGTATGCACTCTGCGGTCCCTCGCGAGCCAGCATCATGAGTGGTTTGTACTACCATCAGCTGAATTCGAAAAAACTTCAGGCGCCCGATCAGTTTGTCGAAGACCAGGCTCAGGCCATGGGGTCGGAGTTGCTGCATGGCTACTTGAAAAACCACGGCTACAAGACGATGGCGGTGGGGAAAATCCAGCACAAGCATCTGGCGAAAAAGAAGCTCGATCTGTCAGGCGGCCGGAGCGGCTGGGCATCCATCAAGGATAAGGACGGCAAGAAGATCAAAATCAATTTCCGCAGCAAAAAAACACTCACCGACTGGGCGGTCTATCCTTTTGATGAAAAAAAGCTGACGGATTCCAAGTCGGCAAAGTGGGCAGTTGAGCGTCTGCAGGAAAAGCACGATGAGCCATTCATGCTGATCGTCGGTTTTCTCCACCCCCATGTGCCATGGTATGTGCCGCAGAAGTATTTTGATATGTACGACAAGGAGAAGCTGAAGCTTCCTCCCTACAATCCGAACGACTTTGATGATCTGCCCGCGGCTGCCAAGGGCATCATCAACGATGGTTACCCGAGAACAGAATGGGCCAAAGACGAGAACACCTGGCGCGATATCATCCATGCTTACATGGCGAGCATCACCTTCGCCGATGCCAAGGTGGGACTGGTGCTGGATGCTCTTGAGGCGAGTCCGTATCGCGATAATACCATAGTGATTCTTTGGTCGGACCACGGCTATCACATGGGGGAGAAAAACACGTTTCAGAAACACACCCTGTGGGACCGCTCCGCAGTGGCACCACTGATTATCAAAGCCCCCAAGTCCGTGCTGAAAACCAAGCAAACCGGCTCCTGCGATCGCGTGGTGAGTATGGTCGATCTCTATCCGACACTCGTGGATCTCTGTGGTCTTCCGCCAAACAAAAAGGTGGTGGGACGCAGCCTCAAACCACTGCTGGAAAATCCATCCCAGGCTTGGAACTATCCGGCCTTCACCTTTAAGAATACCGGTCACCGATCCGTGCAGTTTGGCCCTTATCGCTACATCCAGTATGAAGACGGATCCATGGAGTTATATGATCACCGTAGCGATCCCAATGAGTGGAAGAATCTGGCGAAAAGTCCTGAAAAACAGCAAGTGGTCAAACGACTTCAGGCAATGTTTGATAAGTATAAAGTCTTCGATCAGAAGCTGAAGAACTGAGGGCTACGCCTTCTCAGATTCTTGATCCCAGATGAATGATCAGGTAGTATGCAGCGATGAAACGATCACTTTTAATTCTTTGGCTATTGAGTCTCCTTCCTTGTTTCGGAGAGTTGCCGCCTTCAGTGTATGCAGACCTGAAAAAGAAATCCCCGGAAAAGATTGAGATCCGAGTGGATCAGGTGAAGCATCAGAGCATTTTTCGCAAACAGGAAATGGTGACTGCCACGGTGACGAAGGTGATGGAGACGAGCTCTAAACTCAAGGTGGGCGATAAGATTGAAATCCGCTACCGTCACGTGCCATTGCGCGGTGCAGCAGGCCCGTCACCCATTCCTAAGTTAAAAGCCGGAGCGAGCTATCCAGCTTGGTTGAAGCAGGGCGAGGGTGGCATCTATGTTCCTGCTGCTCGGGGGAAGAGTTTTACTCGAAAATAGTTAGAAGTAGGCAAAATCAAAAGTCAGTAAGGAAGTGGATCTCTAAAACATGCGACCACCCTGTCACACATGAAGCAGATCCCTCACCAAAACATCTGCTAGCTATCTAACGAACATGGACTTTCTGAGTCCAACGCTTTTGTGCGTAGAAAAAGGGGTTCTGAGCTAGTTCTTGACTGATTATTTGGATCCAGTAATCTGTCTAGCATTATGGGTTTAGGGAAATGTCTTTCACTAATTGTGGCTGGTAGCCTTGCGAGTGGTGCTTTCGTAAATGCGTCGGTAATCAGCTACAACTTCAATCGGAATGGCGACGAACCGTTTGCTTCGACAGTGGCAGCAGGCGCCGTCTCAGTCACCAACTGGAATCAAGCAACCCCTCAAGCAAATAACCCCAGCGGAACTAATGTGGCGCTGGTTGACGACACCGGAGCAAGTGTGGCGACAACAATCACCTATTCCGCAGGCAATACTTGGGCACAAGGTGGCGCTAGTGCAGACGGGAATGTTTCTGTGCTCAAAGGTTACTTGGACGACAATAATGCCACCGTGACATTCAACAACATCACCTACAATAAATACGATGTTTACGTTTATGGCATAGGCGATGGCGGTGCAGGTAGCACCCTCGGCACATACACGATCAATGACGGGGTTGCACCCCCACTCACATACAGCTACCTCCGTGCAAGTTCATTGCCAACGGACGGTTCGGGCACCCTCATCGAAGGGAACGCGACAACTCAAGGGCACTATTTCAAGATTTCGGGACTTACAGGTTCGTCTTTCAACCTAGTCTCGGACAGCAACCGCGGAAACGGGCGGGGGCCAATTGCGGGAATTCAAATTGTTCAAGTTCCTGAGCCATCGAGCAGTATTCTCATCGTATCGTTTGCGGGAGCTATGCTTTTACGCCGCCGTCGCTCTTAAGGATAATATTCTTTAATTCGCCACCTCCGTCAGCGGGGGTGGCTTTTTTTGTGCTTAAGAGATGGGTAAGAGTCGGATCTAAATAGGATCGTACCCGATTTGCCAGTTGCATGGTTTCCCCTATCCCAAAGACAATTAATATTCTCCATCCACCATGCTGCCATCTTTGAATGGACGAACTCCTACCTGCCTAACAATACCGTGATCACCATGTTGTTAGGGTGCTTAGCCTAAAGCCCGCTCAGCGGCAATGTGGACGCCAACGAGGTGACCCGACTCCCATGCTGAAGGTAGTCGGGGAGCTTCTAATTCACTCAATGACGCTGTGAACCCACCATGCATCAGGTCAAATCGACTTCAGCTGGGAATACTGTCATTTTCCTTTGTTTGTTTGACGTGTTGAATCAGCTCGTGATTGAATGTGAATGACATACAGTTATATTTGTCTCAATAATACACATGAAAACACACAATAAACGAGCCGCATTGGCTACAACTTTGGGTTTGAGTGTTGGACTGATCGCTTCTTCTCAAGCGGCAACGGTTCTTCAATCAAACGACTTTGGTGCAGGTCCTGACATTGGTCCAGCCCTACAGCAAACCACGAACTCACTTGGTACAGGAGGGTCATCTGATCCCAGCACCGGTGTGATCACAACAGGAGCTAACAACACCAGCACGTATGGATTCAATTCTTCCGGTTTGGTCGACGTCACTTCAGTGGCGGGAGCGACTGGATTTACCGTCGAGTGGGTCGTTACCGGAATCTCACAAAATGTAGATGCGATTCAGTCGAACGACATGTTTTTTGGTGTGACAGGGAACGCAAGCACATCCACGACTGGCGTGCCCAACTTGTTCAACAACAGCGGCAACGCAATCGGAATCAAACTCGATGTGATTAATCTCCAGTCTTCCTTTTTCGAAGTTGGCGGAGCACAAAATGCTCAGATGCCGGCCGGTTTGACAACTGCTTCCATGGAAGACGGCTTCATCATCAGCTTCACTGTCAATGATGACAACACATGGTCGGCCACTTCGACTGGTCTGGAGACCGAGATCAATTCATCAGGGACCCTTGCACAAACCACCTACGCGGGCATTGCCTCCGGTTTAGGTGCATACACCAGTGTGCAGGGAAACAGTGTCATTTACACCGTAGACAACGTCACGATTACCACAGTTCCAGAGCCTTCTTCAGCCGCTCTGTTAGGATTCGGCGGACTGGCTCTGGTATTGCGCCGTCGTAAGTAGAAACTCACCAGCCGAGATTCACTTTCAAATCCCCGACCGGATAATACGGTCGGGGTTTTTTGTGTTTGGGCGAAACGGCTCAGCCAAGCCCTGGCGAGTGTGTAGAATTATTTCAAAAACTGTACAGTGCCGATGAGGTCATCGCGCAGCTTGTAGCGCACGAGAACGGTTCCCCGTTTCTCCTCGCCTTGGACAAAGCGGAACCAATGTTCGAAATCCACGCAGTGCTCGCCAAGAACGAGACGACGCTCGACGGTGGCGCCAAAGTTGCCGCGGGCAAACATGGCCTCGTAGTTCTTCTTGAACGCTTCGCGACCTTGAGACTTCACCTTGTCGTCTGCATCCAGCACTACCACCTCTTTGTGGTAGCAATTTACAAAGGCCTCAAGGTCATGGTCGTTGTAGGCGCTGAGCTGTTTCTTGGCGAGAGCCTCAATCTTGCTTTTCATCGGTTGGAAATAGGAGAGGTGTTATTTGAACTTGGCTGCGTTAGGTCGATCACAGCTACACGTTTTCTCTGTGCGAAAAGGCTGGGACCTACCTGCTGGAGAGCAAATTTTTAAGTCAGGATACCAGGGCTATGTCGAGAAACGCAGCTGCACTGGTGGCTGCGCTCACCAATGTACTGTTAGTAACGGCTCTCACCATGATCGCCCTTGAGTAGCAGGAACTTCTTGATGGTCTCTGTGGCGTGGGCCTTGGCTTTGGCGAGGTCGATATCACCCTCTTCTTTCTCTAACTGAGCGGCGTATTCGAAGTGGTACTGGTAGAGCTTCTTGTCATCGACTTTGGATTTGAGGGAGAATTTTTCGTTCTCAGCGTAAACCGCTTCCCAGGCTTTTCTCACTTCTCCCCAGTACTTTCCGGTCTTTTCCCAAGTCACCTCAGCTGGTTTTAGCGAGGGGCTTTCGATCCGCTCGTAGCGATTCACTCCTAGCTCTTGCGCGAGCACTTTGGGGTGTTTGTTGTCGGCGGTGGAAACTTTCTGATTGCGTTGCAGGTGAACCCAACCGGTCGGGGTGATGGTGATCTCGTGCGTTCCTTGAAGGATATCGTAGTCTTTCCTAACAGAGAACTCACGGCGGGGGAGAGGTCGCCAGCATGTGTCACTCAGCCAGGTGGACATTCCTCCTTGATGAGTCCATTTTCCGACGACTTCATAGCGCGGTGAGTCATCGACTTGGAACACGGCCTGAGTCCATTTTCCACTTACCTTATCCGCTGGCATGGTTTGCTGGGCCCAGGTTGAGTTTCCACGATAGACGTGGAGATTGGTGTCTTCAAAGGACCAGTCTTGGCGCCAGTGTTTCATCACCATCGGTCCGTGTTCCTTGCCGTCCTTATCCTTGAAATACATCACCAAGGTGTGCTGGAGGCTGATGAATTTTTCTTCCGACTTGAGAACCTGAACCTGTTCGGTGCCCCAGGAGAAGTAGGGTTTGGGCGGCTGATAGCCTTCGGCAAATCCCATAGTCTCGATGAAATCAAAACTGACTCGGTAGCTGCCAGCCATCGCGAGAATGGCACGGCGGTCTTTTTCCAGACTCGAAGTCGACTCTTCTTGCAGGGCTTTCCACTCGGCGGATGGTTCTTTGGCCAAAACAACTTCGGTTCCCTTGGTGGTGCCACCGCGAGGTTGCATCTCGGCTGTTTGGGTAAACGGCCAGGCGAAGACGTGTCCTTGCACGACTTTATCAGCCTCAGCTGCGGCAAAGGAACTTAGCAAGAATAGAGTGAGAAGGCATCGTTTCATAACTGTAGTTTTCCTTATGATGGTGGAAATGCAAACAAGATCGGGGCGGAGGTGCTTGCCCATGATGCAATGGTTATCGGCTATGACCTGACCGCCCAGCGGAGTTTGGCGGAGCTGGCGCGGGGGTTGTTGTATTTTTCTTCCGAGGAGGCGCGGATGATGTTTTCGCTGATGCTGGTGTAAAGTCCGTTTGTTAGGCCGCTTTTGAATGCGTTTTTGACCCGGCGGTCTTCGCCGCTGTGGAAGGTGAGCACGGCGACTCGGCCACCGGGCCTTAGGCAGTCGGGCAGACTGCGCAGCCAGCCGTCGAGGACTTTGAATTCATCGTTCACGGCAATGCGGAGAGCTTGGAAGGCGCGGCGCTGGGTGAGTTTGATGCGGTCTTCGTCGGAGGTTTTCGGCAGGGCCTGGGCGATGGCGTTGGCGAGCTCTGCGGTGGTTTCGAATCTCTGCTGGGCGATGGCACTGGCGATTTCTGCGGCGTAGGGTTCGTCGGCGTTTTCTCGAAGTAGGATGGCGAGGTCTTGGGCGTCGGTTTTTTCGATCAAGTCGCTGGCGGATACGCCTTTGTTAGGGTTCATGCGCATGTCGAGTGGGCCTTGGTGCTTGAAGCTGAAGCCTCGGTCCGGATTGTCGATTTGCATGGAGGAGACTCCGAGGTCGGCGAGGATGGCATCGGCACCATCGTGCCAACCTATTTTTCCTAACACTCCGCGCAGGGCGGCGAAATTGGTGCGTTCGCATTTGAGGGAATCTTCTGGGAAACCTGCCGACCGCAAACGGCTCTCTGTTTTTGGTAACTCGATGGGGTCCTGATCCACGCCTAACAGACAACCGTTTGGTTGCACGGCTTTGAGGAGTTCAGCTGCATGGCCACCGTAGCCGAGGGTACAGTCAACAACGCGCTCGCCGGGCTGAACGGAGAGTGCATCGAGGATCTCGGTCACCATGATCGGCACGTGCTGGCCGGCGGGGGTTTTGCCACCGGCCAGGACGTGGGCGACGGTGTCTGCGTAGCGCTCGGGATTGAGCTCTTTGTATTTGTCCTTAAAGTGCCGAGGGTTCTTGCCCTTGTAACGCACCCGGCGTTTGTGGGGTTGAGGTGTCTCTTCGCTTGTCATGATTAAAGCATGATAGGTGGACTTTGATAAGCAAGCGGAATGGACGGAGGGACTTGGTGGGTTGAGTTCGCTCGTTGAACATGAAAATTTAGCGTGTTTGGCGTATTTCACGGTTCGGAATAGCAAAAATGGTGAGCGGATGTTAGTTCTGGGATTCAGTGATTCACTCGCTACAAATCGAAGGCTACCGCTCGCTTCTGGATATTTCCCTGAAGCTGGCTCCCTTGACGGTGGTGCAAGGGGCGAACGGAGTGGGGAAATCCAATCTCTACAAGGCTCTCAAACTCTTCGCAGCATTGGCCGATGGCACATTTCCCCAATCGATGGCAGAGGAGGGTGGCACCCCGAGTTGCTTCTGGGCAGGGCCAGTGCCAGGGCCGAAGCGACCAAAGACGGTGAAGCTATTTCTGGGTTCAGCTTCGTTTGATTGGAACGTTGTCTTCGGACTCGTGCCGACAACGCCAGGTGATCCGACGATGTTCAGGACGGATCCTGATATGAAAAAGGAAAGCATGCATTCTAAGCTAGGCAGTCATTCCCGTGCTGAATGGTCAGGGGATATTTCCCATAATGAATCGATCCTTTCGCACATACGCGACGCGGTTTCCTATCCGGCGTTGGCCTTGGCGCGTGAGGACATTCTCTCGTGGCGATTCTACGATGGTTTTCGGAATGATGTGGAATCTCCGCTGAGGCAAGGTTCGCCGCGAGCTTGGTCGCCTGTGTTAGCTACGGATGGTGCGAACCTGGCGGCGACGTTGCAGACGATCCGTGAGTCGTCGTTTCCGTATCGTCTCGACGAAGTCATCAACATGGCCTTTCCGAATCATTCCTTGGGTATCGTGGGCGGGGACTCGAAATTACATATTGAGTGGTCGCTCCCAGAGTTAAACCGACCATTGAAAGCTTCCGAATTGTCTGATGGGACATTGCGTTTCCTCGCGCTCTGTGCCGCCCTTCTAGGGCCCAAAGCACCTGCATGTCTGGTGCTCAACGAACCTGAGAATAGTCTGAACCCGTCCCTTTTTCCGGCTCTTGCCCAGCTGATCCGTTACGCGAACGAAGCATCTCAAGTGATCGTCATTACCCACTCAGAGGAGCTGGCCGAGTTGTTAGTTGATGAACAAGACGCCACACTTCACAGCCTCGTGTTGGATAATGGAGCAACACGACTCAGAGAGGACCTCGGCACTCGTAAAGTGTGGCGGTTTGATTAGCCTGATAATATGTTAGATAGACGCTTTTCATGAAATAATCCACAGCGTCGTGTCTCATTTATGGTAGGTTGTGTTTATGGGAGCCGACAATGTGGCGACTGATAAAATTTCTAAAGTGATGAAAAAGACCCTGCTCCAAACAATCGTGATCTCACTGCTTCCGCTCACAGCTTACGGACAGGATTATTCCTCAGGTAATTATTTTCCTGAGATCACACTACCATCCGTCTCTACTGGCGAGCCTACTGCCTTCAAGACATTGACAGGCAAGAAGCTGATGCTGCATCTCTTCGCCTCTTGGTGAGCGGGTTGCCGAAAACACGTGCCCGGGTGGCATGCTAAAACAAAACAACACGTAGCGAATGGCGAACTCACGATCGCGGGGATCGTGCAAGAACAGCATTCTGATCGGGCCGCGCTCTACATGCAGTGGCAGAAAATGGACTGGCCACTACTGGCAGACCCATTCAATGATTTGGCGGTCACCGCGGTTCCCATTACGCTTCTCATCGATGGGCATGGGATTATTCGATATAAAAACCCAAGCGATCAGGATCTTGAGACGTTCCTCGCCACTGAGTACGAGAAAAAAGGTCAGGCGCAGAAAATAGCATCCCATCCCAGAGACATCGACTCTCTTTTGAAAGCTGTGAAGGAATCTCCAAAAGACGCGGCGGCTCATTTCCGGTTAGGTGTTGCCTATCGCAAGCGCTATGATTCAGATCAACGCAAATCCATCGACTTTGCCTCCGCCATCGATGCTTGGGAAACAGCGCTCCGACTGAACCCTAACCAATATATTTGGCGCAGACGGATTCAGCAGTATGGCCCTCGATTGGACAAACCGTACTCATTTTACGATTGGATCCAACAAGCCCGAGAGGACCTAACTGCTCGCGGTGAAACTCCTCATCCGCTGACCAGTGAGCCTACCGGTGCTGAGTTTGCCCGCCCAGTGAAAGGTGATCAAAAAGCCCCGTCACCCACAGCGCCGAATCCTGATCCACAGAATAAGATCATATTGGATACCCAAGCATCGATCAAGGTGCAGACGGTGGTTGTGCGTTCGACCAAAAGTGGTGCTCCGGCAGTGCGAGTTCATCTGAGTTTCAAGCCTCAGGCATCGGTGACTTGGACCAATGACGCTGGAAATATCAGCTTTCACCTCTCCGGTGATACGAGCGCGTTCACGGTGCATGATTTGCGTTCGCCGAAGCTGCCTAAGGAAACAAGCACCAACGAAGAACGCAGTATCGAGTTCGAAATTCGACCGAAGCATGGCCAAGTGCTACCGGAGAAGATCAACGGTGCAGCATTCTACTACATCTGCACTTCATCAGATGGCGTTTGCCATTATCTACGGCAAAATATCACCATCACTCTGAAGTAGCTGAAGAGCGCTGTTAGTGGTCGAGGCGATTGCTAGCTGGCCATGTTAGCTAATTTGAGAGAGAGTCAGAACTCGACACGACAGACCATGAGGACTCAGGAAATTCAGCAATACATCGACGAAGCGATTCACTCAAATTTTGAAGACGTCACCTCCGAATCCGGAGAGATGATGACGAGCGAGGGAGGAGACGGGCGCTTTGTGGGGAAGGTAATAGCAACCCGTTATGCGGGGCTCCCAGTGGGGGATATTTTCTTAGCGATTGGTGAGACCAAAAGGCAGTTACAGATCATCAAGCTCGGAAATGCAGAGTGCCTGAAGCCCAGCGAAGAACATCTCGATGGGCTGCTCTTCAAGGAGCTGGGGATCAAAATGGATGAATAAGCCGAGGAGTTGACGTAGTCGACTGCTGAAACTAATCTGTTATTCATGATACTCGGAAGTGTAGGGGTAACGGTGACAATGATCACCGGCGTCTTATGCCGCTATTGCTGGGTATCAGTGATGCTGACTTTAGCTTGTCATGGGGCACAATCCGGATATTTCACTTACGAGGAGAATGGTGGTTCGATCACCATCACGGATTTCAACAGGCCTGATTTTGGTGAGGCCGTAATTCCTAGCGAAATTGATGGGAAAACGGTGGTCAGTATCGGAGACCAGGCATTTGCCAGTAAAACGATCACAAGTTTGGTCATACCTAATACGGTGACTCATATTGGAGATCGTGCTTTTGCCAGCTGTATCTATCTGCCGGAGGTGACATTGCCCTCGAGTGTATCCAGCATAGGCCAGGCTCCCTTTGCCGAGTGTTTGCAATTGACCGCTATCTCTGTCGAGGCTGGAAATAGCCACTTCACTACAGTGGCTGGTGTGCTCTATGATGCAGGACAAACTCGCTTGGTTCAGTATCCTGTGGCTAAGCAAGGAAGCAGTTACTCGATTCCGGCGGGTGTGCAGAATATCGGAAATTCTGCCTTTGCTCAGAGCGGTTATTTGCAGAGTGTGACCATCCCTAACACGGTGCAGAACATCGGTGAATTTGCGTTTTATTTTTGTCAGGGTATCGAGTCCATATCGCTACCTTCATCTGTGCGGAGCATCGGGGCCTCAGCTTTTAAGTATTGCCGTGGAATGACCAGTTTATCCTTGGTCCCAGGTTTGAAAACCATTGGTCATAGCGCCTTTTCGAGCTGTACTAGTTTGCCCAGTGTTACGATTCCGAGTGGGATCGAAACGATAGAATACGGTGCATTCACGAATTGTAACGTATTAACGACTGTGACATTTCAAGAGGGTGCGACATTTGTTGGCGAACACATGTTTTCTAATTGTAACTTACTCACAGGAATCAATTTTTCGTCCACGGTAGCACAGATCGGAAACTCGGCATTTGCCTACTGTGATTGGTTGGCCGATGTGGTGATACCGGCAGGGGTGATAAGTATCGGCGATTGGGCATTTTCCGGGTGTGAAAAATTGGAGAACATCACCCTAACAGCTGGTGTCCAGGAAATTGGAACCTTTGCTTTTTCCGATGCTGGTGCGCTCGTTGAAGTCATGATTCCTGGCAGCGTCAGTAGAGTTGGCTCAAGATCATTTGCAGGGTGTGATTTGTTAGAAATGGTCATCCTTGCTGAGGGAGTGCAGACGATAGGAAATGCAGCTTTTTCTGGTTGCGCGCAACTTACGAGTGTGAGCCTGCCATCCAGTCTGAGAGCAATCGAGGGATATGCCTTTTCAGAAAGCAATTCGTTAACTGAAATAGTGTTGCTGAATGGTATCACCGAAATAGGTGAGTCGGCATTTCGTGACTGCGAGGGCTTAGAGCGAATCGTGATTCCGGCGAGTGTAGTCAGTATCGGCGACTCGGCCTTCCGGGAATGTGTAAACCTTACGAATCTGGTGTTGCCGGAGAATGTGCAGAACATCGGGGATCATGCGTTCCGTTCATGCAGAGAGATCACCAATATGGTTGTGCCGGCTGGGGTGACGCGTTTGGGGGACTTTGTATTTCATGACTGTGGGGAGTTGGAAAATGTTACGCTGCCTCATGGAATAACAAGCATTGAAGAGAATGCCTTTTCGAAATGCAGTAAACTGGCAGCCATTTCCCTACCTGACACGCTGGAGAGTTTGGGGGCGTCGGCCTTTGCTTATTGTGCCAAACTGATTGAGATGCAGGTGCCTGGTTTGATTACGAGCCTAGGTAGCGGAACATTTTACGGATGTGCAGAACTGGAAAAGGTCCGACTGCCATCAGGCCTGGAAACCATCGGGCAATGGGCATTTGGCGATTGTCCGAGTCTGACTTATTTCTTTATGCCGGAGGGATTGCTGAGCATCGGTGATTACGCGTTCAGGCAGTGTGAATCGTTGCGTGAAGTGTTTTTTGCTGGTGATGCTCCTGCATTGGGAACGGGTGTTTTTGCTGGTGCGAGTTCGAACTTAAAGCTGCATTACCTTGATTCAAAATCAGACTACAATGCGCCAGCATGGTCGCAGTCGATGCTTGTTGAGATCGACGAGTCGGTATATCCGGCTGCGGCATGGCTAATGAGTCACCATTTAGCGTATTATGCGTATATGCTTCAGGATTTGAATGACAGTGATGTCAGCCTGTTGATGGCTTATGCGCTGAATATAAATCCTCGCGATAATCCTGTCAGTGAACTGCCGATGGTCGTTGTTTCTCCTACTGAACTGTCGATGGATTTTTACGGCGTCAGCCCAGGTATCGATTATCGAGTGGAGGTCAGTTCGGACCTGGTGCATTGGATAGAAACAGGCGTGGACATTTCAGTGCCTGATTCTGAAGGGATGAGACGAGCCTCGATTGGCAGGGAGATGGGTTATCGCTTTATGCGTTTAATTGTAACGGAGCTATAGTGAAGCACTCATTGGTGCCGGTGAGTGGTGACGGCATGATCTGCGGGATTTGCAGTAGGAACTTAATTCTTTTTCGTTGTTAGGACAACGGAGTTACCCTTGCCTAGGTCACGGACTTTTCCACGACTACGGATAATGTTGTTTTCGGAAAGCTTTCCGATGACGATAGGGAGGTTGGTGTCATTCACCAGCGAGATGCCAGTGGCGCGGTAGTCTTTGGGAGCGAACTTTTTAAAGTGCGCCTCCATGCCAGCTGGAACCTTGGGGTAATCGACACTGAGGTAGTCGAAGCGGAGTGGGTATCCGATGATGATCGGGCGTGTTGAAAGGGGAGCTTTGGCAGTGAATTTGATCCGGTGGTTTTTCCCTTTGAGTGCGGCGATCGGATGGTCGCCGAGGGCATGGGGTGAGGGCAGGATTTCGAGATCAATTTTTTGGGAGTGATGGGAGTCCGAGTGGATGTAGAGCAGCGGACCATAGGCGGCATTTCCACTGGATCGGGTGATGGTTCCGCGATTCGGGAGGGAGTAAGCTTGGTTGATGCAGTCCAGGACTTTGCAGTCGGTGACCGTGGCGCTTCTTGCCATATAGAGCTTGATGCCACCTCGCGCTTTGCTGACTTTACAGTTTTCCACCGTCATGTGGCCGGTGCCGCTGTAGGCTCGAATGCCGTCTTCCATGAGGTTGATCATGTGGTTCCTGGGAATCGCGAGTCCGTGCATGTCTTCGGGCCACTGGATTTTATAGCCAAATTTTTTGGCGAGATCCTTGGGATGGTTTTCTTTGTAGATGTCGTTGGTGGCGCGAACTTCACCGGTGACTTCGCAGTTACGGACGGTGATTTGATCGCCGCCTTGGACGAAGATGGCATGACCGAAGGCTTCCATTTTTACAGAGCAGCCATCGAGGATATTGTGATCTCCTGTCATGAGAATGCCGGAATGTTTGTGCAAGGGGATGACGGCGCCGCCACCGATGCCGTAGATGTTTCCGTAACCATAAGGCGAGGAGCCTCGGACCGTGACGTGACAGCCGTGGAGCTGGATATGATCGCCCTCAAGCCTGATTTCGGTCATGGCTCGCACTGGATAGTGAGCGGGATTCTGGTTGTAGCTTCCAAAATCGATCGGCTTTCCGTTGTGAGCCGGGTGGGTATTTTCAAAACGACCACCAGTGATGGTGACATGATCGCCGGTGACGAGATAGACGGCTATGCCTCTGCGGCTGCGTCGTCTGCGGTTATCTTTACCGCCTTTTTTGACCTGCCCGTTCAGAAGGCTGATGGGAGTTTGAATTGTGACTCCGGAGAAAACGATGCGGTTGTTAGAACCCGAGAAGTGCACGCCTGTGTGTCCGTCGATCATATCCGGCAGGACATAGGTGCCGGGAGTCATCACGATGTGCTGATCGCTCTTGGCCACGGCTTTGCGGAGGTCTTTGATCGATGAGACGGTGACGGTTTTGTCGGCCGGAGTGAGGGAGTGGACTTTGAAATTCGAGTAGATGTGATGACTCCCGACCATGCGGAAACCAAAGTAACCTTCACGGTAAACGGGGTGATGTTCGGGGGTGTATTTCGCTTTGCGAGTGGCCCGTTTGCCATCGGAGCTGCGGCTTTCAATCTGGATATCATCGCCGTGAGCCATTTCGTAAACTAGCTTACCATCGACGATGTACTGGATCACATCGTCGTAGGCCACGAGTTGGATATGCATGCGTTGGTCCGGCTTGATCAGATAATCAGGCGATCCATCGCGAGAGGTCAGTGCGGGGTGATCGGCAGGTTTTCCGTCTAACACACGAGGATACCGGCGCATGCGTGTGGTGGTGTTTTTACCTCCGCCGGTGCTGGCGTAGTAGCCGTGGATGGGATCGTAGCTGCTGAATTCTCCGGTGAATTGATTGGTATCAAAAAGTTTCTCATCCGGATCGCTGGCCATCCAAAAGTTATTGATGTCCGTGGGTTGCAAGTTTTTGTTGTCCTGGGCTGAACTTGGACAGAGCACATCGTAGCTGATGGTGACGCGGGTTTTGAGTTTCTTTTTGAACCAGATCGTGGCGCCACGCCCGGGTAGGTAACAATCGAGCGAGCGATCTTTCGCGATCACTTTTGCAGCGGGTGCGTTTGGATTGGGTTGAACCTGAACAACCCACTGATCGAGGTTTTTGAAATTATCCTGGGCGATCAGCGGCCCCACTTTGAAAAGTCCGACACCTTTGCCCGCAACGACCGGCTGTGCTGCTGTCATAGTTGTCACACTCAGGAAAATGAAACTGCAGAGAGTGATAACACGGGTGAGAGATTTCATGAAGTTGGGTATTAGGAAAATTTGGTGAGAGTCGAAACCGTTGGTGGTGCTGTTTCTTGATGAAACGCTTATACTATTTACGTGCACGAGTAAGAATCTTACGAAGAAAAGTAGCTGTATCTCATTGTGACAGTATAGCGGTTGTATTTAAAGTGGAGCGTTCCTTTTGTTCTTTGTCAGGAAGTGCCCGGAATTCGTGCGGGCAGGCATCGCAGGGGGGCGCAGATGGCCGGGCTGATTTTAACTGACAGACAAATAGACGATTCGAGCAAGATGACGAAATCCTTTATCGTATCCACCTTTTGCACCTCTATTGTCCCCTTTCAACATGCTCCTATTACCCAAAATAACCGTCATCAAGCTGCTGGCACTCGTGCTCGCCTTGCTACTCGTTCCTATTCACGCCGAAGAAGACACCCGACCGCATGTGGTCTTTGTCATCGGCCCGCCACACTATTCTCCGGAATTGACGATGCCGGTTTTCGCTAAGGAACTGGAGCGGCTCGGTTTCCGAACGACCCTGGTATCGGGCGATAAGAAGTCGGAAAAAAGGACCGAGAATGTGCTGCCCGGCATCGAGGCGCTGGCGGACGCTGATCTGGCGATTTTCTTCATGCGCTTTCTGAAACTTCCTGACGCCGAGTGGCAACCGATTGAAGACTATCTGAAATCAGGCAAACCCGTCATCGGACTGCGCACCGCGAGCCATGCTTTCAAATATCCGAAGGATCACCCCCGCTTTGCCTGGAATGAAGGATTTGGCACCCGCGCCTTGGGCAGCCCCTACATCGTGCATCAGGCTGGCACCACGAAGATCAAAGTAATCGAGGAAAATACCAACCACCCAATCATGGCTAACATTCCGAAAAAGGAGTGGGTCTCGCGTGGCACCCTTTACCTCGCCCATCTTGGAAAAGGCGCTGTGCCCTTGGTGGAAGGCAGCGGTAAGGGAAGAGAGCGCGTGATCAAAAAGAGCTTCGGAACGGTAAACGTCAAAGTGCATGAAACTGCCCCCGTCGCATGGGCATGGAAAAACGAATGGGGCGGCAAGGTCTTCGGCACCTCCTTCGGTCACCCCGGGGATTTTGCGGAACCCTCATTCACCAGGATGTTAGTGAACTCCGTTTACTGGTCGCTCGATAAGCCGGTGCCATCGGCAGAAACCAAAATCAATACCTGGGACATCAAGCGTGCCGATAAGAAACACTAAAACCATGAACCGCTTTCTTCCCCTCATCGGCGCCATCCTGCTCACCACTCCGGCACAGGCGGACTCGATTGTTCGCGATGGCGACCACATCGCCATCGTCGGAAACACTTTCGCGGACCAGCTTCGCAACCATGGTTACATGGAGACGCTGCTGCAGCAGCACGCAGACATCTCGCTGCGCAATCTCGGCTGGGCAGGGGACACGCTCACTCAGCGCGATCGGCCGACGAATTTTCCCACTGAAGAAACCACACTCACCGAGCAGAAGACAGATGTCATCATCGCCTGCTTTGGCATGGGGGAAGCTTTTGCCGGAGAGCAAGGGGTCGCTGCTTTTAAGAACAATCTCAAGGCATTCATCGCCTCTCACAAAGCAAAGAAATACAACGGTCAATCATCTGCCAGACTGGTCATCGTTTCTCCCATCGCCTACGAAGATCACGGACTAACAACTCCGAATGCCGCGGCAAGAGACAAGGACTTGGCCGCCTACACCGCCGCGGCCAAGGAAACGGCATCCGCAGTAGGTGTCCCCTTCATCGATCTCTATACACCGACGCGTGCCATGATGGATAAGTCCGGCAGCAAAAAATACACAACCAATGGTATTCATCTAACACCACTCGGATACTGGGCTGTCAGCCACATCCTCGCTGGCAAACTTGTCGAGGGAGCAGCCGAGCCATGGGGACTGACCATTGATGCCCAGGCTAAAACCAGCACTGCCGACGGCGTGAAACTTTCGGCGATCAAAGCCGAAAAGAAGAACCTCTCATTCTCGGTCACAGAAACCACCGCCGCCAGTCCGCCACCGCCGACCAATGGCAAGACACCTGCACACTTTGCGAAGCAACGCGACACGCTCACCATCAAGAATCTTTCCCCTGGTGAATACACCCTGACCATTGATGGCGTCGATATCTCCACCGCTGACCATGTCGAATGGGCACAGGGAGTGACGATCGATTCATCACCTGCTCACAAGGAGGCGCAAAATTTCCGTGAAGAGGTAAAGGATAAAAACCTCCAGTTTCTCTACAACTGGAAGGCGCTGAACCAAGTTCACATCGTTGGTGAGCGCAAGCGTTCTCCATCCGGTAAAGCTCTACCCGCCGAACAAATTGAGTTCAACAACCTGGCCATACAGAAGGAAAAAATCCTCCGCCAGCCACGCGAAGTGAAGACCCGCGAGTGGAAACTTACTTCTCACGGACTCTAACATTTCACCACTCTTATCATGAAAATTTTACCCGTCACCATCGCCACAGCCATTTTGGCGTGCGGAGCCGTTTGCGCCCAGGACACCAAAGGGATCAAGACCGCCAACCTCAAGGGCGCGGATCTCGAGCTGATGAACAATCATGACCCGGCATCCCAGCTGGAGAACTTCATCATGCTTGATGGCTACGAGGCGAATTTGTTCGCCTCCGAGCCGATGATTGAGAATCCGGTGCACATGCAGTGGGACTCCCGTGGCCGACTCTGGGTAGCCTGCTCGTGGACCTATCCGCAGTTGAAACCCGGCGAGAAAGCAAACGATAAGATCATCATCCTCGAGGATACCGACAACGATGGCAAAGCCGATAAGTCCACCGTATTTGCCGACGGACTCTACCTGCCCACCGGTATCGAGCTGGCAGACGGCGGCTGCTACATCGCCCAGTCACCCGATGTGTTTTTCTACAAAGATACCGATGGTGACGACGTTGCAGATGTCAAAGAACTCGCTCTAACAGGGTTCGGCATTGAAGACAGCCATCACTCCATCAGTGCGTGGCGGCGCGGCCCGGGCGGCTGGCTGTATTTCCAAGAGGGGATTTTTCTGCACACACAGGTGGAGACATCGCGCGGCATGGTGCGGAATTTCAACGGCGGCATCTATCAGTATAACCCGCGCACCAAGGAGCTGCGCGTCTTCTGCTCAGGCACCGGTGGAAATCCTTGGGGCCACGTCTTCGATGACTGGGGCCAGTCGTTTATGGTGAACAATCCCAAGATCATGTATATCTCACCCGCTACGGGAAACAGCGGTGAGAATATCAATGTGGAGACCCTCATCAAGACCACCAAGCAATGCGGTGGTGATCTTGCGCGTGGCAGCCACGTCGGCGACGACCTGCGCAACCAGCTTCTGACCGGGCGGTTCAAGGATCGCTCGGTGGTGCGTTATGAATTTATCGAAAAGGGCTCAGGTTTCAGCGCGAGCGTGCTTGAACCGTTGATAAAATCCAAACACCCGAATTTCCGTCCGGTCGATGTCAAGATGGGTCCGGACGGCGCGGTTTACGTGGCAGATTGGTATAACTCCATCATCAACCACGCGCAGCACGATTTCCGTGACCCTCGCCGCGACAACAGCCACGGCCGCATCTGGCGCATTACCAAAAAAGGCAGCCCGCTGGTGGCCAAGCCCAAACTGGTCGGACAACCCATCCCCGATCTGGTCGCTCAGCTCGGCAGCCCGGAGGCGTGGAACCGGCATCAGGCAAGGAAAGAACTTAGCGAGCGCGACGGCGATGTGGTGCTTGCCGCGCTGGAGGCATGGGTGGCAAAACTCGATCCAGCCAGCGCGAACCATGACCTCAGTCTGGTCGAGGCAATGTGGGCCTGCCAGAATGTCGAGCGAGTCAGCGAAACGATTCTCAACAAAGTGATCGCCGCAAAGGACGGCCACGCCCGCTCCACCGCCGCACGGATTCTCAGGTATTGGTTTCCCCATGTCACGGATCCCATCGCCATGATTGCAAAGCTCGCAGCCGACCCCTTTCCCCGCACCCGCATGGAGGCCGTGCTCTCAGCAGGTTTCATCCCTGATGCCGCCGCCTATGCCGCCGCCTTGAATGCGATCGATCAGCCCACCGATC
This sequence comes from Oceaniferula spumae, assembly GCF_042849255.1. Taxonomy (GTDB): domain Bacteria; phylum Verrucomicrobiota; class Verrucomicrobiia; order Verrucomicrobiales; family Akkermansiaceae; genus Oceaniferula; species Oceaniferula spumae. The sequence continues at coordinate 2,998,911 of NZ_AP026866.1, forward strand.
CCTCGATCAATCTGGCACTGTCACAGACGAAAAAAGCGCTGCAAAGTCACTGGGCTCCCGCGTTGAGAGCCGGAACCTTGGTGTTTTCCAAACCATCACACAAAGAGTTCGTGGAAAAGGGTGCCGGTATTGGCTTCGACAAACGACTCGCCGCATTTCTTAAAAATCCATCGCCCACCGAGGAAGAAATCAAATCGGTCAAAGAGCAACTGGCCAGTTCCGGAACAGATGCCGAGGTCATTGCGGTGCTGAAAAAAATCACTAACAAGGACGGTCTCAGCGATGCCGCAACCGTCGCGATGTTAGAGGCTTTGAAAGAAATTAACCTCAAAGACAAACGCGCCAAGAAGACCCGCAGATTGGTGGGTGCTTTGAGATTGCTGCTGAAACACGACAACGAAGATATCGTCCGCCTCGCCGCAGAAAATATGGGACACTTTGGATCCGTGGAATCAGGCAAACATCTGCTCGCCTTGCTGAAATCTAACAATGGCAGCGCCGTCCGTAGTGCCGCTGCCGTTTCGCTCGGTCAATTGGGCAAGCCGGATCTGACAGCCCAACTTCAGGAGCTAAGCGCAAAGGGAGACATCGCCACTCGCTACGCTGCGACTTTAGGTCTGATCCACGCCGATCTGGATGCCGGCGTGATCGCTGCCGTGAAGCTGCTGGCCGAGGACCCAGGCCAAGAGAATCCCTTGCCAGTCATCCAAGCCATCCTCGCCAACCGCAAGGGAGCAAACGCACTTGCCAAGAAACTCACCGGCGTGACTTTGCATCCGGATGTTGTTGATCGAGTTGCCACCTTCCACCGCACCTCCGGCCAGCTGCCCACGGACATCGCCGCCTTTTTCAAAACCTCTCCAGCCACCGGCTCATCGCTGAGTGCCAAGCTGATGGCGGAAAATGAGAAAGCGCTGGTAGCGGATGTCATCAAGCTAGGCGACCCACATCGAGGTGAGACGATTTACCGCCGCAAGGCACTCGCCTGCACCGCCTGCCACGCGATCGGTTCCGCTGGCCCTCAGATCGGCCCTAACCTCGCGACCATCGGTTCCGCGGCACAGGCAGGTTACATGGTCGAGTCCATCCTCAAGCCCAACGCCGCCATCGCAGAGCACTACGAAAACATCCTCTTCACCATGAAAGACGGCACTTCGCGTATGGGAGTGGTGAGCCACAAAACGAACGACCAAGTCGTTCTGATCGACTCGGCTCAGGGAGGAAAAGAAGTGATCCTACGCGCCGATGAGATCGCCAAGGAACAGAGCATGCCCTCGCTGATGCCCGCCGGACTGGCCGATCAGTTGGCGAACCGACAGGAGTTTCTCGATCTCGCCAAGTTCCTCTCAGTGCTCGGTCAGATTGGTGACTTCGCCAACGACGAAAGCCCCGTGATCCGCAAGTGGCAGCTGACCGCCGCCCCGAAGGGTGATCAGCTTCCCGATGACCAAGCCCCATGGCTTACCGCCTACAGCAAAGTGAACGGTGAGCTCCCTGCCGCCGACCTGCCCGCTGGTGACGCCGTCATGGCAAACGGTGCCGTCAATGTTCTCACTGCCGGAAAGACGATGCTCAAAATCAATAAGCTGAATGGCCTCCGTCTGTGGATCGATGGCAAGGAAATCAAAGACCTGACCTCCGTCATCTCTCTCGAACAAGGCCGCCGCGTCTTCACCTTCCGCATCGACCGTAAAGCCAGAGAATCCGGCTTACGGGTCGAGTTCGCCATTCCTAACGGATCATCCATCAAGTTGCAACCGGAAGGTGGAGTCTAAATCGGTTAGAAAGGCGGCTGGTCAGTTTTACTTCTTCTCCGATGCCTTCTTCTTACCTTGTCCGAAAGCTGGATTTGGCTCCGTAGGGATGTCGGCATCGGCGGCTTTGTGCCAGGCCTTGAGCTTGGTCAGTAGCTCGGCGGCTTTTTCAGGGTTGGCTTTGACGAGGTTCTTGGTTTCGGACCGGTCGTCTTTGAGGTTGAAGAGTTCAGTGGAGTTGTCTTCGAAATAAAGCACCAGTTTCCAATCGCCTGATCGGATCACACTGCAGGGGCTGGAGCGCCACTCGGGGTCATGGGCACCTTCCATGCCTTTTTTTCCATAGGACTGCAGGTAGCATGGGAAATGCCAGAAGAGATCGCGCTTGGCCAGATCTTGACCCGCTAGAAGGCCGCTGATGTCTTGACCGTCGAGGGTGTCAGGCTGCTTGGCTCCTGTGGCCTGCGCGAGGGTGGGGAAGAGGTCGACCTGGTGGACGGGAACATCGGAGCTGCTACCGGCTTTGGTTTTCCCCGGCCATCTGACGAAGAAAGGAACACGGATGCCGCCCTCGTAAAACATGCCCTTGGTGCCGCGCAGAGGTTTGGCGTTTGAGGCTGGGCCGTAGGGACCGTTGTCGCTGGTGAAGATGACGATGGTGTTGTCCGCGATGCCTTGCTTGTCGAGATTGTCGAGAATTTTGCCGATGGCTAGATCCATGGATTCCACCATCGCGGCATACTTCGCGTTCGTATGATGTTTTCCAGCTTTCTTCTTGTTGTATTTGGCGGTGAGATCTTCGCGCGCTTGGATAGGCGTGTGCACTGAGTAGAATGCCATGTAGGCGAAGAACGGTTTCTCTGCCTTGTGCTGTTCGTTGATCCAGACGTTGAGGTCGGTAGAAAGTCGGTCGGGCAGATGCTCGCCTTTCGGGCCGTCAGGAAGCTGGGGGTTTTTATAGGGAGGAAAATATCCGCCGCGTGGGGTGCCGGTGTGGTTTCCGCCGATGTTGTGGTCGAAGCCAAACTTGGTGGGGTCTTGGGAAACGTGCCATTTGCCAGTGTGGCAGGTCGCATACCCGGCAGCCTTGAGTGCCTGCGGAATGGTGGTGAATTTTGCGTCAAGATCCTCGATGTTTTTGACGGGGACGAGTTTTCTTTTGGCAGCATTGCCCCGATCCGAGTTGCCGACGGTGTAGATCTTGTGCCGAGTGGTGTAGAGGCCGGTCATCAGGGAGGCGCGTGAGGGAGCGCAGTTGGCACAGGGCGCGTATCCATTGGTGAAACGCATGCCGGAAGCCTGAAGCTGGTCAAGATTGGGCGTTTCATAAAAATCGGATCCCTGACCAGAGGTATCGGTGTAGCCAAAGTCATCCGCGTAGATCAGGATGATATTGGGTTGTTTGGCAAAAAGCGCAGCGGGTAGCAGCGCGAGAGTGATAACAGTGAAGAGGAATTTCATGAGGTTGTGGATCTGGAACTTGTGATGGATACTTTGGGTTAAGAGACAATTTGTCAATTGGTTGAACTTCCTAGCTTGTGAAAGAATGATTATGATCTTCGACATTTGAACTTTGGTCTGACTCAACATGGGGCAGACTGATCGGTTGATTCACTTTTTCAAAAAGTGACACGCGAGCCCTTTTAATCCGTTAGCATTCCCGCTGGCTTGTGCTAGAGATGGGCATGCGATATTTAACTTCTCTGTTAGTTGGGCTAGGTCTCACACTTACGGTTGCCCATGCGGCGCCGGTGAAGTCAGGAAAGGCATCAGCAGAATTACTCTTGAAACATACCTCCGTGCCAGCTGGTGGCAGCACCACGGTAGCATTGAGATTGGTGCCGGATGCTGGTTGGCATTCCTATTGGAAAAACCCAGGTGAGTCCGGCATGCCGACATCAATCGTTTGGCAGCTGCCTGAGGGACTGGAGCTCTCGGCACTTCGATTCCCCGCCCCTCACGTATTCGACGCTGGTGGCGTGAAAAGCTTGGGCTACGAAGGCGAGGTCCTGCTGCTGGCTGACCTGAGCATCGGAAAAAACGTCGAACCAGGTGTCGTCGAGATCAAAGGAGCTTCCAGCTGGTTGGCCTGCACCAATGAACAGTGCATCCCAGGCAATGCCGACCTTTCAACCTCTGTGACAATCCTGGCAGCAGACGCTAAGCCGGTGACCGGACCCTCTGCCAAGCTCATCGAACAGGCTGCGGGGAAGCTCCCTGCCGAGGGCAAAGGCTGGTCGGCCACTGCGCGACGTGTGGGCGATAAACTAGAGCTGACAATCAAGCCCGCCGATGGCGTGAAGCCAGATGTCAAAGGCCTAAGTGTCTTCGTGGCCCAGCAGAGTATCGTCACCGACGGCGCTCCAGCAGAGTGGAATGTTAGCGAGGGTAAAATGATCGGAACACTCGAGGTTAGTGAGTATCTCGAGGAGCTTCCGGCGCAGCTGGATCTGGTCTTAGTGGGGGCTGGCCACCCGCATGGGGTGGAAGTCAAATGTGTGACGCAAAAATAATTGGACAGGCGGAAAACTGCGTCTAACTTTCGCACTATGTTCAAATCAATCAAACATACCATGATGGGGCTGGGACTGGCTTTAAGCCTCTCAGCTGTCGCGACCGCTGGAACAGCCCACGATTTTACCCTGAAGAATGTTGAGGGTAAGGAAGTCAAGCTGGCTGACTACAAGGACAAGGTAGTGGTTCTCGAGTGGATCAATTTCAAGTGTCCCTTCGTGAAGAAGCATTACAGCAAGAATCACATGCCTGCTCTGCAGGAAAAATACACCGCCAAGGACGTCGTCTGGCTGTGCATCAACTCCGGTCCGGAAAATGCCAAGGCCGGTAGCTTCGGCCCTGCCGAAATGGCCAAAATGGCTGAAAAGAACGGCAGCAAAGCCGCAAATATTCTCCTCGACCGCGATGGCAGCGTTGGCAAAGCCTACGGTGCTAAAACCACTCCTCACATGGTAGTAATCAACAAAGGCGAAATCGTCTACGAAGGTGCCATCGACAGCATGGCCACTGCTGACGTCGCCGACTGTGAGAAGGCTGACAACTATGTTGTCGCTGCACTCGACGCCGTCTTGGCTGGAGAGAAAGTTGGCAAATCCAAGACCAAAGGCTACGGATGTAGCGTGAAGTATTAATTGGAAGTTTCATTGAGTCGCACACAAGCGACGCTTATTTTTCATGGCTCCGGTGACCCCGGAGCCATGTTTTTTTGGTGTGATCACTGTGATTTTCAGTCTCCAGTCAGGTCGTATTCAATTGCATGCACTTTTCAGGTAGGTAGATTTCCCGTCATGCATAGTGGACCTATAAGATTACCCTTGTTAGTGAGTGCGTTCATTCTTGGCTGGTTAAGTTCGGTTGCTGCCTATGCCGATGACGGACCTTACCTTGCCACTGGCATTAAGATTGGCGAGGTAGATCAGAAATCGGCGATCGTGTGGGTTAGGCTGACCAAGGAAAAACGTGCAGATTTCGGACGGCTTCCCATTTTAACGGAGGGTCTTGATCCAAAGGAAAAAAGTAAAACCCCGATGCCCACCGATATCGTGCCAGGCATGGCAGGCGAGGTGAGGGTGAGCTACTGGCCAGAGAGTAAGGAGGATGAGAGGAAAAATACCGATTGGGTGAAGGTGACCGTGGAGCAAGATTTCACCTATCAGTTTAAACTGAACGACCTGCGACCGCACCGCGCCTACAAGTGTCTGGTGGAGGCGCGCCAGACAGGATCAGAAAAACCTTCAATAACGATGACGGGTGGGTTTAAAACTGCTCCGAGCTCGGATCAGGCAGAGGCAGTTAAGTTCATTGTAACCACCTGCCAGGCAGTGCGTAGTATCGATGCAGGAGCGGATGGACACGTGGCCTACAAACAAATGTTAGATTTCGATCCGGACTTCTTCGTGCACACCGGTGACATTCTTTACTACGATAAAGAACCGATTTGCAAAAATGTGGCTGCGGCACGGGCGAAGTGGGGACTGATTTTTTCCTACGGCCATAACCAGAAATTCCACCGCCATGTGAGTTCATATTTCATAAAGGACGATCATGATACCCTGAAGAACGATTGCTGGCCGGGCCAGACCTATGGTGACCTAACATTTGACCAAGGATTGGCCATTTTCCGTGAGCAGGTGCCTATGGGGGAGAAAACATATCGCACCGTGCGATGGGGGAAAGATGTGCAGGTCTGGATGACCGAGCATCGCGATTTTCGATCGGCTAACACGATGAAAGATGGACCAAAGAAAACGATTCTCGGAAAGGAGCAAAAGGAGTGGCTGATGAAAACGATGAAGGAGTCCGACGCCACCCATAAGTTCCTGATTGTGCCTGGACCGATCGTTGGGCCCGACAAAAAGGGTAAGTCGGATAATCATTCTAACAAGGCGTTTGATCACGAAGGCCAGGAGTTGCGCGATTTCTTAGCGACTCTCAAGAATACCTACGTCATCTGCGGAGATAGACACTGGCAATACTGCTCCAAGGATCCAAAAACAGGCGTGTTGGAAATGGGCTGCGGTCCGATCAATGACGAGCACATGTTCGGCGGAGCCCCACAAAAAGACGAAACCTACCATCGTTATTTTGGCAAAAAAGGAGGCTTTCTTGCGATCACGGTAAAGGAAGGGAAAGCAAAGGCGGAATGGATGTCCGCAGAGGCCCAGGGCGCATCAGGTAAACCCAAAATCCGCTACACTGAAGTGTTAGGCGGGGAGTGATGCGCTTCTTGCACCACTCAGATTAACGGTCATTCGATGAGAACCGGACCGGTCGAGTTCAATCCATCTCGAATGAAGGATATACCCAGAGTGAGGATTTACTATTTTACAGGGAATGATTGAGCCCTAGGTTATTAGAGAACAAGAACATCCCCATAAACACGTGAACCCAGTCATTTTAAAGTCGATCGCCAAAGGAGCTGAGCTTGCCTATTCGAACCGTGAGGTGGCGCTGGATATTCTTTCGAAGATTCAGGTTTGGAGAAAATCGAAAGATCAACAAACGGATGCGGCGGTGTCAGTCACTGTCGAAGAACGTCTGGAACGGCTTGAGAGCGGGTCAGAAACGCGCGATATTCTGGACGAAGAGCAATCTGAATTACTCGCTGGTTTGGCGGCAAGTGTGGCAGAGCTCTCGTCCTCTTCCCAAGCATTGCTGGCACGCACGAAGATGTTGATTGGTTTGATCGTGCTTTCAATGTGCCTATCCATTGCCGCGCTGGTGCTGGCCTTGATGGGGTAAGGGGTCTTTCTACCGGGGGGGGAGCACTCACAGTTTTTTGCTTTCTTCTGGCAGGCTGGCTTGGACTTTTTTGGGTTTATGACTTTCGTGAATCAGCATGATGCGATCCATGTTGAAGTTCTTTGAGCGACCGGAGATGACCAGAGTGTAGGTTTCGCCAGCCTTAAGCTGATAGACAGGAGTGTATTTTTTATGAGCTTCGTCGAGTTTAACGGCATAGCCCCATCCCTTTGCCGTTCCTCCGAACATTTTTGTGTCCTTTTTGAGGATTTTTACAGGAGTGTTGTTGCCGGATTGGTAGTCACCTTCGAGGCGGACGTAGCAATCGTTGCAGATGTCTTGCCGATCGCTGACCAGATTTTTGTGGGCACGGATTACGAGTGTGTAATTCCCTCCTTTGGTGATCTTGAACTGATACTTGAGCGGAGAATGGGCAGGGCCACTTTCGGGTTTATTGCCTGTGAACTCGAGGTGACACTCCCCCTTGTAACCTGCGACTTTAGTTTTTTTATCCCACTTTTTGAGGCTGGAAGAAGTGGACTCTGCCTCAATGACAACCAAGCCCCCTTTTTCAACAAATGTCGCTGGCTTCGCATGAAGTGAGGAAATGAGAGCGAGGCTGATGATAGAGTGACGGAGCTTATTCATAGGAGTCATAGGCTTTCATGCGGCAATAGCGATGGCTAGGTCGTAATATGGTCGGCTTATTGGGATGTTAAAAATGGTGATTTGATCACAGTAGATCCTTGCAGAAATAAACTAGGTATCTTGTTGAACTTACATAAAACTGATATGCTTCGCAATGTGTAAACCCATGTAAAACAGAGGCTAGTGCCGTTACCCAGACGACGCCCCCTGCCGAGTGCTTGCAGATGGCAGGGGACGTGTTAGTTTTTTCCTGATGAACAAAACCACTCTGATCATTGGTGCGAGTCATAAACCCGACCGTTACGCGAACAAGGCTCAGAAGGCACTGACTGAGGCCGGTCACGAGGTGATCCCATTCAATCCCCGTGGCGGCGAGATTGAAGGCGTAGAGGTGCGGAGTGATTTATCAAATGTCACTGAGGATGTTGATACGGTGACGCTTTATGTGCGACCGTCAGTGTTGGAGGATATGGTGCCGACTTTAATCGATCTAAATCCGCGACGTGTTATTTTCAATCCTGGAACAGAGCATGAAGGGTTGGAGCTCAAGTTTGTGGAGGCTGGAATAAAAGTTTCTGAAGCGTGCACTTTAGTGATGCTGAATACTGGTGAGTATTAGTAGGTTCCAAGGCTGTTCGTCTTTACCGCCGCTCGTCGTCAAGTTGTGCTCTGTATAAACCAAGAACCCCTGGATTTCTCCAGAGGCTCTGATGATGGTTTTGTGATGAGAGCTTTCAGATGATGCTCATCGAATCAGCCGCATGATTTGATCGGTGGTGAGGGTTGCCATTTCTCCGCCATGTTTGTCTTTGAACCACTGGCTGACTTGTTCCCTGTGGGAAGGCATCGGCTTGAGTAGGATACCTTCCTTCGTGGTCTCCACAATGAGCGTGGAGTCTGGTTTGAACCCGAATTGATCGCGTAGAACCTTCGGGATCGTAATTTGTCCTGATTGATTCATTTTCATGAACCTAACCTACATCTCCTTGAAAGAGTTTTCAACGGGACATTTGTATGAGCCACACTAGTTCGAAGGGGGTGCTAGGCATTCACAAGTTATCCTGGCGCTGTCTGAGACGGAGCAGTATAGCATTTGACTTAAAATGAGTAATTCATAAGTTGTAACTATGAATCCATACCTCCTCAGCTTGGTGTTATTCGCTCTTGTCAGTGGCCTGCATGCCCGAGAAGTAGATCTAGCGAACACTCAGCTCCCCAATCATATCAAGCCCGTTTCTGGGAAGATTGTGCTAGTCGCTGACTACGCCAAGAAAGGGGAGGATAGGAGGATACCGGTATATTTGATCAATGGTAGTGATAAGAGCATTACGTTGGATTCACAGGACGGTGATGTGTATTTGAAATTGGAGACCAAGGGAGCGGACGGAAAGTGGCAACGTGCCCAACCTCATGCCTACAGCTGGTGTGGCAATAGTTATATGAATTCTCCCAAAGTACGCGCGGGGCATTATTTGAAAATTTCAGGCTATCAACCGGCGAAGGACAAGGGAGGAATGGATAGGGAGATCCGCTACACAATTTACCAGCGGGACTATAATTTCACCTCAAATGCCGGTAGAGGTCTGGTGCTGGAATCAGATATCGATTTGGCATCGCGCGATGCGATGGTGCTGGAATGGGCGGATTTTGATTTTGTGAGCAAGGTCGCGCTCGGCGAGATTACGCTGAAAAACGAGATGGATCACGTCAAGGACCTTCAGGCATCTGCCATCTATATCCTGGCGGAACCACGTTTCGACAGCAAAAAGAGCCTGCAAGTTCTGAAGAAGGTGGGAGAAAAATTTCCCAAACGCCATGAGGCAGTGAAACAGTCTACTCTGCGAATCCAAGAAGCTCAAAAGAAGGTATCCAGTGCGAAGAAGTGATCGCTACGAAAGCGGATTAAGAAAAAAACGATGTCAGTGAGAGCTTTTCCAGCTACTCTTGCGCGAGCAACATCTCCCTAACAATGTCTATCAACAGCCACTCACTTTACGAAGTCTTCGAGCACCAGAAGACTGATTTGCTTTTGCATCTTCTCGAGTCCATGCCCGACCTCGACAAGGTGTTGGTCATTGTTCATACCCGCGATAGTTTACACTCCCTCACCTCGACGCTCTGTCATGCGGGTGTGCGGGCGGAGTCGATCCACGGTAACAAAAAAGCGGAACTCCGTGACCGCGCGATGAAAGGGCTCAGCGAAGGAAAACTGAGACTGATAGCCAGCACCGAGTCGATGGCCAGGGATCTCGATACCTCATGCATCAAAAATGTGGTGTATTTCGATTTGCCAGAATTGGTGAGTGACTATCAGCAGCGGGTGGCGCAGATGCACGTTCTTACTCTGGCAGTCCCAGGTGATAGAAAACTGGCAAAGCTTGAGAGCGAGGTAGGCATTGAAATTCAACGAGTGAAGGCTCCAGACTTTAAATATGCAAAGCAGCCTGTGCACTCCAAGCCCCCTAGGAAAAAAGGTGGCAAATCCAAAGGGCTACATTCCAAGCCATTGCAAAATAAGAAGCCGAAGCTGAATCGTGGGCGGAAATGATTTCAGTTAGATACTGGTTTCACCATCTTGATCACAGCATTCTTCGTTTCACCATCGGGTAATGTTTGGATCATGTATTTCAGGTGAAAGTAGGTATTTTTAAGTTCCTCCTTAACCACAACCGCTTGTTTCTGCATGTATTCATTATCTTTCCACTCTTTGGTTCCGGCATCCAAGATCGCATTGAGTGTCTTGAGGTAATCGGAATTGAACTCCTTACCTTTCTCCGCAGGTTCTGCACTGAGAAGGGTGATGTGTTTGGATAGAAAGTCTTCGATCCAAGCGTCATTGCGGGCGCTCAAGTGGCTCCACATCGTGCCGCCACCGCTCTCGATCCCCTGGACCTGAAGTTTCAGATCTGCCCATTTGTTCAGAACCTGGCGCCATTCGTTCAGACGTTGCACCGCCTGCACAGAACTCTTGCCTAGCTTGGAATCAGTTTCAATACGCTTGGCCGCTGCCCAGAGTCGGGCCGCGTGGTCTTCGCCAGCCTCACTGGAGTTACCCAATTTCTGAGCAAGATCCTCGGGGGTGTGCTTGAGCACATCGGAGACACTCATTGCTGTCTCCTCAGCATGCGTGCTAGATGTTACCAAGCCTAACGCCAAAACCATGATGGAAAGAGGTTTGATTTTCATAGTCTATGGATGAGCCTTCACTTGTATGGGGACAAGGAAAATTGAGCCATAGTGAGCTTGGCAGGTCATCCCTATGGGCAGTCCGGTTAACTACAGTCTCAATTCACGGTTGTAATATCCTTAGCTTTTTTCATCCTAATGACATGAGAACACTCGCCATCGGAGACATTCACGGCTGCCTTGCCCCGCTCAAACACCTCTGGGAAGTTATCGATCCTCAACCGGAGGACAGAATTATCTTTATGGGTGACTACGTGGATCGCGGTCCGGATTCCAAAGGAGTGATTGATTTCCTCATCGGGCTACAGCAGCAGGATCTGAATCTCACATTGTTATCTGGAAATCACGAAGAGAAGTTCTGCCTCTCACGGATCGACAAAACGGATCTCGCCCATTGGCTGAAAGACTGGGGCGGACCTGAGACGCTTGAATCATACGGTCCGGGCGGCATTGATGATGTTCCGGATTCACATTGGGAATTCATTCGCAAGTTGAAGCCATATTTTGAAACGGACAGCCACATCTTTGTGCACGCGAATCTGGAGCCCGATGTTCCTCTCAACGAGCAGACTCCGTTCACCATGGTCCACAAGAAATTTGGTGAACCAGAACCTCATATGTCTGGAAAGACAATGATCTGTGGACACACTGCCCAGAAATCCCACGTGCCGGCGAATCTGGGGCATGCGGTTTGCATCGATACCGATCCAGGCCGTGGTGGTTGGCTCACCTGTCTTCACGTGGAAACCGGTGGTTACTGGCAAGTGAATGTCGACGGTGAGCTTAGAGAAGGAGCGCTATAGCTTGGTTAGGGTGATGAAGCCCTATGGAGTGACGGCTGCTTGAAATTCAGTCGTTTCTCAGCAGAGGCGAGTGTGGCTCTGGTATCATTGCATAATAGAGTCCCTGCTTTCCAGCGTAGAGGTTTTCGAAGTATTCAAGAAATTCGGCGATCGATTCTTTGATGACCTTCTTATTCTTTTTATTGTTAGAATAGTGATAGACTTCACCGTTCAGGAAAACTCCGATATGTTTCTTCCGGTGTTTAGCCATGAATTTGTTCTCTAGATCTATTTGTTTAGGATCGATCACAAAGACGAGAACGGGGCGATTACTGGGGGCGTCTGACAATTCTCCGACGACAGAGCACAGGTGGAAAATCTCCCTGACGCGAAGATTTCCGCCCGAATGCTGGCCGTTATTGAGAGTTTTGCAGCTGCAACCACTATCTAACTGAAGAATGTGACCAATGAAATGGGCACAATGTTGCTCCTCATTGTCAGTAAAACCATTCTGGCAAATCTCGCTGATGTTCATTCCTAAGAAGGAATCAAGGAAGTCAGCCGATACATTCATACGGAACAATGGGGTTAATACAGGGTGAAAGTCGAGATGAAACGGGTTGAATCTCAATCAGGATAATCAGAAATGGTGATATATCGTAGCAGTGAAGATTGTTAGTGGTGATATATGTTAGGGCTGATGAATTGACAAGCCATCGCTGTGATCATATAAAATGTGCTGAATTCCACCCACACACGAAAAGGAATCATGCCCACCTCAATACCCGACTCAAAAGCCGGTCCTAACGCAACCGGAACATGCAAACATGTCGCTTGGTGTTTCTTACCGCATATGCAGTTTGTATTACTGGCACTGGGTGTTTGGCTCGGTGGCTGGTGGTTAGTCATGCCTCTGGCCTTACTTTTGGTAGTCGTCCCGTTGTTGGACACAGTCACTGGCTGGCAAGACACCGGTCATTTTGAAAAAGAGAGCTTCGGACGTGGCTCATTATTTCTCCTGCATTGGAATACCCGCCTCTATGCTTTGTTCTACATGGCATCCGTGATTTGGCTGGCGATGCATATTGGCCGTTTCAGCCAGTTGGAATTAGCCTTGTTAGTTCCTGCGGTCAGTTTGTTAGGTGGCATAGCCTTCGCGGCCTGTCATGAACTCCTGCATGGGAAGGAAAAGCTCGATCAGCTTATCCAGCGACTCACGACCACCTTCATTTTCTACCCTCACTACAAGCTCATCCACATCAGGAGTCACCACGTTCATGCGGGGACGGATCACGATGAAAATACGGCCTGGCTCAATGAGAGCATTTACGCATACATTATTCGCACTATTCCCGGGAGCATGATTCGATCATGGCAGATGGAGGCAAAGCGATCTGGATTCTTCAGTAACAAGATGGTGACTTACGCCGCAGGGCAAGTGGCTGTCGTTCTTCTGATGCTTCTGCTGGCGGGGCCTTGGGGGCTGTTGTTTTACCTCGGTCACATCGTGGGTGCTCATTTTGTGTTGGAGACGGTGAATTACATCCAGCACTACGGTCTTTTGCGAAAGAAAACGGAGGACTCCGGTAAGTATGAAAAAACCGGAGCGGAGCACTCGTGGGACACGTATCACTTTTTCTCCAGCTATGTTACATTCCGTGTTGGTCACCATTCTTACCATCACTTAGCGGTGAAACCATATTACCTGTTAAACACGGAAGAAGCTGCCCCTAAACTGCCGGCGGGTTACTTCTGGACCATCGCGGTAGTGCTGCTGCCTCCGTGGTGGCGAAGGGTCAGTCACCCACGGCTGGGCCTTGATTCCTAAAAAATGAACGACTCTATTTACTTGCCTGTCAGGGTGTGGGCCAATAGAGGGGTTTCACTGAATTCGTTACATGAGTGCTGATTTAGATTTCCTGGAAGGTAAAATTATCTTGGTCGGCAAACGTAAGGGGGCGGCCGATGCTGCGCGTCGTCTCGGCTTGGAGCCGTTAGAGATCGATGTCAAGGCGCGCAAAGAACAGGCTGAGTCAGCTTATGGTGGTGGTGTCACGTGGGCAGTGGAACACGCTACTGAGCTGTTAGCAGGTGAAAAGCCAATCGCTGTGGCAGCGGTAGCAACCGGTTCCGTGGTAGCGGCGGCGGCGATTCGGAAACATTTTGGGCTTCCTGGTGTTTCGCCCGAGACAGCAATGGCTTGCCATGACAAGCTGGTAATGAAAAAGGCGATTTCGGCAGCAGGGATCCCATGTGCGCCATGGGCGGAGACAAATGAACAGACGACCGCCGAGCAATTGATTGAGATACTGGGTTTGCCATTGGTTCTTAAATTACCGATCAGCTCTGGTGGCCGAGGTGTGTGGATTTGTAAGTCGCAGGATGAAGTAGCCAAACGTCTAACAAAAGGGCTGTTGGCTGAAGGTTTTGTTTCCGGTGTGGAGATGAGTGTGGAAGCATTTCGGTATGATTCGGAAACTCTCTTGATCAATCCCACATGCTACCTCAAACCACGTTGGGCGAATGTAGTGCCGGCGCATTTGGCAGAGAGTGATTGGTCTGCCGTGAAACAGCTCGGCGAATGTGTTTACCAAGCCCTTGGTATCGACAGTGGCATTAGCCACATGGAAATTTTCCTAACAAAAAATGGTCCGGTGTTCGGTGAAATTGCCGCGAGACCACCCGGAGGCTTCCTGATGGAGCTGATCAGGCGTGCCTATGACATGGACCCTTGGGAGGTGTTGCTGAAATTAAATATAGGCCTGTCACCCGTCATGAAAACGGATGCCGTTTGTCACGCTGGAGTTTGGTTGATTCATCCTGAGCCAGGAACGGTCACTGCGGTGCGGGGGCTCAAGCAGGTGAAACAAATGCCCGGGGTGGTGCACGCTTCGTGCCGACTGAAAAAGGGAGACGAGGTGAGGACGCGGATCGGCAGTGGCGAAACCAAGGGCCGAATCGTCGTGGAGGCAGATTCTTATCAATCCTGCGCGGATCAGCTGGAGGCAGCTGTGACCTCCGTTGTCGTGGAGTGCGATCCCTTATGAGGCAGTCATTGAAATTGGCCTGATCAGCTGGATTTCAAACCATCTTGGAAATTTCCGTTGTGCAATTGTGCTGTGAAAGCTAGCTTGCTAGGCGTAAACAATCTCTACTTCGTTATGAAACATCATCCTTATACCACACTCCTTGCAGCCGCTCTGCTGCCCATAACTTCTCTTCATGCCGACAACGATGAAGCTTTGGTTCAGACTGCAATGTCGAAAATCGATTCAGAAATTAAAGCCGAGCACTATGACTTGGTGATGGCGGATCTGGACAATGATGGTGACAAAGACGCCTTGGCATTGATGAATGGTAAAAGCGGCTATTGCGGATCGGGTGGCTGTACGCTGTTTGTATTACGGTCGCAAAAAGCCGGCTTTCATAAAGTGGGTGCCGTTAGTGTGGTGAGTCGTCCGATTTATCTCCGGAAATCATCACACAACAGCATGCGCGACTTGCTCGTGCAGGTGCGCGGGGGCGGGGCGACACCAGGCATGGCCGCTTTGGCTTTCGATGGGAAAAGTTACCCTATCAGCCCAGGTGATAAATTTGACCAAGTGACTGAGACGGATAAAATCCTATTTGCCGATCCGCTGGCAAAGGATGGTGCGGAGGTTTTCGATCGCACTTTGAAGCTACAAGGCATCTCGTTTCGAGTTGTCAGCCCGAATAAAAAAGATGGCAACTCAGTGACGATCACTCCGGCGGGACTTGAGATAGCCAATGAAGCGATGACCGATCAGGTGAAAGGCGTCGTTATCAATGCTGAATCTGCAGACTTGAATGCGGACGGTTCGCCTGAAATCTACGTTTTCGTGAAGGGAGCCGATGACAAAGCGGCACTGGTGGCTTATGGCACGAACAATAAAAAATCGATGAGTCCGATCTATCTGCCATCGCTGGATGCAGGAACCAAAAATGCACAAGGATATCGCGGTGGTGACGAGTTAGCGGTTGTAGAAACTACTCTCGTCCGTCGTTTTCCCTTATATTCAGATGATTCCGTAGAGGTAACCCCCACGGGCAAAATGCGGCAAATTCAGTATAAACTTGAGGCCGGCGAAGCGGGCTGGGTGTTGCGTGTTGATAAGGTCGTCGAGTTCTAAAAGGTTATCCTAACAATGAACGCAGCCTCTATTGATTGAGTGGCACTCGGGTTTTGTTACTCTTTTTTTCCAAGGTGGATCAGCTTCTTATTGATGAATTCCATGATGCCTAGGTGGGAGAGTTCACGACCGTATCCGGAGTTTTTAGTGCCGCCGAATGGGAGTTCGGCCTGAGACTGGGTGGGCTGGTTGATGAACACCATGCCGGTGTCGATCTGTTCGGCGACTTTCTGGCCTCGCTCTAGATCCTTGGTGAAGACCGAGCCACCGAGTCCGAAGGACGAATGGTTGGCGAGCTTGATCGCTTCCGCTTCGTCTTTGACGACATAGATGGTGGCCACCGGTCCGAAGAGTTCCTCGTCAAAGCTCGGCATGTCTGGAGTGACGTCTGTTAGAATGGTGGGCAGGTAAAAGGCGCCGTGTTTGAGTTCATCACTGTCAGGGCGTTTGCCGCCGGTTACGACGGTAGCTCCGGCATCGACGGTCTTTTTCACCTGCTCTTCGAGTCGTTTGGCCGCTTCTTCGCTGGAGAGCGGTCCGAGCTGGGTTTTTTCATCGAGCGGATCACCGAGCTTCATTGCTTCGACGCTTTTCTTGAAAGCCGCGATGAATTCCTTGGCGAGCGATTCCACTACGATGAACCGTTTCGAGGCCACGCATGATTGGCCGTTATTGACCATGCGACCTTTGACCGCCATTTTCACGGTGCGCTTGAGATCGGCGTCGTCGAGGACGATAAAGGCATCGTTGCCGCCGAGTTCGAGCACGGATGGCTTCAGGTTTTTTCCGGCTAATCCTGCAACGGAAGCACCCGCGCCTTCGCTCCCTGTTAGGGAAGCGCCG
Source organism: Oceaniferula spumae (assembly GCF_042849255.1). GTDB lineage: Bacteria > Verrucomicrobiota > Verrucomicrobiia > Verrucomicrobiales > Akkermansiaceae > Oceaniferula > Oceaniferula spumae. The sequence goes on from NZ_AP026866.1 coordinate 3,015,531, forward strand.
ACGATCTTTTTGTTTTCGATGATGGTGGGAACAAATTCGGAAGGGATCAGTAAATTGGTGAATACACCTTGGGGAAAGCCGCAGGCGTCAAAGAGGTCTCCGATGGCCTTGGCACATTGTGGAACGTTGCCGGAGTGTTTCACCAGGCAAGTGTTACCCGCCATGATGTTAGGGGTGGCAAAGCGGATGACTTGATAAAAAGGGAAGTTCCACGGCATGACTCCTAACAGCGGACCTTTTGGCGCATATTGAATATAAACATCGGCATCCTCAATGTCCATCGGCTGATCGGCCAAGAACTCTTCAGCACCATTCGCGTAGAACTCGGAGATGTGGGCGCAGTATTCAATTTCTCCCATGGCCTCTTCCAGACGCTTGCCCATTTCCAGAGAGATCAATTTGGCGTATTCCTCCTGATGCTCGCGAAGGCTGGAGGCGAGTTTGAGCATGAGTTTTTTCCGTTCTGGGAAACCGGTCTGTCGCCATTTCGTGAAGCCATCATGTGCGGCATCAACGGCCTTGGTGGTTTCTTCCAGAGTGAGCGGCTCATAGCTTTGTAGCACTTCGCCGTTTGTCGGATTAATGGATCTGATTGACATAAATACCCGATAAGCTTGCTATGCCGTGGGGTCAAAATATTTCAGGGATTAGGTCTAACGAAATTCAACCCTTGCCCAAGAGGGCGCTGGTGATTAGTTCAGTGCATGCCCGAAATTTCCTGCCCGATCTGCACCGTTGATGATGTTCTTGAACACAAGGCCAAATACGAATGCATGACCTGCGGACATGAGTGGGAAAAAGAGGTCGTTGAGGAAGACGTAACCGAGGAAGAACGCGAGGTTAAAGACGCCTACGGCAATGTATTGGAATCGGGTGACGTGGTTCAAATGGTCAAGGACCTGAAACTGAAAGGAACGTCGAAAGTGCTGAAAAGTGGCATGAAGTCGAAGCCGATCCGCATCGTCGACGGAGATCATGAGATCGACTGCAAGATGGACGGTATTTCAATCGCTCTGAAGGCGCAGTTTGTAAAAAAGGTGCAGTCCTAGTCGCGGGACTCCACCACCATGACACCACGCCAATCACGGCGCAGTCGTATTGACTCCCGCATGCGCTTCTTGGATTTGAGCCCACCGTATTCAATCTCTACCTCAGCAGTGAGCCGGCGGATTTGCATCTTGGTGAAACGGAGTACGGGAGTACGTTTTTCACGCAGAAAACAATACATCGGAACATCGAGTTGGTCGGCGTTCCAGAGATAATTTGCCGGAGGGAAGTCATCGAGTTCAGCGAGGGACATGAAGATTTCACGAAGTTCGGCTTCTGTATTGTCCTTCTTTAAACGACGGGCCGCTGCCTTACAGCGCCAACTCTCCATTAGCGCGAGTTTAGGATTTTCTCTGTCTTGTTCGATCTCTTTCAGAGCTAACAAAAATTGATGCCGCATCCCTTCCAGCCATTGTGCCCGAGTGATTTTACCTGCCTTGTACCAAGCAAACAGCCGGTTGGGTGAAGGGAGGTGCTGGGGGTTCATGACGAGGTGAATTTTCCCCACATCTATCTATGGTGCAAATTAAATTGCAAATGAGGCATGATCAGGAAAGCACTTTTTAAAACATGGATCCACCGGCGCCTGAATACTGACGGTGTCGCCTGTGAAAGGATGAGAAAATGTCAGCGACTTTGACTGGAGCAGCATGCGCGACCCAATGCCAAGTTTCTCACCTAACAGATCACAACGATCAATGCCTCCGTAGCGGTAGTCACCGATGATGGGCATACCTGCGTGCAAGAGGTGTCTTCGGATCTGGTGGTAACGCCCGCTGTGGGGACGAGCTTCGATCAGTGACAGTGTAGAACTTTCCATACCAGTGAGACATTCAACTTCACGTGTGGCGAGAAGTTTGAAGCTAGTGTCAGCATCACGGATGGGAGAATTCTCAGATTTCTGAATCGGCTCAGTGCATCGCCATAATGACTTGTTCGGAGTGGCATTCACCACGGCCCAGTAAGTTTTTTCAATCTCATGGTTCTCAAATGCCTGGTGTAGGTGTTTGGAAACCGACTGATCGATGCCGAACAAGAGCACACCTGTTGTCGGGCGATCGATTCGATGCAGGCTGTAAACCAAGTGGCCGATTTGATCGCGCAGTATTTTCATCGTCACCTGATCGCCCTCCTGAGGCGAGTCAGCCGGATGAACGAGATGGCCAGCTGGTTTGTCCACGGCCACGATCCATTCATCCTGATAGAGAATGTTCAGCGGTGTGGTTGAGTCAGACATGGTGCTTGGTAACATGAACATGGCCTGAATGAAGATCAACCCCGTGCTGGCTGATCGATGCTTTTTCATTGCGGGCTGCTGCCTAATCGTCACCATAACTGCACCATGGCTACCGATTCTTATAACCAGAAACGCATCGTATTTTTTGTGCTCCTGCTCGGCATGGTGATCGGGTGCATGGTGCTACTCCGGCAGAAGATCGACCAAATGACGGTAGAAAAAGACAGGCCCGCTACGGGTGAGACGGCTCAGGTCAAGGTAGAGACTCCTTTCGTGCCCGAGCCCTACGACTACCAATCGAAACCCGCTAGCCGTGATGGATCTGGAAAAGTTTACATGGGCCGTGAAATATCACTGGTGATGGGGCATGAGGGGATCGATTGGCTTGAGCGAGCCAGTCGAAAGAACGAAGAAAATCCCGATCGCGCCGTGCAGGGGCTGGAGTTGAAGCCAGATGCTGTGGTGGCAGATATTGGGTCGGGTTCGGGCTATTACAGTTTTCTGATCGCTCCGCTTGTGCCGAAAGGGAAAGTCATCGGCGTGGATATCCAGCCGGAGATGGTCGCATTTCTATACCAAAAAAGTCAGGAACTTGGAGTGACCAATGTGGAGTCTCACTTGGGTAAGATTGATAATGTTCAGCTGGCAGCCAATAGCATTGATGCGGCAATCATGGTCGATGCCTATCATGAATTTTCCCACCCGAACGAGATGATGCAATCGATCTATCATGCCTTGCGTGAGGGTGGACGAGTCTATTTGTTAGAATATCGGGCTGAAGACCCGGAGGTTCCTATCAAAGCCTTACATAAAATGTCACAGGCGCAGTCGATCAAAGAGATGCAGGCTGTTGGGCTCAAGCATGTGCGCACGGATGATTTTTTGCCGTGGCAGCATTTCATGGTATTTGAGAAGTAACAGGGCGTGCGAGTGGCTAATTCGCTGTCCATCCAGAGTGATGCGGACTACAAGCTCTCCATGAAGCCACAGTTCGAAGAAATCGATTATCAATCCACGCCTCTGGGAGAGGTGATATTGCGTCGCCGCACGATGCAGACGCTCGATAACCTCGAAGTGTATGAGATTATGCTCGGTGCTGATTTTTTGATGTCGAGTTTGTTCACCGTGGTGGAAGAAGAGCTGTCGAAGCTAGGGCTGGCGGCGACAGAACAAGTCTTCCCTGATACAAAGTTGGATGTAGTGGTCGGAGGCTTGGGTCTTGGTTACACGGCAAAGGTTGCTCTAGATCACGATTCCGTTGGTTCGCTGAATGTGGTGGATTACCTACAACCGGTGATCGATTGGCATCAGCGCGGTCTTGTCCCGTTGGGAAAAGGGCTAACAGGCGATGATCGCTGCCAGTTTGTACACGGCGACTTTTTTCAATGTGCACTCAGCGACGGACCTGGATTTGATCCGGACGATGCCGAGAAGAAATTTCACGCAGTGCTCTTGGACATAGATCATTCGCCAGACCATCTCTTGAATGAAGCTCATGCGGCATTTTACAAGCCAGACGGATTGAAGCAGCTCGCGAGTCGTTTGCGCCCCGGCGGAATATTTGGACTCTGGTCTGATGACCCTCCCGAGGAAACATTCATGGCCGCATTGAATGAAGTTTTTGAATCGGTGGAAACTCACGTGGTGCCCTTCAATAATCCAATCCTTGGCCGAGACTCAGAGAGCACGGTCTATGTGGCAAAACTTTAGGACATTGAGGGTAGTGCTTTCTGAAGTAGCCTTTTGATAAGTATGCGGTCACTTAGTAAACCTGATCGAATGCAACACTTGTTGCGCAAAGCCGTTGCGGAGGCGGTCTTTCATCGTTGCAGGATCACCTACGGAGCCATTCAGCATTAATACGATGGCGACACCGTCTGGTTTTCCATCTTGGAGGAGGCCGACAAATTTGACGAAGAACTTCCGACCGTCTTGGTGAGTCATCTGGGAGACAATTACGGCGGCGTTATAAGGTCCGACTTTGGTTTTATAGCGACCTACTATCTTTGGGTCTTTGTAGCCGTCGAAAAATTTCTGCACCATCTGGCTTTCTAACATGGCGCAAGCTCTCTGCAGCCTCACATCCATCGGGTACTGCGTGCCCATGGTCATCGATGTGAACCGTATGCTCTCGAGGTATTCTTTTTTTTCGTTACTAAGTGTGAAGCGCACGGTTTCGGGCACTTTGGGTCGTCCTAGAACCATCACGAAATCGGTTTGCGGAAGTGCGACAGAAAAAGGAACTTTGATCGCCACGTCAGATCCGTTTTTGAGAGCGAAATCTGCATCCACGTTGAATATCTTTCCCTTTGCCCTAGCATCATCGACAGTCTCTTTGACGAACTTTAAGTCATGTAACTTGCCGGCTTCTTTGGCTGGGACTTCGGCATCGGGTTTGTTCGACGGTGGGAATTTGAATCCTGGAAAATTGACGCTGACTAGCTCTTGAGCCCATTCCTTTTTCTGCAGAGCCACGAGCTGACGGAATAGTTTTTCTTTCTCAGGCTGGGCTCGTAGCGTGAAATGGCGACCGATCAAAAGTTTACCGTTCTTGGTGGTGTGGTAGATGAAGACATTGAATTTAATCATGCGCTCGTTTTTCTCGAAAAAACTGAGGCCTTTGAGCTTGGTGTCTTTGAATGGGATCGCTTCAGCTTCTACGCCTTCTTTGGCCAGATTGGCTGTCATGTTTTTGACATAGAGCGCAGGATCGTTGAGTTTTGGATACAAATACATGCTGAGCATGTGAGTCCAGTTGTTAGGAGTCTGCTTGAGTAGGAAGTAACTGTTGATCATGACAGCCTTGCCCTGTGTCACCAGACCTCGGGTGAATACCTTTTTGGTATACGTAACCTCAGCCGCTGCGGTTACCTCTGGCTTGGTCACATCAGCAGGTGCTTCTTGGGAATATGCATTTGTTAGGGGGAAACCCAGAATGGAGGCAGTGAACGCTGCAATTCTGACGGAATGAATGGGAGTCGTCTTCATAAGGGTACCAGACTACTATATCAGTCGGGGCACTAAAACAAAATTCGCCATATCAAGGAATGGCGATTGAAAACTTACTGTTTCCGCTCCGCTATTTTTCGAACCTGGGACTCCAGATTCTCAGGCAGTCCATAACTCGGAAGCTCTTGTAAAAAGGCTTTCCAGTCTTTGGCAGCACCATTTCCCAAGTAGGCATTGAGTCGGGTGGCCACGGTGGAGTCTGCGAGTTCTTTGGACGATGGGTAGGTTTGCTCAAGGAAATCGCGCAGATCGTGCTGACGGGTCAGGGCATATTTCTGATGATATCCTTCCGCATAGGTGAACTCACCCACTGGAATGATCTTGGTTTTTACTTCAGTTTCCTTGATGCCCAGCTGCTCGGCCTGTTTGCTGCGTGATGCCTCGGCGATTTTCTTCTGTTCGTCGTTCTGATAGAAAACGGCATTCATATACTGGCGGCCCATGCCACTGTATTGGCAGCGGTGGCCATTCCAGAAATAGACTAACAATTTCTCGTAAGAGATCACATTGGGATCGAAGTCGATTGAGATCGCCTCGGTGTGATCACCCATGCTCCGGTAGGTGGGGTTTTCTTTCTTACCGCCACAATAACCAACACGGGTGCGAAGAACGCCTGGGATACTTCCGAACTCGGAATCAGGACCCCAGAATCATCCCATGCCGAAGGTGGCCGTCTGGTATTTCACCGCAGCTGTTTTCTTATCGAGCGGGAGTGTTGCTGCGGAAACCTTGCCATTCTCGGTGACAAGTGTCTCAGATCCTCGCGTGAATTTGATTCCAAACATAATAATGATAGCGGTGATGCCAGTGTAGATGACGGGTTTAAGACTCATGACTTGCTCCATTAAGAGTTGTGAAGAGACATTTTATTCCGCTTTGATTCGAATAAAGCGCCTGACTGAAGCTGGAGAGCTGCCATCGGTTTCTACCACCACCTGTTCGAAATCTGAGCCCAAGATAGGGTGGGAAATGGCTGAGATTTCTGTGGAAGGAAGGGTCCAGGTGCTGAGATCATCTGAAACTTGCACGCTGTATGTGAGATCGTGTGACCCTGCTTTTCTGCGTGTGAAGGTGACGTTGAGTTTGTCACTGGTGTCATTGTAGTTAGCGGTGGGGGTGACTGCGCTGGCGTCTGAGACGTGCGGATTTCCACCGAAAGCGTATTCCGCGAGCTGGTTTGACCCGTCGTTATCTGTATCAGCCTGCCACTGGGCCGAAGTTGGAGATGGGATGCCGAAATGGGTGTAGTACCATGTAGCACGAGGGGTTTGTGGAAAGGGAGATTGTCTGAGGGTCAGGCTATCGAGGGCGATGTTATTACCGGCATTGGCGGTGCTGCTGACTGTCAGTTTGAATGTGTAGGTGGTATCGGCGTTCAACCGGGTGCCATTGGTTTCAATGGTAAAGAGCTGGGGGGCATTCCCACCGGGTTCGATCTCTGTGGTGTTGCCATTGAAGTATGAACCTGCGGAGGAGATTTCAAGAGCCCAGTTCACAGAGTGGCTGGCACCTTGATGATTGCCACCGCTGTTGATGGAGTATGAGCTGACCTCGAAGCTGCTCAGATCGTATTCCTGGGTGGGTGTGAAGGTGAAGCTGGTGTTCCATGGACCGATGGTCTCGACGTTACCTGCGACGCCAACTGCTGGCCCGGAGCCTGCGGCGGCGGGATTAGTTGTTAGGAAACCACTGGCGCTACCGGCAAGAAGAAGACTGGTACTGGCATTGTCTTGTTCCCCTTCATCCGATGACCAGGAGAAGCCTGAAAGGGTTGTCCCGGACGTTGAAAAGCCCGTGAAGTCTGTGTGAAGCAAGACGGATGACTGGCTGGGAACCTGAACGTCCACGGTGACTGTGGCAGTGGCGGTGAATTGGCCGTCCGTTATGGTGTAACTAAACTGATCGGTTCCGAATTTTCCGGCATCGGCAGTGTAGGTGATATTAGATCCGCTGATGTTGGCGGTGCCGAACCCTGGCTGGGTGATTGATTGGATACTGAGAGCGGCGGGGGCGCCATCGTCGGAATCATTGCCCAGCACCGGAATGCTGATGGGAGTGGTGCCGGAGGTGCTGGCGTTATCTGGATTAGCTACGGGTTCTGGTGGCGGGGTGCCGAAACGGAAAAACGCGGTATCGGGGATGGACTGCTTGCTGATGGATGGGCCTTGCCAAGAAACATTCAAGGCATGGGTTCCTGTAGCACCGTGACGGTAGTAAATCCTGATGGGATGCATGCCTGCCCCCAGATTAACGCTACCTGATTGCTCACTGCCGTTGTGGTTGAAGTCGTCATCAATGACGTGGGCGTCATGGACGAACATGTTAGCGCCGTCATCTGAGCTGAGATAGAAGGTGTAGGAGCCAGCTGTGGGGATCTGGACATATCCGGTGAACAGAATTCCGCAGTCGATATTTCGCGATCTAACAGATAAATTCAAGTTTGTGGTATTGCCGTTGCTGACGGGGGGCATATCTCGGAATTCAGGAACGTAGGTCCAGTCGCCTTCGTAGGTGGAGTATTCCAGTCCCTGCACGGTGGTTACGGAGACAGGAGCCAGGTTGGCCGAATCGTATGGGCGTACTGCGTGCCCAGCGGGGCGGCGGGCTTGCAGGGCTAGGTTTTTCATTTGCGTCTGCAATGCTGGCATAGAGGCGGCGAGATTGGTCGCTTGGCCCGGATCCAGAACGGAGTTATAGATTTGAAAATCGTCTGTAGCGCTGGAGATACCAGTGCGGATGCCCATATGATCACCGATACGGAGACATTGCATCTGGCCTTTGGTTTCTCCTCTGTGGTTGGGAAACTCAGACCAATTGGGAGTGCTGCCGCTGGCGTTGAACTCGAAATAGAGATAGCCTTTATCGCGCTGGGTGCCAGTGCCGGTGAGGGTAGGAACCAGCGAGACACCATCACACCATGCTGGTGCCGGGATATCGGCCAATTCCGCGAAGGTGGGCATCCAATCCCAGATTGCCGATGGATAGCTGATCTCGTGGATGTTGCCGGGATTTCCAGTGGCTCCGGTGATGTGGGTGGGCCAGCGGACGACGGTTGGAACGCGAATGCCAGCCTCCCACATGTCGCGTTTGACACCCTCCATATTGGCATAACTTTCAAAGTAGCGGGGGTTATTGCCTTCGTTGTGAGGGCCATTATCGGAAGAGAAAATGCAGATGGTGTTATCATCGATGCCGAGGTCTTTCAGGAGCTTCATGATATCACCGATGGAGTTGTCCAACCGACGGATCATGCCTACGTGCTGCTGGTTTGAGGTCGGCCATGATGTATTGTTGTCAGGGTGGTTATAACCATCGACCGTGCCGGTGCCATCTGCTGTGGACGCGTAGCGTATGTTTCCGGCGCCATCGGTAGCAGTGGTCCATTGGATGCCCCCGGTGAGACCTCCGCCTGTTGGATAAGCGACGGCTGGACGCTGCATTTTAAAGTGGGGGGTATCGTAGGCCAGATAGAGGAAAAACGGCTGGTCATCTCCATCGTTATGCTCGGTGATAATAGCGTTTTTTGCGTAAGCCGTCCATGCATCCGTAGTGTAGAGATCCACTGAGGCGTTGGTGATTTGCTGATAGCCGTTGTAAATGTGAGCCGACTTATTGGTGGTGCCGTTACTTGGGAAATGTTCGTGGCCATCGGAGTGGAACAAGTAGCCGAAAAACTCATCGAATCCGCGATCTAAGGGGTGTGCCGCGAGGTTTTGGGAACCTGTTCCTGCTAGGCCACCTACTTTACCGCCTGCGAGCCCAGCTTTTCCAACGTGGATGGTACGATATCCGGCGCGCTTTAGCATGTCAGACATGGTGTGGTTGTTAGGTAAGGCCTTATCGAACTGGCTGTTGCGGACATCGCTATGACCTTGGTGCCGGCCTTGCATCAGCGATGCGCGTGACGGTGCGCAAACGGAGGCCGAAATATAGTGGTGTGTCAGCTTGGCTCCCTCGGCAGCCATGGTGTCGATATGCGGGGTATCAAATTTCTGGGTGCCGGTTTTTGCATCCTGCCAAAAACAGCCGATATCCCCGTAGCCGAGGTCATCGACAAAGAAGAAGATGATGTTTGGTGCCGCATGGAGCGGGAACACGGCGCAGGCTAAGCAGGTGATGATTTTGGTAAGATGGTTCATGGGAGGAAATGTATTAGAGTAGTCGTAGATGGCATGTATCGCCAATCAATTATGTGGTAGGTTGGTGAGTCAAAAAACGCCCGTTGGAAATGATTCCAGCGGGCGTTTTGATGTGTGTGTGAATGAGAGATGTTACTTGCGACGGCGCAAGATGAGAGCGACTCCACCGAGACCGAGAAGGGCTGTGGAGGATGGTTCTGGAATACCGGTCACGGTGGCACCAGTTCCGCTGAGAAGAGTTGCTTTGTTGCCAAGAGTGACCTGTGTACCGTTAACGAAAATATCACCCTCGCCAATTTGTTCGTCGAGCTCGGCTGCACTGGACATTGTGAGCGTGCCTCCGGTTGATAGGTTAATTCTCGTATCAGCGATTTGGGAGTTGATCCCGTCGCCGCCACCACGAACTGTGAGGCTGCTCGTGCCATCGACGTTCAGTATGATCCCTTGTGAAATATACTGTATCGACGATGTCGAATCGATGAGGTTGATGATTTCGGTGTTGGCATCATTCCCACTCCCGGCAAATCCATCTGTTCCGGTGAGATCGAAACTTGTGCCGGTAATGGTCAGTGAAAAACCATCACCAAGGGCAAAATCGCTAAAACCAACGCCTGCATTACCAGAGGCGGCAAAGCCGACATTGCTGACAGTTAGATCGTCAAGAATAAGGCCGTTGGGTGTGATATTACTGACGGAAGAACCGCTAAAATCCCAGTTCGCGTCATTGAAAGGATTTGAGTCAGAGGCTCCAGTCCAGACGATAACCGCCTGGCTGCTTAATGTAGCTGCCGCGAATATACCGAAGCTGAGCAGTGATGCTTTGGGCATAATGTTTGATAGGTGGACTATTACTTGCGACGGCGCAAGATGAGAGCGATTCCACCGAGACCGAGAAGGGCTGTGGATGAAGGCTCGGGAACGGCATCGGCATTGAGTTCAATATTATCCATGGCCCAGTTGTTACCAAGAGCTTCGCTACCGGCTTCGACTTGAAGTTTGATGGTGTAGGTTCCGGCACTCAGATTGGATAGACCACTCAGATCATAATCTGCCACAGCACCTAATGCGGGGCTGGTTTCTGCAAGGTTATCCTTTGTCTCCGTGAATAACTGTGCGCCACCGGTGCCCGCACCACTGTAGAGGGTAAATGTGAAGTCACCATTTTTGGTAGCACTGACTTGGTCATCACCACCGCCACTGATCGCGTGGTAGGCGACATTGAAGCTGGTCAGATCTAGGACAGTGGTAGTTGTGATGGTGAAAAAGGTGCTCCAAGACCGTCCTCCACCTGTCTCAACATTGTAGTTAACACCAATGCGGTTGGCATTGTTGTCAGTGCGGATTGCAGGAGAGCCAGTACCATACTCACTGATGATGGTAAGATCAGGGGTGTCAATGGTGAGGTTTAGCTGAGGGCTCCAAGTGATATTGGTCGCCGTCGGAGTGGTGGTGCGATCTACGCCGGTAAAATCAGTGGCTAATACGATCGCTGCCTGGCTTGTTGCAGTCATGGCCATGGCTAGGATAGGCAGGCTCAGGAATGTATGTGGTTTCATTGTTGAAATGGATATGTACGTGATGCGTAGCAAATGTCGTTTTTTGAGAAAGTATTACACAATTTTTTTATTTAGCTGCTTCAGTCGTTTCTCCCGGGGCACGGTTGTTGAGATAAAGCTCTTCGATTTGGCCGGGGGTCAGCGCAGTAGGAAAAATGTAGATTTCATCCATTGCTCCTTTGAAGCTGAATTCAGGGTAGTCATCCTCAAGCCTTCTTCCGATGTATGTGGGACGCGCCGACTTTGTGGTGAGCACGGTGTTAATGGAGACCGCTTGCGAGGCGCTGACTTTCTCCAGTCGGCCATCAACATACTGGCGAATGTGCTCGACGACTTCCGAGGATTTCCCCCCGGAATATACTACGGCGATGTGATGCCAGCGACCGTCCCTCAGGTCCGTGGAGCCAACGATGTAACCGCCACCAAATTCAGTGCGAACGGCTCCGGCGGTGCCGGTCACGCTGCCTTGGCGATGCCAGCCGACCTGCCATTTTTCACCTTTTTGGGTTTGAGGTGTTCCCCAGGCGATCATTGAGTAGGCATGGCGGTTGTGTGTGCCGGGTGCGATGCGAACCCAGAAGCAGACTGTGCGTGCGGAAGAACCAGCTACTCCAGGGAAAGGGGATGACAAGAACGCGCCACGACCGTTGAGCTGGATGGCTTGACCGAATTTGCCAGTGATGAAATCTGCGCTGGCGTGTGTGGAAGTTCCCGGGCGGGCCAAGATGGTGGCTGGGAATTTCGTGTTTTCGTGATTTCCGGTTTCAGCGAGTTTCCCCTGATCCTCTCCGTCGATCGACCAATGCAGATAGTGCGACGTCGGCAAGGAGGGCCTTGGCAGTGCCTGATCAAACGAATCAGCGGAGTACTTGATACGATTGTCGGCCAGGATGGTGGAGTTGGTGATACGGGCTGATTCCTGACGGCTGAGGACCCGAGTGAGCTCCGAGTTGGTCTTGGGTGTCGCTTCAACGAGACCCTTGATGACGTGAATCTCTGATGATTTGTCGCTATCCACCGCAATACTAAAGTGGCTGTTTTGATCGGAGAAAATCGATGACGGAGTATCCAGCTTGAAACCTGCCGCTTGGGATGGGATTTTCACCGTGGCTTTTCCGATCAGTAAATCAGCATGGTGCGGGGTGATGAGTTTTAACTCGGCAGGCCCCTGCAATATGATCTGCGCACCGGAATCAAAAATGATTTCTGCTGAGCCGGAATGCAGCTTAACGATACCGGGGCTGAGCCAGTCGCCGCTTTGGTGTGGCGCGTTAGTCCAGACTGCCTCGCGCGTGTTGGTGATTCTTGCGACCGGGCTGTTTTTGATCTGAGCACCTGCGGATTTATCCTCGGTGGGGATTGTCGTCGATGTCAGGGATTCCGGCGTATTCTCGAGTCCCTGCCGAAGTGTGAAGATGAGGGCTACCGCAAGACAAGCAGCCACCCCAGCCCATAGCACTGGAGAGTGAATGAGAGGTTTCCGTTTTTGCACGGTCGGCGTGCTGATATTCGGTACGTTGACCGATGCGTATTGATTTTCAGGATCACCCAGCTCCCATGCGAGGCGACCGTGGATTTCCGCCTGCTCGCAATAATAGGCAAGTGCCTTGGGATCTGAACGCAGCACATCTTGTAACTGGGCAAACGATTGCTCAGTCATTGATCCTGCCTCGCCCTCGAGCAAGGAGTCGATCAGTTCCATGGTTTCCAAGGTCATGTCGTTGCTTCTCCTTCTTTTAAGAGTTCGCGCTCAATGCAGGTCTTGAGCGAATTACGGAGGCGGAAAAAAAGCTGCTGTAGCGAGCCCTCTGTCCGGTTCATGTTTTTGGCCATGGAGCGGACGGTTTGTTGCTTGGTGTAGCGTGCGTGAATGAGCTCGCGGTCATCGTCCGGTAGCTGGGCCAGGCAATGGCGCAGCGCGTGTTGGCGGCCAGGACCCTGATCTAAATCATTGGTCTGGAAGCGAGCTACGGCCTCCAAGAGATCAGTGTCAAACTGGAGCCAGTGTTCGCGCTTTTTCTGGCGAAGGCACTCGAGCGTCTTGAGGTGGGCGATGCGGAAGGCAAATGCCTTGAAATTGGTGCTCGGCTCAAACTGGTCGGCCTTATCCCACAGGATGATGTTGGTCTCCTGGAGCACATCCTCAGTATCGATCCCCGGGGCAATACTACGAATATAGCCGTAGATGGCCGCTTGATGGCGGGTCACCAATTGCAAATACTCGATGTTCAGATCACTCATGACTCACAGGGTATATGGCGGATTTGGTGTTAGTATTACTAACAATATTCGTTGTCAGCGACTTGATGGCTATGTCGTGCTCCGAATCCCGTCCTTGCCGATGGTGATCAGGCGTTTGCGAAACAGGGCACCGGTGGCTCTTTTGAAGGCTTTTTTGCTGACGCCGAGTTCCTCGTAGATGTCTTCTGCGGGGCTGGCGTCGCAGAGTTCCCAGTAGCCGCCGCGGGCGTCGAGCTCTTCTTTGATACGGCCTTCGAGGTCGTCGATTTTGGCTTGGCCGGATTTATGAAGCGAAAGATCCACTTTGCCATCGCTGCGGATGCCGGTGATGTAGCCTTTGGTCTGTTCGCCGGACTGGAGTTCTTGGAAAACCTGGTTGGCAAAAAGCACTCCTGAGTATTCGTCATTAATGATGGCTTTGTAACCGAGATCGGTTTTGCCATAAATCCTCAGGTCGACCTCCTGACCCACCTGGTAGTCCGGTCGTTCCTTACTGAGAAATCGGCCGATGCGACGACTGGCGACAATGCGGCCGCTCTTTTCATCCACATAAACATACACAGCATACGACTGCCCGACATCGAGCCGGTTCAGCTGCTCACGGAAGGGGACTAACAGATCCTTGGCCAGTCCCCAGTCGAGGAATGAACCCACAGGGGTGACGTTGACGCAGCGCAGGGTGGCAAATTCGCCTGGCATGGCGAGCGGGGTTTTCATGGTGGCGATCGGCCGGTCTTCGGAGTCGCAGTAGAGAAAAACATCCACGGTGTCGCCGAGTCTCACCTCGCCGATGGTTTCATTGCGTGGCAGCAGCACTTCGCCATTCACTCCTTCGGAATCGATAAATAGTCCGGGGCTGCTTTCTCGAAGAACCTTCAGCCGTGCGCGCTCGCCAATTTCTGCCATGGGGCGGAGCTTAGATGGGAACAAGGTAGGTAGCGATCAAATAAGCATGGGGTAAAATGAAACCCCGCCCACTGTGAAATTTTCGTATGGTTTGGACCATCCATCACGTTTAGTTACCAGTATGCAATTTCTAAACAAACTTACCGCCATGACCGGGCTGTTGGTGATCGCTGCGCCGAGCCTGCTGAGCGCCAGACAGCCTAACATCATTTACATCAATACGGACGACTGGGGCATCGGCAAGGTGCCGGCCTACAAGATGGATGCGGCCAGTCAGAAAATCATCAAAACGCCGAACCTCGATCGGCTCAAGGCGGACGGCATGCAGTTCACCAATGCCTATGCAGGGAATGCCGTTTGCGGTCCTTCGCGCTGTTCACTCATCAGTGGCAAGCACCCTGGCAATGCCGTTTGGCGGGCTAACCGGAAGTCCATGTCCAAGGATCTCTGGCCACCGAAGTATCCACTGTTAGGCGAGGTCGCTCGTCAGGCAGGCTACACGACCGCCGGATTTGGCAAACTTAGCCCGGGAGGACATTCAACTCCTGAGGAGATCACCGGCTGTGGCTGGGACTATTGGCTGGGTTTTCTCGGCCATGTCGACTGCCGCGATTTTTATGCCAACTACATCTATGAAAATGGCAAACGGATCCCGTTACCCAAAAATACCAAGGCGGTGCTCAAGGGCACTTCGCTCAGGGAAAAACCCATCGGCTCTGGTGTCGTGGGTGAGGGCAAGGGCACCTTCATCGAGGATCTCTACACGGACAAAATCATCGAATTCATGTCGGCGAATAAAAAGAAACCCTTCTTCATCTACTTCGCCAGCACCGTGCCCCACGGAGGCCCTCCGGGCGGCATGCGCGTTCCCAGCTTGGAAGGTTACGATAAGATGGAAAATCTAACCATTTACGAGCAGGTTTACTGTGCGCTGATGACTCGTCACGATCGTAACGTCGGCCGCATTCGCAAGGCGGTGAAGGATCTCGGATTGGAAAAAGACACCATCATCATCTGGACCTCCGACAATGGTGATGAGGACAGCTACTACAAGCGCACCAAGACCTTCGATGGCAACGGTCCCTTCCGCATGATGAAGCGCTCACTCTACGAGGGCGGCATCCGCGTGCCACTGATCGCCTACTGGCCCGACACCATCAAACCGGGCACCACCACTGATGTGCAGACCACCCAACGCGATGTCATGCCCACCCTGGCCGACGCCGGTGGAAAGACCAAGACCAAGGAAATGGACGGCATTTCCATCCTGCCGACCTTGCAAGGTAAGCCAGAAAAGCAGGCGAAGCGGGAGTATATCTACTTCGAGTTCTACGAGGGCGGGAAACAGCAATCGGTCCGCATGGGCGACTGGAAAGCTTATCGAAAAGGTGGCTGGGCTGGGAAGATCGAGCTCTATGATCTAGCCAAAGATCGCGAAGAGCAAAACGACCTCGCTACCGAGCATCCGGAACTGGTCAAACGCATGGAGGAGATCATGAAAAAAGAACACAGCCCAAGCCCCATCTGGAAATTGGGAACTGAGAAGAAAGCCAAGAAGTAGCTATGTAAGCGCCTAGACTAGAGCTGTGTGGATTATGGTTGATACTAGTTCGATGCAGGAGTAGCGTTACACACAGGTTCAATCTAATCCAACACACAGCCTAATGAAATCCCTAAAACCCCTGCTTGGCCTGTCGGTCTTTGCGACACTGTCAACTGCGCATGCAACATCTGTGAGCGTTAACTTTGCAATCAGTACCAACGATAACAACTCGGTAGATGCTGATGAAACAGCCACCATTTTTAGATCTGTCGGGGGCGCTAACTGGAATCACATCGAACTCAGAACCAGTGGCACTGGGGGAGTTACACCCACATTTGACGGCACTATGCTGACCGACAATGTAGGCGGAAATGCTGCCACCTTAAATACTACCATCGCGAATGGCGGCGGAGGAGGTTTCGCGAACTTTGCCAATGTGACCTCAAACCCCAACCGTGGGTTGTTTGGAGAGGCAGGATTGATGCAATCTTATCTTAACTACGGGGCCGCTGTTCCAGGTGAAACGATTACCGTCAACGGTCTGGGTGCCGATTTCACAACTCTGGGTTACAACGTCTATCTGTATTTTGACATCGGAGACCAAAATCGTGTTTATGGTCACAACGTTACCGATGGTACATTCTCCGAAACGTATTGGACTAACGACAGGAGTAATAGCACTGCCGCGTTTGGTTCCGATCCTGATAACGATGGAATGATGAATTGGATTCAAGCCACCGGCACCACCTCAGGGACTGCTACCAACGATGCAAACTATGCGTTTTACTCCGGTCTTACCGGCAGCTCGTTTACAATTACGGGAGTATCCACCGGTGGTCGTGCCACCTTGAGTGGATTCCAGATTGTGGCAATACCGGAGCCCTCCTCAGCGGCTTTGCTTGGTTTGGCAGGTCTGGGGTTCATCCTTCGCCGCCGTCGTTAAGTTATCGCGGCTACCAAGTCTTCACCTCAACCGCAGCTTTTTTTCATAAATGCTGCGGTTTTTTCTGTCCGAGTGTCTGTAGGTGCCAGCGACAATAGGCTACCCCAAGCCAGGCAGTTCGCTGGTCGCATCGCCGATTTGTTTCACTGGGGCGCCGACGCGTTTGAGCATGCCGTGGTAGAGACCGCAGAGTGGGGTTCCTTTTTTGTGAGCGAGATGGCGGCCTGTTTTCAGAGTGCCGCCGGCCTTGCCTGCGACGACGGTAGGAATGTCATGAGGACTGTGGGCGTTGCCATCGCGGATGCCGGAGCCGAACAAGACCATGGAGTTGTCTAACAGTGTTCCGTTACCTTCTTTGATTTTTTTCATCTGGTCTAACAGGTAGCCGTATTGTTCCACGTGCCAGGTGTTGATGCGCTGATATTGATCGAGCTGTTTCTCGTTTTTCTTATGGTGGGAAAGCTGGTGGTGGCCACCGCTGACACCGTCAAGGAAGGAGAAGTTTTTACCACTGACGGCATTGCCGAACATGAAGGTGGAGACGCGGGTGGCGTCCGCCCAGAAGGCGAGTACCATCAGGTCCATCATCAGTCTAACATGATCGGTGTGATTGAAGCGTGGCATCGAGTGCAGTTCTTCTTCGCGGGTGGCCTTGCCCATGGTTTTGGAAATCCGCTGGTCGATCTCCTGCATGCGCTTGAGCACATCCTCAGGTAGGTTATTTCCGGCACGGAGTTCATTGGCCTCGTGTTCGATGCGGCGTTCTACTTCACGGACACTTTGCAGATATTCATCGATCTTCTGTTTGTCGTGTTCACCGAGTTGCTTTTGTAATTTCTTGGCATCCTCGTTAACCAGATCCAGCACGGACTTTTCCTCACTGGCGCGCATGTTGTCCATTTTAGAACGCGATCTGAAGAGGCGATCAAACGCCACACGCGGGTTGATTTCACATGGTAGGGGAGCGGTAGGAGCTTTCCAGGCAATGTGGGAAGCGTAGAGGCGGGTGTAGTTGACATTGGTGTCCACGCCATTGGCGGTGCGCTCGCAGCCGAGTTCGAGCGAGGGCAGCTTTGTGTCGCGCCCAATGCTGCGGGCGGCAATCTGATCGATGGAAACACCATTGGCATTGATGTCAGAACCAGTGGTCTTGGTGATGGTGGTTCCCGTCAACCAACCGGCGGTTTTTACATAGTGACCATCACCGGTGAACGAGGCTTTGTTAGAAAGTCCGCTGAGCACGAGGATGTCATCCTTTAATGATTCCAGAGGGCTGAGGATGGGTGAGAGTGTTGGGTTGTTCTTGGATCCGGTGGGAGTCCATTTGTCGGGCCTAACACCGTTGGCCATGAACAGGCAGGCCATGCGCACGGGAGTTGCGCTGCCTTCGCTGGCGGCGCAGAGTGGTGCCATGGCTTCGAGGAATGGCAGTGCCATGGTGGCGCCGATGCCCTTGAGCATGGTGCGGCGTGGAATTTGCCAGTTGTTGCGTTGGATGTTGGCCATGATGTTTTATTTTCTAACGAGATGAACTGCGGTGTTGGAACGGATGGGATTCGGCGATGGCGATGATCAGAGTTTGCATCCGATAGTTGTCGGCTTTCAGCTTTTTCAACAGATCACTGACAACGGGTTCATCGTAATATTCGAGTGGACGACCTAGCGCGTAGGCTAGCATTTTCAGGCAGAGGTTGCGAGCGATCTTGTCCTTGTCCTTCATGAGGATGGTTTTCAGCTCGGCAGGGGTGGAGAATTTGGTTCCGTCCGGCAGCTCGGCTTCGGAGTCGACGGCCTTGCCGTTCACCCCTGTGGAACGCCAGCGGCCAATGGGATCGTAGTTCTCCAGACCGAAGCCCAGCGGATCGATCTGCGCATGGCAGCCGGCGCACTTCGCCTTGCTACGGTGGATTTCCAGCTGTTTGCGGAAACTGAGGCCCTCGGATGATTTGTCGTCCGCCGGTAGTTCGCCAGCGTCAGGCGGCGGTGGCGGAGGCGTGATGCCGAGCATGGTTTCCAGAATCCACTTACCGCGTTTCACCGGACTGGTGCGGAGCGGCAGCGAGGTGGAAACCAGCACGCTGCCCATGCCGATGACACCTCCACGGTTCTGGTCTGTGATGGCCACTTTCTTCACCCGGGCTCCCGTGACGCCTGGGATGCCGTAGTGCTGGGCAAGCTCGGCGTTTAGAAAGGCGTAGTCGGCATGAATCAGTTCGGTGATCGGCCGGTTCTGGCGCACGAGGTGATTGAAGAACGCAACCGATTCATAATACATCGATGCCCGCAGCGACTGGGTGAAGCGAGGGAAGCGCTTTTTATCCGGCTCGGCGCGATCGATGAGGTCGTCGAAACCGATCCATTGTCCGGCGAAGTGGCGGGCCATGGCGACGGATTTTTTCGAGGCCAGCATGCGATGAATTTGCTGACGCAGCACCTTGGGATCGCGCAGTTTTCCCTCGTCGGCGAGTTTGAACAGCTCTGGATCAGGCATGGATGACCAGAGGAAATAGGAGAGTCGGGTGGCGAGTTCGAAGTCGGTCAGTGCCCATTCCTTTTTGTCTTTCTCATCATGCTGGATGCGGAAAAGGAACTTGGGATTGACTAACAACGATGTCAGCGGCGTGCGCAATGAGTTCTCGAACGAGGTGCCCTTTTTCAAGCGCTCCTCGAAAGCGTCTAACAGTGGCTTGAGGTCAGAGTCATCGACGCGCCGGCGAAAGGCCAGCGAGGCGTGGTAGTTCAGCACCGAGCGTGCGGCCTTGCGTGGATCTTTTTTCTGCTCCTCGGCGCTGACAAAGATCACCTTCTTGCGGAGTTTATCGCTCTTGTAAACAGCCTCGATCACCTTGCCGGCTGCCTTGAGGTAACTTTCCATCAGCACCGGGGGGACGAAGAGTGTGTCCGCCGTGTTATCGAAGCCCTCGCCGCCAGAGGCATCGGCTGGAAAGTTTTTACCGGGCAAAAAATCCACGCCGAAGAGATCGCGCACCGTGTAGTTATACTCGTTCCGATTGAGCCGACGAATGGTCACCCGGCCGGCGTTCTTCGGCAGGTCTCCGGACTCGATGAGTTTCAGCAAGTGGCTGATGCTTTGTTGCAGCAGCAGCTTCTCCTTGGTGCTGGGGAAATGGTCGGCCTCGAATGGAGGCATGTCATCATCCACCACCTGGGCGGAGATTTTTTCCAGCAGCTTGTGGGACCGGAGCGCCTGATCGATGGTCAGCAGATTGTGAAAAGTGATGCCGGCTTCCTGTTTCTCCTCGCCATGGCACTCATAACAATACTTGCGCAGTACCGGCACCGCATCGCTAGGGAAATACGGCTCCGCCCCGACCTGTGAAAACAGGCAGGAAAATACGGCAGCGGCCAATGAGGGCGTGACGGGGCGAAATGGCATCCAAGTAGAAACGTTTCCAGACGAGGGCTTCTTACACAAGCTAGCTCATCATGCAGGGTCTTTAGTCGTTGCTTTTTGAATAGGGCAACACGGTGATGTCTTTGAAACGGATCAGTATCTGATCGCGGGAGTGGAGTTGCAGTGCGATGTGGCCCTTCATGCCGACATTGGCTTTCTGGTGATGCTCGTCGGTGAGCACCTTGCTGCCATCGAAGTCTGTGATCTGCACGCCATTGAGCCAGGTGGTGATCTGGGTGCCAATGCAACGGATTTTCAGATCATTCCACACATCTTTCTCCTCGGTGGCATAGTGGAATTTCCAGCCGTCGGGTCGGCCATTAGGGAATGCCTGTTTTTCCGAAAGCTGGTGGCTGGGACGGACCGGGGAGATCCAGTGCTGCACACCTCTGGTTTCATCGTAAATAAAGCCAGTGCGCCAGGGTGCCGGCGGATGGATGTCGATCTGCGGGCCGTTGAGCCAGCCTTGGCCATCGTCCGGATTCCAGCGCGAGCGGATTTGGATACCGGAGTTTCCTTTTTTGGCTTCGAAGCATTGCAGCTTCAGACGCAGTTCGAAGTCGGCGAACTCTTTTTCATGGATCAGCCAGACGTAGTTGTGTTTGCCATCGCTGCGGGAGTCGCACTGGATGGCGCCGTTGTGAACGCTCCAGTATTTTTTCCCTTGGTCTTTTGGTAGGCAGTGAACGTTCCAACCTGAGAGTGTTTTACCGTCGAAGATGGACAGAGGTTTGGGTTCGGTGGCCTTGTCTTGAGCGGATAGAGGCAGTGCGAGTGCGAGGAGGAGTAAGTGTTTCATGAATTTGTTAGATGATGGCTGATGAGAGCATTTTGTTTCCGAGGTCGGAGTTGGTGAATTGGCCGGTCTTGCCGTTCCAGTTCAGGCGTTTGCCGGGCAGGCGCTGGGCGATGACTCCTAGCAGAACCATTTCTGTTAGTCCGGCGGAGTAGTCGAAATGGGAGGATGCTTGGTTGATGTCACCACGAATCGCGGCGAACCAATCCTTGGTGTGGTCTTGCCCCTTCACTCGGCGGTATTTTTTCTCAGCGTTCAGAGGTTTGACTTTTCCTTCGGAAATACAGGCGATTTTGGCTGCATGGCTATCGGACATGACAAATTCCTTGTCGCCGAAATACAAAGCGCCGCCGCTGTTGTTTCCAAAGGCGAGTTTGGTATCTCCTAACACCTCGGGAGTGGGAGGAACGCTCTTGCCGCCGCCATCCCACCATTTCACCGTGACTGTGGCTTTGCCATTGCGTGCGGGGAAATGGAAGGTCACTTCGGAGCGATCTGGAAATGCGACGTCCGTGCCCCCCTCGGCCGTGGCTTCCACCCAGTCCGGTGCGCCAAGTTCCAAGGCGTAGTAGGCCGGGTCAAGAATGTGGCAACCCATGTCGCCGAGACTGCCGCAGCCCCACATGGTCCAGCCACGCCACAGGAACGGGAGGTAGGCTTCATTGTAGCCGATGTCCGGACCGACTCCTGATTTCCACAGATTCCAGTCGAGCTCTTTAGGCACGTTTTTCGTCTCCGGTAATTCCTTCATGCCTTGTTTCCACCAGCCGTGGGGTCGGTTGGTCCAAGTGTGGATTTCCTTCACATCGCCGAGCAAGCCGGCGTCGACCCATTCCTTGAGCTGGCGGATGCTGTCTTTGGAATGCCCCTGGTTGCCCATCTGGGTTTTGACTCCGGCTTTTTTGGCCGCCGCCTGAAGTGCGCGGGTATCGGCGACGGTTTGGCAGAGTGGTTTCTCCACGTAAACGTGTTTGCCCAGTTTGACTGCCTCGATGGCAGCGGCGTAGTGCGCGTGATCTGGGCTGGCGACGGTGACCGCATCGATCTTGTCACCCATCTTTTCTAACATCTCTGTGTGGCTGGTGAAATGGGGCACCTGTGAGTGTTGTTTGAATGATGCTTGGGCGCGGCGCAGATCGACATCACAGAGGGCGACGATTTGTTCGCTCTTGCAGCTGTTCATGACTGCTCGGCCACGACCACCGACGCCGACACAAGCGACCTGAATTTTTCCGTTAGGTGAGACTCGCTTGCCCTGCTGCGCGTAGATTCCGCTCGGAAGGATGGTCAGAATACCGAAAGCGGCAGAGCGTTTGATGAAATCGCGGCGTTGGATGTTTTGATTTTCAGGCATGGCAATAAATAGATACGTGAGATTAGCCGGTCTCTCGCAGATGAAAAATTATTTCTTTGGTGCCGGAGGGGTTATTTGTTTGGCTGGTTACATGCCAGACGAGGATGATGAAAAGTTGCTGCCTGATGTGGGGGCTGATTATGTGAAGTGTGGGCGGTTTGAATTTCATCCGGTGGTGTTCCCTGTGTCGGCGATCTTGGTGTTGCTTTTCACCGTGGCCGGTGCGTGGTGGGCGGTGTCTGAGCCGGGTGTGGCTGCTGAGGGGGCGGGGAGGTTGAAGAACTGGATGTGTGACTCGTTTGGTTGGTTCTTCGTGTTGACGGTGAATGTGCTGTTGGTGGTCACCTTGGTGTTAGGTTTTTCAAAACTGGGGCGTGTCAGGTTGGGTGGCATGGGCGCGAAGCCGAAGTTTTCTACGTTCAGTTGGTTGGCGATGCTGTTTTCCGCGGGCATGGGGATCGGTCTGGTTTTTTGGTCGGTGGCAGAGCCGATGATGCATTTCCAAAGTCCGGTGGGTGGCGAAGCGGCTGGCTCCAAGGAGGCTGCCAAGGCGGCGATGCGCATGACTTTTTTCCACTGGGGGTTGCACGCCTGGGGAGTGTTCGCGGTCATCGGAGCGGCGATCGCTTATTTTTCCTACAACAAGGGACTGCCACTGACGATCCGGTCGACATTTTATCCCCTGTTAGGCGAGCGGGTGCGGGGGCCGTGGGGCAATGCCATCGATGTGCTGGCTGTGCTGGGAACTCTTTTCGGCGTAGCCACGTCACTGGGGCTCGGGGTGCAGCAGGTCAACGCGGGGCTGAGCTATCTGGCACCCAGCGTGGTGGCTGGGGCGGGTGAAACTGGTGAGGGAACAAGTCTCGGGCTGAGCGGAACCTGGGTGCAGATTCTACTCATCGGAGTGATTACGGCGATTGCTACCGTATCGGTGGTGAGTGGTTTGACGAAAGGGATCAAGTATCTCTCGGTGGCGAACTTGGTGGTGGCTGGGTTGCTTCTAACAGGCGTGTTTTTGTTAGGAGACTCCATCCGACTATTGGACGCCTTTGTTCAGAATGTGGGTGGATATTTGGCAAATCTGGTGCGGATGTCATTCTGGACCGAAGCCTATGCCGCGGCTGAGCAGGGGAAAGCTGGCTGGCAGAACGGCTGGACGATTTTTTACTGGGCCTGGTGGATCTCGTGGAGCCCTTTTGTAGGGATGTTTATTGCCCGCATTTCTTATGGCCGCACCATGCGGGAGTTTGCTCTGGGGGTGCTGTTTGTGCCGGTGTTGATTACCTTTGTTTGGATGACGGTGTTCGGTGATACGGCTTTGTTTTTAGACATGTTCGGGCATGGGGAAATCGGTGCAGCGGTGAAAAAAGATGTCAGCACGGCCTTGTTTGCTCTGCTGGGGCACTTTCCTCTGTCGGTGCTGACAAGTGTGGTTGCGATGCTGGTGATCGTGATCTTTTTCGTCACCAGCTCGGATTCCGGATCGTTAGTGATCGATACCATTACGGCCGGCGGGCATCCTAAGCCGCCGGTGGTGCAGAAGGTTTTCTGGGCGTTGTTAGAGGGTGGAGTGGCAGCGGTATTGCTGCTCTCGGGAGGCCTGAATGCCTTGCAGACGGCGGCGATTGTCACCGGATTACCATTTGCCGCGGTGCTTTTGCTGATGGCGTGGAGTTTGATCCGGGCGTTGCGGCAGGAGCGGGTGGAGTAGGTGACTTTTAATCCGCCTCGACATCGAGATCCGGAATATGGCCGAAGGAAATACGCATTGGTGCAGCTTCCATGGCTCCGTGAGCTCCGCCGAGGTAGACGGACTGTCGCCCAAATTTGCTGGTGATTTTATCCATCGCTTCGGTGACGGCGTGGCGTCTGGCATCGTCCTTCTCCGCTGGCTCTTCCTCCAGCGCCATATTCTCCTGCACCAGCTGGGTGAAGAGGGAAGGTGTGTAATTTCCGGCATGAATCAAGCGGCCTAAGACCATGGAGATCTTTAACATCGGCTCGGCTTGGTGGGGTCTCATTTTCCACAGTCGACTGGCACAACGAGCCAGCGTCAGAGCGTCATCGGTGGCTTCGATTCTGATTTCCTCAGCCCAGTGGCCTCCGCGTAGGTAACGCAGGGAAACGGAAAAACTGCACGCCAGCATACCGTGATGCCGAAGCCGCTGCCCTGCCTTCTGGGTGAGCTTGTGTAGCACGGCGTGGGCTTCTGCAGGTGGACGCTTTTCGGGTGCCAGCACGTGACTGTGGCCGACGCTGTGTCGCTCGGTCTCGACGTCTGGCACCTCGTGACCGCGGAGCTGAAGCCAGAGCCGATCTCCCTCGATGCTGCCCCACGCGGTGTGAAGTTTCCGCCGACCAGCCAGGCAGAGCGATCTAACATCATGGATGCCGTGGGCGTGTAGGCGCAGTTCCATGGCACGTCCCACGCCGTGCATATCGCGGAGTTCCAGTTCGTGGAGAATTTCCGGTAGGTCACAGGCTTGGATGACTAACAGTCCATTTGGTTTGCGCATTTTGGATGCCATCTTGGCGAGCCATCTGTTGGGTGCGATACCGATGGAGCTGTTGATCCATGGGCCTACCTGTTCGTGGATGGCCGCCTTGATATTGTGGGCAATCTGCACAGTGGTCTCTGTTTCTCGCAGATTATAAGGCAGCCAGCACCACATTTCATCAATCGAGAGCACGGCCTCGACATGGATGCAACTCTCTACGGCGGCGACCAATCGGTGATGGAGTTCGACGTAACGGGCTGGTTGCGCCTCGACAATATGAATGCCGGGGCAGAGCTTTCGTGCATCGCTGACACGGGTGCCAGTTTTGATCCCATGCGCCTTGGCTTCATAACTGGCGGCGATGCAGCAGGAGCTTTCCGCCATCACAGGAGCCACACCTACGGGCTTTCCACGGAGAAATGGCTGCATGTGCTGCTCCGCTGAAGCGAAGTAGGCATCAAAATCAACAAATAAGGCACTGAGATCCATCTTTAAAACTGTTCAAAAGAACAATATTAAATAGAGGGGCGAAAGCAAGTAATTCTTGTCGCGTGACACCTGCTGCCGGAGATGCTGCAATGTCGTCCATGAAGATCCTTACCTTTTACCTTATTATGATCAGTGCGTTGACGGCCGAGCCAGTGAAGCTGTGGCCTGGTTTAGCTCCGGGAGAAAAAGCGGCGCGTGATGAAAAGGTGGTCAAAAAGGGCGATGGAATCAAACGCATCAGCGAAGTCACGCAACCGACACTGGAGGTATACCATGCGAAAAAGGAAAAGGCGACCGGTGCCGCCGTGTTGGTCTGCCCGGGCGGAGGTTACAACATTCTCGCGATCGATCACGAAGGAACCGAACTCTGCCGCTGGCTGAGTGATAACGGCATAACCGGAGTGCTGCTGAAATATCGTGTGCCACGGAGAAAAAATCAGGAAAAACACGAGGCCCCTCTGCAAGACGCCCAGCGTGCGATGACAATGATCCGTTTCAATGCCAAGGCCTGGGGGATCGATCCGGAAAAAATAGGCGTCATGGGTTTCTCCGCAGGAGGTCATTTGGCGGCCACGCTGATGGGTGACCCCAGGCGCGATTATCCGGATGAGGAAAAATACAAAAGTGTCAGTAGCAGACCCGACTTCGGCATCCTGATTTACCCCGCTTACTTGCAAAAAGGAAAAAGCAACACCGAGCTAGCTCCGGAGTTGAACTTCACCAAGGACAGCCAACCGGTATTCATCGCGGTGGCGAAAAATGATCCCTATTACCCAAGCAGTGCTTTGTTAAATACCAAGCTCAAGGAGCTTGGAGCCTCCGTGGAAACGCATGTCTTTGAGACCGGTGGTCACGGCTTCGGCATGGCTACCAAGCGAGGAAGCCCAGAAGCCAAGACTTGGCCTGATCTTTGCTTGCAATGGATGAAAAAGCAGGGAGTTCTAAAATAAAAAACAGGATCGCCCATCAGTCAGCAAAGTGTTCCCCAACGGGGAACCTCATATCAGCCTGGGGAGAATCCCCAGGTCGAATTGCCTAGTAAGAGTTTCTGGCTGAAGGCCAGATTTATAGCCGAGCTTATGAAACTGGCCTTCAGCCAGAGAAGGTGATCGACCCAATTAACCCACGGATTCTCCGTGGGCTGATATGAAATTCCCCGTTGGGGAAGGCTGGCTATTGTGCGACGAAGTCGAACACAAAGACGTCGTCTAACAATGGTTTGAGCTGTTTGACGAAGGCTTGGTGGGCTGCATGAGGAATGTAGACATCCAGACCGGCTTTGTCCGCGAAGGTGACCACGAAGCAGTGGGTAAATCCCTTGGCCTTTTCTTTGTCGCCGACACTGGTGCCCCACTCGTAGCCTTTGATCGTGTCGATCTTCGAGGGAAGTTCTCCAAAAGCTTTTTCGATCGCCTTGATCTGCTCGGGCGTGGCATCTGCCTTGAACTTGAAACAGACAACGTGGCGGAAATTGGCTTTCTTTTCCCCGTGGTGATCGGCAAAAGCGCTGAGAAGGCTGGCGAAGGTAAGGGCGAGTATCAGTGTTATGGTTTTCATAGATTGTGTTAGGCTCCGGTTTATTTACCGAAGTTTTTATAAGCAAGAATGCCATCGGCGATAGCTTGGGCACAGTTGTTTTGGTAGCTGGAGCTCATGCAGCGTTTGCGTTCCACCGAGTTACTGATGTATCCGCATTCGATGAGCACGGCAGGGCAGTTCGTGCGGCGTAGCACGGCGAGATCCTTGCGCTGTCGTGTATCACGGTTGCGCATTTTCAAGCGACTGAGCATCCGCAAGTGGATGTGGGCGGCCAGCTTGCTGCCCTCGGTGCCGTAATAATAAGTTTCCACACCGTGGTAGACCGTACTCCTGTGGGCATTGAAATGAATACTAACAAAAACGCAGTTCTTATAGCGATTGGCAATGGCAGCGCGATTGGTAAGGGAAACAAACACATCGCTGCGGCGAGTCATCGTCACGGCCATGCCCTTTTTCTTCAGCAGGGCCTCGGTTTTTTTTGCGACAGATAGAGCGAGCGTTTTCTCATACACACTGCCACGATGCGAGCCCTTGTCCTTTCCGCCATGGCCGGCATCTATGATCACCCTGGTGATGTGGCGAGCTTGGGACAGCTGACAGAGGGCGAGAAGTAAAACAATGGGGATGGCCGTGCGGAGGGTAGAGAGGGGGCTCATGGATAAAAAGGGATGGAGGATCGTGTCGGTCGGCAACAAACATACGCACTCTAGGATCAGAATATATCAAGTCAACCAGTTAGCCTGAGCGGAAACCTTGTCCACTTGGGATATGACCGCGCCTCATGATGTTGGAGTAGGATAAAAATACACATTTTGAGATGGAGTTCCTTCATCATCGGTCATCTGATGAAGCTCGTGTTTGCCCCCATTCGAATGAGTAGGCTCCACTGCCAGACGTTGATTGAAAGCCTGTATTGACAGCAAACTCAGCGAGGCGGAGTGACCATGAAAAAATGGCCTAACCGAATGGATTTCTGGATCAATTCGAGTCCTCACTGTCCAGCCCGTGCTCGATGCTGCGTCGCCAATTTTTGGAAATCAGCGGACGGGCAAGGCCGTAGATGAGATAGACTGAGAAGATCACCGTGGGGGTATACCAGCGGGTTTGCTCGTTGAGCAGAAGCACGATGATGATGGCACCACCGATGATGCCCCAGAGCGTGCCCTTGGTCTGCAGGTCGATTTTTTTGAAGCTGGGATAATTGACGTTGCTGATCATCAGGGCGGAAAGTCCGAGCATGGCAGCACCGAGCACGTAGTTCCAGTAGCCGAGATCGCTGCCGCGGTCGTTTTTACTGAAGTAGATCAGTAGGAAAGTAATGGAGGCGATGAAGCCGGCCGCCATCGGGATGGGGATGCCGCGGAAGTCATTGGAGTCGCCTTCTTTCTTGGGCATGTTCGCCAAGCAGTTGAAGCGCGCCAAGCGCATGGCGCCACAGAGCAGATAGATAAAGGCAATCGCCCAACCAATCCTACTGGGAAGGTTGAACAGAACCGCTTTCGAGACTAACAGGGCGGGTGCCATGCCGAAAGAAACCACATCAGCAATGGAGTCAAACTCTTGCCCGAATGGAGACTCCTGACCGCCCATGCGTGCGAGGCGACCGTCCAGAAGATCAAACAGGCAGGATCCGAAGATCAGCAAAATCGCTTTTTCATAAAATGGATAAGCGGCGGCGAAATCAGCCTCGTTGATGCCCTTGAAAATGGTAAGCACGGCGAAAAATCCACAGCACAGGTTACCCGCTGTCATGAGATTAGGCAGCAGGTAGATGCGGGGTTCTTGAGGGTCTTTTTCCATGTGGGTCTGAGTGGGTTGCGAGTGCGCGCGCACTGCTTACAAGTGACTGGTGCAGAATGTCCAGCGTCTAACGTCTGCTGCCGCGGAATTTATTGCGCGGATCGCGTTCCTCCTTGGTGGAATCATCACGGTAGCGGAGAATGCCGTAGCGCTTGAGGTTACGGACGAAATCTTTGGCGTTGGAGCCGGTTTCTTTATCGTAGGCCATGGCTCCGACCAGGCCGTTTTTATTCTGGAGGGCGTCCATGGTTTCCTCAGCTTTGCCGGCGGCGCGGCTGATGCTTTGCACGGCCTTGGGCAGTCCGCGCAGGGCGGGTTCGATATTTTTTATCTCCTTCTGGGCATCGACAAACAGATTGTCAGCCGTGTCGGCGGCCTTGCGCAGGCTGGTGAAGGTTTTTTTGGCTTCGGTAATCGTAGGGTTCAATTCCTTAGAGGCCACGCTGATGTCCTTGCTGGCTTCGTCGAGGTTGGCGATGGCTTTGCTCAGGTGGTCGAGGTTTTCATCTGAGAGGAATTTCGTGTTCACCTTTTCCATGGTGACGTTGAGGTTTTCGCCCACGGTTTTGATTTCAACCAGAGCCTCATCGATTTTTTTGAAGGTCTCCTTGGCGTCCTTGATCATCTGACTGGCGTCTTTAGCGATGTTTTCGGCGTCCGACTTGATGGCATCAAAGCCTCCTGCCCCTGCGCCCATGATGGTTTCGCCCGATTGGAAAAATTCACCGCTCTCGTTCTCCGGCGGTGTGACATCGATGAATTTGTCCCCGAGAAGGCCGGAGGAGCCGACCTGGAAAGTCGAGTTGCGAGGGATTTTGACATCGTCACGGATGCGCATTTCCATCTTCACCGAGCTGGTTGCCACTCCGGTGACAAGCTCAGGAGTGGTGGCTACCCGGCCGACTTTGGCACCGCGTAATCTGACATCACTTCCTTTGATAATGCCCGCAGTGTCTGGAAATTCGATGTAGAGCGGATAGTGATCGGTGAACCTGTCACCGAAGCGCCCGAACTGAACGATCAAGACACCAAGCAGCAGCAGGCCAATCAGAACAAAAAGTCCGGCCGTGGTTTCGCGTCGTTTTTCCCGTGCGGGCATGGTGGTAGTTTCCCTTGGATTGTTGTTGGATGCAAGAGACAATCGTGGTGAGGACCCGTGTCAGAAAATTAGTGTGCCGTGTCGCTGGCCCACTTTTTGCCAGAGTTGTCGATTCCTGAGAGGAATTGCACCAGTACCGCATCCTCGCTCGTTTTCATCTCGACCGGTGTGCCCTGCCAGTAAACCTCGCCGTCTTTCATGAAAACAATCCGGTCGGCGATCCGGAAAACGCTGCGCAGTTCGTGGGTGATCACGATGTTGGTGATCCCATGTTCATGCTGCAGGCGTTTGATCAATCGGTCAATGGAGTCGGCAGTGACGGGATCGAGGCCGGCGTGAGGTTCATCATAACAGACGCAAGCCGGGCGATCGACAATAGCTCGAGCCAATGCCACCCGTTTTCTCATTCCACCTGACAGATCGGAGGGCATGGTTTCTTCCTGCCCGGGCAGACGAACGATTTCAAGAACCTCCGCCACGCGATGGTTGATTTGCTTGAGATCTTTGATTCCGGCTTCACGCAGAGGAAACGCGATGTTCTGGGCGACATTCATGGAGTCGAAAAGGGCTCCGTTTTGAAACATCATCCCCACCTTCTTGCGAACCGGGCCGAGCTCGCGCTCACTCATGTGGGAAATTTCGATGCCGTCGATCTTCACACTGCCCTCGTCAGGCTGCATGAGGCCGAGCATGTGCTTGACCATCACGCTCTTGCCTCCGCCGGAGGTGCCGAGCATGCAGAGGGTCTCACCAGGGTAGACATCGAGGTCGGCTCCCTTGAGAACATGTTTTTCTCCAAAATACCGGTGCAGGCCACGAACACTGATCAGTGGTTCGTCGCGGGCTTTGTCTTCAGGTATCTCTGGCACAGAGAGAGGGATAACACGTTAACTGTCTCTGCGCAATGCATCGAATCCACAGAACAGCTTGGATTCGAGGGGTGGGCGCACAGGTAGCGGGTCATGAGGGTTGAGAAAATCACGGCAAATACCTTGGAACTCATCCTCGGTGGTGGCACGGCGTATCTTGAATTCGAAATCCTCATCAAGCCCTTGTGCGATGTAGACCATGTATTTCTTCATTCGGTTAACATGCTTGCGCTCCTCGAAACTTCCTTGGCCTGACCGTTGTTGATAGGCGGCGAGCTCCTGATAGAGATCCATGATGTATTCTAACAAGTCGTGCTTGGTGATGGTTTTCGGCTCCTCGCCGGTCCACGCCGCACGCAGCTGATCGAAGATCCAGGGATTGCGTATCGCACCGCGACCAATCATGAGTCCCGCAGCACCGGTGCGCTCTATCAGGCCGGTGCCTGTCTCGACATCCACCACGTTTCCATTTGCGATGACCGGACAGTCCATCTGCTCGACTGCACGCTGGATGCAGTCGGTATGAATCGGGGTTCGATATCGTTCCAGCACCGTTCTGCCGTGGATGGTCAGGGTGTCGATGCCGTAGCATTTGAAAATTTCCAGCAGCTCGTCAAACTCCTCGTGCGTGTGATAGCCGACTCTGGTTTTGACGGTGAATTTCCCAGAGATGGCTTCACGCAAAGCGCCTAACATATCACGGAGATGGTCGGTTTTCCTCAGTAAACCACCGCCCGCATCTTTGCGACAAACGACAGGCGCAGGGCAGCCGAGGTTGAGATCGACGCCTGCTACCGGGTAGGCTAACAGCTCCTTGGCGCAGCGGACTAACGAGTCAATATCCTGACCAATCATCTGGGCAAAGACAGGCCGACCCGTATGGCTCTCGGTAATACTCCGGAGGATGTGTTTCTCCAGATTGTAGGCGGCATGTACGCGGAAATACTCAGTCACGTAAATGTCCGGTCCGCCGAAGCGCTGCATCACGCGCATGAATGGCAGATCAGTCACGTCCTGCATGGGCGCTAATGCGAGCTTTGGGAGGTTGACAGTGGAGTTGTCGATGGTGGATTGTTGTTTTGTTAGGAGTGCTCGGAAAGATCTTCTTTTTCCACGAGGAGTCTCTCCTTGGTGACTTCGAGATAGTCCTCATCGATATCGAAACCCATGTAGGAGGAGATGTTAGAACGGAGCGCTGCCACAGCCGAGGTGCCGATGCCGTTGAAGGGGTCTAACATATTGGTAGTCTCGCCCTTGCCATGAAGTCGAATACACTGCTGGACGAGGCCGACAGGGAAAGTAGCCGGATGAGGGCGCTCCTTGGCGCGGCTCTGAATCGTGTCGTAGGGAATGAACCAGGTGTTTCCACGGCAGCGCTTGTCCTCACCACCAGTATGGCCCCATCGGTTGATGTTGGATTTATCCGCGTAGGGAACACCGGCGCCACGGCGATCGAGCTGAACAGTGCCGGTTTTGCTCAGATGGAAAACGTATTCGTGGCAGTCGTTGACGTAACGTTGGCTATTGATCGGTTTGAAATGACCCGCGCTGATGGTTTCTCCGCCGCGAGTTTCGACACTGATGGATTTCACCCAGTGAAAGGTGTTCTGTAGGATAAAAAGGGGATTATCCCCATCGGTCAAAGCGAGTAGCAGTTGATGTGGCAACAGTGGATTCTTCGGAGCCGCTCCCACATTGAGAAAAAAGGAAGCGTCGACAGCCATCACTCTTTTTACCTCCGCAGCCCATTCCAGACACCAGGTGATGAAAGAGTTCCTATCCTTGGTGTCTTGGTAAGTATTATAGTCGATACCAAGATTATACGGTGGAGAGGTAACCACTAGATCGGTTTCACCGCTCGGCATCCGAGTCATGCCCTCGAGGCAATCATTATGGATGAGCTGAATGGTGGTGGGCATGGTGCAGGCTTTGCACATTCGCTAACCGAAAGAAAGTCCGGAGTTGATTAATACGGTCGTTTAACCTTGACCCTGCGTATTTGCGGAGCTAGGAATTCGGGCCAAGTGGATACTCGAGAAGAAATATTGAAGGCCGCATGGAATCTGTTTGCAGAACGTGGATTTGAGGATGTGTCTGTGCGCGATGTCACCAATGCAGCAGGTGTGAACCTGGCAAGTGTGAGTTATCACTTCGGTGGTAAAGAGGGGCTGATTCAGGAAACAGTGAAGCTGTGCATGAATCCGATCAATGAGTACAGGATCAAGCTCTTGAAGGAGGCTGTCGCGGAATTTGGCAGTGCCGATAAGGTGCCACTGGAAAGAATCATGATCGCCTTGATGCGCCCGGCTGTTCTCCCGGAGGAGTGTGGTGTTCGGGCCGGACTGATGCTCAGGCTCGTGGCGCGGTATTTGATCGAATCGGATTACAATATCCCCTCAGTCAGCCGGAATTTATACACGGATGTCTTCAGAACTTTCGCGGAGGCACTCAAGAGTCATTACCCAGATCTAACGGCCAAGCAAATTGTCAAACGTATCGTATTTGCCTCAGGCACAGTGGTTTATTACCACGGTTTGGGCAAGGTGGCGATGCAGCTCAGTTCCGGCACTCAAGAGGACGTCGGCGAAATCGATCGCGAGGAAATGCTATCGGATGTTGTCGAGTTCACCATTCACGGTTTCGGTGGTAAACCTAAGTAATTCCATATGGATTTACGAACAGCGCTGAACGCATGTGATCATCAGGTGAACTCACCTGAGGAAATGATCGATCTGGGCAAACGTCTGGCGCAGGAAATACGGCGCGGAACCGTGATTGCACTACTAGGCGGCCTCGGGGCAGGGAAAACGCATTTGACCAAGGGCATCGCAGAGGGGCTCGGCTGCACCAGCGAAGTGACCAGCCCCACATTTTCGCTAGCTCACGAATACAGGGGAGGGCAGATACCACTTTTCCACTTTGATTTCTATCGCATGGAATCCGAAGGCGAGGTGTTACGAATCGGCTGGGACGAATACATCGATGAAAACGGAGCCATCGTGGTCGAGTGGCCAAACAAATTCCCAGAGCTTCTGCCGCCAGACACGATCTGGCTACAGATCGAAACTCTGCCGGGAGAGCAAAGTGGTCGGCGGGTGCATACAGTGGATTATGCCAAGTAGGGGGTGATCTGGCCCTGCCGGTAATGGGGTCAGGACCGGCGAATGGTTTCAATTTCTCTGCCACGAAGATCGGAGGATGCCCACGCGACCCCCAGCAGAGCCGAGAAAATGACAGCAATCGATTCGATTTGGAATGGAAAATCGATCAACGCATGCAGCATGCAGATGACAATCGCGATCAGATAACCTCGCATCAAAATGACCCGGTTTTTGCTATGTTCCTGTTTGTGAGCGACAACTTCACGCGTTAGCATAAACACCCCGCCGCCAAGAATGACGGCAAAAGCCGAGGTTCCCAGCCATCCCCATTCCACCAGAGTCTGTAAGTAGTCGTTGTGGGCGTAGACATAGATGCCGACGACATCATGGTCTCCCACGAAATAAGGGAACAAGGGGTAAAAAGAGCCCGGCCCATAACCAAGAGCCCCCCATTCCTCATCCTGCATCATCTCAATCTGCACGGCATTGGTAGCCCCACGCCCAGCCAACGAAGCAAAATCCCCCTCAGCAGCCTCCTGCCAGCGAAGCACCATAGTGCCAGCAAAGCTGAGTATGGCAATCAGCGCGATGCATAAGATCGTGACGGTTACAAGATTGCGCTCCAGCCGCTCATTACCAGGGAAATACGCAGCAGATCTGCGATAAGCGAGAATCACGGCCCTTCTGTTGCACCACAGCCATGCGGCAAGGGTCAAGAGGGCTAACAAAGTTCCCGTTTTGGATCCCGTGGAGACGGCAGCAGTTGTCAAAATAATGATGCCCAAGAGGTAGAGTATGGTTCGCATAACGCTTAGCCATGCCATCTTTGATTCAGGGTTTTTATTGGTAGGGGTTAGGAAAATTGAGAGCCCTAAGGCTAGAGCTATATTGAGAAGGCTCGCAGCAATGCCAGGGCTGCGGTATGGGCCAAAGAACAATTTTCGTTCGATGCTCGCATATTCAGTTAACCAGTAGACACCTTTAGCGTCGGTCCATCTTTGAGTGAGGCCAACTAAGGCGACAGTAACCCCTGTCCAGAAAACAGTTACAGCTATCAACCTGCTCCATGATGGTTTGGAGATAATCAATGATCGGACTCCAAAAATGAGAGCGAGGCAAGGAAAGATGTAGGAAAGGCGATCCCAAGCTTCAGCCTTGTCAGGACTACCTGACAAGGACGGAAACGGCTGATTCTCTAGTGATCTCACTGACCATGGAGCTGCACCGGAAATATTCTCGCTGTGTCTGGAAAATTCGCCCCAAGTATTGAACCACATCCAACACCCTTGGATGATGATCAGGATAATGGGGATAATAAGTGCCCATGAGAGTCTTGTGCTGTGATCAGCAGAGCCGAAAAAATTTTTAAAAATAAGAAGAAGTGCTGCGGACGAACAGCAATAGATCAGAGGCCACCTCCAGTGTCCGAAATAGGAACCGACAAGCAAGGGGCCGATCACAATTGAGCCCAGTAAAAGCAAACAACATAAAGCAGTTAAAATATCAGCTGCGCCGAACTGAAATCCTCCACGAGCTTGCATAGTGCGCTGTTGTGTCCGCTGTTTGACGTGCTTCCTGCTATCCACGGAGAGGAGACTGCCCAGCGTGATTACGAAGATCAAGCCCTGCTATTGGCGGCGACGAATTTAATTCAAGATGAAACGTTTGTATATAACCATGTCTAGAGCTGATGCGGCTGGATGGGATAAGTCAGTGCCATTTGAAAAAAAGATTGACCGAAGCGGGGTAAGCTAACAGGATGACTCGCGGTCGAAAAAGGCTAGCCAACAACAACTCAACATGAAGATTTCATTTTCCTCCTACACAGGTCTCACGGCTCAGATCCTAGCATTGGTAGCTCTGCAAGGTGGTGCGAGCGCTCAAACACTGAACGATGTGCACCCACAGGGTTTGTTCAACACCCCGCAACCAGGTATTGACGCTCCTTTGACACGGACTCCAGCCGATGCCACGTCGCTGAAGGATCACTTCCATTTGTCCGCAAGTGCGGGGGTTCGTTATGAAGACAACATCTTTCTGACCAGCACAAACGAGAAGTCTGACGTGATCACCACGATATCCGCGACTTTGAGATTTGTTTCTGCGGAGGATGGAGCTGCTGAAAATACTTTCTCAGTTGCTTACTCACCAAGCTACAGTATGTATGCTAGCGACTCTGATAGTAACAACTTGGGTCATGCTTTGACGTTTACGCTGGGCAAGGAAATGCCGAAAACCAGCATCAGATTCAATTTGAGTTATAGCAAAAGCTCCGGAAGTAATCGTTTTGTCAGTGGGATTGTAGACCACGGTTCACTGAATGCCGGTTTATCCATCTCACACCTGCTTACTGGAAAAACGAGCCTGAATCTCGGGTTTGGATATGGTTTCGACAATTTTGGCAATGGAGCCTTGTTCGATAACAATTCTTACAATGTTCGTCTCGGCCTCAGGTATCAGGCGACCGGCAAAATATCCGTAGGTCCTTATGTGAGTTATCGGAACACTGATTTGAGCGATGGTGGCGGTAGTTTTGATCAGGCAGTCTATGGTTATGGAGTCAGCGCGACGTATCGTGTAACAGGTAAGACCACTTTGACAGGTAGTATTGGTGGAAGCACGAATTCTTTTTCAGACAGTGGATCAGGTAGTGATGAGTCGGCCCTGACATGGAGCATTGGTGCAAATCATCAAATCTCTGAAAAGACGAGCATTCGAGCCTCATTTTATCGAAATTACAAAGCCTCATATACATTCGAAGATGCTGGGTATTTGGCAACTGGATTAGCTCTGAGCGCCACACACACTGTGTCAGATCGTTTGTCGTTGTATGCGACAGTCACATACGAAAATGACGATTATTTTAGAGCCACCAATTCTTCTTACAGACTCGAAGAAGATTACTACTCACTCGTGTTGGGCAGCAATTACCGTTTTTCGAACGGCTTGTCAGTAGGTGCGAACGCCAAGTATCAAACGAATGATAGTACTCAAGCATTGAACGAGTTTGATGGATTGAGTTTTGGAATTACCGCAAGCTACAACTTCTGGTAACCTAATTACCTAATTCAAGGATTGATAAATTAATTTACACGCATATTCTACTAAAACCCACAAAGAAACCATGAAGCTTAAAAAGTCATTTTCAATTACATCTCAAATATTCTTGCTTGCTAGCTTATTGGCGGTGGTTGGATTTTCTGCCACTAACACCTATGCTGGCCCGCCATCGGCTGTGACTAAATCAAAATCAGCCGCCACAATTCTAGTCAAGGTGCCTGAGGGCGGGAAGGCTGTCACATACACTTTGGGCGGGAAAACATGGAAAGTTGAGCCCGGCCAGTCTGCGGTTCTCCCAATAGGCGCAACAAAGATTCATCTCCCTGCAGGAACCATTCTCATCGCATCCATACCTTCTGCAAAAAGTATGGCCCCCGTCGAATATCCATACACAGTCAAAAATCCAATCACCTTGGACGCACTCACTCCTGAGGCGATCGCAGCCAATTCGGATTCCATTGTTCCAGGCACACTGCCTACCAGAAATCCATTGTTGCCTTCCCCTACGCTCAGAGACTTGATCGATGCTGTGAACAGCGCAGGCACCAATACAGTGAACCCTACTAATGTTATGGGGGATGAAGTTACGGACGGTAATCAACCGTAACTTCCCTGGAACATTTGGTTGTTGTAGTCTTTGCGTTTCGCTAGGCTGTCTAAACCAATATATATTACTCCAAACCAATGTATAGACACCTAGTAGTAACTTGTCTGATGCTCTTAATGACGTTGGTCACTAATGCAGCAGAATATCGCCTCCAGCAGACCGATGTCATTCGTATGACGATTTATCAGGAGGATGACATGACTACAGAAGCGCTCATCGGAAAGTCGGGGAGTGTTTCCTTTCCGCTTATCGGCCCAGTAGAAGTAAAAGGGCTTACGGTGGATGAAGTGGCTAAGACTGTTAAAGATCTTTACGAGAAAGATTATTTCGTAGATCCGATGGTTAGCGTGGTCGTTGTCACATACGCCAAGAAATGGGTGAGTATCTCAGGGGCAGTGGAAAACCCAGGGAATGTGGCTTATCCTGAGGAAGGAGCTTTAAATTTAGCATCGGCGGTAGCGATGGCTGGCGGTATAGCTGCTGATGGAAATAGTCGTAGCATCACGGTGGCGCGTAAAAAGGGTGGCGTGGCTCGTTACAGCTTGTCTGAAAGTGGTAAAATAACGCTTCTACCAGGTGATACGGTGATTGTTCCCAGGTTGCCCCTGCCTCAGGCGGTCGTGGAAAAAACGGCTACAATATCCGGAGAAGTTAGGAACCCGGGTAACATAAAGTTACCCAAGTCAGGAAAAGTGGATATTTTGACTGCCATCGCTCAAGCTGGTGGGTTTAGTAAGATAGCTAATCAGAAGGAGTGTATTGTTCAGCGTAAAACCACCTCTGGACATCGGGCCATGACCGTTAACTTAAAGGATGTAAGGAACGGAAGATCTACGATGGTTTTCGTTTACGAAGGGGACATTGTGATTATCAAGGAAAGCCGATTCTAATTACGGTTTTTCTAATGTTTTTTGACCACCCTTCAAGCATGTATTTGCTTGTCTTTCTTGCTGTAAGACACTACCCCATTTCTCCCATCAAATACAATCCCTCCTTGGTGTCTTTAACAGACCCTCAATAGTAAAATGAACGATTTTGCCGACGATCACGACGAGTTATCACAAGAAGTTAAGCCGAAAAACATAAAGGGGGGCATGACGCGTCTTCGGATCGTACTGTCGCGCTGGTGGTTGATGCTCATTTTTGGAATCTTGGGTTATGTTATTGCCCTTTATACCCTCTCAATCGCTGAACCTAGTAACAAGGCTCGGGCAACTCTTGAGGTTGTTACGAAGAAAAGACAGTTGGTTGGTTCTGAACTTGAGCAAGATAAGCTCAGGATGGAACAAATGATGATCACATTGGCAAATAAATTAGTCGGACCGAGCCAGTTGACCAAGGTGGTTAATAGTCCTAAAATTCAAGCCATTGAAAAAGCTGTACCACCGGAATTTTCCTTCAAACCCAAGTATTGGCGCACTAAAGAGGAGCTTAGATACCGCACAGCTGCTGAGGCTAGCACTCCCGAGGTAGTAAAAATGATTACCGGAAACCTGCAGATTTCGCCCAGGCCTGGAACCTCGCTCATCGATATTACGGTTACTCATAAGGACTCAACAACTGCAGTCACCATTGCAGATGCCATTATGGAAGCCTATTTGGATTCCGAGTCGAAGAGGAAGAGTGGTGGTACAACTGAAGCATTCAAAATTCTCCGTGCCGAAGCAAATAATGCAGAGGCTGATCTTGAAGCAGCTCGTCGCGCGATGTCAGCTTATAATGCTGTGATGTCGACGAACACTTTGATGCAACAAAAAAGCGACGAGATTATCAAACTCAAACAAAGATACAAAGCGAAACATCCGAAACTAGTAGATGCAGTTTCGATGGAAGAGGAGTTGAAGCGTCGATTTCGAGGGGAAGTAAATTCTGTTTTAAATAGTCCCAGCGAACTTGAATTCTGGTCACAATATAGGGATCAGATGACTGAATACGAAGCATCGATTAAAAAAGCTGAAGCCGAGCAATCAGAGGAGGCCATTGAACAAGCCAAAGTAGCGGAAGCGAATTGGTTTATGCTTGTACAGCGAGCCTTATCATCCCGTGCCGGTCTTCTTCAGAGTCGGATTAGCACAAAACAGGCACTTTACGATACTATAACGAAGCGGATTACAGAAATCGATGTCGCCGAAGAGAACGATGAAGGCGAGATCAAGATTGCCGAACCGGCATATCCAAGTGGTAACGTTCAAATCGATAAATACACTCGACTCGTACAAGGCTCAGTGGGGGGTGTGTTGGCTGGTTTGGCTTTAGCGTATCTATTAAGCCTGATGGATTATAAAGTATACGACGTTCGAACGACTGAGGAGGCGATTGGATTACCTTGTTTGGCAGCTGTCCCTGAAAGCGATGTTTTCGATATTGAAGAGGAATGGACGAACGTCTTAGAGGCAGAACCAAATAGTTCCAATGCGGAAGCCATTCGAAATTTACGAGCATCCGTCACCCTCTTGGGGAAAGCAGAACGCCATAAATGCCTGCTCGTTACTAGTGCGGTACCGGGGGAAGGTAAAACAACCATAGCGTCCGAACTTGCAGCGGCTTTTGCTTTGAGTGAACAGAAGACTTTGTTGATCGATATGGATTTGCGAAAACCCCGCGTCCACACACTGTTTCCGAAGCTGAATGATTCTTTAGGCATGGCAGATGTGTTAGCTGGACAAACGGAGTTGGGTAAAGTGATTCAGAGAACTAGTGTTGATCGTCTTCATGTCATCTGTGCAGGTAGTAAGGCCCCCAACCCTTCGGAACTGCTTCAAGATGATGATATCGCGAAAATCATCACCAAACTATGTGAGCATTATGATCGGGTAATCATCGATAGCCCCCCGGTTTTGCCAGTGAGTGATACCCGATTATTGGTAGGTCACGTACAGACGGTCATAATGGTTGTGCGTGCCATGAAAGCTCCTGTTGGAGCCATCATGCGTGCAAAAGAGCTTCTTCAACAAGCTGATGCACCACTTGTTGGCGTAGTTATCAACGGGATGAAACAAAAACACATGGGCGCAGCCTACTTTGGTTATAGAGGCTATGGTGAATATGGGGCAGATGCTTATGGCGGCTATTATGAAGATGACCGCACGGCCTGAATATGGGCTACTAAATTTTTTGCTTTCAGATATTCACAGTACCAAACTGATGAATGATTAGGTCTTTTCTTGGAAACTCGAAAACCGACCTAGGGCGGAGGCTTGCTCTCCGATTACTCCCTAGAAATTGCAGCAATAGAGATTAATGAAATTACTAGTCACAGGATCCTCGGGTTTAATCGGTTCGGAGGTATGTATCCATTTTGCAGGCCTGGGATGGGAAATCCACGGTGTTGATAACAATCAACGAGCGGTATTTTTTGGACCTCAAGGCGATACCCGATGGAATCAGTCCAGACTGAGCGATCAGTTAGGTTCGAGTTTCAGCCATCACGAAGTAGATAT
The DNA here is from genome assembly GCF_042849255.1 of Oceaniferula spumae. Classification (GTDB taxonomy): domain Bacteria; phylum Verrucomicrobiota; class Verrucomicrobiia; order Verrucomicrobiales; family Akkermansiaceae; genus Oceaniferula; species Oceaniferula spumae. The sequence continues at coordinate 3,056,219 of NZ_AP026866.1, forward strand.
CCGCGACCGTGAGAGAGTCTTGAACTTACTAAAGGAAGTAAAGCCGGATGCCGTGGTGCACACTGCGGCCCAGCCATCCCATGATCGCGCAGCTGCGATTCCTTTTGATGACTTCGATACCAATGCCGTAGGAACTTTGAATCTACTGGAAGCGAATCGCCAAGTGAATGCCGATGTTCCGTTTGTCCACATGTCGACAAACAAGGTCTACGGTGATCGGCCCAATACCATCGCACTAAAAGAACTTGAAACCCGTTGGGACTATGATGACCCAGCGTATGCTGATGGAATCACGGAAAATTTTCCGATCGACCAGTCGAAACATTCGCTTTTTGGTGCATCAAAGGTGGCAGCGGACATCATGGTGCAAGAGTATGGCAGATACTTCGGCATGCCCACCTGCTGTCTTCGCGGTGGCTGCCTGACAGGTCCGAATCATTCCGGTGTAGAGCTACACGGATTCCTTTCTTACCTTGTAAAATGCAACCTGGAAGGGCGCGAATATAAAGTGTTCGGTTACAAAGGAAAGCAAGTTCGAGATAACATCCATTCTCATGATGTAGCCTGTTTTATCGAAGAGTTCCTCAAGGCTCCCAGGGTGGCAGAAGTATACAACATCGGTGGCGGTCGTGATAACTCATGCTCAATCTGGGAAGCTTTTAAAATTGCTGAAAAATTCTCAGGCAATGAACAAGTCTATCAATATGTCGACGACAATAGAGTCGGAGATCATATCTGTTATATCTCGAACTTGGATAAAATGAGAGCCCATTATCCGAACTGGGATATCACGATTTCCCTAGAGGAAACCATTCGTCAGATTGTAGAGGCTACAAATCTCCGTTCTTAGTTCTTAGTTCTTTGCCATGAAAATCCAACAGTTTGAGGAGATCGAGGCATGGAAGTTGGGGTGCGAGCTTACTCAATTGGTTTATGAGGTCACTGGAACGGAGTCGTTTCGAAGAGATTATGGACTTACAGATCAAATTCGAAGAGCTTCCGGTTCGATTATGCACAATATCGCAGAGGGGTTCGATGGGGGGAGCAACAAAGAATTCATTCGGTTCCTGAGATATTCTCAGCGTTCTTGTTCAGAGGTGCAGAGCGAGCTGTATGTGGCTCTAGATCAGCAGTACATCACTTCAGCAACCTTTCAGGAAATTTACGACTTGGCGTCCCAGGCCCATTCCAAAATCGGCGGCTTTATAGCCTGCCTGATAAAATCGGAAAGAATCCGATAACCAAAGAACCAAGAACATCCCAACTAAGAACTAAGAACTAAGAACTAGGAACTAAGAAATAAGAACTCCAAACTAGAACAACGGCATAGCCGTTCGAAATCGTGAAAATTCTCATTACAGGCGTATGTGGCTTTGTTGGTTCAGAGTTGGCGCATGCCCTACTGGATCATTGCCCTGATTTGAAAATTTGTGGTATTGATAACCTGTCACGAAACGGATCATGGCTGAACAGGGAGAATTTGACTGCAAGAGGAGTAATAGTCATTCATGGCGACATTAGAAATGCTGGTGACTTGGAAGCCATTGGCCCCTTTGATTGGGTGATTGATGCTGCAGCAAATCCTAGTGTGCTTGCCGGTGTCGACGGCAAGTCGAGCTCAAGACAGTTGGTTGAGAATAATCTAGGTGGGACGATTAATCTATTAGAAGCCTGTAAATCGTGGGCAGCTGGCTTTATTTTGTTGTCGACTAGCCGCGTATATTCCATTCCTGCACTCGCGGCCCTTGATGTTGAAGTTCACGACCGAGCCTACCGCCCCGTCTTAAGCAAAGACGAATCCTCCTCACTTAAACCAACAGCCATCAGCGGACATGGTATCACCGAAGAGTTTTCCACGGCTCCACCGGTATCGCTCTACGGCAGTACCAAACTAACTTCCGAGGCATTGGCGGTCGAGTATGGCATGACATTTGATTTCCCCGTCTGGATCAATCGCTGTGGAGTCATGGCAGGTGCAAGGCAATTCGGTAAACCCGATCAAGGGATTTTTGCCTTTTGGCTTCATTCGTGGAGAGAAGGGAGACCGCTGAAATACATCGGCTTTGATGGTTTAGGGCATCAAGTGCGCGACTGTCTGCACCCTCGAGATTTAGCTTCATTAATCGTCCCTCAGATGGCCACTGGAACAGACTCCACCAAACCATCCATTGTGAATCTTTCCGGAGGGCTGAAATCATCCATGTCACTGAGGCAGTTGTCAGATTGGTGTAAAGACCGCTTCCCAAATTCCTCGACCGCCGCCACTCTTCCGCCAGCGTCCGACGCAATAACTCCGGAAGTTAGGCCGTTTGACCTACCATGGGTAGTGCTGGACCACACGATGGCGAGCAACACATGGAATTGGCAACCCCAAACACCAGTGGAAACCATCCTCGAAGAAATTGCTGAATTTGCCGATCGGCACGAGGATTGGATCACTACCTCGGCGTAATCAATCATTCAAAAGCACCGTGAAGATATTGATAACAGGTGGTGCTGGTTTCATAGGATCGAATCTCATTCACCAGATTCTCGCGCAAACAGATTACCAAGTGGTTAATCTGGATAAGCTAACCTATGCTGGAAATGTAGAATCGCTAAAATCGGTAGCGGAAGATCCAAGATACACTTTCGAGCAGATTGACCTCTGCAAGGCACCAGCCGTCGCTGAAGCCCTTGAAAAATACAAGCCTGACGCGATTATTCATCTGGCAGCTGAAAGCCATGTTGACCGCTCGATTGATGGCCCTAGCGAATTTATCCAAACCAATATCATAGGGACCTTTAACCTCCTCCAAGCCGCTCTGGCTTACTGGCAGAAACTTCCGGATGAACCAGTTCAAGTTGATAGTTCAAGTTCTAGAACTCAAAACTCGAACTCGAACTATACCCCCCCAACAAAGTCGGGGTTCCGCTTCCTCCATGTTTCCACCGATGAAGTCTACGGATCTTTAGACCTCAATTCTCCTGGGTTTTCGGAAAATACGCCCTATGATCCCCACTCCCCATATAGTGCCAGCAAGGCATCGTCTGATCATCTCGTTCGTGCTTGGTATCATACCTACGGTTTGCCGGTGCTGATCACTAACTGCTCAAACAATTATGGCCCCTACCAATTTCCCGAGAAACTTATTCCGGTGGTGATTCTAAAGTGTCTCAATATGGAGCCCATTCCAGTCTATGGCAAAGGCGAGAACATTCGCGATTGGCTCCATGTCTCTGACAATTGCTCCGCTTTACTACGCGTGCTGCAGAGTGGCGAGCCAGGCCGAACCTACAATGTTGGCGGCAACAACGAAATGCGCAATATCGATCTCGTCCGTTTAATTTGCTCCATGTTGGACGAAGTCTCACCCATCAACTCGGACTCATCACTAGAACTACCAACTGACAAAGAAATCAAATCCTATCAGGACTTGATTTCTTTTGTCACAGACCGCCCAGGACACGACATGCGCTATGGCATCGATACTTCTCGGATTAGTGACGATTTAGGATGGCAGCCAGCCGTGGGTGCCGAATCGGGATTTCGTAAAACCGTTCAATGGTATTTGGATAACAAAGCCTGGTGGCAGAGAATTCTTGACGGTAGCTACTAATCGAACCGATAGGATGAATCCACTTAAAAGTTGATCTTTGTCATTAAGCTGAAGCGATTAAATTAGTATTTTAACTGCCAACTTAACTTTTCATAATGCCTCTTTCTCAAGCTAATAAACAAGATTCACCTGTAACTGTTTATACTCCAGATTCCTCATTAAGTGATCCGAGGCGTTTATTACGGGAAATGATCGCTGAACTACGGAATTCTCGCGAACTGGCCAGTGCGCTATTCCATCGCGATCTGAAGGCTCAGTTCCGCCAAAGTATTCTAGGATATGCCTGGTTATTTTTTCCCCCCATTGCCACTACCCTTATTTGGTTTTTTCTCAATAGTTCAGGAGTCGTTAAAGTGGCTGATACAGGTATGCCTTATCCGGCATTTGTCATGATAGGCACCCTGCTCTGGCAGGCTTTCCTGGATAGTCTCACCAAACCCATAACGAGTCTCACCAAGGCCAAAGTAATGCTGGTAAAACTGAACTTTCCTCGAATTGCACCGGTGCTTGCAGGGATAGGAGAGACAACGCTGACATCAGCAATCCGCTTAGTATTGCTGGTCCCCATATTCATATTCACTGGTATAGATGCTTCTTGGACAATTCTATTCTTCCCCTTTGTCTACTTGGCGATCATATTATTAGGTACTGCCATCGGTAGCTTACTGACACCTATTGGTTTATTATACACTGATATCGCTCGTGCTATCAGCTTGCTCGGTCAGCTGGCGATGTATGCCACTCCAGTAGTTTATCCGATTGCTAAATCAGGGATGCTTAGTTTAGTGAACCGGATCAACCCTGTTACCTATCTACTTGAAACTGGAAGGGCAACTTTGGTGGGTGGACCCTTTGATGTGGTAATGATGAGCCTAGTGATCAGTGCGATTGCATTCATTGTTCTCCTAATTGGCTGGGTAATTTTTCATATAACAGTACCGCGCATTATTGAGCGCATGGGAATGTAGCCTAATTACTAAACACAACTATATGTCTTCTAAAATTGCTGAGCATCGATCTGATAATGCAGATTCAGAGGTTCTTGTTAGCGTTGAGAATGTAGGTAAGGTTTTTTGCCGAAATTTCAAAAAATCACTACTCTATGGGCTTAAGGATTCAGTTAATGATCTATTTGGATGGAGAAAAGACGACGATATTACGCAAAGGTCACTTAGAGAGGGGGAATTTTGGGCGAACAAAGGTATCAACTTTCAGCTACGCCGTGGAGAATGTCTTGGCCTAATTGGAAGAAATGGCGCTGGGAAAACTACATTGTTGAAGATGCTCAATGGCCTAGTGAAACCTGATTCAGGAAAAATAACTTTGAATGGTCGCGTAGGTGCAATGATTGCTCTAGGAGCCGGCTTCAACCCAGTTTTAACTGGGAAAGAAAATATATATGTTAATGGATCGGTACTAGGATTAAGCAAAGAATCCATAGATGCTAAAATAGATGAAATTATTGATTTTGCCGAGATTCATGATTTTATTGACTCACCAGTTCAAAACTATTCTTCTGGTATGCAAGTCCGACTTGGTTTTGCTGTCGCAGTTATCCTGATTAAACCTGATATTCTATTTCTAGATGAGGTATTAGCAGTTGGTGATCGAACATTTCGTGTTAAGTGTCTTAGGGCGATCAAAAACATGTCGAAAAATGCTGGGACGATATTCGTATCACACGACATGTATCAGATATCGAGTATATGCAATCGTGTTTTACTGTTAAAAGATGGAGCTATGGAATGCATATCCAATGATGTCGGAAGAGTTTTAAATGACTATAGTCTTTCCGGGGAGCAAACCAGCAATGGAAGGATTAAGGGTAATAATGATATTCATGTAATTCAAATTAATAATGAACCGTTCAATGAGAAAACTATTTCAAAATTCCATGCGGGAGATCATGTCGAATTTAAAATTGCCGTTCCATTAGATTTACTCAATGAGGAGAATCTAGTTAGATTTCAGGTTTTGGATACCTCTATGAATGCGGTGGTTCAATTTCGTGATCCTAGAGAAAACAGTGAGGGGCAAACACATATAAAATATTCGAATGCAGATAGCCAGGATTTAGAGGAGGCTTCACATGCAGACCTACATGCTAGGATTGAGAATCTTAAGCTTGCCGATGGTGTGTACTCCATTGAATTGCGAATAGTGGATCGATCGGGCATGAATCTTATATACCTATCGCCTTCACTTTTCCTGTTTGAAGTATCTGGATACGGTAGTTCATGGTGTAAATCAATCGAAGATATCAATATAAATAAAAATAATGATGTAAATCATACTATTAAGAAATGATATTATTTGGAATTATGAAAAGATCTATAAATATCGTGAAAGACTAAAATAAAGTTAAGAAGATAATGCCATGATCGAAAATTAAACTATAGCGGAAATGAATAAGTCATACATCAGCTGGCTCGAAGAAAACGCAAATGGAAATATTTATTTAAAGCCGTATTGGGGGAATTCCGGAGACGAACTAATATTTTTAGGTACTAAAGAGATCCTTGCTAAACTAGGAATAGGAGCTGTGACTAATCCTTCTATAGCCGACATGATTATATCTCCTGGAGGTAACCCAAGCATGTGGCCATGTCATCAGGAAGAATGGCGGAATGCTTGGCGAAGATATCCTGATAAAAAGCATATTATAGGCCCTTCGACCTTCATGGGAAACGAAAGTCATTGGATTGATGCATTACAGTCACCCGAATGCAGAACTGTAGCAGTATTTGCACGGGACAAGGAAAGCTATAGAAATTTAAAAGAAAAAATAGGTTCTACTGGCGTTTACATAGGTGTTGGAGACGATCCTGCCCTATCTTTAAAAGGGAGCAATATTGTTAACGAAACTATTGCCGGGGTTAAAAACACCGAATACGATTTGTACTGTTTCAGGGGTGACCTTGAGAAGGCAAAGAACGATGGATGTGACATCAATAGCCGAATGGAAGTCTCTAATTCCTATCTTTCGAGATGTTTGCGTAAGATAGCTCGTCGAGCACAGCGTGTAAAAAAACGAGAAGCAAGTGAGTCGACTCATGAATCGAGCAATGAACTTCAGAATCAAAAGTTTCCTGTGCTTAGAGTCGACGTATCCATGATGAGTTTTGATCTTTTTCGGGAAACAATAGCACATGCCAGAGAAGTTCACACAGATAGACTTCACTGCATGATATTTGCATGTCTTACCGGAAAAAAAGTTTACGCTTACCCCACGGCGTATTCTAAATTAGAGGCAGTTTATAGAAACTCCATGGAGGGAATTTGGAAAGTGGATTTTGTTAATCAGGTACAGTAGTGTTGTTGATAGCTTAGGGTCAGGTCGGTTAACAACAGAAACACGATTCATGAAGAAAATCTTCTTGATAGAAAGTAGCTAAATATGAGGTTTAAATGATGTTTAATAAACATCAGCATACTATCATAAAGTATTTAAAAATACGAAGAATTGTTAGTTTTCCTCCTCAAAATCTTCTCAGTATATATAAATATACTTTCTGAATGCAGTGATAGTCCCTTTGTTGCACATGGTAAATATAATATATTATTTCTATCTATAGAACAATATCATTTAGCCAGAAGAAGATCGAGAGGTATACGTGAGACGTGCGTGTTTGCATCGAAAAATCGAATTTAATAGATGTGATTTGCGTATCAAATAACTAAGAAACGAAAATATTAACACAACAATAATGATAAAAAAATTAAGAACCATGTTAAAATCGTTCGCGGACGGCAAGATGAAAGTGACAACTCTCAAGCAACTGAATAAAGCGGATCGTGAATTAGTTCAGAGAATCAAAGATAATCGACTAACTTACCTGAGTGACAAGAAACTATGTCAGATCGTAAACATGGTGAAAACTATAGAGGCGTCTAGTATACCTGGCGTCATTATTGAAGCTGGCTGTGCACTGGGTGGGTCTGCGATACTGATTGCGAAAACTAAGAGCGTAAGAAGATCATTACGTGTTTATGATGTATTCGGTATGATCCCTCCTCCAACGGTTAATGATACGCCCGATGTCCATGAGCGATATGACATAATCTCGGAAGGTAAATCTTCAGGGCTAGGTGGTGATAAATATTATGGCTATGAAGAAAACCTTTACGCGAAAGTTGTGTCGAACTTTGAATCATTTGCCGTGATGCCTGATAAAGATGAAGTCGAACTGATTAAAGGTCTAGTTCAAGATACACTTTATATCAATGGTTCGGTAGCTCTAGCGCATATAGACGTTGATTGGTATGATCCAGTTATGATCTGCCTACAGCGAATATATCCAAAGCTATCCGTTGGAGGGGCAATTATATTAGATGATTATCATGATTGGGGGGGGTGTAGAAAGGCTACAGACGAGTTCCTGCAACAAGTTGTTGGAACATACGATTTAGACGATACGTCTGGATCAATGACAATTATTAAGAAGACGGCTGATTGAGTAATATGAACTATCTCCACAATATGATAGATCATAGATAACGAGATAAGTTGTAATCAAGTATCCTTAGCGCGTTTGACATTGGTAAGAAGCAGGGAGGCACGTCTGTAAAATATCAATACACAGCCATTGTTCGTGAAAATTTCCGTAATAATCTGCACGCATAACCCAAGGGTAGACTATCTTCGTAGAACCCTTGAAGCATTAGAAAAACAAACCTACTCAAAGAACAATTGGGAATTTATACTTATAGATAACGCTTCAGAGAAACCGTTGGCCAGCCATTGGGATCTGTCTTGGCACCCTAACTCACGTCATGTCCATGAGGCCGAACTGGGGCTTACAAATGCACGAATACGTGGCATTTCTGAGTCAAAAGGTGACTTGCTGCTGTTCGTGGACGATGATAATATACTCCATCGTGACTACCTGCAACGCTGTGTAGATATCGCAAACTCAAAGCCATCTCTGGGCTGTTTTGGCGCGGGAAAATTAGTGCCGGAATATGAGGTTAAACCGGAAAAAGAACTTCTACCATATACTGGATTTTTAGCCTTGAGGTCCGTAGATAAGGCATATTGGTCGAATGATTCTGCCGATTTATGGACTCCTTGGGGGGCGGGCTTGGTAGTGACTCGTAAAGTCGCCGAAGCTCAATATGCTAAACTTAAAGAGAGTAAAATGAGTAGGATGCTAGGCCGAAAAGGTGATGTGTTAACTTCAGGCGAAGACGATGAGTTTTCGTGGACTGCCTGTGAGATGGGTTTAGGAAAGGGAATATTTCCAGAACTAGAAGTAATTCATTTGATTGGTGCGCGCCGGATAGAGCGTGATTATCTATTGAGACTCGCGAAGGGGTCCAGATACTCTAGGGTCATATTGTTATCTATCCATGGTCAAGAACTACCAAATTATGTGCCTCCACCCTCTGGGTGGCGAATATGGAAATATTTACTAACTTTAAAACGCTCGAAATTTATAGAAGAGGGTAGCCGTTGGTGGAATCTTCGTAATATGCCACCAACAGATCGTGAATTTATATTGGCTCGATCGGAGGGAGTAAAGGAAGCATTACTTCTACTTGGCAAACACAATGTAGAGCGGGAATTGTAAAGGCTGTTGATCAATAGTGAAAAAATTTAGACAAGTAATAGTATGAAGGAACTAGAATTAGTGAGCGTCATTATTCCTTGTTATAAAATGGGGGCTTATTTAGCTGATGCGTTAGAGTCAATCGCCAAGCAGACCTATGAGTATTGGGAAGTGATTGTTGTCGATGACTGTGGTCCCGAAGACGGCACTCATGATGCAGCGGCGGCATTTGCGGCACAGTATTCAGATCACCGAATCGAATATCTGCGGTTGGCAGAGAACAAGGGCGTGAGTGGCGCGAGAAATGCCGGGGCTGCTGAGGCGAAGGGTGAGTTCTTGGCCTTCCTCGACCCTGATGATTTATGGCGTGATCATCACATTGAGAGCCATCTGTCCGAGCACAGTACCGCAGATACTGCTGTTGTTACTACAAGCCGCGCGGAGTACTTCTTCGGTCATGATTCGAGTGTTGTCAGTGGAGAGTGGGGCTACTCAGATTGGGAAAAGTCAATTTTTCCACAGGTGCTAGCATTAAGAAATGTGATCGTACCCTCAACAGTGATTCTTCCTGCGGAACAGTTTCGGCAAGTTGGAGGTTTTGACGAAGACCGCTCAATGCAGCACACAGAAGACTGGGATCTCTGGATCAGACTTGTGGGGCTCGGGATAGAGTTTCGATTTCTTCAGCAATTTACGGTGCTTTACAGAAGGCATGAGGGAGGGGCGACCGCTGACCGCCTTGCCATGCGTGATCGAGTGGAGTCCTTTGCAAATAAGAACCATGTAAAATTATTTTCAGATCTCGGAATTTCCGTTTGGCAACTTTCAACTCGGGTGGACGCGCTTGAAGCTCGATTGAACTGTCTCCAAAGAAACCCCTTGATCAGGTTGATGTCTTATTTCCAGAAAATCATTGGGAGTGGCAAAAACCCCACCTCCAGTTCGCCCCCGAGGGTCTAGAGACAGTGCCGTCAAAAAAACTTACACGCATTGATCTAGAACCCGCCAGAGGTTTGTCAGTGGTATTTGTATTTGGTTTCCACCTATTAGGTGTGGCCATAGGCATGCAAAACCTTCCTTGGGACGGATTAACCAGAAATCTACATTTCGACCTGGGGTGGAGTTTGCTGCCGTTTACTCCATTCACACTTGGGTGGCATGGTGTGGCCGTCTTTTTTGCAATTTCGGGATACTGCATTCAATTGTCATGGTTGCAAGGTAATCGAAGCTGGATAAGCTTCGGAAAACGTCGCTTTTACAGACTGTTTCCCACCTATCTTGTATGGCTGCTGATTTTCACTTTATTAGCATGGCTCTTGCCAAACATCTTCACATTCAAGAGTGATATAACCCAATTTGTAACTCATGCCTTATTAATTCATAATTGGTCAGGGTGGACGCTGTGGGGTATCAATCCCTCGTTCTGGTCGATTGCAGTTGAGATTCAGTTATATGCTTTGTTGCCCGCGTTGGTGTGGATGGCGCATCGATTCAGCTGGGGTAAGGCGCTTGCTGTGACAGCAGTGATAGAAGTGCTCCTGAGATTTCCATGGCAGTGGATTGTTGGTGTTGATGCAGGAACATATTTGCCTGAGGTAAATGTCTTGGGTGTGACTTTGGCATACTGGTTTTCTTGGAGCATGGGTGCCTGGGTTGCCTCAAGACAGTATGCTGGTGCACCGCAGCCACTGGCTAAGCTGCCTTTGCTTTTGGCCGTTTTATCCGTGTTAGTGTGTTGGTACATTAAACCTCTGAGCGGATATTCCTTTATGGCAGCATCATTTGCTACCTGCGTGTGGATTACTAAAAAACTGAACAACGCCGAGAAGACGGCGGAGCAACCCTCACTTGGCACCAAACGCTCCCAGAATCCTCTATATGGAGTGCTTAGTGTGATAGGGGTATGCAGCTATAGTTTGTATTTATTACATCAGCCCTTGATGGTGGCATTTAATACACTGTTCATCAGAGATCTCGGTATCCATACCGCTGTAAAGATGTTAATTCATATGGGCGTGTTGTTACCGGTTCTGAGCTTGATAGCGTATTGTTCATATCAGGTAATCGAAAAGCCAACCGCGATGTGGGGAAGGAAGCCATAGTTCGCTGCTTTCTGGTGCTCTTCCTTTATATTTATCACCTAACCCATGCACATCTTACTAGATCTAGACGGAACCCTAACTGATCCCAAAGTGGGTATTTTGACCTCACTGCAGCATGCATTGAAAGAGTTGGGGGAGCCCGTGCCTCATATAGACGAACTAGATTGGTGTATCGGTCCTCCTCTGAAGGATGCACTATTAACCATGTTCGGCGAGAAGCAGCCTGAGAAGGTGAATGAAGGAGTGCGCCATTTCCGCGAGCGCTTTGGTGATGTCGGGCTCTTTGAAAACGAGGTTTACCCGGAAATTCCAGAAATACTGACTGCCATGCGAAAGGATGGCCACGTATTGCATATTGCTACGTCTAAACCAGAGGTCTTTGCTCAACGCATTCTTGATCACTTTAAACTGACATCGCATTTTACATCCATCAACGGTAGTGAGTTAGATGGTACCCGTGGAGACAAAGGTGAACTAATTGCACATATTCTTGCCACCCAATCAATCGCTAGTGATGATGCTGTCATGATCGGAGATCGTAAACATGACATCATCGGAGCCGGTAAAAATGCAGTCACTGGTATCGGAGTCCTATGGGGATACGGTAGCCAGGAGGAACTTGAAATAGCTGGCGCTAAGATGTGTGCTGATTCACCTAGAAATCTGCTGCAATGTCTGCAGGTGATTTGCTAATTAACAAAACCATTTTATGAAGACAAAAACCATCACGGTGGGTGACAGCAATGTCCAAGCTGTAAAGATCGGCGGTGATAATCCGCTGGCATTTATCGGCGGGCCATGCGCCATTGAAAGTCGGGACCACTGCCTCAAAATGGCTGTAGCCACCAAAAAAATCTGTGACGAGCTCGATGTTCCTCTGATTTTCAAGGCCTGCTACGATAAGGACTGCCGCTCGTCGCCAACGTCCTTCCACGGGGTGGGCATCGATGAGGGGCTTGCTATTCTGGATGAAATCAGAAGTGAATGTGGGGTACCCGTTACCTCTGATTTCTCCGTTCCCGAATGGGCAGTTCCCACGGCTGAAGTGGTCGATTTTCTACAAGTTCCAGCGTATTTATGTCGCCAGACGAGTATTCTCAGAGCTGCCGCAGCTGGAGGGAAACCAGTGCATTTGAAGAAGGGGCAGTTTATGAGCCCGTGGAACATGAAAAACTCTGTGCGAAAGTTGGCGTCATTCGGTTGTGATGATGTCTTACTGACAGACCGGGGAACGTTTTTGGGTTATAATATGCTCATCAATGATTACCGTTGCTTTCCAATCATGCGTGGCACAGGTGTCCCTGTCTGCTATGATGGCACCCATTCCATTCAAATGCCTACATCAATGGGTGATGTCTCCGGGGGACAGCGTGAATTTATCCCGTTCCTGGTGAGAGCCGCAGCGGCTTGTGGCATCGATGCCCTATTTCTGGAAGTGCATGACGATCCACCAAACGCTCTATCGGACGCCAACACCGTGCTCGACATCAAGCACCTCAAACGTGTGCTCATCGAGGCGAAACTGATGCACGAAACCCGCCTTGGACTCGTAGAAAAATACGGAGAGGAGGAGAAAATCTCATGAATAAGAAGATATTGAATCAAGATGTGATGCTCGACCTGAGTATGTTTCCGGTAGTGAGCCCGGAGATGTATGTCAAAAAGGTTTTGGAGGTGATGACCAAGCATGCTTTTGGTATCGCATGCATCGTGGATAATGACGGGAAGCTCGTCGGAATTTTCACTGACGGCGACATGCGCCGACTGACCCTGCACCAGCAAAAGCCATGGTCTGCCTTATTTGTCGACGACATCCTAGTCCATGCCAATACCAGTCCGAAAACGTTATCTCCGAATGATGAACTCGTCGATGCGGTTCGGTTTATGGAGGATAAGCACATTTGGGATATCCCAGTCGTGGATGATGACGGCAAGCTGGTAGGCCTCCTTCACCTGCATCAGGCGATCAAACATCTGCTTGGCATTTGATCTTTTGGTTGGCTCGGATTTGACGGCTTCAATATAAGTTGAAAGTCGACGATGTATGATCTGTTCCTGGTCAACCGAAATTTTTTGATCTGTATTTAAAAATGAATAACAAAGCACTAATAGTTATCCCGGCACGTTATCCATCCACTCGCCTACCAGGTAAACCCCTGGTAGATATTGGTGGTATACCGATGATTGTCAGGACCGCTACGCAAAGTCGCAAATCTAAGCTGGCGGCAGAAGTAGTAATTGCTGTGGATGACGTTCGGATCCAAGAGGTTGTAGAAGCCGCAGGTTTCCGCTGCGTGATCAGTGACATACCTTTCAACACGGGAACGGAGCGGGTGGCGTGGGCTGCGAATCTACCGGAATTTGAGGATTACGATATTATTATCAACGTTCAAGGTGACGAACCTTTGGTAGATCCGGACAACATCGATAAATGCATTGCTGCATTTTCAGAATTCCCCGAAGCTTCTGGTGTGATTGTCTACACCGCAGACGCTGACGCTTCGCATGCGGGGCACGCTACTGTTCAAGCTATGGTAGATAACAATTCCCGCGTGCTATATCTATCTCGTGCCTTCATTCCAGCTACCAAAACTGGTGGCCGGATAGACGGCTATCCATACCGCTATGTACACGGATTTTACGGCTACCGTAAAGCAGCTCTGTCTGCGTATGACGGTCGTCAAACAGATGGCTGGAAACATGAGGATATCGACCAGCTTCTGGCACTTGAGTCAGGCTACCCTCTATACGCTATTAGCGTGCCTTGGGTCGAGCCATCTGTGAATACCCCGGAGGACCTTGAGTTAGTACGGGCTATTGTTGCTGATAAGATAATTTGATCAAGGTGGGGTTTGGCTTGATTTCATAATTCAAGTAATGCATTTTAACACAATTCTGATTAGAGCGATGCATTACCATTATAGGAAAAAATAGCATGCCAACTCTGGAAAACATGGACAAGGAGCGGCACCTTTTCTTAGTCCACAGTTTCGCAACTTACCGCTGTTCCTTAGGTGTTATAGAGCACCAAAATCTTGAATTGGAATCTTGCATCATAGTAACAGATCGAGGTTTCACATGCTCGGACCTACCCAAAGGAATATCGACTGGCACCATCAGCTCTTTGGGTAGTCCGAACATAAACTCGGTGAAGAGAGTTCTTAAGCAGAGACTAGGCTTAAGTCGACGGGATCGCGAAATTAACGAATTGCTAGGATGGCATAAATTCCATTGTTATATACCTCATACGTATTATGATTTTGCACATCTTATCGTTTCTCACCCGAAATGCACAGGATTTTCATACATTGAGGAAGGTTTAACGTCGTATTATAAGCCTGGTGAAATAGATAAAGCTTACGAACCTTGGAGTTTCGAAAGTCGTGTGAGGTTACTCAGAGCAATATTCTACGGTAGCCGGTTAGTAAACCAGGTATTCTTTTATTCAAATAATTATAAAGCAGTTTACGGGTTCTGTGAGAGCAGTTTCCCAGATTGGCAGAATAAAGTGGTACTCGGGGTCGATAAACTCTTCCCTCGAAAAAGTGCACAGAAACTACCACATCACCCAGTCTTAGTTTTTGATGCGCTAGTCGAGCTAGGGCGGACATCCGCAGATTCACTATGTGCTGCACTTAAACAATTTCTATATGACTGCAAAGTAAACGGCGTGTCAGAGTTATCCTTTAAGCTACACCCTAGTCAGACAAAAGAGCAAAGTATCTCTTATGTGAGGAGTATATTGCTACCGTGCTCATTCATCAAGGTTCAGGAAATGCCTCAATTCGTGTGCTTAGAGGACATATTTTGCGATTATGCTTTAACTGTTTTTATTTTCAATAGCGCTTCAGGGGTCTATGCAGCATTGTCTGGTAATAATGTTTATTCACTTAATTCTTACATTGAAAAAGAAGATCGTGAATATTCCGAAACTCTAGGTCGCCTTCCAAGAGTATATAATCACTTGGTTAAGCCCTATAAGTCGAGCATACAGTATAGTGGGAACTCATGAAACGTCCTAAGCTACTCCTTGTTAGTATTGTGCCGCCTCGAAACGATTGTGGTGTTCGTATTGTGATGTATCGGCATCTCATTGAACGAAATGATTTTGATCTACACGTAGCGAGCAATGCGGACTTCGCGAACGACTTGTTAGTTGATACGAAACTTGAGTTGCCATACCCGTTACAACGTCTGCGCAAATCCCGATTTGGACATGTGTTCGGAAAATGGTTATCAGATTATGAAAATTTCATTTGGCCGATGACTGTAAGCAGAAGCCTTCAAAATACTATTAATAAATATAAGCCAGACGTGATTCTAACACTTGCAGAAACGGGTCTATGTCATATGGCTGCACGAGCTGCCAAACGTAACGGTATCCCACTGGCGGGGCTCTTCCTAGATTGGTTTCCTATAATGGCACCCCACTTCGGTCACAGCGTGTTTCAGCCAGTTCTTAGCCGCCGTTACCGGAAGCTATATCGGCAGTGCGACCTTGCACTCTGTACTAGTGATGGCATGCAGGAAATCCTTGGCGAACATCCAAATACCCACGTTGTTTATCCAATACCCGGTATACACCAGACGCCGTCTCAAATATACCCTCCCAAGAACAACAAATTTCGAGTCGTTTATGTAGGGTCAGCACAAAGCTTCTACGGGAGAATGCTTAGAAGTTTGTTAAATCTTATCAGAGAGCATAGTGATCTAGAGTTGATTATAGTAGGACCGACGGGCGATTGGCCAGTTCCAGAAATTGAGCTGGCTAGAAATGAAGGTGTTTGTCTTGGTTTTTTGCCTCCGGAAAAGGCTGCAGAGGTAATTAAAGGGGCAGACGCGTTACTGGTGGTTATGAGTTTTGAACGAGAGCATGAGCGTTTTATGAGAACAAGCTTCACCACGAAATTTCTGGACTACGCAGCTTTCGAGAAGCCGATTGTTTTATGGGGCCCTAGTTACTGCACTCCTTCTATAGTAGCAATCAGAGAAAACGCCGCTATGGTTGTAAATCGTCCAGAATCAAGTCACGTAATTGATGCTTTAGATTTACTGAGAACCAAGCCTTCAGAGAGCGCAAGGCTATCCGAGGCGGCCGAAAAGTTGAAGGCGGGGATTTTTAACCCAGTCCGCCTCCAAAGGATTGTGGTCAAAGAAATTAGAGCTCTGGCGAGTGGTTAACTCACAGCAAGTATTCGGTATAGACCAAAAGCGAAGTTAATATTTGAAAACAACTAGCCTGTATCAGCAAACGTGAAAATATTTGTTATCTCTTCGGTTGTTCCCAATGCTTCTGGCTATGGTGGAGAATTGATCTTGGACAGGTATTTAAATCAAGACGAAGAGTTGGAAACCAAGGTCTTCAGGTGGAATAAATTTCCCCTACGCCTAAAGTTAATTGGCAAATTACGGCAGTTAGGATTTCTGAAGATCAGCGCTGGAATAGAATGCATATGGCCAGTTTGTCCCTCTGCTAGGACAATTGACCATGAAATAAACGATTTCAAGCCAGAACTGATTGTAACAGTAGCACACGGTTGGCTACATCTAGCAGCTGTTAAAGCGTCGAAACGGAATCATATTCCGATTGTTACCTTTTTTCAAGATTGGTGGGCAGACTTCGACGATGTCCCTGGTTTCTTCCGGGGTCGTGTTGATCAGATACTGCGCAATACTTGTTCCCAATCTACGGCTGTAATTGGTGTTAGTAAGGGAATGATCCGTGAGCTTGATAGTCCAAGTCATGCTCAACTGATCCATGATCTGCCTACG
The DNA here is from genome assembly GCF_042849255.1 of Oceaniferula spumae. Classification (GTDB taxonomy): domain Bacteria; phylum Verrucomicrobiota; class Verrucomicrobiia; order Verrucomicrobiales; family Akkermansiaceae; genus Oceaniferula; species Oceaniferula spumae. The sequence goes on from NZ_AP026866.1 coordinate 3,073,241, forward strand.
ACGTTACCGCTAAGTCGTTCGAACTCGGAGGGAAAGGAAAAAGATAAACCATTAAAAATAGTTTATTTTGGTAATTTGTCAGAGTATGGGCCAATGGTGGAAGCGGCTTTGAATCACCTCGAGGGGAATGATGATATTGAGCTTCATGTATTTGGACCCAAACCACACTGGAAACGTGGGGCCGAAGATCACTTTCGGAAAGCAGGACGTTTTCACGGATCTTTATCGCCCGACAAATTGATGAACCGGGTTCCTGAATTTGACGCTATTCTGGTGACGATGAGTTTTGAACCGTCCTTGAAAAGGCGTATGATGACAAGTTTTCCATCGAAACTTATAGAGGGCGTTCAGCACGGTTTGCCTCTAATAGTATGGGGGCCTGACTATTGCTCAGGTATCGAATGGGCTAAGTCGGATAGCCGTGCCTTGTGCGTGACGGACTCTAAAGCTGCGGCATTATATGATGAAATCATGAAATATAAGAATGCTCGTGGCCGGATTGATCTTGATTTGTTTCATGAAAGTAGTCGATTTGCGGCTGAAAATGAATTTGATCCTAAAACTATACGCCATGATTTCAGAGATATTCTAGAAACGGTAACATGTAAATCTCTCTCTTAGAAAGTATCCGATAATCATAAGAGTAAAGAGCAGAAAAAACTAGGCAGCTCAGAGAGTACGCTTCCCTATTGACGCGACACTTTAAAAGTAGAGTTATATGGCAATAAAAACTTAATAGAACATCAGGAAATCGAAGTGCACAGAGAGTTGGATCATAACGATTCTGAAGAAGGTCGAGAACGGGATGAAGGTTTACGATGTATTTCGGAAACACGGCATGAGTCCGGCGAACTACTACAAATGGAAACGCTAATATGGATTCATGGATGCTTCAGAGCTGAAGGTGTCAAGGAGCTCTAAGCGGAGAACGCCAAGCTCATGCAAATGTATGCCAATCTGGCTTTGGAGGATGAAGCGATCAAAAAGTTGCTTAAAAAGAAAGCGCTCGCTACGATCGAAGCAATTGAGTCGGCCGGAAATCTAACCTGGCAGAAGAATATGAGTGTCACTCAGGCATATAAGATCGTAGGTGTGAGCCGTACGAGTTGGTATCGCCTGGTTAAAAACCAAAAAAGAAAAGGGGCAGGCTGTCATCGATGGTTCTGAACCAGAGCGTAGGTTCCGCACTCTGAACATCCTCGATGAAGGTGTGCGTGAAGCTCTGCGTATGAAGGTTGACACCTCGCTCCCGGCAGAGCGAGGTGTCAGGGGTCTTGACCAGATCAAGGAAAGTCGCGGGCTGCCCAAACAGATTCGCGTGGACAACCTCATGAGTTTCTAACCCAAACCTTGTGTCGTGGGCCGAAGAAAACGGCGTGAAGATACACCACATCCAAACTGCTAAACTAACTCAGAACGCCTACATCGAAAAGTTCAGTAGAAGCTTCAGAAACGAGGTTCTTGACGCTTACATGCTCGACCCTGTTAATGAAGTTAGATGGCATGCATAGGGACGGATGATCGACCAGAAAGGTAGAGCGTCCACATGACGTCTTGGGTAAAGTTCCAGCAATAATCTACCGCAAGAAAATGGAACAAATTTCTACCTAAGAACTGTCCCCTTGACGGGGAAACTTACATGAACGTTTGACATCAGGCCATCATCTTTATGAGTATCAAATTACATGTTGAGAAATTAAAAACACACGCCCGCAGGGTATGTCGGACTATGGTTCAGAAAATGGGCATATCTGTGACACCGCCTATATGCGAGAATTTGCTTCTCTGGGCACCTACACAAGGCTTTGAAAGCAAAAAAATCCAAGAGCCTTTTCTGATGGATGACCCTTTGCCAGAGTGTATTCGAAGTCACCCAAAACTAGACAAAATATTTCAATTAGTGGATGGTCTGGGCTTTCACAGCCAGCATCTTATTATCATACCCAATGCCAAGGTTAGAGGGCATCGGGGAATGATTTCTTTTGGTGAAAATGACAGCTACTATATAGCGGAAACTCATTGGAGGGTTTCCAATGTCTATCATCATCCGATTTATTTAAATGAATGGCCAATATCCGAAACCAGAAAACTAGAGGGTAACTGGTACTGTATGATGGGAAGGAATGGGTCTCAGTATTTCCACTGGTTTTGGGATGAGTTGCCTAGACTCTATTCAGCTCTGCCGCATTTGCCTCCTGACACCAGATTTTTGGTTGCTGAAGAGATCTGTGATTACCAAAAAGATTCACTAAAAGCCTTGGGGGTTTTGCCAGAGCTATGTTTATTCCAGAATCACCACACTGACTCAATAGTGGAAAGGCTATGGTTTCCAACGGCATCCGGACATTCTGAACAAGCTGCGGTTTCGCCAATGATCGCGAAGCAACTGCGTAAAGCATTAGTTGACAAATTAGGGCATCATGAAAACAAGGGGACCCGACGTGTGTTTATTTCACGTGCAAGTGCGCGTAGACGTATACTGATTAATGAAAATGAGCTTGCAGAGCATGTGACAAAATTAGGCTTTGAGATCGTTCATGCTGAAAAACTTGAATTTACCGAGCAAGTGAAGTTATTTTCTGAGTGTTCGATCGTACTCGCTCAACACGGGGCAGGTTTGACTAACATGTTGTTTGTTCCCGAGAATTGTAAGGTTTTGGAGATTCATGGGCCCAGGGTTACTCGTATTCATTATTGGATGATGACCCGTGCTCTCGGCCTTGAGTATGATTGTTTTGTAGGAACTGATGTAGAACACTCCATTGATGAAAATGAGCCTGATTTTAAGGTTGATGTGCCCAAATTTGAAGCGTGGTTGAAGCAGGTTCTCAACAATAAGTAGATATGGGGCTACGATATCTAGGTATGACACATGCAAAGTCATAATAATCATACACTGTGTATATAACACCAGTGAGTAAGCAGCTAAGTGAAAGGTAGGGAATTTAATGGAATCTGATACTATATTAGAGAACAGACCGTTTCATATTGCTTTTTGTGCGAATGAGCGTTTTTTTCCTGGGCTAGCAGTATCGCTACACAGTGCTCTGCTCAATATAACTAAGGGCCTCGGGGTAAAGGTGTATATTGTGGACGCTGGCCTGAGTGATGAATCCAAATCCAGCCTATGCGCGCGTTACATTAATCGACCTGAAATAGAAATTGAATTCCTTGATTGGCCACGGAAGCTATTCAAAAATGTTAAAGTGGTAAACTATCATATTTCTTCCTATTTGCGGCTTTCATTACCAGAATTACTGGATGTGAAACATCTGCTCTATCTTGATTCTGACACAATAGTATTTGATGATATTAGTAAAATTCTGGCTGAGCTCAAGGCTTCTCCTCACCCTCTCGCTGCCTCACCAGATTGGGAAACCAAAAGCCCCGCGCAGGACTCGGCGCTTATAGCCAAGCATGCGGGGGTAGAACATTGCGATACCTATTTCAATGCCGGGGTATTGACACTGGATTTGGAAGCGTTGAGGGACGAACGGTTTGCCTCTCGTGCCTGTAAATTGCTCAGCGAATTGGGCGACCATGCCAGTTACGCAGATCAAAGCGCTTTTAACGCGCTGCTGGCTGAAAGATGGTATGAGTTGGGCAAGGAATGGAATACTCCATCGTGGGCATTTGACAAGCAACTCGAAAACAAACTCCCTTCTATATTGCATTACACAAATAGCGCGCCATGGTTAACTCGTAAATACACACCTGCTCAAGCCCTTTTTGAGCGTATTGCGCGAGATTTAGATGTAGATCTACCCCGCCCAGAAACGAGTTTGCCTCAATCATGTGTGAATGCGGTCATCTTGTGGCTGATTTCACCTTTGAGGTTTTTTTTCCACCTGTGGCGTGAAGCGTCAATATGGATTAAGGAAGGTGGTGATACTGATAGGCGCTCACTGAATATTGCTGTATACTGGTTTGAGTATTTTATTTACGGACCAATAAAGATAGTCAGATATTGGATTAGAATACGCATGATTAACAATCCTTCGTTCAGTATATTTACGGGATAAGAACGAGCAAGCGATATTTATTAGATTGACGCGGGCTAAAAAACAACTGCTTTAACTGATTTTTATATGGCGGTGCCTGAAAAGAGGCGTTTTAAGCATAGCATATTATTAACAGTGAAAATTCAAAAATGAATTACAAAAAAAAAATAACGACTTTAAAGCGTGCATGGCGTACGGCGAAAAGTGGTTTATTGACTCAGGGTGATCGTTCGTTTTGTACTAAATGGTGGAAATTTTCGGCCTTCCATTTGATAGAGTTGTTTTCTAGCAGAAGTATGAAGTTTAAAGATGGTTTGGGCATAGTGTACTACACCCCTATTCATAATACATCTTCTTATATTACATATGCTAAAGGATTTAGGGACTACAACGTATATATGTTTTATAAAAACTGGTTGCAGCCTAGTGATTGCGCGATTGATGTCGGAGCAAACGTAGGAACCCATTTTGTCCCAATTGCGAAAATACTGGCGGAAGGCGGGATTGTTATAGGCTATGAAGTTGATTGCGAAGTTTGCTCATTGTTAGATCGAACTTGCGTATCGAATAAAATCAAGAATGCAATCATAAGGTGTTGTGCTGCCTCTGATAAGGGGGGCGTTATCAATTTAAGCCGGAATCTAGTGAACAGGGGCCAAACCAGTGTGATTCGAACGGGGGATTTGGAAGGTTTAGTAGGTAGTGCGGTTCGTTTGGATGATGATGTCGAACCCCTGATAGGGGATCGAGATGTCAATCTCATGAAAATTGATGTAGAAGGGCATGAAGCAGAAGTTATTCGCGGTGCTACCAAGATCTTGACGCGTTCAGGACGAATAGCCGTAGTTATGGAGCATTTCAAAGGAAACGATAATGAAGCTCCAAAGCTACTATCTGATTTAGGATTCTCCCCTTTTAATGCATTGAAAACGGGTAAACTAGAATCTTCAAGTGATGGCTTTGGCGATAATATTGTTTGGGTTAAGAACACTGTAGATGTATGTATCAAAAGATAAAACCATTCGGTGTAGTCATCGCTTGTTATAAGGATGACTATTTTATGGCTAAAGCATCATGTGCCAGCATTCGGCATTTCTCAGGGAATGTGCCTATTTGCATCATCGCTGACGGGGACTTTTCTGTCGATGAATTGGTGGAGCTCTATGATGTGCAAGTCATCCGACCTCAAGAGATGACAGACCCGGTGTTACGGAATTTATGTGCGGCCAATAATCGTTCGAAGCTGATGGCGATGTGGGAGGGGCCATTTGAACATTTTTTATATCTGGATGCCGATGCGATATTTTGGGGAGATGTTCTTTCCCTGTTTAATCCTGGGGGAATGGATTTTATAGCGCTTCGACCTAGTCGGTGGAAAAAGCACACGGTAGAAACACTTTGTAATATATTCTTGGACCCAGAGCAATTAAAGGAATTTGATCCAAACTTTATCTGGAACGAGCAGCCGTATTTTTGTTCAGGTGCATTTGTGGCTAAAAGAGGTGTTATCTCCCCGGAAGCATGGTTGCAAGTAGAGGAATGGAGACAGAAAAAGCCGACTTTATTTAGTTGGACAAAGGACCAAGGAATTATGAATTATTTGATTCTTAGCATGGCTCAGAGGGGTGAAATAAAATTTCAAGAACTGAATCTTCAAGTGACCACAGGTGACCAACAAACAGGTGATTTGGAGCAACGATTCCCGTGTCATCTGTCGGGTCCTCCTGCCAAGGTAGAGCGTCCTTGGGTGCTTCATTTCTGTGGAAAGAAACCACTGATGCAAATTAGGAACAGTTTTGATAAACCAATGTCTGCATTCCGCTTAAAGCACTACCGAAACAAATATGGGGATTCAACAATCGGTCGAGTTAGGGCTTGGCAAGATATAATCCTCGAAGAGATAAACATTTTTTTTAAACGGCTTGTCGTAAAGCTCAAAAGAATAACGTCAACTTGACATCGAACGTGCTGATTAATAAGTCACTACAATGACCTAAAATTCTACCTCAATGGACATCTCAGTAATGATCACCACGTTGAATCGTGTGGATGAGTTGAAACGGACCTTATCAAAGGTCGATGCCCTTGTGCCTGCTCCGCTTGAGGTTTGGGTGGTTGCGGACGGGTGCAGTGATGGCACTGTAGAGTTTTTGAGAGAATATTATCCTAAAGTAAAACTGATTGAGCATGAGAAGTCGCAAGGTTCTGTCGCGTCAAGATCGGAAGTTATGCAGAATGTTTCTGGAGATCTTGTGTTGGCTTTAGATGACGATAGCTATCCAGAGCAAATGGATGCGCTCGCCAAGCTGGGGGCTTTGTTTGCATCCAATCCGAATCTAGCGATAGCTACCTTTCCCCAACGTACTGACGAGTATCCACATAGTCTTGAAAAGAAGAACTTCGGAATACGTCGGCAAACTCGAACTTTCCCTAACTCGGGCGCTTGCCTTAGAGTATCCACTTATAAGACGCTCCCTGGCTTTGAGCCGATGTTTTTCCATATGTATGAAGAGCCTGACTACGCACTACAGTGCATTGGAAATAACTGGGATGTGATCATCTACCCTGAGATAATCATACGCCATCACTATTCAGGCTTAGCCAGAAGCGAAAGAAGGAACCATCATCGGCATGCGAGGAACGAGTTTTGGAGTACGCTCATGCGCTGTCCATTTCCTCATTGCATACCAATTATGTTATACAGAATGTTTTCTCAAGCAAGATACGCATACAGCCGAGGTTGGTATTGGTTGCTACTTGAACCTGTTTGGTGGTGGCAGGCTATAGCTGGAGTTTTTCCTGCGCTTGACCGACGAAAATCTCTATCCTGGGCTGGATACCGTCGCTGGTTACTAATGCCACATCGATAAGTCGCATTGTGATCCAGGAATTGGACGATTTTACTTCATGACAATTTGCATTCTCCAAGAAGAAATCGGCGGTAGACCATCGTCACCATAAATATTAAATCATTTGTGAGAGTCTGGCACATAACAAAAACGCTCTACGGTGGTGCCGGTACATATGCATTACGTTTGAGCAAGGCTTTGCGAGATGCCGGTGTAAAAAGCTACGTGTTAAGTGAAGACGTGGATGGTCCTGAGGGCACCTTTCAAATAGTGAGAAACAAAGGGTCGATTTCTTCTATCACGACTCGTGTGATTAAGTCATTATCTCACCGTCTTACGTCAGCTCCATTTCATTCATTGATGGGAATGGAAACTTTCACTGGCCAAAAACTGCCAGCAAATGGGGATATCATTCATCTGCACGGGTTAACGGGATGGATAGGGCTGCGTGGCTTAGAGAGCCTAATTCCAGAGGGGAGTAGGGTCTTTTGGACAACACACGATCTTTGGCCATTAAGTGGTGGTTGTATTATTTATTCAGGTTGCAACGAATTCCGTAATCATTGCCGCAGTTGCCCGATTCTTAAAACCGGGACAAAGCAATGGGCGCAACACGAACTACGCTTGAAATTTGGATTTGTAAAAAGCAAACACATTCTTCCAATCGCAAATAGTCGTTGGATGGCTCATAAAAACGAGGAATCAAAAGTATTCAGTGAAGTTGGCAAGGATGAATATACAATAGTCCATCCCATCATCGATGCTGCTTACTTCGACCATCATATCACAGACATTCGTGCATCGTTTCAGATAGCACCTGGGAAACATGTCTTGGCGTTGGGTGCCCGTGCTGTCACTGACAGATTCAAGGGAATTCCTGAGTTTTTGACTGCTTTCGCCAAGCGGGAAAAACTCGCCAGTAATTGTGTCATATTGCTTTTCGGTGACGGTGAAATTGAACTGCCGTCTAACCTGGATGTGAGGCCTATGGGAAGACTGGAGTCAGCTTCTGAATTGGCAGAAGTTTATTTTACTAGCGATGTGTTCGTTTCTCCATCCTCAATGGAAACGTTTGGAATGGCTATCGCTGAAGCCCAGGCGTGTGGCACACCAATCGTAGCCTTTGATGTAGGAGGCGTCCATGATGCTGTTTCAGACGAGTGTGCAGGATATCTTGTTCCTGATAGAGACTGGGAGAAGTTATTGGATGCAGTCGAGCGAGCGCTGAAAAAGCAAGCAGTCAATGGAGGGCGTTGGCGAGTGAACCGTGACTGGGCGAGAGATCGATTTGATGGATCGGTAATAGCAAAGCGGCAGCTTGAGGTCTACAAGCCCGGGTCCAAGTAGCAGTTGGCATGTCGTAGCGGCGCTTAGTTCTTGGCATTTGATTACGGTCAAAGGAGCCAGAGTTAGTGCAAAGAAGTTATGAGTTCAAAATTGAATTTGTCTTGAGATTTATTGAGAGAGGTAAGTTGCTGACGGCTTTGTTGCGGGATCGCGGGCGTAGTCGGCGCTTGATGATTGATTACTTCCAACGCAGACAAAAAGCACGGCTGGAAGCTATATTGGCAGATGCGAATAAACCACGGATCTCAGCAGTAAAATCTGATGTCCCAATTTCGATTACATCATGGAAGCCGAGGAAAGACCCTCTCCCCTTAGTCCTATTGTCTATGATAGAGCAGAGCATAAGACCTGCGGCGGTGCACGTATGGTTATGCCCACAGGATCAGAATATGATTCAAAAACATCATCGAGAGTTTTTTATTGAGCACGGCGTACAATTCCATGAGACGGATGACATCGGGCCACATAAAAAGTGGTTGCCTTTGATTGAATCGGGGCATGAGAACCCGTTTGTCATCGCCGATGATGACACCTTCTATCCTCGGGATTGGTTTGAGGCTTTGGTGAAAGAGGGTAAGGAGCAGAATACGGAGATCCTCGCGCATCGGTGTCATCGAATCAAGGTTAAGGCTGATATGATGCCTGACGAATACGCTAACTGGCTGAGAGGAGTGAGCTCACTACCAAACAGTGCTCATGAGCTGTTTCCCGTGGGTTGTGGCGGGGTTCTCATACGTCCCTTAGCAATAGGTGACGAGTTTCGTAACCGGGAATTAATCATGAACCTATGCCCTCGCGCCGATGATATTTGGCTCAAGGCCGCATATATATATTCAGGATACAAGTGTCGCAAAAGTCGTTATGACTTTCCTAGCCTTGACTATCCGGGAACCACACAATCGGGCTTGGCAGTAACGAACGTGGACCAAGGGCAAAACGATCAGCAATTGAGGAGAGTGTTTAAGCATTTTGATTTGAAGCTAGATTAGCATCATAGGCTTATGTTTCTATTTATAGGCAGTTATTCTTGAGTGCATCATGTTGGATCATACAGCAAAGTTTATGTACCGCGCCGATATAGATGGGCTGCGTGCCATTGCGGTATTAGGTGTCGTCCTGTTTCACGCTGATTTAGGGGTCACTGGTGGGTTCGTTGGAGTCGATGTATTCTTTGTGATTTCGGGATATTTGATCACGTCGCTGATCTTAAGAGACTTACATGCTGGTAAATTTTCATTAATTGAATTCTGGGAACGGAGAGCGCGAAGAATTTTTCCAGCTCTTGCAGTTGTAGTGGTTGCATGTCTTATTGCTGGATGGTTTCTGCTGCTGCCTTTTGCCTATCAGACTGTAGGCCAGTCAGTCGTTGCGGTGACAGTTTTTGCATCCAATATACAATTCTGGCGTACTTCTGGATATTTCGATCCATTGGCAGAAGAAAACCCTTTGTTACACACTTGGTCGCTATCTGTGGAGGAACAATTTTACCTCATTGTTCCATTAGTCCTGTGCTTGTTATTTTACTTGCGTTGCCAGATGCGAATAGGAATTATTTTGTGCGTCGGGTTAATAATAAGTTTTGTTGTTTCGGTGTATTCGATTGAGATGGATCCCGATGCAGCATTCTACTTACTGCCTTCGCGAGCCTGGGAGATAGGTGCTGGTTCGCTGCTAGTATTTGCTCGACCAGTTTCAAATGAGCCAATACGCAGATTGATGGGGTGGATTGGTTTGTGCTGCATAATGTACGCCTTGTTTTATTATAGTCCTGATACTTTATTTCCTGGGGTGGCGGCGATTCTTCCTGTCATTGGTGCTGCGGCAATCATTTGGTCCGGATTTCCTATAGACAGCAAGATCACCTACTCTGGTGTGAATAAGCTGCTTTCAAATAAAGGTTTGGTGGCAATCGGGTTGATTTCTTACTCGTTGTATTTGTGGCATTGGCCATTCTTTGCTTTCCACCGCTATTTATTTTCAGAATCACCAGGTGTGCCAGTTGCGCTCACTTACATTGTTATTTCCGTATTATTAAGTGTACTTTCCTTGCTATATATTGAACGACCATTTCGCGAACGGAAGTGGGCATATAATCGTCGTAGGATTTTTTTATACACCGGCCTAGTTAGCTTGTTTACTCTCTGTGCAGGAATAGCACTTTGGCAGACGAGGGGGATGCCATCGCGTTTGCCGAGTATAGTCGCAGATTATGATATGGTTAAGGGAGATGAGACTTTTGCGGTTCAGGATCCAAGCAAAAGGCTAGTTTGGTTGGGCGAAAGCGGGAAATCATGTAAGGTGATGATGTGGGGTGATAGTCATGCGGGCGTATTAAAATTTATGCTGCATGATATATGTGTTAGGCATGGTGCATCTGCCGTTGCAGTTAGTAAGGGCGGAGTGGCTCCAGTGTTAGGATGGTGTCGAGTTCAATCAGACGGCCCGATATTTAATGAGAAAAATGAATACGCTGAGTCTGTGTTCAGAGAGATTCAAGAGCTTGTGGAAAAAGAAGGTCTGGAGCATATAGTCTTGGCATTCAGGTGGGGCTACTATGTAGATACTCTGCATCGGACGGGAAATATACCTAGACCAGTACAGGGCTTTCCAGATGCTCTTATTTTCACGATCAAACAACTGGAGGGCTTGGGTTTAAAGGTCTCGATTTTGTTGGAAGTCCCAATATTTGAGATGCATGTGGCTAAGGCAGTCGCGCTACATTATTGGCATGGGTTACCGCTGCCGCATTTGAGTTCAAAACAACATGCTCAACGTCTTAAGAACTATTTGCCCGTGGTACAAAAAATTAGGGATGAGACGCCCAACGTAAATCTAATCGATGTTACGCACTGTCTGACATCAGAAAATGGAGAGGTAAGATTTATGGATCAGAATGGTGTGTTACTCTATCGGGACGAACATCATTTGACTAAAACTGGGAGTATGCTCCTCAAACCCGTCTTTGAAAAAATATTTTTCAATTAAATCTAACTCATGCAGCTTAGCATAATCATACCTGTGTATAATCGCCACGGGCTACTACGAGAGGCAATTGATTCGGTGATACGACAAAACTTGGATTCCTGTGAAATAATTGTATGTGATGATGGATCTACCGATGATGTTGGAAAATTATGTGACACATACTCTGATGCAAATAGCCACGTTTCACTGAGCCGAACTCCCAAGAATTATGGCGCGCAGGTAGCTCGGAATCGTGGCTTGAATCTGGCACGTGGTCAATATGTCCTGTTCCTCGACTCAGATGACGTGCTTGCAGACGGTGGAGTAGCTTCATTGTTAGGAGCAATGGTGGAAGACACAAGTTTAGACTATGTATACGGAAAAGTAATCAGGGCAAACCATCAACTTATACCGCGAGATGAGAGTCCTCCTGTGGGCGAGCCATTTACAGATGAGCCGTTCGACCTAGCTGGTTACCATTGGCATACGATGGGAGCCATGTACAAGCGCGAATACCTTCAGTCGGTAGGGGAATGGAACATCGAAATGACCGGTTCTCAAGATTGGGAGTATCAGGCAAGGGTGAAGCTTGCAGGTGGTAAAAGAAAATTTGTAGATTCGATAGTCGGATATTGGCGTCAACATTCAATTAGCCGTATAGGAACTAATCAGTTTCGTCCGGACTATGTTAGAAGTGTGATGATTGCCTGTGATGTTGTGCTGAAATTAGCGCGAGAAAAAAATCGCTGTGACAGGGCTTTAGAAAACCGGTTGGCAAGAAGGTTGGTCGTGCATGCGTTAGAATGGGGGGTCAACGGGCACTGGAAAGATAGAAAGCTTTGTTTGCTCCAAGCAAAAGATAGCGTCTCATCAAACCGGATGATGAAGCTTGGCCTTAGAGTAATGGCATATTCACCGATGTTCTTAGACGAGTTTATTATGGATTTAGTCAATGGGAATTGATGACCACAACCAAACGCAAATAGTTACTGTGGTGGGAATTTTATGAAAACAATTGTTCTCCAATGGCCGAGCTTCGGGCCCTATCATACTGCTCGCTTGAGAGCATGTCAGGCAATGGCGGGTGCTGGCGTGAAGGTGGTTGGATTGGCGGTGGCCGGTCAGGTGCAAGGTAGGCCGTGGGTTGCTGGAGAGGATTTGGGTGGAGTGGAAATTGTCACGTTGTTTCCTGATGCGATGTATCATGAGTTGGACAAGGCAGCGGTGAAGAAGGCGATGAAAAATGGCCTTGATGATTTGAATCCCGACGCGGTTGGGGTTTCTGGTTATGGCATGACCGATTCAAGAGCGGCACTTCACTGGTGCCGTAAAAATAATCGTGTTCGGGTGCTGATGACCGAGTCGAAAGCCGATGATGCCCCTCGTAGCTGGTGGAAAGAGGCTATCAAGCGCCATTTTGTAAAACAGTTTGACAGTGCTCACTGTGGCGGCTCTCCGCATCGTGCGTATCTGCAAGAGCTCGGCATGAAAGCGGAGCGTATATATGATCGTTATGACGTGGTAGATAATGAACGATTCTCTCAGGCGGCAAAGGCAGCTCAAGCGGATCGCGATGCTTACCGAGAACTGCCTGGCTTAGATGAGGACCAATCTTATTTCCTGGTCTCAAGTCGATTCATCGAGAGAAAAAATATCCCCCGGTTATTGGCGGCTTATCAACTTTACCGAACACATCAGCCGGAGGGTTGGAGACTCATTATATTGGGCACAGGACCGGATGAGGCAAAGCTGCGGAGTCAGGTGTCCGAGGATAAAATTCCAGACGTTACTTTTGCCGGTTTCCAACAATTCGATCAATTAGTAGCTTATTACGCCTTTGCAGGTGCGTTTATACATCCTGCGTTACAGGAGCAATGGGGGTTGGTGGTGAACGAGGCAATGGCTTGCGGATTACCGATCGGCGTGTCCCGTACCGTTGGGGCTGCTTACGATTTAGTTCAAGACGGAGTCAATGGTTACACCTTTGATCCAATGGATGAGGCCGCCATGACGGAGGCTCTGGTGAAGCTGTCCTCTGATCCAGTTGAATGTGAGCGTATGTCCGCCTCCTCGCGTGAGATCATCAAAACCTGGACACCTGAACATTTTGCTGAAAATTTTTGGGAGGCTGTGGCGGCGGCTAGACCGTGATTCATTATTTTTACTGTGGTTAAATCAGCTTTCAAATATCGCATTGAAAAAGAACCTAAGCCTTCTGACGTGCCCATTGGCTCGCTGGTGAGGCTTTTTTTCAATCGCTTGGATGAACAGGGTCTCTCGTGGGCGGTGTTGCGAGGTAGTGAAGGTCTGCCTGATTACACCCGATATGATATCGATTTACTGATCAGGCCGGAGGATACTGGTCGGGCCGAGGCAGTTCTGCGTGAAGCCGCCACAGAAGAAGGGTGGTCCGTGGTTAGAATCGTTGATAAATTTGCATACCGCTGCTGTCTTTTGATCAGTCCAGGTCCGGAACGCCGCTACCTGCCGATCGATCTTTTCGGGGGCTGTCATCATCGGTTTTACCCGATTGCCGATGGGCGGTATGGACTTGATGCCAGTATCAGAAATGATCAGGGGGTCATGGTGGTGCCCACTGGCTTCGGTGCAGCCGTAGCATTATTAAAAGAGCTGACTCGTCATCCGGACTTCAAGGAAAACTCACGTGATGAGGTGAGAACCGGCACACTGGAAGACGCCGATTCCTTCCGAAGGGGGTTGGTGGGAGTGCTTAATGAGAACTTGATAGAGCGCTTATTAGGATTTTGTCAATCCAATGACTGGGGTGGTGTCGCGTCACTTGTGCCTGAGATCAGGCTACAGGTGCAACAAACCCGCAGTCGTGTTTCAAGCGATGCGATTGATTTCTTTACCAGTAATGTCAGGCACCATCTTACCCCCCCTATGAGCGGGCATGTGGTGTTACTGGGTCCTGATGGATCCGGCAAAAGCACGATTGCTGACCTCGTAGCAGAGTCGTTTTATAAACAACCTTTCAAGATCTGTCAGCGGTATGAATACAATTTCAGAATTGTTCCCGAGCTGAAGCAGCTGAAGAAGCGTATAGCCAAGCTATTAGGCAGGAAAGTTACTGAGCAAAAATCCATCGCCCCAGGAACAAAGGGGTCAGGCATGAACCGTGACCACAGCTGCTTGAAGGGTATGGGATATGTCAGCTACTACGCACTGGATTTTATCCTTGGCAGGCTACCGTTGTTTAAACTCCGAGGACAGGGTGCGGTGTGTATTTTTGCACGCTATTTTCAAGACTACTATTACCAGCGTGGTTATGGCAATGTGCCGCGATGGTATCTTCGTTTTTTAGAATCGCTAACACCTCGACCCGACTTGATTCTGTATCTCGATAGGGATGCTGGAGAGATTTATCGAGGGAAACCTGAATTGGATATTGATGAAATTCAACGGCAACAAAAGGTCATTCGCAACATCGTGGCCGAGCGAGCCCATGGCGAGTTGATCGACGCATCCGAAGGGGTTGACGCTACGGTGCAGAAAGTGCGCGAGCGAGTCATTCAATTGTTTTTATCGCGCCATGGAATCGGTGATTAAAAATACTCTGGACGTTGGTCGTCTCTTTGTCGGTGCGCCATGATATTCGGGAGTGTATTTATGAGAGCATTGGTTCTGGGAGATAGGTGCTTTAGACTGATTTAGGATGAAGTTTCATATCGTCAAGTTTGGTGGCAGGCCGTTGATGGCTTTTCCCTCTTCCGAAACGTTGCCGGTTTCGCTGAGGGCTGCTGCGATTCGTTGTTTCCCAGAGCATACTGGAAAAAAGCGTTTGGTTAAAAAATCATTGCACCGCCTTTCATCACTGGGATTGCTGACTTGGATCTATCCAGCGCGCGAAAATTTTCACGAAGGACTTTCAGGCAACGAGTTCGAAAATTGGTTTGTGAACTTGGCGCGTCAGCTTGATCGCGCGGAAATATTTCCGGTGTTGGTCTGGCCAGGAGATCCGAACCGGGGGCGGATCTATATTTATTTGCTGGATACAGAAGGCGAACCCTTTGGCTTTTGCAAATTGGCGCTCGATGAAAAAAATAATCGATTAATCGAAAAAGAAGAAAAGGCTCTGGGGCATTTGAAATCCATGCAGTTGAGAAGTTTCCGAATCCCCCGGCTGCTAAATTGTGGTGATTTTTCTGGATTTCGCCATCTCGTGGTTGAAACAACCCCATCCAACGCCCGAGCAATACACTGGGGTGAAGGCGCCGATTTAACTCCTATGATCGATGAGTTCTCAGGTCATCCTAGGCTGATTGGCCGCGAGGAAATAGAAACTCTGAACTGGTGGTCAGCAATGAAGCAGACCTTAGAGCATCGTACATCATTGTGGCGGGTGATAAATGCTTCTGTAGATGACGGTGTCGAGGTTTGCCGGGTGCACGGCGATTTGAATCGGACGAATGTGCTACTCCACGGCGACGAGCACTGGTTACTTGATTGGGAGCAGAGTCATGAAAATGGACCATATTTGACGGATCGTATGTGTTGTGAGGTCGATGCCATCTGGCTTGAGACTCCCGAGGACTCCAAAGGTAACTTAAAGAAATTACAGATGAAGGTGCCTATGCTCCGAGACGAGAAAACCAGAGGACCAAGTGTCTTGGCGCTCGCTTTTCTCGGATCCGCAGGTTTCACTCCGGCTCTGGCCATCCTCACGGAGTTGTTTCCTGAGTGATCCTAAAGGGATTCACCATTCACTATTTGTCATTTACTATTCTCTAAATGGACCTTTCACTCTATCCAGTTTCATTTTTTTTAAGCATCATAGCATTAGTGCCATGCTCCATCTATGCTTGGATGAACAGAAGGAGCGGTTGGGGATTGCCGATGTTGATGGTTCTTGGTACTACAGCTGTTTGGTATCATGGCGACGGTCTATATAATGATTATGAACGATACCGCCTCACCATGGGGGAGTCAGCTCTGAATGCAGCTTGGTGGCAGGTTCTATTATTTACGGTGACATTTGCGATCATAGTCAAACCTATTCATAAAGCAGTAAACCGACGTTATTTGAGTCGTGGAAGTTATCTGATGTTGTTTGCCGAAACAAATCGTATAAAGCATCCGACAGTGCAACGACAAATAGATCAATTGGCAATGGCGATGTTGTTTGCTTGGGCAATTTTGATGACCATTGCTCTAATACGCACCAATTATAATTTTAGCGGTATGTTTGCACCCTACTTGGGCGAACGAGGGTACCCATGGATACGGGGTAGGATGGGGGGAGGGATCAGCGCCTTGCTATCATTAGCTGGATATTTACAGATATTGATGACTGCAGGATTTGGTGTTATTGCTGCTTTATCGACGAATCCAAAAACAAGGTCTGTGGCCATCGCGGTTTGCTGCTTAGCTTTTCCATATTACATATTTGATCGAACCCGCAACGCGATGATCGCGACGATGCTTCCCGGTTTGCTAGCATGGGTGTTCATTCGGATAGAAGGAGGGCTATGGAAGAAAGCCGCCATTCTGCTAGTTGCCTTCATGATCACCAATGTCTGGTTTATGTTTGTTGTTGAAAATCCGATTGGCAGAGGGGTTAGTGTCGCGGAAGCTTTAGAAAATGCTCAGAAGGACGAATCAGACTTCGACAATGTAGTTAAAAAGGAGTCAAAACACGAAGGGTTGAGCATGTTTTCAGAGCTTGGATATATGAATGATTTCTTTGATAGAGGTACTTTTGCTCCAAGCTGGGGCGGACGGTATTTTGCCGAAGTTGCTAACATAGTCCCGCGGGGAATATGGAAAGATAAACCGACAATTGGGGTGGATTATGCACTAGCACGCGGTTTTGGATCAGATGTCAACGTGGTGCATACAGGTGGAATTTCCGCAAGTATTGCAACTGGTATGATCGGTCAAGGGGTGGTCAATTTTGGTAGACTCTTTGGGCCCATGACTGCTGCTTTGTTAATGTCGTTGTGGGTTGCCATTTTGGCGCGTCAGGATTTGATGGGCAGAGATCCCGCACGATTATTGCTATGTGTGGTGGGTCTAATTTTAACTTTCAATATGGGAAGGGATATAACATTGCTTGTGCTTTACCCTTTTGTTTTCGGGTTGATTTTGATAAAAGTGTTTAATTATTACAAAAAAAGAAAGAAACAATAGCTTCAAGAGCGAATATGCTATGAAATTCACAGTCACAATTGTAGCGAATGAATAATCGCTACAATTGGTAGTGTATCTTGGTGTAAAATATATGTGGATAGTTTGTCAAATAGGTGCGCGTGAACATTATGCAATCGCTCGTGCTTTGATTCACAAGGGTGCACTTCGTATGATGGTTACTGACTGTTGGGTGAATCCAGGAGGGATTATCGATCTATTGCCGGTTGCTAAAAAGCTTAGAGACCGACATCACGCGCAATTGCATGAGGCCAATGTGAAAGCACCAAACTGGACGCTGCTCATGTTTGAGCTTCGGCAGCGTATAAAAAAACGTCGAGGATGGTCGGTAAACATGGCACGCAATATTTTGTTCCAACGGTTAGCTGTGCGTATTCTGTCAAAATCAAAATTTCTGGGAAATTCACACGTAATATTCAGCTATAGCTATGCGGCTCGCGACTTGTTTGAGCATGCGAGAAAAAGGGGATGGAAAACTGTATTAGGACAGATTGATCCCGGGCCCGAGGAGGAGCGAATCGTTGCTGCAGAACATCTGCGTTATCCTCAGCTTGGGTCCAGATGGAAACCGGCGCCAGCCGAATATTGGGATTTGTGGCGTGAGGAAATCAATTTAGCGGATACGATAGTCGTTAATTCGGAGTGGTCGAAGCAATGTCTGCTTAAAGAGGGAATCCCCAAGGAAAAGCTCAAAATCATTCCGCTAGTCTATGATGGAGCCAAGAATATCAGCTTGCTTGAATCAGGGGGGGGATCTCAGCCAATAACTGGCGATGGTCATCAAATCTATAAGGTGCTGTTTTTGGGCCAAATCAATTTGCGTAAGGGAATTGGTCGGTTGCTCGAGGCCATGCGCCTGCTCAAGGACGATGCTATCCATCTGACATTGGCGGGTCCGTGTGAAATTGATGAGTCAGCATGGCATGATTTACCTAACGTCAAGTGGGTGGGTTCCGTTCCACGTAGCCAAGTCGGACAGCTATATGAGGAAGCGGAGGTATTCATTCTGCCCACTCTGTCCGATGGATATGCGATCACCCAACTGGAAGCCCTGTCTAGAGGGCTTCCAGTAATAGCTTCAGCTCATTGTGGCTCAGCGGTCGATCACGGTGTGAATGGCTGGATTTTAGCTGACATAGAGCCACAAACGATCGCCGAAGCTATCCGGTTATCGCGCCGACAACCGTTGAAGCCGGTGGTTTCTGAGGCTACATTTTCGATGGACGACCTAGGCGATGCTCTGATCGACTTAGTATGAGCGCCTAATGGAGCTGAAGTTATTCAGATGATTGCCCAATTCGGTATTCCCCTCACACATGAATTGCCTCCACTTAACGCAATCGGTTTCCACACTAGGTGGTGGAATATCGGAAGTAGTTCGTGCCTTGAGTTTTGCGCAGACAGATGCGGGGCTAAGTACGAAGGTCCTTTCGGTGAGAGATCAAGGTGACCCTATCAGTCCATGGCCAAATGGTTCGCCTAGGCTACTAGAATCTAGGAAGTTCCCAGGCATGCAAGTGATTCCTGGTTTGAACACAGCTATGGACAGTTCTAGTCCGAATGTGATACATACCCATGGTTTGTGGACTTACTTATCTGTCGCTGTGCCTCGTTGGGCAAAACGTTATGGACGGCCGTATGTTGTCAGTCCGCATGGCATGTTAGATGCTTGGGCGTTGAATCGTTCACGGACCAAAAAACAGCTTGCTTCGATCTTGTATGAACGCCGGCATTTGGCGGGGGCTGCGTGTTTGCATGCGTTGTGCCAATCGGAAGCGGAGTCAATCCGAGCTTATGGCGTGAAGGTGCCAGTGGCAATCATCCCGAACGGTATCGATCTTCCCGAGCAGAATGAATGTCAGGGCGGCGTTACGAGGCAGAGTAAGACGCTACTATTTCTTGGGCGAATCCATCCAAAGAAAGGCTTGGCGAATGCGCTGCGCGCGTGGGCCAAGGCCGATCGAGGAGACAGAGATTGGCAGTTTGTCATTGCTGGCTGGGACCAAGAGAGGCATGAGTTAGAGTTGAAGCAAATTTGTGATGAGCTCTCGATATCTTATGCCGATATTCCGGCAACGCAGTTGCTCCACGGCAAAGACGACAAATATAGATCAGTATCGGTAGTATTTACCGGTTCGGTATTTGGAGATACCAAAGAAGAACTTCTGAGATTGGCTGATGCCTTTATTCTACCCAGCTATAGCGAAGGGCTTCCAATGTCGGTTTTGGAGGCTTGGGCATATAAGTTACCTGTATTGATGACAGAGCATTGCAACCTACCAGAGGGTTTTGCTGCGAAGGCTGCGGTGCCTATCAAGACGGAGATAGCAAGTATCGCAGATGCAATGGTTAAGCTTTTTAGTGCTTCAGATGAAGAGCTTAGTCAGTTGGGTGAAAATGGTTTCAACTTGGTCAGTGAGCGATTTACATGGCACAAAATTGCGGAGCAAATGAACGAGCTTTATCACTGGGTTCTTGGCGATAGCGAAAAGCCGGAATGTGTTCAATATGATTGAAGTATCGAAATGTTCCTGTCTGATTCACGAGCAGATTTCTGATGAAGTTGCTATCTAAAAAATGGATTAAAGGAGGACTGCTCACCGGGTTCTTGTTTACTTGCTTAGCTGGCTGGTGGATCGGATGGGGTGGGTGGCCTGATCCTGAAGCTGAAGAATTTCCTTGGACTCCTGACGTGATTCTTGTCCTGGGTGGTGGCAACGAGGAACGACCAAGGGAGGCCATCCGGTTACACAAAATTTATCCAGACGTCCCTTTGTTAGTCACTGGTGACGGCGGAATGATTTACGATGCTTTATTGGCTGGGGGCGTCGATGAGTCAGACATCATTCATGAAACGAAGGCAACCTCGACGATTGAAAATGCCGAGTTAACTGCGACCACACTGACCAAGCTTCGAGCACAGAGAGTTGTCTTGGTGACTAATTGGTTTCATGGCCCACGCTCTATGGCGGTGTTTGATCGTTATCAGCCTGATCGAGAATTCGTGCTGTCTTTTGAGCCCAAGCCCGATCAATTCAGTAACTGGCATCGCTATGCCACGCGACGGGAGCGCTTAGCCGCATTGCTCTATGTGGTGAGATACGGAATCTGGTCTTTTTAAATAGGTCGGTTTAGCTCACTTTATGTAAATGGCAATTTTTGGTCAACACGACGCAAGTCATCCGGATGCCTTGATGCGTCCGATGCAAAGCTCTCGCAGTAAATTGCGTCGAGCCATTTGGCTGTTTACGTGGGCTGTGTTGTGTCGCCTCACACCTAATCCGATGCATCGCTGGCGCTGTTTTGTGTTGCGTATGTTCGGTGCTAAATTGGGTCAAAACAATTTTATCTATCCCTCAGCGAGAATCTGGGCGCCCTGGCTTCTGGAAACGGGAAATGTGGCGACCATTGCTTCCCGCGTTTATGTCTACAACGTTGGGGGGGTGACGATTGGGCATCATGCGATTGTTTCCGAGGGTGCATTCATCTGCGGTGCTACTCACGATTATCAAAGTGCCGATTTCCCCCTGCGCAGTTACCCTGTAGAGATTGGCGCACATGTGTGGATCTGTGCTCAGGCTATCGTTTTACCGGGAGTGACTTGCGGGGAAGGTGCTGTGTTAGGTGCTGGCGCGGTGTGCTCTAAAGATTTGGAGCCGTGGACGGTATATGCCGGGAATCCTGCTCAGCGTCGGAGCTCGCGGAATGTGATTCCTGATTTGGTCTCGTAGATGGATTTGAAATCCAGCGTGTTATGATTTCCAACAAGCCTTCTCCATCCGATCGTATCTTCGACCTCTGCATTGTTGGCAGTGGCCCGGCTGGTATGATTGTGGCTCTTGAGTATTGCAGAAATCACCCTGATTCCAGCGTGTTGCTTGCTGAATATGGAGCAGAAAACGGCACTGGGAAAAATGAGCTCGATGACAGTATCAACAACCGAAATCCGCGCAATCACCACGACCCCTACGAGTGTACTAACAAGGGGTTAGGCGGAACATCTCTTACATGGGGAGGGCGCTGTGTGATGTTCGATCCGGTGGACTTTGCCGATCGGCCAGTGATTCATGGTGAATGCACTTGGGATCTCGATTTATTGGACGAGGTTAGCTCGTATACCAAAAAGTCAGCTGAATATTTTGAATGCGGAACGGGGCCGTTCAATTTGAACGAAATGCCTGGCTGGAAAGACCGACGCATAGCCGATGGCTTTGTTGAAGGTGATGTGCTCGACAGTCGGCTAGAGCGGTGGAGTATGCCGACTCGCTTTGCTGCACGCTATCAAGAGGAAATCGCTACTGCGCCGAACCTGACACTTTGGTGTGGTGTCGAAGCCCGTGAATTCAGTTCTCCTGAGAGCGACGGCACAATTCGTTCACTAGATTTTCGAACGATTGATGGCGGCGAAATGATTCGGGTGAAAGCCAAGGCGTTTGTTTTGGCTGCAGGGGCTCAAGAGAGCACCCGCATTCTACTGCGGAATGCCCAAGTCTTCGACGGAGTAGGAGGAACGCCGTCTTCTCTTGGTAAATTCTACCAAGGCCATGTTTCTGGAAAAATAGCATCGATAGCTTTCAGGGGAGATCCCAAGCAAACAGATTATCACTTCCACCAAGATGAGGAGGGAAACTACTTCCGGAGGCGGTTCCAGTTTTCAGAGGACGTGCAGCGTCGAGAGGGTATTTTGAACACGGCGATATGGCTGGATAACCCCTTGTACCATGATCCAAGTCACCGCAGTGGTGCAATGTCGATGATGTATTTGGCGATGATAACGCCATTCCTAGGCAAACGCTTGGCTCCTCCAGCCATCGCAAATTCGATCACCAAGGGGAAAGTCAACAAGCTCTGGCACCATATCGTCAACGTGATCCGCGGCATGCCAGGATCGCTGATATCTCCGGCTACGGTTTTCTTCCGGCGCTATTGTATCAAAAGAAAGCTGCCCGGGATTTGTCTACACAGTAAGTCTAACCGATATGCTTTGCACTTTCATGCGGAACAAATTCCGTTTTCTGGAAATAGAATAACTCTTGCTGATGACGGAGAGACTCTCAATATCGAATATGAGTATACGGATCAAGATATCGCATCGGTGATCAAGGCTCATGAGCTCCTCGATGCTTGGTTGAAGCAATGTGACTGTGGGAAGCTGGAATATTGGTTTCCTCAAGAAGATTTGGCCGATGAAATCCGAGCCATGTCGCGCGATGGCATCCACCAAAGCGGAACA
This sequence comes from Oceaniferula spumae, assembly GCF_042849255.1. Taxonomy (GTDB): domain Bacteria; phylum Verrucomicrobiota; class Verrucomicrobiia; order Verrucomicrobiales; family Akkermansiaceae; genus Oceaniferula; species Oceaniferula spumae. Next base: position 3,095,803 of record NZ_AP026866.1, read on the forward strand.
ACGCGCATTGGTAAAAGTCCGGAACATAGCGTACTGGACCGCGATCTTAAAGTATGGGGCACAAACAATCTCTATGTCTGCAGTAGCTCGGCATTTCCCACATCCGGTCAGGCGAACCCGACATTTTTGTTAGGAGCCTTTGCAGCTCGTTTAGCTCAACACATTCACCAGCGTCATGCGTAAAGTCACATTAAGCCCAGGTGTTGAGTCTTCCGTATTAGGTTTCGGCTGCGCTCCGATCCTGGGTGCGGTAGGTGGCAAGGATGCTGACCAGGCTCTACGCTGTGCGTTGGACAATGGGATTACTCATTTTGATGTCGCGAGATCCTACGGTTATGGTGAGGCAGAGAAGTTCTTAGGAAAATTTTTCAGAGAGCAACGCGAACAGGTAGTGATTGCCAGTAAATTTGGTATTCGAGCTACTTGGAAGGCGGGCTTGCTTAGGCCACTGAAACCGCTTGCGAGAGCCATGGGGCGGGGTAAAAAATCAGGCTGCGCACCTGTGCAAGAAGAGGCTATTGAAAAGGTCAAGCCCCGTCGCGATCCATTCCATGAACGAGTGGCCATTACTCCGGAAAATATGCAAACAAGTCTGGAACGGAGCCTCCGTGCTCTGAAGACCGATTACCTCGATTTGCTTTTTATCCATGAACCAACCGGGGCGATAGAAAATGTCGAAGCGATGGTAGCTGCTGCGGACCGTCTAAAAGCAGAGGGGAAAATACGTGGTTTCGGACTAGCCTTTGATTGGGCGACTCACGAAATATTTTTGCCCGACTTCGAACGGTTTGATGTGCTTCAATTTAACAACTCCCCGTCGGCCGGGCATTATGATTTAGCCCATCAATTGCGTCAGGATAAAACTAATGTGTTCTTTTCACCGTTGAAAAACAGGGGCGAGCTAACACCGAGTCAGACCTTGAGTAAGCTGTGGTCAGATTTTCCGAACAGTGTGGTGCTCTGCTCGATGTTTAATCCTGAACATATTAAAGCGAATGTTCAGTCTGCTAGAGTTTAGGTGCAGTCATTCGCTGAATCATCATTCCATACACCGAGATGTTCTCCATTCTTATTCTCACCAAAGACGAGGAAATCAATATTCAAGATTGCCTTGATTCGGTGTCTTGGTGCGATGATGTCGTTGTATTGGATTCTTTCAGCGGAGATGCCACTTGCGATATCGCAAAGCAGAACGGAGCGAGAATTTACGAGCGTAAGTTCGATGATTTCGGAGCGCAGCGAAACTACGCACTGGACGAAATTAATTTTAAGCATCCCTGGGTGTTTCATTTGGATGCTGATGAGCGTTTTAATGAAGAGCTTCGTTCCGATTGCGAAAAAGTCATCAAGGAAAACAAACACAGCGCTTATTTTGTCCCCAACAGAATTATCTTTTTGGGCAAGTGGATTAAACATTGCACTCAGTATCCCTATCCCCAAGTCAGGTTGCTGAAACTGGGAGAAGTTAGGTTTGCGAAATCCGGACACGGTCAGAGAGAAGACCAAGCGAAACGCGGAGTTGGTTACATCGATACACCCTATGATCATTACAACTTTTCCAAGGGCATTTGTGACTGGATTGATAAACACAATCGATACTCGTCAGAAGAGTCGCTAGCCGTGATGGGCGAAGTCTCGATGAGCCAATGTTTCTCGTCAGACCCGATAAGTCGTAAACGAGCATTGAAAGCATGTTTTAGCCGGATGCCCTGTAGGCCCTGGCTAAAGTTTATCCATTTATATTTCATCAGACTCGGCTTTCTCGATGGTTACCCTGGATGGGTCTATTGCCGATTACAGATGATGTATGAAACCATGATTTCTATCAAGAGGGTTGAGAATCGGATGAATTCTACCGAACATTAGAGGATGTTGAATGGGCAATCTAAAGCAGTATTGATCTTACAAATGTCTATTCTCTAACATGCACGCTTCGATGCACCTAGTTATCATCAACCAATATTATCCTCCGGATGTTGCTCCAACTGGAATGATGTTGGAATCCGTGGTGGATCAACTCATCGAAATGGGGCATGAGGTTTCTGTTGTTTGTTCAGCAAGTGAGGGCTACTCAGGCAATATTAAGAACTTAGGGAACTCGGATGCGGTCGCTTCTCAACTAAATAACGTAGACTTGGGGAGATTGGATTTGATCCGAGTTAATTCAACTTCATTCGGCCGTAGGGCTTTTGTGGGCAAGCTGGTTGATTATTTGACGTTCTATATAGGCGTTGCTTGGAAAGTGGTGAACATGAAACGTCGGCCTGACAGAGTGATAGCTCTCACGACGCCGCCTTTCTTATCTGTCATCGCACGAGCCGTTTCCAAACTACGGGGTGGGGATCATGGTCACTGGGTGATGGATCTGTATCCTGATGTGATGGCAGCCCATGGTTTGCTGTCTCCGAATTCTGTTTCCTACAGAATCTTAAAGGCGATTGCTTGTTGGGGCTTCGGTGGTGATCGATGTTCGTGTGTATTGACCTTAGGGCCAGACATGGCGAGTCGTGTGCAACCGTACTTGCCAGAAAGAGTTCCAGTGAAATGGGTACCATTGTGGAATAGTGGCTTGGGTCATTCCCCGTCAAATGATGAAATCATGAGTTTGCGTGAAAGCAGGGGCTGGGAGAGCAACGAACATGTGGTTATGTATTCGGGTAATATGGGTCTGGGGCACTCTTTTGATGAAATATTACAGGTAGCAACTTCAGATTGTGTGCAGCTTGATTCGAATTCTCCTCCCCGTGATTATAGTTCGTCGGTCGTCAGGTTTGCTTTTTTTGGTGATGGCAAGCGTCGGGGGGAAATAGCCCAAAGAATTGAGAAAAATCCCGACTGCTTAGTGGAGCTGTATCCATATGTGAATTCTGAACTATTGGACACCCATCTCGCCACTGCCGATGTTCATGTTGTCTCGCTGCGACCCGATTGGGATGGAACGATGCTGCCTTCCAAGTTACAGGGAATTTTCGCCGCAGGCAGACCTGTCATTCTTATTGGTTCTGAAGAAAGTTCCATCGGACGTTGGGTTCTAGAAAGCGGAGGGGGGTGGGTGGTTCCTCCTGGCGACGTTCAAGCGCTGGCAATTGCTGTGGAGCAATCCAGAATACCGGCGGAGAACGAGCAAAGAGGAAAGTTCGCCAGAGAATTTTCAGAAAAGCGTTTCAACCGAGCCGAAAATTCACACTGTTGTGCTGCGGTTCTTAGTAGTTAGAAAAGTTAAAAAATCACAACAGTCTAAGCAATGTCGATGTCGTTGTGTCCTAAATTAGCAATTGATATTTGATCTTAGATATTTAGAATAAACTTGTGGCGCGAAAAAAGAAAAGCAAACGAAGTATCCGAAAGAACTTCAAGCGACACTGGAGTCGAAGAAAGCACGTCTATCTAGGCGTGTTTTTAGTTTTGTGCGTCATAGTCGCGGTGCCGTGGGCTGCCATGATCTTGATGGATAAAGATGAAGAGTATATCGAAGACGTAGCAGCCTCATCGGGTACGTATGAAATGCAGTATAAAAAGGCTTTAACTACCCTGAAAGAGGGTGATTCGGCTCTAGGACGCGTGGCGATGTATCGATTGGCAAGGCTGGGGGATAAACCGGAAAATCCACTCGGCTTTGGCAAAGCTCACCTATGGGTGGCGCAAGAGAAGCTCGCGAATTTTGATGCCAATTTTATTTGGTCGTTTCCTGTCGAATCCGAGGGTGGGGAAGCTGCGGAGATACCTCCGTTGGACCAATCTGAAGAAGTCATCACTGCACAACGCCACTTGCAGCATGCGATCGGTTTGAATCCCGAAATAGAGTCTGCATATATTTTGCTCGCTGCCAGCTATACTGCACAGGGTAAGCGGAACCAAGCTGTGGACGTTCTGCTGTCGGCAGTTACCAGCGAAGTCGCGCCTCACCCAGAACTCCACGTTCCATTGGCAAACGTGTTGGCGATGCCAGGCGAGAACCTGGCGCTAGAGGAGCGAGCATGGCATTTATTTTCTACCTATGGACAATCAAGATCCTCGGATGTCGCCGACAAGGTAAGCTATGTGTTAAGCGCCCTGATTCTGAAAAAGGACGAGAATGCCGAAGCTACACTTCGCAGGCTCGAGGCTCAGTTTCCGACAGCTAAAAAGGTTGCGAAAAGAGGTGAGGATGAAACTGGATACGAACAAGCAAAGGCTTTAAGAATGGCCTACCACTATCATCGCGCTATTCGTCAGTATAAAGAAATAAAGGACCGGTCTTCAGAGGGCTTTCAACCCGTGATATCTGAGCTGCAAAAGGTGTTGGATGCTAAACCGGGCAACAAGGCTGCTATTCAAGCACTATCATCGATGGCGGCTCGTGTTCCTACACTTCGTGAACGAGTTCAAGGAATCGTGCAGAAGAGCCTGACTGAAGTGGAATCGACCAACGTCGAGACAAAGGCGGATACCTCATTAGCCCTCGCGCTATCTCTTGACCGTAATGACCCGGCTCGCAGTACATATCTGGAGCGAGCGATCAGTGAGGACAGTAAGAATGGAGAAGCCATGCTGGTTTTGGCTGAAGATCTGGTAGCGAAATCATCCCCCGAGGTTAGGAAAATTGAAAAGTTAGTTGAGAACGCAATGAAGCATGTCTCACAAGACAAGCGGGCGAGGTGTTTGAAGCTGTTAGGATTCGCCGATGTTAGAAATAAGAAGTGGAAAGAAGCTATCGTCCATCTGGAACAGGCAATGGGGGGGATCGACGATAAAAGAGAGATACACCAGTGGCTAGCCGAGGCTTATGAAGCCCTCGGGCAAATAGAAATTGCTGCTTTACATCGGGCAAAGTTAACCCAGTGAGCCCATTCTGGGTTTGGTTTCAGAGAAATTTTCAAGTGGATTCAATGTCGAATAAAGATAAATCAAAACTCAATACGTGCACCTGGGTGTTACTGATTGCTACACTGTGCATGTATTTGCCGATGCTGATTGATTATTTCGGCGTGCTGCAGTGGAAAATTTATTATCGGTTCTATCCGTTAGTAATTTTTGCTGTTGGGATAATCCTCTACCAACGCTGGAAGCAAGCACCTCCAGCAGAAAGATTTTCTCCAAGGTGGCCAATGTGGTTTTTGGGTGTAGGAGCTATTCCGGTAACTCTAATAGCGTTGTTATATTTTATACCTTGGTTGTCCGCACTAGCGTTTTTAATGTTGCTTGGAGCAGGATTCCTATATCTCGCATCTTGCCGTAAAATAGAAAATTTGATGGGGATTTTTCTGCTTCTCTTTCTACTTTTGAGGCCGCCTTATCAGCTGATTGTTAGGATGATGGTCTGGATGGAGAACTTGAGTGCTCAATGGGCATCGGCTATTCTCGATTACCGCAATGTGACTCATTCTTTGCAAGGAAATATTCTGGCTTTGCCTCAACACGATTTCCCGATCGATACGATATGCAGCGGCCTGGTTTCGGTATTGAGTATGGTAGCCACTGCAGCTGTAATTTGCGTGATTAAAAACAGAAAGCTGATGACTTGTCTGATGACGTTTGTGCTGGCTGTTGTCTCCACGTGGCTATTAAATGTTTGCCGTATATTGATGGCAGTGTCGATCTTCAGAAAACACGAAATCGATGTGTTATCGGGGGGGTATTTAGTAGGTTTTGTCATAGTTTCCGCAGTATTCTCGTTGCTGTTAGTGCTTAGCGCGGACGCATTGTCAGCATTCCTGTTGTCTGGTATTGATCGGGATGCGAATGATTTGAGCGGGGCCAGAAGACCGAGGGGTATGCTCGCGAAGCTCTGGAATGCAGTCAGCAATTTTTCGTTGTTTAGCCTGCTTGGGCGATTTTCTGTAGCATCAAAACCCTCTCGTCCAGGTCGAGGAGTGATCATTACGCTCATTATTGTTTTGGTCGGCCTCTCGGGTATGGAGGCTGTTATTTATTTTTATCGGATGAAGACCGACAGGAGGCAGTTCATGTATGGTGAAGATGACTTGTCTAAAATTAGCCGACAGACGATCAAGTTTGATCGTCCAGGATGGGAGGTAATTTCGGCCTATGATGAGAAACGTGAATTTGCGAGTATCTGGGGTGCCCTTTCGAATACTTGGAGACTTAAATATAATGGAATTAACGTCATCATGTCGCTAGATTACCCCTTTGATAACTGGCATGATGTAAAGTCTTGCTACAATAATATCGGATGGACGATAAATGCCGAAAAAACTCTGAGGGATGGTGCCTTTTCGAACTGGGGTGCATCAGAGACATACTTGACGGTTCCAAATGGAGACGCAGGTTTCGTAATTTGCAGTCATTCAGACCATGTTGGTGACGTTGTTCAGCCTAAACCTGCAACACACAGATTGGGTATGTTGCGCTATCGTTTACACCCAGATCAATGGTCGGCACCGTTTGGTAAATCCATGGACAGAAACAAGCGTACATTCTATCAGACACAATGCATGGTTTCTACTCCGTTGCCCTTGGACGAAGCAACCCAAGAGGAAATAAGGTTAATGTATGCACAATTCAGAGAGCAAGCACGACGTGCCATTGCTCGTCAGAGCCTGCAACAATTGAATTAAGAGGAAATGAATAATCCATACAAAAATTCTCGATTGCGCAGGCTTAAACGTAAATCAAAGCTGCGCTATTGCATCGCTTTGTTAGTGGGGTTGCCAAAGTTCATCGTTTGGCTGATATCACTCCTTATCCCGCGTCGAGCAACTGCCAAACTGATGAAATGGCTCAGTGTTTTGTTGATGCCATTCAAACGATTTGTTGAATTCCCCCGCCTCTGGTTGTCGACGAGACCCTGGAAGTTACTTCTTTGGGCTCTGCCCCTTATCGCTACTTTTGCGTGGGTGTTATCGAACACATTTCTCGCAAATAATCAGACCGATGATCAAAAATTCGGGGATTATCGAAAAAGTCTGTTGAGCGCTGCGGGCACGGGAGATTATGAGAAAGCCGAGTTCATGTCAGGAAAACTGTTCATGAGCAAAGCTTTCGGTCGGGATGCTCAGCTTCTCTTTGCCGCAATGATTGCAGCTAATGAGAACGGGAATATGCCGAGACGTAATGTCTTGCTCGACCGTTTGACGAAAGAGCTAAGCTACGCACCTGCTCATGTGTGGTATGCCCGTTGGTTGCTGAGCACGGGGGGAGGCAGTAATGAGAGCTTCTCCCAGGCGATAGGGCACATGAATGCGGCCGTTAAATCCAGCGAGCGACCTGATGACGTCAGAGTTCAGCTAGCTAGCATGTACTCTCAGTCCGGACGACAGCAAAAGGCCATCGAGATTCTCAAGGAAATCTCAGATCCAGATCCACCGGTATTGCTCATGTTGTCAAAAACCTATTTGATGGTTGATGATAAGGACTCTGCCGCGGATGTAGCCGTCAAATTGAAAAATCAATTGCTGCTAGATGATCCTGAGCATAAGCGCTTCATTCCGGAACGTATCGAATTATATTCGATCTTGATCGATTTGCCAGGTGCATATGACGGTGTTGAGGAGAGCTTGGGTAAGTTGGCCGAATCGTTGGAGAGGAGAGTCGCCTTGAATCCCAAAGATGAAAAGTTACAGGGGCAACTGGCGATGACGAATCTGGTCATGGCAAATGCGCTGCTCGATAAGTATGATTCGAACCAAAGACACAAGGCACTGCGGTATCTTGAAAAAGCGATGTCAAATGATCAAGTCGCCTATGCTGTCAGTCGGGTGATTCATTCCCTGACTGAGTTGAGTGCTAGTGGTAGCTTATCCGATGTTAAAATTAGAGCAGCTTTGGCAGACGGTGAGGGCGTAAGTGTGGCACACCTACTGCTGGGGTTATCGGCGTGGGAGAAAAATCTAGCCAATGAAGCGAAGCTTCATTTCGATCTGGCCTTTTCACTGGAACCGGCGTCACTGATGATTGCTGAGTACTGCGCATTGATATCCGCAGGAAGCGCATCAGCCGAGAATGCTGGAGCTTTTAGATTTTCCATCCAGAATGAGCCAATATGGAATCGGTCATTGCGTCTGCTCGACCTGTTACAAGAAATCGATGAGTCGAGTATGGAGCGTAATTTGCATGTGAGATGCCTCATTCTAGCGGATCAACAACAGTGGTCGACTATTCTGGATCTTTTGGAGCCTCGACTAGATTCTGCAACTGAGAAGTATCGGCCGATTTTCTTACGATTACTAGCCAACGCCGCATACCAAGCAGGTAATACAAAATTGGCTGAAAGGTATAGGAACCTCTTAAAAGAAGAGCTTGAGCAACAGAAATGATGATTGCAACACCTTGGCATGCTGATGATTTGCGGCATATAATAACAATCAAATTGACCAATTTGCATTCCTGTGCATAGCATGCGCTCGGCGTATTTCACATCTCCCCTACTAACCGTAGCTTTTACCCCCTCATGAATGCTAAGGAACTCAACCTCTCACCGACAAAAAGTCAGTTGATGCTAGATCGACTGACGGCCAAAAAGGATGATGGTTCCACTGGATCTATCTTCACCTCAGATTGTGAAGAATTTCAGGGAGTCATTCATTGGAAGCGTGCATTCATTCGCCATGTATATCCGGTAATCCTGCTTTTTACGGACATTTTGCTTATCGTGGCTTTGTTCGCCATTTGGGTGTCACTGAGATATGATGTTGATATTTTGCAGGCGATGAGCAGAAGAATCCTGCTCGTTCTTACGCTTGCTAATGTGATCGGTATAGCTCTCGTAGGAGGATACTCTTACCAGACAAATACGGGAACATTCCGTTTTATCAGTGAACATCTTATTGTGTCCTTTGGGATATTTGTTGGTGTCTTTTTTATTATCTATTCATTTGTAGCATATGGCTATAGGATGAATTCAGGCCGGAGTATCATTATATTCACGTTGGTGGCTTTCACATGTCTTTCTATAGCTTATCGCTTTTGTTTGGCTCGCCTGAAACACTCTCTGCAAAAGGGAAATGCTCTTTGTATTATTGGTTCGGGTTCCACCACTGCGGACTTATACCAGCGGCTTACCGATAAAAAATCGACCCACGCAGTGTTTGCGATCGACCCAGCTGGAGACAGTATAGGAAAACATGTCATCGATGGGGACTCGGAATCCCCCGTCTTCGAGTCGCTCGACGATTTATCTTTGAACTCATCACTCCATGGGCGTTACGTAGAAAATTACGTGATTGCCTGTCCCATGGAAAGTCTGCCGCCGACCTTCGTCAAGCGATTGGCAGTAGCTCAGTTCAATGGCAACAACGTCTGCTCGTATGAGGCGTATCTACGAGAAAAGATGATGATCATCCCTCCCAGTGAAATTTCCATGGGCTGGGCCTTGGAGCGCGGATTTTTGCTCACCAAAAACGTTACCTACGGTCGAGTAAAACGACTCGCCGATATCCTATTCGGTTTGTCGGGCTTGGTGTTATTCTCTCCTGTGTTTCTCGTGGTAGCGATCCTCGTGAAATTAACGAGTAAAGGGCCAGTTATCTTCAAGCAGCCGCGAGTTGGTCAAAAAGAGGTTCATTTCACGCTGTATAAATTCCGCAGCATGAAAGTTGGGTCCGAAAATGGCTCAATGTATACTTCTGCTAATGACAATCGCATCACAGTGATTGGCAAATTTTTACGTAAAACGAGACTGGATGAAATTCCTCAGTTTTGGAATGTACTGAAGGGGGATCTGAGTTTGATCGGGCCACGGGCAGAATGGACAGAGCTTGTGCAGGGGTATGAGCAAAAATTCCCGTACTATCACTTCCGGCATGCAGTGAAACCGGGAATCACAGGATGGGCGCAGGTCAATTATTCCTACGGACAAAACGATAAGGATACCTTGGAGAAACTCTACTATGATCTGTATTATGTCAGGAATCATTCCGTGATATTAGACGCGATCATCTTGGTTAAGACCGTGTATATCGTCATTTTTGGCAGAGGTCAGTAGGCGTTCACTGCTGACTGCAATTACTATTTCAACAAGCAACCGTTCACCAATCATGGTGGGGTTGCTTTTTTTGTGTCTAGTCCTTAAGCTTTCTGGGTGCGATTGAAACTAACAATAGCCTACGATGGTCGCCCTTTTGAGGGGTGGGCTACTCAGCCGGGAGGGAATACTGTTCAGGATCATATTCAATCGGCATTATTCGAGGTTGCGAAGAAACAGATACGCATTCAAGGCTCGGGCCGAACCGATACGGGCGTTCATGCGCTGGGGCAAATCGCTCACTTTGATGCCCCAGACGGACTTAGTATGAATCCTTACAATTGGGTGCCAGCATTGAATACCAAGCTGCCGGCCACGATTCGGATTATGGATTGTTCACAAGTAGCTGAGGATTTTCATGCTCGCTTTTCAGCTGTCGCAAAAACCTATACTTACGATCTTTGCTTAGCACCAGTGTTACCTCCTCTCCAAGCCGGCCTAGCTTGGCATTTACCCAGACAGTTGGATCCGGCTTCCTTGCAGCAGGCATTGGATATTCTCAAAGGTCAACATTGCTTCCGAGCATTTTCCGCTAAGCGTGGTAATGAGACCGACGATACTTCATACTCACGCACACTCTCTCAATGCGATCTTCAGACGACCGGAGCTGGCTACCGCATTACTTACACAGGAAATGGTTTCCTTTATAAAATGGCCAGGCTTCTGACAGGCTCCGTCGTTTATGCAGCGCAGGGCCGACTGCGACTCGACGATTTACAGTTATTGTTAGATCAGGATCCAGACTTGCCACATGGAAGGTCGCCTTTTTGTGCTCCTGCTGATGGTTTGGTGTTAGATCATGTGACCTACCCATAAAAAACGCGGCACACCGATGAGGCATGCCGCGTGGAAGTAAATTAGTTTCAGGTGCTTCCGCCTTAGTGAGCCTTGCAAAATTCTTCGAAGCGGCTCAGCCCTTCATTGAGCACATCGAGTGTAGTGCAGTAGCTGATGCGGATGCTGTTGTCGTTGCCGAAAGCGATGCCAGGCACGGCGGCTACGCGGTAACGAGTGAGCAGCTTGTCGCAAAGGTTGACGGAAGTCAGGCCGAGGTCGGTGGTATCTACCAAGCAGTAGAAGGCTCCTTTTGGCTCGACCACTTTGATGTTGTTGATGGCACTGAGGCGACCGTGCACGAATTGACGGCGGACATCATACTCAGCATTGAGGTCCTTGATGAAATCAGCTCCGCCAGAGAGGGCGGCGAGTGCTCCATACTGGGCAAAAGTGGTTGCGTTCGATGTGGTGTGTCCTTGGATTTTGGACATTGCTTCTGCGAGCGGCTTAGGTGCTGCGGCGTAACCAATACGCCAACCGGTCATTGAGTAAGCCTTAGAGAAACCGTTGATAGTAATGGTTAGGTCGTAGAGGTCCTTACCGAGTGAGGCGATGCTGGTGTGTTTAGTCTCACCATAAACGAGATGCTCATAGATTTCATCGGAGAGGATGATGATGTCTTCGTAGAGGGCGACGTCACCCAGAGCTCTGAGTTCATCAGCGGAATAGACTGAACCAGTTGGATTCCCAGGTGTGTTGAGGATGATCATCTTGGTGCGCCCTGTCATGTTTTCCTCGAACTGCTCAGGAGTGATTTTCCAATCGTTCTCCGCAGTAGTCTCCACGATGACCGGTTCGCCACCTGCTAGACGGACCATTTCAGGATAGCTTACCCAGTAAGGAGCAGGGATGATGACTTCGTCACCTTCTTCAATGACCGCAAGGATGGCATTATAGCAAGACTGCTTGGCACCGCTGTTGACTACCACTTGGCGGGGATCGTAATCGATACCGTTATCGGTCTTGAGTTTGTTGGCAATGGCCTCACGCAACTCGGGGATGCCGGCAGCGGGGGTATACTTGGTCTTGCCTTCGCCAAGCGCCTCGATGGCAGCTTGTTTGATGAAGTCCGGAGTGTCTTGGTCGGGCTCGCCGCCTGCCAGTCCGTAGACTTCTTCGCCACGAGCCTTCATGGCCTTGGCCTGGTTCGTAACGGAAAGAGTGAGAGAAGGGGCGACCTTATCAACGCGTGATGAGATGGAATCCATGGGTTAAAAATGATTGGTTGCATGCGTCCCGAATCGGGGCGATGGCGGTTTCCATGAGCACCCTCCTCCGGAGCGGTGAGGATTTGTTAACCTATGAATCAGCCGATGCAAGTTTATTGCCGTGCATGGTGAGAAAATTATTCTACTGGGAGATACTGACTCAGCTACAAATACGAAATTGTAAAAACCTTAAGAGGGCTTAGTGATTAACGAGTTCTAAATCAGTGCCTTTGAATACACTTTGGGAACTGGATCTACGAAGATCTGTAGTGAGCTAACTGCTTATTTTGTGGGTTTTGTAGGCGATTATGAGGGAGGTTTGCGCTCCAAGTCTTTTAAGGGATCCTACGTGAATTATGGCGGAAGGCTAAAATAAATAGGAAATCATCAAAAAATAGTTGACCAATCCCTAGCAGTTAGATTTAATGTGACCAGATTCAGGTGAGCGCACCGCACACAGTGTTTGCCAGTATTCTCAGTTAATTTAAAACCCTCAACAAAACAACGATTACAACAACGATGAAAAATTTAATTAAATCCAAACTGCCTGCAATCGCAGTGGGCGTGTGCATGCTGCCTGCATTGGCTGGAGCGGCTGTAACCGTTACTTTCAGGCAAAATCCAAATGGAACTGTTACAGGAATATTATCAGGAACTCTGAGCTTGCCTACTGGGACGCAAGTGACTGCCGGAGCTCCTCCCTCGGATCAATTTGCTGGCGATAGTAGTAATTTATCCTTCGTTAGTAGTGCCAGTAACTACCAAATTGGTCTAAGTTACGGCAGTATTACTGCGTCAGAATTAGACATTGCTCCTGATGCGTTCACCGGTCCAGAAACATTTGGATTTAACGGCAGTAATTTGAGCATGGGGTTAGCACCTGTGCCGGGAGGTAGTGTAACTCCTGTGGGCACATTTGTGTGGAGTGCGGCTGACTTATTTACCGTGTTTGGAGAAAGTAAGCTTGATTTGGGCATATGGATGAATCCTCAGGTTGCTTGGACAGCTACCAGTGGTGATACGATCAGTTTCGTAGCTGTTCCTGAGCCATCATCATCCTTGATGGTCACACTTGGTGCTGGCTTGCTGATGCTCAGACGCAGACGTAGCTAGTGCATTAATTAATGCCCTTATAATTTATTTATCCGCCGTGGTTCTTAGTAACTACGGCGGATATTTTTTTGATCGAAAGCGCAGAACATTATTCATACAATTAAGAATCTGGATATAAGATCTGAATGCCGATTCAAGGTTCTCGGGTCATGCATTCCTATCACGTTATGTAATTATATACCCCGTTGAAACTGTCGAGATCTATATCGGATCGAAGATTGTGAATCTTTATATCCCCCCTGAAACAAGTACCCGAATATGTTGGCAGACAATGAAAAGGCAGCACTGAATGTGGAGAGCAGGCATGGAGATCTTGGAACTCCTAATGCGCCAAAACGTCGACGCAGGCGAAGATCACGAAAACCGGAACCTAAAAAGTCTGTCGCCCCATTGGTGCTTGGGGGAGGTGTGATTATGTTATTGGTTTGCTCTCTCGCCTTTTACAAATTCTACCTCAAGGAACGACTGTTCTCTGCCGGTAAACAGGGTAAGGTCAGCGCGACACAGCCATTGCAAGTTCAAGAAACTCCAGCATACGTAATTAATTTCGTTCAGGCTCCAGCTCAGGATGAATCTCGGAAAGTTGCCGAGCTGTTTACGAATGCTGTAGAAAGTGACAAGCGACTTAAGTGGGCTAGGAATCCAGATTTGGTAAAACCTAGATTGCATGAATACGCAGTTCAGGCTGTGAATGCAGTACCAGATAGGTTGGTCGCAGTGGGGTCGGCTAAGAACTCTGAGTTCGGTTTCCAATGTTTTATGGCTTACTTTACGACTGGATCGCCGAGACCAATCTGTGTGGTCGCTACCGAAGATGGGCCGAAAGTGGATTGGGACTGTTATGCTCGATACGGCACAGCTTCTTGGGAGTTGTTGTTGAATAACTCGGTGAAAAGTGCAGAGATGCGAGTTTTGGCTGTAGCCTCAGACTACTATAATTACGAGTTTAGAGATGAGTCAAAGTGGCAATGTTATCGGATCATGAGCCCTGATCTTGATGAGGAGATTTACGGCTACGTCGCTAGAGACAGTGCTGCTGCAGGCGTGCTCAGCAAAATCACTATCTGGAATAAATCTTCACCGATGCGGGTCATATTAAAGCTAACAAGCGGTCCAGATAGCCTCAAACGACGTCAGCTTAGAATTAAAAATGCGATAGCTATAGGATGGGTTAAGGGTGATCTCTCCGCTGAGACTACCGATTCATCGCCAACGGTGCACGAGTTTGAAAAAGAGTTGAAAACCCCTTGATGAATTTTGTCATAGATGGGGCTTGGCGAATTTTCAGAGTTTCACCCCACGTGCTGTGATCCATTTGCCTTTCCTCACAACTCGGTTGAAGCTTAGTCCGTATTTCTCAGCGACCAATCTAGTTTCATCCCACTGGTCGTGAAGAATGCCCGAGACCACTAGGTCGGCGTCATTTTCCATGGCTTTGACGATGGTGGGAAAAGCTTGTTGCAAGATGGTGGAAAACATATTGGCGACGACTACTGGCCATTGCTTTTCAGGTTTCCATTTAAGCACGTCGGTTTCTGTCATCTTGACTTTGTTCACGCCGTTGCGCTCGACGTTGCGTTTGGCGACTTTGACGGCCTGAGGGTCGAAGTCCATACCGTGGCAGTTTTTTGCCCCTAGCATTCTAGCGGCGATTGCGATGACTCCACTCCCGCAGCCGAGGTCCAGCATCGCCCAATCTGAGTTAGCAGCATTTCGCTCCTTGGCGATATCGACCATGAACCTCAGGCAGGTAGAGGTGGTGGCATGATCGCCGGTGCCGAATGCCATGTCGGCGGGTATTTGGATGATGTGTCTACCGGGGAATTCCTCCTCTAAAATGGACCGAGCATCATCATCTCGCGCTCCAGAGATGATAACCGAATTGCGTATGCGGATGGGGGGGCGTTCAGGTTCGGTGATGGCTGCCCAGTTCTGGTGCACAAGTTTACGAACACTGCCGCCGAACTGCTTTTTGATGGTCTCCGCCTCCTCCTTAGTCTGAGTGTATACCTCCACCCTTACGGTCTTCTGGGTTTTGAGCTTGGAAATAACGGCGTTAGGATTTCCATAAAACCGATCCTCCCACGCGTCCATCCATTTGGCACCAGACAGCTTTGACCATACCCACATGGGCCTAACTAATCATAAATCGGAGCCTTTAGTAACAAAAATCAACCCGTCAGGTGTTCGCCGCACTTTCGGCAGTAATTGGCATCATTGAGGTGGCCATGGACGCCGCATCCTGGACAGGCGTCTGTGGTCTCATCTGGTCGTAGCGCTTCACGCACCATGTCACTGGCTACGATGCCGGTGGGGACCGCGATGATCGCATAACCAGCTAGTACCATGAATGCGGTAATCACTCTGCCAAGAGTTGTTTGCGCCGCAAGATCCCCGTAACCAACAGTTGTGATGGAAACAATCGCATAGTAGATGCTGACTGGAATACTGGTGAAGTCCGTGCCTTCAACGTGTGATTCGACGATATAAATTAGGGTGCCGGCCAACATGGCAAAAATCAGCATCGCAAAGAAAAAGACCGTGATCTTGGCTCTGGATGCCGCCAACCCACGCAAAATGGTGTTAGCGCCACGCACGTGACCTACCATTTTTAGCACTCGGAACATTCTGAGTAAACGCAGCAGGCGGATGACAATAAAATGACTGCCCCCAGTGAAAAGCAGCGCCAAGTAGCTAGGGAGACAGGACAGGAGGTCGACTATGCCGTAAAAGCTGAAAATGTAGTTCTTAGGCCGTTTCACCAGCCAGATTCGTAGCAGGTATTCTAGCGTGAAGACTATCGTGCAGCCCCATTCAACGATCAAGAGTGCATTATGATACTTGGAGCTGACGCTATCGACACTCTCAAGCATCACCGCCAGCACGCTGATGCCGATCACCCACAGCAGTGCGATATCGAAGAATTTGCCTGAGGGGGTTTCAGCTTCGAATATGATCTCCCATAGCCGTTGCTTGTACGGCGATTCGGTGGGTTCGGGAGCAAACTCTTCGTTCTCCGGATGGTCGGGTAACTGCACGCTTCACAGCATGTCGGGCTCGATGGCGGATGTCAAATCCAAGCCTCACCACGAATGTTAGCGTCTACCGTTGATGAGAGGCAGAAGAAAGGCGAGGTAGAGAAAGATGGAAACCAGGTCGAGTTTGAAAATTTGAATGATCTGAGTGAGAGCCAGATGAAAGACGATGCCAAAGAGCGCGACGATCCATTTTCGCTTCATGAACCAAAAACCAAGAGCTATAAAATACTCGCTCAGGGTGCTTGCGATAGCGGGGATGATCACGGGGATGGACAACCCAAAAATGACTAGGAAACCGGATGTGAGGTCGACTTTGAAATTCGTCAGAACGGCAGACATCGCCATGAGGGCATCACCACTCAGATACTCAGGTGAGCTTTTTTTTAAAGCATTCACGCCGTAGAGCAGAGTCAATTGTAGCTGGATTAGCCGAATAGGCCAACAAGGGCTAACGGAGAGGGGAGCTGAGGGGGAGTTGTATTTCCAAGGAGACCGGATCGCATCGCTTTTCAAAAAAGAAAAGGCAAGGATGGTAAAGAGTAGGACTTGTCGGCTTTGAGCGCCTTCATTGAGATAACCAAGCGGTAGGAGGGTAATGAAGAGTAATGTGGCTATCGCGCGCGTTTTCCATCCCCAGATAAGAAGGATGCTCAGGCACGTAATGAAAGCCCAGTAAGGAAACTCGAGTAAAAAATCCCAAGGTCCATGGCGTAGCCAGTCTGGAGCTCTCGTGGTAAATAAGAGTCCATCCGACCAGAAGAACCAAGGGATGATGAGGCCCAGTGCTATACGAAACCACGCCAATGCCCGTGCGTTTACCGGGGCGAACAGGAATTCCTGGAGGGTAGTCTTCATCTGCTTACCTCCTCTGCAGAATGGTTGGTGATGATCTTCCTCTCTTGGTCGTATCGGAGAGAATCTTTGGAATAGCGGAGGGTCCACTCAAGCTTTCCTCCGTGGGGTGTGAGATGGTTAGCTTCTTCGCTTTGGGAAAATCGCTGGATTTTCTCAAGAATGACCTTTTTACGGTGGACCCCTCTCAGTTCGTCAGGGAGTTCTAGAAGTTCTGCTGTTCCATCAGTGGTGATGGCCCTCAATGTCACTTTGTAAGGTGTGGCGGTATGGTAGACCTCTAATTGTGGTAGTCCACGCACTAGAAAGATCAACATGAGGGTGAAAACCACCACGTCTCTTGGTAATGATCCCAAAAGTGGCACTGGAGGAGACGTAGAATTCATAGAATCAGGAACATACAACATCTAGTCAGACTCTGAGGTCAATTCATAAGGGGGGACTTAAAATTTTAAAAACTCCCCTAGATTTGCGTTGACATGTCATAGTCTCCTTCCTAGTTTGCGCGCCCCTCGACATGAGGTGGGTGGGCGAACCGTGAAGGCAAGCGTACCCTGGGAAGCCGACTGTAACAGGTCATTTTTACTAGAAACAACCAAGAACAATGAAAACATTTTCTGCAAAAGCACAGGACGTAGAGCGCAAGTGGTACGTCATCGACGCTGAGAACCAAATTCTCGGCAAGGTCGCCGTCAAGGCTGCCAACATCCTCCGGGGCAAAAACAAAACTATTTACACTCCTCACGTCGATACTGGTGACTTCGTCATCATCATCAATGCGGATAAAGTTGTTCTTAGTGGCACTAAGGAAACCGACAAGATTTACACTCGTTACACAGGTTATGTCGGTAACCAGAAAATCGAGACACCTCGCAAAGTCCGCGAGCGTCGTCCAGAACTCCTTCTTGAGCGTGCTGTTCGCGGCATGGTCCCCCACAACAAACTGGGTGATGCCATCTACAAGAAACTCAAAGTCGTCAACGGCCCTGACCACAAGCACGAGGCACAACAGCCTGAAGCAGTCGAGATCGCCTAATTCACCAGCCCTAATCACTTTTTAACTCAATATTCTCATGAGCGAAGCCACAACATACTGCGCCACAGGTCGCCGCAAGACATCCGTCGCACGCGTCTGGGTCACCGCCGGAACCGGCGAGATCACCATTAACAACAAGTCTTTCGAAGATTACGTTCCTACACTGACTCTTCAGAACGCAGTGCTTGAACCATTCCAAAACGCCAACTTGTTAAACAAGTTTGACGTCAAAGTCGTTGCCAAAGGCGGCGGCATTTCCGGCCAAGTCGGAGCGATCCGTCTCGGCATCTCCCGCGCACTTTGCGAGCACGACGATGAACTTCGTCCAGCCCTCAAGGAAGCCGGCCTGATGCGTCGTGATCCCCGCCAGAAAGAGCGTAAGAAATACGGTCAGCCTGGTGCACGTAAGAAGTTCCAGTTCTCCAAGCGTTAATCACAGCCATCATCCAACCACAACCTATCAAGAATTATGTCTAAACACGCATCACTCAAGATTTCCGGTGGAGCCGGCGGCAAGCGTTCGGTCCTCAAGCGTTTCGAGCGCATCAAGCTTCTCAAGGAGCGCGGCCAGTGGAAAAAAGGCAAAAGCCCAATCGGCCTGCCTAAGACCAAGCCTGAGGCGTAAGCCACTGGTGAATCCATCTTTTCAAACCCGCCCTTGGAATTCATTTCCGGGCGGGTTTTTTTGATGGATCACTTTCCCTCGTCTTATTTAGAATCCCATTTCCACTATTATCATGTCCGCACAATCTCAAGGCATCCGACTCAATAAATACCTCGCCTCATGCGGCGTCGGTTCGCGTCGTTCATGCGATGCTCTCATCCAAGAGGGCGAGGTCTATATCAACAACTCACGTGAGATCAATCCAGCCACGCGCGTCGATCCTGATGATGTTGTCCGTGTGGGACGCAAAATCGTGACACCGAAGTCCACCGAGGTCATTTTGTTCAATAAACCTCGTGGACTGGTCAGTTCTGCCAGCGATGAGCTTGGTCGGGAGACCATCTACGCCGCATTGCCACCGCACCTGCACCATTTGAAAAACGTCGGCCGTCTCGATAAGGATTCGGAAGGTATGTTGGTGCTAACGAACGATGGCGACTTGGCTCTCAAGCTGACCCACCCTAGCCAGAAGGTGGAGAAGGAATACCTGGTCACCGTGAATCAGGCATTCGACAATGAAATCATCGAAAAGCTAATCAAGGGTGTGCATACCCCTGAAGGGCGAGCAGCAGCAAAGTCGATCAAACGTATTTCCCCACGCAGGCTCCGCATCGTACTTGAAACGGGTCTCAAACGCCAGATCCGCATCATGTTCGAGGCGGTCCATATCAAGGTTACCAAGCTCGTGCGTATCCGTATCGGTATGCTCACCGGAGGAGGGCTGGAAATAGGCCAATGGAGATCACTCGATGAAGAGGAAGTTCGAGCGCTCCAACAGAACCCCAAACAAAGATCGAGCAAAGCTTCAGACGCGAGTGATGAACCGTCTTCTGATAGACCTCCTGCGAGAAAGTCCAGCCCTCGCGGAGCACAAGGCTTGAAACGCCGTACACCCTACAAAAGTAAGGGCGAAAAAAGTTTCAAAAACACCAAACGTACGCCGAAAAAAACAGGCCGTGGTGTTGGTCAGAAAAAGAAGCCACGCGGCCGGAGGTAGTTTCTGATGAAACTGTCAGCTGCGGTCCAGAGCTGGTGTCAGAAAACCACTCAGTGCAGTTAATCATGACTGTGCACGCTCGTGCTTTTCATCCTACTGCGAACGAGTAAAACCAGTGCCGCAAGGCAGATGAGGACCTCAGCTAGAAAGGTCCAGTGAAGAACAAAGTTCCAAACCCACCACGATCGAGTCGCGGGGATCTCCAGCATGTAATAGAGCTTGCTGGAAAATGGATGGAGCCAAGCCACGCCGCCCACGAGGGAATCTAGCAAAAGATGCAACAGGAGTCCCGCGGCCAAGGCTGTATTCGCTAGAAATAGGCGTTTGTTTTTTGTTGCGAGTGCAAAAGCGCTGACGACCAACCAAATGGCAGCCCAGAACGATGGAAAGTGGGTCCAGTAAAGATGGTGATGAGTCTGTCTGTTATCGATCAGATAGAAATAAAACATATCGATATCCGGAAGAATGCTGCCAATCAGAATCGACCAGAACACCAGCTTCTTGTTCACGTCACGGCATCTTCTCTGACTAAGTTTGGCACACAGGTAGCCAGCAGGTAGATGAGCGATAAACATGGTTCGTAATACTGTGGCGAGAGGTCTTTTTGTTCAGGATTGAAACGAGTTGGAAAAAAATTGCTATCCCAGAAAAGCAGGGTTGTCCTCTGATAATCGGCTGGTTAGTTTTCATGAATCAAATTCAATCCCCGTTTATCATCCAGACAGCCATGAGTAAAAACATCGAAAGCCATCTCAGCGAAGACCGCGAGTTCAAACCCTCAAAAGAATTTTCCAAACAAGCACGAGTATCCAGCATGGCGCAGTATAAGCGCATGCACAAAGAGTCTGTGGAAAGACCGGATCTCTTTTGGGCACGCGAAGCGAAGGAACTTCAGTGGGATAAAAAATGGGGCAAGGTGCTCGATTGGAAAGCTCCCTACGCCAAGTGGTTTGTCGGAGGTAAAACTAACGTCTGCGTCAACTGCGTGGACCGCCATGTCGACGAAGGACGCGGCAACA
Source organism: Oceaniferula spumae (assembly GCF_042849255.1). GTDB lineage: Bacteria > Verrucomicrobiota > Verrucomicrobiia > Verrucomicrobiales > Akkermansiaceae > Oceaniferula > Oceaniferula spumae. The sequence continues at coordinate 3,116,528 of NZ_AP026866.1, forward strand.
AAGCCGCCATTATCTGGGAAGGTGAACCCGGCGACAAACGCACCCTCACCTACAAGCAACTCCAGCGCGAAGTTTGTCGCTTTGCCAATGTGTTAGAGGCTAACGGTGTGAAGTCCAAGGACCGTGTGCTCATCTACATGCCGATGGTCGTCGAGGCTTCCGTCGCTATGCTCGCATGCGCCCGCATCGGTGCGGTTCATTCAATCGTTTTCGGCGGCTTCTCCGCGGAATCCATCAAAGACCGCTTGGACGATTCAGAAGCAACTGTCGTTGTTACAGCCGACGGCGGCTGGCGTCGCGGCGGTGTGGTTGATCTCAAGGCCAATGTCGATGAGGCGTTGAAAAAGGACAAGGTCGTCAAGAAAGTCATCGTACTCAAGCGCACCGAGAACAAGGTGAAAATGACCAAAGACCGCGACGTCTGGTGGCATGACGAAGCTGCGAAGGTGTCCGCCACTCACAAGGCCAAGTCCTTCGATAGCGAGCACCCGCTCTTCATTCTCTACACCTCCGGCTCCACCGGAAAACCCAAAGGCATCCTGCACACCACTGGCGGCTACATGGTGAACACCTACGCCACCTGCAAATACATCTTCGATATGAAAGAAGATGACGTCTACTGGTGCACCGCAGACGTCGGCTGGATCACCGGTCATTCTTACATCACCTATGGGCCGATGCTTAACGGCGTCACCCAAGTCATGTATGAGGGCGCGCCGAACTATCCGGATTTCTCCCGCTTCTGGCAGATTGTCGAGGAATACAGCGTTACCATTTTCTACACCGCCCCCACCGCTATCCGCGCCTTCATCAAGGCCGGCGACGAGCTGGTGGACAAACACGATTTATCGTCACTCCGCCTGTTAGGAACGGTAGGCGAGCCGATTAACCCGGAGGCATGGATGTGGTATTATAACAAAATCGGCGGCGGCAGATGTCCGATCGTTGACACCTGGTGGCAGACCGAAACCGGTGCCATCATGATTTCTCCGATGCCCGGCTGCACCCCGATCAAGCCCGGCACCGCCACCCAGCCCTTCTTCGGAATCGATGCCGCCATCCTTGATGAAGAAGGAAATGAGTGCAAAGCCAACGAGGGTGGCCGCTTGGTGATCCGCAAGCCATGGCCCGGCATGCTGCGTACGATTTACAAAGATAAAAAACGTTACCGCGACACCTACTGGAGCGATTACCCAGGCATGTACACCGCTGGTGACGGCGCCCGCCGCGATCGCAAAGGCAACTTCTGGATCGTCGGCCGACTCGATGACGTACTCAACGTCTCAGGCCACCGTCTTGGCACCGCAGAGGTGGAAAGCGCCCTCGTTGCTCACAAAACTGTGGCCGAAGCCGCTGTGGTTGGTCGTCCGCACGATATCAAAGGTCAGGCCGTCTGTGCCTTTGTCACTCTCAAAGGTGGTATCGAAGGCACTGATGAGCTTCTCAAGGAAGTCCGCAACCATGTCGGAAAAGTCATTGGCGCTATCGCGAAACCAGACGATGTTTATTTCACTCCGGCCTTGCCGAAGACCCGATCTGGAAAGATTATGCGTCGTCTGCTGAAGGAACTTGTCGCCACTGGCGAAATCACCGGCAACACCACCACTCTCGAAGACATCGGGGTGGTCAAAAATCTACAAAAACTGGTGAAGAAGAAATAGCGCGTCGTTTTTCTTCACGATCACCGTGTCGAATAAACAGCCTCTCATGAACAGCTCCCGTTATCTCCTCGCCCGTATCGCTCTGGCTTTCGGCATTCGTCGGAAAAACAAGCGACTGGCGGAGGCCGCGGATGAACTGCACTTGCTCCGTCAGGCGGAGGAAATCCTGGGCGAAGACGTCTGGGAGCAGACCGAGGCGGTGGAAGATATCAGCGTGGAGTACTGGAGCTTGAGAAAGCTACAGATGCAGGTCAAAAAACTCGAGGAGTCCATCGGCGAGGCTGATTCAGTGCTGGATGCTTCCCACGAGGAGCGAAATACGATCCTCAATCATACCACTGAGGTCTGTCAGACCTTGGAGGCGCAGCGTGATGAGTTAGTTGGGGAATCAGAGGTTCTCATCGCGAAGCGTGATGAGATCGTCGGCAGGGCTCAACTGGTGAAACGGAAATTTGAAGCGTCGAAGACGAAAATTTCGGTCCTGTCAGATCAAGATGAAGCCGACCTTAGCGATGATCACAAGGAGGTGATTGCCGAAGAGAAAAGCAAGCTGACAGAGTACAAGTCTACTTTTTCCAAGTTGAAAAAGGAGCGCGAGGCGATTGGCGAAGAGATTGCGGCTCTCGATGAAAAAATCTCAGCCATGGAGAATGAGCTGGAGGAGGACCGCAAACGTCTGCGTGAGGAAGCCTCGTCGGCCTATCAAAACATCGGCAAGGCAAACCGTGACAAATCCAAGCTGCGTGCCGAGGTGAGTGTGATCGAGGCTCAGATGAAAAACCATTTTTCGGAAATTGGTAGGTATGTCAGCACCCACGCCGGAACCGAACCTACCTGCACCAAAATTTGCAAAGAGCATTCCCATCTGATCGCTCAAATGCAAAGTCTGCGAAGCTCCATCGCGCTGAATCATAAGCTGGCGGCCATGGGGGACGCTTAGCGTAATTCTGAAAAAAGGAGTGTCGTTTCTGTTAATCCGTGGTTTCTTGGACGGTAATGACAGGCAGTCTGACATGTGAGCAAATGCGCGAGCTTGAGGCCCGCGTATTCAAAAATGGAGCGACACCAGAGCAGTTGATGGACATCGCTGGAGCAGGTATAGCTCGCGCGATATTACGTCGTTATCCTGTCGCGGGCAATGCGATCGCCTGTTTGGGAACCGGGAACAACGGAGGAGACGCGTTAGTCGCGCTTCGCCACTTGGCGAGTGCGGGGTGGAAAATAGGAATCCGCTGCGAGCACCCCGAAACCAAGCTTCGAGCATTGCCTCGCAAGAAATGGCGCGAACTCGGGGATTGCCCGGTCAATGAGCATGTGGAAAAGCACATGACGTGTCGCCCTCTGATTTTGCTCGATGGCTTGTTAGGTATCGGGGCTTCAGGCCCGTTGCGTGAACCTCTCAATGATATCGCATCATGGATGAACTCCATGAGGAATGAAAACGGTGCTGATATCATCGCCATGGACATACCTTCAGGTATGAACGGTGATACCGGTGAGGCTTATCCAGGGGCCGTAATGGCTGATCTAACACTCACAATCGGGGTGGCAAAATGCGGTCTGCTAGCTCCCGGAGCAGCTAACTACACTGGAGCCATTGAGTCCGTCCCTGTCGATGGGTTAAGCGCACCTAGCGATGGTTCAGTCTGCCTGAGCGACTTGTTTTCCGTAGCTCCATTGCTGCCGCGTAGACCTCACGACTTTCACAAGGGAAATGCTGGTCGAGTAGGAATTGTGGCTGGGTCACGGGGGATGTTAGGAGCGGCTGTCCTTGCTTCGACCGGAGCACTTCGATCGGGGGCAGGGCTTGTCACCTTATTTGTCGATGATGCTATCTACTCCACCATGGCACCACTGCTGCCTCCGGAGGTCATGGTCAAACCCATCAATGATTACGCGGAGATACTGAATGAAAACTTGGATGTTTTGGTGATAGGGCCGGGGTTGGGCACCATGAGCGATTCATTGTTCGAGGTCATTTCCGAATTTAACAAACATCTGGTGTTAGATGCTGATGCTCTCAATAGCCTCGCGAGAGTTGGGGGGGATGATCTCATCAGACCGAACATGATTTTAACGCCCCACCCCGGCGAAATGGCGCGTCTTTTTCCGCAATCAAAAAACCTTAGCCGACAGGAAACAGTGGAGGCGTTCATAGCCAAACATCCTGACACGACGTTGCTGCTGAAGGGCGCTCGCACGTTGATCAAACGTGGATCCAGCCCGATATTTGTGAATGGCACCGGCCATGCAGGCATGGCATCCGGAGGGCAGGGCGATATGCTGACTGGTGTGATTGCGGGCTTGCTGGGCCAAAACCTCGAACCACTCGCCGCCACCCGTGTTGGTGCTTGGCTTTGTGGACGCGCGGCAGAAATGGTCGTCTCGCACGGTTCGCAATCGATAGAGTCACTAACAGCGTCAGATGTTGGAGCATGGCTGGGGATGGCGTTTCGAGAGCTTCGGTGCTAGCTTGTCGATCAAGACATGATTGTGCTTCAATAAAGGAACCTAACGAATCATACTAACGCAGCAACGATGCCAAATCCCACGACTAAGAAAAAAAGCAAAACCAAGACACAGCAAGACGTGCCTTGGAATGTGGTAGTTCTGGACGATCCGGTGAACCTACAGGCCTATGTGACCATGGTATTTAAAAAGGTCTTCGGCTACTCGCAGACTCGTGCAGAGACTCTGATGATGGAAGTGCATACGGTCGGACGCTCCATCGTCTGGACCGGATCCAAGGAAAAGGCAGAGTTCTACGTGCAACAGCTTCATGGCTGGCAGCTACAAACCACCATGGAGAAGGCCATATGAATATCATGCCTACCTTGGAAGGTGGCCTTGCCATCGAGCCTGAATCGAACACCGATTGGGCTGTACTGGAAATGATCACCCACGACGTTGGTCGGCCCGCACATCTGGCTGAGTCATTGGCCGGGCTGATGGATGACGATAGCGACTGGGAAGAATACGTTGTGCCCGATCTGGAGCTGAACTTCAATAGCCAGTGCAAATATGTAGCCGCCGTCATCGCGGAGGCTCGTGAATATGACGAGAGAGCGATCTATATCAAACCCGTCAACGCCGACAAATGGTACGGAGCCATCAACCAAGCCCGCATCTCACTGGAAGCACGGTATAAATTAGAGGCAGTTGAAGACGTCGATGAGGCCCCCGCCGAACTCCGCAGCGCTCATTTCAGAAACCGATTCTACCTCATGCTTCAAAGTATGCTGCTGGAATACGTGATGGGTGAAATTTGAAGCTCCGGCTCCTTTCCGCGTATGGTTGGATGGTTGCGCTCTAACACTTGATATTAAGATTGATATCCATTTTTGCAGGATGCTATATAGAGGCATTCCGCTATGAAATCTACCATTCTTTACACACTTGTTGCCTCTGCCGTACTCGGCTTGAACGCTAATGCAGCTCTTGTTGCATTTGGTGGAAATGGAACCGTGGATGGCGTTGGCTACACTTTAAGCGGCACTGGAACGGCCAACGGCGGCGGTGTAAGCTTGTCGGGCAACCAGAGCATCACAGTCACCTTTGACTCTGCAGTGAATCTCATTTTATTGGCTGCACCTAGCTCTGGCATTCATAACGATGATAATGGCGAACTCGTTACAGGCGTGCTAACGGGTGGCACTTGGTCCTTGATTACTGACCCCGATGGAGAACTGAAAGTCACCAATGGGATTGGCACAGATACGCTTACAACTACTTTTGATTATATCACAAGCGGTGATCGAGGCCCAAATAACAACGACTTTATCTCATCCAATCAAGATTGGAGTATCACCAGCACTGGGCCAGTCACTCAAATCGTGCTCAGCAGAAACAATATCGGTGGATCTTCGGCTCTTGCTTTGGACGTCACCGCAGTGCCTGAACCAAGCAGCGCAGGTCTTCTCGCTCTTGGCATCTGTGGTCTCGCATTCAGACGTAGCAGAGCTTAAGGAACTTCTTAGTCTTTTCCCAAGGGGCATCTCAGCAATGAGGTGCCCGTTTTTTATGGCTGCGACAGGCGCGCGCGCAGGAACAGCTTGTCTCCGGCAGGTAAATTGAAAGTCTTGTTCTGATCAGTAGCGGGTGGCGTGAGGTTATTATCCATGTGGTCAAAAGGCTGCCAATTGATCAAGTCCGAGGAACTCTCGATGAGCACACTGCGATTGGCCGGATGGATAAAACTGAACTGCGTTTCACCAAGGATCAGCGCAAAGGTGGAGCTGATGTCGCTTCCGTCCGTGCCCGCAAGATACTCGGTGATGTTGCTCTGGCCATCGTTGTCGAAGTCACCGTTCTCGATGGTATTCGCTGTGCCGGTGGTGCCGAAGTTTGCCTGCGCCCATTCGGTGTAAGAAAGCCGCGAAGGCAACTCACCGGTGATCCACTGGGTGAGGAGATCGATGGCCTCCTGGTCGGTTTCATTGGATGCCAGCGGCGGCATTCTGCCAGCAGATCCATCGAGCCTTTTCAAGACCACGGAGTGGGTGAGATCGTTGGGCACGATGAAACGGTTCGAGCCATTGCCGAGGTTGTCCACAAGCATGCCGTTGATGATTTCCGCGAGGTCGGTTTTGGTGGTAATCCTCGCATCGAAATTGCCAGGCACGGTGCTGGCACTACCACGGTGGCACATGGCGCAGTTGACCTCGAGATAGGTCCTGATGCGCGACTCGCGGCTCACTTGTGAATCATTGAGCGCCGGGTGGGCAGGCAGGCTCTTGGATGGTGCGGGTGTGCTGTCGAGAAATCCGGACGCCGCCAGACAGGCAAGCTGATCTCCGCCCAGTGCACCGGAGCGATTGAGCTGCCGGACGTTGAAGGACAGAGCGTGACCGGCATCAGGCGTATGACAGCTCAGACAGTCTGTGCGCGACGGGTAATTCCAAGTCTGAGTCACAGGGTTTCCACCGTCGATGATCGTGAGGTCTTCATCCAGACCGTTAGAGCCCACCAAGTCTGCATCGCTGCCGTCGGCACGCCAGCGGTAGGTCAGTCCGTAGATTCCACCCGTCGTTTTGACAATGAAACGAGTCTCGAGAGGTCGACTGCTCGCCGCATTTCCCCGTTCCATTTCCAGATCAAAATGTTTGATCCAGACTTGTCCGGTAGGAAATGCCCACGGCACAGAATCCGAGTAACCCACGGTGTCACTAAGTTGAGGAATACTGAACCAACGCCGCTTCGTGGCAAAATCCGACCAGAAAGGGTGGTTTATATCGTAAGCGTAGATACCCGCGGCAGGTGTGAGGTTCGACAAATTGGAAAAGGCGCCCGTAGCAGAAAGTGTTAGGGGGGCAGGATTGGTGTTCGTAGATCTCACAAGGCGGTAGACTTTGCCGTCTGCAATGGCACAAAGCAGAAGATCTTTGTTTCGTGGATCTTCACCAAAGCTGACAACACCGCCTTGGCTAATTAGATCCTCACGGGTCCAAGTCCCGTTGCTTTGCTCCGTGATGTTCCAGACCTTACCGGTGGCGTAATCCGCGAAAATATATCGGCCGAAAAGCTCCCCGAGCCTAGAGCCTCGATAGACTAATCCACCTGTTAGGCTCCTGCCATCGCTCCGAGGGTAATCATAAATGGGGTCATGCGGAGAATAGCCGCTTGGCACACTGCTACCGGCAGGCCCAGAGGTGAACGGGATAAAACCTTCCCTCCGTGACCAACCACAGTCTTCGCCGCCACTGACAAGATTGATTTCCTCACGTTTTCCCTGGCCCACATCACCGATGAAACAGCGCCCGGTAGGTGAATCAAAGCTGAAGCGCCAGGGGTTGCGTAGCCCTGTCACCCAGATCTCAGTGCGGACCGTATTGGCTGCGATCGTGTTCCCTTGGTGAGAAGTAACGCCGATGAATGGATTATCAGCTGGGATTTTATAAGTGCCCGCATGAACGGCAGACGGATGTGAACTTGAGTTACTTTGGCTATGGTTGTTAGGTGTCAGGTTTCCAGCCTTCTGATCCACATCAATACGCAGAATGGCGGAAAAGAAATCTTTGTTAATGAAATTGGCGTTATTGTAGTCATCATTTGCGGCTCCTTCATCTCCCACGGAAATATAGAGATAACCATCGGCCCCGAAGTGCATGTCACCGCCGTTGTGATTATTAGCTTGGTCACGCTGGGTAATGAGAGCTTGGTGTGTTGTTGGGTTTGAAGTAGTCGCCGCCAGGTAATTTCCGGGAGTCCCTGTTGCGGTAAACCTGGCAATACGCTGGTGGATTTGGTTGGAAATGCTTAGGGAGTAAAAGGCGTAAAAATAGCCGTTTTGGTTATAGTTCGGATGAAAGGCCATCGAGAGCAGGCCATTCTCAAGACTTTGGGACAGCGGCGTTCCTTGACCCACTAACCAGCTGCTCAAATTAAGAAATTCTGACTTGGTGTTGTTGGAAAGATTCACGCGTTGCACCTTTCCCCCTCGCTCCACGACATAAGTGAATCCAGTTTCTCCCGGGGGCGTAGCTATTGCGATCGGGTTGGAGAATGTGAGCGATCCGAATGCGTTTTCCACCGTATAATCCCCCTCCACCGGTGCCTCCGCCGGTAGGGTGAGTGTGGTATTGGCGACGCGGGTGATCGGGTCGGCCAGAGCCAAAGGTGCCGTGGCTAGTAAACCTAAGATAAGTAGACGGTGAATAGACGGCAGCATAATTTGCAACCTAAGGCCTTCTTCATTTTCAGCAAGTGGTTAAGGGAAGTATTAGTACTGGCTCGTTGAAATAATGGTGCTGGCCAGCCAGGGGCCGGAGTCAGGATGCATCATTGCGTGCCAGTACCATGACGAGACATCTGTCCAAATCTTCCCGTTCGGGCTGGTGATACACTCGCGCACGAAGAATGTTTGTCCTGCTTTGCTGACCTCGCAGCCCGACCACTTGCCGCCTTGATGATCGGTGTAAAGGCTTGCTTTCCCGATGCGATGTCCGGATGCCTTGAGGCAATCAGTGGCAGGGTGTAGCTTACGCGTGGCGCGGGTCACTCGGCGCAGGATGATCTGATTTTCACCGCTGCGAAAGTTGCCGATCTGGCCAGGAAAACTGCGCTGGAACTCACGCTCCATGGCGGTCATCGGCAGGGGAGTCAGCAGATACCCTTCGAATGTTTCCGGCCATGGGAGCTGGTCTGCAGTCTCCTTGTTAGGGGTAGTCATGACAGGGGACAGCCACTGGAAAACTCCGGCAGCCAGACCCAGAATGGCGATGGTCAATGCGTGGGACATGAATCAGGAAATAAGTTGAACGCGGGTGCTGCGAGGCTCCATGGCAGCGATGCGTAGGAGGATGAGAATGGCACCAAGATAACAGATGACTCCGGCTCCAGTATGCATGGCCTCAGAAATCTGAATGATGCCGCTTTCCGGAGCGAACAGTAAGGCAGATCTAACACTGTTGGTGATCAGCAGGAGAAATACAGCCAGAAAGTTGAAAGCGATCGTTTTCAGCCAAGACATCTGACCCATGGCAGCGACGAGATTAGTATACACCAGCCCCATCCACAGCATTCTAACACCACTGCACGGAGGATCGACACCCACCACCTTTCCATAGGCACTCAGCGTGCTGCCATCGCGCACGATGTCATTGACAAATGGCCAGATCAGCCAGCGGGTGGTTTCAGCGGAGATGACACGCATCGGATAGCCGAGGTAAAACTGCAGTGTGGCAACTACGGGTAAAGAGAGCAGCAGCAAGGCCAGCCATGAGGGTCGGGTGTGCCAGCCGAAGTAAAAAGCGATGCAGAGAATCGCAGGAATGCAGCGCAGCATCGGGGGCAGCCAAAAACTGCTGAGAAGATAGAGGCCGAGAAATACCAGGGAGGTCTTTGGCATGGATGCATCCTTCATCTGCCGCTGGTTTCCGATGGCAAGTCCTGCGACAAGAACCAGCACCACCAATCCGAGCGGTTCATCCCCCCCGTCTGTCAGCCGCCGACCATACCAAAGGCCGAGCGGCCAGAAGGCGGCACAGAATCCGATCAGGATTCCGGCGGCTGACAGTGCCTTATTCAGGCGTTTGCACACACATCGCAAAGGGAATGATGAGTTGGAGGTTATACAGGACAACGGCGCACCCGCATCATGAGAAGGGTGACAAGACTGACAATGAAGAGCACGGAACTACCCGGCTCTGGCACGCTGCCGCCTTTGACCATCGGCACGGAATTCGATGGCACCGCTTTGGCTGAGACACCTTTGGGTAACGGGCTGGCGTGCTTCACCGTTTGAGCAGGTTCATCGATCGGGCGCACGGTTTCATTCACGGCGATAAACGAGGTGTAGGGCGTTAGCAGAGAGTAGGTCAGGCCGAGGTTGGTGACTTCTTGCACGGTTTCACTGTGGCGGTCAGGATCGTTCCGCAGCTTGGCGTAGTCGCTGAGTTCCCGGACTCGCTCGCGTGCCCAGAGACTTCTGAGCGCAGGGTTATGCATGCCTTTTGAGGCGGTGTCGGCGATGTCGATAACCTGCCGGTAGTTCTCCCCGCCGCCGGTTATTCCTGTTAGGATAAGCTGGCCTTCGGCTATACCCTTCCATTTTCCGATGACGGTGATGGGGCGATTGGCAAAGACATCGGAGATCGAGGTCGGCTGGAGTTCGGTGGCATCGAATCCCCGGGTTTCCAGCTTCACATTGGTCAGAACGGGTGACTCGATGTATTCGCGAAATCGGCGCGCCGTATCAGGGGCTTCGCTCGGAGTAGTGACCACAAATGCCTCACCTCCTCCGGCGTTGGCGATACCCTCCACCAGATGGCGATTCACTGAAGAGCCGATGCCGAAACAGAACACGTTGGCCTGTCCTCGACTGTTTCTAACCAAGTCAAAGGCATCGGCTTCGAAATCGACAAAACCATCGGTGACCACCACAATGGAGCGGGACTTGTCCTCGCTGCCTGGCATGTTCACCGCGCGTTTCAGAGCCTTGATGAGCTCAGTGCCGCCAGACCCGCGCCGGCTGTGATAGCGCATGAAACTGAGGGCCTTTTCAATGTTGTCCTCGCTGGCTACGAGGGGGCGTTGCGATAACGTCTGGCTGTTGCCGGCGAAAAGAAGCACGTTGAAGGTATCAGTAGGGCGTAGCTGATCAGCGAGTTTGACTAACAACTTACGGGCCGTTTCCAGAGGGAATCCATTCATTGAGCCAGAGACATCGAGCACAAAGAGGTAGTCGCGCGCTGGAATGTGTTCCGGTTTCACTCGTGCGGGTGGTTCGATATCTACGAGGAAAAAGTTCTCACCGCCTTTTTCCTCCGCCTGGTGCAGCAGGATGCCGCTTTCCACTTTTTCATCGGCGAGCCGATAGCGCACGATGATGTCGCGGTTCATGCAGGTGGCGTCAGTGGAGGAGTTGATCACGAGGCTGGCGTGTTGCTTGCCAAGGTATTTGATAGGACTGCTATGCGTTGTGCAGAGCACCTGCTTGAGCGGTAAGCCAGTGCGAAGATCCATGGTGAACTCAAATTCCGTGGATGTGGCGGTGCCAGGTTGCAGGTAGGGATTGGCTACCCAGTCGGAGCTCTGACTGTCTGCGCTGCTGCCGTTGCCGTATCGAGGGCCGACCACGGTGGGCATGACAAAGGCATACTGCCCGTCGGTGGATTTCAGATGTTCGCTGTAGCGCAGCAGCACCTCCACCTCGTCACCGGGGAGGATGTTTGCGACGTTCATTTGAAAGACATTCGGCCGCTGCTGTTCTAACAATGAAGCGGTTTTGTTTTCACTCTTAGCCTTTTCATAAGCTGCTCGTGCCTTGTTACGCTCCGCGATCTTGGCCACGATGACCTTTTCGCCGATCTTCATTTCCATGCCATGCATCGCGCTGCCGGTGGAGCCCGGAAAGACGTAGACTGCCTCGATCGGATGGCCACCGGTGTTGGCGTAGGTCTGGCGCAGCTCCACTTGGGCGATCGTGCCTGAAATAGAAACTCTCGCTTTACTCGCTTTGAGTGGAAAGGAATCCAGTGAACTGTCCGCGCTCGTGATTTGGAAATACGGCCCCTGCACTTGTTCCCCGGCGATAAGTGCGGTGAGGCTTAGGAGGGTGGTCAGAAAGATGAGGTTTAATTTTTTGATCATGGTTTCATGGTGTTTGGTTTGCTGGGTGGAAAGGTTTCATGCCAACGTGAAACTATGACGAATGCTGTGTGAAGATTGTGTGAAATCAAAACCGACGAGAAAAAAGGGAGGGCTTTCAATCTTCTTGCGGATACGCTACAGAAGCGCTGTGAAATCAATTTTGTGGACAACATTGTTAGCCGGTCTGCTTGTATCATGCAGCCTTCCTGAAGCTGATGTATGGCATGAACGAGCAGGCATGAAAACCGTCGGTATGCCCGCAGAAATGATCGATAAGGTGATCCTCAGAGGCAGTGTGGTATCCATCATTCGAAACCCAGTCACAGGAACCCACAAGGGGATTTCCATGGCCCACGCCAGAGGTGAAGTCCTTGTCGATCCCTTGCTAAAGCTTATGCCCAGCGTTGATGAAAATTACCGGGGAACTCACACCATTGAGGAAGTATTAGACCTGATAGGGATGCCTGAGCCAGTTCCGGGAAATGTAGAATATCTTATAGATGGGAAAGAATTCTTCACCGATATCAATGCTGAGGTGAGAAGAGCCCAAAAGCAGATCGACACCAGGGTCTTCATTTTTGACAACGACGATATCGCCATGGATTTTGCCGACTTGTTGAAGAAAAAATCCAAGGATGTAAAATGTCGCGTTTTACTCGACGAGATGGGTTCAATCGCGGCTTGGTGGGTGGCTCCGGAGACCAAAGGTAAAAAGCCACCTTTGCGTGAGAGCTCGATAGTGGATTATTTGAAAGATGGAAGCCGGGTAAAAGTTCGCAAGTCTCTGAACCCTTGGTTGGTGGCTGATCACAGCAAGCTCATCGTCATCGATGGAAAAATGGCCTACCTCGGCGGCATGAACATTGGCCGTGAATATCGCTATGAGTGGCATGACATGATGGTGAAAGTCACTGGCCCAGCGGTCACAGCCTTGAGTAATGATTTCAATCGAGCGTGGAACCTGCAGGGTGGCTGGGGTGACTGGGCATTGCCTTTCCACAAGAAGTTGAAGTACAGGAAACAAGTACGAGAGGGAGAAATAGGCATCCGGATTCTCAAGACTGCGGCTGGAAATAGGGATATTGAAAAGGCGATGTTAGCCGCTATCCGGATGAGCCGTAAGCGAGTGTATCTGCAGAATTCCTACTTCACCTCAGATGCTCTTCAGCGTGAGTTAATGGCTGCGCGTGAGCGTGGCGTCGATGTTCGTCTGGTGTTGCCGGAAGATAATGATTCGGCGCTCCTCAAAGCAGGCAACCAAGCCGCGGCCAAGCAGTTAGTGGAATCTGGAGCGAGGGTTTATATGTACCAACCTTTCTCTCATATAAAAGCCATCGTGGTCGATGATTGGGCCTGTGTTGGCTCCGCAAATTTCGATGCCTTGAGTCTGAAAATTAACGAGGAGCTCAATATCTCGTTTTCTGACAAAGCAGCTGTGAACCGTCTGGTGCGCGATCTGTTCCTGAAGGATTTCCGTGCTTCCAAGTTACTTAGAAAAAGAGACGTCAAGGACTGGGATAACCTCGTAATGGAAAGTATCGCCGATCAACTTTGAGAAAGTGGAGAGGGGCGTCGTGAGAACACTTTGCGCCCCAAGTCGATCAAGACACATGCTGGTAATACATATGAAACGGCGTAGAAAATGATCACCCAACTGAGCTCAGTGACCCTGATAGCCGGCCAGTCGTAAAAGACACTTTTTGCAACGGAAACATGATACTCCAAAAATGATCTTTCCAAAATAGCGATCAAGAGGAGCCAGAAAGCCGCATGGATACGGGTTTTCCACATTAACATTCCTAGCAGCATTGTGAAATAGGTTCCTATCCGAACTGTTTCTAACACACTTGTCAGAGGGTCTCCAGCAGGGATCATTGTAATGCCTCTCCCTGCCCCGTAAATGCATGAATGGATAAGCAGCAAGGACGACGATAGGATTAATATTACTCGGATAATCTTATCCTTTAGGCTCATCATTTGTCTTCCTTTCGTGCTTAGAGAGGAAGGTGGATGCTGGCGACACAACCCCTCTCGGGCAAATTCTTTAGCTCTGCCGTGCCGCCGTGAAGCTTGGCAGCCTCGTAGACAAGAGGGAGACCAAGTCCGGTGCCTTTCCTGTCCGAGCCTGGACGAGGTAGTGAGTAAAAATGCTCGAAGGCTCGCTCAAGGGCGTAATCCGGCGCACCTGGACCTTCGTCTTTAAGGCTAATAACAGACTTTTTGTCTTTGCTTTCCAATGTCAAATTGATGGTGCCCTTGTCGGGTGAGAAACTAATGGCATTTTCTAACAAATTCTTAATAGCCAGCTTGATCACCATGGCATCTCCCGTCAGATTGATGTCCTCATCGCTGGAGAACTCAAGCTGCAGCCCCTTGACCGCGAGCCGTGGGCCGGCCTCATCGGCTATTTCATGACAAAGCTCTGTCAGATTAAATGGACGGTGATTTTCCAGATGAGACTGGCCTTCGAGTTCTGAGAGCTGGACGAGGTCACGCACCAGGCTCTCACTCCGCGAGGTTTCACGGCGGATGTTATCGAGGAAGCGGTGCCGTTGTTTGGCAGGCATGTCTTCTTCTAACAATTCAGCTGCCCCTCGGATCGCCGCCAGCGGACTTTTCAGCTCATGGGTCAGTGTACTGATGTAGTTTTTAACATAATCACGGCCTTCCAGTGTCTCACGCATATCGCGTAATGCTTTTCCAAGGGTATTGACTTCCTTGCCCTTGCCGAGATTCGGGAGCGGTCGGCGTTCACCTCTGCTGATTGCCTGAGCGTAGTTGGTTAGTTTTCCGAGAGGTTGAAAGACCCAGACGAATACGGCGACTACTAACAGAATGATGCCGCCGCCAATGAGTAATGTGGCTGTTAGGATGTCGCGGCGCCGACCAGTGATGAAGGTGCGCACATCTGCCTGAGGTTTGTAGACCGTGAGGACGCCGATTATGTTGTCGCCTGAACGAATGGGCGACGCAACGAAGAGAACCGAGCTGTTTGGATCGTTCTCGTCCTCTCGGGAGGATCTGGCGCCATAACGCCCGGCGAGAGTGCGCGCAATGTCATTAAAATCCGCCATGTTCCGCCCCTCGCGCTTACCCTCGTCGGAATCAAAAATCACCAAGCCTGTGGAATCGGTGATGTAAGTGTTGATGCCAAGGTTGGTTTTGGTGTGATTGTAGATTTTAGCTTCGATCTGATGCCGTTGCGCATGATCAAAGACTTGGCGCAGGGATTGCACATCGGGCTTCGATGCTCCATTGGCGATTTTTTCTTCCACCACACCCGCCAACACGGTGGCGGTATCGACCATTACTTCTTCTGTCGCTTGAAAAGTCTGGGCATCGACGTCGTCTAATAAATAGACAGCCAGCCGGTAAAACCCAAAGCCGATGATCAAGACCAGCAGGAAAAGCGTAACACGAGTGAGGCGCATATCGGGAGAGAGTTAGGCCAAATCCGGAGATAGCGTGTAGCCGAGGCCGCGACGGGTTTCAATGGGGTCGTCCCCGTTCGGAGTGAGTTCGCGGAGTTTCGAGCGTAGTGATTTGATGTGAGCGTCCACCGTCCGGTCCATGGCGCTGCCTGGATCGTCCCAAGCCTTTTCCAAAAGCTGTTCGCGAGTGAAGATCCGGCCAGGTTGCGACATCAGGGCGACCAGAAGTTTATATTCGTGAGCCGTTAGATTGAGCAGGCCACCATGGCAGAGGATGGTCATAGCGTCTTTGTTGTGGACGAGATTTCCGGTGGTTGTCGTAGCATCGGCAGGAGCTGTCTCATGGCTTCGTTTGGCAGCAGATCGCCGCATGATGGCTCGGACGCGGGCGACCACTTCGCGCGGGCTGAAAGGCTTGGTTACGTAGTCGTCGCCACCGAGTTCGAGGCCTAGGATGCGATCGATCTCAGAGTCACGCGCAGTGAGAAACAGCACTGGCACAGCTGAAAACTTGCGAATTTCCATGCAGAGATCGAATCCTGACATATCCGGGAGTCCTACATCGAGGATGGCGAAGTCCGGGTGTTTGTCTTTTAAAACAGAAAGAGCGCCCCCCGCGGTGCTGCTGTGGGTGACCTCAAAATGTTCGGTTTCCAAGGCGTAGATCAGGGTGTCGGCGATGGAGGCCTCGTCTTCAACAAGTAAAACATGGGGCATGACACCGCAGATGTTAGCATTCAGGCGGGCAGATGCAATGCTGGCGAGGTCCCATATTCCCGATAAACCGCTCGACAGGGGCCAATTTCGCCCCTAGCTTGCCCGCGAATTACCCAGTAAATACTAGTTATGAAAAACAAAAATATCGCCTCCGTTCTCGGAGTTGTCGGTCTCACAAGCCTCGTTGGCTTGGGTGCACTCAGCGCTCAGGACGCCGCTCCACCCAAGGCACCAGCCACTCCTCCAGCAGCTCCTGCCGAGCCAGCCGCTCCTAAGTTGAGCGATGACGAGGTCGCAGCCATCAGTTCTTATCTTCTCGGTTACCAGCACGGTCAACGCCTTGGTGGTTCCGGTCTGACCAGTGCAGATGTCAATAACGACGCAGTGATCAAAGGTTTCCTCGCCGGACTTAAAGGCGACAAGCCAGTCTACGAAGAAGACAAGATCCGCGCAGCTATGGAAGCTCTTGGTAAAGTCGTCGAAGAGCGTGAAGCTAAGAAATCCGAGGTGAATCTCGCCGCCGGAAAAGCATTCCTCGAGAAAAACGGCAAGCGCGATGGTGTCACCACCACTGCCAGCGGCCTCCAGTATGAAGTCATCAACAAGGGAACCGACAAGAAGTATGAAGCACCTGCAGGTGGTCCTGACATGGGCACCAAGTTCTTGGTCAACTACCGCGGCACTCTGATCGACGGCACTGAGTTCGACAAGTCACCTGAAGGTCAGCCATACCCAATGACTCTCCAAGTCATTCCTGGCTTCAAAGAAGCTCTCACCACCATGCCTGTTGGCGCCAAGTGGAAGCTCTTCATTCCTTCCGACCTCGCATACGGCCCACGCGCCGCTGGTCCTAAGATCGGAGCTAACAGCACCTTGATCTTCGAACTCGAATTGGTCGAAATCCAAGCCGCTCCTACTCCTCCACCGGCACCACCAGCAGCTCCACAGGCACAGCCCCGCCCTGGTGCAACAGCTGTAACTCCACCTGTGGAAGTTCCAGCTCCACCAAAAAAGGACCCTAAGAAGGCCTCTGCCGAGTAATCTTGCATTGCAAGCTCTCATCATTTCATCAAGGCTGTCGGAAACACTCCGGCAGCCTTTTTTATGCCACTGTATAACACCTTAATCTAACCATCTCATGTATCGCACAGGAATAGGATATGACGTCCACCAGTTTGCCGAAGGCCGTCCGTTGATTCTCGGAGGAGTCGAAATTGCCCACACCCACGGACTCGCAGGTCACTCAGATGCCGACGTGCTCAGCCATGCCATTGCCGACTCGCTTTTAGGGGCGATGGGTCTTCCAGACATCGGTCACTATTTTCCACCCACTGACGACAGTATCGAGGGGATCTCTTCTCTGAAAATTCTCGAGAAATGCCGAGAGCTTGCCGATGAACGAGGCGCGGTGATTCAGAACGTCGATTCTTCGATGATTGCCGAGGCTCCTAAAGTGTTACCTCATGCCGAGGCGATGAAGAAAAATATCTCAGCAGCGCTGGGCATTACCACTGGTCAGGTGGGCATCAAGGCGACCACCAATGAGACCATGGGCTTTGTCGGTCGGCACGAAGGCATCGCCGCCCTCGCCTCCGCGATGATTTACCTCCCAGACTAACCGATTTTCCTAACCATGGCCAAAATCCCCGATCTGCCACAAGACGAGCGCCCGCGTGAGCGCCTCGCACGATTGGGTGCCTCTGCCATTAGCGATGCAGAGCTGTTAGCCATCTTTCTGCGAGTCGGAGTCAAAGGAAGCAGCGCCATTGAGGTAGGTAGGAAATTGCTGCAAAAGCACGGTAGCCTTACCGAACTTGGTGGCATGAGTGTGAAGGAGCTTTCCAAGGAACACGGACTCGGTCCGGCCAAAGCGGCGCAGCTGCTGGCAGCTTTCGAGCTGGGGGCACGATGCGCCAACGAGAAAATGCGCCGCGCGCCGATGAATAGCGCGGACGCCATCTACGAGGCAGTTTCCCCCAGACTCGCCCACGAGCGAAAGGAGCATGTATTAATCGTTTTGTTAGATACCAAGTTGCGAGGTGTGCGCACGATCGAGCTTAGCAAAGGAAATACAGATACCGCACTCTGTGAACCGCGCGACGTGATGCACCACCTCCTACTCAATCAATGTCCAGCCTTTGTGTTAGTGCATAACCACCCATCGGGCGATCCCACGCCAAGCCGTGCGGACATGACGTTAACCCGCCGGATTTCCGAGGCCTCAAAGCTGATGAGTATACGCTTTGTCGATCATCTCATCGTCGGCCGACCCAGTGACGACCGCACGGAACCATTCTACTCGTTTGCCTCTCAAGGCCTCATGTAGTTGCTCATCGCGGATGGGCTTATTGGCTTCTCGCAAGGTTAAGACACAAAAAAAACCACCCAGTACGGAACTGGGTGATTCATTGAAATTCAGCGGTGAGAGCCTACTTGCGCCGACGGAAAATCAGAGCGAGTCCCCCCAAGCCGAGCAAGGCGACAGATGACGGTTCGGGAACCACGTCACCGATGAAACGGACCTCTGCGATGCCCACACGGTCTCCACCGTCTCCTTGGGGTACAAAATAGTTGTCATTGACCGTGATGCGGATTCGGTCCGCCGTGATCGATCCGATGGAAGTGATGACAGAGCCACCGGCTGTGCTGGCTTCTGCCAGAGCCACGGCACCCGTGGATGAGGCATAATCGCCAACACCGTAATCAAATGTCACATTGCTGATATTATTATCATTGATCGTTCCAAAACCGTAGGACCAGTGGACGAAGTCAGTGATTGCGTAGGTATTATCTAATACGATTTCAAAAACCACAGTGCCCACGGTTTCCGCGAAATAGTCACCGCCGGCGGGAGTCGGATCAATTGTTGCCCAGGCATTGCCATTTGCTACGTTGGCATGTGTGACCGAGCCAACATTGGCTGCTGTGGGGGTTGCAGAAAGTCCACTACCGTCGACGATTTGGCTTTCTAAATTTAAACTAAATACGGTTTCTTCGGTTGCTGTGCCGGTGAAGGCTATGGAGTTAGTACCTACGATCACGGCTGAGTGGGCGGATGTGAGCATAGAGATCGTAGCTGCTGTGCCAAGTGTGAGTTTCTTCATGTCGGTTTTGTGTGATGTTAAAACGGATGTGCGATGGATTCCCAACATTTACATCAAGGGGCAGAATAATAAATATGACGCGATAGGCAAATACAAAAGACCATGTGTTGGCCACATACCCGCGTGTTAAGCCCAAACCGAGAGACAAATTGAGGCTCCAGCTTCGATTAGATACTCATAATGAAATTGATAAACGGATTAATGGGTGGCGCACTCGGCGTGTTATGCCTGTCTGACGCCCTTGCCCAAAGCCCGATTGCAGAGAACACCTATGCTAAATGGATGGATGAGGCACTTGCAGGGAAATCGCCGGCGGCTTTGAACGATGAAACCATGTTAAAAGAAGGCGATGTCGCAGCTGCCAAAACCAAACTGTGGGCAGAGTACAAGGCAGCGGCCAAGCGCGCAGGTTGGGATAAACACCTGTTGTCTGTGCCAGAACCCATTGAAAAGATGACCGCCGGAGGCAAGAAGCCCAAGCTCCAGGCGGGCAAACTGACCTCTGATGACAAGACCATGCCTTACCTGTTCATGGCGAAAGGTAAAAAACCCGCTGCTGGCTGGCCGATGTTTATCTGCCTCCACGGAGGAGGTCAGCACAAGGTTGATACAGCTCACGGCTGGGACGTGAATACCCGCGAGTGGCAGGCCCAGATGAGCCTTACCGCTCGGGTGTACAAACCTGCGGGGCTGTATTTCATTCCGAGGATGGCGGACGATCGCCTCGGTCGCTGGTGGCACAAACACAACATCGACATTTTCACCCGCATGATCCGCGATGCCATTTTGTTCAATGACGTCGACTCTAACAAAATCTACATTATGGGTATTTCCCAAGGCGGCTACGGCACCTGCCATCTAACTCCTTTTTTGGCCGATCTCTTTGCCGGTGGCGGTTCGATGGCCGGGGGCATGATGACCGTCACCGAGAATCTCAGAAATGTTGCTTTTCGCTCAGATATTGGCGAAAAGGACACCATGTTCAAACGCATCGAGCTGGCCAAGGAACTGCACACCTCCATCGATGCCCTCAAGGCGAAGGATCCAGATGGCTACGAGAACGTGCTCGCGATTCAGGAAGGACGCGGTCACGGCATCGACTACAGCAAGTCGCCAAGTTGGTTGATCACTCACACCAGGAACCCGTATCCAACAAAGATCGTCTGGCGCTGTTACGAAAAGGCCGGCCTCTACCGCGATAATTTTTACTGGCTGTCACTGACCAAGACTCCTGAAAAGGGTGAGTTTGATCTAACAGCGAGTGTCGATAAGGCTCGAAATCTGGTCACGATCACAGCCGAAGAAGTCATTCCCGCGAAGGAAAAGGACGGTAAGGCCACACGCAAGCCACTCACTTCTTCGAAGGTTACCGTGAATCTCAATGATGACATGGTGGATCTCGATCAGGAGGTGACAGTCATGCTCAACGGTAAGCAAGTCTTCAAAGGCAAGCTCAAGCGCAGCCGCTTCACCATGATGAAGAACTTGGTGAAGCGTGGTGACATCAACTACGCGTTCCCAGCCGAAGTCACCGTAGGGGGATAGCATTTCATTCACCAAAAAACCACGGCCCAAATGATGTCGGCGCCGTGGTTTTTGTGAATTGGCTTATTGCTTCTCGGCTTCCTGAATCAGGGCATCGAGAGCTTTTTCCATGGCCTCTCCGCGCAGGCCTTTGTGCCGGATCACTCCCTTGTGATCGATGATGTAGAGTGTTGGCCAGCCGGTGACGTTCCAGTTGTCAGAAATCTTGAATCCCTTTTGCTGATTGTTAAAACTGCGCCAGTTCACGGTGTTGTCTTCCACCATCTTGGCGAGCTTTTCCTTGTTGTCCGAGTTCACGCCGATGATGGCGAACGGACGATCTTTCCATTTCTCCACGAGCGACCGCTCGTGAGGAATCATGGCTTTGCATGGGCCTCACCAAATACCCCAGAAATCTAACAATACCACCTTGCCACGGTAATCGCTGAGTTTGAAAACAGTGCCCGTGTGATCGTCACCCACGATGTCCGGCGCGGTGCAGCCAATGCCAAGATTCTCTTGTTCGAAGAGGACGGAGGCGATGCGCTTGGCGAGCTTCTCGTTAAGTTTAGCCACCTCGGGGTTTTCACTAAGCTGTTTGAGCAGCCGATTGGACTCAGCGGTTTTGGCAGCTTTTTCTTCATCACTGAGATTGGGGAACCTTCTGACGGACTGGCTTAGATTGTTTGCTAGGTAGTAGGTGGCGTAGATCTTGGTGTCAGGGTTTGAGGATTTTTCGATGATGTCTCGTAGCTCCGCTTGGGACTGTGGCGATATGCTTCTCGAGAGGGACTTGGCATACTCATTAATCAACGGATCATTGATGAAATGAGTGGTAAATATCTTACCGATCCGGCTGCGGAGTGGCTGTTGGCGCACATACGTCAGGCTCCACATTAATGCTTTTTTCGAACTGGCATTCGTAGGGTTCTTTTCCACATGGCCGAGAACTCGCTCCATGTAAGGTTCGATTTTTGGAACCTCTTGATAGAGTTTCATGGCCTTTTGCCGATCTTTCTCAGCACGGACTTTTTTCATAAAAGCTGCATAGAGAGCTTCATACTCTTGGATGTCCTTGTTGATAGCCTCCGCAGAGGTGGCTGGGCTGCTGGTATCTGCAGCAGCCGTGGCTTCGGGTGGATTCGGATCAGCGGCCGCAACTCCCACGAAGGAGGCTGCAACGACCGTGAAAAGCAATTTCGTTTTCATAAATCATGAGTATTAAGGTTCAGACTCGGATGCAAATAGAAATGTCGCGAGCTTGTATGCGGGACTTAGCTCATGAGCGCGATGGATTTTTTGCTCCAGAACGATTTGCTCGGAGTGTTCTAACAGATCGATACCCACGCCCTTAGCCTCTGCCTCAGGATTGTGCCAATGTTCTCACTCCGACCGAACCCCAACCCGGTAAAACCCTTTCAAGCCATCTTCCTCCAAGACCCCAAGCTTCAATAGCATTTTGTCACCCACTGCCCCGCCATCACTTGGCACCGAATCCACCTCACTCCACCCAACAAGATCCACACTCTTCATCACGTAAAACCCCACCCCAACAGCACTCCCATTCACTAATACCTCCAAATCGCTCGTGCTCCCAACTCTCGAAATTCCCAAGTTGGGAACCTCGCTGATCGCTAGTGGATCCAATCCAAATCCATACTCCGCCAGATTAACCAGACCATCTCCGTCTGGATCAGCTAAAGACCCACTCACGTAAATTTCATCAAAATCATCTCCGAACTTCTCAATCCTCCACGCCACCAAACCCTCCTCCCGCGCAGGCAATTTCACTGAATCCACCCACACTTTATCAGCATCCCTTCCAACTGAACTATCCTTCACATATGACCACCGAAAAGTATGCGAACCAGCGCCCACTGAAAACTCAAACAGCGTCCAATCCTTTTCTCCTGAAAATCCCAAAGTAGTCCCAGCCGGATTCAAGCGTTGCTCCACCCCATCCATAAAACTTCAGTAGGTCATAACCTTCCTCACACGAAGCCTTAGCGTAAAACGAAATCACTCCAGCCTTAAACTCACCACTCACCTCCATCGTCGACGTCTCGCTATCACCACTCACCTCCATCGTCGACGTCTCGCTATCACCAATCGTTCCGCTGGCAAATGAATGTGTTCCCGACTGCATCTCCGCATCAGTCATGACCCAAGGCATGTCTCCGCTACTCGCCCAGCTATCCGGAAAATTCCCGCCGTTGGGAAATGTCTCCCCGGAAGAAGCAGCCTCCGCTGCCTCAAACCGAAACCCATCCATCCAAGCCGTATCCGAGCCGTTATCTACCCCACCATCCTTATCATACTCCCAACGCAGTTCATGCGAGCCCGCCGTTACTGCATAGCGAAACTCAGTCCAATCCCGCTCCCCGGAAAACTCAACGCGCGGCCCGTCCACCACCACATCTTGCCTCACCCCATCGATGTAAAACCGAATTCCATCCCAGTTCTCCTCAGAAGAAACCTTTAAATAAAACACTATCTCACCATCACCAAACACTCGCGTCACACGCAATACGCTTTTCTGCGAATTACCTACATTGCCCGCGCGCATTGAAAAATCCCCCTCTTGGGCTTCATCAGACACCACTACCCAATCTGCATCAGAATCTGCCGTAGAATTAAAATCTGCCGGCGCGACGCCACCAGTCGCAAACAGCTCATCGCCTACCTCGAACTCACTACCACTATCATAAATCGCGCCATCCTGCACACTCACCACTCGGAAATAATACCCACCCCTCACGGCTAGATCAGAAGGCACTGACCAAACAAACGAACCATCATTTTCCGTTCCCTTCACTACATCCATCAACCTCATACCCTCATCTAAGAGCTCAATATCCACCAATCCATCAAATCTACCCAACCAACGAATCTCCACATCATATCCACGAATTAAACGCCCGCTCAATGGTCCCAAAACTTCCACATCACCCGGTAAACCAAATACCACATCCATACTTGTGCCCTGATCACTAGCCACCCTCATCCGTAATCCAGAATCCGTTCCATTCCACCAATGCGCACTAGGAACCGTACTTCCGGAAAACTCCCCACCGTTCACAAACGCATCATCAGAATCCGCCGCTCCATCACCCTCCAGCTCGAACAAACCATCAGCCTGCTCAAGTGATACCCAATAATGCTGAGCCTCCGTCCGCTGCTCCTCACGATTATTAAATTTCGCCTCATCCACGTGCCAAACCAAAATTCCCTTTGCTGGAGCCCACTGCGCCCAACGATCACCCGAACCACGATTCTCAATCACAAAAAATTCATCCACATTCGCCTCATTACGTACCCGAACCGCTTTGTTCCCCGTAGTTGTTAGGCTCACGACTTTTGAGTCCAGCACACCCACCTCCTCATACTCCAGCCAACCCACAGTCTCCTTCAAATACGCATTTATCGGTGAAGGTGTCCGCCCAAAATCCGAAAAGTTCCCACCCGACATCAAACAATGCTGCCCCAAGCCACTCGATGACTCCCCAGCCCCCTGATCCAGATCATACAAATCAGGCATGCCGAAAAGTAAATGCGCCGACTCATGCACGTAAGTGCCGATCGACTCCGAATCATCCGCGATATTCGTCATCTGATACCCGGAAACTCGACGTGGTGAACCCGCCGTCCCGACATTCCTAGTTGCCAAAAGACTCGTCCGCGAAGGCCACAGCCCTTGAGAAAACACCCCCGAAGTATTCCCCGCAAACAACATATTCGTAGAAAGAATCCGATCATTCTCGTCCAATGTTAAGGTGGAAAAATCAAAATTATCATCCTCCAGAATATCCAACGCATCATTCAACATCAAGCTTCCCGCATTGCGAACGGATCTAACAATCGTATTCGTCGGGTAATCCAAAAAGTTATAATAATTCCGCGCATTTGGTAGCGTCACAATCGCCGTCACCTCGTGTGTATAATCCACCAAATTGTTAGACTGGTCCTTGTAATACCCCCTTACCGAGTCGGTATTCCCATCGTCATTATATCCCAGTTCATTACAAAACCGCACCACCTTGTCCCGCGCCATAGGAAAACTCACTGCATCCTGGCTATTTGCTACGTCTTCCGGAAACTGAATTAAAATCGCCAAGCCCTTGTAACTTGTTGCTGAAATCAAAGCCTGACTTGGGGCAGCATCCACATCAGCGTCTAGCGCACGCTTTTGCGCGGGTAGAGCCTTCATGGCTGCCTTGACCGCTGCCCGACGCCGAGCCATTTCCACTGCATCGGCCACCCCTAACGCCTTTCGCCCTGCCTCCCACTTTGCCTGCCGCACTGCCTTACTCAACACAGCGGTCTCCTTCGGCACCACGGCCCCTAAAGCCCCTACCTGATCCCTGGCCACAAAATCTCCGTCACGCAAAACCGCATAATGGTAAGCCCCAGTCGTCTCAGAATAAACCACCGTCTTCCCATCCACAGTCTCGGTGCGGGCATAAAACTCGTCTCCAAAGACCCGTAACTTCAAAATCACCCCATTAGGCTGCTCAAACTCCACAGCCTTTCCCTTTGGCCCATAAGTAGCTCCAAAAGTCCATCCCAAGAACCCCAACCAAAAAACTAAAATAAAACGCTTCATAAAAATCAGGTAAAACGGCTACCTCAAATCCCAACCAAATCAATAAACATTAAAACTGAAAATGCCCCACACACCTCCAAAAAAACGCACCTTCCCGCCGGAGGCCTAATCTTTCGCTAACTAACACCTAAAGCATTTGACAAATTCTCTACCGCTCCGATTC
The DNA here is from genome assembly GCF_042849255.1 of Oceaniferula spumae. Classification (GTDB taxonomy): domain Bacteria; phylum Verrucomicrobiota; class Verrucomicrobiia; order Verrucomicrobiales; family Akkermansiaceae; genus Oceaniferula; species Oceaniferula spumae. Next base: position 3,141,820 of record NZ_AP026866.1, read on the forward strand.
TAGAGGTGCTGTTCAGCCTCTAGAAACTTGAGTTGAATCCCCGATGACAAGCATCCGCCAAAAGTCGAATCCTCACGCATTGATCCCTTGGGTCCTCGCGTTGGTGGCTATTTTGGGATGCAATGCGCTGGCCTCGCAGAAGATCACGCTGAGGAAATCGGCACTTCTGAATGGCTGCAGCGTGACTCAGCCGTCGGACGCAGGGGCACCGGCGACAGCGCCGGATCGATGCCAGCTTGGTTTGACCAATGGAGTTCCTGATGGTTCTAAGCTCAGATCTCCCGCGGTTCAGAGAATCGCCATCACGTCACGATCCGGTCGGATTGAGATTGCCCGTTGTGGTGGAGCGGTTCGCGAGCGTGCTCCGCCGATTGGCGTTTCTAGCTAAGCGCAGCTCCTCGATCCCATCCGCGTTCGGCCTCATGCAGGTCCGGGCGTTGGCTTTGTTTCTTAGAGAAATGCGCACCCCTGATTTTCCTCCGAGTGTGAGGAAGTCCCACCTGCCTCTTTGGCAGAGTTTCGCCGTTTTACGGCATTCGCACTTTCTAACCAAACAACATTTCCTGCGGACGGCTTTGCCTCCGCGCAACTCTATTTATTCAATGATCACTTCTATATTACCCAAATTCTTCGGCAGCAAAAACGCACGCGAGCTGACCAGAATCCGCCCGATTGTCAGTCGGATCAACACCCTCGAAGAAAAGCTTCAGCGTGAGCCAGCTGATGAACTGCGCAAGCTCACCAGCCAGTGGCAGCGACATCTGGCGCGCTACCATCCGCTCGACGTCGCGCCCAAGTCCGCACTCGAGCGGATGGATGAGGCCGGCCTTGGCGAAACCGCCACCGCTCTGCAAGAACGGTTCGATTCACTGCGGAAAGAATTCTCCTCCCTGCCCTCAAAAGTAGCCGCCACTGCCGATTCCATCGAGAGTGCGAAGGCCGCTTTTTCCAACATCGAACCGCGCTTTGCCGACGCACGCGCGAAGTATCTGCTGCAAATTCTGCCGGAAGCCTACGCGGTGGTGAAAAATGCGGCACGTCGACTTTGCGGCAGTGACGTCATGGTCAGCGGCCAGCCTTTGCAATGGGACATGGTGCACTTCGATGTCCAGCTTATCGGTGGCATCGCGCTGCACCGTGGACTGATTGCGGAAATGCAGACCGGTGAAGGTAAGACACTGGTCGCCACCTTGCCGGTTTACCTCAATGCTCTAACAGGACTTGGAGTCCACGTGGTCACCGTCAACGACTATCTGGCCAAGCGTGACTCCGATTGGATGGGCGCGCTCTATCAATCGCTCGGCCTCAGCGTGGGTTGTTTGCAAAATGACATGGAACCCTCCGATCGCCGCAAGGTCTACGCTTGCGATATCACCTACGGCACAAACTCGGAATTCGGCTTCGACTACCTGCGCGACAACGGCATGGCCGACGATCGCGAAGAGCAGGTGCAGCGCGGTCACTACCTCGCCATCCTCGATGAAGTGGACTCCATCCTCATCGACGATGCCCGCACGCCGCTCATCATCACAAGCCCTTCCGAGCAATCTTCACAGCCTTTGTTAGATCTCAAGCCTCAGGTCCACAAACTGGTGAAGCGCCAGACCGCACTGTGCAATCAGCTCGCCTCCGATGTGAAACGCTCCCTCGAAGAAGGCGACGTCAGTGCGGCCGGTCTCGCACTTTACAAACTGAAACTCGGCCATCCGCGCCACCGGCAGCTGCTGCGTTTCATGGAAAACTCCGAGCTCAGAAAGCTGTTGGAAAAAACCGAGCTGCAGTATCAGAAACGCGGCAATCGGAAAGACATCTACAAGCTCAAGGAGGAACTCTACTTCGCCATCGATGACAAACGCCGCGATGCCGACCTCATGGAAAAAGGTCGCGTGTTTTTGTCGCCGAAAGATCCTGAGAGTTTCACCCTGCCGGATTTCGCAGACAAACTGGATGCCATCAATGCCGATGAAAACCTCACGCGTGAGCAAAAAGCCAATGCCGTGCAGACGATCCAGACCGAGAGAAATTCGCGGGCCGCATCCATCCACGGCATTTCCCAGCTACTCACCGCATACTGCCTTTACGAGCGCGATGTGCATTATGTTGTGCGCGGAGGCAAGGTGACGATCATTGATGAAAGCACGGGCCGTGAAATGGATGGCCGCCGCTGGTCGGACGGTCTCCACCAGGCCGTGGAAGCGAAGGAGGGCGTGAAGATCGAGGAGGAAACCAAGACCTACGCCACCATCACCATTCAGAACTATTTCCGTCTCTACGAAAAACTGGCGGGCATGACTGGCACGGCGGAAACCGCAGCGGCGGAGTTCCACGCGATCTACAAACTTGACGTTTTACCCATCCCCACCCATGCGCCGAATCTACGGATTGATCGCAACGACCAGCTGTTCAAAACCCGGCGCGATAAATACCTGACCGTGATCCGCACCGTCGAGGAAGCGCACAAGACCGGTCAGCCGGTGCTCATCGGCACCGCCTCGGTGGAGGCCTCTGAGACACTCGCGCGCATGCTCAAGCTGGCGAAAATCCCTCACTCCGTGCTCAATGCGAAATACCATGAGCAGGAAGCAGCCATCGTTTCCAAGGCGGGTCAAAAGGGAGCCGTGACGGTCTCGACAAACATGGCGGGCCGAGGCACCGATATCAAACTTGGCGAAGGTGTTGCCGAACTCGGTGGACTGTTTGTAATCGCCACCGAGCGGCACGCATCTCGTCGCGTCGACCGGCAGTTGCGCGGTCGTTGCTCCCGCCAAGGCGATCCGGGCTGCTCGCAGTTCTTCATTTCCCTCGAAGACGATCTGATGCGCAACCACGGTGACCCTGCCCAAATGACGGCACTCATCGAACACGCTAAAAAATCCGGCGCACGCATCCCACCGATCGGTAAACTGGTAGAGACCGCGCAGATGCGCATCGAACAGCGAGACTCCCATGCCCGCAAGCAGGTGCTCGATTTCGATGACGTGATGAATCTCCAGCGTGAGATCGTTTACGATTTCAGAAACAACGTGCTCGCCACCGAAGACATCCGCGACTTAGCGCAGCAGACGATTGATGAAATCGTCACCCAGCACGTGCAGGAACATCTGTCAGACTGCGATGCCCACGATCCTGATCTCACTCCACTTCTCGAATGGGCAAGGGAGGTCTGCCAGGCTGAAGTCGATGATCTGAAATCTGTCGAGCCTAACAAACTCGCAGAGGAAATCAGCCAACGCATTCAATCGAGCTACAGTGATCGGTTAGACGGTGTGCCTCCGGAAGCGATCGAACGCGAAGAAAGAAGATCCTTGATGTTCGCCATCGACAACGGCTGGCAAGAGCATCTCGCCGAAATGGATGAACTCCGCGAGGGGGTCTATCTGCGAAGCCAGGGTCAGAAAGACCCGCTGGTGGAATATAAGATAGAAGCCTTCAAGCTCTTCGGAGTCTTGATGGATCAGATCAAACGCGATGCCACTGCGAATCTCTTCCAACTCGCTGCTGGAATCAGTGCGCTCAAGACCGCGCGATAGGAATTCTGCCCACTCGAGGCTAGGCGACTAGACTAGCTCCCCCGCTTATTCAAACGCCGATCGCAGATCGTTCGCAGCGGAGCTGTGGTCTGGTTTGTTAGGATCTTCGGGAGCCGTAAACCCTTCGAAGCCGAAGGCTTCGTCTTTGCCACTACTGGCAATGGCGAAGTCCTCGCCGCTGGGAATAATTGTCTGTTCGTAAGCAGGGAGATCGGCCCGAATTTCTCTTGGGACGACTTCGACGCCTTTGGTTTCTGGAATTTGATTGGTCTCCGGGGCGGCACCGAGTTCTTCAAATTTGCGAGCACCTGTTAGGATCCTAGTTTCCAGTGAACCGACGGTTTTATTGTAGTCGCCCACAGCTGAGTTCAGGCTGCGGCCGAGTTTTTGTATGTGGCCTGCAAAGGCGCCGAGTCGGGTGTAAAGCTCGCGGCCGACGGCGGAAATCTCACGCGCGTTCTGTGCCAACGCCTCCTGACGCCAGCCGAAGGAAACTGCGCGGAGCAGGGCGATGAGCGTGGTGGGTGTGGCGAGGATGACGCCTTGGTCGACGCCTTTTTCAATCAGTGAAGAGTCCTCGGAAAGGGCGGCGGAGAAGAAGGCTTCGCTGGGCAGGAACAGCACGACAAACTCGGGTGTGGTATCGAATTGGTCTTGGTATTTCTTACTACTGAGCTGCTGGATGTGGGTGCGGACTTGGTTCGCATGGCGGGCCATGGCGGTGCTACGGTGGCTTTCTTCCTCGGCTTCGATGGCATCGAGGTAGGCGTCCATCGGGGCTTTGGAATCGACCACGATATGCTGGCCGCCGGGGAGATTGACGATGAGATCGGGGCGCAGGCGTTTGCCTTCGTCGCTGGTGCTGGTGGTTTGGGTGGTGAAGTCGCAGTGCTCTTGCATGCCGGCCATTTCCACCACGCGGCGCAACTGCATCTCACCCCACTGGCCTCGTCCGGTTGGTTGGCGCAGGGCCTTGACGAGTTTCGATGTTTCTTTTTGCAGACCGAGGTTGGCCTCGGTGATATGCACGATCTGTTGCTTGAGCGCTTGTTTGTCGCCCTCGCGCAGCTTCTCGCTCTCGGTGATCTGGCTTTGGACTTTTTCCAGTGTGAGAGAAATCGGCTTCACCAACTGCTCGACGGCGGCCTTGCGTTTCTCCAATTCACTGGACGCCTCTTGCTGCTGCATTTTCAGACTGTTCTTAGCCATCGAGAGGAACTGGTCCTGAGTGGACTTCAGGGCATCGGCGGAGAGGGCTTTGAAAGTATCGGTCAGTCGGGTCTCGGCTTTTTCTAACAATGCCTGTTTTTCAGCGGCGGCTTTCTTTTCTTCCTCAAGTCTGACTTCGAGCTCGGTGCGGGCCTGGCGCAGAGCGGATTCGCTGTCGGTGAGCGCGGCGTGTTTTACTCGGAGAGCCTCCAGGTCTTCGCTGATTTGCTGGCTGCGTTCTTTGGATGCCACGAGCTTTTCGGCGGCGATGCCTGACTGGGTCTTTGCCTTGGCTCCCATCAGTAACCAAGTGATGAGGATGCCGGCGACGAGACCGACGGAGGCGGTGATATACGGGAGAAGTTCAGGAGAAATCATGTGTGGTCAATGGTTGGGTTCCGTACGTCGAACACATGCTGACACAGGGTTTTACTTGCGATGATAGGCAGCTACGTCATATTAGCTCTGTCAGCGGCGATCAACGTTAGAGGATGCATAATCCCGCTCGTCGGCAAAGACAACCCAACAACTTAAAAACTCATCTAACTTAAATATTATGGCCCACGAACTACCAGACCTCGGATACTCCTTTAATGCGCTCGAACCTCACATCGACGCGAAAACCATGGAGATCCACCACGACAAACATCACCAAGCTTACGTCAACGGACTGAATGGTGCTCTTGAAGGTAATGATGATCTGCAAGGCGTTTCCGTCGAAGCTCTGATTCAGAATCTCGATAAAATTCCAGACGATATCCGCACTCCTGTCCGTAACCACGGCGGCGGACACTTCAACCACAGCCTTTTCTGGAAAGTCATCGCTCCTGGCGGTGCTTCCGCTCCATCCGGCGACCTCGCAGCTGCCATCGACAGTGCATTTGGCTCGCTCGATGCCATGAAAGAGGAATTTGCCAAAGCCGCCGCCACTCGTTTCGGCTCAGGCTGGGCATGGCTGGGTGTCAAGGAAGACGGCACCCTCGGTGTCTGCTCCACTCCTAACCAAGACAACCCACTGATGGGTCAGGCTGCCAACGTTTGCTCCTGCAAGCCAATCCTCGGCCTCGACGTCTGGGAGCACGCTTACTACCTCAACTACCAGAACAAGCGCCCTGATTACATCTCCGCTTTCTGGAATGTGGTCAACTGGGATGCAGTCGCTGAAAACTTCGCCGCTTCCGAGTGCTGTGGCGGTGGTTGCGGTTGCAACTAATCAGTCTGAGACTCAATCAACAAAAAGCGCGGCCAAGTGACTGGTCGCGCTTTTTTTTGATCGATAAAAAAACCGGAGTGCTAGCGGAGGCCAGTTGGCGTGACCTCATTTTTTTCCTCGGTCTGAGGAGCTTCGTCCAGCTCAGGCTGAGGAGCCTCATCGGTGAGGTTGCTGACGCCGACGGTGCGACCCGCGGTTTTGAGAATGCTGCCCGGAATCTTGAGCAAGCTGCCGACAAGTGCGCAAGACGGTAAAAGAGAGAGCATGACGGCGGAGGAGAGCAAACAAATGGTACGCATAGGAATGTAGTGGTTGGATAGGTAGGTGGTGGCCGTCAAAGTAGTGGCAGAATCCATGACGTCAACTCAAAGAAACCCGAATTATGCTCAGATTGGCGTGTTTATCTATCTTACGACAAGCGAGTTATGGTTATTTTCTGCGGAGGAAACTCACAGCTTCCTTCATAACTCGTGGGTTTCTCATGATCATCGGATGAGAGGTTTTGATGAGGATGTGACGACTCATTCCCTCGACTTTGGTTTTTTCCACCGACACTTTTCCATCGTCTGGCCTGGGAATCATGCGTGAGTTCAGTGGATTGATCGAGCAATAGCCAGCGACCACAAGGGTAGGGTGGGTGACTGGAGGTAACTTCGCCGCCAGTGAGTCAGTTCCTGTGCCCAGACTCACGCCCGCGGGACCATTGATGAGGAGGAAAATGGGCCATTCCCAGAGGCGGTCAACCACCTCACTGCCTTGGTTGGGTGGTGCCAGCTGGACCAGCTTTCCAGCCTCGGGTGGTGGGTCGTTTGCCAGTTGATAGCGCGCCAGCATCGCTCCCATCGAGTGACCGACGAAGTGGATTTTCCGAGCTCCCATTTTCTGACATCGATCGATCGCCTCATGCATCGAGGTCTTAGATAATTCCTCCACCGTGTTCTTCGTGGATGGGTAGCCGGTATTGCAGGTGCCGTAGCCTGCTGCTTGCAGCTCTTTTGCCAGGGGCTCCATCGATTTGGGCGATCGGGCGAGTCCGTGCAGCAGGATGACATATTCGCCATTTTTGGCCGGTGTCAGCTGGTGGGTGGTAGCCGATGGAGAGCAAGCACAGACCAGCCCCAGAAAGCAGGCGGAGAGGATGAGAAATAGGGAGCGCACGGACTGGATTTCTGGCTAACAAATTTTAGGATGAATCTAGGAAAAACGGCTATTGAGGACTCTGAAACTTCTCCATCGCCAGACGGATGCCTTTGGCTTTGTCGAGCGTTTCCTGATACTCCGCAGCGGGATCCGAATCTGCTACGATGCCGGCACCGACGTGATACTGCAGTTTCCCTCCTTCCTTGACGAGTGTCCGGATGGGGATGTTGAACTGGCTCTCACCATTGAAGCCGATGTAACCGAGGGCACCGGTGTATAGCCCACGCGGCACGGGCTCGAGCTCGGAAATGATTTCCATGGCCCGCTTTTTCGGGGCTCCTGTGATACTGCCTCCGGGGAAACATGCTGCCAACGCCGAGAGATGATCGATTTCCTCCCGCAGAGTCCCGGTGACGGTGGAGACAAGATGGTAGACTTGCTCTAGCTTTTCCAGAGCCATCATGTCTGCGACTCTAACACTTCCGAATTCGCAGACTTGGCCGAGGTCGTTGCGCTCCAGATCTGTGATCATGATCAGCTCGGCGTTTTCTTTTTCAGATCCTAACAGGTCTTTGGCGGATGCTGCGTCAGCTTCTGGGTCTTCGTAGCGCGGGCGGGTGCCTTTGATCGGTCGGGTCTCGATGTTTCGGCCACTCATCCGGAGGAATGTTTCCGGTGATGAGGAAAGCACCTCACGACCTTCCAAGCTCATCCACACTGCGAGTGGGGAAGGCGTGCTGTCGCGAAGTTGTTGATAGAGAAAAAAAAGCGAGCCGCTTGTGCTTTCGAGATCTGCGGAGAATCGCTGGGTGAGGTTCACCTGATAGATGTCACCGGCGGCGATGTATTCGTGGATCTGTTTCACGCCGTTTTCGTATTGCTGCTGCGACATCGAGGCGGCGAATTTTCCGATCTTGGGCGTTTTTGGTGACTTCGGATGCGGATCGATTTCTTCGGAGAGATGGCCACATTGCCACCACTGCTGTCGGTCGTGCTGATAAACCAGCATTTCCGGATAAATTCCGAAACAGTAGGGGCCCTCGTAATCGATCCAGCCACAAGCGCCACCTGTAGGAAAGCCAAACGACGGACAGTGCACCTGCCACCGGTTGATTTCCTGCCGCAGTGCATCGAGGTCTTCCGTGCATGTGATGTCTCCCTTGAGCACCTTGATGGGGCGTGCTGCGATGATCGAAACAGGGGCGTGACTGCGAGACGGTAAATTTCCCGAGGTATCAAAGAATACCAGCCCGGGCAGGTGTTTCAGCGAAGCCGCTACCTCCGTAGGCGTCATATTCAGCTCCACCGGGCGGGGGGCTTCTACGGATCCTGGTTCATCGGCGGCCATGGTTGATATCAATGAACTCGGAAAGCTCCACCAGCGCAAGCCTTCAGGAGTTCCAGAAAGGGGGTGATTTTCCCGCATTGACATGGCCTGATCAATTTCCCTAGAGTGCCCGTCACCTATGAGCCACTCGACTCCCGTGCAAGTCGCTGATGCAGAATCATCTGTGCTGCGATCTCCCGCTAAACCACACCGTCCGACTTTCAGCATCGCCTGCTGGGTGTTGGCGTTGATTGCCTTCGGCCAATTAATCACCGTGGGAACGGCATTGACGGTGAGAAGCGGTCAGCCGGTGGAAGTCGTCGAGGTAGATCGTGAGCCTGCAGTCAGTACTCCACAAGAGCCTATCCAGCCACGCAGTTTGGCGGAAATTCTTGCCAGCGTCGGCGATGACCCTGATGCACGTGCGCCTGTGCGGATCCCTGCCGCCGCTCCCTTGGCTGCTCCTGCACCGGAAATGATTCCAGCGCCTGCAGCAAGCAACCTGAACCACCAGGCCATCGCGGATCCTCGGGTGGAGCGCTTGGTGCACGAAGCGCGCGTGATGCATTTGGAGGGGGATATGATGCACGCCTTGCTCAAACTCGATGAAGCCAGTCGCCTTGACCCCACCGAGCCAGCCGTCATTTACCACAAAGCGATGCTGTTCGAAGACATGGGCATTTTCCCAAAGGCAGCCGATCATTATCAGCAGATTCAACAAATGGGCATCAAAGCCGGTGTTTACTACCGCCTGGCAGCAGTCAAACTCATCAAGGGCATGGGCAAAGGCGCGCAGAAGGGTGACATCGCGATCGGTCCCATGAAGACGCGCAAAGCAGTCGGACCTCTTGCTGGCCGTCACGTCAACGTGGCCATCACCATGCTTGCCCGTCCGGACAAGGTGATCAACCCCGATGATGTCGAAGTGCAGGTGCATTTCTATGACCGCGTCAATGGGGGCGAGATTAAAAAAGCCGACACCTCTGCTGAAATCAGTCCGACCTGGGCGGATAGTAAAGTGGACTGGCAGGACGCTGGAAACGAGGAAACCTTGCGAGTTTCCTACACTATCCCCGAGGCTGATCTGGCCGATGCCCATCTGCTCGGTCGCCGTGAATTCTACGGATACGTCGTGGAACTTCTCTACAAAGGCGAAGTCATTGACCAGCAGGCACAACCACGCCGCTTGCACAGCATCCACGGAGGTAAAATGCGCCCCATTCCCGATGAGAATCCTGATGACATGATCGATGGGCCGCCATTAGACCTTCCATTGGATGACAATGGCCTCTTGCCCAGTATCGACAATGGCTATGGTGACAATCCTCGTCTGCCGCCACTGCCTACGCGCTAATTGATTGTTAGAAATATGACCCAGTGTTACTTCGTAGTCACTGGAGCGCTTGTTAGGTCGAACTAGTCGCAATTTATGCGGCTAATAACTTTGCCTACTCTCGCAGATAGGTTAACTATTTCGCTGTCGACCAAGTATGTCGGCGCGCACTACCCAACACCATGTCCACAGAGACAGAATACGAGATCAGCCCGGACGATATTTTTGAGGGCCAGCAAATCGGCGACTACCTTATCGGCGAGCTTCTTTCGCGTGGTAGCCGCACCATGACTTGGTCGGCCACTCAGGTCTCGGTGCAGCGCGAAGTAGTCATCTGTAATTTGTTCGGACCGAACCGCAAAGATCCGGCGATCACTGATGCTTTTCTAGCTGACGTGCGCGCTAAGGCCACGGTGGATCACCCATTGATAGGCTCAGTGCTGGAAGCGATCCATGAGGATGGGCAGTGCTTCTTTGCCCGTGAAAAGCTGCATGGCAAATCTCTGGAGCTGCATCATCAGGAAGGGTTGACCATTCCTCCCCTGCATCTCGCACGGATCATTCGCAGTCTGGCGGATGCGCAGAAAAGTCTCGAAATCCACAAGATCGCCACCCTGCCTCTAACCGCTGACGACATCGTGCTGGATGATAAATTTCACTGTCGTCTGGTCAATATGGCGGTCAGTGGTGCCCCAGACCCGGATACCGCGACACAGGACAAACAACTCCTGGGTCAGCTGTTCCATGACATGCTTTCACCAGCGCAGCCCGGATCCACACGCACAGGATCGCTGCTCGACTTCATGGCGGATGGGCACCGCGCCGAACCTCTGAGCTGGGACCAAATTCACGAACTAGCCGATGGCATCGAGCGTCAGCTCGCGGAGCCCGGTGAGAAGTCCAAGATCAAAAGCCCCACCATGAGGATGCGGCCATTCATATCGATGGCGACCCTCGCCCGGATTGGCATCGCCGTGGCAGTCCTCTCCATCGTCATTGGTCTGGTCTATTATTTTTCTAACCGGAAGATCATTCCTGCCGAACGACAACTCTCGGATTTGGTTCGGATCCCCGCGGGGAAATACCCAGGTCCACTTGGAGTGAAGGTGACACTGAATGAATTCTGGATCGAAGCCCACGAAGTCACCATCGGAGAATATGCCAAATTCCTCAACGCCCTCTCCGTGATCAGCGAGGAGCAACGCACCGTGTATCAACACGATGAACAGCCGGAGGAAAAAACCAACCATCTCCCTGACGACTGGGATAACCTTTACGCCGCTGCCACGACAGGCACCACATGGAACGGGCTGCAAGTGGACCTGAACTACCCCGTGGTGGGGGTCGACTGGTGGGATGCTTATGCTTATGCCGAGTGGAAAGGCCGCCGCCTGCCCACCCGCGAGGAGTGGTATGCCTCCTGTTCTGCCGGAGCGAACCCCGCCGAACTCTCCGGCACTGGCTGGATGCCGGTGGACCAGACGGAAAAAACCGCTCAGGGAGTCTATGGCATGGCTGGTAACGTCAGCGAGTGGACACGTAAGCCTGGATATGACCCCACAGATCCTTCACAGCCCAGAAGATACATCGTCTGCGGGGCTTCCTATCTCAAGCCCAAGTTCGGTGCCCGCGCCCGTGAGTGGGTGGATGACCGTAACCTGCGCAGAGCGGATTTGGGGTTCCGGACGTGCAGCGTTTCCCCCGAGAGCACCGCAGAGCGTGATTGACGCCCGCCTTCGAATTTTCTACATCTGTATTCACCTATGAACCACTACACCTCCTCACCCCGCCTGCGATTATTGCTCGCCGCGGTATTTTGCCTGCTCGCCTGCTCTCAGGCGCACGCTCAGGTCGCAGTTCGGCTGCAGATGAACAAGTCAAACTACCTGCTCAACGAGCCGGTCACAGCCACCATCACCATCACCAATCACGCCGGCCGCCAGCTTGTCCTTGCCGGAAACGCCAACCAGTCATGGCTCAGCTTCCAGATGACATCGGGTGGACGCGTTGTTCCGCCTGCACGCCGTATGGCATACAAGCCTGCTGTCATCCCCGCCGGGCAGTCAATTTCCCGTGTCGTCTCCCTGACCACCAGCTACGCTCTTGGAAACATGGGAAACTACACATGTTCAGCCTCTGTTAGAATGCCTGGGCCTGCGATCAACGGCTTCACATCAAACCGCGTTCACTTCACCGTCACCGGTGGTCGCACCGCTTGGCTCCAGCGCGCAGGTATCCCCGGCGCACCTGGCGAAATTCGCGAGTATAAACTCATCACCTTCTCCGCAAATCGCGGAATGGAACTCTACGCCGATGTTGCCTCAAAAAACACCGGCCGCAACATCGCCACCATTCCCTTGGGTAAGATTCTGAGTTTCAGAAATCCGACGGCTACCCTCGATGGAAAGAACAACATGCACGCTCTCTATCAGGTGAAGCCTGATCTTTTCACTCACACCGCTGTCTCGCCAAGTGGTCAGGTCCTGGCCACCAGCTACCATAAGCGAGGTGCTTCAGGGGATCCTCGCTTGATGACCTTTGCCAATGGTGAAGTGCGTGTGGCTGGCAGTATTCCATACCAGCCTGAAGTCGAAGCTGCTCAGAAAAGAAAAATTCACAACATTTCCGAGCGCCCGCCGTTTATATACAGATAGAAACGAACTCGCCGTTCCGTTTCTTCCCCAAACATCTCCACACCCAGCCTCCGCTTAACTCGACTAAACCTTCCATCGCTCCCATCCTGAATGATCCCACGCACAACGCACGCTCTCTCCCTGATCATCCTTCTAACTCTTGCTCTTTTCATCGGCTCTGCCGAGGCGAAGAGCTTTCGTTATGTCATTATCGACCCAGGACACGGAGGTCACGATAGAGGAGGGCTCAACGGCAAGGTCTATGAGAAACACCTCGCCTTGGACACCGCTTTAAGGCTCGAATACTACCTTAAGAACAAGGGAATCCGCACCAAGATGACTCGGCGCAGCGATGTCTTCATCTCGCTACCCGGACGTGCCGCCTACGGGAATAAATACGGCAATTCCATCTTCGTAAGTATCCACTATAACCACACTCGGAAAACCGATCCACACGGTCTTGAGACCTATTACTATGGTGCCGAGGGAAAGGTTTTGGCCAGCTACGTGCAGGCAGGAATGATGCGTAAAATCAGCACCATCAACCGCGGTGTAAAACACGCCGGTTTCTACGTCATCCGCCACTCGAAACATCCGGCCATCCTCGTGGAGTGCGGATTTGTATCCAACAACGCAGAACGCGAACGGATGAAAAAAGCCTGGTTCCGTCAGTCTGTTGCGGAGGGAATCGGTGAGGGCATTCTGCAATACAAGCGCGCCCGCTAACCGCCTAGCCTGTCATCAGACCTTTGCGCGATGGATTGCGTGCTGAGTTTAACAGTTTATGGGCGGCGTCCGACCACGTGCGTTCGTCCGCCACGACCAGCGCCTCGGATAAGTTCCCGCCACCTCGGAACAGAAGCTGATAGGCTCGCTTGATATCGTTTCTTTCCTCGGGAGTGAACCCGCCTCGTCTGAGTCCGATCACATTAAGCCCGGCAAGATCATTGCGTCCATGCGCCATGCAGAACGGCGGCACGTCACGGCTGACCACTGCATTGCCCTGGACAATCGCGAAATCTCCGATGTGGAGAAACTGATGAAATGCTGCGCCGCCGCCGAGAAAGATCCGGTCGCCCAAGATGATGTGCCCAGCTAACAGCACATTGTTAGCAAGATTGTTAAAACTGCCCATCTGCACATCGTGCGCCATATGCACGCCAGTCATCAGGAAATTGGAATCGCCTAACACAGTGCTTCCACCTTCGGCTGTGCTGCGGTGAATGGTAACATACTCGCGAATCTTATTGTTATTCCCGAGCACCACATTGCTACGAATGGCGGGATCAAAGGACGAGTCCTGAGGATCGGCCCCGATGATCGAGCCGTAGCCGATGTGATTGTCGTTCCCCATCACCGTGCCTCCTGTAATCCACGCCTGAGCACCAACCGAGCAGCCCGAGCCAATTTTCACCCCCGCATCAACGATGGCAAACGGCCCGATCTTCACATCATCAGCAAGCTCGGCATCAGCGCTAACAATGGCGCTCGGGTGAATCTCAGGCATGCCAATGAAACTAGAACTTCAGTGTCCATTTTCCAATGCAAAAGATGATCACGATCCAGTTTGCCCAACAGCAAGACTCGGGAATCCACAATGGTAGGGAAGATTGGCCTCAATCTTCCGGATCGGAGCAATTCACTTCTTCTCCACAAAAATCAAATCCAACAGCTTCGGTAATATCTCCACATTGAGTGGCCATGAATGACGTAGCGCGGAAGATTGAGGCCAATCTTCCCTACCGTTACTTCTTCAAGAACTCCACACACATCGCCTTGGGAACTTCGATTTGGTGACCGGTGTGACTCAGCTTGCCGGTGGTGGTGTCTACCTTGAAAACTGGAACATTGTTAGAGCGTTGGCCGGCGACCAGTAACCACTTGCCGCTGGGGTCGAGATTGATGTTTCTGGGGATCCAGACTTCGGCTCCGATCGTTTGGATGCGAGTCAATTTACCACCGTCACCAACCGAGAAGACGGAGATGGAATCGCGCTTTTGTTCGGTGAGGTCACGGTTGGCGCAGTAGATGAATTTACCATCTTTGGAGACGCGGATTTCCGAGCAGGTGATGCTGGTTTTATCGGCGCCTTCGGGCAGAGTGCTGACGACTTGAGTGCTGGTAAGTTTACCACTGCCGGCATCACGGTCATACACCGAGATATCCACAGTCAGTTCATTGAGCACATAAGCCTGCTTGCCGTCCTTGCCAAATTTCATATGACGCGGTCCAGCGCCTGCAGGAGCATCGGCAGAACCGGAGGCCGTGAGTTTCGCCGTTTTTGGATCGATGGCATAAATCATGATTTTATCGATACCGAGATCTGGTGCGTAGGCATACTTGTTATCCGGGCCGCTGTAAATGGAGTGGGCGTGTGGTTTGGTCTGCCGCTGCGGGTGGGCGCTCGATCCTTCATGCTGATGGATTGAAGCCAGCTTGCCGATACTGCCGTCCTCGTTAACGGGCAGGGAAACCACATTGCCTTCGCCATAGTTCGCGCCCATCAGCATGCCAGATGTGGCATCGAGTGTGATGTGGCAGAGACCTTTCCCCTGCACGGCTTGTTTTCCAAGTTCCGTGAGCGAGCCATCTTTTTCGATAGAATAGGCGGCTACCGCACCGATGCCTTTTTGCATCTGTGCCGTGGAGTAGAGATACTTTTTGTTAGGGTGAAGAGCTAGAAATCCTGAATTCCCCACTTCAGCTGCCATCGTGGCTTTTCCGAGCGCTCCTGTTTCATTGTCTAACAAGGCGGTGTAGATTCCATTGGCCCCGGTGCCGATGTATACGTGGGTAGGATTGATGGCTTCCTTGCTAGCAAGTGCTCTGACTGGAAGCAGGAGTCGCACAGGATGGTGATCTGATCCGGGAACCTCGCCATTGGCATCAGTGAAAAATTCAGCACCGTGGAGTGACGGAGAGGTGAAAATGTGGTCGATGCGTTTACCCTGTACTCGTGCACCCTGCCAATGGTTGAAGGTCTTGAACTGCTCCCCACCATTGTCGATGAGAAGACTGGAGTTCAGGAGTGTTTTAATCGCTGGATTGTCGCTGTTGGCATTCAGATCGCCCATCAGGATATAAGGCTCTTTCGGATGTTTCCGTGCTTTGATCCGCTCGAGGATCAGCATGGCCGCCTTCTCCCGCGACGGCTGGCTGCGGTGGTCCCAGTGGGAATTGAAAATATAGAGCCCCTTGCCGTCCAAGCCGATCAAGCGTGCCCAGGTGCAGATGCGGGGGATGCTGTTACCCCAAGTCTTGCTTCCGGGTTTGTTAGGTGTCGCCGAGAGCCAGAAGGTGCCGTTTTCCTTCGGGTCGACTTTCCAGACTTTGTGATCGTAGAAAATGGGGGAGTATTCACCGCGCTGTTTGGCATCGTCTCGGCCTACGCCGATGAATGAGTGGCTGGGCAGGGCTTTGTCGACATCTAGCAGCTGATTGTGCAGCACCTCTTGCAGACCGATGACAGTGGCATGGCTCTCACGCAAATAGTTGGTGACTTTGTCTTTGCGCTGTTGCCAATCGCGAGGTCCTTTGTCTCCTGAACCGTCGTAGCGGATGTTGTAGGAAACAAGACAGATCGATTTGGCGTGGCTGGTTACGACAAATCCGGCCAATATCATGAGGGCTAACATCCATTTCATGAAGCCACTGTAAGCCGATTTTTTAGAGGCGCATACAAAAAACGTGGGACTTGGAAGATCGCTTCTCCCGCGACGGAATGCCGCCGATTTGACTAGCGAGATGTACGTTTCATCATTATATTGCCAGTAATGAGATTGTCACTTCCGGACGGTTGCTACTTCGTAGGCACCATGTCGGTGAGCCCTTGAAATCAACAGGTCGAGGCCATGGAAACATTTCACATCATTGCCGTTTTCATCATTCTCGTGGCAACGTTTGCGTGCTTCGTGAAAGAATGGTTGCCTGTCGATTTGGCGGCTCTAGCCGCTTTCGCCCTTTGCATGCTTCTCGGCATGCTGGATGCAGATGATGTCGCCGCAGTATTCAACAATAGTGCGCCTCTAACGATCGGGGCGATGTTCGTTCTCAGCGCAGCTCTGAACCGAACCGGGGTAATCGACCGCATGGCCATTCTGTTTACCAAGGCGGCCAAGGGGAGCGAGCTGCGTGCGCTGGTCATTCTCGCGCTGCTGGTCGCACCGCTTTCCGCCTGTGTGAACAACACACCCATCGTCATTGTTTTCTTACCGGTGCTGATCAGCTTTGCTCGGTCTGCAAATCTCAAGGCATCACGTTTGCTGATGCCGCTGTCATTCATCGCAATCCTTGGCGGCACGATGTGTATTTTCGGAACGTCAACGAACATCCTAGTGTCTGGGGTTTCAGCCAAAGAGGGACTGGAGCCGTTCGGTGTGTTCGAGATCTTGCCATTGGGTGTTATCTACGCCTTGGTGGGGGTAATCTATTTATTGACGGTTGGCCGTAAGCTGATGCCGTCCAGGGACACGGTGTCGAGCCTGTTCGGCTCTGACGATTTACGGGACTTCACTTCCTCTGCCGTGGTCCCGGAAGGATCTCCCTTGGAAGGAAAGAAACTCAGCGAGTCTGACATCTGGGAAAATCCAGAGTTTCGCATCTATTATGTGGTGAGAAACGGCCAGCGTCTGGGTATGTCTCCGCTCGATGAGCTGGTGTTGCATGAGGGGGACACCGTGGTGCTCAAGGCCTCGACCCGAGGAGTCTCCGAAATCGCAGAATCCGGCTCGCTGAGTTTTTATAAAGCGCCCCCGACAACGGAGCGGAAAAAAATCAAACTGGTAGAAGCGATGATCGGTCCTCACTCGAACTTCATCGGCAAGAAAATTACTCAGCTCGATCTGCGGTCACAGTATGGCATCGTGGTGGCCGCCTTGCACAGGAAGGGGGTTAATCTAACGGAGAACGTAGGAAAGATCACGCTGCAGTTTGGTGATACTCTTCTAATCGAAGCGCCGGAGAGCAACTTGCAGCGCTTCGAGAACACCCGGACTGACATCATTTTCCTAAACGATGAAGTCGAGCGTCCGTTCCGACGGAAAAAAGCGATCTTCGCGATGGCCGCAATCGTCTGCGTGGTGTTGGCCTCCTCGTTAGGCGTGCCTATCCTGACTTCCGCGATTGTTGGTGCCGTGGCTGTGATGGTGATCGGTTGCGTAGACCCCAGAGAGGCCTACAACAGCATCGAGTGGCCCATCCTGTTTATCATCTATGGCATGCTGGGCTTGGGTGCGGCGATGGAAAACACGGGCGCGGTCCGGATGGTTGCCGAAAACATCGCCGGAGGATTGAACCCTTTCGGGCCATTGGTGGTGCTTGCCGTCATGTATTTGCTGTCATCCGCACTTACCGAGGTGGTCACTAACAATGCTGTCGCTATCTTGATCACTCCGATCGTGATCTCCATCGCGGAGGGCATGGGAGTGGATGCCAGGCCGTTTGTGGTGGCGGTGATGTTTGGGGCCAGTGCCAGCTTCGCCACACCGATCGGATACCAGACTAATACTTATGTGTTCGGTGCGGGGGGCTATCGGTTCTCCGACTTCGTGAAGGTGGGCCTGCCTCTTAATCTGCTACTTTGGATCATTGCGATCATTTTCATCCCAATCTTCTGGCCGTTCTGATGCAAGATGCACGGCACTTCGTCGTGCGCTCGAACTACGTTCTCATCCGATCACCCAAGGCATAAAAAAACGTTACCGATATGGGTAACGTAATCGTTGAGCAAAATTTTAGGTTCAAATGGAGCGGGTGAACGGATTCGAACCGTCGACATCGACCTTGGCAAGGTCGCGCTCTACCACTGAGCTACACCCGCATCACAATTTGTTGAGCCGTTTCCAGCTCGCCTTGCTTGCGCGGGGGCTTATTTACACCGAGATCAACCGCTGACAAGTCCTTTTTCTAAAAAAATGCATATTAGGCAACTTGGTATTTGGATTTTGAATCGTAGAACATAAAGAACCTGCATGGACATTCTAAGCGAGATCATGGAGCACAAACTGAGCGAGGTGGAGGTAATCCTTCCCCAGCTTGAGAAATATCGTGCTGCCGCTCTGAACCGAAACGACTTTGGCGGATTCCGCACGGCATTGGATCGAGGCCCGGATCGCCTTGGTATCATTGCGGAGGTCAAACACGCATCACCCTCGGCCGGTATTATTGATCCCAACTTCGATCCCCTACGCCAGGCGAACATGTATATCGATGGCGGTGCCAGCTGCATGTCCGTGCTCACCGATGAGAAGTATTTCAAAGGGTCACTGGCGGATCTCACCAAGATTTCACCGATTTCCAGTATTCCGCTGATCCGGAAGGACTTCATTCGTCATGAAATTCAGATTTATGAAGCAATCATCGCCGGTGCCGATGCCATTCTCCTGATCGTAGCGGCCTTGGACCAGGACACGCTGAAACGTCTCTACCAAGTGGCCCGTGATTTCCAGTTGGATGTGCTGGTGGAGGTGCATGACCTGCCGGAAATGGAGCGTGCGCTCGATCTCGGCGCTGATCTCATCGGTATCAACAATAGGAACCTGAAAACTTTCAAAACCGATCTCGCTACCACCGAACGGCTTGCCGATGAGGTGGGGGATGATGTGCTGTTAGTCAGCGAGTCCGGCATCAAAACCGCTGCCGACTGCATGCGCGTCCTGGAAGCCGGCGCGAACGCCATCCTTGTGGGTGAAACCCTGATGAAGGCGAATAACCCTGCCGAGACGATGCAGCAGTGGCTGGATCTGCGTTTACTGTAGATTTAGTTAGAGCCGAGTAGGCTCTCGATTGCCTTGAGAATGACTCCCAAACCGGAGGTCTTGCTGACAAATGGCAGGCCTCCCTTCATCTGGATGCCTTCAGGATTATCTGAGTTTTCTTCGACCAGAGCGGTCAGCATGAGAACTGGGGTCTTCCCCAGGATGAAATCCGATTGAATAGCACCCACAACATCACCTCCATCCATGCCCGGCATCACCAGATCCACGATGCAAATGTCGGGTCTGAACTCGTGCGCGGCTTTCAGGGCCTTGGTGGGATCGTTGATCTGTACCACCTCGTAGCCTGATTCCTCCAGGTTCTCTGCGAGTAATTCAGTGAAATCGACTTCATCGTCGATTAGTAGGACTTTGGGATTCGTTTTCACAATATTGATACTCGCTAGTTCCTCTCATTGAAGCAAGGGGAGAAATGTTAATTTTTTTTCACCCGTAAAGTTAGGACCGCCACAGCCCCCGGACCATCGGTGCGGTTGGCAAGAATTAGCTCGCCGCCATGTAGCTCGGCAATCTTTCTGGATACGGTTAGACCTAGGCCCGTTCCTTTTCCAGTGGATTTGGTGGTGAAGAAGGGATCAAAAAGTTTTCCTAACACCTCTTCGGGGATTCCTTTGCCTGTGTCTTTGACTTCGATTCGGATCATCTCGTCTCCTTCGCGAAGACGCTCCCTGAGTCGTGAGCCCTCATCATGGGCGACGTTTGTCATGTTGACTTGTTCCGTGCTGATAGAGAGCGCACCGCTGTCGCCCATCGAGTGCATGGCATTGATGAAAATATTCACCAGCACCTGTTCGATCTTGGTCTGGTCAGCATCCACTTCCGGCAAATTCTTACCAGGAGTAAAATCAATGGAGATACCACCTTTGACCAGCTGGTATTCCACGAGTTCGAGGGCCTCTCTCACAAGTTTGTTAGGATCGTAGCCGCGAAATTCTAACCGCCTGTCTGAGGAGTAATCTACCAGACCACGGACGATTTTTTTAGCCCGGTCGATGCCACGTTTCATCCGCGCGATCGTTTCCTTGCCTTTGGTGTCATCATCAGGAAGGCGGCGTTCAAGGAGCTCCAGGCCCATGCCAATCATCGCCAGTGGGTTCTTCACCTCATGGGCGACGCCTGCGGCCAAGCGTCCCACTGACTCCATTTTTTCAGCCTGTATCAGTTGCGCATGAGCATTCGTGAGGTTCTCGTGAGTTTGCATGAGTTCCAAGTTGAGGTCCTGGAGTTCCCGTTCGGCTTTTTTCCGCTCGGTGATGTCGGTGGAGATACCGCCGACGGCGTAAATTGCCCCGCTAAGATCGCGCATGGGGAACTTCATGGAAACATAGTCGCGTAACCCATCAGGAAAATCGAGAGTCTCATCGAACTGCAGAGGTTTGCCGCGTTTGATCACGAGGGCATCATTTTTCTGCAGCCGCTTGACCTTCTTGTTGTCGCCGATGACTTCCAAGTCCGTTTTTCCGACAACCTCCTTTGCTTTCAGATTGAAAATCTCTTCGAAGCGGCGGTTGACCATGAGATACTTTCCGGAGACGGATTTGGCATACATCGGAGACGGGCTGTTATCGACGATTTCCTGCATCCGGTGCTCGGTCTGTCTCAGTGCCTCCCGTGCCTTTTCCTGCTCGGTGACATCTCGATTGATGCCCAGCACCCCGGAGACATGACCATCCTTGTCTTTCACAGGAACTTTGGTGGTGATGATGTGTCGTTTGGCGCCGCTGGAGTTCAGCATTTTGTAGGTGTTTTGGACGACGACCTCTTTTTTTCTCATGACCTCTTTGTCATCTGCCAAAAACTGCGCTGAGTGTTCTTTGGGGAAAAAATCGTAGGGTGTTTTCCCCACAACCTCCGCCGGGCTTTTAGCGCCAACGAATTTTGCCAGAGCTTTATTGGCGACAAGGTACTCGCCGCTTTCGCCGCGGATGTAAACACCATCGGGAATGCTGTCCAGCAGTGTCCTCAGGGTGTTACGTTCCTTTTCAAGAGCGTTCTGCGCTTCCACCATTTCAGTGATGTTACTGGAAACCCCGAAGGTCCCTATGGTGCGGCCTTTTTGATCGATGAGTGGCAGCTTGGATGTCAGCACCCAGGCATCTCCTCCGCCGGAGAGGTTTTCCTTTTCGATGAAGCGTTCCTTGCCTTTACCAGTGGCGAGGATCTGGATTTCGTCCTGGCGGTTTTTTGCCGCATTTTCAGGATCGAGGAACTCGGCATCCGATTTGCCTATCATATCTCCCGCAGACATGCCGGAGTAGTCAGCCAGCGCTTTGTTGACCTGTAGAAAGTTAGAGTCTCTGTCTTTGAAATAAATCCAAGCGGGCAAGGAGTCCATCAAGGCTCGGAAATATCTGTCGATCACATCACGTTGATTGCGCGTGCGTCTCAATTCCTGCCGACTTTCGAGTAGCTCCAAACGCACCGTGCCTGTGCCTCCCACCATCAGCATGAGCATCGCCAGTCCTAAACCAAGACAGGTCCATCGACCCCAGCTGGGGATCTCCTGGCCCACAGCGAGCACGACGAGCAACAGGGCGACAGCCGTCCCCATGAGAGCAAACAGATTTTCTTTTCCCAAGTTCACCTTGCGATCTAATCACAGGAGAAAAAAATAAACCAGACATTAAGAATGGGACCACTTGAGTGCGGTCGCCGTGCTCAGCCTATCTAGTTTGGAAAGGGGATACTTCGGATCACTCGATCGCCAGATAGAGAGTGGCTTTCGGGGGGATGTTACCCAGAGGAAGTCCACCGCCGACGAGTTCCATTTTATTCGACTTGGCAGACGTGGCAGAGCCTAAACGATCCGTGAAGTTGAAGGTGTCTTTTCTCCAACTCAGCCACTTGATGGCGTCTTCTGGAATTTGCACGTGAACGTTGTGGAACGTTTCAGAGGGGTGAAGATTGACCACCACCAGAAATGCTTGGCCGGAGGACTTATCCTGACGGAGGAAGCTGTAGAGCCAGTGACCGGAAACATGTTCGCCCCCGAGTCGACCATATTGTTCGTTCCCTCTGTTAGCATAATTCAAGCCGTAGAATTCACCTCGCGTGAATGCAGGCTCGGCACAAAGTCGGAGCAGGCGGGCGTAAAATCCGCGTAACTCTTTTTGCTTCTGGGTGAGTTTGCCACCATCGTATTTGTGCCCATTGACCCAAGGGGTGAGAGTGGGGAGTGACCAGTAGTCGAAGATGGAGGTGCGGGCATCGTCGCCACTGAATCCTTCCGAGCCATAGGCAGGCTCGCCAGTTTCCTGACCGCTGTAGATCATGATGGGACCACGGCCGAGACCAAAGAGGATGGCACTGACTGGTCGGCCGATGTCCATGCCGGCTGCAGCCCATTCTTTCAGCGATGCGATCCGGACTTCGTCATGGTTTTCCGCATAGCGGAGCACACTGTGGAAGCGCGGGGAAAAGGGATTGGCAGCCTCATCGATGTCGTTGGCCCATTTACCATGTTCGATGATGTGTTTGATGGTTTCGTAGCTCGGCGCATCATAAACAGCATCATAACCGGCGGCTAACAGATCATCTAACACATTGCCATCGGTGAGTTTGGCCGGATCGCTGTCGTAAGCTTCAGCCATGAAAAAGACGGATGAGTTGCGCTTTCGGCATCGGCGTATTTGCCACTGCCAGTAGCGCATCGGAATCATGTGCGCCATATCAACGCGGAACCCTTCCACGCCCATATTCTGCCAGTAGGAAAGAATGGCGTCCATCTTCTGCCAGGTATCAGGTGTCTTTTCCAGCAGGGTATCGGCATCAGGAAGCGGATGGAGGTCGTCGCATGGCGGGCCAACACTGAAGTCGTGGCCGTAGTTCAGCTTGATGGTTTCATACCAATCGTTTCTGGATGGCGACCAGTTGATGCAATTGTTACCGGTCACCTTACCGTGATCACTTTCTGGTGGATAGGGCAGAGGACCATCATCGGTGGGCAGCTTCAATGGTGGGCCACCGCCGTGGTGAAGATCACCGAGGTAATAGAAATTATTGTTAGGGTTGAAGAAATGTGAGGTGTCATCGTCTTTACCAAATGAAAGCTCTGGGCGAACATCGCTGGCGTAGGATCTGGCTACGTGGTTAGGCACGAAGTCGATGATGGCTTTCAGTCCATGTCGCTCCATGCGATCAAGCAAGGCGCGGAACTCATCGAGCCGTTTGCTAGGATCAACGGCGTAGTCTGGACAGACATCAAAGTAGTCCCGGATCGCATAGGGTGATCCTGCACGGCCTTTGAGCAGCGCGGGGAAATCAGCCGGGCGGTCTGGGTAGGCAGTGGCACTGGCTTGCTCCAGAACACCAGTCAACCAGACATGGGTGATGCCGAGTTCTTTAAGTGACTCGAGCGCGGCGTCGTTGATGTCATTGAATTTTCCGCAACCGTTCTCTTCGATGGTGCCATGCTCTTTCCGAGTCTCATTGGTATTGCCGAAGTGGCGGACCATGAGCTGGTAGATGTGCGGTCTGTCAGGAATCTCCACGGCTCGGAGTGTGATTGGCCGCGAGATGATTGCAAGGAGGAGCTATTTCTTTTTTGCCTGAAGGGATTAGCTGTATCCTAACCAATTATTAAGAATCTCAACAGCTGCGGCCTGATCAATCACGGTTTTCTGCTTTTTGGCGTTGCGTCCAGCCTGGTGTAATTTCTCCGCAGCAGCCATGGTCGTCATGGTTTCATCGCAGTAATGCAGTGGAATTTCAGGCAGACGTTTTTTAAGTAGATTGCCAAACTTCCGGACCTTGATCGCCGACGGGCCTTCGGTGCCTTGCATATTCAGTGGTAGGCCTAACACAATTTGTTTCACCTGCCGCTGAGCCACCAGTTCTGCCACCCGCTCGATGACATCAGTGGTCTTCACCTGGATGGTTTCCACAGGGTGCGCCATGATGCCAACCGGATCCGTGGCGGCCACACCGATGCGCGCATCGCCGTGATCGAGGCAAAGGATAGGATGTTCTGGGGACATGGTTTGACCGTTAGTTACGAGATGGCAGAGCAAAAAATCCCTCGTCTGTGATCGACAGGCGAGGGATTGAACAAATGCTTCGTGAGGTCCGAATTACTTGCGACGTCGCAAGATTAAGGCAAGACCTCCAAGACCAAGTAGCGCAGCACTGCTGGGCTCCGGCACTTCGTATAGGGTGATGGCATTGAGTTGGCCGCCAGCGCTGCTATTGGTTCCGTCGTTTACAGCATCGATGCCGATGACTTGTGTTCCTGACACATCAGCAGTGAAGACACCAGTGACCAAAAGGGCACTGCCGTAGTCGCTATTTGCCGTGGTTGGGTTGCCGTTGGTAAATTGACCTGCAGCAAATTCAGTAGCACTAACAGTACCGAAAGCATCTTGAACGTTATCGAAGAGGACTGAGCGTGTACCGCCGCCATGATTCGCATTGGTTCTCCCGTCCATCAATAGAAACTGGACGCGGTAAACTGTGCCAGGAAACAGACCGCTAAGGGTGACACCAGTGGCTGGGCCGAGACTGGCTGCTGGTGTGAACCTGGCGGTGTGAGAAAGACCATTGGATACCGTGTGAGCAAATGCACCGGAATTGGGTATGTTGTTGTATGTCAGATTGCCCGTAGTTCCGTTGGCAGCGAAAGCAATTCCGTCAAAGGTAAGTGCGGCACCAGCAGAGTTCTCAGCGAAAACAAAGTCTCCGGATTGATCAAATTGTCCGGTCCCCAAAGTGTCATTGGTGATACTTGTGGTGGTGTTTGTATAAAGTTCACTAGCCCAAGAAATCGTCGCAGCTTGCGAGCTGGCAACTACGAGCGAGGAGGCAATAAGGATGGAACTGAAATGTTTGTTCATCGTATTAATTTTGTATCAGAAGATTGCTGTGCATAATGGAGGTTTTTGAGCCTTGTGGCAAACTCCAAAAGAACAAAATAGCAGCATGTAGGTAGTTCTTAAAGCAGCTCGTCCGGAAGCTGTGCTCCGAGGTTTTTAATCGCATCCGCTTGATGACGATTGGCGATGAGCAGTGCGTCGTCAGTTTGCACCACGATGAGGTCGTCCACACCTAACAGAGCGATTTTTGATCCCTTGCGGGCGTTGAAGATGATGTTGTTCTCGCTATCAATTTCGGCAAGCTCGGTATTGGTCTGGTTATTGTCGCCTTGGGTATCGAGGTATTTGGCCACAGAAATCCAGGAGCCGACGTCATCCCAGTCGAAGGTCGCCTCGATATTCAGCACACGGGAGGCTTTTTCCATCAGGGCGTAGTCGATGGAGATGGGTGTTAGGTGAGGGAATTGATCATCGACGGTCTTGCGCACGTCATTGCTGGTACGGAGATCATGGATGAAATCGGCCAGCTCCGGAGTGTGCTTCGCCAGTTCCTGGGTGACGGTGTGCACCGACCAGATAAACATACCGGCATTCCAAGCAAAATTCCCCTGAGCGAGAAACTGCTCGGCAAGTTCAGGGTTCGGTTTTTCACGGAAACAGGTGACCTCGTTCGGCTGATTGTCGAGTTGAGGCCCATCGATCTCTGCGGCGTCACCGCGCTCGATGTAGCCGAATGATGGGCACGGCCACGTTGGTTTGATACCGATGGTGATCAGCGCTTCATTGTGCTCGGCAGCGGTCAAGGCATCACGCATGACGGATTGATACGCGGCGGTGTCCTCAATGAGTTGATCGGACGGAAGCACCATCATCGTGGCGTGGGGATCGCGAGCAGCGATCAGACCGATACCCAGCGCGACTGCCGGAGCGGTGTCGCGTTTGGCTGGTTCGGCGAAAATATTTTCGGCCGGAAGTTCGGAAGCGACTTCGCGCACGGCGGCTTCCTGTAGGCTGTTAGTTAGGATGAAAATGTTCTCTTTCGGCACCAGTCCCTCGAGTCGGGAAATGGTTTTGTTTAATAAAGTGGTATCCCCAAAGAGGTTGAGGAGTTGTTTAGGGCGGGCATTTCTAGATAGTGGCCAGAAACGAGTTCCGCTGCCGCCTGCCAGTATCAGTGCGTAGTGATTGTTCATGCGTGTACAATGGATGAGTCCGGACGGAAGAAAAGTCAGAAACCGTGAAAATGGAGGCATTTGCGCTTTCATCATCGGTTTCCCTGAGTAGAATGTGGCCATGTCACAGGATCAGACAGAGAATAAAAACTGGATTGAAACGAGCGCGTCGTTCGCCCCAACTGTATTGGGAGCAGCGGCTGGTGTTTTCATTGGTGATTTCATTCACCGGGATTCACGTCGCCCCGTGGCCCTCACCCTTGCTGCCATTGGTGCGTGTGCGCTTGCACCCACACTAGTCGGTACGGTTGTCGATCTCGTCAACGGTCCGAACAGCCGTTACGGCTCCCGGAGAACTCTGCGCCGCATTCGCGATGCAGGTGTACGTCCGGACGAGTTCGAAGACCTCGAGGTTGATTTGGGCGACGAGATGTTCGTAGGCTAACTGGCCTCGCTGAAATGCGCGTTCTACTCACAGGTTCCACCGGGAGACTCGGTGGAGCTTTTTTTTCGTTATGGGGCGCTGCCGACTCACCCTATGATGTGATCAATCTAACAAGGGCCGATGCCGACTTGGCAGACGCAGCCGCTTTGCGTGCGGTCTTGGAGCAGATTTGGAACCGGAGCCCATTTGACGCCATCGTTAATCCGGCGGCGCTGTCAGGGCTTGAGCAATGTCTCGATTTCCCTGAGCAGGCCCAACAAGTGAACGTCGATTCTCCCAAGGTGATGGCGGAGTTCTGCCAAGAAAAAGGCATCCGGATGGTGCATTTCAGCACCGACTACGTCTTCGGTGGACAGCAAGAGGGCAGACTTTGTGAGGGTGATGTCACCGATCCTGTGAATGTATATGGGAAGAGTAAAAGAGCGGGAGAACTCGCCGTCTTGGCGGCCTCGCCAGACAGTTTGGTCTGCAGAGTGTCATGGTTATTTGGACCAGCCACAGCCAAGTCCCACTTTGATCACGTTCTCGATCGTGCCCTGTCTGGTGATGAACAAAATCTAATCTCCGATAAATTTTCCATCCCGACCTTCACCCACGATATCGTCGAGTGGGTTGAGCTGTTGTTAGGAAATAAAAAATCCGGAATCTATCACCTCTGTAATAGTGGCGATCCGGAAAGTTGGTATAGCTACGCTGAAACAGTTTGCCGTTTGGCCAGAGAGCAAGGGCATCCGTTACCAGAGGTCAGGCTGATCCCATCCTTGATCAAGGATGCGGATTTCTTTCGGGAGCCGCGTCCTGTGCACACCGCCATGCTGCCTCAGCGCCTTCACGATGAGGGATTGGTGACCCCCAGACACTGGATGGAAGCCGCACATGTTTACCTGAAAATCCGTTGACCACAGCGCAGGTGCGGTACAGGATACTGGCCGTATGAAATATATAGGTCTCATCACTCTACCTCCGATCGCGCTGGCTCTGATGAGCTGTGACGCATTGAACAAGCCACTCGACGGTGGTGACGCCAGTAACCCTCTGGACCCTCCTGGCCGTGGCGATGCCATTGCCACCACTTCGGACCCGTATGGTCCGCTGTTTACCCCGGGAACTTTCCTCCAGACGGTTTCCCCGCAGACGGCTTTCTTCGCCAATTTCCCCAAGGCAGAAGACCAGCCATCCAAGACGCTGGCTGATTTCACGGACGTGAAAGTCATTTCTACCAAAGGCTCTTACGTCAAGGTAGAGGTAGTGGACACCGGTGACGTCGGCTATGTGCCATCCGTCATGTTGGGTGAAAAACGTTCACCGAACGAAGTTCCCGTGACTCCCGGTGCCGGCGAGGTTCCAGTGACTCCGGGTATCGCACCTGATCCTGCTCCCGCAGCCAGCCCTGATGTTCCAAGCGTTGCTCCGGACCCTGAAGTTCCCGGCATCCAGCCACCTGAAGTTATCGACCCCAGCCGCCCGGCTGAATAATTTGTAGGAACTGACTGCAAACCCATTTTTTCCAGGCGGCATCGGCTCACGGTGTCGCCTGTTTCTTTTCTTAGGTATAGGGGTGGTGAAGCCCACCTCTTCGTGCTAGTTCTGGCACCCACACAAGACACTCAACCAACCACGATAGAACGATGAGCGAGCAATTTTCAAATTTTGGCCAGCGCCTGTGTATGGGTAGCGGCATCGAGGAGCTAATGGACGATCTGGGCAATGCCCTGGTCAACGGAGGCCCGGATACGAAAATGTTAGGCGGCGGTCAGCCGGCCCATATCCCCGAGGTCAACGCCCTCTGGCGCAGACGTTTGGAGGAAATCATGAGCTCCCCCGGTGGTGTGGAGAAAATGCTGGCAAACTATGATCCGCCACGCGGAAATCCTATTTTCCTTCAGGCCATCGCCGATCTCTTCCGCGAGAACTTCGGCTGGGATATCAGTGCCAAGAACATCGCCATCACCTCCGGCGGCCAAACCGCTTTCTTCTTCCTCTTCAACGCCCTCGCCGGTGAGTTCAAAGACGGTTCGAGGAAAAAAATCCTCCTGCCGCTGGTTCCGGAATACATCGGTTACTCCAATCAATCAGTCGGCTCAGACTTGTTCCGCGCCGTGAAGCCGATCATCGAAAAGATCGGCGAACACGACTTCAAATACCGTGTCGATTTCGATAATCTGAAAGTCGATGACGACATCGCCGCAATTTGTGTCTCACGTCCTACGAACCCGACGGGTAACGTGCTCACCGATAATGAAATTTCCAAACTCCGTGCCTTGGCCGATGAGAAAGGCATCCCTCTGATCATCGATAATGCCTACGGCGCGCCGTTCCCTAACATAATCTTCACCGAGGCGACTCCCGTATGGAACGACAACATCGTGCTGACTCTGAGCCTTTCCAAGATCGGCCTGCCTGGCACCCGCACTGGCATCGTTGTCGCACGCGAAGAGATCGCCGCTGCGGTTTCCTCCATGAGTGCCATCGTCGGACTGGCCAATGGCAATGTCGGCCAGCAGATCATGCAGCCGCTGGTGCAGAGTGGTGAGATTCTCAAGCTCAGTAACGAGGTGGTGCGTCCCTACTACATCGAGAAATCCCGCCAGGCCCGCGCTTGGGTGGATGAATCCTTCGACAGTGCGCTGCCGTATCGCGTGCACCTGAGCGAGGGCGCGCTTTTCCTCTGGCTCTGGTTTGAAGACCTCCCGATCACCACCCGCGAGCTCTACGAGCGTCTCAAGGCGCGTGGTGTCCTGATTGTCTCCGGTCACTACTTCTTCTTCGGCCTCGAGGATGAAGACTGGCAGCACCGGAACGAGTGCATCCGCATGACCTACACCATGGACGAGAGCACGGTGCGCGGCGGGATCCAAATCATCGCCGAGGAAGTGGCTGCCGCTTATGCGGGGAAGACCGTCGAGGTATAAACAAAAAACCACTCTGAGTCCGCTTAGCATCACAGAAAGACGATGTTAACGATGAACCACCTATTTTCGCCCGTTCGCAAGAATGGTAAACTACTGGTCGGCCTGATGGTCGCGCTGATGGCTGGGCATGCTTCTGCACAGGAAAAAGTGGAAACTCCCTCCGCCGTCCGCGATGGCTGGGTGACGGACTTTGAAGCTGCCAAAAAAACCGCTGAGAAGGAAGGCAAGGACCTCTTGCTGGAATTCACCCGTGCCAAAGGCTGTGGCTGGTGTATCAAACTTGAAAATGAAGTCCTCACTCAGGACGCCTTCAAGCAGCAAGTCCCTAAGAACTACGTGCTGGTAAAACTCGAATACCCGCGTGATCAGGAACTTCCGGAGGCTTTGAAAAAGCAAAACGAGAAGTTGCTGGATTTCTACCACGTTCGCACCTTTCCACTGCTCGTATTGTGCGATGCCAACGGCCGTCCCTACGCTGGCTCCAGCTACAAGAACAGTGATGCTGAGGGCTACCTGAAACATCTGGCTGAATTACATCAGCGCCGCATCGATCGCGATCAGGCACTTGCTGCGGCTGAGAACCTCGAAGGTGAGGAAAAAGCCCGGATGCTGGAAAAAGGCCTGTCGCAAGTCAGCCGATACTATCATCACCACTACCGCGATGTCATCGACGCCATCGCAAAGGCCGATCCCTCGGATGCCTGTGGTTTCATCGCCAATATCAAAGTCGGGGAAGTGAAAACCAACTTGGGAAAGCTGGTCAGACCATTCTACGAAGAACGTAAGTTCGATGAGATACCCGCCGTGGTCGATGGTTTCATCAAGGAGAACAAAATCGAAGGCGAAGCCCTGCAAGTGGCCCTGCTTTATAAAACCCAGGCCCTCTACTCCTCAGGTAAGTATGACGAAGTAGGAAAAGTGGCAGACGAAGTTCTGGCCATCAACGACGCCAGCCGCGCCGCCCGCTTCGCCAAAATGATCAAAAAACGCATCGAGCGTTTGTCGGAAAAAGAGGGTGAGGAGTAGGGCAATCTTTGCCATCGGCCACTCACAGCCATACTGACGGCAAGTTCTCCTCCTCTGCCGAGCGTCCGAGTCCTGCCAGCCCTACCAGTGGGCGGCGGTCGCAAACAGGGTTGATGGTTGAATTGTCATGAGAATTTCGACTCGGCGCGGGCAGGCACTTGATCATCCGCGTGTTGTTCGCCTAGTTTATTTGTTGGATCAGTAGCGGCTACACCTTGGGTTCAAATACAACACTATGCTCTTCCATCCGAGGATCTCCATAGTCCTCCAAGTCGACAAACCGTGAAGCAAATTCGGCGGAGGTTTCAGGTGTCCACGCTCTAGGAACACGCCACTCGTCGGGAATTACCACCTCTTCGGGATTGTTCCAGATGGGAATGCTGATGCACATCTGAGAATACTCGACGGTGGTGGTAAACGCGAATCGGTCGTTCTTGTATCCGGCGCTCTCGAAGGAGAAATTGACCGCCACAAGAGCGCTAATCTCATAGCGCAATTCCGATAACCGCTTCACTGAAAGCTCCAATATATCAACGGGATTGTGACGCCCTGAGACGTAGATAGAGCCATCTCCATACTGCGCTTTGGGATCCCAGCTTCTGGTGCCATCAAGACGCTTCCATGATCGGCTTCCCGGGAAATCGATCATCCCAAACTCGAATCCAGAATCTATTACCGTCTCATCCTCCGGATCTGCCGCGTCGTCACCTAGATCCAGGGGAGCGTGTGCTATCCCAAGGCTGTAGTGATGAGATGGCGGAAGATTACAATAGGGATTCCAGTGGATCATGGAGGACATTCCTCCTCCGGTTACTTGCATCCTATTGAAGGGAAATCGCTTCTTCCTGCTGAACATCTTTTCTGGCGAACGTCAAAGGACTGGAATCCGCTAGAGGGAGCGCCAGTTCGACGAAGGGGTTAAGGTTCTAATTATCATGGATCTAAACTACTAAACGTCTAGCGGATTGCCAGCTACGACTTGTTCTGCTTGGTCATTGAGCGCATAGCCGACCAGCTTCTCAGCGCAGTGTCCAACTTGTCCTCGTGCGGGGAAATCTACCGAGGAAATCTCTATCTCTTCTACCTGCAAATCGCTGTCATGAATCCGGTTAGCTTCTGACACTCCGTAGAGCACTTCGGCAATGTATTCATCTATATCAAATTCGGGAGGCTTCACATACTCAAGTCCCGAACGAATCAGAACAAATGGACCACTCTCAGGCATTTCTCCAAATCGCAGAGAAACCATAACAGAGCAAGGCCCTGTAATGTGCGACATCCGATAATATTTCGCAGTGCTAAACTGGGGCATCATGCTGGATTCTTTTGCAGAACGTCCTGGCATAGCCAACCCTCACGGGAGAGCAAACTTGGACGAAGGAGTTGAGGTTGTAATTGGTGTTAAACTTTAACAAACCGACGCCGTGTGGGGTTGGCTACTGCGACTTGTTCTGCATTTTTGTTGGTTTTTCTGGTCTGTCTTGTAATAAGTCTAAGGATCTAGTTCCTGTTCCGAAGTAAAGATAAACTATAACGGAGTCAGATTTATCCTTATAATGATTAACTAGTTTATTCGATGTGAAATTTGAAATGTTTATTCTAGGTTGAGTAAGTGTAAACCCATCATAGGTTTTCCGCTTATCCCCATTAATTGCGATTATTGGATAGAGGTTAAACTTTGAGCCTCTAGCACAAGTTCTCGGTTCAGTTTTTGAATTCTTGAAAAAGCTAGCAGCTGGGCGAGATGCGGCGAAATTAGGTAGGTCAATAAAGCCAGGAAATCTGAAAAATCCTGTATCATTAACGCCTACAAGTCTTTGGGTATCCATGTTCCACCCAAAGGTAATAATACTGCGATAGTTACCCTTGGAAAGAGATGCTCTAGAGTACTTACCAAGTGAGAAAAACTTTCTGCTGACACACTTTCCGTCCTGATAGCGTTCTGCTAAAAATTGAGTATCTTCCATGAAGGTATCGCCCTTATATACTCGGTCTATGATGGCTTTAGGGATAACGCAATCACAACGGAATTCGATGACTCTTGCTAACTCTAATAATCGAGATTCATGACGCGGAATTTCGGTTTTGTTGAAGTGGCAAACATTTTGTGCGAAGGCTATGGTGCAAGTTAGCAATGCTATGATTGCGATTAGGGTGCTTTTCATGTGTGATATGGAATTTTTAGCATAACGTCCTAGCAAAGTGAGCGCGGGGTGGACAATCGAATTCAGGGTGCGCGTTGTCCGCGCTTCACTTCTGCGCCTTGTTGGCCTTGTCGTTTCCGAAGAGCGCATTCTCCAGCGTCATCCCGAGGTTGGCCGTAACTGACTTCTCCAATGCGGCATAATACTCGGGATCATGGTCGTTGAGTTGCTTGACCAATAGCTTTCCAAGTTTCGGCGCGTAGAAATAGGTCGCCTCAGAATTGTAATCGGGAACCATCTTTCCGTCCTCATCTTGCTTCACGGAACGCAACTCGCAAAAGGCTCCCAGGGTGTTTACGTAAACGTAGGCCAGTGGCTCATCCTTCTCCCCGAGGAATACCAGATGGCATAAGTGGCCGGCGAAGAGGGGGAGGCCGCCAACTTGAGTCGGAGCGTCAGCAAAACTGCTCAGCAGCTGCTTGATTTGCTCGGGTTGGCCAAACGAAGTTTTCAACTTGATCGGATCTCGGTTCTTCAGCTCGTAGTCCCATCCGAGCACGATTACCCGGCTCGCTGTTTCGACCTTACTTGCGTCGCGAACCCGCATGGGTGGATCGGCAGCGCATGCGACAATCGCACTGAGAAGGAATATCGTCATCGCTAAATTCATGAGGCCAACTAGTAGTTAGTAATACACTGGAAAATCTATCAATCGCTTTATAATCGTCCAGTAGATAATTGTCCCTAGGGGTTATTATCTGTTGGAAAATAACCGGATGATTGAAATGGTCGGAAATTTGGGTTGAGAAAGGTTCGAGAATCCATTCGTTTCCTTATGATCTGGGGCTAAATAATTGATATGATTTGGATGCATGTATGAGGGTTAGGCAACGAATGACTAGTGTGGATCTTCCAATAATTTCATGCAGCAGATAAATATCAGGGTGGTAATAGAACCCCTGAAAATTTGATGTGAAGATGACTATTAACAAATAGTGGTCTAACTATTTTTTCGATTTACGTGAATTCGCGTCCATTCACGGTTAGAAAATGTCAGTCTCAGCTACTTGGTGAAGATATCTTCAGCGGTGACTTCTTTGATGGTGCCGAGTTTTTTTAGGGCTTCTAAGTCTACTCGGGTGCGGTCGCCTACGATGGAGATGCGCTTGGGGATCCCGGCTTCTGGTGCCATCAAGACGCTTCCATGATCGGCTTCCCGGGAAATCGATCATCCCAAACTCGAATCCAGAATCTATAACCGTCTCATCCTCCGGATCTGCCGCGTCGTCACCTAGATCCAGGGGAGCGTGTGCTATCCCAAGGCTGTAGTGATGAGATGGTGGAAGGTTACAATAGGGATTCCAGTGGATCATGGAGGACATTCCTCCTCCGGTTACTTGCATCCTATTGAAGGGAAATCGCTTCTTCCTGCTGAACATCTTTTGTGGCGAACGTTTTAGGTCACTCACCAGATACCCTGTGTGGCTAAACTATGAAAGAAAATACAAGCGAACAGGAAAACTTCCATCGAAGCCAAACTACGCCCGCGGGTATATGGTTGATTGCACCTACTTGTTCGACCTAGGAAGCTCTTTTACGATGAGATACAAATCCTAATAATCCAAGGCCTAGAAGCAATGCTGATGATGGCTCAGGAACAGCAGCAGGAGAAGGAGCAGATCCAATTACTACTGATATAGTGTCTGTATTAGGAAGGGTATAATCAAATGTGCCTACATTTACACCAAGAGTTGCTAAATCCGTGCCCGAAAATACCCCTTCAGAAAATATACTTCCACCTGAAACAAACCCTGTGGGAACGAGGAGATTATTACTCTCAAATCCAAAATGATCTCCAGAGGTCGTACCAGTGGCATTGAAGCCACCAGTCCCAAATGTAAGCGAAAAACCTAGTCCTGAGTATACATCCCCAGGTCCAAAAAATAGAATTTCAGGATCAGTTGGGTCTATCCGAAAATCATCGGGAAAAGGACTATTACTCAAAAACGACAAGCCAATAATATCAAGTGTGCCTGATGCTTGAGCTCGCACATCAGCACCATCTTCCCAAATATTTATTGTGACTGCACCTTTTGCTCCCCCTACAAGCGATCCAAATGTGATTAGAGTGGCAGCAAGGGTGGCTACTTTTGTTTGTTTTAGTTTCATAAAGAAAGTGTTTTTGTTAATTTTTGTCGAACAGTGTTATTAGTTGACTAGGAAAACAGAAATTTACAGATGATTAACAATGTTGATTCGTTAATCATTGGGTATGTAGCCTACTTAGACAGGTGATGTGTAGGCTGCCAGTTTTAGTAAAGGCGAGACAAATATTGGTTAAAGATTGTAGGTCTTCACATCCATTGAGCAGCTGGAGGTGTTATTACAGATTTATGGTTAGTCACAGATGATTAAAATACACATCGTCCTGCGATGGGTTGCTATCGCAGGGGGAACACGCATCCTTAAATTATGTCTGGGGGCTCCAGTTTTAGCTACTTGGTAAATATATCTTCAGCGGTGACTTCTTTGATGGTGCCGAGTTTTTTTAGGGCTTCTAAGTCTACTCGGGTGCGGTCGCCTACGATGGAGATGCGTTTGGGGCGGGTTTTGACGGTTTGGCTGTAGAAGTCTAACATGTCCGCGAGTTTGGAGTTGGGGATTTGTTGGAAGGCCAGTTCGCTGGGGTTGAAGTCGATGCCACGGCGTTGCCAGAACTGGATGGTGCCGGCACGGCTTCTGAAGCCACTGCGCTCGGCCCGAAGACGGTTGATAATGGCATCGCGTGACTCGGTGAAACGCACATCCGACTCTGGGAGTTTGTCGAAGAGCTGAAGGAATTTACCGATGGCTTTGTCCACTTTGTCTGCCTGGCAGGCCATGTTGCCGATGGCGAGATAGGAGTCCCCGGTCCAGCGTGGCGTCGTCAAGTAGCCCGCCGCCGAGTAAGCGAGACCGCGTGATTCTCGAATCTCCTGAATCACAACGCTGCTCATACCGCCGCCGAAATACTCGTTAAAGAGATTGAGGATGATGATGTCGGCAGGTTTGAGCCCCTCAAGTTCGGACTCGATCCAGATTTGCGCCTGAGCCATCTCTCTGTGATAGAACGTGATTTCGACAGGTTTGGTGGTCTTGTTGATGGGTCGGTTCGGCGCCGCTGGAGCTTGCCCCTTAACTTCCAGTGTGGGTGTGTTTTTCATCCACTGACTTTCGGAAAGTTTGCCGATGTATGAAACCTGGTGCGGGAGAGTAAGCAGGTCAGCGAGTACCTTTTTCAGCTGCTCGACGGTTAACTTGTCAAGGGCCTCACTGCTGGTGCGGGTGATGTATTTGGACTGCTTGCCATAGCGACTGTAACGGGCCATCGCGTGGAGAATGTTAGATGGTTCCTCCATCGCATCGGCGCGATCGACTTTGGTGTCAGCTACCAAGTTGGCAAGAGTTTCCGGACTGGACTGCATGTCATGCAGCCATTGCCAAAAGAGCTTCACTGCCGGTGCGTAGGAGCTTGATAAACCGGAGAGCGTGATCTGGGTGTGATCTTCAAAGACGGAGAAATCACTATTCACTCCCAGCTGATACCAGCGTTTTCCCAGCTCCACGGAGGATAAATCTGTGGTGCCGGAAAGTTCTAACAAATCGAAGGTGGTGAGCAGTAAGTCATCGTGCAAACTGCCCTTGGGAAATGTCCAGGTAATCGAGAAGAGGTTGTTGACTGGATTTTCTGTGGTGTAGAGAATCACGCCGTTATCCAATTCTGTTTTCTGATAGTCTTTGCCATCACGAATGAAATAGGGACTCAGCGGCGGAACCACACTTTCCAAGATCGACTTAGCAAAAGCACTCTCACTGGAAGAGTTCAGCGGCACGGCATCGATCTGCGGTTTCTCGATGTGATTGACTGCAGGTTTGCCTTTGACCAGGTGACCCACGATATAGTCTGCGCCAAAATATTGATTGGCTACGCGGATGACATCATCACGGGTAACTGCGGCGATGCGTGCATCGTGTTGTGAAGCAAACGACCATGGCTGGCGTGCAATG
Source organism: Oceaniferula spumae (assembly GCF_042849255.1). Taxonomy (GTDB): domain Bacteria; phylum Verrucomicrobiota; class Verrucomicrobiia; order Verrucomicrobiales; family Akkermansiaceae; genus Oceaniferula; species Oceaniferula spumae. The sequence continues at coordinate 3,178,531 of NZ_AP026866.1, forward strand.
TAGGAATCTCTGATGATGGCCACACGGCTCTCATTGGACTCGTAGGCTTCTTCATTTTCGCTCTTCAGATTCATGACAATGGCCGGTATCAACCAGTCCTCAAACTTGCCTTGCTTAATTAACTCGAGCTGTTTCAGCAGCAGAGATTCCACCTCGTTCAGCGTTTGACCATCGCGAGGTGTGCCGTAGAGGTATTGTGCTCCGGCTTCGTTCAGAGGGCTCGGATAACTGCCGGCTGAGCGCACCAGCTGGGGCTGCACCAGATTCAGGTTGATCAGGCCAGCCACCGAGTTATCCAGAATCATGTCTAACATCAGAAGCGCCTCTGCATCCTTATGATTGTTAGGCGTGGTGCGCCATGCCATGATCACGGACTCCTCACCCTCGTGGGTGATGCTGACACGTTTGATGCCTTTGATCGGATCGGGCACAACAGCGTCACGCTTGCTCACTGGCTTTGCCTGCCATTTTCCGAAATGCTGATCGATCACAGTAATCGCTTCATCCAGGGAAATGTCCCCGCTAAGGATGATCGCCATGTTTCCAGGCACATACTGTTTTTCAAAATAGTCTCTGATTCTAACAAGAGATGGGTTTTTCAGATGTTCGGCCAATCCCAACACCGTCTGGCTACCGTAGGGATGGCCAGGGAAGAGTTCTTTCTGAACGGCCTCGTAAAGCTGGTTGGAGCCGCTGTCCAGCGAGGTGTTCTTTTCTTCATACACCGTTTCGAGTTCGGTGTGGAACAGGCGGAAAACCGGATCGGCAAATCGCTCTGACTCGATGCGGGCCCAACGCTCCAGTTGGTTCGCTGGCAGGTCGACTTTATACACGGTCTCTTCGTAAGAGGTATGAGCATTAACGTCTGTTCCGCCGATGAGTTTGTAAATCCGGTCAATGTCATTGGCCACGGCGAACTGGGCCGCTTCCTTGGAGATCTTGTTGATTTCCTGATAGATTGCCTTGCGTTTATCGGAGTCAGTTTCCTTGAAATGCTGCTCGTAGAGCTGGGTGATTTTATCGAGATAGGGTTTTTCCTTTTCGTAATCGAGGGTGCCCATTTTCCGAGTGCCCTTGAACATCAAGTGCTCCAGGTAGTGAGCCAGACCAGTACTGTCGGAAGGGTCAGTGGTGCTCCCGGCTCGTACTGCGATTTCGGCGTAGAAACGAGGGGCCTCGGCATTGCGCGAGAGGTACACGGTCAGCCCGTTATCAAGCTCATAGACCCGCACCTGCATCGCATCTGAGTCGTGCACCAGCTTGGGCGCGGCAAGCAGTGCGGGGAGAAACAGAAACGAGAAAAATAGAGCGGCAGCAATTTTCATACTCCACTACCTAGCAGCATATACCTGCTGGGGCTAGTGTGGAGTTGTGGACTGCGGCGGGAGCTACGGCGTTCGCGTAGCCAATTTACAGCGCGAACTCAAAGCCTGCGACCAGTTTGAGGTCATTGGCTTTGCGTCCCTCAGCGGGCGTATTGTCGTAGGTATCGGTCAGCAGCACCTTGAGTTTGGTGGTGTCACTGATGGCGTGATCGAAGCCGAATTTCGAGCTGAGGATATAGTTCGAAGGATCAGAGGCCTCACCGCGCCAGCTGAGTTCGCTGTAGATGCGGGTGCGAGGATTGAAGTGCTTCTCTGCCTTGAGTGTGACGTAGGGAGCAAAGTAGGTGTCGGTGATGCCGCCTTGCTTTTCGGTGACGATCGATGGACCAACTTCGATGGAGACAAAGTTAGGTCCATCTTCACAGAGGAAACGGCCAACGTAAGGAGTCAGGGCGAGGCGGTAGTCGAGATCGGCAAGGGCGTCGTAGTCGGCATCAAAACGAAGACCGACGAAGTAAGGTTTTTTGAAAGTATACTGGTGATGCAGGTCGAGTTCGGCGGATTCGGAGCTGCGCAGGCCGTCGGTTTCACCGTAGTTGCCTGAGAGACCTAACTCGCTGGAAGTTAGATCGGTCTTCCGTTTGGCCAGAATACCTACTGCCAGTGAAGAGGCGTCAGTATTTCCAGAAGCAAAGGAGCCTCCGAGCAGGGCGGTAGTGACCCACGATCCCATCTCGGCCTTGCGCTTCTTGTGCACATCATCGAGAGATGGTGCGTCTTTACCACCGGGCGAGAATGAATAGCCCAAGCCGATGGTGATCAGCTGGTCGTCGGCTTTGGTGCCGTTGTTGGTTTGACCGTAATGGATAGATTTGGCGACAAGGCGCAGCGACCAAGGTCCTCCCAGTGCCGACTCGATCCCGGCCTCAGCGGTGAAGATCGAGTTGTTCAAGTCAGCCATTTCTCCAGTGACTTTCAGCGATTGGAAAAAGCGGGTGTTGTCAGTGATCTGCCAGTCGAAATATTGGGCTGCCTTGTAAGAGGCATATTCATCGGTCATGCCATTGCGGTCCTCGAAGACAAACCCTGGGCCGGCTTCCACCCGTAGTTTATACTTGGGGGTGTCGATGATGTGGTAGCCCAGCAGTGCGTAGGTTCCGATCCGGTAATCGACATTCGCCATCGGATCGTAGAGAAAATCATTCGAGGCACCGGCATACCAGCGGGAGTTGGGAAAGCGGCGGGTGAACTTCAGTTCGTTGGCAATCTGCTCATTGGTGGTCAGGCCATCGTCCTCACCGTAGATGGCATCAAACTCATTCGAGTAGGTGAAAAGGCCGGATTTCTTCACGCTGTCGATCCCCAAGGTCGTGTGCAGTGTGTCCGAGTTCCCCGAAGTCAGGCTGAGGCCAAAGTTGCCATTGTGTTTCCAGTCAGTTTCCTCGGCATTGAGAAAACTGGGCAGGGTGAGAAAAAGCAGGGAAATCAGCTGAGTCGATCGCATGCGGGCGTGGTGCAGGCGATGGTGGTTTTTTTCAAGTGCAAACGCATACAAAAGCCACCTGGCCGAGATAAGGCTAAGTCGGTAGTCGACAACAATGAGGCGCGCTAATCATGGTGAACTAGATACCGTGACCAAGACAAAAGAAAAGAAAGAAAAGAGCGGCAGGTTTGCACCCACCGCTCTTCACACCTACGATCCCAATCTTCGATGTCTAGGCCCGAAAGCTAGGACATCTTGGATTGTGTTTTTTTATTTTATGAGGCCTCAACCGTTGCTCCTATGAGGGGCTCGGGCATAGGCTCCTCCTTCCTATGCAGTGCTTTACGCATTTTTTCAAGCGCAATGTTCTGCAATTGGCGGATTCTTTCTCGGGTCACGCCGAATTCGACGCCGACCTCTTCGAGAGTCATTGGTTTCTTGCCATCGAGTCCGAAACGGGCGTCGATGATCCTGTGCTCTCGATCGTCCAACACGTCCAGCAGCTCATCGAGCTCGCCGTGCATGTCTTTGTTATCGAGTGCGGCAAATGGATCTACGGCGTGTTCGTCGCCGATGATATCACTGAACTCGGAGCTGTCGTCCTCGTGAACAGGAGCGTTCAATGAGGTAGGGCGCTTGGAGGCGCGCTTGAGCAGCGCCAGCTTTCTGCGTGGAATTCCCAGTTCTTCAGCAAGTTCGGCTTCAGTCGGTTCGCGACCGATTGCCTCGGCGAGTATCGTGGAAATCCGGCGCATACGCGCGATTTTGTCGACCATGTGGACCGGGAGTCTGATCGTCTTGCTCTGGTTGGCCAGAGCGCGTTTGATCGACTGCTTGATCCACCACGATCCGTAAGTGGAGAGTTTACCACCCTTGTTCGGATCGAAGCGTTCTACTGCTTTCATCAGGCCGATGTTACCCTCGGAAATGAGGTCGGCGAGAGGCAGGCCGTAGCCGCTGTAGTCCTGGGCGATTTTCACCACCAGACGGAGGTTGGCTCGGATCATATGAGCGCGTGCTTTTTTGTCACCCTTCTTGATGCGGGCTGCGAGCTCCACTTCCTCCTCAGGAGTAAGTAGCTCGGTTTTAGAGATCTCCCGCAAATAAAGTCGCAGGCTAGTATCTGATTCAAATTTAGACATGGTATTGTTGGGTTGAGTTTTCTTAGTTATGGTTATGCTATCGGCTTTGTGCCGAACCCTCTTGAGCGAGGGAGTTTGATGTGTTTTGTATCGTTTGCTTCTTATGTTGTGGCCATTGTTTCTGTGGCTGGACCGCTGGGGTATGGAGATCTATGCGGTCGGGTTATTCATGTTCGCAGCTATTTTCGCTAAGTTGTCACTATGGAATAGCTCTCATATAGTTATACGTCACTGGGCAGGAAATTGTTCTATTTTTATCCAATAATTTGTGTTCACTATGTAAATATGCATTCACCTAAGGTATGACTGTTTTATGCAGGATTTATTCCATCTATTTTAGAATTGTTCTAAACGTCTTAAAATAAGCAAGTTGATGGTTAGAGGGGTGGGTCTGATCACTGAGTGCATGGGGCAAAGTGCATGTTTTATGGCTTCATCAGTGTGCATTATGCACCACAATGGCATGCAAACGATTACAATAGGCATGCCAGTTTGGAATCTGCCGTTTGAAACGGGCACCATCGATGTCGGGCTTTAACTTATTCGCCTGAACAGAGCTTTATCCCTTTACCCTACCAGACCGAAACCAGTAGCATGAGGAATGATTGTGCGTTTGTATTCGTCTGCGTTGCTCGGCGTGGAAGGTATTGAGGTGGAGGTCGAGGTCAGTGCGTTCAATGCGGAAAAACCTGCCATCAATGTCGTCGGCCTGCCTGATGCCGCGGTGCGTGAGAGTTCACAGCGAGTGACATCCGCCCTGAGTAATTCCGCTCTCAGCTGGGCCAAGGGAGTGAAGACGGTGAACTTGGCTCCGGCAGATTTGAAAAAGGAAGGTCCTCGCTTTGATCTACCAATCGCACTGGCACTCGCCGAAACAGCAGGGGAAGATCGTGTCGAGCAGCCAGAACGATACTGCATCGCCGGAGAGTTGGCTCTGGACGGAATGGTTCGACCGATCCGAGGAGTACTACCCATGGCGCTCGATGCCAAACGCCGTGGCAGGACCCGCTTGATCGTTCCAGCGGCAAATGCCGCCGAGGCAGCCGTAGTCGAAGGTCTCGAGGTCTACGGAGTCGATAACCTGCGCGAAGCCTGGGACTTCATTACCGGACAACGCATCATTCAGCCTTTTGATCTCGATCGAAAAGCCCTCTTCGATACCCGGCGCAAATACCAAATAGGTCTCGAGGATGTCAAAGGTCAGCATCAGGTGAAGCGTGCTCTGGAGGTCGCTGCCGCGGGCGGCCATAATCTACTGATGGTCGGCCCACCAGGCACGGGGAAATCGATGATCGCCAAACGCCTGCCAACGATTTTACCGGACCTCACCGAATCTGAGGCGATTGATGCGACCAAAATCCATTCGATCGCTGGGTTGTTAGGAAAAGAGAATGCCTTGCTGGTGACGCGACCATTCAGAGCGCCTCACCACACCATATCGGACGTAGGTCTGTTAGGCGGAGGGGCGAATCCTGGACCCGGCGAGGTCTCACTGGCTCACAATGGCGTGTTGTTTCTTGATGAGCTTCCTGAATTTCGAAGACAGACATTGGAGGTGCTGCGCCAGCCGTTGGAAGATGGACACGTCACCATTTCTCGCGCCGCCGGAACCCTGACCTTCCCTAGCGACTTTATGTTGGTAGCCGCGATGAACCCATGCCCGTGTGGCTACTACGGTGATGTCAAACGTGAGTGCCGCTGCTCGCCGCCACAAATCGAAAAATATAGGCAGCGGATTTCCGGCCCCTTGTTAGACCGGATCGATTTGCATGTCGAAGTGCCGCTGGTGGAATACCGGGATCTTGCATCCGATGAGTCTGGTGAGACATCAGGTGCTGTTAGGGAGAGGGTGGAGGCTGCCAGAACCCGTCAGCTCAACCGATTTGGTGGCAAACATGACATCACCTGCAATGCCGCCATGCCCAGCAAGGTGATGCGTGAGCACTGCCGCATCGACGCCACCGGATCAGGATACTTGGAACACGCCATGAACGAGCTCAATTTCTCCGCCCGAGCCCATGATCGGATTTTAAAAGTAGCCAGAACCTTAGCCGATCTCGCGGATGCTGAAGAGATCGCCGCCGAACATATTCTGGAAGCCATCCAATATCGCTCGCTCGACCGGAAGCTGATGATGTGAGTTTATCCCCGACAACGGAGGTCTATGGTGCCGCGGTATCTTCCAGACGGAAGAAACGCTTGGCATCAAGATGGTTGCTGAGGCGGAAACGAAACTGCATTTTCCCGCCGCCGAGGTCTTGCACGTCAAGATACTGGAGCGGTGTGTAGTTCCACAGTTCTAAGTCGGTGGATGTGGATGGAACCCATGAGATATCATCGCGGTCGATAGCCATGGAGTATTGATAGACAGGTTCGTTAGAACCAAAGCCAAAGCCGGAGAGGTCTTCGAAATCAAGGGCGGTGGTTGGGCGCGACTGGGCATCGAGAGCGTCGCTGCCCGCTCCATATTCTTCGCGGTTACTGAACCCATCGCCATCGCTGTCGGCGTCCGGATCGGAGAGCTGGGGATTTCCGTCAGCCCATTCGGTGTAGATGATGCCAGGACGGGTGCCTTGGGTGTTGAGGTCGGGGCTGTGAGCCGCGACGACGGACTGGTTTGCGCCTGCGACGTTTGCAACTTCGTATCGGTAGGTGGAGAGGTCGTAGAGATCGTGGTTTCCGCCGGATTGAATCAGGCGCCAGTCGGAGGTGCGGATGGTGGTCTGGCTGCCCCAGCGGGAGTAGGCATGATTTTTTCCGGGAGCGTAGGGGTTGCGGATCATGGGGACCAGTGAGGCTCCATCGGCGGATGACGGAGGCGTGAGGCCGCAGAGGTCGGCGATGGTCGGGTAGATGTCGATGGTTTCGACGACGCCTTTGGCGTGGATGTTGGCGAAGGCGGGGCTGCGCATGCTGGCGGGAGGACGGATGATGAGGGGGGCTTCGAGCGAGCGTTCTATCACCTTGTGTTTACCGATCAGTCCGTGGTCGTCGAGGCACCATCCGTGGTCACCCCAGATGACGACGATGGTGTTGTCGGCGAGGCCGAGGGTATCGAGTTCGGCGAGGATTTTACCGACTTGGGCATCGATGTAGGAGACGCAGGCGAAATAGGCGTGGCGGAGCTGGGCACGGTTGCTGCTGTTGGTGTAGCCGCCGACCTCGCCAGAGTTTGTGAAGATGCCCGAGGTCGCGCCGGTGGGGGGGCTTGCAGGGCTGGGATCTGGCAGGGTGTTAGGATCGTAGAGATCGAAGTAGGCCTTGGGCGCGTTGAAGGGGAGGTGGGGTTTGTGGAAGCCGACGGCGAGGCAGAAACGGGTGCCGTCGTCTGAAAATTCGCGGAGTTTTTCGATGGCGGCATTTGCCATCTGGCCATCCGGATAGGCATCGTCGGGCAGACTCTGACCAAACTCATCGGTACCGCTTTCCCAGGCGGATGTCGAGCCAGCCACGCGGCCTGTGCCATCAGCGTAAGCGAAGAGCGGGTAGCGCTGAGCGCCCCATTTGTCGTGATCGTAGAGAATTTCATCCCAGGAGAACTGCATGTCCGGGCGGGTGGCGTATTGGCGATTGATATCGTATGTCGATGGATAATTCCAACGGTAGCCATCGGGTTCATGGGTGTTTTTTCCAAGTGATACCGTGTGCCAGCCGTTGCGACGGAGGAGGTCTACCCAGCTTTCTGGTTCAGCGGGCAGGCTGGTGGGCATGAGGTTGAATGCATTGTTGTTGTCGCTGCTGGCGGTAGGGCGTTTACCACTCATCAGGGCGTAGCGGGAGGCTCCGCAAGTGGGCACGGCGACGTAGTGGTTGCGAAACACGCGGCCTTGGCTGGCGAGGGAGTCGATGTTCGGGGTGACCATGTGGGTCTCGCCGTAGCAGCCAAGTTCCGGCCGCAGGTCATCGACGGCGATGAAGAGCACGTTAGGCTGCTGCGCAACGGCGGTGATGGCGGTGGCGAGGAGGATTAAAAAGGGTTTCATGGTGCGGCTTGAAAAAGTTCGAATCCGTTCAGAAGAAGAAAATTGTCGGTTCCGTTAGATTGGGTCGAGCGCAGCTCGATGGTCAACGGGCCAGTGCCATCGTGGGCGAGTTCGAAGGTGATGGTGGGGATCTGGCTGTTGTTGATGAAGGTGGTGTTGAGACCAGCCGCACCGAGCGCGGTGGGCTGGACGGATTCTTGGACTACGCCGCCGATGCGGGCTTCGATGGTGTTCGGCGTGGTGTTATTCACTCCCTGAGCAAAGCCGAGCACATTGGAGGTGATGGGTTCGAGGTGGTAGGAGCGGAAGGTGTAGTCGCCGGCGGGGAGGTTGGTGATCTGGATGTTGATGGCTCCCTTGCGGGTGGCGATGAAGTCGGAGACGAGGAAGGATTTTGACGTGTCTCCGCCGGGGATGGCGCGGGTGCTGTCGGTGTTAGCTCCGCGGAACTCGAATTTCTCCGCATTCGGCTGGGAGATGGTGACTTGGTGGGCGCCGTAGTTTTTGATGTAGGATGTGGCGTTGTCGTTCTGGGTGGTGGAACCGGAAACGATGCGGAATTTCGACTGACTGGGTGAGCTTAGGGCGTCGTTGCGATTGAAGTCGATGGCGATCAATGCGTCTGTTAGTTCTGCCACAGGTGGCTCTGCCGGGGCAACCAGCGTGTGGCCTTTGACTACGGCGATATTGCTGAACTGGGCCTGGGTGGAACTGAGGTTTCCGGTCATCAGGAATGCGACGCTATTGTAGCTGAAGTCATTGAGCGCCAGATTCAAGAGGTTCTGTTCATGATGAAAATTGGCACCGTCGCTGAAGCGGACAAGCAGATCGATTTTATCGCCGTTGCGGGCGATCAGCATGGTGAAATCCACGGGTGTGTTGGCTGGAACGTTGGCTCCTGCAGATGCAATGGGACCGAGTGTGGTGGAGTGATTGCTTTCAAAAGGGTTGCTTGAGCTGGTGCCGGAAGCTCGAGCGATGGTTCCAGCGGAGGAGCCTGGTGATGATGCCCATATGCCGGAGTAGCCTGTGCCATCACCAGCGGTCACTGGGTTATCGCCATTGAAAAGACCGATGCGGAAATTTCCTGCGGTCATCGCGGCGTTGAGGGTGACCGTGCCAGTGAGCCGGATGTAATCGCCGTCTACGAGGTTGATCGGTGTGAAGTTTGCCGCGATCGCATCGGTGCTCGCATCCGTGGTCAGAGGGGAGGCGGTGGCTTCGCTGTCTCCTGAAAATCCTGCATTGCCGAAGATCGTTTCCCAGTTGGTGATAGGTTCGGGAGCGGCGTGGGGATCGGTGAGGTAACCGATGGAGACGAGAAATTGGTCCGTAAGGAAAACGGTGGCATCGTAGCCGTAGAAGGGGCCACTGCTGTCGCCTTGGACATCGAAGTTGAAAAAGCTGTGAGGCTGGTCTTGGTAGAGGTGCAGATCGCAGCGCAGGCCCTCGGCTTCCATCGCAGTTTTGTAATTTTTGGCGGCGGAGACGGGGACAAGGGCGTCATTGGTGCCGAGAAAAACGGTGGTGGGTGGCGCGGTGGCGGTGATGTTGTGCAGGGGGGAGATGTCTTGCCAGTAGGCTTGCACGCGGTCGTGACCGTAGCCGCCGGGCCCATTGTCGAAGACGGGGTTGTAGAGGACAAGGGCATTGGGCCTGGAGCTGATCGAGAGGTTTTCACCCGGTTCTTCGTAGCTGCTGAGAGTGCCGGTGGCAGCGGCGATGTGTCCGCCTGCCGAGCCACCGCCTGCGGCGATGCGGTTGGGATCGATGCCCAAGGCGGCAGCGTTGGCGCGGAGGTAGCGCACGGCTGACTTTCCATCCTTCACACATTCCTGGGGTGTGGTGCCGTGGTCGTTCTGGGTGCGGTATTCTGCAGAGACTGCGACGATACCGCGCGACGCAAGGTATTCGCAATGCGGATGAAAGTGGCTGGGGGAACCATTGACCCAGCCGCCGCCGAAGAAGAAGACAATGCAGGGTCGGCTGTCTGTGGCCTGGTGACCGTCGGGTGTGAAGATGTGCAAATCCAGACCGACTGGATTGTTGCTGGAGTTGACCGTCTGTTTGTATTCAATCACCTGATCCGGTGTGTAGCCGGGGATGTCATAGGCGGAGACGGTGCTGACGGTGAGCAGAAGAGAGAGTGCTGTCCGTGTCAGATGAAGGCGAATGGTCATAGGCTTGGCTGAGTATAATCCGGTAAGTGTAGGAGGTCAAAAAAAGCCCCCTGACGCCATGGGAATGAAACCCGGTAGCGGCCAGAGGGCTGAAAGTGCTGAGTTCCAGCGAGGCGCTGAGTCGATTAACGACGGCGACGCAGGATGAGGGCGAGTCCACCAAGGCCGAGGAGGGCGGTGGAGGATGGTTCTGGGACGACTTCGTATCCGACGCCGTCATACCAGGCGCGGTTGTTACCGGTGTGGCTGAGGTTGTAATCCACAAAAATATCGGCCGATCCACCGGTCACGGTGACATTTTCGAATTTCACCGCGAAGAGTTCGCGAACGCCTCCTTCGTCCGTGATTGGCGCGGTGCCGGCATAGGTCAAGGTGCTGGCGTCGACAACACCGGTGGTGGTAGCGCCAGTGACCGCTGGGTTTCCAGGAGAGCTGTAGGTGGTGAGGGCTCCGGATGTGAGACCCGTTGAAATCACCCAGTTCTGGGTGTCGCTAACGGTTTGATCCCAGTAGAAAACGTAGAGGTCGTAGATACCGTCGGCGAGGCTGATCGTGGTGGTGAGTTCGGGAATGCCTGTTGGAGTGCCGTTGGTCGTTGGTAGCGCTTGGAATATGCTGGTGTTACCATAGGGACGCTCACTCCACTGCGTGGCATACTGGGTGCCTGCATCGGGGGAGGTGTTGTCCACTCGCCAGGATGCATCGGCTTGCGTGCTTCCGGTCGCACGTGTGTTTCCGCCGGTGCCTTCGACGGCATCAACGTAGGTGATGGCAGCTTGGGATGAAGCGATAGTGAGAGCGGCTGCGCCTAGGGTCGGTATTAGTTGGTGTATTTTCATTGTGTGAATTCGTGGGCATTTGATTCTGGACCACCCTCGACCGAGTTATGATCGATAGGGTTTGGATTCGAAAGAGGCACTGTCTAATTCTCCCGAATGGCTTTTGAGGAAAAGGTGGGAAAGCCGATAATCAGCGCCCTCTCGTGCGGTGCACATGGTTCGAATAATCGAGGAAAGTTTTTCAAAGTTTGTATCCGCTAGAAAGCTAATAGGTTAAGTAACGACTGGTCTCCCTGGGGATCTAGCAGATTTGCTATTTTTCCGTGCTCCGGCTGTAGGGAACAGCCGAGTTCAACAATGTTAATGTGTTGCTCGGCTACGAGTTTGAAACCATCTTGTCAATCACTTCAGCTACGTTAGAGTGACGGTCATTGAACTATGAAATTCCGAGATTACTACGAGGTGTTGGGCGTGAGCCGTGATGCCAGCCAGGATGACATCAGAAAAGCGTTCCGTAAATTAGCTAGGAAATATCATCCGGATGTTGCCAAGGACAAGGACACGGCTGAGGAAAAATTCAAAGAGGTCAATGAGGCCTACGAGGTATTAGGCGACCCAGAAAAGCGCGAGAAGTATGACACCCTCGGCAAGGACTGGAATAATCCCGGAGCCGGTCAAGCTGGGGGTGATCCCTATGGTGGATTCTACGGCGCGCATTCTGGTGACGGGGGATACGAGAACCATTATTCCGGCACCGGTTTCAGTGACTTTTTCGAGCAGATGTTTGGTGCTGGCGCAAGTTCAGGCGGCGGGCGGTATAGTTCGTTCTCAGGAGGACCAGGTGGCAACTCACCGATTCCTGGACAGGACGCTCATGCAGACATTTTGGTATCTTTGGACGACGTTGTGAATGGCACCGAGCGCTCGTTACAGCTCAAGCAGGTGAACCGGGCCACAGGAACCAGTGAGATGAAAACATCTCGCATCCGCATTCCCAAGGGTATCACCGAAGGTCAGCTCATCCGCTGCGCGGGCTTGGGGAATCCAGGCTACAATGGAGGTCCGCCAGGGGATTTGTTTTTACATGTTCGCGTAGAGAAACATCCGGACTTTAGGATCGTGGGTTCCGACCTTTATCACGAGCTACCGCTGGCCCCATGGGAGGCAGTGTTAGGTGCCGAGGTTTCAGTCAAATCACTCACTGGCTCGGTGAAAATAAAAATCCCATCGGGAGTCGAGAATGGCACCGAATTAAGAATCAAAGGCAAAGGCCTACCGCAAGGCACCAGTGGCAGCCACGGTGACCTCTATGCCGTCATCCAACTGGTGACGCCGTCTAAACTAACCGACGAAGAGAAAGACCTTTGGCAGCAGCTCTCCAAGGCATCCACATTCACCCCCCGTTCATAAATCATTAGCCCAACAAAAGATCATGACTTACCGATACGAAATCACCCTTTTGTCACAATCACGCACTGAGCGCACGTTGCTCACGACCATCGCTGACGCGGCGGAACTCTGTGGCCTGGAAACGGATATCATCGAGGAGTTCCTTCACAGCGGCCTGGTCAGGGGATTCAAGGACTCAAATGACGACATCTATTTTGACCAAGCAGGCATTTCGCGCCTGCGCCATATCGCTTATCTACGAGAGACTGAACAAACCAATCTGCGGACGATTCGCTACATCATAAGTTTGTTAGATAGTCTGGAGGCCAAAGAAGCCGAAGTGCGTGAACTTCGCGAAAGATTGAGATGAGATTTCACCGAAGTGACCGGTTGCTACACGTAGGATGCGTTAGCTAACAATCTGATCATTACGCATTTTTGGGGATTGCCGCACGTGTGCATTTCAGATAACTCCAGTGCCACACTATGGAAAACAGACTTAAAGGGGTCAAAGTTTACGTTGGTCACCAGGACGAGACCCAGCGAAGTAGATTGGTATCTATCTTGGAGAAGCTGGACATGGAAGTCGTCGGCGAAACGTCATCGGCGGCGGAGATGGAAAAAGCCTGTCTCGCTAAGCGACCGGATCTCATTGTATCGGGTCTGTTTCCCTCTGAAAATCCCGGTGTGGACGCCTTGGTCTCTATTGGCGAGGTCGAGCCGATCCCAGGTCTGATCATTGCGAAAAAGGAGGACATGGAGGCGGTGGAAAAAGCGTTGGAGGATCACGTCATGGCGTATCTGATAGATCCAGTGGATGAACACGATCTGAAGCCGACTATCTATCTTGTGATCAAAAGATTTGAGCAGTTCCAAGAATTGCGTGAAGAAAACGAGAACCTCAAGGAGGTGATTGCGACTCGCAAAAAAGTCGAGCGCGCCAAAGGGGTCTTGATGGCACTTTATGATCTGACTGAAGAGGATGCCTATTTGAAAATGCGCAAGGTAGCGACGGATCGGCGTATCAAGTTAGGCGAGGTCGCCGACCTTGTGATCAAAAATGCCCAGAAAAGTGCGTAGCTCAGTGCCTCCAATAAATGAAAAACCGGAAGACCGCAACGAGTGCAATCTTCCGGTTGGATAATTATGGCTCTGTGAGCTACTTCGCGCCTCTCATGATGAATGAGACGATCCAAACGATCAGGAAGACGATGAATAGTATTTTAGCGATTCCTGCTGCTGAGCCGGCGATGCCACCGAAGCCGAGAACGGCAGCGATGATTGCGACTACGAGGAATACAAGTGACCAGTGTAACATGTTATTAGTTGTTGGTTAGGGTTAATTGTTTATTAGTTGTCTGTAGCGTCTTCGACTTTGTCACCCGCGTCATCCACGGCTTTGTCGATTTTTTCACCCGCTTTTTCAGCAGGTCCTTTTTTCTCACATGCAGTGAAAGTTGCAAATGAGGCGATTCCTAAAACTAGGAAGGTGATGGATGTTATTCTTTTTATCATAATATTAGTTTTGTTGGAGAGAAGAAGGTTAGGGGGCGACGAGTTAGTCGACTAACTCCTCAAGTCGTTCAAGGGTGACGATGTGTCGGTTCACTCGCGGCAGCAGTTCGGCGCGAATCATTTCTTTGCATTCGGGTAAAACGTGGCCATCGGAAAGAGCCTTGGTGTAGAGGTCCACTCCATGTTTCTCACCGTTCTGCAGCGCCTCGATAGCTGATTCAGCACCGAAGAAACTGGCGGTGTGTTGGATCATTTTGACAGTGGTTCCCCACGCGCCGGAATCATCGTCGGGTTCCCCACGCATGCTGCGGATGTTGACCTCGAGAATGCCAATGGCGACGGCATGTTCGTTTCGAATGTTTGATAGCTCGTTGAGCTTTGGCTCATCGCTGAATTTTTTGATGGCGATGTCGTATGCTTCTACGGCTGAGCGTTCTCCTCTGAGAAGTTCGTTGCAGACGTCGATACATTCACTGTTAGTTTGATTGATGTGGTTCATGAGATTTCTAGTGTTAGAGTGATGTTGTCTCGCACGTGGAGATTAACACGGTGTTAACTCTGTCTTTTTGGACAGGATTGAATTCCAAACAATTGCCCTCACTGTCATTGAGGGTTCGGTTTGTTAGACTACGCAGTCTATATGTCATTTGATCGTGCGTGGAGGCTGTTCAGTGCTATGTGGGCACCTTGGGTGAACTGTCTATTACGCTTTTATTTCTAATACCTCTAACCGTAGTTGGGTGTATATCTACCGTCAAATTATATTATAACGGTCGTTTGACAAGGTTCTGACTACGAACCTGTTACGTGTTCCAATTTGATCGTCGCTTCAGCGAAGGCCTTGCCAATACGGTTAAACCAGATGGCACTTCCGTAGTAATGGTAGCCTCGGTCGGAGCCTACCTTTTTCCATTCCTCGAACCGGGCTTTCCAATCGGGGTAAAGTTTCTCAGCCGCTTTGTCGACGAGCACATCGGTGCGCACGGCTGTGACGTTGCCTTTGAATTCAGGCATCTTTTCCATGGCAAGTTGTGCCTCTTGGATCGTTTTCATGGCACCCTTCGCGGGGGTGGAGCCGTTTTGACCCATTACACCAATGACAAATGGCAGCTTTGGACTCTTTAAATCTTTGCGAACGTCGTTGATGAAATGCTTCATGTTAGAAGCGTATTCAAGCTCTGCTCCATTGTACTGATCATTCCATCCTTGGAACCAAACAAAGCCGGAGATTTCAGGTGTCTTTCCTTTCAGCTCTGGGAATAATGTTTCGTATTTGGCCAGTGTATCCTGAACCTCCTTCATCATCATTCGGTATGAGCTTCCGTAGACCGCTTGGATGTCTTCCATTGTGGGTAGCGGATCATTGCGCTTACGTTTTTCGTTGTTCTGTTTGGTTCGTTTGATCGCATTGGAAAGTTCCTTTTGCAGGAATTCTTCACTGGGTAGTCCAGCTGATGGAGAGCGAAATTTCTGGAACAGAGAGTGACCTCCCCAGCAAGTTTTGATGAGCAATACCGGTTGCTTGTAGTGGTCGCCAAGTCTCGTCCCATATTCAAGTTCCAGGCCCGTCCTTTGACCACGGGAACCATAAGCCTTCGTTAGGCCACCGTGCTTCTTTTCATATTTGATGAAAACATCATCTCTGGTAATCCATTTGCCGTCTTTGCGGAGATGGCTGAACAGATCTGCGGTTTTGGCATTGGTGGCTTGATGCTCGAGTAAGCCGTCTTGAACCTGGCCTACCATGTTGGATTGGCCAGCTAGGATAAACACCTTGAAGGTTTCAGCACTAGAGACAGCTGAAAGACCATAGCTCAGCGTGATTGCGGCAAAGACGGATCTGATCATAATCAGATACATACGCTGGCAGGTTACCCATTTTGTGCACTATTTTGGGCTTTGATTAGACGATCTGGCAGAGGTGGCTATTCTGAGAACTCAAGCATTCCCACTAGCTCCGCGCTGTCGCGGTAGATGAGTTCGCCCGAACCTAAACCCGAGTCATAGGCAAGCTGTCGCCAGGCCGACTGGTCAATGGGGTTGCATTGTGTCGTCAGGTGCGCTCTAACGGCGTCGATCTGCGTTCTATCCAGCAATGTCCAGTTAGCCTCTGCATGCGCCATAAGCCGCTCTTTGTAGACTGCTTGTTGTTCACCCTGGTTGGGAAGTAGGTCATAGACCATGAATGTGCCGGTGGGGCTCAGAATCAGCCTGATGTTATCCATGGCTGAGGCTTTGTCCTCCTGCTCTAGGTTGTGGAATGAGTAGCCCGCTATAACCAGGTCGAATGGGCCATGGAGCTGCTGGATCAATCGGGTGAAATCACCGCAGGGGAGCTCAACACTCCACGAGTAGCCCTTGAAGTTGGAACGTGCGACATCCAGAGCCTGTTGTGAATGATCAATGCCGTAGTACTGGACGGCATCGTTGCCTAGGAATGATCTTCTGGCGACGTAGCTATCCCCGCAGCCCAAATCAAGAACTCGAATCCCGCGTTGGTCACGTTTGTGGAGCCATCGTTGTAGCACGCCAATGATTTCGCGATGCTGCAAGTAATTGCGGGCTATGATGTTCTGAAAGAGAAGCCAGTCTTCGAATAAGTCGTCTGTATGATGAGATCCCATGGTGGCAGGGCCAGACCGGGGAGGAGATCTGTGGGTAGGATGGGTTAGAGGGTGGTTGTGTGGAAAATTGTTGGGGCGTGGGAGGCTTGAAATCTATGCGTGGGCTGCAATCGGCGGTCCGCAGACTGAATGCCTGGTTAGGAACTCGTCGGCAGCATCGCCATAGGCTTTGGCACCGATGCCATTGGGGTCGTGCTCGAAAATGGTCATGCCATGGCTGGGAGCCTCACCGATACGGATTGATCGGGGAATGACGGTATTGTAAAGCTGGGCAGGGAAATAGTTACCTACTTCCTCGACAACCTGACGTGAGAGATTGGTGCGGCCGTCATACATGGTCATCAGGATGCCCTCGAGAGTGACATCTGGGTTAGCACCGGTGTCGCGGATTTGCTCGATGACTTGCACAATTTTAGCCAGTCCCTCCAGGCCGAACCATTCACACTGGAGCGGGATGAGAATTTCGTCAGCAGCAGCCAGTGCCGAGGTCATCAGAACTCCCAGCGATGGCGGGGTATCCAGAATGCAGAAGTCAAAGGAGTTGTGCTCTTTGGAAGCGGACAGAAGCCCGCGCAACCGCATCAAATGGTCGTCCATTCTTGCGAGTTCGATTTCAACCCCTGCGAGATCCATGCCGGATGGAATAAGAGAGAGGTTGGGGAGTCGGGTAGGGATGATTTTTTCCTCCATGCGGCCCTCTCCCAGGAGTGGGTAATACATGCTTTCCGCTCCGTCAGGTTCGCAGCCAAGGCCGCTGGTGGCGTTGGCTTGTGGGTCGAGATCGATCAGTAGGACTCGCTGTCCACGAGCTGCCAGGCCGGCAGAGAGATTGATCGCGGTGGTGGTTTTACCAACTCCTCCTTTTTGGTTGGCTGTGGCTACGATTTTCATTTTCGGGAAATTGTGATGTGCAGGCCTCCGAGTCGATAATGAGTCCGGAGCACAGCATCAGGTTGCGTCAGGAACCATGCACAATTAGCACGCTCCACCAAAGATAAAAAACGCCCGATCTGTAAACGCGTCGTTGCACTGTAGACACAATTCGCCAATCTACCTGCCCAGAGGGGCTAAAGAGCTTTTGGAATTACGATTATGGAGATCACCGAGCAATGGATTGGGCAGGCAGCTGGCGGGCGCGTTTTCAAGGATGCGCGTGCACTGGTGAAGCTGGGAAAAGTGACTCAGGTCAAGCGCACCGAAGGCGTTTTCCAAGGCATGATGCCAGCCGGGCGGAAACAGATGCGTGTGGTGGTGAAGGTGCTGGGCCCCCACGAGGTTCGCAATCTGTGCCAGTGCTCTGTCAGCAGAGCCACGGGTGGCATGTGTGAACACGCCGCCGCTGTGCTGCTCGCAGCAGTTACAGATCTCGATCCGGCGAGGAAAGCGGCAACTCCTAGTGCTCCACCGCGGTCCGAGCCAAAGGCGCTCACTGAGATGCACCCTCTCGACATCAGGATTTCCCCCAGATTTCCCCACGAAGGGCTTCGCTCCGTTCACTTGAAACTGGCGGAAAAAGAGGTGGATGTATCGCAGCCGGATCTGATTCTGGCTCTTTGGTTGCAGAAAAACATCGGCCAGACAGGCGCAGCCATGCTCTCTCTTCCAGAACACCAGCTCCCCGGATTTTTCAGAGCAGCCAGTGGTCACGCCCGAGTAACACGAGGGAATGACAACGTTCAAATTCGTGAGGCTTCACTTCGGCCGAATTTGGAAATGGAGCTGAACCAGGAGTCGGATGGCGAGACGGTATGGCTGCGAATGGCCGATCTGGAAAATGGGGAGTTGATCTTGCTGGGCGATGAACTGGCACTTTGGAACGAGGAAGCCAGCGAGTTTCTCATCGCAGCAGCCAATCAGGCTCATGGATCATCTTTGCAAGGTATCGTTTCCTTGGGCGATTTGGTTACTGGTGATTGGATGGAGGTTCCTACCGTCAAAGTCGTTCGTGCCATTGAGGAAATTGAAAAATCCTTCCATCTTCCCGACGATCTCGGAGGTATCGAACTGCGCGATGGTTCGCCAACCATCGAGCTGGAGATCTCAGGTTCTACCCGAGCACTTCAGGCCAGATTGGCTGCGCGTTACACCGATGAGGTGCGAGTCTCGCTTGGCCTCGCTTCGGAGGTAGTAGGCTTTCCATGTCGTAGTTCTGAAGCCAGTCATCGATGGATCGTTAGAAATCAGGAGAGCGAGCAGTCCGCCATTTCACGTTTAATGGATCAAGGTTTCGAAATCTTGGACGCCTCAGGATTTCTCTTCCTGCGCGGCGAGGACGAGGTTCTCGATTTTCTAACCATCACCTTGTCGCAACTTCGCAGCACATGGTCAGTGACCACCGAGGAAAAGCTGGGCAGAGTCGAGGAAGGACTCGAGCGTATCGTGCCACAGTTCAATATGGTAAACGGGGGGGCGGTCCCATCCGGGCAAGATTGGTTGGCATGTGATGTCACTTGGCAATGCGGTGAGAAAACTCTGGATGGCAATGCAGTGCGTCGTCTTCTGCAGTCGGGAAACCGAAGTATTCCTCTTCCTCGAGGCGGCAAGGCGGTGATCTCAAAATTCGATTCCGAGGTGATGGATGGCGTTATGTTAGATGCCGATCCTCGTCAGCAGAACGGTCGCTACTACTTTCCACCCAATCAAGCAGCCTACCTCAAGCGACTCAATAGCTACTACCGGCCCGACGGTGCTGCTGCGGAAGATAAACAACTGCCCGTTCCACCGCTGCCACAATCACTTCAGGAAACGTTGAGACCCTATCAGAAAGAAGGTGTCGACTGGCTATACCGTCGTGCCGCTGGAGAGGGAGCTGCTTTGCTGGCCGATGATATGGGGCTTGGAAAAACCCTGCAGACACTCGCTTTCATGAAGTTGTGGCAGGAAAAAGGCACCGCGCTCGTTGTGTGTCCCGCGACTCTGTTAGGCAACTGGCGCGATGAGATTGCCAAGTTTGTGCCCGACCTCAATGTGCTGGTGATGCATGGTCCCAAACGTAAAAATTACTTCGAGGTCATGGACAGCGCCGATGTCATCATCACAAGTTATGCTCTACTCGATCGCGATGGAAAACATTACCAAGAGATCGACTTTGGTGTGGTTGTCTTGGACGAGGCCAGTGCCATCCGGAATCCCGATACCTTGGCGGCCAAGGCTGCCAGAAAGGTGAAAGCCGCTGCACGCATTGCGATCTCAGGAACGCCTGTGGAAAACAGTGTGCGTGACCTGTGGTCGATCTATCAATTCCTTTTGCCAGGCTACTTGGGCGGTCGAGAAGACTTCCGCCAGCGCTATGAAATTCCCTGCGCCGCAGAGGTGCAGGATCAAGGGACGCGTGCGGCGATGCAACGCCTCCGGTGGCGCACTGAACCCTTCATGCTTCGCCGGACCAAGTCGCTGGTTGCCAAGGATCTTCCTGCAAAAATTGAGAGCATTGTCTGGTGTGATCCATCACCGCTACAAAGAGAAAGTTATCAGACGATCCTTCGCCAAGGGTCCGAAAAGGTCGATCAATTGCGACAGAAATCAGGCGCCGATAGCGCGCGGATGCAAATGCTTACCGTGCTGCTGAGGTTACGACAAACCTGTTGTGATCTACGATTGTTAGATGAAGGTCTGAAGAAAAAATCTCTGGCAGAAGTGTCGTCGAAGTTAGCTCGCTTAATGGAGTTGTTAGAAGAGGCTGAGCGTGGCGGCCACCGCGTTTTGGTATTCAGTCAGTTCACCTCTATGCTTGCCTTGATTCGCGCTGAACTTGAGCACGAGGAGATTGATTATTGCTATCTCGACGGTGGCACCAGCGACCGCAGTGGCCAGGTCGACCGTTTCCAGAATCCAGCCGGACCGCCCGTGTTCTTGATCAGTCTGAAGGCGGGTGGCTATGGACTCACTCTGACAGCTGCAGATACCGTCGTGCTCTTTGACCCGTGGTGGAACCCCGCAGTGGAAGCCCAGGCTGCCGACCGAATTCACCGCATCGGTCAGACCAAGCCGGCGACGATTTACAAATTCATTACCCGTGGCACCGTCGAAGAGAAAATCCTACGCTTACAGGAGAAAAAACGCAGCGTCATCGATGCCGCGATGGGTGAGTCAGACGATGAGACACGGCCAATGATGAACGGACTGAACCAACAGGAGATGTTGGATTTGTTGAGTCAGTCCTAGCCTGGGCTTGTTAGTATTTCTTCCCTTGTGAGTGCCTCATCTGCAGGATAGATATAGAGCTATGAAGAGAGTGATATTTTTATGCCTTTGCGTCGCAGCTGGTTTGGGGAATGCTATGGGTGAAATGGAAAAAGCCACCTTGGAGAAAGACGGAAACTCTTTGCCCTATCAATGGACCCGCACTGGTGATGGAGATTCTCCCTCACTCGTTCTATTTCTCCACGGAGCAGGTGAGCGCGGAAATAATAATCGCTCGCAGGTGCGCCACGGTGTTCCGGATTTATTGAAATGGTTGAAGCAGAAGAAAGAGGACTGTGTTGTCGTCGCTCCCCAGTGCCCGACCGAGAAATGGTGGTCTCATTCAGATGGCGACTTTCGGAATTCAGCGGTTTTAACCATGCGGAAAAATCCTTCGCCGCCGATGGAGATGGTGTTCACTGTCCTCGATCAATTGGTCAAAAAGCACGGAGTAGATCCCAGCCGCATCTACATCACCGGGCTCTCGATGGGCGGCTACGGCAGCTTTGACGCAGTCGCACGCAGGCCAGATTTTTTTGCAGCCGCCATACCGATCTGTGGCGGAGGCGACTCGAAAACGGCGGAGAAAATGAAGGACGTGCCGATGTGGATTTTTCACGGAGATGCCGATAATGTTGTTCCAGTCGGAATGTCACAGGCGATGGTAAAGGCTCTGAAGAAGGCTGGAGCTACTCCGAAATACACCGAATACCCTGGTGTGGGGCACAACTCATGGTCACAAACTTATCGTAACCCAGAGGTCTGGGCGTGGATGTTCTCCCAGAAGAAAAAATAATCTCGGCTAGGAGCCGAATCTTCCTTTTAAGACCAAACTTTTTCTGGCGCTTTACCCGCCTCCTGCCAAGCTGCGTCGAGCCAGCTCTCTACTACCTTCCGTGTCCAACGAACGTCTCTCTTCAGCTCTCTTTCGTGAAACGCGGGGAGCAGCATTTTTCCGAATACTAGCTGGAAAAAATGCGCCCTTTTATGTGGATGCGCTGACTTCACTAGAGCGCGAAGCCTCGGATAATCCCGATGGTATTTCGCGCGAGGTCGCGATCGGGCTCATCGAGGAAACGCTGGAGGCCCATCCGGAGATTGAATTTGATCCGGAGGAGTTGGCAGAGTCACGTGACCTGCGTGAAAAAGCGCGAAACCTGCTCGATGTGTTTTTGAAAAGCCACTGGCTCGAAGAGCCGCCACGTCGCGACTGGCGGAGGATGCTTCTCTTCGATGCCCATGGTTCCACCATGATCTCCGCCCTGCGCAAAATCGCATGGCCAGAGGCAGCGGTCTTCACGGATAAGATCACAGCGGTCTGTGCCATGCTTGCCGATGATGCTGCCCTTTCCGAGCAGCCGTGGCAGATCATCGAGAGCTGCCTAGCCAGCATCCACGAGGGTATCAACGAGCTTCGCTCAATGCAGAAATCCGTTCAGCGCCACACTCGCAAACAGCTAGAAGAGGAGACTCTCCAAGGCAACCTGGCCGTGGTGTTTGATGAATATGCCGATCAGATTTCCCACTCGTGCTACGCCGCCCTTGTCCGCGCACGGCTCCCCACGCGCCTCCCCGATGCGGTGAATAGGATCGCCAGCCACATCCTAAACGACGCCGCTATGCTCAATGCGATGCAAGAGGAGGTGCTGATTCGTTTTCCCGAGATCACCGCGGAGTCAGCGCGCACCAGAGTCCACTTCGCTTTGGATGAACTTATCGAATTGCTCGATCAAGTTCTTCCGATGGCCGATGAAATTGATCGCCGCACCGCTGATTTCACACGTCGATCTTTGGCACGTTTCCGCTACCTCCAAGACGTCACCGGTGAGCGCCGCACGGAGGTGAAAAGCTTCTTTGAATCGGTGAATCACGCGATTGCAGGACGAAAACTCCAGCGCACCAATGCTTCCTTGCCTGAGCTCCCGGAACTACTCCTCCCTGCTGTCAAACTCCCCGGCGGACTAGACACACTTTACTCACCGCCAAACCGGCGGCCACCCATGGAACAAGATCCGTTTGAGGATGCGGTCAGCGACGAGGATCGCGCCGTTGGCCTTGACGGGATGCAACGCACCATCCGCGAATCTCTTTCCGTAGCCCGCGCAAACCGACTCATAGAATCCTTCCCCGGAGGAAAAGGGGAGCGTATTGAAAGTGACGCCCTGACCTTGCCGAAAGGTGCTACCTCTGGCGATCTCATCGCCCTCTTCCTCCACGCCGAAGCTCCGGACGCGAGCTACCGTCTCGATGTCAGCCGTGTCGCTGAAGAACATCTTTCCCCGCCGCTCGACACCATTTCAGAAACCCAAGTTGAGCGTTTTGCCGTTATCAAAAAATGAATCTCGAAGAACCAAGCGCCTTCCTCACCGAGGAAATCCCTTCACTCCTAGCTCTCTCAGAGTCTGATCGCGATCGCCTCGCGGAAGTGCTTCAGGAACTGCTATCCACTGGCTCGATCAATGGGCTGGAGAGCAGTCGATCCAACCTCTACCATTGGGCCAGACAGCACGATGACTGGCTGCGAGAAATAGCTGCCCTAAATGGCCTCGATGTCGCCATTTACCATGAAGAAAGACTCATCCAGGCGATACCGCGCTCAGCCGGATTGCGACTTCGTCTCCCGCAAGATGCCACGCTTGTCTGGCTTGCACTCTGGTTTGCCGGCGATGTCCGCTGGCGTGATGAAGGGGCTGACCAAGCATTTCTTTCCGTCGCTGAATTGATGGATCTCATCCACGATCAACTGCTGCCTGACCTAGCCAAGAGAATCCCCCGTGGCCGACTTCAGGAGATCCTCCGTCAAGCCTCCCGGCTAAATCTGATCAAGCTAATCCACGCTGAACCATTTGAGGAAACAGGCATCGAAATCCTCCCCGCCATCCGTCGTGTCATTCCATTCCGAGACTTGGCTGACTGGCAAGAAACCGCCGCCCAGTTTCAACCTGAAATCGATCAGGATGAACTGGACGAAGAGGAAGAAGACCCAACCCAAGAAACTGAAGAAGCATGAGCCGCGCGATTCAACTTACCAAGATCCACGCCCTGAACTGGTATGGATATAGGGACTCACTGCCGGTCAAAGGCAATCTGGTTCTGGCCGGTGTCACCGGTTCAGGGAAATCCATTCTCATGGACCTCCTCATGCTCGTCCTCGTCGGACCCGAGCGCGCGCATCATCACTTCAACCGCTCAGCCACCGGTAGCAAAAGTGATCGCACGATTAAGAGTTACTGCATGTTAGACACTAAGCGTGAGGAGAACGGGCAGCCGCAGTATTTCCATGACAAAGGCGTCACCACCTACATCGCTGCCGAGTTCACTTGGCCGGACAGTTCCCGAGTGGAAACATGGGGCCTGCGTTTCGAGTTCCGCTCATCAGGTGAAGACGGAGGTTCACCCACACCATTTTTTTGCCCAGCCTCACTCGATAAAAGCGACTTCTTAGAAACGGCTGACGATGGAAAATTGCGCCCGAGTCCGCTCGGCACGTTCAAGCGCATGATCGAATCTCACGAAGGCAGGTTGTTCTCATCATCGCGTGAATACCTGCGCGATATGGCGAACCCAAGCCACCTGAACTTCAATAAAGACGTGCTCCAGCGGCTCCTGCCCAGCGCGATGTCATTCACGAATTTGAAATCCTTCGATGACTTCTGTCGCCAGTTTGTCCTCCCCGCCGAAGCGGTGCCAGTGGAGGATGTGGTTTCTTCATTCCGCGATTTTCAATCTTACGAACGCGAGCTAACAAGCCTGAAAAATCAGTTAGAACGCCTCACTCACATTCGCGAGGTTCACACCACCCATGAAAAGGCAGCCACCGATCAGCAGGTAGCCACTTATCTTGCGGCCGAATTTGCCCATCTCCACGCCGAGGACGTTGCGAACACCACCCGGCAACGACTCGATCAGCTCAAGGAGGACAACCGTGCTGATGAAGAACGCTTGGAGGAACTGGATAACTTGTCACGAGAGTGCCGTCAGCGCCGGGAATCCATCCTGGCTACTCTCAATGAATCATCGGAAGGGAAACTCTACCAAAAACTTGTCAACGATCTAACAGAGTTGGAGGGTGAGATCGAGGTTCTGCGACTCAAAGCCACTCGCATTGATCATCAGCTACAAAAACGCATCCAGTCTGCCCGTGATTGGGTCAAGGAAATCGAGCAAGCACCGCTGGAGAAAACCATCAACACGAGCGAGATAGATCAAGCTATCGAGACCCTGCAGAGTTGTGAAACCAAGGACTCGGACAGCAGCCTGCGTTTACTCGCTTATGCCGCCGATGATGTTGTCAAATCTCTCCGTGCCGCCTTCGATCCTTCTGCCGCAGAACTGAGAAGGCTACGTAGCGAAAAATCCGATCTCGATGCCAAGATCGAGAAACTCAAGAACGGAGTTTCCCCCACTCAGCAGCCACTTCTAACAGCGCTGCAAGCGCAGCTGCCTATTCTCGCTCAGCACAAACCGCCACGCGCTCTCCGCGATGTCTGCGAGGTGGCAGACGAGAAATGGCGGGTCGCTGCCGAAGTCGCTTTCAGTGAAAAATTTGCCGTCTTGGTAGATCCGGATCACTTCGATGACGCCCGCAAGATTCTCCAGCGCCTACCTGAATCAGAACGCGCCAAAGCCGGCCCACAACAGCTTGTTGATCTCTCGGATTCATCAACGCCTTCGGTTCTGAAAGGAACTCTCGCTGAGACACTGGAAACCTCTGACCCGGATGCCCGTCGCTACATCGATTCTCTCTTCGGCGAGATGGTCCGTGTGGAAACTGCCGATGAGTTAACGTTCCACCCGTCAGCCATCGCCGCCAACGGCATCCACAGGCGTGATGGTGCAATTATTAGCCCTGCGCCCTACGATGACCAACCGTTCATTGGTGAAAAAGGTCTGAAGCGACAGCTGGAAATCAAGCGCCAAAGGCTCAGTGAAATTGAAGCATCGCTACGCCGCCTGGAACCTCTCGAGCGCGAAGTGGAACGGCTTATCCAAGCGCGAACCACCGAGATTCCACAGCATCACGATATCCTCAACGATCTCGTCCGCGTCGAAGATCTCCCTGCCAAACAGGCGAAGTATGCTCAGGAAATGGAGAAGCTCGAAGCGATCAAAAACGATGAGTTTGATAAACTGCGCTTCGAGACCGAAGATCTCATGGATCAGATTGATGAGTTTTCCAAAGAGACAAAAACCATTCTGAAAAAAGGCCGCATTTCCGAAATCCAACGCACTGAAAAGGATCTCAAAGGACTCGAAGAAGTAGCCAGCCGTCGCGAGGATGATTTTTCGAAAACTCAGCTGCGCATCGATATCCATAAATATCTAACACGCTACAATGAGTGGAAAGGTGAAGCCCAAGAATACACTCCCGCTCTCGATGTTCTAGCCACTCAGTTCAAGCTGGCTGCGTCCAAAGCAGAAATCGACGCTACCAAAGCGATCGGCGACCTGAAACTGGCGATGGTCGAATTTAAAAAAGCATTCGCGCCCAAGTTTGATGACCTGCCGGAAGACGGTACAGATGCCACTGCTTACGTCCAGCGGCTGGAGCAGATCGAGCACGCCAATATCCCCGAATACGAAAAGAAAGCCGTCACCGAACGCAAACGCTGGGAGGCTCTCTTCCGCACTCAGGTTCTCAGTCGAATGCAGCAGGCTCTGAAGAACGTCGAAAACATCATCCGCCAGCTGAACCATCTGTTGCGGCGTCCAATCGCCCACGATCGCTACAAAATCGAAAAAATTCAAAACCCTGATTTCAAGATCTACCGCGAACTCATCGATCTTAACTCCCTGCATCATGAGGACGAGCTGTTCTTCTCCAGCATGGGCGATCAGCTGAAAGACGCGTTGGCTGATTTTCTCAAGACGCTGGTAGACAATGCCAATAGTCCGGAAGCTGCCAGGTTGTTAGACTACCGCCAGTATTTTGACTATGATCTAACTGTAACGGATATCCGCGAGACGGATGCTCGTCCGATCAGCGTGGACAAACAAAGTGGCAAGATGAGTGGTGGCGAAAACCAAAGCCCCTATTTCGTAGCCATTCTTGCCAGTTATCTTCACGCATACAATCGACACGAAAACCGCCGCAAGGAGCCATCCCTCGCCATCGTGCCCATCGACGAAGCCTTCTCCAAACTCTCCGGCGAGCGTATCCAGAACTGTATCGAAGCGATGTCAGAACTTGACCTCCAAGGCATGTTCTCCATGTCCAGTGGTAACATTCCCTACGCCTTCAGCCAGTGCGATGAACTCATTGTCATCTCACGGAAGGAAGAACGGCGCGGCACCCGAGTAGGGGTGCGAAATGTGCCTGTCATCCTCTATCGTAATTCGCCCGAAGGTCAGGAATGGATGAAAGAGGCCACCGTTTCATGAACAAGTCTATAGCCTAACTGCCTGCCGATATAGGTTGAATATGTTAGGTTAACCGAGTCGTCCTAGGTATTCTTTAAGGACCTTGGCATGAGTAAGCTCTTTGTCTTTGGCTCCATAGAGAAGCACCAGGGATTTACCCTTCACCTCTTCGAGTTTAGCCTTAGCGGTCTCCTTGTTTTCGCTGAGTTCTTCGAGGTATTTTTTACGAAACTCTGCCCACTTGTCAGGATCGTGATCGAACCATTTACGGAGGTCGTTACTGGGGGCGAGCTCTTTCCATTGATCGTCTAGATCCGCTTCCTTTTTGGAGATGCCGCGTGGCCAGAGTCGATCGCTCAGAACGCGGTATCCGGATGGCGCGTCATCTTCGTAGATTCTGTGGGTTGTTATATTCATGCCTCACCTTCAAGCCGTTTCGTGCTGTCCTCAACGGTTCTTTTTTCCGCCCGGTGGCTCAGAGTGGCTCGCCAGTTGGCAGAGAGGCCAGGGCAATTGGCTAGTTCCGCAGCAACATCCCAATCGGTCTTGTGGTGATGCATGACCT
This sequence comes from Oceaniferula spumae, assembly GCF_042849255.1. GTDB lineage: Bacteria > Verrucomicrobiota > Verrucomicrobiia > Verrucomicrobiales > Akkermansiaceae > Oceaniferula > Oceaniferula spumae. Next base: position 3,206,058 of record NZ_AP026866.1, read on the forward strand.
CATTGGCTTTGGCGACTGACCATGTCGTCTGAATTCTCTCCACGAGCGTAAGGGGTGAGCCTGCCTCCGTCTCACCTTCCTCAAGGACTCTGAAATACCAGCCCGTTCTGCCGGTTTCTTGCACATGGAGGGGGAGTTGTTTGATACCCCAGCGTTTGGCTAGCTTCCAACAAGGTTGGCGAGGTTGTGAGACTTGCACCAAGGCCGTTCCAATGCGGTAGATGTCGTCAATGAAAACGTCCGATTCTAACAGATACTGTGTGGTGAAGTTTTCACCGAAATCTCCAGCAGAGAAATCCAGACTCAGCTTGTTGTTCCAGAATGCATAGTGCTCCAGCGGGTAAGCGCAGATGGCTTTATCGGGGCCACCATGAGTTTTGAGGTCGGCTTGGGAGTCTCCAGCAAGGTTGATTTTTCCAACATGGAGGAGTCCGGAGACGGGTTTTTTTTGAATGCCGCTCAAGAAGCCTTTTGGCCCAGTCGCGCGAGGTAATCCGACTTGGACACTAACGACCTTCATCAGGAAGATACGTCATCGATCGCCATCAGTTCATCAGAATTGAAGTCTAACAAATCGAGACAGCGCACGTTTTCTTCCAGCTGTTTCACACTGGAAGCTCCGATTAACGCAGAGGTGACAGCGGGGTTTCGCAGCACCCAGGCGAGTGCCATGTGGGCTAGTGTTTGACCGCGTTTTTCAGCGATCTCGCTGAGTCGGCGAACTTGGGTGATCTTTTCCTCGACGGCAGATTTTTGTAGGAATCCGTGATCTTTTTCGGCTCGGGAGTTGGCAGGGATACCATCGAGATAACGACCTGTTAGGAGTCCTTGGGCGAGAGGAGAGAACGGAATGCATCCGACGCCATTGTCTTTCAAGACTTTGGTTAAACCACCTTCAATCCAGCGGTCAAAAATGTTGTAACGTGGCTGATGAATCACACACTGGACCCCCATTTTCTTGAGGATGGTGATGGCCTCAGCTGCCATGTCGGCTGGGTAGTTAGAGATACCAACGTAGAGTGCTTTGCCCTGCTGCACTGCGGTGGCGAGTGCTCCCATGGTTTCATCTAACGGAGTCTCGGGGTCGGGGCGATGGGAGTAGAAGATGTCTACGTAGTCGAGCTGCAGTCGATGGAGAGATTGATCGAGTGATGCCAGCACATATTTGCGAGACCCCCACTCACCGTATGGGCCGTCCCACATGTAGTAGCCAGCCTTGGAGGAGATGATCAGCTCATCTCGGTAGGCGTGGAAGTCTTCTTTGAGGATCTTGCCCGCATTGCGTTCAGCAGAGCCGGCGGGTGGGCCGTAGTTGTTGGCGAAGTCGAAGTGGGTGATGCCCAAATCGAAGGCACGGTGCATGATGCTGCGCGCTTCTTTGAGGTCATCGACATCACCAAAGTTGTGCCAAAATCCGAGGGAAATGGCCGGTAGCTTCAGTCCGGATTTGCCACAACGGCGATAGGGCATGCGGCCGTCATAGCGGTCGGGATCGGGCTTGTAAGACATAATGGGGGGTATTTTCCAAAGCCTACAAAGGCTTCGCTACAACGGTTGTAACGGAGCCTTCGCGCTTGGCGATTTAGACGGTCATCAGTTCCTTTTCCTTCTGCACCAGATGTTCATCAATCTCTTTGATAAACTTATCGGTGAGTTCTTGGACGGATGCTTCGTGATCGTGCTGGCCGTCCTCGGTGAGTTCGTTGGCGGCTTTCATTTTCTTGGCGGCATCGATGCCATCCTTGCGGCATGCGCGGACTCGGACGCGTCCTTCCTCAGCGAGGGACCTGACCATTTTCACCATGTCCTTGCGGCGTTCTTCGGAGAGTTCCGGGACTGGGAGGCGGAGGAGTTTGCCTTCGTTGGATGGGTTCAGACCGACCTTGCTTTCGAGGATAGCTTTTTCGATGTCTTTGGAAGTGGAGGGATCGAACGGCTGGATGACGATCATTCGTGGTTCTGGCACGGTGATGACGGCGAGGCCTTTGAGTTTCATCGAGCTTCCGTAGCTGGAGACATTGACATCGATGTTTTCAATCAGAGCGGGGCTGGCTTTACCGGTGCGCACGGCGGCGAATTCATGGATGATGTATTCGACGGCTTTCTGCATGTTTTCCTCGGTCTCGAGAAGGGCTGTTGCTGGATCCATTGTATTAAGTGGTTAGTTGTCTGGTTTGAGATGTAGTTAGATGTGGCTGTTAGCCTTTGTAAATGATCGTGCCGATGTCGCCTCCCGCGAGCGCCTTGGTGATGTTTCCGTCGCCATTGATATCGAAGACGATGATCGGGATATTATTGTCCTTACACAGGGTGAAGGCAGTGGAGTCCATGACTTTGAGATTCTTGCTGAGGCATTCTTGGAAAGTGACTGCCTCGTAGCGCACGGCGTCGGGATTTTTCTTGGGGTCTGAGCAGTAGACACCGTCGACCATGGTGGCCTTCATGATGGCGTCCGCATTCATCTCGCTGGCGCGGAGGGCGGCTGTGGTATCCGTCGAGAAAAACGGGCTGCCGGTTCCGGCGGCAAAAATGACCACGGTGCCGGCAGAAAGTTGGCGGTTGGCTTTACGGCGGATGAACGGCTCGGCGACGTTTTTCATCTCGATCGCCGACTGCACGATGCACGGAACATCTTCGGCTTCCAGGGCACTCTGCAGAGCGAGAGCGTTCATCACCGTGGCGAGCATGCCAACATAGTCAGCCGTTGCCCGGTCCATTCCGCGGGCACTGGCAGAGGCACCGCGCCAAAAGTTACCACCCCCACAAACGACACCGATTTCTACATCAGAACTGATCGCCTTTTTAATCTCCTTGGCCACTCGCTCGACGATTTCCGGGGAAATATTGTCTTGGCTGCCGGGCTCTCTCAGGGCTTCGCCACTGAGTTTTAAAATAACGCGTTTAAAATTACGATCTTCGGTGGGGCTACTCATGGTGTTGGGGGAAGAATCAAGAATGGAGAATCAAGAGTCAAGAAGCAATGGAGGGAAGTGTTTCCGCCATGAATAGCTCAATGGAAAACTGATGACACCAAAGCTGTTAGTCAGAGTATTTGGCAAACCGTAATGAATGGCTCCGAGGCAGCAGATTGCGGCCAATCTGCCCTACCATTCGTCCGTTTCCGCTATACAAGTCCATCTTTACGCGCCTGTTTCCAGTAAGCGTATTCGGAGCGGTTGAAGTCGATGTATTCCGGGGAAAGATCGCTGGAGTAGACTTCGTATTCGGCTTTCCCTTGGTGGAGATTGATGGTGATGGTGAACTCGTCTTTGGCGACGATGTTGCGCAGGGTTTCCATCGGGGTCTTGGCCTGGAGTCCGCCGAGGCAGGCGGGCTTGCCGTTGATGTGGATGTCGATGAGTTCTTCCCTGACCATGGCACGCGAGTAACCGACAGCATGGATGATGCGTCCCCAGTTAGGGTCGTTGCCATTCCATGAACTTTTTACCAAGGCCGAGTTGGCTACGGCTTCGGCCACCTTTTTGGCATCGAGATAAGTTTTGGCTCCTTTGACTTCGACGGTGACAAATTTGGATACCCGTTCGCCGTCACGGACCAGGGACTTGGCCATTTTCAACATCACGTAGCCGATGGCTTCACGAAGCTGGCGGCACTCTTTGCTGTTGCGTTTGATCGACGGCATACCGCTCTGGCCGTTGGCGAGCACGATGACGGTGTCGTTGGTGCTCATGTCGCCGTCGATGGTGATGCGGTTGAAGGATGATTCAACGGCTTCCTGGACTGCCTTTTGTAAACATGACTTACTGACTTTGGCGTCAGTGGTGATGAAGCAGAGCATGGTGGCCATGCTCGGACAGATCATACCGGCACCCTTGGCACAGGCACCGATGCGGACACGGTGTTCACCGAGGTCAAAGGCGATGGCGATTTCCTTTTTACAGGTATCGCTGGTCATGATCGCACGAGCGACATCTTCGCCATTCTTGGGTCCAAGGTTTTGAACGAGCTCGGGCAGCTTGGGTTCGATGCGGGCCATTGGCATGGGTAAACCAATGACACCGGTGGAGCAGATCGCGACTTGGCGCTGGCGAAGTCCGAGCCCTTTGGCCACGATGTTTGCTGTTTTCCGTGCATCGCTGATGCCTTCAACGCCGGTGCAGGCATTGGCATTTCCGCTGTTAGCGACGATGGCTTGTACCGCATCGGCCTTGATGTAAGCCTGGGAAACTTTGACTGGTGCGGCTTTTACCCGGTTGGTGGTAAAAGTTCCTGCGGCTGTGCAGGGCGAGTCCGAGTAAATCAGAGCGAGGTCCAGCCGAGGGTCATCCGGATTCTTGATGCCCGCACTAACAGCAGCCGCTTGAAAACCTCGGGGGGCGCATACACCTCCTTTGATTTTCTTGATGGCGGCTTTGAATGGCATGGTGGTTAGGGGGAATTAGAGGCTGGGAAAACGAAGGGTAGAATAGGGAGTCGGGGAAAGAGCCTGAACCTATTCTAAAAGTTTTGCAATCCGTCAGTTTCAGAAAATCCACAAAGGATGTTGAAATTCTGCACAGCCTGACCACCTGCGCCTTTTCCGAGATTGTCTTCGGCGCTCAATAACAGAACACGGCCGGTGCGTTCATCGTAGTTCCAACCGATGTCGATGAAATTGGTTCCTGTGACGTTCTTGGTATCGGCACAGCCGCCTTTTCCTAACAAACGGACGAAGTGCTCGTCAGCGTATGCCTTTTCAAGCGCAGCATTCACCTGCTCAGGTGATCCTGTTAGCTTAGCGCTGGTGGTGGAGCAGATGCCGTTGTGCACGGGTACCAAGTGAGGTGTGAATGAGATCACGACCTTTTCTTCCGCGGCCTTGCTGAGCTCTTGTTCGATTTCAGAGAGGTGGCGATGTTTCGGCACACCGTAGGCGCGCACGCTTTCGTTGCACTCGCAGAAGATCAACGAGAGGTCTGCCTTCCGCCCGGCACCACTGACACCGGACATGGAGCAGGTGACGATGCTGTTAGGATCGATGAGCTTTTCGCGCAGCAGTGGGATCAAAGGCAGGCTGATGCTGGTGGGGTAGCAGCCGGGTGCGGCGATGAGTCGGGCATCCTTGGTGGCTTCCCGATGAACTTCCGGCAGGCCGTAAACAGCTTCCTGGAGAAGCTCGGGTGCAGGGTGATCGTCACCATAAAATTCCTTATAAACAGCCGGATCCTCGAGACGGAAATCCGCGCTCAGGTCGATGATTTTCAGACCGAGATCAAGCAAGCTGGACGCATAGCCAGCGGCCACGCCGTGGGGCAGGGCAAGAAAAGCGACCTCAGCTCCCGTGGCTGCGATCTCCTCGCCGCTGGGATCCATGAATTTCAGATCAGCTGAATCCGCGCCATTGAAGCGGGGAAAGACCTCGCCGATGCTGCGTCCGGCATTTTGGCGCGAGGTCACACACACCAGCTCGGCATGAGGATGGGTGAGCAGCAGGCGTAGGAGCTCCAGGCCGGTATAGCCGCTGGCTCCGATGACGGCGATCTTGACGCGTTTCATGGGCGGATGGGAATGCCACGAAAATCTGTGCTTGCCAACCCTGAAGTGATGAGCTTAATTGCGCCCCCCTGCTTGGCGAAGTGAAATTTTCCAAGCGAATATATGACCGGGACTTGGCGCAGTTTGGTAGCGCGCTTCGCTGGGGGTGAAGAGGTCGCAGGTTCGAATCCTGTAGTCCCGACCATTTTAAAACGAGGCTGTCTTCGGATAGCCTCGTTTTTTATGACACACGAATTCCTATCACTATGTCCGACAGCACACCTACGACCGAAGAAATCCGCATTCTGATTTCTGACCGGTTATTTCCGCTCAATGAGAACTTCGCGGCCGATGCGGATCTCTATGCCGAGGGGCTTGATTCTATGGCTCTGATGCAGCTCATCCTTGGGCTTGAGCAGGAGTTCGGTGTGCAAGTGCTGCCCGAGGATCTGGACCGTGAGCATTTTAAGACCTTGCAAGCCATCGCCCAGCTAGTGGAGACTAAGCGCAATGGCGGCGAGTAACGACAGGCAGGCAGACATCGTAGTCATCGGAGGCGGGAGTGCCGGTATTTGTGCAGCTGTAGCGGCAGCGCGGAATGGTTCGGATGTTGTCTTGTTAGAGAAATCGCCACTGCTAGGAGGCATGGGGAGTCTCGCCTTTGTACACACTTTCTGCGGACTCTACATGCCAGATGTTTCACAACCTCCTGAATTGGCAAATCCAGGTCTGCCCACTGAGATCGAGGGTTTGATGCGTAGCCATACCAACCAGAGCACGCCGGTAAAAATGGGGCGCGTCTATGTGCTGCCGCAGCAACCGGATGTGTATGACCGCATCGCGAAAAAACTGACAGCTGAAGCAGGAGTGGATGTGATGCTGGACTGTGCTTGCAAAGGTATCACGCGAGACGAGGAAGGTTTTTCTGTGGCACTTGGCGACGGGGTGATCCGGTGTCGTAGTGTGGTCGATTGTTCAGCGGATGCGGTGGTGGCTGGGTTTTTAGGGGCTACGCGAGTCAAGGTGGAGTCCAATCAATTACAGCGGCCGGCGATGATTTTTTCTATCAATCAAGTCGGTGACGAGGCGGCAGACGATCGTTTTCGCATGCGCTTAGCTCTGGACCTGGTGCATGCGGTGAAGGATGGCACTCTGCCTGAGGAAATCCTTGGAGCCACGATCCGCGAATCCCCACAGCGGGGTGAGTATTTTGTCAGTATCGATCTCGACGGTGGTCAGTGGGACCCGACGGACGAGCGGTCAAAAGCGGAAGCAAAAGCCGTGGGTGAAAAATTGAGTCGCAAACTCTGTGATTTCCTGCGCGTCAGATATGATTTTTTCAAAGACGCCACCGATCCGGTGTTTGCACCCTCACTGGGAGTGCGTGAGTCTTTTCGCTGGTTAGGACAACATGAACTCAGCGAGCGGGAATTGATCGATGGAGTGGACTTCACTGATACGGTGGCCCGTGCGACTTGGCCGATCGAACTACGAGAGGATGCCCGTGGTCCCAAGTTTCGCTATTTTGCAGAAAACAAACCTTCTAACATCCCCCTGAGGTCGTTGGTCAGTGAGGAGGTTCCGGGTGTCTATTTTGCAGGTCGCTGTCTCTCGGCCAGCCATGAGGCCTTGGCCTCGGTACGGGTGATGGGAACTTGTTTTGCCACCGGGCAAGCGGCTGGAATTGCGGCCACGCTCTATGCAGAAGGAGTGACCGATGTCGGGCTGCAAGCGCAGAAGATCCGTGAACAACTGGGATTTTCTTAGACTTCCTTTTTTGAGAAGGCGGAGCGCTCGAAGACGAGATAAACGCCCCCGACCAGTCCCCAGAAGACATGGAAGAGGAAACCGATCAGGGAGGCCGATACTGCCGAGCTGGTATCAATGCCCGCCAGTTCACTGATGAGGAAATCAAATGCGCGTTCGCGAACCCCAAGCCCGGAAATGCTGATGGGCAGCGCGCTGACGACATCAACGATGGGCATGACCGTGAAGATGGTGCTGGCCGCAACTTGTTCGCCGATGGTTCTCAAGGCCGCATAGAATGCGAGGAAATAGGTGGCAGAGAGAGCGAACGAGGCGGCCAAGGAAATGGCACCCGCTTTCCAGTTGGATCTGAAAATATTCAGCGACGATGTGATCGACTCGATATGTTTGTTCGTCGCCATCCGTGGCAGTTTGGCTCTGAAGCTCACCAGCACGTTGTCAGAGCTGATGGCGAACATGCCGAAGATGAATAACAAGCCGACGCCTTGGAAGATGGTGGTGGCGATAAATGCCTGACGGACTCCGAAGTTTTCAGTGGCCTGCACAGTGCCGAAGCACCAGGCGAAGATGAGGAAGATCATGCCGCCGGAAACAAATCCCACCAAGTGATCGACCATGACGGTCATGGTGATCACCACCTTCTTGTCAGGAAAGCGGCGCATCACGCTGATCATTTTCATCGCATCACCTGCGGCAGTGCCGAAAGAGGCGACGTTGAACAGCGCGGCGATGAGGGTGAGTTTTCCAATGTAGGAAAAGCTGACATCGATCGATTGGGCACGCAGCAGCACATACCATCGCAACGCAGATGCCAGCACCGTGATGCCAGCGAGAGTGAGCCCGGTGCTCAGCCAGAATGGTGAGGAGAGGGCGAGGCGGAAATTTTCACCCAGTGCGGCTTTGTCCTCTACTTGACTGAACGCCCAGTAAAGAAAGACAGAGGTGCCGATGAGTTTCAGCAGAAAGAGCGCGATGCTTTTAGGCCCGATCTTTTTTTTCGGGCGATCAAGCTCCAGTGACGGCTCTTCAGACATCACTTAGTGTGGGGATACCCTAGGCTTTAGCTGGAGCAGTATCCGAGCCATTGATCGCGTTGGCGATGGTCTTGACGGATTTGAGAACGTCCTTGGCGGCTTCTGCGTCGGAAATTTTCAGACCGAAATGTTTTTCAATCGCAACCACCAGTTGCAGCGCGTCCACAGAGTCGAGGCCGAGGCTGTCCGGTCCCATGAGAGGAGTTTCATCGCCGATTTCATCACTGGTGACATCGAGCATGAGCTCATCCACGAGGACGTCTTTGATCTGTTGGTTGAGAGCGGAGGTATCAGACATAACGGTATTAAAAGATGCCGCCATCGATTTTCAGCGGGGCCCCGGTGATATAGCTGGCTTCCGGGTTTGCAAGGAAAAAAACGGCACTGGCAATCTCTTCGGGCCGGGCGAAACGGCGCATGGGAATGCTCTTTTTGATCGCCTTGGCCTTCTCGGGATCCATGTCATCGAGAGCGTTGGTTTCGACATAACCAGGGCAAATGCAGTTCACCGTGATGCCCATGCGGGCGACTTCTTTGGCGAGACTCTGGGTCATCGCAACCATACCGGCCTTGGCGGCGGAATAGTTTGTCTGCCCGAGCGGTGCCATCAGCGCGCTGAGTGAGGAGATGTTGATGATACGACCGAAGCGCTTCTCCATCATGCCGCGGATGACCGCTTGGGAGCCGAGGAAAGCGGCGTTGAGATTGGAATCGATGACACTGTGCCACGACTCTTTTGGCATGGTAGCGAGCAGATGGTCATCGTGGTGGCCGGCGTTATTTACGAGCACGGAGACTTTTCGTTCGTCGGAATTGATGGACTCGATGGCGGTTTTCCAATCGGCTTCACTGGTGACGTCGAGCGTAACAGCTGCAGACCTCTCGGGGAATTCTGCGATCAAAGCATCGGCCTGGTCGCGATTTGAGCGAACCCCGAGGTAGACGAAACAGCTGTCGTCTTTAGTCAGGAAATAACGGGCGATGCCAAGTCCGAGGCCTCCATTGGCGCCGGTGATGAGAATGCAGAGTGCGGGTTTTTCCATGTGTCTGTTAGCTGTTTTTGAATCTGGCGGCGTAGGCGTGTTGATTGCCGCCGGTGGCAAAGACAACAGCGGCATCATGACCATTTTTCAAGGCTTCAAGTGCCACCACAGTTTGAAATCCGCAGTTGGCTCCCATGCCGCTGCCGAGAGTGGCCAGTGGGCTAATGCGTCTGCCGGACCAGCCGCTGGTGGCTTCGTTTTCATCTCGGTCCAGTTTGGAAATGCCAGTCATGCCATCGACTAACAGATCGGTGTCGGCGTCTTTTTCAATCGCCCATGCTGATTTGATAGCTTCGCGTTTTTCATCTCGCGATGTGTAGTCGAATGGCCCCAGCAGTGACTCCAGTTGAATGTCCGACGGCTTATTTTCAACATACAACGCCGCAGCTCCTTCGGTGGCTTTCAAGTCGCGCGAGTAATAGGAAAGTCCCTCGCAGCTTAACCAATCGATTTCTTCAGCGCAGAGGATCAGACATCCGTCGACTTGGTCGGTGTCGAGCCAACCGCGTGCGACGTCGATGGCGGAGAACCACGCAGAGGAATCTCCTAACAGAGTGTAAGCAGGGCCGTCACATCCGAGATAGGCAGCCACATGACTGGCAGGTGCATTGAAAACGGTTTCGGGGAAAATAATGGGACTCGCGAGGGCCGGATCGTTCAGAGCCTCGGTGTAGAATCGATTGGAGTAGTTGACGCATCCGTTGATGAACGAGACCACAATTCCGAGCCTGAACTCGTGGTTTTGAATCTTCTTGATGCGATCCTCACCGAGCGCTTCGACCGCTGCGGTGATGGCAAATTTACTAACCCCGCTGGCGCGTCTAAGCCGTGGGTGCTTTGGCATCGCTCCTCGCAGTGCCAGCTGGTCCACGGGGCGGATATCGTAGCTGACGGTCTGATCCTCCACCTTGCGTTCCAACTGTGTGAATGGAATGGTCACTTGGTCGGTACATGCCTGATAGAGCGATGCAGCATCAAGTCCGGCGGCGGAAACGCTGCCGTAGCCGTGGATGAAAAGCGGAGATTGCACGGGAGTGTCGATGATGGGCAAGGTGTTAGGTTTTTCTGCGGAAAATCAGAGTGGCGTTACAACCTCCGAAACCAAAGGAATTCGTCAGCACCGTATCGAGCTTCGCTTCGCGTGGTTCAGTCACCAGATCGAATTTACAAGCGGGATCGGGAGTGCGGATGTTCAGGCTGGCTGGCACGGATTGGCTTTCCAGAGCGAGCAGGCAGATGGCCGACTCGATCGCACCAGCGCCGCCAAGTGAGTGACCCATGGCGGACTTGGTTGAACTGACCATGATGTTCTTGGCATGATCGCCAGCCCAATGGCAGATGGCATTGGCCTCGGCGACATCATTGAGTGGTGTGCCGGTGCCGTGGGAGTTGATATACTGGATTTCCGAAGGCTGGATATTGCCGTCGCGACAAGCCTGCCCCATGGAGCTGATCGCCGCATTTCCCTCAGGGTGAGGTTGGGTCAGGTGATGCAGATCTGTCGCCATGCCGTAGCCACAGACTTCAGCGATAGGTGTCGCGCCACGTGCGAGCATTGATTCCTCAGATTCTAACACCATCATGGCTGCAGCCTCACCAATGGCGAGGCCGTCTCGGTCAGCGTCGAACGGGCGGGGGATGCCAGACTGGCAGAGTGCCTGCAAGGAGCCGAAGCCGGTGAACACCATTTCCGAGAGAGCATCATAGCCCCCTGCGAGTGCGATCTGTTTTTTACCGGACTTGATGAGTTGATAGGCGTGACCGATGGCATTGGCCCCTGACGCGCAGGCATTGGAAATGATCTGAGTGTGGCCGCGGAACCCAAGTCCACGCTGGACAGTGGCAGCAGACCGCTGGGGCTGGTAGTGCTCTACCCGAGAAAACTGGCCGCGTCGGTTCAGTGGCAAGGTGTTTGCCTGGCGGTAGTAGTGTTCGCCGAGCGGCATGGCTCCAGCGGATGTGCCGACGACAAATGGGATGCCTTCAGGCACCTCGCTCAGGCCAGCATCACGCAATGCCTCACCAGTGGCATGCATCAGGATTTTGCCACCACGATCGAGCCGTTTCATTTCCTTCTCGCTGAGTTGGTGATGATCCGAGCAGTCGTCGAGATTGATCATACCGGCGGTCTTGACCCGTTGCCGACTGCAATCAAAGAGTTTCACCTCGCTGAAGTGGTTTTTTCCTTCCTTGAGGGATTTTATATGAGTCTCCCGATCATGGCCCAGAGGGGAAATCATGCCCATGCCGGTGATGAAAACTCGGTTGGAGGAAGAAGCTTCGGCGGAGGGTGAGGACATGCGGTCGGTGAAAATGTGGGTGTGAGTCAGGAGAGATTCTTTACCTGCTCTTGGCAAGTTATATCGAACATGCTAGCTCAGTGTCAAATGTTGTACGAAAGATGGACGGGGATTCTCGATAAACGCAGACACGATCTTGCGCTCAGACACCCTGACCTAGCGGATGGTTGGACCTTCGATCAGCTCGATCAAGAGGCTCAGAAAATAGTCCTGCCCGAATCAGGTCCCATCGTGGCCAATGGCGATGATCCGCTTTTCATCCCCACCGTACTCGCAGCTTGGGCCAAGCGCCGCCCCGTTCTCATTCAGGAGCAAAAAAAGCAGGTGCCGATGGAAATCCACACCGACCTGCCCAATGACATCGCCCTGATCAAGCAGTCCTGCGGAGCTTCCGGAATAGAGCGCAGTCTGTTCTATGGTGAAACCCGTCTATTGGCCGAGGGCATGCGCAACATCCACGCGCTGGAATCACTCGGCATGACTTCCGATTGTCGAAGCCTCGGAGCCATCTCACTCGCGCATTCCTACGGCTTCGGTTGTCTGGTTCTGCCCTTGCTTCTTGCCGGTATCCCGCTCGATGTGCTTTCCGGTCCGCTGCCAATGTTTGTTCAGCAAGGACTCGATCGTGGACCGGAAAAATCCTTCTTTCTCCCCGGAGTCCCCGCGCTTTGGAAAACATGGTGGCTGACAAAAATTCTCCATCACCCGTCTATCCGCATCGCCGTTTCGGCCGGGGCACCACTATCGCTGGAGCTGGAGCAAGGCATTTGGAACGACACCGGATTGAAGGTCCACAACTTCTACGGCACCGGAGAAACGGGAGCCGTCACCTGCGATTTTACCAATGAACCTCGAACTGAAACATCTCTGCTCGGCACCATCTTGCCAGGGATCGATGTGAAAACTGATGCCGACCAGCGCATATACGTAAAGACCGACGCCACCGCACGTTTTGCCGACCGCCTTCTCACGCCCGATGAATTTACCGAGCCATACTACCGCACCATGGACATCGGAGAAGTTCGCGGCAACGAACTCCACTGGCACACTCACACAGGTGAGGCCATCAACGTAGCTGGACGCAAAGTCAGTCCCGCGAAAATCGAGCGCGCCTGTCTGTCTCTAACAGGTGTGACGAATGCGAAAGTAACCAGCCAACGCAGCCGCGATTTCGAACGCTTCGAGGAAGTGAAAGTCGCTGTTCAGTTAGAGCCCGAATGCGATCTCAAAGCACTCAAACATCACGCCGCCGAAATCCTCGACAGCTGGGAAATGCCGCGTCATTGGGAGTTGCTTCCGGACTAGAGGGGGTAGGTTTTTATGAGTTCTGAATGATCCGTTCACACACCAAAACTGCTAATCATGTGCAATGAGCTTCGGTCTGGGAAATTGATTGGATACTTCTTTGCCATTCCGTGCTCCATTGTGACGCTGGTGTCATTCTATCAGTCAGGAAATTCTCTTGGTTTTCTACTATTGGCATTCGTATTCGGACTGGGGGCAGCTGTGGGGTTGAACTTGTTGTTGCATCCCAAGACCCTTGTGAGCGTGAATGACAATGTGCTCGAACTTTACTCGGGGAGCCTGTTTCGGAACAACAAACTTATCGTTGTGCCTCTCGACAATCTCGCAAGGTTTGAGGTGCGAACTGTCACGGATCTCGATGGCTCCTCATGGATTTTATCTTTGTATTTATACCAAGAGCAGAGCATTTCTAAAGAAGCGAAAGACTGGATTGCAAGCACGGTGCCGGATAGTGTCACAAGACAAGCGAGTGATACCACGATTCATTGGAGTCTTACTTGGCCCGAGGGCGGTGTTAAGGGAGCCGAACAAAAATTGAGAGAGTTGATTGGCGGCTAAGACCCGCTCAGCATCACGATGCCGCTGGCGATCTGGTCTCCATTTTCAACGGTCACTTTGCCGGAAATTTGGATCAATGTGCCTAGACGGCCTTCCACTTTCACTTCGACGACGAGCGTTTGCCCCGGAGTTGCGGTTCCGAGGATTTTCGCGTTTTTGACGGAGGTCAGTCGCATGTCGTTCAGCCTAGGTTGCTCTGGATCCGACTGCGCTGCCACGCCACCGAGCTGGGCGATGGCTTCGATCATGATTACACCCGGCCACATCGGATTGTTAGGAAAATGGCCTTCGAGAAAGGCTTCATCGCCGGAAATCTGGTAGGTGCCTGTGGCTCCAACGCCGGGCTCGAGGTCAGTGACATTTTGAATGAAACGGAAGGACGGGCCGTGTGGCAGGAGGTCTAGTTCTTGTTGATGAGACATGATCAGATATGGTTAGGTGATGGACGGTGAGTTCTTCCAAGTATCATATGCAGTTTGATAATTGTCGATGGAGTGTTGCTTGGAAACGATCAGCCCGGGGGATCGGGTAGCGGTTTCGTGAACGATGACTTTTTTCCCCGCAGCCTCAGCCTTCTCCCTGCGGACTTGGTTGAGTTCGTTGGTCACAACATTGTGCAGAGCGCTCCAGCATGAGATGAAATTGGTGAATCGGGACCACTTTTTAACGCGAGGCGGATTGCAGATGATCCGGTGGATGATGATGATATCGATTTCATCATCATGAATCCATTGCTCGAAAGGAGCGCCATCGGTGAATCCACCATCGAGGTAGTATTCCCCATCGATTTCTTGTGAACTGATGATCGGAGCCGCAGCGCAGGAGGCCACAATGAAGGACGCGAGATCGCCTTCGTGAATGAGTTGGCGCTCTTGGCGGGTGACATTGGTCACGCCGATGCCGAGATGGGCGTTCCGAGTTTTTTCAATGCGATCAACAGGCAATGTCCGGCGCAGGTGAGCCACTGCGCGATGGCCTGCAATGATGCCGTGCCCGAGATAGGCCCCAAAGACCGCAGGTCCACGCAGCAGAATGCGCCACTCCCGAAAAGCTCTCTGGAGTTTTCGATCCAAGACGAATTCCTTCAACGCCTCATGCTCAAGACCGCTCGCGTAGGCGGATGCGACCAGTGCCCCAGATGAGGATCCGGACACTTTCAGCGGGCGGATTCCTGAATCTAACAATGAGTTGATGAAGCCGGCATGCGCAAAAAAACCGAGGAATGAGGACTCCAAAGCCACCGCTACCTTGGCCTCATTGAGAGAGCCGACCGTTGAAGGTTGTTCGTTGATATGAGGAGGCATGGGTGAGTAGAGCAGGCGGCGTTGCCGACTGTGATTAGGGAAGCAGTGCGAGAGAAGAGTCACAACAGCAAAATCAACACAAGTGCCATCAGGCTTGGCAGAAAGACAAAATCGAAGCACACTATCTTCAGCGATGAGCGACAAGGAACCCACAACACCGAAACCGGAGGATAACCAGGAGAGCACTCTGGCCGCACTCCGGTCGCGCGTGACGTTGATGAGTTCGGTCCAGTTTGGTATTCTGCTGCTGGCCGGTGCTTATACCTTGTATTTCATTCGTCCGGTTCTGCTGCCTGTGATTCTTGCGCTGTTGCTCACCTTGGTGCTGAAGCCGATTCATCGGGTGCTGTGCCAATGGATCAAGATTCCAGCTCCGCTTGCGGCAGCGTTCATTATGCTCGGCGTTGTCAGCGGCGTGACCACGGGTATCTATTATCTGTCGGCTCCAGCGATCGAATACACCGACGAACTGCGCAATGAGATCGTCAAAACGCGGCTCAAGAATGTTTTCCAGCCTATTTCCAAAATCCAGGCAGAGGTGAGTCAGGTGGCCACTGAGGTCGGAAAAATCACCACGCCCGAAGTAGTAGAGGGTGATGGCACTGACGAGCTCGATGAGGATAAGGAGGATGCGGAAAAGAAAGGTTCCCCTAAATCTCAAAAATCATCAAAGAAGAAAAGCCCGCCCGAACCCACTAAAAAACTGGTGATGAATGGCGAGGAAATGGGGACTTTACCGGCAAGCACCTCTGAAACCGTACCCGTGGAGGTCAAGCTCAGTAAGAGCCCGATGGAGGATCTGTATCAAACGGCCAAAGACGTCGTCTATCATCTGGTGATCACCATGACGTTGGTATTTTTCCTGCTCGCCTACGGGGATAAAATGATCGAGCGGATCACCGAGGTCGATGTCACGGCCGCGCTCATGGATGAGCTGACCAATGAAATTTCACGTTACATGTTTACCATCACCCTGATTAACATGGTGCTGGGATTGGTTACCGGTACGGCGATGTGGCTGTTAGGTATGCCCAACCCACTGCTCTGGGGGGTGATGGCTGCGATCCTGAACTACATACCCTACATCGGGGCTCTTTGTGGCGCGGCGATAGTCTTCATCGTGGCTGCGACGAATTTTGACTCCACTCTGACGATCATCATGATTCCGGCGGTCTATTATGCCATCACCGTGATGGAGGGCAATTTCATCACTCCAGCGGTGCTGGGTAAGAGTTTCATCGTGAACCCGATCATTGTGTTTGTTTGGGTTCTCTGTTGGGCTGCACTGTGGGGGATTCCGGGTATGCTGATCGGCTTGCCCATTCTGATGGTTTGCAGAATTATCTGCTCCAAGTTTCCCAGCTTTCAGCGAGTGGAACGCATTATCTCGTCCTCATAAGTTTGGTTGCGTGAATTAAAAAAGGATCGTCCCTGACCCGTCGGGTATGATAATTTCCCCGAAATGAAGGCAACGCACATCTCCGAAGTTTCCGATCAAACCCGCTACGGTGGTGTGGTCGGCACGGTGATCTTTGCCTGTGGGGCGGTTTATTCCTTGGCTTTTTGGCTGATAGGGGCGGCATTTCTCTACATTTTCAGTGCGGTCACAGCCCCTTTTATGTCCCGAGCCGCTCACCGGAATCTGGGGCACCGGACATTGGGCTGCCTGTTCCGTGGCTTCTTCAATGGACTTGTTTGGCTGGGAGTGGTGAAAATTGAGGACGAGGCACTCGATGCCGTGAGTCAGACTGACGGACCATTGATCGTCGCCAGTAACCACCCTTCTCTTTGGGATGCTCCGCTATTGATCAGGAAATTCGTTACCGTCAGCTGCATCATGAAAGCTGAGATTACCAATAACCCGATCTTGTTAGGTGGATCGCGCTTCGCCGGGTTTGTACCGAATCGTCCCAAGCTCGATATGGTGCGCACCGCTGTCGGCTACCTCAATGCCGGTGGACGGTTGCTGCTTTTCCCAGAAGGCACGCGCACGCGTGACGAGAGTAAGCGAGTCAACCAGTTCCGCCCGGGTCTCGCTCTGCTTTCCAAAAGTGCCAAATGTCCCATCCTCCCGGTGTTTCTCCAGATGAACTCACCCTTTTTGCAAAAGGGCTGGCCTGCTTGGAAAATGCCCCCCATGCCGATTGTGGTGACCGCAGAGGTGGGGGATCTGCAACATCCGGAGGTAGCGGAAAATACCCATGAGTATTCCACACGATTGGAAAAGTATTTCCGCGAGGAACTGCGCCATCGTTTTCCAAGATAATCACATTGATGCGTTTATTGGTTGCCATATGATGCCGCGAGAGGCCATGAACAGTGCGCCCCACTAATTTATGAGAGCCTGTGTCATGATCCCGTCCTATAATACCGGACCTTTGTTAGAGAAGACGGTACGAGGGGCGCTGGCAGTTTGGCAAGATGTGTTTGTCATCGTCGACGGCAGCACAGACGGAAGCGCGGATGACTTGGAAAAAGTCGCAGCTGGCCCAGATCAACGGCTGCGTGTGCATCGACTTCCAGAGAATCAAGGCAAAGGCTCAGCAGTTCTGAAGGGGCTGGAACTAGCTCTCGAGGAGGGGTTCACCCACGCACTGGCTATGGATGCGGATGGCCAACACCCGGCGGATTACATCGCTCACTACATGGCCGCGGGGGAAAAATACCCAGAGGCGTTAGTGCTCGGTCAGCCTGTCTTTGATGCCTCGGCACCGGCATTGCGCGTCAATGGAAGAAAGGTTTCTAACTGGTGGGCCAACTTTGTCACCGGCTGGTGGGGGATCAAGGATTCCTTGTTTGGCATGCGACTCTATCCGCTGGTGCCGTTGAAAAAGGCATTTGCCTCGACGCTGTTTGCCAGGCGATTCGATTTCGATCCTGAAGTCGTGATTCGCATGTGCTGGCGGGGCACCCCCTTATTGAATCTTCCCACTCCCGTGAAATATCTCACCGAGGAAGAAGGTGGCGTGAGCCAGTTCAGATACCTTAGAGACAACACCCTGCTCACATGGATGTATTTCCGGCTCCTCATCGGGGCGATTATCAGATCGCCATTTTTGTTCGTTCGTATTCTTAAGGGAGGCAACCCACTGAAAGGTATTAAATTGTAATCATGACTGACCGAGTAAGTATCGCGCGGAAAATTTCAGCACTCTGTGCCGACCGTGGTTTGCGTTTCTATACCAAGGCGAAGCTACTGTCAGATCCTCTCTATGGAGGAGTGCTGGCTGAGTTGAAGAGCAGCGAGCGACCTTTGTTGGATGTTGGCTGCGGCATTGGTATCCTCGGTCTTTATCTTCGCGAGAATGGCTGGGATGCTGAAGTTTCCGGTTTCGATTATGATGACGAGAAGATCGAGCAAGGCTTGGAAATCATCAAGCGTGGTGGCTACGAGCGGATATCGCTCGCCCAAGGTGACGCTCGCACAGAGCTTCCTGAACATTCTGGGAATGTGACCATTCTGGATATTCTCCAATTCTTCACACCTGAGGAACAAAAGAAGCTGCTTCGTGTCGCAGGCTCAAAGGTCAAACCCGGTGGCAAATTTATCATCCGAAGTGGTTTGAAGGAGAAGAGTGTCAGGTTTTTCATCACTTGGATTGGTGACTTGATCGCTAAAGGCACCTTCTGGATGAAGGCGGCTCCCACGCATTATCCAACCGCACAATTTTTCCGTGAGCAGTTAGAGAGTGGTGGCTTCGAGGTGGAAATCCGCCCCTTCTGGGGAAAGACGCCATTTAATAACTACCTCATCGTGGCTACTCGCCAGCCTCAGTCGGCTGAAGCGGGTCAATAAACTTCCAGCCCTTATCTGAAGCGCGATCGAGGATGGCCTCTACAACCTCACGGGCTACGGGTGTCGATTCATGAGCAAGCACGATGGTGCCGGGAGCCATGGTCTTGTGCAGCCGCTCCACAATGTCCTCAAGATCGGTTGAAACACCATCCAGCCCTCGCGAAGTCCAGCCAACCAGTCGCATGCCGAAGCGCCGGAGCACTGGATGAACAAAAATATTGTGATGGCCTACCGGGGCGCGAAAAATGGTAGGAGCATTGCCGGTGATGGTTTTTATGGAGCTTTGACACCGACTGATTTCACGAAAGGTGCGCACTGGTCCGAGACACCAGAATGTGCCTTGGGGATGACTGTGGGTGTGGTTGGCCAGTTGGTGACCCTCCGCCACGATTTGTCGGATCAAGTCCGGGTGTTGGTCGGCCTTTTCTCCAATCACGAAAAAAGTCGCCTTCACACCACGCTCTCGCAGAAGCTCCAGAACGGCGGGTGTATCAACTGGGTCTGGCCCATCGTCTAATGTTAGCCAGATTTTGTTAGATGGCACTGTTCTCTGCAGAGCTCCGAATAGACTGGAGTTAGGGTTCAGCGTTCCCCAGAGGATGGGTGTGACGAGCAGCACATGCAGCCCTGTACCGAGCCAAAAATGCCCACTGAGCATCAAGCCGATGCCGGCCAAGTAGAGCACGACCATTAGTGCCAATCTCACGATGTTCGCAGCAATCATGATTTCTTGACGAAGGCTTCTTCAAAGACAAACCACTGAGATGAATGCTGGTCGAGGAATCGCATCAATCGCTGCACCCAGGCATTGGCGTAATCGATTTCACGGGGTTTTCTGGTGCTACCCTCGGGAGAGACTTCAAGTGAAGGTTCGAAAATAACCCGGTAATGCCTTCGGCGCTCCCTGATGACATAAAGAGGATAACAAGGGCAGCGTGAGAAGCATGCCAAGGTCATCGGACCCTTGGGAACGCGGAACCATGTGTCACCTGAGTTGAGCGGGACTTTGAGCTCTACGACTTGGCCTACTACGCGATCACATTGGATCGCCAGCAGTTCGCCTTCGGTTAGCAAGCGGGCGAGTTCGATGCCCAGAAGATTATCCTGTTTGTTGTAATGAACGCGAAAATGGGAATTGTTAGCAGTGGCATCAGCGAGTTCTTTTTCCCTGATTTTCTGAAGCTCTGGTGAGCGTTCGGGCATTCTCACGGTGTGGAGCACGCGCTCAAATTCCGCTGCGAACAGAGACGCTGCCAAATCATAGTTGCCGGTGTGCGTGGTGAAAATGATGGCCGCCTCACCGCTGTTGCGGATTTCGTCGAGGGTGTCTTCGCCTTGCATGTCCCAGGTCACCACGTTCTGGCCGTGTTTCACCCGTAAGCTGTCGATGTAGTTCCAACCGAAATTAACAAATACCATGTAGGCTCCCACATACCCCTCACAGAACGCCAGATCACGGTGGATAATTTTCAAATTAGCCCTGATCGCCTCGCGTTGAGGTCTGGCCAGGACGAAGACGACAAAGCTGAAGAAGTAAAGCAGCGCGCCCTCAATGAAATGAGGCATATTGGGAAAGGCCTTGATCACGTAGATCATCATCCGAGTGGGCATATCTCCAAACAGCCCGAGACGGGAATAATTAGTGCCTTGATTTACAGCCATAACATCGTATTCATACAGCGCGTTACCGCGTTACCTTCACGCGCTGACGACGCCCACTCGTATAGGGAAAACTTCGAGAGATCAACCATGCAAAAATGCACCAAAGAAATGCCGGGGCCAGTCTCGGAAAAAGTCGACCGTTCTAACGACTACGACGTAGTTATCATAGGCGGTGCATTTTCCGGGTCCGCATCTGCGATTCTTTTGAAACGTCGATTTCCGGATCTGAAGGTGCTGATCGTGGAGAAGTCCGAGGTGTTCGACCGCAAAGTCGGCGAGAGCACTTCCGAGGTCTCTGCTTGTTTCCTCACACGCGTTCTGAAAATTGGTCGGCACCTCTCGATCAATCACGTGGACAAACACGGCCTCCGCATGTGGTTCCATCGCGAGGGGAATAACTGCCCGTCGAAGGTCACCGAACTGGGTCCAGCCTTCCAAGGCCGACTGCCCACCTTCCAGCTGAACCGCCTCAAGTTAGACACTCACCTGCTCGATGAAGCGGTCGAGCTTGGCTGCGAGTTGGTTCGTCCCGCCACCATCAAGGACCTCGAACTCGGTGGCGCAGGGAACAATAAAATTACTTTCAAACCTAACGATGGAGAAACCCGCGAAGTCACAGCCGGCTGGGTGGTGGACGCCTCCGGCAAGGCCTCTCTAGTTCCTCGGAAGCTGAAAATTTGGAAGAGCAATGCGGACATGCATCCAGTGAATGCGATGTGGTCTCGCTTTAAAAATATCAACGATCTCGACTCCGAAGAATCCGTCGAGGCCATGGGCGGTGTCAACACACAGGTCCTTGCTCAGCGCGGGTTTTCAACCAACCACCTGATGGGCTACGGCTGGTGGAGCTGGATCATCCCGCTCGATAATGGTGAGGTCAGTGTGGGGATCACATGGGACGAGCGTATTTTCACTCCGCCCAAGGACGGCAGTATGTCCGAACGACTGAAAGAGCATCTTCTCAAGCACCCGATCGGAAATCTGATGTTCAAAGATGCCGTCGCAGTAGAAAATGACAACCGTTACTACAAAGGGCTGCCATACTACAGCGAGAAAATTGCCGGTGACGGCTGGACCATTGCCGGTGATGCTGCCGGATTCATGGATCCGCTTTACAGTCAGGGTCTCGATTTCTGTTCTCACACCGTCTACACCTCCTACGTGCTCATGCGTAAGCACTTCAATGGCGAGTGCCTGAAGGAGGAAATGATGAAGCGTGATGGCGAATACAAACGCAGCTATTTCTACTGGTTTGATGCCATTTACAAAAACAAATACTACTACATCGGTGACGCCGAGCTGATGTTTGTCGCGTATTTGTTAGATATTTCCACCTACTTTATCGGGCCTGTTAGGCTTGTCTATGAGGATCAGGACACGGAGTTTTCCAAGATGCCTTATGACGGTCCTGCGGGAACAGTATTTGCGAAGTTCATGCGTTTCTATAACAGCCGCTTAGTGCGCCTTGCGCAAAAGAAGATCAAGGTTGGAAAATACGGAGACAAGAATCTGGATCACCGTTTCCTGAGCACCAATGCATTCACCCCTGGGCCTGCGACTTTGAAACTGATGTTCAAAGGCATCAAAATCTGGCTTTGGGCCGAGATCCGGTATGCCTTTGTCAGGCCGTCAATGGCTAGCGAGCCGTCCACTATGACACCACTTCCACAGGCCGGGGATTACAAGCAGGCTTAGGCTCATTGTGAGCAAGATGCCGATGCTGCAGAGCAGTCCCATGCTTCTCAATGCTTCGTTGGAGGCGAAGAGCAACGAGCCAAAACCGATCGCTGTGGAAAATCCGCAGAAGCAGATCGCTTTGCCCACGCTATTCCAGACCGAGGCATAATCTCCTCCCTGCCTGCGCAGTGTGAAGATTAAGTGGATGCTGTAGTCGATCCCCGCACCAACGATCAGAGGAATCGCCATGCCACTGAGAAAATTCCATGATTGTCCAGTAACGACCACAACCACATTGATCAACATCAGTGCTGTTAGTAACACGGTGATGGAAATCAAAGCATCGCGCCAGTTGCGGAACACGATGAGTAAGGCAGCTAACAAAAGTGCTGCAGCAGGGATGAAGATCACATAGAAGTCTCGTTTGACCCGCGGCAAAAGAATGGCCTGCATCATCGTGTAGCCTGTCACTACCACATCGGCCTTAGCCAGTGGATCGAGCTTGCTCAGTGCCTCGGTGCTGGGTTTCTCAGCTAACATGATGCGGCCGGTGAACAATGATTTGCCGTCGGAGTCTCTGCTAAAAAAGGCACCCACCAAGGGGTCATCGGCGCTCTGTTGGGCAAGATTTTCTGCACTGTTAGGTTTCGCAAGAGCTTCCAGAATTTGTTTGTCCAGCGCCAGACCCTTTTCACTGAATCCCTCTTGGCCTGCAGTTTCAATGATGGCTTTGCTATCCTTCGCAAGTTCGAGTAAAGGATTTTTGTTTTCCAGAAATTGAGCTTCGTCGGGCAGTAGACCTATGGGCCAGTAATAGGTGTTGATCACCTTTTCCTTCTTCAGACTATTCAACACGGGCTCGGCCTTACGTGTTTTCTGAGACAGTTCGCTGAGTGTTGGTGCCGTAGCAACCAGAACAGCATTCTGCTCGGACCATGCTGAGAATTCTTCTTGCAGAGTGTTGAATGCGGAAACAGCTTCACTGTTGCTAGGTTCCACAATTTTAAGATCAAGATTCACTTGTGGGGCTCCGTAGATGGCAAATAGCACGACTGCGGTGATCACGGCTGTTGCCGGCAGCCAAGGTGCCAATCGAGGCGGAAGAAAGACCGGGTGCACCAGTTGATTGGCTGTTTTGACCGGGAATCTTGCAAGCATGACAGGGGTCAGCATCAGCATGACCACAGCACCTGAGACGAGACCGATTGCGATCAAGGCACCTAACTGTTGCACGCCAGTGAATGTGCTCAACGTCAATACTCCGAAAACGACTGCTGTGCTGGCAGATGCCCACAGAATGCTAGGGCCGACTAATTTGCGAATGGAGCGGGAGTCTGCAGCTCGATCACCATGGGTCACCGCATGTGGAGATTCGCGGATGATCACTACCGCGTAGTCGATCACCAGACCTAACAAAATGGCGGCAAATCCCACGCTGACCAAATTCAGCGTTCCAAACACCCAACCGCCGATACCGAGGGTGATGACAAATGTCAGTCCCAGTAACACGGAGATCATCAGCAGCTGGATGAAATTGCGCTGCACCAATAAAAACAACAAACCGATGCACAAGGATGTGATGGTGATCGTGCCACTCATGTCGTTTTCCATACTGGAACCGATCTCCGCATTGTAGACCGGCCCCCCGGTCATTTTGAAGCTGTATTCATACTCCTCATCCTTCTTCCACTGGTCGATCATGCTGCGGATCTCAGCCACCCATAAACTGTCGTCAGCATAGCCAATGGCGGTCTCATGGTTGCGCCGAATCATCAGGAGTCTGGAGGTTCCGTCGTCGCTTTCAAAGCTGGCGTCACTATCTAGCAAATGTTGCAAGGCAGGGTGACGCAGGAATCCCAAGGGATCATAGGAGTCGATCGTTGCTTGCTGCTGATCGAACGAGTTCTGCAAGTTCGACTTCACCTCGCTCAGGTGCTTCTGGAGGTTTTTTTCATCGCCCAAGCGGGTGGTGATTTTCTCAATTTCTTCAGGTGGGGCGTAACTCCAGATGCGGGCGACCGTCTCAGCGAACAATTCAGGGTTTTCCTCAAAAGCCGACTTGTAGGTCACCTCAGTATCCGGCCAGCGTTCTCGCAGATAGAGGGCCAAGGACTCCGCGTCCTCTTCGGCGATCTCTTCTTCATCAGAGTGCAGCATCACAATCACCTCCCGATCCTCGGAGAAGTGATCTTGGAAATCTTTCAGTGCTTGAATGGCAGGAAGGTTTTTCGGCAACACCTCGAGAATACCGGTTTCAAATTTTAACCGCGTTAGTCCTGCGATCGAAAACAGAACCAGCAGGATGAGAAAAATGGGGGAGCGAAATTTCTTAAGCACGGAGGGACTCTAGTTCCGACAGCCCGATACGCAATAACTAGATGCACGTTGGGTTCGTTGCTTGATATGAAAAGGTTAGGGCGGGCTCGAAAAACATGCAGAGTTTATAATCGGAAGATGCTCGTGATCACGTATGTTTTACAGCAATGAACAGCCCGTCAGCCATGCCAAGCGATCAGCGCCGGAGTCAGCTCATGACCGCGGTGAAGGACAATCTGGTGCTCTTGCTAGGAGCGGTGGCGATTGCTTGGGGCCTGGAGGTTCTGGATTTCATTTTCCGTGGCTATTTTGATCGTTTTGGCATTCAGCCGCGCAGGGTGTCTGGATTGCCGGGTGTGTTGACTTCTCCATTTTTACACTTGGGATTCGGACACCTGATCTCGAATACAGTTCCGTTTTTGATACTCGGAGGCATGGTGCTCATGGGTGGGCGACGGGTATTTGTCGCTGCCACGGTGTTCATCATGATCGTCGGGGGCTTGGCTCTCTGGACTCTTGGTCCGAGTGCGACCAATCATGTTGGTGCCAGCGGTCTGATCTTTGGCTATCTTGGCTTTCTCCTGGTTAGAGGAATCTTTCAGAAGTCGGTGATTTGGATAATCGTATCGATCGGCATCCTCCTACTCTACGGCGGCATGTTAAACGGATTGTTTCCCGGTCAACCTGGCATCTCTTGGCAGGGCCACCTTTTCGGATTCATCGCTGGCATTCTAGCTGCATGGGCGATGTTCACTCGTAGGGAGAACCGGCCCAAGCTTCACTAAGACCTGCTGATCGGCATTAAGTAGAGAAAAGCAAGAAACGGAGTTTTTTCTGCTGATCATCTGCTATCTTGGACCTGAATTATGAGTGCTTCCCAGACAGAAGAATCCGCCGTAGCGGTAAAAATTAGCACTGCCTGCCGCTTGCTGGAAGCCTGTGATCAAGCACCGTCGCTCGATACTTTGGCACGCGCTGTGGGCATGAGCAGTTCACATTTTCACCGACAGTTCAAGGTGCTGACTGGACAGACGCCCAAGGCCTACGCCGTTGCACAACGCGCGGGTAAAATTCGTGAGCAGATAAGGCCAAAGCAAAACATCACCCGAACTATCTATCAGGCGGGATACAATTCAAGTGGAAGATATTACGAGCAGGCAAAACAGATCCTGGGAATGAACGCCAAGGTCTATAAACAGGGCGGAGTAGGAGAGACGATCCGCTTCGCCATCGGCCAGACTGAGCTTGGTGCCATTCTTGTGGCGATGACCGAGCAGGGGATTTGCGCCATTTCTTTGGGCGACGATCCGGAACCACTCTGTCGCGAACTCCAAGACCGCTTCCCTAACGCCCAGCTCGTTGGCGATGATGCTAAGTTCGATGCTCACGTGGCAAAAGTTGTCGGCTTCGTGGAAAATCCGCAGATTGGTCTGGATCTGCCACTTGATATACGCGGCACGGCATTTCAGCAGCGAGTCTGGCAGGCGTTGTTGAAAGTGCCGCCCGGTAGCACGGCGAGCTACTCAGAGCTTGCTGAGAAAATGGGATCGCCGAAATCCGTTAGGGCCGTGGCGAGTGCCTGCGCAGCTAACAAGGTGGCCGTGGCCATTCCCTGTCACCGCATCATCAGGACCGATGGATCGTTGTCGAATTACCGCTGGGGCGTGCAGCGCAAGGCTGAGCTACTTCACCGCGAACAATCATGAACTTATTTCCAGCAGATCCGGAGAAGAACCTGCTGCCAAGCGATGGCACCGTTCACTATCACGGTCCGGTTTTTTCTCCGGATCAGGCAGACCGATATTTGCATAATCTACTCGCAGACATTCCTTGGAAACATGACGAGGCTCGGATGTTTGGAAAACATATCATCACGGCAAGGAAAGTAGCGTGGTATGGCGATGCAAATTTTTCCTACACCTACTCCGGCACCACCAAACAAGCTTTGCCATGGAGCGATGACCTCTTGTCGATCAAAACAAGAATCGAAGCACTAACAGGCACCCAATTTAACTCCTGTCTTCTCAATCTCTATCACGATGGAGGAGAGGGCATGGCTTGGCACAGTGATGATGAAAAATCGCTCGGAAAAAACACCACCATCGCCTCGGTGAGTTTCGGTGCTGAGAGGAAATTTTCACTGAAGCATAAGGTCAGCAAGGAGACAGTCAGCGTGGAACTAGAGCACGGTAGTCTGTTGGAAATGAAAGGAACCACGCAAACCCACTGGCTGCACTGCGTGCCAAAAACCAAGAAGGTCACCGAACCACGGGTGAATTTGACCTTCCGAACTATGAAGTAGGGCAAGATACAAACCAGCGCGCCCTTCTGGGGTTGAATGTCCGCTGCGCTGGGCTAGAGTGTCGCCATGTCTCGCTCATTCATTTCTTTGTTTTTGTTTACTGCTGTCTGCCAGCTAGGGATCACCTCGGCGGCAGTGGACCTTGAGCCGTTGAAAAAATCCTACGCCAAGCAGAAGACCTACAAGTCCGTGAAGGTGAAGATGCGTCAGACCAAAAAATTGCCCGCACTCAATGAACCTGTGAAAAATACCGGTTATCTGTGGCTTCAACCCGGCAAGGCATTCCGCTGGCAGCTGGGTGATCCTAAGGTGCAGAGCGCGGTGTTTGATGGTCAGAAGGTTTATTTGTTAGATGAAAAGAAAAAGTCCGCTGAATCCTTCGATCCGAATGATCGTAAAGTGAAACCATTGCTGCTGATGTTAGGTATCGGCGAGGCTGCAAGCTTTGAGAGTTTGATGAAGAACTTCGACGTCACCGGAGTCACCCGCACCGATAGCCAATACGCCGCCGCGTTGTCTCCGAAATCCGGCAAGCTCAAGCGCGTGATTGTCCAGATGGTTCTTCAGGTCAGCCTAAAGACCGACTACATTGAACGTATCGAGTGGACCCAGAAGGACGGTTCCGTGATTATCACCGAGTTCGCTCGCCCAGAGCTGAACGGTTCACTTCCCAAGGATGTTTTCAAAGTGAATGAAAACGCCTACACTTGGGAGTAGATGCCTCGTTCCTAGACGTGCGCTTGTTAAGCTTGCTACTTGCCAAGTCCCAGTCGCCTGAGTTGATCGCGAGGGATTTCTCCGTCGGGCCACACACTCAGGTCGAATGATTTGGCTGGGAGGAATACGATGCGATTATTGTTTCTCATGAGCGAGGTATTCATGGTATCCCACGCTCCTGCCTCATCTGCGTAGAGAACTGCAAATGTGATCTTACTGCCGACAGTTGCTGTGCCTTTCAAAACATCGCGCACAGTGGCAGTGATCTGAGCGGTCCGCCATTTGCGACCATCCTTGTCAGTGACCAGTGGTGTCTTCACTTGGTCTAACTTTTCGACCGTGATGCCTAACACTTGAGGTGAGGCGGCATAGATTTTTTTGAGTTCTTTGTCCGAATTGAACATCTCAGCGCCAGTTAGCTGGTAAGGGCGTAGATCAACCGACCCGGGGGCGAGAATCATTCTGCTGCCAGCGAGGTCGATGATCGCTCTGCTGGCAAATAGGAAATCGGCTCCGAGGATACCTGACATCCGCACATTCCCGGATGAGGCCTGAAGGGCATCCAGATTCATCACAAGCAGTGTAGGGCGAACGATGGTGGTAGCACCGAGCTTGATCTCCTTGGCCACGGCGAGTTTCACGGATTGATCGTCACCACCCACACCCGCGAGTTTGGTGTCGCTGCCATACACTTTGATACCTAGAATATCGGCTGCCTTGGCATCGAGCACGGATTGTTGCGCTGCGGTATCGACGACAAAGCGCATGGTTTTGCCGTTGATTTTCATATCGACAAAACGGTGATCGTTGAGCCCGACCAGTGGCACCACTTGCATGCCGTGATCACGCGCTGCATTCGCGAAATCGAATTTTTCAGATGAGTTCTCTAACAACTTGTGCGTGCCGTAATCTATGGCCGCGCCAGAACCTGCCAGAAGATCGGCTCCGATGAGTCCGTCGCAATCGTGGATCTGAGCCATGTCGATGACCGAGAACTTGCCAGCACCACGCTGCATGGATGAGCCGGCGGTGAGTTTGTTGATTTTTGTGACGTACTCCTTCGCCTCGCCGCGAATACCGATGGACGTGGTATCTGTTTGTTTAAAAGTCAGACCAAGACGTTCACAGGCTGCCGTGGAGAGGCATGATTCAAGTGCTCCGGAATCAACGACGAAGTTAGCAGGTTTGCCATTGATCGTGCCTTCAAGGAAATAAGTATTGCTGCGTGCTTCGAGTTTCAGCTTGGTGCCGTCCATTACTTTACCAAGTGCCGCACGGAATGCAGCGGGGTCACTATCATTGGTAGGGACTGGATAATCGGCATCAATGGCTGGTGCTTTAGCAGGGGTTGCGGCCTTGAGTTTGGCCATGATGTTATCGAGCATCTTTTCGGTAGCTTGCCCACCTTGTGCTTCGATCACTTTACGGACTTCTTCCCGAGTCATGCCTGGGCGCAACTCGAGTTTCATTTTTTTCATCCCTGGAGGAACGGGCTCTTTGTCGGGAGTCGGAGCAGGTGTATCTTTGTCCGGTTTTCCACCGGCCTTCGCGAGCTGAGCCATCACTTGGTCGACAAGTTCGTCGGTGACTTGCACACCCTGGGCCTTCAATGCGGCTTTGACTTCTTCGCGTGTGGAATTAGGTCCCAGTTTAAGTTCGACTTTCCTTTCAGTCGCTTCGGGTTTGGGCACTGGGGCTGGAGTATCGCCTTGGGCGAATGCCGATATGGGAGTCAGGCTGACGAGGAGTGCAAGATAGGATTTCATGGGAGCCAGAGTGAGAATTAAGGGTTTTTCTTATGTTGTGACGACAGCAGGATTCGACAATGCGAGGCGTTTCCCTGCGGTTGTGGTGCCCAGCGGCTGCGGTCAGAGAATTTGTTTCTAATTTAATCCAATATTTTTTGGACCACGGTATTGGGCATACTCGCCAATCAAAGCCATGTGGTTCATCGAACCGAATAGAAATCTGCATCATGCACGTCCCAGATCATGTGTTTGTCACACATTTCCAAGAGTTTATGATTGTAATTAGACCGGGTGCCGTTTCCTGATGCCATACTGGCAATGACTCTTCGCACATGGCGCTCCATGATCTTGCCGGGGGAATACCATGGCTTGCCGTGACTCATGCCGGCGCCCGCTTCATACATGCGCAGGATTTTTCCGTTGTAGAAATAATCAATCAGCTTTTGCCAGCTGCTGTGCCAGGCTCGGAGGTCATCGCGGTAGCGGTCTATTCTTTCAGTTGCATCGTTAGATTTGATTCCTTGGGAGAAAAAATGTTTATCTAACAAATTTGCTGCCTCGAGAGCCATGAATAATCCGGGGGAGAGCATGGGGTCGACAAAGCCAAAGGCATCGCCGAGAAGAATCCAGCCTTTGCCGTGACCCTGTTGCGAGATCAATTGGTAGTTAGTGTAAGTCATTACCTCCGTTACCCGGCGGGCTCCCGCTGAGTGTTCTTTCATCAGCGGGTCCTGACGGATAGCGACTTCCAAGCGTTGTTCAGGGGTGTCGCCCAATGCCTTGGCCGCTTCCTTGTTCAGAACGATGCCCACGGATAGTTTGTCTTGAAGGGGGATTCTCCATGCCCAGCCGTGTTTAAGAATCGAGATGATGATTTGCCCTGGCTCGACTTCATCGTGCGCAAAATTTTCAAAGTGGGCAAAATAGGCGACGTCCTTGCGGTCGCCTCGATCCGCCTTCAGTCCGAGAGTGCGCGCGATTAATCGCGTGCGACCAGTCGCATCGATTAACCATGTAGGATGGTCACAAAGTCCGGCAGCGGTTAGAGATTCATCGGTTAACTCGACATCGCGCTCCGGAGAATCGCATGCTTGAATCTTCGCCCGTTCGTTGGCGAAGCTGACACCTAGTTCCGTAGCTCGCTCACGCAGTAAGTTATCGAACTGTGGTCGAGGCACATTGTAAGAATACCCGGGTTCATGTTTTCCTCGCTTGGTGAACGTCAAGTGAACCTTCGTGCCGCTGGCATGAAAAAAGGATGCTCCCGGTTTCTCCACTGAGAATTCTCGGACTCGGTCCTCAATACCCAGTTTTCGTAATATCGGAACCACGGCAGGAACCAGCGATTCACCGACTAACAAGTTGGGGCGCTTATCATCGTCAAAGACGACACAGCGGATTCCTCGTTTTGCTAACAAGCATGCCAATGTGCAACCAGTTGGACCTGCTCCAAGAATGGCAACGGGGACGGGCGGAACTTCGCTCGAGGACATGAGGGAGAGAATGGGTTAGTGGCGTTTCACCTTTCCACTAGCGGTGAGTTCGATCTGATCGACGGGTTTGAACTGGACAGGCAATTTATATGGCGCGAGACGTGCCGCGCAGTGGGAACGAAGGTCTGCAGAGGATGGCAGCTCCTTGTTCTCCGCCACTATGATTTCTGCACTTGGGTAGGAGCCAAGCGTTGGATGGTGCCCTGCGGTGACGCGGCTCTTCTCAATGTCCGGGTGTTCATTGAGCACAGCCTCTATTTCCTCAGGAAAAACTTTCATGCCCCCGACGTTGATCACACTTTTGCTACGGCCGCGCATGATGAGGGTGTTGTTATCTGTTAGTTCTACCAAGTCGCCGGTGGCAAACCATCCATTGGGACATAACTCGGCCCGCATTTTCCATGGAGAAAGATAGGCGTCGAACATGCCTGGGCCTCGGAGTAACAACTCGCCGATATTAGGATCGTTGCCGTGGGCTTGGCTTTTCCACTCGTAGTCAGATAAAACTTGGCCAAGGGCTGCAGGTTGATCGTGGGCGTGAAGCAAGTTCATCACCGGAAGGCCGACTTCAATGATTCCCAGCGCCTGGGTGAGCGGGAGGTTGAATCGTTCTTCAAAGGCCTGTGCCACTCCCTCGCTTAAGGCTGATGCTGTAGACATGGCGAGTCGCAGCTCAGGCAGCGGTTCGGCCGATTTACATTGAGCCAACTGAGCAAAGTGAAACGGACTACCGTAGAGGATGTGTGAACCGGATGCCTTTGCGGCAAGATAGATCTGCTCCGGCTGGTGCGAGGTTTCCAATACGGTGGTGGCTCCAAAATAGAGGTAGAGCACAATGGAGACGGCGAAATGGTGCGCCATTGGAAGAGTCCAGAGCACGTTTTCGCCGGCTTGGATTTCAAGCCCTTGGTTCGCGGCATGAATGCGATCGAAGAGCGATTGATGGGACAGAATCACCCCTTTGGAGGCCGCAGTAGTGCCGGAACTGAAGCGAATGAAAGCAGGCCCAATGGCATTGAACTCATCCTGAGGAAAACCAGGGAGAACGTGAGGACTGGATTCTAACAATGCGGTGCCCAGATCACAGGGAAGCTGGATATTGCCTTCTGGACTGGCGGAGATCACCCCGTGCAAAGCAGTTTCTGAAATTAGCGTTTGTTGCTCTGCTTCGGTCAGTTCGTCAGGGATGGGGACAAAACAAGCGCGAGACTCAAGAACCGCGAGGGCGACCACGATATAGCCGAGGCCGTTAGGGAATTTTACTCCGATGCGAGGCAGTTCATTGTCAGCGATTGCCGAGTGGCCTTGGAGCTGAGCACTGACCTCTGCTACGGCTTTGAAGAGATCGTCGAAGCTCAGCTGCAGATCACCATCTTTGATGGCGATGAGGCTGCCGTGCCGACGTTTTTTGATCTCTTCGACGATGTTCATCGGCGTGACAAACGAATGTGTTAGAATGAGAAACTCATGCCGACCGTAAAGCCGAGGGCATCCACGCCTGGGTTCGGGTCAGTCTGGCCACCGTTCGAGAGGTGTTGGAAAAAGGCACCACCGTAGATGCCGAGATCTTGTCGGATTTGGTAGCGAACACCAGTTTTGGCAAACCAGTTGAGAGTGAAATCCTGACCTTGGCTGCCTACTACGTCAGTGCTGTTGGTAAGGCCAACACCACCACCGGCGGCGAAATAAATTGACCATTTGTCGTCAGCTGACCACCACTCGAGCGAAGGCGCGGCGGAGAGGCCGATATAGTAGTCCTCAGGGCCATTTTGAATCCAATCGCCGATCAATGAAAACTGATGCCGTGCGATGAGTTTGGATCCATTTGAGAAATCCTTTTTAATCGAGTAAGGGATTCTCCAAGAAATTTGTGTCGGAACGATACGATAGGATATGGGAGTGTTGGAGCCGATATTCCATATCAATCCAGTCTCAACATCGATGACGTGGCGCTTCCATGAAGGTTCCTCTTGCTTGGGGGCGTTATAAGTGACTTCGCCTGCACAGATTGATCCGACGGCGAAAGAGGACAAGCAGAGGATGGTAACGAACGATTTCATAATGTTGTTAGTGTGAGGCTAGAAGGTATGCAGGCATTCGACTAGACCAAAGTTCCATGCTTCTCTTTCTTCTCGCGCATCAGTTTTTTCTGATAACGACCTTGCACCACATCCATGAGGACTAGCACGGCGATAACAAAGTAGAATGTCGTCTTGTTCATCGCGTGTACCGGGTGACCGAAGAAGCTGAGGTTGGCCTTGTGGCCGCCTTCGGAAACCAGCATCACCCCGACAATAAGAAGGATGAACAGGCCGAGCACCTCGTAGAGTCGGTTTTTCTGCAGGAAGGCAGAGACTTTGTCGGCCAAGACAATCATCAAAATACCACTGACGACGATCGCGATGGAAACTACCCAGCCTACGGTGGTGATGGCGATGGCGCTGAGGATGGAATCGAAGGAGAAAACGAGGTTCATCATCACGATCATCGCGATCACTTTGGCCGCGCTGGTGGTAGCGCGATCTTTTTTCGCCTCATGGTGTTCCTCCAAGCTCATCATGTGCATGACCTCCTTGATGGCGGTGTAAATGATGAAAGCTCCACCGAACAGAGTGATCAGCGCGGCAAAGCTGATGTCTGCTTTGACGAATTCGTTATCGAGATGAGTCCATGGGGCTTTGAAGGAATCCATCATCTTGAGCAGGACGAATAGCAGGACGATACGCAGCACCACCGCGATACCGATTCCCCAGGTGCGCACGGCTTTTTGTTTTTCCAGAGGTGCGCGTTTCGACTCCAGCGAGATGTAGAGCAAGTTATCGAAGCCGAGAACGGCTTGCAGGGCGATGAGCATGACGAGGTCGATGGCGTATTCCATAGGGCGTTAGGCAATAGCAGGTGGGAGGATGCTTGCCAAGCCGAGATCATGACGCATCATACCCGCATGCGACAGAACAGACTTGGAGAAAGTGGAATCGTTGTCAGTGAAATCTGCATGGGCACGATGACCTTTGGTGAGCAGTGCGATCAGGAGCAGAGCAATCGGATCATGGATAAGGCGTTGGACGCTGGGATCGATTTCTTCGATGCCGCAGAGATCTACCCGGTCCCTCCTTCCAAGGAATCCGCGGGGCTCACTGAGAAGTGGGTGGGGGAATGGCTGAAAGGCCGGGATCGCGACAGTATCATTATCGCCAGCAAAGTGGCCGGGGCCGCACATGGCTGGTTTAACCCGCCAGTGCGTGGAGGAAAAGCGGCACTCGACCGGCATCATATCCGCAAGGCGGTGGAGGGGAGTTTGAAACGTCTCCAGACCGACTACATTGATCTCTATCAAGTCCATTGGCCGGATCACGGTATGCGCTGTGAAGACACGCTGGTGGCGCTGGATGAACTGGTCAAGGAAGGTCTTGTTAGGTCGATCGGAGTGAGCAATGAGACCAGCTACGGTCTGATGAAATCTCTCTGGACCAGCGACCTGCACGGCTTGACTCGCTACGACACCATTCAGAACAATTTCTCCATCAATAACCGTCGATTCGAAGACGAACTCGCCGAAGTGTGTCGAAATGAGAAAGTAAGCCTGCTGCCCTACAGCCCGCTGGCAGGTGGGGTGTTGTCCGGAAAATACAACGATGGCCAACTCCCGGAAGGTGCCCGGTTTTCCGACTATCTCAAGAACGGCAAACCGCGTCAAAAAGCGATGGCGTCGCGCTTCGTGAACGAGAAGAGCCTGGAGACCACAGCTCGTATGATCGAGATTGCGAAGGAGGCCGATATGGATGTGGTCACACTGGCCACAGCCTGGAGTAAGCAGCACGACTACGTGGCATCTACCATCGTCGGGGCATCGCACGAGGACCAGATGGATGCCATTATTGCGGCTGCCGATCTAACTCTGAGCGATGATGTGTTGAAAGCCATCGACGAAGTGACTAAAGAGATCCTCTACCCAATGAACTGATATGCCTGAGCCAACAAAATACCACTGCCCCAAACTCTCCCGGCCACTGCAGCTGGACGGTTTTATTTCCGATCCTGGCTGGGCGGATGTACCTTGGACCGAAGATTTCCAAGACATCACCGGTGACCCTGCTCTCAAGCCCCGCTTTCGCACCCGCGCGAAAATGGCTTGGGATGATGACTACTTCTACGTCGCCGCAGAAATGGAGGAGCCTCATGTCTGGGGAACGATTACCAAGCAGAACGAAATTATTTTTAACGATAACGACTTCGAGGTGTTTATCGATCCCGATGCGGATTCTAACAATTACTATGAATTCGAAATGAACGCCCTCGGCACGATCTGGGAGTTAAGCTTGCCAGTGCCGTATAGTGAAGGCGGCAAGCCGGTGTTAGGTTGTAATCTCCCCGGTCTGATCCGCAAAGTCGGTGTGCGAGGAAAACTCAACGACCCCACGACGACAGACGAGGGCTGGTCAGTTGAGATCGCCTTTCCTTGGTCGGAATTGGCGAAATACAATCCTGGACGATCAACTCCGCCACAGGCTGGTGACATGTGGAAAGTCAATTTTTCCCGAGTCCAGTGGCAGCATGAAGTGGTCGATGGAGAGTACGTTAGAATCCCGCCCCACGGCACGGATCTGGCCGACGGGTTGAACCCCGAGGATCAGCAACACCCGGAGGATAACTGGGTCTGGAGTCCGCAGGGTGTCGTGAATATGCACATCCCAAAACATTGGGGAGAAGTGGTATTTGAAAGCTGAATCACAACGCGATGTTTGATCCCAGCAGCATCCCCGCTTGGGTCATTTTTGCCCGAGACTGAGTGAGGAATCCATCCATAGGCGCAAGTTTAACGTTCCACCCAGCGTAGAGTAGAAATGTTACGATCGATTTATGTTCTCCTTTGTTTCGGTGCATTCATTACCGCAGGGTGCAGTCAGGAGCAAAAAACAGCGGCCACCAAGCCCTCGGGTGTCAGTGAGATTGTCAATGCTGCCCGTACCCAGATTGGTAAGACCGTCGAATATGATCCTGCCTATGTCGGGTTGAAATATCCCAACGGTGACATTGATATCAGCAAGGGCGTGTGCACGGACGTGGTTATTCGCGCCCTGCGCAAAGCTCGAAAAATCGACCTGCAGAAATTGGTGCACGAAGACATGCGGGCGAATTTTTCCAAGTATCCCAAAATCTGGGGGCTGAGACGGCCTGACAAAAATATCGATCACCGCCGTGTGCCGAACTTGCAGACCTTATTCAAACGCAAGGGATGGTCGCTTCCGGTGACCAAGAAAAAGGAAGACTACAAACCAGGCGATCTGGTGACCTGCACCGTGGCCGGAAGATTGCCTCACATCATGATTGTTAGTGACGTCGTGGATTCGGATGGCACGCCGATGATCATTCACAACATCGGCAGTGGTGCTCGTGAAGAGGCGAGGCTCTTTGAGTTCCCGCTCACCGGGCATTATCGGGTGAGGAAGTAGTCGCACATTCACTGAAATAAGTGGTGGCGAAGGTGAAGTGGCGCAATCTGTGATTCGTCATCTTGTCATTATTCTGACTAGGAAAATTCACCAGCCGAACTAGTCTAGCCTATCATGCCGACTGATCCGCTAGCGAAATCCACCCGACAATCGGTGGACGCGATGCGTACGCGGGTTAGCCTGCTACAGCGTGCCAGCGATGGTAGTGATCAGCTGGCCTGGGAAGAACTTCTGAAGTTCTACGAGCCTTTCATTTCCAAGGTTCTTCAATCCATGGGCTTCCGTGGTGCCGATTTGGATGATGCCCGGCAGCAGGTGTCGCTGGTTTTGTGGAAAGGCTTACAAACCTATGACCGTGATCCCGACCGTGCGAAATTCAGAACGTGGTTCGCTAGGCTCATTAAGAACACTGCGCTGAACATCATCCGGTCGAATCAAAGAAAACCCACCGGGCCAAGCTTGAACGATGACCGAGAGGGCAAAAAGCTGGTGCTGAGCGATGATCCGGAGCTTGACCTGCGGGTAGAGCAAGAGTGGCAGGAATACGTGGTCGAGCTGGCGATGGAACGAGCCAGTGCGGTATTTTCTGGGAATGCCGTCGAGGTTTTCAAAATGTCACTGGATGGCAAATCCGTGGAAGACATCGCCGAGCAACTCAATATCAAGGTGAATACCGTCTACATCCTTAAACACCGCGTGAAAGCGGTGTTGCTCAAGGAGATCCAACAACTTAAACACGACCTTGAAAGCTTCGCCGAGGTCACCGCTGAGTAATGTCTGGTTCATCGATCTACAGTCAGCTTTACGAAGAGGCAGAACGAAAACCTCTCGATTTATCCGGTAGCCCGACCGAAGAGATCTGTCCTCTCTACCATGCCTTGGAGCGAGTCACGGACCGTTATGAGCTTGAGGATGAGATTGGCGTTGGAGGTATGAAACAGGTCTTCAGGGTCTATGATGTGCAAACGGAGCGGCACGTCGCGATGGCCCGGCCCAAGGATGATGTGGTGCCAGCGCGTTATGATGCTTTCCTTCGTGAAGGCCATATCACATCGCGCTTGGAGCACCCTAACATCATCAAGTTGTTCGATATGGGCATCGATGATTCGAAGCGACCGTATTTCACCATGGAATACAAACGCGGTCACTCTCTACGTAAAATTCTTTCCCAGCTGAAAAAGGAAAAGAACCTAGAGGAATATTCCCTGCACCGCAGATTATCCATTTTCCTCAGAATCTGCGAAGCGATCAGCTACGCTCATTCTCGGCATGTACTGCACTTGGATTTAAAGCCTGAAAACATCCAAGTGGGAACCTTTGGTGAGGTGCAGGTCTGTGACTGGGGTCTGGGAGAAATTGAGCGGGGAGGAAGTGAAAAACACTCGTCCGAAGCGCTACTCGATCCGGATCTTTATGGTGACCAGTTAGAGCCTGCGATCAAAGGCACACCAGGTTACATGGCTCCTGAGCAGGATGACCCTAAATCGCAGAAAACCAAACAGACGGATATCTATGCACTGGGTTGCATTCTATATGAGCTCGCTACTTTGTTACCGCCTGAATCGCGTTCTAACAAGCCACCAAGATCGAAAGCGATCACCGCGATCGTCAACAAAGCCTGTGCTAAAAACCCGCTGGATCGTTACTCTCAGGTGGAGCCCATGTGGGAGGATGTGAACCGACATTTGATGGGCTTTAGTGTCGGGGCGGAGCGGCCAGGAATCGGAAGGGAGATACGTTTGTTCTATCGTCGTCACAAAAAGATGAGCCTCCTCACCTTATTCTTCACCCTGTTTTTGACAGGGGTGGCGCTTTATTTCACTCAGAAGTTACGGATCAGTTATGGGAAGACTGAGCTGGCCCTAGAGCACACGGAGACGGCACTGCTTTCCGCAGAGCAGGAACGAGATCGCGCGGAGCAGTCACTGGACCGATACCTGAAGGAAAAGGAATATTCCTCGGTGTTGTTAGAGAATCGCGGTGAAGACACCATTGATAGTACGACCTTTCTTGTGAATGAGATTATTCTCAAGGAATCGTTGGGACTGCTTGCTGTGCAGAAAGCGATGGAAGGTCTGGATAAAAAATTGGCAACGGATCCTCCGGCAGGCGATCGGTCGTGGAGTTTGAAGGCCTATTTATTATTTATCATGCAGGACTTCGATCAGGCTGAGAAATATTACAAAATTCGAGTAGGTGATCAGGGCGAGCTGAGGGCCACGATTCCTGAGTTTGCGCCACTGGTAAGGGGAGATGGTTTGCTGCCACCTGACGATTTTGTTCGTTTAATGCGTCGCCTAACAGACGCGAAGAACACCAGTCGAACCATGTTGGTCGAGAAGATGGTGATCTATGACAGTTTGGTGCGGAAATCAGTTTCTGAGAAAGTCCGTATCATCAAAGGCGTCCTCGCAATTTCCAACCCGCAATGGACCAATCAAGTTTTCAAGTTTGATAACAAACGCAAGCACTTGAAGATTGGAGGGCAGGGTTTGAAGACACTTTACCGTCCCAAGGTGCCGCTGGTGAATCCGGAGGTCATTCCATTCTGCATGCTGCGGATACTGAATGTGCGTTCGATAGAAATGAATGCCAGTCAGCTACGTGACCTCCATCAGCTCAGGGGCATGAGGTTGTATGAACTCGACCTAAGCGATATGCCGGCTAAGGATTTGGCTCCGTTGGCCACGATGGATACGCTGCAGGTTTTGAAGATCAGACATGGGCAGTATGGGCAGGCTCAGCTGGAGTCATTGCAAGAACAAGTGACCGTCAAGATCGTGGAGCAAGCTGGGAAATGAGGCTTCTGCTGTATAGATATTGGGGTTGAGTGGTGTTTAATAGATGAAAGTTATTATGAATCAGCAGCCATCGTTTTCTCGCCGAAGTTTTCTCAAATCAGCATCATTAGCCGCTACCGCGACGGTGTTGCCCTGGGGCGAGGCTGCGGCTGAGACCGGAGGGAAGTCGAAGAAGAAGGGATATTGCGGGGGCAACGGTACAGGCCACAAACAAATCAAACCGGCTTGGTTCTATACATGGTCACGCAGTGGCAAGGGTGGGATTGACGGGATTGAATTTGTGCCGATGGTGAAAGGCCGGATCAACCTCGGGCAGAAGACATTTGATGCCATTCGGGCGCAGAAGAACATCACCCATTTGTTAGGTTATAATGAGCCGGAGCGTAAGAAGCAGGGTAACCTCTCTGTGGAGGAAGGTCTGAAACATTGGCCTAAACTCGAGAAGCTCGCGAGGGATAAGAATCTCCGTCTGGGAAGCCCTGCTGTGTCGAATGATCAGGGTGGAAATCAGTGGCTGGATGAATTCATGAAGGGGGTGAAGCGCAATAAACTGAAAGTCGATTTTCTCGCACTCCACTGGTACAGCGGCACGGATATTAGACAGTTCGATAACTGGCTAGACGACATGTATAAAAAATACCGACTACCATTGTGGCTCACCGAGTTCAATGGCTGGAGCGGCACTCACGAGGAGATGGCTGAGTTTGCCATCAAGGCATTCAAAATCCTCGAGAAACACAGACGCGTCGAACGCTATGCCTATTTCAACAAACCAAAAGGAAAGCCAGGCTCGATCTGGAAAGCTGATGGTTCGCTCTCCGAAATCGGTCTGGCTTTAGCTGCTCTGTAAACCTGATTTACGGCTGGTCCTGAGTAATGATCAGCCGCAATGGCGTCGCGCCCAACTGGGTGCGGGCTTTACTGGGAAAGGCAACAAGGATGATGCGGCGTCCTGGCACCAGGCGGAGCCGTTTACTGGCCATGACTTTGTTCTCTCCCTTGTAGCGCATCACGATCTTTGCGGAAGTATAGGTATCGCGATCGGTATTCTGGAATTTGTAGTTGAAGGACTCGAACGGTTTGACCACGGCCTTGGAGGTGTTCACTTGCAAGCCGAGTGCCGCCGGGCTTTCGTTGAACAGATAGATGTTGTTGGCAGGATAGCTAGAGGTGTTCAGATTCACTGACTTGCTCTTCATCGGAGCCTTGTCATTTTTGCGGCTTAGGAACACGAGGAAATCTTTGCCGTCTCCACTCAGCGCCTGTTCGACCACCGGGGTGTATGGCGGTGCATCTTCACCAGCCGGCGTCTTTTTATAGAGGGTGAACGTAGTGGATCCACGGACTGGGAAAGGAAGAGACATACCTTCTCCGGTGAGGCTTACCTCGTGGTAGGTGTCGTCTATTTTGAAAAAGAATGTTTCATTTTTCCCGGGAAGGAAGGTGCTGACACAGCGGCACATGATATCGTTCTCCTTGGGGCTTGGCAGCCCGGGGAGCTGATCGGGATTTACGGGTTTTT
Source organism: Oceaniferula spumae (assembly GCF_042849255.1). GTDB lineage: Bacteria > Verrucomicrobiota > Verrucomicrobiia > Verrucomicrobiales > Akkermansiaceae > Oceaniferula > Oceaniferula spumae. Next base: position 3,246,331 of record NZ_AP026866.1, read on the forward strand.
GCGCCGGCGGATTCTGGGCGGACAGGCTGGCGGTCGTGAGGGCCAGCAACAACAGGGCGGTGATCTTACGAGGGAGCATAAAAGTGATGAGGTTTGATTTACTGCGCGATGGCATCGTCATCGGAGTATGGCATGACGTCTTTTTCATTCAACCACCGAAAACTGACGACATTGAAACGGCGACCGAATCCTGTCTCACTTGGTGCCTGAGGTTGCATCAGCTGGCTGCTGCTGCCATCCCACGCCACGGGCTTGGCGACGCGCTGCACCACGGCTTCACACCAGGCTTTGGCGGCGATCTCACCGGTGCGAGAATCGATCGAATCACCGTATGCACGGATCACGAAGGTATCACCACGGACGGTGATGCTTGGTCCGATCTTGGTGAGCACATCCGCTTGGGATAGGAAGTTAGGCGCGTAGTTATGGATCAATCCACCGGACTGGTTGATCTTCGAGACTGGGTAGCCTAACATTGCTTCCTGGGCAGAGGAGGAGACGGTGAAATCAAGCCCACCACTGCTCCAGTCTTCATCAGGTTTGATGGTCATTTTGATGCCGTTGTTGCTTTCGTTGGCATAGTAGTGGTAGTTGATTTTCTGATCTTCCATCGTGGCCTTGTTGATGGCGGCCTGCAGGGTGCCAAGGACCTCCTGATAGGTGCGCTCGTCGCCGGTGACGTCTGAGTCTGGCTCCAGCCTGCGGTTGACGAAATCTGCAAGGGAGAGGAATGGCCCGCGGCGTTTGACTTCTTCCACGATACGACCTGCCAGTATGTTGATCTCATCGCTGTTCAAGGTTCTGGTGGAGGCCCAGGTGTTAGGGCGGTCGAAACGTGTGCTGTTCCTGTCGTTGGCGACTGCTTCGGTCTCCTCCATCAGCGGGGCAAGGAAGCGGCCCATGGCGGCTGCGGTGGCCACGTTGCTGTCCTCGGATGAGTGCAGCGTTTCCACACTTTGTCCCATGGCGCCGGAGAGGAATGCTTTCCAGGCTGTGACCGAGGTGGAGTTCACATTGAATCCGCCGTGGATCATCACATTGGATGCGGAGAGCTCAAAGCCATCGGCGTTGATCAACTTGGCTTCGTCCACGCTTCCTTCACCAGTGGGGGTAGTGAGGAACTGTCTGCTGTTAGGAAGGCGCATGCCTTTCTTCAAGGCTGTGCCAGACTGGGGGATGGTGCTGAGGTAGTAGCGGTCCCATGAAGAGGCATTCAGCAGGTAGGAAATGTCATATAGGTCACTCTGCTCGCTGGACTGGAACTTGGTGCGGTCAAAGCGCGGAGGTGCCTGGGCATTGCCGAAGGCGTAGGTCGGCTGCCAGCCGTATACGGAGAGGTTGGCGTGTTGGAAACTACCCAGCGAGAGTGGTCCGTATGGGGTGGTAGGGTAATCGAACATCGGATAAACCATGTCCTGCACCTGTGATAGGTGCCAGCCACCCAGGCGGTCAGTGGAGAGGTTGCCATACAGGTTTTCAGCGGATTCCCAAGTGGTTTTGAATACTTGGGTGCTCCGGAACGAGAAGGAGTTCAACCACTTCGAGGCTTCCAGGGAACCGGACGACCATGTTTCTGAAGTAGAGAAACTTTCCTGGTTGCGGATGTTCCAGTAGCCGAGCACTGCGTGAGGCTGACCGGCCTTCGGTGGCAAGTTCATGTTATTTCCCCCTTGGAAAATGTCAAAATTACTCACCAGCATGGACGAGCCGAAGTTGACCAAGGCGCTTTTACCATCGTAGGTGGCCGAAGCTAACAGGGAACCGTCCTGATAACGATTGAGCGGGTAGGTGGGACGTTGCCAGTTTCCGTAACGCTCGTTACGCTGCGGTTTTTTCATCGCGTGCAACAAGCTGGGGGTGCCGTCGTTCACGGTGTAGAGGTTCAGATGCATATCGAGGTCTTCATCATCGTTCGCCCCTGAGCCAGTGGTGGTTGAGCGGAAGTTGGGTTCCGTTCTCAGCATGTTGGATAAGTTGGCGTTGGAATTCGGATCGAGAGTGCCGTTCGAGGGGCTTACGACGTAGAAAAACTCGTCCAGGTTGCCTTCGTTGACTAACAGGTTGAGATCGCCGTCATTGGTGTAGTTTTTAAGAATGTCGGTATCCGCATCTTCATTCATGTTATAGGGAACACCCGAAATAGCACCGCTGGCCGGTGGTTTGGCATGAAAAATGAGAGACTCACCGGCTTCGAACGCTTGGTCTTTGATGACAAAGGTGAAAAAGCGTTTGTTGCCCTGGTAGTCGATGTTTTCGTTATCAGCGGGTTTGTGGGGAGGTAGCGGTGCGTGATTGTTTTTTTCCTCCCATGAGTGCCAGACAGGGTTGACGTCATAGCTGGCCTCATCGGTGTTTCTGATGCCTGTTTGCATCCACCATCTGAATTGGTAACCAACTTGCACGATGTAATCCCTTGCTTCGAGTTTTACGTTGTGAGGGTTCCACAGCTGGATCTGGGGCATGATCATGGTGACGGGCTTGAAGGTTCTCTGGCCCGTGATTTGATAGGAGTGCTGCATAGCCACGGCGCCCTGGGTGAACACCGGGTGCAGCCCGTGCTCAGGTGATGTGGGATCGTAGTTCGGTGCGACGACTGGCTGTGGAGTGGTGCGGTCTTCCACCATGTTGGCCCACTGTTTGACGAAATCGAAAGTAGGAACGCGGGTGGCGGTAACGGGGAAGCGGGGATCGATCATCGATTGCTTGTCGAGCCCTGTGTATGAACCTTTGAAATAGGCAGTCAGGTCTTGTTTCAACCTGCCATCAGCCACGTTGACGGGTAGGGAATAGGAGTATGGTGTGAATTTGTCCTGATTGAGCAAACTCCAGTTTTTCCATGAGGAATCCGCAGACTCACTGCCGAGCATGGTGAGTTCGTTGTGAGTGATCAGTTTGAAAAGTTTTTCAGGGTCGTCTTTATAAGTAGGCAACTGGCTTTCAAGGTTCACCCCCTGGGTGATCTGGTAGTTGTTGCTCTTCTGCGCGGTCGCGTTCACTTCGGTGCCTGCAAGCACGTCGGAACCGTTGGTGGATGCCAGGGTATCGATTCTGGCTTTCATGCTTTCATCGCCTACCCACCAGCCGTAGCGGCCGGAGTTTTCCTCCACTTTCACGAGTCCGGCCTGGGCTTTGGTAAGAAGCGCGGCGGAAAGTCCGTCGATGCTTGAGGTATCGGGAATAGTGGCAGTGCCATCCTTGATGAACTGACCCATGGTGATGACATCTCCACCAAGTGGCGCTGTGGGATCCGCAGCCGTGTTAGGATCTGATGTGGAAACCAGCCATTCCATGTTTTCCAAACTCCAGTCACGAAGGGTGCGAGGGGAAATGATGCCGTCATCGGGGCTGTTGGGATTGATCGTGGGGTAGGCACCCAGCCAGTGGGCGTGACGAACACCATCGATCTCGGGTGAAGATGGGTCGGTATCGAGAATGGAGGCGTTCGCGGTGGCCCGGGCATCGGGACCGAGGGAAGTCTGCAGTCTGCCTAATGCAATTTGTAGTCCAAGTCTGGCATTCGCCTGAGCTTCTGCTTGTGCATGACTATGGCGAGCCGTGCGTAGTTCCACCGTGCTGAGGCTTAGCATGGCCAAGGCAATCATCGTCAGGAGCACCATAATCGAAATGGTAGCGATCAAGGCGAATCCACGAGGCGAGGATGATGTGATACAGTGGTTTTTATTTATTTTCATGGTGTGCAGAGAAAGAGTGCAGAGATACGACGGCCTGAATGGCGCGGGTCAAATCGACTAAGTATATCCCAAGTATATTCATTAAACACCCAAAAATTCGGGTTCTATACATAAAGATGCGTCAATCTCATGAAAAACATTATTTATTTTACGAAAGTCTGAAGAAAGCGGATTTTGTGGGCTCAATGGGTTTGAGAGTGGCCCATGTTGACTATGTCGCCTTGAGTGGATTTCATGGTTCCGAGTAAACTAGCTCATTGGCTAGGTAGGCAGAAATCACGTGGGTTGTAGATTAAATGAGGAAATGGAGGAGCGTTCCTATGGTAGCTTCTATCAAAAACATTCAATCAATATGAGAAAACCAACTACATCACTACAAATATTATCTCTCGGGGCTTTGTGTTCTTTGGCATTAGTCACTCAGCAAGCTGATGCGGCTTTGCTCTACGGCTTGGACTCCGAAAACGGCACCAGTTTCAACGAATTTGACGGGCAGGGAGTTAAAATTACCGATGCTGCTACCACTTCAAACTGGATTTCTGGACCTGCGTCGACGATCAATGGGGGTGGTACTGTCTCACTTACCGGACTGACGGGCGTCAATGGAACTGGGAGTGATGATATCACTGTAAAGGTCGATCTTACTGGCACACATAATGTGATATTTGAGAAGTTTGCATTTGCCATGCAGCGCGGAGGAGGGGGCGGTTCCAATATTATCAGCAATGCTCTTTATAGCACAGACGGTGTTAACTTTTTCGCGGCGACCGTGCAAGAGGTGGCAGTCGGTGGAAACGGTGGCGGTAGCAATGTTGGACCAGCCGACACGATTACCGACTTTCGCGTCCCCAATGGCTTAGGCGGCACAATTGGACCGCAGCAGGTATATGTCGTTAGTGGCTTGGATGCTGCAGGCACTCTCAATAGCGACTCGTTTTTTGTGCGCTTCACTCTAGGCTCATCCACTAACGATAGTGCCACTGCAACATTTCTGACAGACCGCAACGATCTGACCACGGATGCGATGGCGCTTGCAGCAAATAATACAGTGCCGGCTGATGACGGCTTCGACATAGCTTGGTACGGCACCTCCACCCTTGTTCCCGAGCCTTCATCCGCAGCCCTACTTGGACTTGGCGGACTTGCTCTCATCCTTAGACGCCGCAAGGCATAATAAGGCCGCGCACTAAATATTCTATCAAGGCCGTTCCCTAGGGAGCGGCCTTTTTGTGTGCTGAGTTGTGTTAGATGATCCCTTTGCGGATTCCTTTTGCCACGGCGCCTGCCTGAGACTGCACGTTGAGCTTCTTGTAGGTATTAGCGACGTGGAATTTGACCGTGTGTGGGGAGAGGTTCATCAGATCTGAGATCTCCTTGATGATCAGGCCATCGGCCAGGTGTTTCAGTACCTCCACTTCGCGTTCGGTGAGATCGTGTTGTTTGGGCGGAGTGTTACTTTTCGGAAAAGCATTCAGCACCATGGAGGCGACATGGGGATCGAGCGAGGCCCCACCCTCAATCACGTCTTCAATGCTCTGCACGATTTGTTCAATGGAGGTGTTTTTGAGTAAATAGCCAGACGCACCTGCGCAAATCGCATGGAAGACATCTTGCTTTTTGTCTGAGCCTGTTAGGACAATGCATTTGATGTCTGGATCGATGACAAGAATTTGTGTGAGTCCCTCAATACCACTCATGCCCGGGAGGGAAATATCAATCAGCATGACCTGAGGCCTGTCGGCAGTTTCTTGCAAAGATTCCAGTGCTTCTTCACAAGATGAAAAATTGCGTGTGCATTGGATCTGGTCGACTGAATTTAATGTCTCTGTTAGGTTGGAGCGAAATGCGGCATTGTCTTCGATCAACCAGAGAGTGACAGGGCTTGGTGTGTTTGAATCGTTGTTGTCCATGTCATTTAGGATTAATGGGCGCTGTGAGTGTTATGCGTGTTCCTTCACCGGGTGCGGAGTGGATAGAGAGTTCTGCGCCCAGTAGTCTCGCCCGTCTCTCCATGTTAGACAAGCCGCGTCCTGAATCGCTGTTGGCATCGGTTATCGAGGTAGGATCGAAGCCGCAGCCATCATCTTGCATGGATATGCGCAGTTGCTTGTCGCTGATCTCGGCCTGGATCACCATCGTCGTGGCTTTTGCATATTTCGCGCAGTTATAGAGAACTTCTTTGACGAGTAAAGTGATGTTCCTGCGTGCTTTTAGCGGCACGACGGAGTTCTGGAAATTCTCGGGGAACTTATATTGGACCCGACACTCACTCAGGATGCTCTGGGCGGTGCGTTTGATTTGTTCCAGTATGTCTGAAATGAGAATGATGCCAGTCTCGGTGAGCCAGATGATTTCTTTGACGGAAATATAGCTCTCCTGTGACAAATGCCTGATCTCTCGGAGCTTTTCTTGGGTCAGCTCGGGGTCGGTTTGACTCTGAAGTCGGCTGGAGATCATCGAAATGGTGCCAAGGTTTCCACTGATGTCATCATGGAGGTCGGCTGCGATTTGCTGCTGCACCTCGCGCACCGCTTTGCTTCTGGATGACTTCAGATGTAGCACCCCGAGAATGATGCAAAAGAGGGCCAGGGTGGTGGTGGTAATGCCGATGGTCCAGTAGCGCTCGGACCGTGTGGCACGGGCGATGATCAGTTGGTTCTGAATATTGTCCAATGCATCCTCGACGATTTGGCGCTTGGCGAGTTCAGCAATGTATTGTTTTTCCGGCACAATCTCGCGGCCGTTGGTCAGGCCATCGACGAGCAGGGAGGCAGATTCCTCTCCGGGAATATTCGTAAGAGAGATACTTTTCCCCTTGGCAATATTGACTTGGTTATAGCCTTCGTCACCAATGACGCGGATTTCTCCGAGAGCGAGAACGGGCCGGCCGCGATGGCGAGGGAGCCTATTGATCGTGACGCGGAGGTATCGGCCCTCTTCAGAGGATAACGGATGACTACGCATCTTATGAATAGGGGCTCCGTTGTGAGAAACGGATGCTACCACGCGGTTCGAGTTGAGATCGTTGAGCAGATCGATCTGGTAATTGACGGGCATGGCAACCGTAGGCACAGGGGTATCAGGGATACTCGCTGCGTAGAGTTCAACACGACCAATGCTCTGCGGGCTGCCGAGATCGATCAAGATCTGTGACGGGGGATTCTGAGTAGTGACTTGGTCGAAATACTGGATGAAATCGGGCACTGCTTGGGGAGCATGGAGAAACTTTCCTAGGTGCTGTTTGTGATCGGTCAAATATTGCAGACTCCAGAATGGTGCCGTCTCGGTTGAACTGGAGGCTGTAATGCTTCTCGCCGAGGGAAGAATCATATTGTTGCCGGCTCTGAAGATCATCAGTTCATCTAGTGCGAAGAACTGAGTGTCTCCATCGCGAGCGCCTTTGGTCACGGTGATTTTGACCCGTTGCACCCCCATGCTGGGAAAAGTGAAATTGACAGGGGAAAGTCCTGGATCAGGAAAGTCTTGCTGTGTCCAATCGACAACAGTGATCGCTTTTTCCGGCTCCTTTGCGCTGTAGACATCGATCTTGAACCGCCTCGGGAAACCATAATTTTTATCGATGGAAAGTTCAGGGTAGCAGGCAGGGATGAGAGCGATGCCCTCAATCCTCAGCGAGTGTTGGTCATGCAGCTGAATGTGTATCCATTCCTCCATCGGTTTATCTCCTGAACCGGTAGGGTGCCGCTCACTGAGATAGCCGAATTGGCGTTGGGGCGGAGATGTCTGCGTTTCCGGCGGGGGGAATTTTTTCAGCTGCTCTCTGAGCCATTTTTCCTGCCGTTCCAGAGCTGCCACACTCGTTGCGGGAATTAACGATTTCTCCGTGTATCGCTTGGCACTGTGTTCCACATCATCTGGCGAGTGAGGGAAGGATTTCCTCTCTAGCTGAATGTCCTGTGCCATGGCTGCAAGCGAGGCAGAGATGATCAGGAGAAATATGAGGCAATGGCGCATGACATCAGGATGGAATCAGAGGTGAGCAGTTTGCCGACGGAAGCGTGGCAAGACAATCATCAAACCAGATCCCATTCATCCAGTCTCGCTATTTGTCTCTAGCGTGGTTAGAATCTTGTACGTCGATGATGAAAATCAAACAGTTTGTCGTTCTGTGGTCGAGGTTCCTCTTTGTGGCCGCGATCAAGTGGTGGCGGCGGAAACATGCGGATGAGGCAGCGGCTTTGGCGTTTTACTCGCTCATCTCTCTGGTTCCCATTCTGTTAGTTGGAGTCTCGATCGCCTCACTGTTCGTTGATGAGCAGACGGCTACCCGCATTTTGTTAGCCGAGGCTGACAAGGTGGCTGGATCGACGGTCAAAGGATACTTTGCTCAGATCTTGAAGACGGACATTCATTGGCTGGGTTCGGGTGTTTCGCCGATAGTTGGTGGTCTTTTGCTGTTTTTTGCCGCGACCAAGGTCATCGCAGAGTTGCGTAAATCGCTAGGGAAAGTTTTTGGATCGCCGCGGAGAAAAGGACGTAAGGCTGCGTTGTCGGGCTTGGCTGGCAGACTTATGGCGCTGATCATGCTGCTGACTTTGGGTGTGTTCATTGCCTCTGCGGTGGTGTTCGAGACGATGATGGGGGTCATTGTCGGTTCCTTGAACGAATCTCCTCTGTTGTTGCGCATGGCAACGGCGGTGTCACCGGTGTTGTCATTCGTGGCTCTGGCCTTTCTCGCAGCGATAGCTATGCGCTGGCTGCCGGTGCGGCCACCTAAATTCAGGGAGGCTCTCATCGGTGGTAGTGCCAGTGGTATCCTTCTCATCGGGTTGAAAATAGGTTTGGCTCAATTCCTGAAGCATACCGATGTGGGAAGTTTTTACGGCAGCGCACTGACTTTGGTATTAGTGCTATTTTGGATTTATTTCGCCATGCAAGCCTTTCTCTATGGGGCGGAACTGGCCTCAGAGCTCGCACGAGCCAGGCGTGCCGAGGAGATGCGATTAGAGGCTGAAATGGAGGCCGACTGGGAGGATGAAGGCGGGAAGCTGGAGCTCGATGAAATACAGGAGGAGTCAGATGAAGAATCGATTGATCCCTCTTCGAATTAGGTTTAGACATCCTCCATGCTTGTCAGGATCATTCTCTCCCTGTTTCTTCTAACGTATTCACTTTCCGCAGCATGGCCGGAATTAAAATCGGCGGATGGTCAGAAAACGATCCACGCCAAACCGGTAGCGATCGTTGGTGAGAAAATCCGTTTCACCAAAGAAGACGGGCAGTCATTTGTCGCATCACCGGACACATTTGCTGCCAACGATCGAGATCAATTGCGTGTTTGGATGCAGGCGATGCAGAAGCATCCGCATCAGTTGTTAGTGCAGAGAGTGTCCGGGGCAAAGACCTTGCGTGTGCTCTTTATCGGTAACAGCTACTCGTTTCAAATTCCCAAGGTCTTTGGAAAAATCGCAGAAGCCGAAGGCAAAAGCGTTGAGGTCGAGCAGATGACCAGAGGCGGCTGGACTTTGGCGAAACATGCGGCTGCCAAGAAAACCTTGGCGAAGATCAACGAGAAAAAATGGGACGTGGTCGTGCTGCAAGAACAAAGCCAGCTTCCGGCATTTCCTGAGGCGCAGCGAAGCAAGGCGATGTATCCTGCCGCCAAGTCACTCGCGGATGCAGTGCGTGCCAATGGCGCGGTGCCGGTTCTTTTTCTAACATGGGGCCGGCAAGACGGTGACAAACAGAACGCGGCACGATTCCCCAACGATACCTATCAGGCGATGCAGCAACGACTGGTCGAGGGCTATCGGAATGCATCGCAACACGCTGGCGGACTATGTATCATTCCAGTAGGCGACATCTGGTCCGAAGCTCGCACGCAGGGGAAAGATAAAAATCTCTACGCCAAAGACGGCAGCCACCCTGCCAAAACGGGTAACTACTTAGGCGCCTGTGTCTTTTTCACCGCATTTTATGATCAGGTAGTTGAGCGGGTTGATGACAAACGGGCCGATGCGGCAGAGATGGCGAAGTTGGCTCGATCCGCGCGCTTGCAGCCGGTGGTTTATCCAGTTCAGAAAAAATAAAACACAGCTGGCCGACATTTTATCGGTCGATAGGTGGAATTGTTTTGGCAACGTGGCTGGAATTGACCAAGCCTGAGGCATGCCAGCTTCCGTCGACTCCATACCCGCACCGGAGTTGCTTGCTCGGAACCTGAGGCTGTTTGTCTGGTTCAGAGCTTTTTTCAATGCCCGTTTTTATTACCCGGTCTTTGCGGTCTTCTTCACCGATCTCGGGCTGACGATGGCGCAGTTCCTGTGGCTGAATGCCATCTGGGCGCTCACCATTGTGATCTTCGAAGTGCCTTCGGGTGTGCTGGCAGACTTGGTAGGACGGCGCAAGCTGGTGATCTTTTCAGCCCTGAGTATGGCGGTGGAAATGCTGCTGCTGATCGTGGCGCCACAGCACGGCGGCTGGGGGCTGTTTGTCATCTGCGCGGTGAATCGGGTGCTGAGCGGACTGGCCGAGGCGGCGGCGAGTGGTGCGGATGAGGCACTGGCTTATGACTCGCTGAAATTGATGACTGATGATGCTGACACCATCGAACACAAGTGGGACGATACTCTGGTCTCGGTGATGCGCTGGCGATCCTTGGGAGGCATGCTCGCCATGCTCGTGGGCGGTTTTGTGTTCGATCACGCGGGCATGACGGCCATTTTCGGAGACTTTCCACGCACCGTCAGTCTGAAGCTGCCGGTGATTTTATGTTTTGTCTCCGCCTGTGTCTGCGTGGTGCTGGCTTTCCGACTGACTGATCTGGGGATTTCCAAAAAACAGCCAGGGCAACGGACTTCGGTGGCAGATGTTGGGCGTGGGATGTTAGATGCCGCAGCCTGGGTGCTGAAGACCAGATGGATCGCCGCCTTGATCGTGGCCGCAGTGCTGATCGATGCGATTACCCGCACCTTTGTCACCCTGCAGAGTGAATACTACCGCTGGGTCGATCTGCCGGAATATAGCTTCGGCATCATCGGTGCCGGCATGTCGCTGGCAGGTGTTTTAGTGCCGCTATATGTCAAACCTCTCGCCCAGCGGTTCTCGCCGCGAGTGAACATGCTGATCGCCGGTGGCATCGGCACTGCGGCTCTAGCGGGAGTGTCATGGTTGCAGACTGCGGGTGGTATTGCCGCGACTTTTGTGATAATGCTAACCTTGATCCATGTCAGCTTTTTGATGAGTCGATACATCAACCGTGACACGCCATCGGAGCAGCGGGCGTCGATTTTGAGCGTGAATAATCTGACGCTGAATATTGGCTACGGTCTCTTCTCTGGAGTGTTTGCGCTACGACTGAATTACGTCGATTTTGGCGAAGCCATCAAGATGTTGCCGCTTGTCCTGTTAGTGGGCATTGTCCTTTGGTTTCTGGCGAGTCGCGGCGCACGCAAGTCCGCCCAAAAGCAAGGTTCCAATGATTAACAACGACCAAACAGGTAACCCAGCACCTAGCCCAACATAGCCGATGACTAAAGCCACGGTTGCCGATAGCAAGGCATAGGGCAGCTGGGTGATGACGTGGTCTTGGGCAGTGACGCCACAGGCAAAGGCTGAAACGATTGTCGTATCACTGAACGGGCTGCAGTGATCTCCAAAGACCGCCCCACTGAACACAGCTCCGATCACTGCCGAAAGTAAAACCGGTTGGTCTGGAGCGAGGTCCAAGTAGGCCGGCAGAGCCAGAGGCATCAACAAGGCCATCGTGCCCCAAGAGCTGCCTGTTAGAAAACTGATTGCGGCTCCAGTTGCGAAGATCGCGGCAGGGAAGTAGTCGGGTGAAAACGAGCCGCTCATCGTGTCGGCCAGCCACTTGGCCGTGCCGAGCTCTTTAAGCACCGAGCCGAATGTCCAAGCCGTCACCAAAATCAACAAAGGCCCTAACATACTGGCAGCCCCTGCGCTGACGGCGGGACTGAGTTCGCGTTGGCGTTTTTTGGGAAACAGGAAACAGGCGGCTAACAGACCGATGATGCTACCAACTGTCAGCGCGTAGGGGCCGGCGTTGCCACTGAATGCAGCCGTGAGTTTGTCGGTAGTCACAGGGAACACCGGACGGGTTTCCCAAAGATAAAATAACGATATGATGCTAATGGATAAAATAATGATCGGTGCGAGGGCAATCCAGATGGAGGAAGTGCTAGATGGTGCTGTCTCAGCCATTTCGCCGGGCGGTATCGCTTTTGCTTTTTTCATGGGGCCGAAATCCCATCGACGCCAAATCACCAAGACGACCAGAATCAGAGTGAACAGGCAGTAGAAATTCTGTGGGATCGATTTGAAAAAGAGAGTGTATGCGGAGTCGGAGATGCCGCGGCCTTCGATCGATTGTTGGATCAAACTCAGCTGGGTGGCGATCCAGGTGGAGATGAAAGCGATGCAGGCGACCGAGCTGCTAGTGCTATCGACGAGATACGCCATTTTTGCCCGGGTGACTCCCACACGATCGGCAAGCGGTCGAGTGATACGGCCTAAGAGCAGGCTGTTGGCAAGTCCGTCAAAGAAGCAGAGAAGGCCCAGTAAACCGGTGGCGGTTTCGAGTCGGCGTTGCGGATTTCCTTGGGTCTTCCCTAACAATCGCTTGGCCAGCGACTCAAATCCACCTCCTTTTTCGATCACCACAGTAAATGAACCAAGGATTAGGGTGAACAGAATTGCCCCGATTCGCCACGACCCTTGCATCGATGCAAAAAAGTGATCTTGCACCAGCCCGATGATGGCATTTCCAAGATGACCGCCCCCGATTAGCAAGCAGCCCGCGAGGGACCCCGCGAGCAGGCCGAGGACGGCTTGGCGGAAAACAAGGATCGTTATCAAGGCAACGCCCGCAGGCCAGAGTGCTATGAGGCTAGGCGAAGCGCCATAAACGGCGATGGCCCATGTCAATAGCAGCAGGACGCAACCGATGACGACCACTGACGAACGAGATTGTTTCACACGGAAGATTCTGCCTTGTCAGATTCGACGGGCAATCATGAATCGGGCTGATGTTTTTGATTGAATCAGTAAATGGTTCGTTTATCATCGGCACTTAATTTGAAAACCCGCGTCTACACACAATGAAACACACAAACCTATTGATACTCGCCACTGCTCTGAGCGGAAGCGCTTCTGCCGCTGTGGTTACCAATCCATTTGTTCAGAATAAAATTCAGAACTGGTCTCATCAGCCTGGCGTTACAGTAAGTGCCTCGTCAGCCAACGTGCCAAGCGAGCGCGGTATCGATGGGAACTACGATGGTAGGTTCAACAATGGTTCAGTCACCCACACGGCTAATGATGATTCCGTCAACTCATTCTACCAAGTGGACCTCGGCGAAGCTCGTGATATTACCAATGTAGTCCTGTATAACCGGAGGGATTGCTGTGGAGGTCGCTTGCAGAATTACTCACTTCAGGCCAGTAATGATGCCAATTTTGGCTCGACCCTTTACGACAGTGGTAACCAGGCAGCGGCAGCTGGGATCACAGCGAGATTCGATACCGGAGGGGTCAACGCGCGCTACGTCAGGGTGCAGAGAAATTCTCTAGCTAACACCGGTGGCGGGTCTGTCATTTCACTCGCTGAAATCGATGTTTTCGGAGGTGGGGCAACTTACAATTTTTCCAACATTGCCCTCGGTAGCACCGCAAATCAGTCGACCACACTCAACAATCTCAACGATCCTAATGCTTCCAAAGCCATTGATGGTAACCTCAGCTTCAGCTTCAACAACGGTGGCACAACGCACACTGATCCTGGAGTGAATGGTGACCCGGTGTTCTGGGAAACAACATTCTCCAGCCTCAGTAACATCAATGAGATTGCTCTCTATAACCGTGGCGATTGCTGCCCAGACCGTTTGAGCAACTTCCGTGTCTCCATTTTCAATGGTAATATTGAAGTATGGGGCGAAGATTATTTTGCAGGAGATGGATACGCCGGAGATATTTTCAGCGTTCAAGAGGACACCGGAGGCTTCATCGGCACTGGGGACAGAGTTCGTATCGAACTCATCGGAGGCCTGAATAATTCGTTCTCGGGGGGGGCTGACGTGCTCTCTTTCCGTGAGGTGGAAATCTACGGAGTCCTCGTGCCGGAGCCATCCTCCCTCGCGCTACTCGGGTTTGGTGGACTTGCTCTCATGTTCCGCCGGAAGAAGTAAGTAAGCTCCTCTTTTCCCAGCCATTTCACCTCGCAGGCATCTGCGGGGTTTTTTATGCGCTAGTTTTCGTGCTTAGCTTGCGTATGGTGTAGAACGCTCATTTTACATGTATCGATTTTTCGCATCCTGCCTGCTCGCCTTTTCCCTCGCATCGTGTGGAAAGAAGGAAGATGTCGCGACTCGTGATGGCACTAAGGCTCAAGAGAATCAGGAACTCAGCTACAACTTCCACGTTCGGCCGATCCTTTCCGATAAATGTTTTTTCTGCCATGGCCCTGATGAAGCGAACAACAAAGCCGGACTGAGACTGGACCAACCGGAGCGCGCATATGCGGCTCTGAAGGAGTCGAAGGGATACGGCATCGTGCCCGGTGATGCAGAGCACAGCGTGGTGGTGCAGCGGATTCTCTCGGATGATCCGGAGCTGATTATGCCTCCGCCAGAGTCGAAACGCACTCTGACGGCTGCTGAAAAAGACATCATCCGCCGTTGGGTGGATCAGGGGGCAAAGTATGAAAAGCATTGGGCCTTCATCCCTCTGCCGGATGAAGTAGAGGTGCCCGAAGCCAGTGAATGGGCAAACAATGAAATCGACCATTTTATCGAGCAGAGGTTGGTCATCGAAAATCTGACACCGTCACCAGAGGCTCCGGCTTGGCAGTGGCTGCGTAGAGCGAGCTACGATCTCACCGGGCTGCCTCCGACGCCGGAGGAGATCGCAGATTTTGAAAATAAAGCCACTCAGCCAGGTGCTTATGCTGCCGAGGTGGATCGGCTGCTGGCCAGGCCTAGCTACGGCCAACGTATGGCGGTGCCATGGTTGGATGCCGCCCGTTACGCCGACTCTTACGGTTATCAGTCTGATCAACTCAACGTGTCGTGGCCGTATCGAGATTGGGTGGTGAAATCGTTTAATGAAAACCAGCCCTACGATGAATTCCTTATCTGGAATATGGCGGGCGACCTCCTACCCAATGCGACCAGAGAGCAAAAACTAGCGACTGTTTTCAATCGTTTGCACCGCATGACCAACGAAGGTGGCTCGGTCAGAGAAGAATTCCGTATCGAGTATGCCGCAGATCGCATCCACACAGTCGGCACTGCCGTGCTTGGGCTGACGATGGAGTGCACCCGTTGTCATGATCACAAGTATGATCCTCTCACCATGAAGGACTACTATGGAATGATGGCGTTCTTCAATAACATCGATGAAAACGGACTCTATGATCACGTTGCCAAGATACCTTCCCCTTCGCTGCTTCTTCCTAACGAAAAACAGCAATCCGCACATGCCGCTGCGCAGCAGAAAGTCGCCGACCTTGAAAAGCAAACACCGTCCCTTGCCAAGTCACGAGAGCAAGCTTTCCAAGCATGGCTTAAGACTCCTGAAAAAACTCCGGTGATCCCTGATCTCATCGCAGAGCTGGCCTTGGACGTGACAGCTGAAAAAACTTTCCCTAACAGTGCTCCAGGCGCCAAACAAAACGCCAATCGCGGTGGAGTTCCCGGGACAAAGGATCGCCACGGCAGGGAGAATGGTGCAGTCCTGCTAAGTGGTGATAACGGCATTTCCATCCCCAATTTTTACCGGGCAGACCGCTGGGATGCCACCACCCACAGCGTCTGGTTGAACGATAGCAAACGTGATAAAAATCCGGTGGTGGTGATGCAGCGAACCCATGGCACGGACGTCGGCTACAACGGCTACGACATGATGCTTGAAAATGGTCTGTTCTCCGCGCGTTGGTATCGTGTCTGGCCGGGGAACGCGATAGGTATTCAGACCGTCGATCCCATTCCTGAGAATACCTGGGTTCACGTCGCATGGACCAACGATGGGTCGAGCAGGGCATCGGGACTGAAAATTCACATCAATGGCAAGGAAGCGAAAACTCGCCTCCTTCGTGACGGGCCAATGACCAAGTCCGTGGGTGTCCGCACTCACGGAGCAGGCAACTACACACTTGGTGAGCGTTTCCGGGATAAAGGATTCACCGGCGGCAAGCTCGATGATTTTCGCATCCACAGCCGTGCTCTTACTGCGCCCGAAATCGCCCAGCTCTACGACAATAAATATCTAACGGAAGCCCTCGCGAACAACGACGCAGAAGCATTGAGAAACTATTATCTCGGAGCCGTGGATGCCGTCTTCCGCAAGCACCTGAATGACCTCCGACTTGCGCGCCACAAGCTGGTCACTAGCGAGGATCCGATGCTCGAAGTGCCGACGATGGTTGAGATGAAAAATCCTCGCCCCACTTACATCTTGGACCGAGGTGCCTATGATGCGCCGAAAGACCAGCCCGTGCAGCGTCAGACTCCCGATTTCCTACCGCCGATGCAGAAAGAGTATCCTAACAATCGCTTGGGTTTCGCACGCTGGACTACCTCAAAAAATCACCCTCTAACAGCGCGGGTGTTCGTGAATCGGATGTGGCAGGAATTCTTTGGAACCGGACTGGTCAAGAGCTCGGAAAATTTTGGCGTGCAGGGTGATCTGCCGTCGCATCCAGAATTGTTAGATTGGCTGGCACGTGATTTCGTTGATCACGGTTGGGATGTCAAAAGGCTATGTAAGCAGATGGTGCTCTCTGCCACCTATCGCCAAGGCAGCACTGCCATCCCCGAACTTCGCGAGCGTGATCCTGAAAATAAACTGTTAGCTCGTGCTCCGGCGTATCGTTTTCCCGCTGAAATGATTCGTGACACAGCACTGGCAGCATCCGGCCTGTTAAATTCCCAAGAGGGCGGGCCGCCCGTTTCTCCCTATCAGGCAGGAGGGGATCTCTGGCGTGAGAACAACGGCATGAGTCCTGCATTCCGCCAGAGTGTGGGGACGGCACTCTATCGGCGTAGCCTCTACTCGGTCTGGAAACGCACCGCGCCATTTCCTAACATGATGGTATTTGATGCCACCAGCCGCGAAGTCTGCACCGTCAAGCGAGCACGAACCAACACCCCATTGCAGGCTCTGGTTCTGCTCAATGACGTCCAGTTCGTCGAAGCCTGTCGAGTGCTGGCCGACAAGGAACTGAGCGCAGATGGAAAGCTGAATATCACCGAGGCGTTTGTCACACTGACCGGAAGACCCCCTACCGTCGACGAATTCGCTGTGCTCAACGAGCTCCATGCCGAGCAACTTGACTACTTCACCAAAGCACCCGCAGCCGCGAAGAAGTTGCTCACTGTAGGAGCGCAGCGATCCACGAAACCTGCCCCACAACTCGCCGCCGCGACCGTGGTGGTGCAAACCATTTTCAACCTCGATGCCACGATCTGGAAGCGCTGATGTGATCGCTGTCCTAATTTCAATCCACTCATTTTACCATGTCTGAACCACCTAACATCGATGATATGCTCGGCATGAGCCGCCGGCATTTTTTCAAGAAGACCAGTGCTGGTATTGGCGGAGTTGCTTTGGCTTCGTTGCTCCCAGGAATCGGACAAACGACAGGATCAAATTACACACCCAAAGCGAAGCGGGTGATCTTCCTTTGCCAGTCCGGAGGACCGTCCCACTTGGATCTATTCGATCATAAACCACTGCTGCAAAAGATGAACGGCCAGCAGTTGCCTGCTTCCGTCCGTGGCGAACAACGTCTAACAGGTATGTCCGCCAACCAGTCGTCCATTCCTCTGGCGGGATCCCATTTCAAGTTCACCAAACACGGAAAGAGCGGTACGGAAATCAGTGAGCTGATGCCGCATACCGCATCAGTGGTCGATGATATCTGCCTGATTAAGTCGATGTACACCGAGGCGATTAACCACGACCCGGCGATCACATTCATGCAGACTGGTTCGCAGATTTCAGGTCGGCCTTCGATGGGTTCTTGGCTGACGTATGGTTTGGGTTCTGAAAATGAAAACCTGCCGGGGTTCATCGTTCTGGTGTCGGCAGGGCAGGGCGGTCAGCCGCTCTATTCGCGTCTCTGGGGTTCCGGTTTCCTCGACTCCCGTTATCAAGGAGTTCGTTTCAGAGCCGGCAAGGAGCCTGTTCTCTACCTGGCCAACCCTGAAGGTGTTTCAGCCGGTAGTCGCCGTGGGATGTTAGATAAATTGGCCAAGTTGAATCAACTGCAATTCGGCAGAGAGCTGGATCCGGAAATTGAATCCCGCATCGCCCAATATGAAATGGCCTACCGGATGCAGACCAGCGTGCCGGAGGTATCCGATTTATCAGACGAGCCGGAATCGACATTCGAGCTTTACGGAGCTGATAGTAAAAAGCCAGGAACCTACGCCGCCAACTGCTTGATGGCCCGGCGGCTGGCTGAAAAGGGGGTGCGTTTCATCCAGCTGTACCACCAGGGATGGGATCAGCATGGCAATCTTCCTGGAGCTATTCGTGGCCAATGCAAGGAAACCGATCAGGCCTCTGCTGCTCTCATCAAGGATTTGAAGCAACGTGGTATGTTGGACGATACCTTGGTCATCTGGGGCGGTGAATTTGGCAGAACCGCGTACTCTCAGGGAGCGCTAACTAAGAATAACTACGGTCGAGATCATCACCCGCGTTGTTTCACCATGTGGATGGCCGGCGGCGGGATCAAAGGCGGAGTCGTGCACGGTGAGACCGATGACTTTGGCTATAACGTGGTCAAAGACGGTGTGCATATCCACGACCTGCACGCCACCATCCTACACCTCATGGGGCTAGATCACGAACGCCTCACTTACAAATACCAAGGCCGCCACTTCCGTCTGACCGACGTGCATGGGCATGTGGTGAAAAATATCCTAACGTAAGAGTCCCGATAAAGTTGGGAATGATCCTTCGTCGACTTTCTTGAGGGCACCGAGGATCAAGCGATCGTAAAACGTCTTGGAGCGGGAGTCGGATATCTTCGGGAGCCATTGCTTGGCGGTTTCCAGTTCCTTTTTAGCTCCCTCAGTTTGGCCAGACATATACATCATGCGAGCCTTGGTGAAGTGGTGTTCAACTACGGCTCTGGGTTTGGCGTCCTCTTCCAATTTTTGGTCGTCGGCCAAAACGATGTCTGAATAGCTTTTCGCTCCTTCTGTGATTTTACTTTCACGGGCCACTGAGACATCGATCATGGATGGGCGAAGGCGTTTTCCGAAACGGCCATCCTGAACATCCTTGCGCAGTGCGATGAGGTCAGGCCAGTTGCTGGTCATCACTGCCGCACGTAGGAGAAGACTGAATTTTGAAGAATTGTCATCCTCCAATCCCTCGGCGAGTTTTTTGACTCCAGCCCAGTCACCGGCTTGTTGTAGCGGACGCAGTTTGGCGATGAACTCCTTTTTGGCTTGGGCCTCTTGCTCTTGCTTTTTAAAATGGGCGACAGGATCAAAACTTCCGTCCAAGAGGCTGGAGACCAAAGCTTCGTCGATTCTCGCAGGGTGGGTGTTGAGGATAAGTTTGCCATCTTTCACAACGAGTGCGCGGGGAATTCCAGTGATGCCCGCGGGCTTCATGATGTTATCAGCAAAAGCTGATTTGCGTCCCCCGGAAAAGGCAACTCGATAAGACATGCCGTCGCCCTTTTTCTTGACGAAATTTTGCGCTTTCTCGATGCCATCTTCCCAAACATTCATGCCGACAATGACGAGTCCTTTATCGGCGAACTTGTTATGCAGATCGTTAACATGAGGGATGGCTGCGATGCATGGTCCGCACCATGTTGCCCAGCATTCCAGAATGTAGATTTTCCCCGGTTCGTTCAGTGCCTTCAATGGGTCACCTTGGACCCAAGTCACTCCTTCGAAGACATTCGCTGGTATGGCATCGCCCACCTTGAGTGCTGCCGGCTTTTTATCGATAGCCGCGTCTTGGGCTTGTGCCGTTTGGAGTGTTAGGCTGCTGGTAGCGAGGCTTACACCAAGCGCGATTAGCGTTGCCGCTGTGGAGTTGATATAATTTTTCATGACGCCAATCTAGAGCGGACTTCTAGGCATTCAATGCATAAATGGGGGGCGTGTGGTTTCAACACGAGGTTCTGAGTAAATCTTTTCTGGCCCGAGACTCATGACCGCTTCCGGATGGGGTTCGTGGAGCTGTATGAGATGGGGAGACGGTGGTCTTGTTAGATGTTGTGAGGTTTGTTCCAGCAGCACGGGGAATGCGGTAGGCATTGAGGAGAAGGTTTGTTTCCTTTGTTCCCGAAGTTAGTATTTGTTCAGCAAATCGCCCTTCCGACAGATAACGGTGATAGTATGACAAGGCGTTCTCACGCATGATGCGTAAGGCGGAAACGGGCATGCGTGCGGCGAGGTCGATGGCTCGTGCTAATGAAGGTCGGTCGTGGTATGTTAGGCAGTTTTCACCATTGATCAGCTCGGGGTTCATATAGTGGCTGTATTGGAGGATAGGGATGGTGCCGCAGGCGAGGGCTTCGATCAGGTTGTGGCAGAGTGGCATGGAAACGCCGGGGCAGCAGAGGAAGAAATCGGCGCGCTGAAGTGTGGACATCCATTGATCAGCAGGGATGCGGTAGCGGTCCGACTCGACGCATTGAAAAATATGGGCACTCGGAGTCAGCAGGTCTTGTTCACAACTCACTTCCTTCACGTGGCCCTCGCTAAGGTGTTTTTTAACGAGATTGACGACTTCATTTCGCGGTATCAATCCGAACTTCCCTTTGACGTTGCCCTTGGTGTATTGCCGCTCCTCTGTGTTGCCGGCGAAGAGAAGTTTGATTGGGCGTTCAGTGAGGGTGCCAGGCCTTGGAGGGAAATCTTTTTGAATGCTCACCTCCGGATGCACAAAGAAGGGGAACTCTGACTCGTGGTCAGCTTTTGCCCTGCGATGCTCGTAGTTCACCCTGATGATTTGTTCTGCATTCTCGGGTGATCTGGTCGGGTGATCGGTGATGTAGATGAAACTTCTCTCTGGTAGTTTGTTAGGTGCAGTGGTGTGAAGCGGGGTTTCTAACAATAGCTGTTTGTATTTCTTCCGGTGAAAGCTGGCGAGGAACTTAAAGCGTGAGGTGTAAACGGGGAAATAGCCCAATGTCATGAAGTCGCGAACAATGTGGAAGAGGTAGCGGCCCATAACCTTGTCGATGTCGATGCTGTGGAAATCATAGACCGCAAGGTTGCGGCGTGATGCATCTTCGGGCAGAGGGCGGTCACGTAGTTCGCAATAGGAAGAAATCATCCTTGGATGGAGGTAGCCGCGTAGGCCGTGCACGACGCGTTCGAGATAATGAAATATGCCATGGTGCATGGTGATTGTTAGGCGGTGAGAAGGTGAAGTGGTTTAATGATGCCGTGGGTGGTCCAGGTGCTCTGACTGCTGCGTGTGGCCGCACGGACGGAGAGATTTTTCTCGATGCTTTCACGGGTTTTATAGGCCCGTGGGTGATCGAGGTGTAATAACACGGCACGGTGGCGGAACTGTTTGGAACGGAGTCCGAGGTTGATCAATCGTTCACCGAGTTCGCGATCTTGGCCGCCGTAGCACATCGTTTCATCGTGGCCGTTGACGTCGACAATGTCTTGCTTCCAGCCCGATGCGTTGCAGCCGTTCCAGGTCGCTTTGGTGGTGGTGATGCCATCAGCGAAGCGCGAAAGTTGACCATGCAGGCCGATTTTCAATTTACTACCAAGATTTTGAAACCCATGCACGCCGAGCCATTGGGAGTCGAAACAACGGCCAGTGCGAATATCGTCCTCGCAAATCGCGCGGCTGAGTTCGAGCGGCAGTTTACAGTAACCGCCCGAAATGAAGTGACCCGGTTCAGCGGCATCGAGGTGGGTGGAGACGAAGTCATGGCGCGGTATGCAGTCGCCATCACTGAAGATCAGGTAGTCACCCTGTGAGAAGAGGATGGCCTTGTTGAGGATGGTGGATTTGCGAAACCCACTGTCGTGGTGCCAGACGTGTTTTACTGGAAATGGCGCGGTTTGCTGGTATTCCTCGACCACTTGCCGGGTTTCCTCGCCTGATCCATCGTCGGCGATGACGATTTCAAAGTCGTGAGTGTCTTGATTGACATAGCCGAGTAGCGTTTTGCGCAGCCATTTCGGTTGGTTGTATGTGCTGATGATGATGCTTGTTTTCACGTCCTGAAGGTAGTTAGGGCCTTGCCTGCGGGATGATTAATCTGCTCAGCAGCACATCGAGGAGCTGATTACGGTGAGTATCTTGTAACGTAGCGAATGATAAAACTCGGAGAGCTGTCAGGAAATCAAATCATGCTGACAGAAATGGGAGTCGAATCCGCTGGCCAATCTTCCCGGCATATGCAAAATCGCGCCTTTGACGCCCTAAAATCACGGGTTTTCCACCGCCTGCCGACTTCGTGATTTGGTCAAACGATTTTCAAGAAATTATGCTTGTGAATTTTTTCACAAGGGGTAGAAGCGGCGCGACGACATGGCTAATTTTTTCCCGCGATGGACCAATTTGCTACCGCTCAAGATAGCGGTATGTGTTATTTTTGTAGTATTAGGGCTCACTGCAGCCTTCTCGTACTATGCTACCCCTAAAGCTCAGCGCGTGGGCTACCAACCTGATCAGCCGATTGCTTACGATCATGATTTGCATGCGAATCAGCTAGGCATCGACTGTCGCTATTGTCACAGCTCTGTGGACAAGTCGCCTAGTGCCGGTGTGCCAACTGCGAATACCTGCTGGAACTGCCACGAGCACGTTGCCAAGGGATCAGGCAAGCTTGGACCACTTCGCGACGCCATGGGGGTCGATAAGGATCACGCGCCAATCGAAGGGGCTGTTAAAAAGCCGATCCAGTGGGTGCGCATTCACAAGTCTCCTGATTACGTTTACTTTGACCACTCCGCACACGTTAACCGCGGTGTTTCCTGCCAGAGCTGCCACGGCGATGTGAATCACATGGAGAAGGTTCACCACGCCAAGGATCTGAGTATGGCGTTCTGCCTCGACTGTCACCGGGCCCCTGAAAAGCATCTTCGGCCGCTCGAGGAGGTATACAATCTCGACTACAACGTGCTCACCTATCTTGAAGGTAAGGACGAACTTAAGAAGCAGATCGGCTTCGAAGAAGGCGACAGCGCTGAGAAGGCCCAAGAGAAACTGGGTAACTTGCTGAAAACCAACTGGAGCGTCCATCCGAAAGATAGCTGCTTCACCTGTCACCGATAATAATTTCCCTATAAACTTTCCCACTTTTTTCCCATCAAGCACATGAGCAATCGGAAGACCAACCTGCCGGGCAGACTGCCCGTCAACGAGCCGAAGACCCTGAACAAGCAGGACGGCACCAAGATTTGGCGTAGCCTCGGAGAAAAAGAGGGCGAGACTCGTTTCGACGATGCTCTCGACCGCGAGTTTCTCGACGGCGCGGCCCAGATGGAAACCGAGGAAGAGCGCGAAATGTCACGCCGCTCATTTGTTAAGCTGATGGGTGCTTCCTCCGCACTCGCTGGTATGAGCCTCGCGGCCTGCCGTCGTCCGGAGAGCTTGATCGTTCCTTTTGCAGAGTCTCCTGAATGGAGTATTCCTGGTAAGCCGGTCCATTACGCGACTTCCATGCCACAAGCGAGCGGAGCCGCTTCCCTGGTGGTAACCACTCACGAAAACCGTCCTACCAAGCTCGAGCCCAACAAGCGCTTCAGCAAGCTCGGCGGAACTGATTCTTTCGTTCAGGCATCGATCCTGGACATGTATGACCCTGCCCGTAGCCGCGATATTCTCAGCGGTGGCGAAAAGAAAACCCGCGCCGATCTGGTGAAAGCCCTCGGTGAGTTGGTCACATCCAGCACCAAGGTGGGTTTTGTATTTGGTGAAGACGAATCTCCTACCCGCAGCCGTCTGGTCAAAGAACTCAAAGCCAAATACGGCAGTGCCAAATTCTACAGCTACGAGCCACTTGCCGGTGAAGAACGCAAGCAGGCTAATGCCGCAGCTTTCGGCTCCGGTTCTGAAGTGGTGGCTGATTTCTCCGAAGCCAAGGTGATTCTCTCTCTCGATAGTGACTTCCTTGAGCTTGATAAGCAGGGCCCAGTCAGTGGTTTCTACAAAAACCGTTTCATCGAAGGCGAAGGCTACGACAAGAAAGCCGATCCTTCTGCCATGAACCGCCTTTATATCGTTGAGGGTGGTTTCAGCCTCACCGGTGGTATGGCTGATCACCGCATGCGCATCGCACCGAGTCAGGTTGTCGCTGTTGCAGCGCGTATCGCGAATAAAATCAAGCCGGGCTCAGTCACCGTCGCCAGAGGTGGTGAACTGTCAGATGTTCAGAAACAATGGGCTGACGAGTGTGCGATCGATCTTCAGGCCAATGCCGGTCAGAGCGTGGTTCTCGCTGGAAGCCGCCAGAGCAAGGCGCTGCAGAACGTTTGCATCGCCATCAACACAGCCCTGAACAACTACGGTAAGACTCTCAAACCTGTCGTTACCGAGAAGGCTGGCTACGGTGACATGGAGTCACTGATTCAATCTCTCAATGCCAAGGAACTCGACGCTGTCATCCTGATGACTCCGGCGAACCCAGTTTATGACGCCGCCGGATTTGCCGACGCCGCCAAAAACGCGAAGCTGATTCACCTCGGCCTACGCACCGATGCTTCCGCCCACGCAGCCGACTGGCACGTGCCTGCTGCGCACTACCTCGAAAGCTGGGGTGATGCTCGCACAGCACTCGGCACCTACACTGTGGTGCAGCCCATGATTCTGCCGCTTTACAACGGCGTTTCCGAACTCGACCTGATCAACCTTCTGCTCACTGGTGAGTTGTTTGACCCAGCTGCCGACGGTGGCAAGTCATCACCTGCCTACGATGCTGTGCGCGAGACCTTCGCTGGCATTGCCGACGGTTCTGACAAGAGCTGGATGCAACTTCTCCGCGACGGATTCTGGCAAAAATCCACCTACGCAGCCGCCGCGCCGCAGGGTGGGGGAACGGTTTCCGTGACTGTGGCGGATGCGCCCGCTGCAGGCAACTACGAGGTGGTTTTCTCCACCGACGGATCACTTTACGATGGCCGTTATGCGAACAACGCATGGCTGCAAGAGGCACCTGACCCAATCAGCAAAGTCTGCTGGGACAACGTCGCCATGGTTTCGCCCGCCACTGCCAAGGAAATGGGTGTATACGAGAAAATTCTCAAGCTTCAGCCAAAAGGTAAGGTTTACGGTATCTGGACCGCTGAAAATGCCGGTGTCGACAACGTCACAGGTGAGGGTCAAAACCACGCGAATCCGATGGTCAAAGTCAGCGTCAATGGTGCTGAACTCGAGGTGCCTGTCATGGTCGCCTTCGGTCACGCCGACAACGTCATTTCCATCTCCCTCGGCTACGGTCAAGGGTTCGATAAACACGACGAGCTGGGTCGCGGCCCTGCTAACGCCAAGCACGTTTCCTTGGTCAGTGTGAACCGTGGTTTCAACGCCTACACACTTCGCACAGCCGAGACACCTTACCTCGTTTCCGGTGCCAAGGTCGAAAAGCTGGGTAAGAAATACCATCTTGCGATGACCCAAGAGCACCACGCCATGTATGGCCGTGCTCTTGCCCGTGAGATTTCCACCATCGCCACCGATGGCGATCACGGCAAGTCCTTCGAAGAGCAAATGGAAACCGTGCCTAAGCAAGGCATGGACTCCCACATGCCGGATAACATTTCTCTCTACAAACCTCAGGGTTCAAGCACTTGGCACGACAAGGCTCAGGCTGATAAACACCTCTTCGATGACCGCCAACAGTGGGCGATGACCATCGACTTGAACAACTGCATCGGCTGTAACGCCTGTCTGGTTGCCTGTCAGGCCGAAAACAACATCCCCGTTGTCGGTAAAGAGCAGGTTGCCATGGGCCGCGAGATGCACTGGATCCGTATGGACCGCTATTTCGCAGCGACCGAGACTTACGATGCCAAGGGTAACAAAATTCTCGATGCTGATCACAACCCAGTGCTCGATGAGGACAACCCAGAGATGATTCCCCAGCCAGTGGCATGTCAGCACTGTGAAGCTGCTCCATGTGAAACTGTCTGCCCGGTGAACGCTACTGTTCACTCCGAAGACGGACTCAACACCATGGCCTATAACCGCTGCATCGGCACCCGCTACTGCGCGAACAACTGCCCATACAAAGCACGTCGTTTCAATTTCTTCGATTACAACAAGCGCAACCCGCTGATCAACAAGAACCTCTACAAAGGTCCTGGTGGTAAGAAAGCCGTTGGCGAAGCTCCACACCTTCAGAAGAACCCGAACGTCACCGTTCGTATGCGTGGTGTGATGGAAAAATGCACCTACTGCGTGCAGCGTATCCAGTCCGCCAAAGGTAAGGTGAAAGCCAATACCAAAGAGAAAGCAACCGCTGCCGGTGGATCCTCCGTGGATGTCAAAATGTCCGCCGAAGAGCTCCGCCCGAAAGTCGACTCCGTGCGCACCGCCTGTCAGGACGCCTGTCCTTCCAGCGCCATCAGCTTCGGTAACATGCTCGACGGTAACAAGGCTCAGGTCATGCGCTCCCGCGACTCGAAGCGTAACTACTCACTGCTCAACTACATCGGAACCCTACCGCGCACCACTTACCTGGCACGCGTCAAGAACCCGAACCCCAAAATGCCACACGCCAAAGGCATTGGACGGGCCACCATCACGATGCACTAATTTACTATAGGACTGATAAGACCTATTCGACTTATTTGCTACGCTCCACCACTTACGACTCATGTCTAGCGACACAACCATTACCAAAGACCCTAACAAGCCCGTGATTCCAGTCATGGAGCGTGAGAAACTGATTCTCAACAACCGTTCCTACAACTGGATTACCGAGCGCATTTGTGGCATTCTGGAAAACAAGCAGCCAGCGATCTGGTGGATGCTTTTCATCCCGAGTGTGTTGATTGCCATCATCGGCGTTGGCGGTGGTCTGTTCTACCTCGTTTCCACCGGTGTCGGTGTCTGGGGTAACAACAACCGCACGATGTGGGGTTGGCCGATTGTGAACTTCGTGTTCTGGATTGGTATTGGTCACGCCGGAACCCTGATTTCCGCGATTCTTTTCCTGACTCGTCAGAACTGGCGGACTTCGATTAACCGGGCGGCTGAGGCGATGACCATCTTCGCGGTCTGTTGCGCCGGTATTTACCCGATGTTCCACGTTGGTCGTATCTGGATGGTGTGGTTCCTTGCCCCGATCCCCAATGCCAACGCGATCTGGCAGAACTTTAAATCACCACTCCTCTGGGACGTTTTCGCCGTTTCCACTTACTTCACCATCTCCCTGATCTTCTGGTATCTCGGCATGGTTCCTGACCTTGCAACCATCCGCGACCGTTGCAAACCAGGCCTCCGCAGATTTCTTTACGGTATCTTCTCTCTCGGATGGCGTGGCGGTAACCGCCAGTGGAGCCACTACGAGGTAGCATACCTGTTGCTCGCAGCCCTCTCCACCCCGCTGGTTCTTTCCGTGCACTCGGTGGTTTCCTTTGACTTCGCCACCTCCGTCGTACCCGGCTGGCACACGACTATTTTCCCACCCTACTTCGTGGCAGGTGCGGTGTTCGGTGGTTTCGCCATGGTGCTGACGATCATGATTCCGGCCCGTTACATCTACGGTCTGCAGGATCTGATCACGATGAAGCATATCGAGAACATGTCGAAGATCATTCTGCTGACCGGAACCATCGTAGGTTACGCCTACCTGATGGAGCTCTTCGTGGCCTTCTACTCAGGAGCCAAATACGAGGGAGCTGCCTTCTTCTACCGGATCGCCGGTCCATACTGGTGGGCTTATCTGGCGATGATGTCCTGTAACGTGCTTTCGCCGCAGGTGTTCTGGTTCAAATACTGCCGTGAAAACCTCTGGATTGTCATGGCCGTCTGTATGGCAGTGAACGCCGGTATGTGGTTCGAGCGCTTCGTGATCATCGTCACCACCCTGCCTCGTATGTGGCTGCCTGGTGACTGGAAATACTATAACCCTAGCTGGGTCGATATCATGACCTACGTCGGCACCATTGGATTGTTCCTGACACTCTTCCTGCTGTTCCTCAAGTTCCTGCCTTGCATTAACATTGCCGAGGTGAAGTGGACCCTGCCACAGAGTGATCCTCACCATGACGACAAGGAGGCTCTTGATGACCAAGGCACCGAGGCCGAGGCCGCTTATCAGCACGAGCTGGAAGACACCGCATACTAATTTCAAATTCTAATACCTACTTTTCCATGACTGTTAAACGTGTTTACGGCTATCTCGCCGAGTTCGAAAGTGCATCCGCCCTCTACAAGGCAGCGGAAAAGGTGCGCGATGCCGGACATAAAAAGTGGGACTGCTACTCGCCCTATCCCATTCATGGTCTGGATAAAGCAATGGGCATGAAAAAGTCCATTCTGCCATACCTGGTATTCTTTGGCGGAACCCTCGGTATCATCACCGCGTTCACGCTTGCTTACACCACTCAGGTGGTGATTTACCCGACCGTCGTTCAGGCGAAACCTGCTAACATCTTCACAACGGCAGCGTTCTTCCCGATCATGTTCGAGCTGACGATTCTGTTCTCCGGTTTCACCACACTCTTCGGCCTGCTCGCGCTGATGGGTCTGCCGCGTCTGAACCATCCGCTTTTTGAAAGCCGTCAGTTCCACCGCGCTACGGATGATGGATTTTTCATCGCCATCGAAGCTCGCGACGCCCGTTTCTCCACCGAGGAAACCCGCACGCTCCTCGAGGACGCCGGCGGCACTAACCTCGAACTCGTTGAGGAGCCCGCCGAGTAGCCGAGTGAAATGCTAAATCTTTAATGCCAATTCTTAAATGAGATATTTCTTTCTAACTTTCGCCCTGATCGTTGTGATGGTCATCAGCTTCTTCGGATTCCGAGGCCAGATGTTCAGTGGCACGCCGTTGCGCATGTTCCCGGACATGGACGATCAGGATAAGATCAAAACCCAGCAGGTCAGCGGATTCTTCGCCGATGGCATGGGCGCACGCAAGCCGGTCGCAGGCACAGTTCCACGCGGCTTCGAGCCGGATGGCACAGGTCCTAGCTTTGGCAACAGCGATAGCTACCTCGATACCGGCGTCATCGGTGATGCTTATGGTGACGGTATGCCCGAGGAACTTGGGCTTAACGACGATAACATCACGGCCTTCCTTCGCCACGGTGAAGAGCGCTACAACATCTCCTGCATGCCGTGTCACGGTGAGTCAGGAAACGGCAAAGGCACTGCTGCTGTTGTTGGTAAATTCTCTGTCGCCAACCTCGAGAGCTTTCCTCGCAACGAATACCCGGACGGCCAGATGTTCGAAACCATTTCCAAGGGTAAGGGCTTGATGAGCGGCTACAGCTACAACATTCCCGTCAAAGACCGCTGGGCGATCATCGCCTACGTGCGTGCTCTCCAAACAGCTCGCAAGGTGCCGATTTCTGCTGAGAAAGCTCAAGAGCTGGAAGCCGAAGCTGCCGAAGAAAAGAAGGAGGCCGAGGAGCTGGAGAAAAAAACCGCCCAGCCCGACGCAGCCACTCCCGCTCCCCAACCGGCCGAGTCATCTTCTGATGACAGCACACCAGCCGAGACACCCGCTGATCAATAATCCCTTTTTCATTTTCCAATCTCTCCATTCACCATGGGTCATTTCATCACATCCAAAGACATCCCCGCCGACGGGGAGCATATCGCAAAAGGCAAACTCGCACTGCCCATCATGGTCTGCGGCGTTGTCGCATTGGTCGGTATCATTGTCAGTGCCTGCCTGCTGTTCATTAACAATGACGCGATTAACCAGTCGTCTGATACTGTGGCTGGTCGATATGCCTACTCATGGTTGTTCGCCTTCGCTTTCTTTGTCAGTTTGTCACTCGGTGGCGCGTTCTGGCTGCTTCTGCACCACGTATCCAACTCAGGTTGGGGGGTGTCAGTGCGTCGCTTGATGGAGCACCTCGCTTGCGTTTTCCCGTGGATGGGCATCATCGCCATTCCGTTTTTGTTCCCACAAGTGCAACAGCATTTGTTCGAGTGGATGAACATCCATCGCGGACTTGAGGGTGTGGGCATGTATAGCAGCGCCAAGGAAGCACTGCACCATAGCCCGGACCCGCACCACGTGAATCACCTGCTCTACCTCAAGCACTTCTACATGAACCTTCCTTTCTGGCTGGGACGTATGATCTTCTACTTCGTTGGTCTCGGTGGTGCTCTGTATTACCTCAGAAAACTTTCAGTCGATCAGGACAGCGATCCTAATCCTGGCCTCGCCCGTTTGAAGACCGCCCGTCGCCGCAGTTCATGGATGCTGGTTATTTTCGCACTCACAGCCACCTTCCTCGCCTTCGATCTGATCAAGGCTCTCGATTACAAGTGGTTCTCCACCATGTATGGGGTCGCCTTCTTTGCCGGTTGCGTCCTGAACGGAATGGCTCTGCTGATCCTGACCACCATCGTGCTGCGTCGCGCAGGATACATGCAAAACATCATGAGTCCTGAGCACCACCACATTATGGGTAAGCTAACCTTCGCATTTGTGGTGTTCTGGGCCTACGTTTCCTTTTCCCAGTTCTTCCTGATCTGGTATGCCAACATTACCGAGGAAACGAGCTACTTCATCCTGCGTAACACCGAAAACTGGAACATCGCGAGTCTGGCCCTGGTGTTCGGTCACTTCGCGCTGCCATTCCTCTTCCTGATCCGTTCAGACGTGAAGAAGAAGCCCGGCTTGATGATTCCCATCACCATTTACCTCTTCATTCTTCATGCCCTCGACCACTACATCATGGTGGCTCCTGAACGTGGTCCTTCACTCACGATCAACAATCCGGAAGGAGCCAGCCTGTTCTCCAGCGGCAGCGTGATCTGGCTTGATCTGTTAGCTTTTGTCACCGTCGGTGCCTTCTTCTTCTTTATCTACCTGCGTTCGCTGACTAAAACCAGCCTCTACCCGAACCGCGATCCGCGCATCCTCGAGTCCGCCAACCTCTTCAACTAATTCTGGCGAACTCCCGTTTGCCCTGCTTTCTAACTCATTTCAGACATGTCCACTCAGTCATACAACCACCGCGACACCCCGCTGCGCCGTTTCAACACCTTCTGGTGGGGCTTGGCCTACTTTGGTCTCTTCGGAGTCGTGTCCGCAGTCGTCGTTTGCTGGTCCGGCCGTTCCGCCGGTGTTGAAGAAGTGCTCAAGGAGCAACGCTTGGATTCGAGAGCGACCGTCGACGAGAGCCAAGCTGCGATGCTGGAGGAAAAGGAACTGGAAAAAGGTAAAACCATGCAAGTTCCGCCTGCAAAGGCATTTGACCGTGTTGGCGCCGATCTTACAAAAGCTCCAGCCGCAAGTGGTGTCAAAGTTCCCACCAACGCGCCAGATCTAGGCAATGCTCCGAAGGGTAAGGAACTTTACAAGGCAAAGAACTGCGCCACCTGCCACGGACCCGATGGCAACACTCCGCTCGCCCCGATGTATCCCAAGCTCGGAGGCAAGGATGCCGCCTATCTCTTGAAGCAAATGCAGGACATCAAGTCCGGTGCCCGCAACACTCCGCTCTCACCCATGATGAAGCCGTTCATTACCCAAGTCACCGACGAGGAAATGAAGGACATCGCCGCATGGATCGCCGGAGGTTCCAAGTAAACCCAATTTTTTCCCTAGAATTTAAAGATCATGTCTACCCAAAGTCAGGTTCCAGTCATCGAAGATGCGCAACTGCGTGTGGAGATCGACCGCTCGCTGCGTCACCCTGTGATGTTTTTCTTCACCAGTGGCGCCGCATGGCTCGCGGTTTCTTTGATCCTCGGGATCATTGCCTCCGCCAAGAGTCATCACCCAGGTTTCCTTGGGGAGTGTGGTTTTCTCCAGTATGGTCGTTCTTTTCCAGCCCACATCAACACGTTGATCTACGGATGGGGTGCACAAGCAGCCTTCGGTGTCTTGATCTGGTTGATGGCACGCCTCTCACGCCAGCCTAGCAAAAATGCCGGCACTATTCTCGTGGCAGGACACATCTGGAACTTCGCCATTTCCATCGGCACCATCGGTATCCTCGCCGGTCACGGCACCGGGAAACACTGGATGCAGTTTCCTACTTTCGTTTGGCCAGTTCTGTTAGCCGCCTACGCGGTGATCGCTATATGGTCGCTGATCGCATTCCGCTGCCGCCGTAACGAGCACGTTTACATTTCCCAATGGTATCTTCTCGGTGCCATCTTCTGGTTCCCATGGGTCTATCTAACTGCCAACCTCTACGTCAACGTCTTCGATGTTCACCCTCTGATGGCTGCGGCGATCAATGGCTGGTTCCGTCATGCCTTGATCTTCCTGTTCTTCACCCCGATCGCCATCGCGAGTGCTTACTACATCGCTGCGAAGGTCAGTGGTCGTGCCATTTATAACTACTCATATTCCATCGGTGGTTTCTGGGCCTTGGCGATCATCGCGCCATGGGCTGGTATGCAGACCATGATGGGTGCACCTATCCCTGTCTTCCTCCAGTATGCGGGTGCCGCCGCCACGATGCTTGTGGGTGTGCCACTGCTTGCTGCCGGTATCAACATTCTCAAGACCGCTTCCGGCCAGCAGGAAACAGTCGCTTACAGCCCGTCACTTCGTTTCAGCATCGCTGGTGTCTTCGGTATGTTGCTTCTCGCATTCGCCGGTGTGGTTCTTGCCCACCCGGCTTCGCTGAAATTCACTCAGTTCACTCTCGCAGGTTACGGATATGATGTTCTGGCGATTTACGGCTTCTTCAGCATGTGCATGTTTGGTGCGATCTACTTCATCGTTCCTCGCATCACTCGCCGCGAATGGCTTTCACGCCGCCTGATCCGCACCCACTTCTGGTTCTCGATCTACGGTATCCTCTTCATCTTCCTATTCTGCACCCTACTCGGAGGATTCCAGCAGGGAGCTGCCCAGGAAAACCACACCCAGCCATGGATTCAGGCTGTGACAAATACCATCCCATACGCTGTGGGTATGACCGTCGCATGGTGTTTCGTGCTCTATGCAAACTTCTTCTTCTTCATCCATTTGGCTCTGATGTGGCTCCGCTTGGGCCGCCGCAGTTCGCACCCGACTCTGCTCCGCCGCGAGCACTCTGCCCTTGGACCACACGGTCCTGAAGGTGACATCGACGAACTTGAAAGAGCCAAGGCTTAACAAGCCAATTTCTCATACTTCTTACTTCTCTAATTACATGACACTCAAATCCTTTCTTCTCGGAATGTGCCTCAGCTTCGGCTCGGCGTGGATGTTCGTGATTGCCATTCCTACGGCAAAAATGAACAACCTGGCCCCTGTGAAAATGAACAACGAGGAGGACGCAGCTCTCTACCAGCACAAGGTGTCTGGTCGTATTCGCAATGGTGCCGAGATCTACGCATCGAACGGATGCTACGCTTGTCACACCCAGCTGATCCGCCCCACCTATGCCGGTCATCAGATTTGGCGCGATGACATGGCAGGTGTCGTTGATAAGGCGGAGCAAATCGACACCCGTCGTGAGACAACGGTCTACGACTACACTGGCGAAGAGTATGCCCAAATCGGTCTGATGCGCATGGGCCCAGACCTCAGCAACTTGGCCTACCGTGTGGAAAAATACGCAGCCCTGACCAAACTCACTCCGGAACAGTGGCTCGTGGAGCACCTTTTCAATCCCCGCAATAACGACCTTCGCATCGGCAAGGGTGGGGAGAAACTGAACATGAGCTGGTCGAACTGCCCTTCACAACGATACATGTTTGACAAGACTCCTGTCAGCGGCCAAGGCGATAGCCTCGCCCTGCGCAAGAAAACCAAACGCGGCGAACAGTTCGTGCCCAAAGAAGAAGCTCGCGTGCTGGTCAGCTATCTGATGTCTCTGCGCCGCGATGATGCCGTTCCACTCAGCATGGACAACCGTCCGCCTGAAGTGAAAGAAGAAGAGAAGAAGTAAACAGCTGCAGTCAAAAATCAGCGGTCGACCAAGGTCACTGCCCCATCTAACCAATTTTCATTATCATGTCAGACCATTCATCCCATACACCGGATCTGGACGAATCTACCAGCGTGCTTACAGACGCAGCAGCTGTTAGCCGTGAGCACCAGGTGCTCTCAGAAGGTGCCGAGCCGATTTCACTCTGGGTCATTCTAGGAAGTGCCATCGTGGTGCTCATTGGCGGAGGTGTTCTCTTCGGAGGCAGCCTTTTTGACTACAAGGACTTCGTCAAATCCGGCTACGTTCGTCAGGACGCACCTGGACAGGAAGGTGGTGAAGTTGTGCCAAAGCCGGCGATCGTCGCCTACTCCAAGATCGGTGAGAAGAAATCCGTTTCCTGCAAAGGTTGTCACGGTAACAACGGTGAAGGTAGTGGTGCCATCCCACCATTGGCTGGATCTGAGTGGGTCACCGGACCAGCTCTTCGTCCTGCGATGATCATTCTCAATGGTTGTAAAGGCCCAATCACTGTGGCTGGTAAAAGCTACAACGGAAACATGCCTGCACAAGGTGACGGTCTGAGTGCCAAAGATCTCGCAGGTCTACTCAACTACATCCGCACCAGCTTCGGTAACAGCAGCGACAAGTTGATCACGATTGAGATGGCGGAAGACGCCATTGCCATTTCCAAAGAACGTGGCGGCGGACAGATGACCGCACCCGAACTTGACGAGAAATACAGCCGCGAGCTCAAAGGCGAGCCTCTCGATCCCAACACTCTCGTCGATCCTAAAACTCTCGAGCCTGCCAAGGCTGAGTAAGTTGATACCGACTAAGACTTTCATTCATTTTAATCCATTCATCCGACCCATTTAAGCTAAGGCCATGAGCGATCACCACGACGATCATCACGATCACCACAACCCTGGATTTATCCAGAAATACATCTTCTCCACCGATCATAAAACCATCGGTATCCAATACGGTATCACAGCACTGTGTTTCCTTCTGTTTGGATTCTATCTGATGATGGTCATGCGCTGGAGCATTGCCTACCCGAACGAGCCTCTTCCTGCTTGGATGAGCTGGTTGTTCACTGAGGACTGGAAAGCCCAATGGCTGGTTGAGGGTAAGCTGCCTGGTGAAACTTATAACATGTTCGGTGCCATGCACGGAACGATCATGGTGTTCCTCGGTATCGTGCCGCTCGGCTTCGGTGCCTTTGGTAACTACGTGACCCCGCTTCAGATCGGTGCTCCCGATATGGCTTTCCCCAAGCTGAACATGGCGAGTTACTGGATCTACGTCATCGGTGGTATCATGATGTGTGGATCGTTCTTCATGGAATCCGGTGCTGCGAAGTCTGGTTGGACAAACTATCCGCCGCTCTCATTCTTTGCCGATGGCCAATATCCACACCAGTTCTGGACCGGCCAGACCCAGTGGTTGTTGGGACTCGTGATGCTGATTTCATCCTCTCTGTTAGGCTCGGTGAACTTTATCACCACCATCATCAACCTGCGTGCCAAGGGAATGACCTGGATGCGTATGCCTTTCTTTGTATGGGCGATGCTGGTCACTGGTTTCCTTCTTCTGCTTTCCTTCCCGCCACTTGAAGTTGCCGGTATCATGCAGCTGTCCGACCGTATGTTCGGCTCCAGTTTCTTCCAGCCATCCGGCCTTTACCATCAGCAGATCGGTCTCTCCGATGCCTCCGGTGGTGGTAGCCCGCTGCTCTACCAGCACTTGTTCTGGTTTCTGGGTCACCCCGAGGTATACGTTCTGCTTCTACCTGCCATCGCCTGTGTGGCCGAGGTTATCCCGGTCAACACCCGTCGTCCGATCTGGGGCTACAAGTCCATGGTTTACGGTGTGCTGGTTCTCGGATTCCTCTCCTTCATCGTGTGGGCTCACCACATGTATATGACCGGAATGGGACCTGCGATCTCCACCTTCTTCCAGACCACCACAACGCTGATTTCCATACCCTCGGTGATTCTGTTGACCTGTCTGTTGATCTCGCTATGGGGCGGATCGATCAAGTTCACTTCACCCATGCTGTGGGCCTGTGCCTTCCTGCCGATGTTCGGTATCGGTGGTCTCACCGGTCTGCCACTGGCGTTCAACTTGGTTGATTTGCACCTTCACGATACCTACTACGTGATTGGTCACTTCCACTATGTGGTGGCACCGGGTATTCTGTTCGGTTTCTTCGCTGGTATTCACCATTGGTATCCTAAGATCACCGGCCGTTTCATGAGCCGCACGCTCAATCACCTGCACTTCTGGCCATCATTGATTCTGATGAACACTCTGTTCTTCCCAATGTTGATTCAGGGAATGGCTGGTTTCCACCGTCGTTGGTATAACGGTGGTGACGCCTACCTCACAGCTGATCCGGACAGCACGAACGTCTTCGGCCGCACCGTTGCTGAATATCTCGACCTGAATATTCTGATGTCTTGGTCAGCTTGGTTGCTCGCTGTGGCCCAGATTCCATTTATCATCAACTTGTTCTTCTCATGGAAAATGGGACGCAAGGTGCCTAATGATAACCCATGGGATGCATGTTCCCTTGAGTGGGCGACACCTACGCCTCCAGGTCACGGAAACTTCCTCGAAGAGCCAATCGCTTACCGCGGCTCCTACGAATACGCCCGTCCCGAAGTGGAAGAAGACTTCTACCCTCAGTGGAAGAAGCCTGTCGACGACACCAAGGAAGGCAGTAACTAAGCAATTTCATTCCCTAACTTTTAGCATATTTTCTCATGGAAATTCCCTACATTGTAGAACCCCGGAAAGACACCGGGCTGACCAACTCGAAGATCGGTATCTGGCTCTTCCTCGCCTCCGAGGTGATGCTCTTTGGCGGCCTCTTTTCCGGCTATGTATTCCTCCGTATCTACGCGGACTACCCATGGCCTGAGCGAACCCTTCCTGTTTTACCCGGTCTGATCAACACCTTCGTCCTGATTGGTTCCTCGATCACGGTGGTGTTTGCCTGGGTTGCTCTCAAACTCAGGGACTGGCGGAAATTCCAGATCTACATGTCCATCACCCTCGTTTGTGCGGTGTTGTTCATGGTGCTGAAGGGAATCGAGTATAATGCCAAGTTCAGTCACCAAGCGGTGCGCTTGGATGACTACACAGTCATCGAAGGACACGCCCACCCACAAGGCGACCACCACGGCGATGAACATGCCGGGGACGACCATGCCGATCACGGTGGTAAGAAAATCACTAAGAACCTGAACATCAAAGCCGAGCAGGTTGACATCAACTTACGTCGTGTAGATAACAAATACTACGAGACTCTCGGAGAGCAGTACGAAGGGAAATTCGTTCTCGCTAACAAGGTTGAGCTGAATAACGGCACGGTTTTCGAGAAAGGTGCTGCTATCAGCAAGGATCTCATCGATGAAGCCAAAGAGGATTATCTCAAAGCACTGGCTAACAATAGTAACATCGACATCGAAGTCAGCCGTAAGGCCTGGAGCGATGCCAAAGGTGAGGCCGCTCTCAAAGGCAAGCGCTACTGGGAGGACGACAAGAAGGAATTTATCGCCAACCGCACAAAGGAACTTAAGGCGGACAGACTGGAAGAATATCAGACAGTCACACCTAGCCTGACCTTTGTTGCCAATGGCGGCCCTGTCGATATTTCGGTCGATCCATATTGGGGCAGACTGAGTCACCCTAAAGAAGGGGACAAGGGCACTCTCAAGCTCAAGGATGAGACCCTGATCAGCGGAACCACCGCCGATAGTTCAATCGCTATCAATGTCGACGGTATCGACTTCCGTCACACAGTGATGAAGGCGATTGAAAAAGGCATCGATCCTGAAGCTGCGATCAACAACTCATGGTTGCTCAAACAAGAAAGCATCAAACCAGTCTGGGAAAAACACCAGGTCGTGGTGGCCAAGCTCAAGGAGTATCTTGAGGAACACGGCAAAGAGCCTACCGAAAACGATCTCTATCGTGTGAACTGGCAGGAAATCGCCGGCCTAGCTGACAAGAGCATCGAGGAACTTCAAGGTATGGATCACAAAGCCATCGAGAAACTCTTCCCTGGAGACGTCGAAGGCTTCGCTGGTCCAGTGCATAAGAAACACGGCGACCCCGACTCTAAAGGTGTGGAATATCCAGCCATTATCGTACCTCGTGAGCAAGTTCGTTTCGAGTCCGTGTTCAGCCCACGTTGGAACACCTATTACGCTACTTATTTCACCATCACAGCGCTGCATGGTTTACACGTTATCGCAGGTGCGTTGGTGCTCGCTTACTATCTGTTCTTCGGCCGTAAGATGTTCGACACCAAACCTGAGTGGCTTGCCAACCGTGTCGAGATTGGAGGTCTGTTCTGGCACTTTGTTGACCTGGTCTGGATCTTCCTCTTCCCCATCCTCTACCTCATGTAGAAGACATATTACCCTATTTTAAATTCATAATTCACTATTCAAATGGCTGACTCTCCTGAAGAAATTAAGAAGCACGTGAAGCTCTACTTGCTGATCGGTGGCATCCTCTTTGTCTGCACTGTCCTCACTGTGGCGGTGGCAAAGATTGAGTGGCTCGACTTCGGCTCACGTGGCTTTGGAACCGCTGATATGATCATCGGTTTGCTGATCGCCACATTCAAGGCTACCCTAGTGGCGCTGATCTTCATGCACCTCAATCACGAGAAAAAAATGGTCTACTGGCTGTTTGGCTTGGGGATCGTGTTTGCCTTCTGCCTGATGGCGATCACAGGCTTCGCCTTCTCTGACCCGATCTATTTCAAAGACTTCTTCGGCCGCTAGGCCAAAGACCGTCTGCTAACTAACAACTAACTCCAACTGACAATGTCTATCAAAGGTTTCCATATCCTCTTCATCACCCTGGCCACCCTGCTCTGTGTGTTCGTGGTTGTATGGGCCTTCGTGCTCGAGACACGGTCATCACTCGGACTGCAAATCTTCGGTGGGACATGTGCGTTAGCTGCAATCTTGCTCCCTATCTACGGCGTCCGCTTTTCACGTAAAGCTCAGAAAATTTAAGAAAATGGAACTCACAACAATCGCATGTGCTGTCTGTATGGGCAATGGCCCTGATCACAAAGACTCTGTCGCCGCTGGTTACGCCATGCTGGTTATGCTGCTGATCATCCTGCCGATGCTTACTGCGATCATTTTCTTCATTCGCCGCATGGCGATCCGCGAGCGCGAAAATTTGGACCCCGCCCTCAGCGACTAGTCACTCACTCCTCACTCTTCAACATTTACAATTCACATGTCTATCCTCGATTACTTTGGACTGCCCGAGAACTACTCCCAACACGGTGAGCAGGTCGACCAAATGAACTCCGTCATCACTTGGCTGATGCTGGTGTTGTTTGTCGGTTGGACCGCGTTCTTCTTGATCACCCTGTTTAAATTCTGGCACAAGCGTAGTCCCAAAGCTTCATACAGCGGTGTGACTAACCACGTTTCCAGTCACTTGGAAATTGGTGTGGTGATCGTGGAGGCAGTGTTCCTGCTTGGTTTTGCCTTCCCTCTCTGGGCTGAGCGTACTGACAAATTTGAACGCGTCGTTGCCAACGACCCAGACGCCCCTCGCATCCGTGTCATTGGTCAGCAGTATAGCTGGACCTACCACTACCCTGGAAACGACGGTGTCTTCGGTCGCACTGACAACACCCTGATCACTGGTGATAATCCTCTTGGTATCGATTCCAGTGACCCTAACGGAGATGACGACTTTATCTCTACCAGTGAACTTAAAATCCCTGTTGGCCGCGACTGTATCCTTCAGGTGACATCCAAGGATGTGATCCACAACTTTGCGATCGTTCCCATGCGTATCCAGCAGGACTGTATTCCAGGGAAAGAAATCCCAATGTGGTTTAAGCCCGTCAAGGAACTCTCCACTTACGTCGTCTGTGCCCAGCTCTGCGGGGAGAAACACGCCGACATGAAAGGCAGTATGGAAGTTGTCAACGCTGAGGAATACTACAAGTGGGCCAAGCAGCGCAGCGACGACGAGCTGGCCAAAAAGAAAAAGTAAGCACCTCGTTCTTACCAAATTATTTCAGCAGGCGGAGGGTTCACACCCTCCGCCTGTTTCTTTGGTAACGGGAGCGGTATCTGATTTGATCGCGAATGACTTACTGATAGAGTGCCTACTCTACGATTAACGAGCCCAGATCCGTCCTGGGTGAACAGTAATATTTCCTAGAGCAGAACAACATGACTGCTGTGAGGAGCAGGTTGATTAAAGTGCACCAGAGGAGCAGTGTGTAGCTTGTATCAACCGACACCAATGTCCATAAACCGGCACCACTGGAGCCAACGAGCATCACAACGATGAGCAAGGTGAAGATCCAGACAAAGCAACCGCGAGTCATGGAGAGGACACCGCGCTGATTATTACTCAACGAAGAGCTGGCGATGAACATGGGTAAAATCCAAAACATCACCCAAATGGTAGCTGACAGCGAATGCGCGACGACATAGTCCCATCCGGAAACTTCGATATGCAGTAGTCGACGTCCAAGGACCCATGTGATAACTGTAAAGACGGGGAGGGCAAACAACGAGCGCACCAAGTGCTCACGGATGCGGAGACCCCACATGCTAGCAAGTGACAGAGGAAAGATGGTCGACCCGGGAGTTTCCAAGGTGAGACTGATCGGCAGGGCCTGCATGAAATGTTTCCCGATGATGGATGATGGAAAAACGGAGCAACTAGCGGCAAACATTAGGATGAAGCCCGCAATGTTGACCATAGCATGAACAGCGGAGGGCAACGTCAGGTTCAGTTCCAATAGGAGGGCACTGGCCGAGACCAAACCAAGTCCCTGAATCCAACGACGGGTCAGAGGCGGCAGTCCGACGAATTGACCGAGCAATCGCTGTTGTGGAGTCAGGCAGAGCAGCAAGAGTTGTTCGATCCAACCGCACTTAGGTGGTTCATAGGCGAATGATTCACATTTCAAATCTTGAGGTGTGATCGGGTCAGCCGAAATTTCTTCAGTCAGGTCATCGAAATCCTCGTAGTATTCATCAGAGTGATCCCAAGAGATGCGGACAAAAACCCACTCTTTCAGATGATGGTAGATGAAGAAAATGCCCATTAGCGAGACGGCAAAAGCAATGATCCATCTCCAAGGATCGAATCCATGGTCGAGCACTTGGATTGGATAGGCTGGGGGCCAGAAGTTGAGCAGCGGTGTTTCAATGGCTGATCTCCAAGGCGGCAGTGTTAGAAAAACTTGTTCAAGCCAGAGAAACACACCGGTGACAAGCGCTAGCACCATAAGAATCCAGCTGGGGATTAGTAATTGAAGTAACAAGCCCACACAGAATGCCAGCCAAACAACAACGATGGATGCCAAAGCACATTGCCACCACGCTGTATAAACAAGCCCGAGATCATCTCTAGCTAGGAAGGAAACTAGTGCAATGATGATCGTGAACCAAAGAGCCGTTCGCAATCTACCTCGGAAGGTGTGAAGTCTGGCAAGGTTGCTCGAAGCGGGTGTCGCCGATAGAAAATCCGAATCCCTGGTGAGACCAAGAGCCATGACCCAGAGGCTAGAGAGCAGGAATCCTAGACATGAGAAAACGATGATAAAGGTGCTGATCTGCTCAGAACGTGTGTGGGGCATCCTAAAACAGATCGAGTACAAGACCATGGTGGTGATGTACACCATTACGAGCCGCCAAAATAGTTTACTGAAGTTTTCACTCGATCGGTTACCTCTTTCCGGACGAAGCCTGCGTTCCCTAACTCGCTGCTTCCACGAAGTGGTGAGGGAATGTAGGGTGGATTTGTCTCTAAGAACGGACATGATTATTGTTCTCGTAGTTTGTTGAATAGGGATTCGAGGTCGCCAGAGTTCTCAGCTAACTCTAGAGCCGTGCCATCAGCTGCGAGGCCGCCGTTATGCACTACCCAGATGCGCGACGAGAATTTTTCGGCCAATTCCAATAGCTGTGTGGAGTAGATTACAGTGTGGCCGCGTTCGACGGCTAATTTGGCGTGTTTTTTAAAGACGCTGATTCCTTGCGGGTCCATGCCCGATGCAAATGGCTCATCGATCAACCAAAGTTCGGGGTTCACGATGATGAGACAGGCGAGAGCCACTTTGAACATCTGTCCCCGCGAAAGTTTATTGATCGGTTTGCGACAATGGGCCAGTAGGTCGAGTTCTTCTAACAAGTTGATGATTTCCTCGTGTGGGGGAGGCGTCTCAACCTGCCAAAGCTTGATGAAAATAGCGATGTTCTCCAGTGGTGTCCGCTCAGTGAACAGGACCGGAAAGTCGGGGAGAAAGCAGAGCTTGAGACGTTGCGAGATATTGTCTCGCAGGGCTGACTCTCCATCAAAGCGCAGGTCACCGCTATCTCTGCCAGCCATACCCGCTAGCATTCTGAGTAGAGTGGTTTTTCCTGAACCATTGACACCCAGGACACAGAGCAAAGTTCCAGCTTCGATCTCGGCTGACAACTGGTTGTAGACAGTTTCTTGGCCGTATTGTTTGCAAATTTGATCCAGTTCAATGTGCATACTGAATTGTTAGCCACAGAGAGTGGGTAGGCAAAGCTCTATTACTCTGCCTCCAGCTGCGAGAATTTAGCTGAATAATTGCGCTGTTATTTTAAGGCCAGCGATTAGAATAACACCATGCGTTCTCCCCACGTCACTCTCTGTCTGCTATGGTCTATAATAGCAGCAACTCAAGGCATCGCCGATCCAGTGAAAGCACCAGTCGGAGGGGTGTCTGGTC
Organism: Oceaniferula spumae; assembly: GCF_042849255.1. GTDB lineage: Bacteria > Verrucomicrobiota > Verrucomicrobiia > Verrucomicrobiales > Akkermansiaceae > Oceaniferula > Oceaniferula spumae. The sequence continues at coordinate 3,288,780 of NZ_AP026866.1, forward strand.
TAAATGAGGGATATTCCATTCAGCGGACTCCGTCTAAGAAGGTGGCCTGCACGTTATTTTATATGGTGGTAGCTCCTCAGCTGGATGCGCAAGAGTGGGTTTTTGTGGCTCCTTGGGCACCGGATACACCTGGCCAGAATGTGCAATACGTTCGGAGTTCACCCGCTGGAAAAATCGCCTGCGACCATAGTATCTATGAACGCAAGTTATTGACGTGTAGAATCATAGGCGGCGAAAGCACTCGCACTACAGCCGGAGTGAAGGTCTTCTATGGAGCTCAGTTGTATGCTCGCCATCTTTCCAAGAATGATGAACTCGCTGCCGTGAAAACAACTGTGGAGAATCTAACAAAATCAGACAGGTCGTTGTTTTTGAGGGCTGACCAATACTATGGCCACAGAAACACCGACTTCAGCGCTTGGGTTAAAGAGAAGGGTTACCTTCGTAGAAAAGGTGAGGGTGAAATCGATTTCGCGGGCCGCGTGTTTCAGGACATGGCGCAGTCATTCACTTACGATTATGCGGTAAAGATGGACCGTAGCCTGATGTCAGTCTGCCATGATAGAAAATCGGACTGCGGAGGATTATCCTTCGTATTCGTCTCAGTGATGCGCTCGCAAGGGATACCAGCCCGGTCGATGTTTGGACGGTGGGCTACGTCAGCTGTCAAAGACCAGAAGGTGAAAGGCGTCGATTATTATCAGTCCCATGTGAAAGCAGAGTTCTACGCTCAAGGGGTCGGCTGGGTGCCGGTTGATATCTCATCAGCTGTCTTGCACGATCGCAGTGAGTCGAAGCTGGCTTACTTTGGGCAAGACAAGGGGGATTTTATCACGATGCACTTCGATCCCGGTCTGGAAGTGGACTCCTATCATTTTGGTAAACAGAAATTGGATTGGCTACAAAACGTCGTCTTCTGGGTAAGCGGTAGCGGAAGCTTGAACGGACGCATCGGAACAGGTGGCTGGGAAGTGAAATGAGAACCGGTTGATTCTATGCATCACATGATTTCGCTTGTGATCACATCTGTGCCCATCAATAGTCGTTTGGTCATGAAAAGGTATTTGTTCTATGCTCTGTTAGTTTCCTTTTGGTCGTTTGCTATGGCTGCCGAGCCGACTGAAATGCGCGACTGGAAAGCCGAGAGCGGTCATAGGGTGAAAGCCAAGGCTCTGAAGGTAGAGGGAGGTAAGGTGCATTTTGAACGTGAAAACGGTAAGACAATCACGGTGCCAATGAGCAAGCTGGTAGAGGACGATCAGCAGTTTCTGACCAAACACTTTGAGCTCGATGTAGGCGCTGAAAATGACAATGGCAAAGACGGTCCTACCACTGTCGCCGCCGATGACCTCGGGTATCCACTTGGTAAGACCACTGCAGAGCTCGATTGCGGCGAGGGAGCACATTGCTTTTTCTATCTGCCAAAGTCATTGGAGAAAGGGAAACAATACCCGGTCCTTTTCATCATGAGTCCGGGAGGTGGCAGTGCAGGCGTAGCGAACCGTTACGTGGCTGGCGCAGAGCGCAACGGATGGATCCTGGCTGTTTCCAAGGAGTCAAAAAACGGAAACAACAATAGCGGTAAGGCGATCCTCGCGATGATCAATTTCACCAAAGGTAAGTTGCCGATCGATGAAAAGCGCATGTATACCACAGGGTTTTCCGGTGGTTCGCGCATGGCTTACTGGACTTCCCAACAGGAAAAAAAGATCGCCGGCATCATCGCATGCGGTGCCGGTGGCGATGTCGGTAGTCGTAAGCAGGTGGTGTACGGACTATGCGGCAGTAACTGTTTCAACCGGACGGACATGGCGAACTCCTTCAAAGATATCGGCAGCAAGGGGCCTATCCTGAGATACTTCGAAGGCAAACATGTGTGGGCGGATTCAGAAATGTGCGATGATGCCATCACCCATCTCAACGGAGTTTTTCTTTCCGACAACAAATCGAAATATGCAGATGACTACACACGCTATGTGCAGCAGGTTTCTGAACTGGTAAAACAGAACACCGACTCCAAACCTAAGCGTGCCTTCATGTGGGCCGACTTCATGAAACGCTACGACATGGAGACAGACGACTCGAGGAAAGCATTCAGCAGCTTGGAAAGTGACGAGGCGAATGTGTCGTTCGTCAAAGGCTTGTATGATGTCCGTAATTTTGCGGAGAAGACTTTCGGTAAAATTCCAGCGTCTCAATGGAAGGCAGACCCGAAAGTCGCTGCCGCATGTTTGCGGGAAGCCAAACGTTACGCCGGTTTTTACTGGGAGAAGATCCTTCAGAAAATGAGCGAAGATGCCCAGAAATTCTGAATGCCTCTGCAGAAGAAACGTGGAAAGTTGGCATGACGTAGACTGGAACCACTAATATCACATCTTTCTTGCTAGCCCGTAATCGAACGTTTAAAAAAGAAGTAAAGCACGACAATCATCCCATGAGTTCATCAAAATCCCTCCGAAGCCAAAGCGAATTGGAAAAGCAAATGACAGCTGCAGCCAATGCGACTGGCGAATCCTCCGACGAAAAAAAACCTACAATCTTGGTGGTGACACCTGAGATTACTTACCTTCCAGAGGGGATGGGGAACATGGCGCAGCGCATGAGCGCCAAGGCAGGTGGTATGGCCGATGTTTCAGCATCACTGGTGAGTGCTCTCTATGATCAGGGTGCTGATGTGCATGTGGCCCTGCCCAACTACCGTCGGATGTTCAACATGGATGTGCAGGCTGTTCATGATCGTGAATACAACCGAGTGCGTGAGAATATCGGGGTGGAGCGCATTCATCTTGCCGAAGATCGCATTTTCTATCACCGCGATGAAATTTATGCCGATGAAAATCTCCGTGTCGCTCTGGCATTTCAGCGTGAGGTCATCAATCACATCATCCCTCGTGTCCGCCCTGACCTGATTCATTGCAACGACTGGATGACGGGCTTGATTCCGGCTGTCGCCAAACGATTTGGCATCCCCAGCCTGATTACTCTGCACAACATTCACACGGAAAAAGTAACCATGGCCGAGATCGAGGACCGTGGCATTGATGCCGCCGAGTTCTGGCAACACCTCTACTTCGAACGCGCGCCTTATTCATATGAGGAGTCACGCGTCCATAACCCCACCGATCTTTTGGCCACTGGCATTTTTGCCGCCGATCACGTCAATACTGTGAGCCAGACCTTCCTGCATGAAGTCGTCGAGGGTCGCCATAGTTTTGTTCCCGATTCAATCAAGAATGAGTTGGCTAACAAGCACTACGCCGGGTGTGCCAGCGGTATCCTGAACGCTCCTGATGTGTCCTACGATCCCACCACAGACAGCGCGCTCGAATTTAAATATGACCACGAAAACGTGGCTGAGGGTAAGGCGATCAATAAACAAAAGCTTCAGGAAAGCATCGGTCTGAACGTCAACCCGAATGCTCCAATCCTGTTTTGGCCGTCACGCTTGGACCCGATGCAAAAGGGCTGTCAGCTCTTCGCAGACATTCTCTACGAGACTGTTTCCGATTACTCAGGCCTCGACCTGCAGGTGGCCATCATCGCCAATGGCTCGTTCCAGAAACATTTCAAAAACATCGTCAAAATGCACGGTCTGGAAGGCCGTGTCGCGGTTGTCGATTTCAATGAAAACCTGTCTCGTCTTGGCTATGCGGGCTCGGACTTCATGATCATGCCATCGCGCTTCGAGCCATGTGGTCTTCCCCAGATGGTCAGCCCGAAATACGGCACCCTGTCCATCGCCCACGATACCGGTGGTATCCACGATACCTGTGAGCACATGCACCACGATGGAAACCTGGGCAATGGCTTCCGCTTCCAGCACTATAGCCCTGAAGGCCTTCGCTGGGGTGTTGATGAGGCTATCGGCTTCTACAAACGTTCCCCGGAAGACAAAGAACGCATTCTCTCCCGTGTCATGCGCGAGTCTGCCGAACGCTTCAATCATACAACAACCGCCGCCGAGTATATCAAACGCTACGAGACGATGCTTGGGTGTAAGATCGGCAAGTGATGGTCAGGCTTCTTGGCCGGTTCATGGGAGATCCAGTTATTTGAATACTCCATTTAAATAGCTGCATTCGCATTCGTCCTAGATAGCTAAGGTCACTGCTTGTTATGATTACATCGAAGTTCATCGAAGATAGTTCGCTGCCCGTACTGTCGTGGTGTGCGCAGTTTGAAAAACAGAGCAACGCCCTGACCATCAGGCACGGTTCGGGCGTAGATGTCATTGGTAACGGATTTGTGGAAGGTGCTTGGGATGGCCAATTCTCTGACTTCGATTTTATCGATTCTTCTGTCATGTGTGGAACCGGCGGCACGGTTTCGTCTGATGAGGCCCGCTTCATTGCCAGCACACATCGGCTCAATCCGATTGTTAGTATTGAGAAAGCCGGTGTAATCTATCTTTCCAACTCGATCATGTTTGTCCTTACCGCTGCGGGTGAAGACTTGGATCCGATCTACCCATATTACCCTTATGATCTGATTAAAATTTGGAGACAAGGGGATCACTGCCCGGCTGGAGAGGTTCCATTAAGTTCGCAGAACAAGTTGCGCTTTCATTTCGGAGCATTGATTACCATCCAAAGTGGAGGCGACATTCAGTATGATTTTCCCTATGCAGGTGAGGAACCCTCCGACTACCAAGAATACCACGCGACTCTCAGCCAGAAGGTCAAGCAGGTCGTTGCCAATGCGCAAGACCCAGCACGCAAGATCCAGTTTGAACCTATCGCCGCACTCACTCAGGGGTACGACTCCAGTGCCACCTGCATCTTAGCCAAAGAGGCTGGCTGCGAAGATACCTTTTGCATTGCCGATTCACTACTGTCGAATCCCAGCTTGGACACGGGCGAGGAAAACGCACAGCGTCTCGGGATGAATTACTCCGAGGTGGATCGTTGGGATTTTAACAGTCTACCTTATGAGCGCACCGCTGAACTCTCCCTTTTTTCCCTGAGCTCTTATGCACCCGTGGCTGCCGCTGAAGAACTGTTAAACAACAGGCTGTTCATCACCGGCCACCGCGGAGACCTGGTCTGGGACATCGGTAAAATCCAAGCGCACAAAAATTTGGAACACACTTGGGCACGTTTCCTAAGTGGAGTCAATATGATGGAATACAGACTTCGGGTGGGATTCTGCATTCTGTCGCCAGCGACCATTCTGGAACGTCATACGGAGGCGATCGACCGCATTTCACGCTCTGATGAGATGAAACCATGGTCAGTGGATAACCGTTACAATCGGCCCATTGCGAGACGTATCATTGAGGAGGGAGGTCTTCCCCGTGGTACTTTTGCTGGGAAAAAAATTGGTACGGGGCATTACAACTTCAGATATTCAAAGAAAGACACCACGCCCTTCATGATCCACTACGGCGAGTTTTTGAAACAAAGCCATGCAAACGTTCCCTGGACAAAGCGGGCATACTGGAAAGCGCGCCACTGGATTGATGACATTCATTGGCGAAAGCTCAGCAGCGATAAGGCGAAACACATTCGCTCCACACCGCAGCAACGACGCTCTCCTTTCGTCTATAACGTCAGTCCGCTGAAGGCGAGATGGCACTCCTCCTTTACACTTCAGTGGGCATTTAGTATTCTAAAAGACAGGTATTCGTTCAACCCATCGTCTCAAGATGAGTGAATCTAACAACATTCGACCCATGAATAACCATTCATTTGTAAAAATTGAGAAGCATAAGCATAGCTCCGTTATGGCTTGGCTGGCCGCATTTCAAAAATGTGTGCAGGAACAGGATTATGAAGCAGGGATGTTACTTTTTGACGAACAGCTAGTATCCTTCGGCACCGTCACAGAACGAAGCTATTCGCTCGATCATTTGGTCGATTCCCAATGGACTAAAGTATGGGGTGCCACCAAAGGGTTTCGCTTTCATCTGGAGGATACTTATCTTCTGGGCGACGAGCACAGTCCCACCGTCGTGGTTGCCACTCAATGGTCGTCGACGAGCCGTTGTAAAAAACAGCAACTCCGCTCGGGTCGATGCACCATCGCTTTGGTCAAAAACACCGAAAATGATGCTCCTTACCTGGCAGTTCACACACACTTCTCCGTAGTGCCGGACGGCAGAGTCACCCAAGAGTGATTGATGGGCTAATTTCCAAACTGCGCCGCAATCAGCTCCGCCGCCCGCTGTAATCCACCGAACTGGGCATGGAAATCTAGCTGATGCTTTTCTTGCACCTCCCTGCCTACTTCAGAGGACAAATGCCAGGTGTGCCCAGAGGCATTGACCTCCAACACCCACAGCTTCCCGGTTTCACAGTCTTTGATAATGTCCACTCCTAACAGAGGTATCTCAGGGAAAGCACGGTGGGCTTGTGAAGCTAGCTTCAGCACTTCTTCATCCATGCATAACGTGTAACGACTCTGTTTCGTATTGGCGACAATCGTAGCCCCCCCGTCGAAGCCATCCTTAGACATTAACGGCTCAGCCACGCCAGCGGCTTCAATCTTCACACTGTATAACGGCCCGCCTAAGAACGATCCAACGCGGTAGCTGATCGGATAACGACCGGTGTAAATAAATTCCTGCAGGAATGGTTCAGAAACCAAATTGCGATACTTCACTTCTAAGTTCCTCCATTTTAAGCGAGACCTTCTAACAATTTTCACCTCCGCCCCTCTGGAGCCGACATCCGGTTTGCGAACCACATAGGTGCCCCAGTTTTCCATTTCAGCTGGTAATTCCTGACCCTCTTTCCACAGATGCCAGCGTGGCACAGGAATCCCATGATCTTCCAAGCGTTGGCATTCCTCAGACTTCGACAGGTTCACGCCACACCACAGCTCGCTGTCTTTGGGGATTTGATGTTTCCATGGGGTTAACGACAAGACAGTCGCTCCCTTGTTCATCATCCGTGAGAACCATCCCATCTTTCCAGAGATAATTTTCACTCGGAGTTCTGGTGCCATCTTGCTCAGATGGGACTTTATCTGATCCAAGTCAGCATACACGCCGTGGTTTTTGTGTTCGCACAACAACAGCTTCTTTTTAGAACTCATTCTTATTTCTAGGTTTCACTAATTCCAACTTGTGTCAACAGATTGCCGTTACGGCTGATGGTGAGGTTAGCTCGTTCAGGCATGATGCACGGCGACCTATCCCATACCCGCCAAGATCATCACGACGACAGCGGCAATGCCTAATCCTGGGAATGGGGCAGCGGCAAAAAATGCGATGCTGGCCCAGTTCGGTTTTCTCTGTCCTTGGCTAAGCCGGTAAATGCCCAAAAATATCCCAACCAGACAGACCAATAGTCCCACGCACAAAGAAGCAAGAAATGGCAACCCGGCCGAGCTGCTGTTAAAAAGAATCATACTCAGAAATCCGGTGAGACCAATGCCGAGAAAAGCGATGACGATGAGTGGTTTAGTCCACTGATGTAGCTCAGTGTTCCGCCGCATTGAGCTGGCAGCAATGATCATGGTAACAAAGGCAATGCCACCAATGAAGGGGGCTAATTTCATCAAGGCTTCAAGCACAGTTTGCCGGATTTGGTGACTCCGGTATCCCGATTGTTCACGCAGTATTTCGAGACGAGGCGAAGGAGTCCCTGTGGCCTTCTCAAAATTGGTGAGATCAATTTCGGCATTGCGGAAATTGGCTCGATTCAAGTTAGCATGATCAAAGTTAGCACTGTAGAGTTTTGCCCCGTCGAAGTTGGCATTGGATAATTCGGCGTTGATAAATTGAGCCGAATAGACCTCCGCATTGATGAAGCTACTTTCGGCAAGCTGGGCATCGTTAAAGTAGGCATAGCTAAGTTTGCTGTTATCAAATTTGGCTTCCTGCAGCTTAGCATTCTTGAAATTTGCGGAGCTCAAATCACAGCCGGAAAAGTCAGTCCCACGCAGATCGAGTCCCGAGAGTTGGGCAGAGGAAAGTGAACGACCAGTAAAGCTAACACCACGTCGCACTGCGGCTTCCATCGCAGCAGGGGAGGCGATGGCTCCAGCTTGTTCCATAGTATCCCGCTGAGCCTGTGTCAGACCGGTAGCGTTGATGACGAAAAATTCTTTGACCTCAACCTGGTCGAGTTTGGCATTGGTGAAGTTGGTGCCTGAACCATCGGCATAGGAAAAGACACATCCACTCAGGTCCGCATCGGTAAAGTCGATCTCGCTCAGGTCACAGCGCGACATGTTGAGTCCAGAAAGGTTGGCACCCTTGGCTGACACACCCATGAAGACATCGATCCCGAACCCCGTGCTTTCTCGCAGATCGGATTGATCAAACTTACACCGATCAAGTCTGCATCCGACAAAATCGGCCCCGCGAAGATCAGCGTCGATAAACTCGGCGTAATAGATGTGTGCTCCATTGAAAACAGCTTTTCTCAAATCGGTCCCGTGGAATTTACAGTCACCGAGGTCAGCGTTTTGGAAGTCCACTCCCGCTAAGTTGAGCTTGGAAAAATCGGTGCCCCACAAGTCAGTTCCAAAGTGCTTGGTGATCTGTGGCTCGCGCCCAGCTGACCGCTCGGTTTTAACAAATCTCTCCAGATCCGCACGAGGGATGGCCGCAGCTGCTCGATCAGATACAAGTGGAGCGATGAGCAATAGGAAGAAAAGAATCCAGCGCATGTGAACTTGAGGATAGTGGCTCAACCGATCTTTGCATCTCTAATCGATTAGAGCAACTGGGTTATAGTGGACACAAGTGCTCCTGCTCCTTATGAGGGCGGCATGAATATCGAATCCATCATCACTCACCCCGGCGGCTCGCATAAGGACGATTTCCTCGCGTGTAGCTTGTTAGTAGCGCGTCACAATGTGCCTATTTTCAGGAAAGACCCCACCGATGAAGAACTTGATGACCCCAGCATCGCAGTGGTCGACGTCGGACACCGCCACGAGCCGGAGAAAAGCAACTTTGACCACCACCAGTTCCCACGCGACTATCCACCGACCTGTGCCCTCACTCTCGTTCTGCAAGACCTGGGTATCTACGAAGATGCCCGGATGTTCTGCGATTGGTTAGAGCCCGCCGAGTGGTTTGATACCCGTGGCCCTAAAAAAACCGCCGAGTGGTTAGGCGTCGAGCGCGATGTCATTTCCAAGATGAACTCACCCATCGATATCTCAGTGCTGCGCCGCTTTGCCCAAGCCGAGAAACATGAACCCGGTGAGGTGATCTATGAGCTGATGAAAATGATCGGTGGAGATCTGTTGGATTATCTTCACGACGTTCGGGCACGGCTCGATCTCGTAGGCCAGCATGTGCAACGTTGGGAAATCAATGCCGGGAATGAGGACTTCAGTGCTCTCTATATCCCGAGATTGCCTGAGCCGTTAGATGATGCCTCGAGTGGTCTGGCTCGTTATATTTTGGTCAATAAACTGGATCAGGAAATTGCCGCCATCGTCTATCCGGACAGCCGCGGTGAAGGTTTCGGCCTTGCTCGTTTCAACGATCACCCGAAGCTCGATTTCACCCGAATTGAATCCGATGCCGATGTGCATTTCGCCCACAACAGCGGCTTCCTGTGTAAAACCAGCGCCACTGAAGTTCCTCGTCTGCAAGAGCAGTTGGCAGGGGCTTGGGGTTAATTTTCACCATCACAGTCAAAGTCACTTCGGCGACACGATACTAGCCTTCACGAACACAAGAATCTTTCGAGAGGTATCCAGATCGCCTGTATCCAGTTGAGGTGTGTGAATACTGACGAACTGCATTTTCCCATCGGCCAAATTGATGGAGGTGTTGGTGGTCATGGTATCGAACTCCGGCATGCGAACATCGGCTCTACCCCATCGGTCTTTGTGAGTGACCATGACTGAGTCGCGACGGTGGCTGACTAGTTCATGTAGGAGCCATAGCTCGATGTGACCTCCGTCCTCGCTGATAGTTGGTTCAATTAGTAAACTCTCGCCTACGTGGTGGGTTTCAAATGCAGTTGGGCAGGAAGCGGTCGGTCTGAGTTTAGGAAGCTCAGGTATGTTTCCTGCGAGTCCATTCTTTACGGGAGGGAGAGAATGAGCCTCCACCTCGGTAGGATAGATCAGCTCACGCACAGAACCGACCCTTGAGCGTTCCCCTGATCTGGCAATAAGAACGGTATGGTTAAGCAATGATGCCTTCCCTTCCTTAAGCTGCTCCTGCACTCTACTGTAGAGCGAAGTGGGCTGTTTAAGTAACTGTCTTGCCTGCGATTGAGACACTTCAATGAAGACCATCTGGACTCGGATATTCCGAGGGGCCTGGGCAGGTTTATCCGGAGCATCACACGAGTCCTCACCGAAAGGGTCTACCTCTGCCAGCGTGATCGTGCTGGCAAGGGCTAACAGACTGCATGTAATTAATCTCCGCATAACCTAACAGATTATTGAGTGGGCAGGATGGTGGCTTTGGCGAACACCAAGATCTTACGCGTGTGATCAGTGACTCCCTTGTCATCCTTGGGAGACATCGCCGTGACCAGAGTAGGTTTCCCGTTAGCGAGGGTGGCTGCAGAGGTCACTCGCAAGGAATAGAAGACGGGCATGACAATGTCAGCTTTGCCATGCTTCCCATTCCATTCGGCGTAGGTGAGGTTTTCGATGTAATAGACAATTTCTGGAGCGAACCTCAATGAGATGTAGGGGGCATCCGGATCGATGGAAGGTTCGATCTCGAGAGTTGAGCCGACATTCCGAGTCTCAAAGGCCGTGGGTGTGGGGCCGGTGGCTACATCTTTGGCAAATTCAGCACCGATGACAGTAGTCCCATCCTTGGCTTGACCAGTATGAATGTGAATGGTGTTAGGAAGTTCTGGTGGTTCGTATTCCGTGGGGTAAATCATTTCACGGATAGATTCCGTCGTTGCCTTTTGGCCGTCCGGCACAGTGAGCATCTGGACTTCGAGGAGTTTGGCTTTACCGGTTTTGACCAGTTCAGCCACGCGGGCTCTCAAGATGGTGTCAGTTTTTGTGGCTTCATCATCCACCATTAACTTGCTCATGGTGGCCAGTGGAATCTCGATGTAATCGAACTGAACACGCACATTGCGAGAGACATCGATTTCCTCGACTTTGGCTGCTGGGGCACCATTTGGTTTTTCGGCGGCTGGTTTACTCTCGGGCTGGGCCGTCAGGGAGACAATTCCAGCTGCGGCTGCGAGCCCGAAGAAGGTGTATTTGGTGGTAGGTTTCATAGGTATTCATTAGGTTAGATTCCGCAGGTCAGGTGTCGAGATAGATTTAGGGCACACAGTGAAGTCTGCGGGTGATTATGCTTGGGACGTAAAGGGTGGATGTGGTATTCATTAGGCATGCATAAAAATCCTGTTCCCGCTCTGCTCGGTGCCGCTTCGCTGCTAGCCTCCGCCTCGCTCGTCTGTGCCGACACCTCCACTGGCAAAGTGAGTATTGCCGATTTCACATTGGGTCAGGACGCCATGAATGCTCCATCCGCCAAGCTGCAGATCAGCAGCACAGGAGACATGGACTTTGATGACATCAACGGAGGCTTCTCCTATGACCGACTACTCTTGGAAACGCCACTTGGTGGAATGATTCATGTTAACGACTGCAATGCCGTCGGTGTAGGGCTCCGCTACGAAGCCACATGGCTGGACACAGATACCAGGCTGGGAAATATGGACCTGCACGACTTGCGCTTGAGCTTCACTTGGCTGCATCACCAGCAAGGTAGCAAATGGTCTTGGCTAATGTCTCTGTCGCCAGGCGTCTCCTCGGATTTTAACGGAGTCGACGGTGATGACTTTTCGCTCAACGGCCGCTTGGGCTTTCGTTACGCCTTGAACTCCAAGTTCTCCATCGTGGGTGGAGTCGGAGTCGATAACACCACAGGTGATCACTCTCTCTATCCAGCGATCGGGTTCCAATGGCGCCCAGTGGATGATGTTCATATCGCCTTGTTAGGTGCCACATTCACAGCCACATGGCAGCCGCATAACGATTGGTTAGTTCGTTTCGGAGTCTGGCCTGGTGGTGGTGTTTGGAATGTTGAGGAGAACGGCAACAGCTTCGACGTATCCATGCGCAGTTATAACGCAGCCATCGGCGTAGAGCGCCGCCTCACAGATAAAGTATGGTTGAGTCTCTGGGCAGGTACCAATCTGGCCAATAACCTGGAAATTGAGACAGCCTCAGGCGGCGACATCTTCGACGAAGGCGCGGACGGTGCTTGGTTCGTGAATCTCGGACTGCGCGTGGCAGCTTGGTAAGATCCGCCAGAGAGAGCTACGCTTTCCGGCGTCGGCTGATTAAGGCCAACGAACCTAGTGCCAACAAAGCGGTGGTGCTGGGTTCTGGGACCACTTGAATGATCTGGATGCCATTGATCGGAGCTCGCAAGGGCGAACCGGAGAGAGCTCCGGCGCCTTGAGCCGACAAATTGTAGCTGGATCCTGATATCCCGGATAAAACGATGTAGTTTCCCTCGTCGTTGTTCGTGCCGACGTTGTCGAACGTAGAATTTCCTCCCGGGCCGGGCACTGGGAGTTGATCGACTTTATTAGAATTCTGGCCCGATCCCCAGCTGGTGTTTTCAAAGTCTTCTCCCTGATCGTTTACCGCACCAATCGTATACCTAGCGCTACACCATGCCCCACCATTGACGCCGTCCTAGACGTCAATGTAGCCCTTCCTTTTGCGGACGTCTCCATCGGCGACCGCATGGTCGAGACGGAACCGAGCAAGGTAGCTCACGCCGGTGTCAGCTCCGCCAGCCACTGTGCCAGATCGCCTGCAGCCGGTGTCATGGGTAGGCTGGAGACGTCGTTGAGGTTCCATCGGAAAATCGCTTGGTAACCATCCCAGTGTCCGGTGGCTCCGGTATCGCATAGCCAGTCGATCGCCTTTTGGTTTTCCGGCATGGCGTATCCGGTGAATGTTTCGATACCTTGTTGATATGCCTGAATCCAGAGGATGGCCAATAACAGAGTCCCTATGCCGCGCCCTTGTTCGGTGTCCAGCACGGTGACCGAGAACTCCGCGTCTGTGGGATCGGTTTTCGATCGCCAGAAGCTCGCGGCTCCGAGTCCGGGGTAATCACGTGAGCGGTCGAGAATGGCCCAGGTTGAATGGTTTTCGGTATCTGTATTCAGCAGGCGGTCGAGCGTGCTGTCGCTGATGACGTCCCCAGTGCGTACCCAGAACCGCTGGTATCGCGCCTCTGGCGAAAGCCTTCGATAGCCTTCAGCCAGCCCTTCGCGGTCGCTTGGGTCAAGAGGCCGAGCCACCACCGGTGTGCCATCGCGCAGGTTGAGGAGAAGATGGTCTTGCACCCTTCTAGTTTATGCTTCTCACAACTGCCGTCAACGGGCATCCACCAGTTCCAATAAACAAGCGCTTGAATCCATGGGAGGAGAATAAAAAAGCCCCGCCGGATGAACCAGCGGGGCTTTTGAAAATAGTTGATCTGTCTCTGTGTTAGACCGCTTCAGCGAGCTTCACATTGACGCGGCGACCGTTCTTATCGAAGTAAACGTTGCCGTCGACCTTAGCGTGGATGGTGTGATCCTTGCTGATGTAAACGTTGTCACCTGGGTGCCACTTAGTGCCACGCTGACGGATGATGATGTTGCCAGCTGTGACAACTTCGCCGCCGAATTTCTTAACGCCGAGGCGCTTGCTGCGTGAATCGCGACCGTTCTTGACGGAACCCTGTCCTTTCTTATGAGCCATGGTATAAAAGTAGTAAGTAGTTTGGAATTAGCCAATGCTGGTGATTTCCAGCTTGGTCATGTGACGGCGGAAGCCCTTGGTCTTGTGGTAACCTTGGCGACGCTTGAATTTGAAAGCAACTCCCTTTTTACCGCGGAACTGATCGACGACCTTGGCGGTCACGACTGCACCGTCAACAAATGGAGCACCGACTGAAATGTCGCTGCCGTTGTTGGTAAGGAGAACTTCCTCGAATTTTGCTTCGGAGCCAACTTCGGCGTCGATCTTCTCAACGTCGAGTGTGTCACCTTCTTGAACGCGGTATTGTTTACCACCTGTTTTGAAAACTGCGTATGCCATGGGAATATTCTCCTTGGGTTGCTTAAATTGCTTGAAAACCGACGGAACACACCTTGTGCGCCGTGCGGGGGGCGGGAATTCACCACAGTCTAGCCTGCTGGGCAAGCAAATTTTAGCCTGCGGCCAAGTTTTTTTAATATTATTTAACTGAGCCATATCATTTGGCGCTTCGTTGTTATGAATTGTTGGTTTCAAGGTTGTTTCAACGATGTTTGGGAAATGAGCTTTTGCTGGTTGAGCCGAATCAGTTTTACATCATATGTGGCAGGTTCTAGGGTGCTTGTTCGATCATGATACCCCCTGATACCATGTTGAATTTACTCCATTTGGCTCGTTGCATACTCATCTCCGCCACTGTCTGCCTCTCTCTTCTATCGACGGCACGAGCGGAAACTTATTACGTCGATGCCAGCAATAACCAAACCGGATCGGATGGTCTCTCTTGGAAAAATGCTTTCAAAACTCTCCAAGAGGCGCTCACTGTGTATGATCGGGGTGATACGATTCTGATGGCAAAAGGAGTTTACCACCCTGGGACTACCAGCGCTGATACCTATCTGTTCCGTGGAGCGGTGACCATTCAAGGTGGTTTTCCGTCAGGGGGAGGTGTTTCGGCTGACCCGCTGACCCACAAGACGGTGCTTTCAGGCGATTATACGGAATCATTGCCCGACACGAATGGCGACGGTGTGCCCGATGGTGGTCCGGCAGTGAATAGCTCGCACCATATCATGACATTGCACGAACCGGCTGGTCCTACCGTGCTAGACGGGCTTTGGTTTGTTTCTGGACACAGTCAGTCCGGAGGTTTTCTAGAACCTGGTGGGAGTGCGATTCTGGCAGTTGATGGCGGTGTTCTTACGCTGAACAGGTGCTATTTTTACTTCAATGATACGGATGCCGACCTAGGAACAGCAGTTTGTTATATCAATGACCCAGAGGCATCCCCACAGGCCTTGGAGGTCTCTCAATGTGTGTTTCAGCAAAATGGTAATAATTCCACTCCGTATGCCTATGGTGCGCTATATGTGGAGAATCATAGCCTCCAACTGACGGATACTCTGTTTGTGGAGAACTACTCGCAGTATGGCGGAGGACTCTACTTCGAAGGTTTGGACGGCCCTGGGTTTGAACCTCACAGCCATATCGCAAGATGTCAGTTCAAAGGAAATTATGCACACCGTTTTGGGGGGGCGGTTTATACGTTTACGAAGATCAATCTGGAAGTCGTAAACACTCTCTTCTCGGGGAATCATGCTGGACACTACGGCTTCTCCAATACCGGTGGAGGGGGAGTCTATATCAGGCACAACGGAGAGGCTGTCTTCACGAACAATACGTTCGCATACAATACCTGTGGCGGAAGCATTGATAAATATCCTGCTTATGGAGGGGCGGTCCTCTTTGCTGGTAACGGTTTCTCGGGCACCACCACGTTTTCTAACAATATATTTCACCAGAATTGGGGGGCCGGGGGTTTTAGTCCGTTGCAAATGTCTGTGCATGTGGATGGTCAAACCGCCAGAACTCCCGCCTTTTACAGCAATTACTCAGATTCTGAAGACTTGCCCAATGCCGACCCTGCGGAGCCGAACTTTACACCTTTCCAAGCAGACGCCCCTCCTACACTCACATTTCAGTCGCCAATCAATTTGACGGTTTCAACTGTGGGCGATCATACTCGTTTTCTTAAATCCTCTGCCGGTTATCTGCATTTGCCCCCTGATTCCGGGTTGATCGATTTGACACGGAAAAAATATCTTGTTCACCCATGGGACGACGAGGACGCGGATGGAAAATTACGGTCTCTTGGCTACGCACCTGATCCCGGAGCATTCGAAGCAAGACCAGCTCCAGGAACAAAAAAAATCATCGATATCGAATACACTGGCTCTCAAATTCGGCTGTATTTTCTGACTGATGCACCCGTGGATATTCACCGGTCTGACGATTTGCAGGATTGGTCATCCTATAACGTGATTCAGAATCAATCGAGGTCGCCGATCGTATTCGGGATCTCCAGTTCTGTTCCGATGCAGTATTACAGACTTTCCCATACGGCTCAGGAGTGAAGATTGCTGCCGATCTCATACGGTCGGAGTCTTCGACAATGTTGGACAGGTGCATTCTTATGTAGGGAACGACCTACATCTAAGATGAATTTTTTTCAGCAGAACAGGTGAGAGGGAAAAATATGGCTAAAGGGTCTGTAATCTAACATAAAATTAAAAAGGGCTCCATCATTGATCAAGGATGATGCCCTGTAATTGCCCTGTGAACTCTTCCAGCTTGCCCCGTTCTTACCGCACTGTTATGATCCGAGGGCTATGAAAAAACTCACTCTCCTTCTTCTGCTTTGCTGCCTGCCTCTCGCTGCTCGTGCAGGCTCGCGCGGGCTCGATATTGCATTTATCGATGCCACTCCGGCGCACACCACTGCGGAAGGTAAACGCCTCGCCGAGCTTCTGGTCATGGATATGAAAAAACTCTATTCCGGAGATCAAGTGGGTAAGCTATTCCCTTGGAGCGAAAACACCGTTGACCTCAAAGTCCTCCATGCCGAGCCGTTAGGTTTGTCATTTGATAATCTAATCAACATCAAAAACCCGAAGAAAATAGGTCTGATGCTTGCAAAAAACCGTGTTTCGGATGGTTTGATCGTTTTCTATTATGATCGTACCAATGGCGTTGCCCGACTGAAACTATTCGATGGCAATGGTTTCGAGTTGCTTTTGCTCCGGCTCCCTCTGGAAGGCAAAAATTCTGCCATGAAATATTCCATCCTAAAAGGGAACCGTCTAGGAGCCCTTGCTGCCGTCGGCGCGAATGTGCGGTGGAGCCCGTAATCCAGATGGATCGAGAAAAGTTCTTACCGGGCTATGAATAGCCAGCCTCAGTGATGTTACCGCCCGCTGACTCGAGGATCGAGCCTGTATGCTATTGAGTTAGTAGTGCGCCCTGCTCATCGAATTTGACTCCGCGTTTTTCGAGGAAGGACCTCGCCGATTGGTATCGAAGGAGGAGGAAGCTGTTGTGGTCGAGTTGACGTTGCTTTCCTTTGATGGAGGCTTCGAAATTTTGGTAGATTGATGGGGGTGTGGGATCACCGCTCGTTTCTTTTAAGCGTTGTTTATACATTGCTATCTCTCGCTTCTTGAGCTTCGCATGGGCGCCGGAATTTTCTAATTGAGCCCGAAGTTCCGCGATGATTTTCCTGCCTTTTGCATAGGTCTCCTGGCGATCCCTTGCTTCTTTATTGGCTAGTTTCCATGCTTCTCGTGTCTTGGCGATGGCCGCATCGTCATTTTTCTTTCGAGCCAGAGCTTCATCATTGCTAGCTTTTGCCGCCTTCGTTTCGGCATTCTCGGCAGCGGCCTTGAGTTTTTCCAGTTTGGGGGTTTTTACTGATAGCTCACGTTCATAGCTGGCGGCCTGCTTTTCGTATTCGGATAACTTAACTTCTGCCTCCTGAAGTTTGCTCGTTAATTCTTTATGCTCTTTTGCCTGACTGGCGGCGACTTTTTGATCGGTTTTTGCGTTAGCAGCCTTCGCTTTGGCCAGCTGCTGCTTCAACTTGTCAATATGGCTTTGTAAACGCTGAAGGCTATCGGGCTCGAAAAGCTTTTTGGATTTGTGCTCGGATTGGTAGAATCGCGTCAGTTCGGTGACAGCCTCATCCTGTGTGCAAGTCTGCCCGGGCTTTGCCCTGTAGTGCTTCAGCTTTTCCGGGGAATCTTTCAGGAACTCTGAAATGGCGAGATAATGCGCAGGACTGAGGTTTTGCTTGAACAAGTCGGTCCTTGAGGGCTGTGCGTTCAGTCCGGATATTATGGCAATCGCGGTAAACAATGACAGGGTTGGGATGGCGAAGGCGTTCATTGGTAATACTGTGCAATTCTGTGTGGTCACTTGTTGATCCATGGCAAGACGAGATCTGCCCACGATCCAGTGTCACTGGAAGGGATAGCTTTTTCGATTAACTTAATCTGGAAGCCATGAGTTCTTTCTGAAAGACGAGCTCCTTGGGCATGTGATCGTAGAGCTTGAGGAAGAGTTCTCCTTGTGAGAGGAGTTCCGCTTTCCACTCGTCCTTGTTGAAGGCCATGGCTTTGTCGAAGTCTTCTTCTCCGAACCCTTCGAGTCCGTCTGTGTCGAAATCTTCGAAGTGTGGAGTCCAGCCGATCTGGGTTTCGTGGCCAGGGATGCGACCGTGACAGCGCTTGGTGATCCATTCTAAAACACGCATGTTTTCGCCGAATCCAGGCCAGAGGAACTTGCCGTCTTCGTCGACGCGGAACCAGTTCACATGAAAGATGCGTGGCAGGTTCTTGATCTTGTTTCGCATCGAGAGCCAGTGGCCGAAGTATTCTCCCATATTGTATCCGGTGAAGGGAAGCATGGCGAAGGGGTCACGTCTAACACCCGCCTTGAGGCCGATGGCGGCGGCGGTGACTTCAGAGCCCATGGTGGCACCGATGTAGACGCCGTGGCTCCAGTTGAATGCTTGGTAAACGAGCGGCATGGTGGACGGGCGGCGACCACCGAAGATGATGGCCGAAATAGGAACACCTTCCGGGTTTTGCCAGTCGGGGTCGATCGTGGGACACTGCGAGGCCGGGGCTGTGAAGCGGGCGTTCGGGTGCGCGGCTGGTTTTTCACTGGCCGGTGTCCAGTTATTACCTTGCCAATCGATGAGATGTTCAGGGGCTTCTTTGGTCAGGCCTTCCCACCAGACGTCGCCGTCGTCGGTCAATGCCACGTTGGTGAAGATGCAGTTTTCCTTCATCGAGTCCATTGCGATGGGATTGGTCTCGTAGGATGTGCCGGGCGCGACGCCGAAATATCCAGCTTCCGGATTGATAGCGTGCAGAGTGCCATCCTTGTGTGGCCAGAGCCAGGCGATATCGTCACCGATGATGGTGGTTTTCCAGCCTGCGTCGACGTATTCCTTCGGTGGCACCAGCATGGCGAGGTTGGTTTTGCCACAAGCGGAAGGGAAGGCGGCGGAGACGTAGGTCTTCTCGCCGCGCGGAGATTCCAAGCCGAGGATGAGCATGTGTTCTGCCATCCAGTTGTGCTCGCGGGCGATGTTAGATGCGATGCGTAAAGCGAGGCATTTTTTACCTAACAGGGCATTGCCGCCGTAGCCAGAACCATAGGACCAGACTTCGCGGGTCTCTGGGAAGTGGCAGATGTATTTGTCATCATTACAAGGCCAAGGAATATCATCCACCCCCTCGGTGAGTGGCATGCCGACGGTATGGGCGCATGGGATGAAGAGTTTATGACCATCACGTTTCGCTGGGGCTGCGCCGCTTTTTTCATCTTCCAGACGTTTCAGGACTTCAGCACCCATGTTGGCCATGATGCGCATATTGATGACCACGTAGGGAGAGTCAGTGACCTGAACGCCGATCTTGGCGAGAGGTGAATCGATGGGACCCATGCAAAACGGAATCACATACATGGTGCGGCCCTGCATGCAGCCGGAGAATTTCTCATGCATCTTCTTCAGCATTTCACTGGCATCGGCCCAGTTGTTGGTTGGGCCGGCGAGATCCGGGCGGCGGGTGCAGATGAAGGTGCGGTCTTCCACGCGGGCGACGTCGCCAGGGGATGAGCGAGCAAGGAAAGAGTTCGGACGGATCTCGGGGTTGAGGCGTGTGAGCGTGCCAGTGGAGACTTGGAGCTCGGTGAGTTCATCCCATTCTTCTTGGGAGCCGTCACACCAGCGGACATTGGCCGGCTGGCAGAGTTTGGTCATTTTGGTGATCCAGCTGGTGAGAGCGGGGTGAGTAGTGCCTTCAATTTTGCTCATGTAAAAGAACCTAGTAAAACCGTCCGTAAGAAGCAAGGCTAGTGCCGCTGAGGACTGGTTTTTGGTGAGAAAATGAGGTTCTCACTTTCCTTTTTGTATCCTTGGCGAAGTTACCAAACCCTCACTAACAGAAATGTTATCAAAGAGCGCGTGAACTTTAACTGGCTTTTCTTTGGCATCGCGCGGCGACCTCGATGGGTCATGGCCACCGTGGAAAGTGCTGAACAGGAAGGTCTGGATCAAAGTTCTCTGACTGTCTTTTCCACGCAGATTGAGATGATCGCTGCTGGCTACCTTCTTGCCGTCGATGACTAACAGGACGAAGCCGTTGCTATTTCCGGAGGTGTTTAAAGCCACTTGTAGGTCGACGCGGTGCCAGACACCCTTGCTGAAAACGGCGCCACGGGTTTTGTTCCCGATGCCGTATTTGGCCTTCGGGTTTTGGTCGTAAATATAGGTTCTGGCGTGCCCCTTGTCTTCAAACATCAGGCGTGCGCTCCATCGTTCGGGGCTGCGAGGATTTCCTCCTGTGACAGGCTTCTGTGGCCCCAGTCCATGGAGTTTGCCACCTTTTCTGAAGTCAAAATCCCGATCAAAGCAGACGTCGAAGCTGAGAGTGGCACGGGTTACCTTCCGGCCAAGTGGGAAACGGGAGACGACTCTCTCGCTGCCACGAGGGTAGGGGACGTAGGTCACCCTAATGGCATCTGAGCCATCTGGACCAGCTGACTTCGCGAGTGCAACGTGCTTGTGTTGCAATAACTGCTCCGCCAGACCGGACTTGGTAGGGCTGTTGAAGCTCTCTGTCAGTAGTATAGGCTCAGCACAGGGAGCTGCACCCACTGTGAGTAGGGAGATGATGCCTGCGAGCCTAAGCGTCATTACTTTCTGCGACGCAGAAGGAAAGCGATGGCTCCGAGACCGAACAATACGGAGGTCGAGGGTTCCGGTACGGCTGCTGCACGGATTTCACTAAGGTTCAGAACCGTATCATACACACGAATTTCATCACCCAGACCTACGAAGTTATGTCCTCCAAAAGCATTGAAAAGCATCCAGCCGTCGTTGCTGGTTTGCCAGTTGCCCGTATCACCTGCGTTGGTGTCGACCAAGTTGCCATTGACGTAAAATGATACCCCGTCTGTGGAGCTTTTAGTGGCGGCGATGTGTTGCCAAGTGCCAGCTGTAATGTTCGCGCCTGTTGAAGTAGAGTCGACAACGCTGTAGCCCGTGATACGGATTTCATTGCCAAAGAGGCCGAAGCCCCAGCCACCATTGAGGCCGCCATTGTTGCCCTGGCTGGTGATCCCTGAGCGCGAAAGGATTCGCTGGTTTGTGCCAGCCGATATCGCATTCGGATTAATCCAGGCCATCACAGTGAAGTTGTTCTGCAGAGTGCCGAACTCGTTGTTCACTCCGGTGACCCACTGGCCATTCGGAGCAGATAAGCCAGCGGTAGCGCCAAATTGTGATGGGCCGAGCGTGAGTGCTCCATAACTGCCTGCTGGTATGGCTGCTTGATTGTACAGATGAGCTGCACCTGCTTGCGTACCGGATGTGTTAGTGCCAGCACTGTCATTGAGTGTTGGTCCGGCAGCTTCGTTCAACTCGTATTGTGCTATGAGCGCGGCCTGAGCTGGAGCCAAGCAGAGGGTACTGGTGGCGATGAGGGCAATTGAGAGAGTTTTCATATGATCTGTATCAGTCGTTATAGATGACTAAAGATACAGCGTCAAATCGACATTATTTCTCTTTTTTAGCAGATTTTTTCTTCGCCGTTTTTTTCCTTGGCTCGAACTCGAAACCGATCTTGCCGGTTTCGGTATCGTAGCAGAGGTAGGCGGAGAAGGCGCGTTTGGTGCGCTTGGAAACGAAGCCGGGCAGGAGGTCGGTCTTGCCTTTTTCGATGAGCTTGATGCCTTGCTCACTTGGGATCTCACACTGGAGGATGGTGCGTGAAATGCGAATGCCTTCTGGGTTGTCCTTGTTGGTGATGGCGGGAACATACCAGGCGTTGGCGGTCTCGTAGATCTTGACGTCTTTGCCATCGGGGGTGGTGACCTCGGCGATGATTTGATCGTCGGTGAGATCGTCGCGCTCGTCTTCGCCGTTATCGAAGACGAAACTGACTTTCCATTTGCCGAGTTTTCCTGTCTTGGAAACTTCTTGTTTCAGTTCCAAGGCAGCATCGAAGGGACGGTTGAAGCGGGATTTGAATCCTTCCAATGGTCCGATGAATTTCTTTTCCAATAGCTCTTTCGCTTCTGAGTCGGTGAGAGTGCGCGAGGCGATGTGGCGGTTGGTTTTGAAGCCACACTCGGGGTTGTAGCACTCGATGGTGGCATCGGTGACTTTGAGTTTGTCGGCCTGACAGTTCGGGCAGGTGGCGATGAGGTCAGGGAACGTCTTGTTCTGAAGCTCTGAGGTGTATTTCTTCGCCTTGTTGACGATGTCGCTGGTGAAGTCGATGATCTCACGCATGAACTCGGGGCGGGAGAGCTTTCCGTGTTCCATCTGGCGGAGTTTGCTTTCCCAGTCGCCGGTCATGGAGGCGGAGGCGAGGGCTTGAATGCCAAGTTCGTCGGTGATCTCGATCAGGCGCAGGCCGCGGCGGGTGACGTGCAGGTCGCGACCGTCACGCTCGATGTATTTCTGGCGCAGCAGGCCCTCGATGGTGGCGGCGCGAGTGGCGGGGGTGCCGAGTCCGCGGTCGGCCATGGCCTCGCGCAGCTCTTCATCGTCGATGAGTTTGCCGG
The DNA here is from genome assembly GCF_042849255.1 of Oceaniferula spumae. GTDB lineage: Bacteria > Verrucomicrobiota > Verrucomicrobiia > Verrucomicrobiales > Akkermansiaceae > Oceaniferula > Oceaniferula spumae. The sequence continues at coordinate 3,311,355 of NZ_AP026866.1, forward strand.
CGCCTTCCATGGCGGAGAGCAGGGTGGCTTCGTTGTAGCGGGCGGGTGGTTTGGTCTCGTCGTGTTTGACCTCGATGTGATCGACCTGAGCGGATTCGCCTTCGGATACGGCGCAAAGTTCGTCTTTTCCTGAAGCGACACCTGGCTGACGACCGTAAACGGCAAGCCAGCCCGGGTTGACGAGGATTTTTCCGGTTGTTAGGAAAGCGTCCACGGTGCCGGGGTTCTCGACGCGAGTGATGCGGCGGGTGTTGAGGAACTCGGCGGAAGGGTAGAAGACGGCGAGGAATCGCTTGGTGACGAGGTCGAAAAGTTTCTCGGCGGCTTCGTCCATTTTGACAAAACGTCCAGTGGGGATGATGGCAAAGTGATCGGAGATCTTGGCGTTGTTGAAGACGCGCTTGCTCGGCACGATGAGTTTTTCTGACTGTGCGTGTTTGGCGTGTTTGCCGAGTTCGCCGCCTTGCTGAGCGATGGCATCGACGGTTTCGTGCACGTTGTTGAGATAGTCTTCCGGCAGGTAGCGGGAGTCCGTTCTCGGGTAGGTGAGCATTTTGTATTTCTCGTAAAGAGCCTGGGCGACCTGGAGGGTGCGCTTGGCGGAGAAGCCGAAACGTGAGGAGGCTTCGCGCTGGAGAGTTGTTAGATCGTAGAGCTGTGGTGAGGCTTGTTTGGTCGGCTTCTGCTCTTCGGTGACGGTGCCGGTCTTGCCCTCACAGCGGTCGCGGATGGCATCGGCGTCGGCGGTTTTCCAAATCCGCTCTGGGCGTGAGTGCGGGTGCTGGGGATCGCGCTTCCATGACTCATTGATCCAGCGGCCTGAGTATTCGCCTTTGGTCACGGAGAAGTCGGCGTGGACTTCGCTGTAGGGCTCTGAGATGAACTCGCGGATTTCCATTTCGCGCTTGGCGAGGATGGCGAGGGTGGGGGTCTGGACGCGACCGGCGGCGGTGATGTTGAAACCACCGTGGCGTGAGCGGAAACAAGTAAGGGCGCGGGTGGAGTTGAGGCCAACGAGCCAGTCTGACTCCGAGCGGCACTTGGCGGCATCGGCGAGGTCCTTCATCTGCTCGTCGCTGCGCAGGCTGCTCCAGGCATCGAGGATGGCGCCTTGGGTCATGGACTGCATCCAGAGGCGTTTGACCGGCTTGTCGATTTTGCCAAGCTCGAGAATGTAACGGAAGATAAGTTCGCCTTCGCGGCCGGCGTCACAAGCATTAACGATGGTATCAATGTCCTTGCGGCGGCAAAGACGGAGGACTTGCTTCAGGCGGGTCTCGGACTGCTCGATCGGTTGCAGTTCGAATTTGTCAGGAATAGCTGGCAGTACCTCGAAGTTCCACGGGAGGTTGCGCGGTTTGCCATTTTTGCCAATCGGGCCTTGGGGCATCTTCAGCTCGACCAAGTGACCGACGGCGGAAGTGATGACGAAATTGTCATTTTCAAAGTAAACATCGCGACCTTTACCTTTCTTTTCAAACTTGCCGACTTCGGGTGCTTTTGCGAGTGCACTGGAGAGATCGGTGGCGACGGAGGGCTTCTCCGCGATGATTAGGGTCTTCGACATGGGAGTGGGCATTACGCTCGGAAACACCGATTGAAAAGGGAATTTTTTGCAATCGCGCTCTTTCCTACGTAGTAGGAAGAATATTCAAGCCTGCAAAGGCACTTGAAAATCAACGGTGTAAGAAACCGTTTTCACAATGTGTTTTCAGCGCCTGAGCACGTCAAACCGCGCTCTTGCACTTCCGGAAAGCACGCTTTTCCCAAGCTAGCTGATTATCTTCTTCCCCGTTGATCGGGATGATTTCGTTTTTCTCGACAGAGAGATTAACTTTGAGATCACAGTTACACAGTGGACAACAGCCACTGGCTTCGGGGCTGTGCATCGTAAGGATGCCGCCGCAGTCAGGGCAGGGAAAGCTTAGTGTGTAGGCGTATGCTGGCATTGTGCGTTATTCGCATTATGCCGTAGCAATCTGTTGTTTCAAGTTGATTATTAACTTATTCTGATATTTTTGTGACAAAATTGAGTCCTGTGCTCAGCTTTTTTGTTCGGTGCAGCGCATTTGAATATCGGTGAGATCCACGTGATCGGGTGTGCGAAGCATGTGCATCACCGACTCGGCCACATCCTCGGGCTGGAGCATTTTCATCGAGGCTTTGGTTTTTTCCAACTGATCCTCTCGGCCGGCGAAATAAACATCCAGAAGTGGGGTTTCCACAAATCCCGGAGAGACGGTGGCCACCCGGGTTTTGTTGCCTTGGAAGCGTAGTTCGCTGCGTAGAGCCTCTGTGATTGCTCGGACAGCGAACTTAGTGGGCGCATAAAATCCGCCTGTTTTAGGCACGCGATGACCGCTCATGCTGGAAATATTGATGATCTGTCCGCCAGACTCAGGAAATACATCGAGGGCCTTTTGGCAACAAATGGCGAGGGCGTGCACGTTGACTCGCCACATCAATTCCCAGTCGGCCGGGTCACCGTCGGAAATTCCGGCGAGCATGGCGATGCCTGCGTTGTTAATCAGGATATCGAGCTGTTTAATTCCCGAAAACGCGTCATCGATCTGAGCGGGGTCACTCAGATCACACTGAATGGCTGTCACATCGGCGGGAAGATTATCCGTATTTCGGCAAAGACCGAACACCTGGGCACCGGCTTGTTGGAGCCGTTCAGCGATCGCGAAACCCATGCCGGACGAGGCTCCGGTGACGAGGGCGGTTTTTCCTGAGAAAATTGAGTCGTTCATAAGAGTGTTATCGGCGAGTTGCTTCGTGGATTTTCTGACGGCCTTGGTAAGGTTCTGGATCGACTGAGAACCACGTGCTCTTCTGGGCGCGTTCTTTGTTATACGGGGGCGCAAATATATCGACCAATTGGGTCAGGCTGTGAGCTTTGAGCCGATGGATATTCCGCTCTTTCGAGGTGAGCGTGGAAACCATGCCTTTGCTCAGCGTGGATTGGGCTGTTTCCGCTAACAATACGTTCTTGCTACCCTTTTTCTCGCCTAACAAGTCGTAGTTCCAGACATCCACATTTCCAGTGGCACAGAGCAATACGCCGGTCATTCCCGGGTGATCATGGTGAGAGATTTGCTCTCCTTTTTCAAACTGAACCAGACTGACTTCGAAGTTGCGTTGCTTCTCCAGCTTGTAGAAGTCGGTGCGTTTATTGCCGAGGCCTTTCTTGGTGTTCTCAAACGCCTTGGCCAGTGCTGGATCTTTCAGGTTCAAGCGCAGGGCGAGAGCCGCAGCTTGTTTGACGTAGGCCGCCTGGTCCCAGTGATCGAGGTGCTGTTTGGCAGCCTCTTTTTCAACGGCTGTTAGGAAAGCGTCCCAGTTGATGGCTCCGTTTTCTGGCACCCGGCCTTGAAAGGCATTCGCCCGCGTGGCTAACGCGGTGATACTAGGAAGCGCCAGGCCGAGACCGAGGAAGCCCGGCAGCGAGGTGCGAATAAAGTGGCGGCGATTATAGTCGTCCATGCTTAGTTATTTGATTCCTTGTTAGAGGTTTCTTTTGAGTCTGGAGATAGATACTTCAGAGCTTTGGTATGAGTTTCGTGCCATTCCGAGTTTTCGCGTCCGGGAGAGATTTTGCGTAATGCAGTGGCGAGATTAGCTTTTTGTTGGATAGCGGTCTCTGGGATCGTTTTCATCGCGTAATAAACCAGCTCTCCTTGGTCATCTTTGACGCCTTTGGCGAGGGCTTCGAAGATTCTTTTTTCCACGGTTAAGGCATCTTGAAGGCTGATGTTTTGGAACGCAAGACGCTTGATTTCGGACTTGGGAGCTTCCCAGAGTTGGTTTGCGAGTTCAATCCATGCCTCGGCGGACTTTTCATCAAAAACCTCAGTGAGAGAGTCCAAGTCGTCGTCATTGAGTTCAGATTTGTCAGGTGCATTTCTAAGTTGCTTGATCAGGTGCTTGGTTGCCCATGATCGAGCTTCAGCAGGTGCTGTCGTTTTGATGAAATCGGTTTCGATCCATGTTCCTGAACCTTTGTCTATCACAAGTTTTGTCCATGACGGATCGGTGAGGCCAGATTTTGTCGAGTCACTTGCTATGTGTAATGCTTCGAGCCAATTCATGGTCTTTGAGTCTGGCTTTTCATGTTTTAAAATCTTGCCGATGGATTCGAGAAATAGCCTTTTTTCATCGTCTGTCGGGGGGGCTGGTTTTTCCTCTTCGTCATCGTCGTGATCACTCTTGGCACGAGGGATTCGTTCAACGAGCTTTTCACACCACGGCAACGAGCCAGGATAGGGGTTGTCCCAATCACGGGAGATTCCGTTTTCGGGCAAATTCACCAGCCTGCCGTCCTTGATCTTTGCCACCAGAGATGTTGGGTATTCGGCACCCTTCCAGGACCATGACCAAATACCCTCGTCTGTTTTTTTGTTGGGCTCGCCGAAGGTGTTGATAAGTGAAGTCGCCGAAGCCCCACGGTGGATGAGGCCAAGTTTACCGTCATCGCCGTAATGTTTGATGAGTTGATCGCGCAAGGTTTTGTTGCCGCCTGGTTCTCGGGTCTTGAGGCGCATACTTGCGACCATCCGTTCATAAACAGGTTTTTGGCAGGCGAGGTGCGTCCATTCAAATGCCATGAAGCGCATCCCACCGCCGATGACTTGGGCTTTTTTAACAGCTCCGCCCGGCAGCATGGAAAAGCGAGTCAGCGTTCCCTGTTCTAGTTTGTACGCGTGATGAACCATGGGTCCGCATAGGCAGATTCCGTCATCGAGCCACTTTGCAGGTGTAAGCAAGAATACTCCGAACGTAGCTTCTCCGACTCTTAGGAAATACGCTTGTTTGTATGAGTTATCCACTGTGGTGCACACGCCGCCTTCGACTTTGAAGGGTTTGGTTGCCATGTTGACCTTGAGCTTGATGAGGTCGTGCTCGGGGTATTCGAAACTAATGAACTCATCCTCGTATTTTTTCCATTTCTCGAACTTGAGCTGTTTCAGCACCTTGGCTTCTGCGTCGTTCGCTGCATCTGGAACGTGGCCACCTCCGAATTTGCCATCGATCGGATTACAAACATCCCACCAACGTGATTCATCGGCCAGTGTCAGGGACGGGACCAGCAGAGAGATGGTAGCTAGAAATATGAATATTATCCGATCCATATCGCCAGCCTAGATCATGCTCGTTGTCGTTTCAATGGTGGAATTAATCGACCCACAGCGACTTGAGATAATTCTCCCCGGTGTATTCCTCCGGCATCGCGAGTGGGGTTACTTTTCTTCCGGGGGCGCCTTCTCTAACCATTTTGGCAAAGTCGCGGGGGGCAAGTTTGCGACAGTTCGTGCAGCACAGGAGCCATCCACTGGGGGCGAGGCAGGCGTGGGCCAGGGTGACCAGACGATGGTAGTCTTTTTCGACACGGAAGACCTTGCCTTTGTCGTCGCGCGAGAAGGTGGGGGGATCGAGGATGATGCCGTCGAACTGGCGGCCCTGACGGGCGAAACGTTTCAGCCAGTGGAAGGTGTCGCCTTTGCAGAAGTAGTGCTGATCAGGATCGAGATCGTTGGCTCGGAAATTGTCGCGTGCCCAGTCGAGGTAGATCTGGGAAAGATCGAGTGTGGTGGTGGTGGCTCCGGCGAGAGCCGCGCAGACGGAAAAGGCCCCTGTATAAGCGAAGGTATTAAGCACGGTTTTCCCCTCGCTGGAATACTTGCGAACGCGCTTCCGGTTCAGCCGTTGGTCGAGAAAAATTCCCTGTGAGTATCCGGCTTTGAAGTGGATCTTGTAATTCACGCCGGACTCGCAGGCGGTGAAAGGTGCGTGCTGTGTTGGGCCGGCGATGTGAATAGGATCTTCCTTTTCATGCTGATCGAGACGCTTCCAGTAACAGCTTCTTCCTTGAGATTCCAGCCATTGCCTGACTTCAGCATCTAGCCTGCCGTCTCGGGTGGAGACTACCCAGTGATTGGCGAAGGTCTCCAGAAACAGATCGCTCAAGCCGTCGCCGATGCCGTCCACCAGTCGCAGGGCGTTGGTTTTCTCGTCCAGCAGGTGACTGCGCTGCTCGACGGCTGTCTGGAGTTTATGCCTGATCACGGGGTTGCAATCTCATGAACTCTCTCTATCATCCAGCGCGAAATGTCCGATCTTATATCCTCCCTCGATAGCGCAGTGGCTGACGGCAGCCTGCTGGAATCCTCGCGTCAAAATATTCTGGCCCTATTGGCCGGCACTACCAGTCCGATAGCGGAGCAGTCGATCAATGAGTTGATCGCCGCTGGTGAGTGGCAGGAGCTCAACGACCGCTTCTATAAAACACTGGCATTCGGTACCGGCGGACTGCGTGGACGCACGATCGGACGCGTAGTGACTGATGCGGAAATAGGAAACGGAGGCCCGAACGATCGCCCCGAGCATCCGTGCGTGGGAACCGCTTCAATGAATTTCTACAATGTCAGCCGCGCGATCCGCGGTATGGTTGTTTACCTCAAGCAGTATCTCGCCGACCAAGGTGAGGCTCGTAAGCCATCGTTTGTGTTAGGTCACGACACTCGCCACTTCTCGCGAGACTTCGCCGAGTTCTGCGCCAAGGTCTGCACCGAGTTAGGTTGCGATGTGTATCTCTTTGATGCACCACGTGCCACCCCTGAAATTTCGTACGCCATCCGCGCACTAAATGCCGATGCTGGTGTTGTTCTAACAGCATCGCACAACCCAGCCCACGACAACGGCTTCAAAGCCTACTTCAATCAGGGTGCCCAGCTCGTCGGTGAAAATGCGGAGGGTGTGATCGACGAGGTTAATGCCATCATTAATGAGGGCTACGAGCCAGTAGCTGATCAAGGCACGTTGCACGTGCTTGGCGCCGACATGGACCGCGTCTACATGGACGATTCTAAAACCCTCCTCCTCCGTCCCGACCTCATGGAAGGCGGCGATTCCAAAACCAAAGTTGTGTTCACCAACCTTCACGGCACCGGTGGTCACTGTATCGTGCCGCTTCTCACGGAGCTTGGTTTCGAGGTGCTCACAGTTCTGTCTCAGGATGAACAGGACGGTCGTTTCCCCACGGTGGCATCGCCGAACCCAGAGAATGCCGAGGCGCTTGCCATGGGCATTGATTTGGCCGAAAGCGAAGAAGCTGAAATTGTCATCGGCACGGACCCTGACTGCGACCGCATGGGCGTGGCTGTTAGAAATGACGAGGGAAAAATGCAGATCCTAACTGGAAACCAAATCGGCTCCCTGATGGCATGGTATCGCACCAAGACCTTTTTTGACCAAGGCGTCATTACCGACTCTAACCGTAGTCGCGCTGTGCTCATTAAGACCTTTGTCACCACTGACTTGCAACGCGCCATTGCCGAGAAATATGGCGTCGGCATCGTCGATACCCTCACTGGATTCAAATACATTTCCGCGAAGCTCGAGAAATACGAACAAGCGATTCCTGCAGATAAAAAAGGCGACTACCGCAAGCTCACCCAAGAACAGAGCCGGGCACTTCGTCTGGAATACTCCCGCTTCTTCATCTTCGGTGGCGAAGAAAGTTACGGCTATCTCGGCACCGATACCATCCGCGATAAGGATGGCAACGGAGCCGCTGTCATGTTTGCCGAGCTTGCCGCCTACGCTAAGAGCGAGGGTAAGAGTCTCGCAGCCCTTCTCGATGAACTTTACCGGGAGTTCGGTTACCACCTTGAATTAGGAAAAGCTCTGGTCATGGAAGGTGCAGATGGTGCTGCCCAGATTAAAGCGCTTGCTACATCCTACTCGGAAAATCCACCCACCGAGATCGATGGCGCTGCCGTCAGTCGGGTTCGGGATTTCTCCAAAGACGACTTTGAAGATGTCGAAGGCGACGCAATTCCAAAAGAAGGCATGATCATCATCGATCTCGCCGACGGCCGGTCCTGTGCAGTGCGCCCATCCGGCACCGAGCCAAAAATCAAATACTACCTCTTCGGCAAGGACGCTCCATCCGATGACTTGTCTGTAAGTAAGGACAAAGTGGCAGCCGGGCTGGAATCGCTCTGGTCAGCACTTGAGTCCGACGCCCACGCGCGCATGGCTTAATGGTAAACGGGGCATCTGGCACTGGGCATTGGTATGGAAACGAAAAAAAAGAGTCTATGGCCGTGGCTGACGGCCATGGTCAGCGGACTGTTGCTGGCGCTTTGTTTCCCTGATTGGAATCTATCTGGTCTGGTCTGGGTGTGGATGCTGTTGTTGCTTCCCGCGATCTGGAGGGGGAATAAAAAACGCTACGGCTTCGGCATCGCCTATGTCGCCGGACTCGTTTTTTGGGCGATCAACCTGAAGTGGCTGTGGACCGTCAGTGGTCTCGGCGCGATGGTGATGGCCGCATTTCTCGCATGTTATTTCGGGCTATGGGGGATGATCGCGGTCAGTTTCGGAAATCCGTGGAGGAAACGCGCCCCTAAAGCCGATCAACTTGTCAAAGGTGGAGCCATCCAACAGAAAATAGCTGCCAAACAATCTGGCAAGAAGTCAGGTCTGTTAGGAGGGGTGCTGGATGATTCTTTCCTCTCGCTCAAATTTGCATTCATCAATGGCGCCGCGTGGGTGGGGTGTGAATGGTTACGTGGATGGTTGTTTACAGGATTCAGCTGGAATGGTCTGGGTGTTGCTTTTCATGACACCCCAGTGTTGGCACAGGCTGCCGATCTAGTTGGTGTCACAGGACTCGCTTTCATGCCCGTCTTCATGAGCGCGGTGATCATTCAGACGGGTCGCAGACTGGGTGCCGAAGCTCAGACTGGAAAGCTTAGACCTCGTCTCGACTTCAGCGTGGCAGCGCTGCTGTTAGCACTGCAGTTCTGCTACGGCGTCTGGAGGGTGAAGAATGTCAACGGCTGGGAAGCCGATCGAGTTCGAATCCTGTTAGTCCAGGAAAATATCCCCCAAGATATCAAGTGGGAACCGAAGGCGAGTGCCGATATCAGGCAGGGTTATGCCGATTCCACCGCCGCTGCAATTGAGAAGTTGGAGAAAGAAAATGTCGAACAGCTTCAGCAAAATGCCAACGGAGACGAAGTGGAACTCAAGAGCCCCGACCTCGTAGTATGGCCTGAAAGTGCTCTCCCTTTGCCTCTACTTTTTGCCGAAAACCACGAGGGTTATTTCATTTATGGAGAAACCAGACATGTGCTGGAAAATGAGGTGCGCACACTTGGGAACTTCACCTTGATCGCCGGTATGAACGAGTTCGAGGCGGACTTCGATGGAACTTTGGCCAATTTCAAAGAAGGGGGGCAACAGTATAACTCCATCGCCGCCATGAAGCCCGGGGGGGAACTCGATCGAAACATCGATACCTACCGTAAGATCCACTTGGTTATCTTTGGCGAGTATATTCCCTTCGTCGAACAGCTGCCGTTTTTACGCGACATTTTCAAATTCTCAGCAGGTGCAGACTTCGCAGGTGGTTTCACTCCAGGCACATCCACGGAGCCCCTCACCGTGCCAGTGGGGGATGGCGAAGTGCAGTTGATTCCAACGGTGTGTTTCGAGGACGGCGTTGGTAGGCTGACCCGAAAATTTGTTAGGCAGGCACCCCAAGTCATCGTCAACGTGACCAATGACGGCTGGTTCAAACAAAGCGAAGCCGCCGTTCAGCACATGGCCAATGCCAAGTTTCGCGCCATCGAACTGCGCCGCCCGATGATCCGCAGCGCCAATACCGGTGTCAGTGCCATCATCTCGGCCACCGGTTCCTCAGCTGATCCCATCACAGGAGACCGACAAGTGATCGAGGATGAAAACGGCAGTCCCTTTGTGCGTGCCAGTTATTACGGTCACGCCTACGCACCTAAGAAAGGGCAGTTCACCCTCTATGCCATCGCGGGGGATTGGTTCAGTTTCCTGATGATTGGACTGACCTTGTTCGGCATGGTGCGCGCGCGGTTAAACAGGGCGTAAAAAAACCGCACGACCAAAGCCGTGCGGGTGGGGGCGAGATTGTATTGATATATGTTAGAAGTTGAATCGAGCACCCAGTTCATACTGAATTTCGCCGTCGATGTTGATGTTGTCGACGCCGTGGCTATCAAGACCGTCACCGAGGTTGGCATCGTCCATAATAATGTAGCGAACACCGCCAAACAGCTCAAATGATTCGCTGAAGTTGTATACCAAACCGGCAAAGATATGGCCGTAGAATACAACATCGGAGTCGTCATGATTGACTTCCGGGTCACCAGACTCCACGTGGGTGAGATCAGCGTCAACGATAGCCACACCTGCACCTGCACCGACGTACCAGTTCAAATTACCGGTGACTGCACACTCGAATTTGTAGTTCAATGTGATCGGGATGATACTCATCTCGAGATCATAACTTTCAAATCCAGGGATGTTGGTTACCGGTCCAGTGTGATCATTGTTGAAATTTGGATCATTACCGGAAAGTGCATTTTTAGAGATATCGTTTTCGGTATATCCTACTTCCAAATAGAATGCATGAGAACAGCTGCTGTCTGAGCACTTGCGCTCTACACCGAAGTGAAGGGTGTAGATTCCCTCGTCCCATTCGTCGCCATCGACGACTCCGGCGGAGCCGCCTGCAAACCAGCTCCAAAGGCAGGATGCAGCTGGTGGTGGAATGACTTCTTTTCCTTTAGAGGAATAGTCGGATCCGGCTTGGGCAGCTGTGGCTAGTCCGAGACCGGTAAGTAATGTCAATGCGGTATTTTTCATAACAATGGCATTGGTATCATGAGTAAAATATAAGGACAAGCTGATAGTGTAGCTTCAGGCTGCTCTGGGATAAGGAGGGGAATTTGCGGTTGGCACGAAAAACCCGCACAGCCAAAGCCGTGCGGGTCAGATTCAATTTATGTGTGGTAGGACTTAGAAGTTGAAACGTGCACCAAGCTCGAAGTGCAGATCGCCGTCCATTGAAAACTCGTCTTCACCGCTGGCGAATCCAAAAGCACCGATGTCCAGATCGGGATCATCCATAAAGATGTAGCGGACACCGCCAAAGATTTCAAACGACTCGCTGACGTTGTACACCAAACCGGTGAACACATGGGCGTAGAAGAGGGTGTCATCAAACGATTGACCGGGAGCCTGGACATGACTTGCATCTGCATCATAAAGTGCGATACCTGCACCTGCTCCAACGTACCAATTCAGATTGCCGGTAAGTGCGCACTCATACTTGTAGTTGAGGGTGATTGGGATGATTTCCACTTCGACATCGTAAACCAGGGAAGCTGGGCCACCGGGTGCGGTGGCGATGCCGATTTCGCCGTCTTTTTCAGTGTAACCAACCTCTAGGTAAAATGCGTGGGAGCAGTCGCTGCCAGGGCATTTGCGCTCGGCTCCAAGATGCAGGGTGTAAATTTCCTCGTCCCAGTCGCCGGAGACGTAGCCGCCAGAGCCGCCTGCAAACCATGTCCAGAGACATGAGGGGGCTGGTGGTGGAATCACTTCTTTGCCTTTAGACGAGTAATCGGATCCGGCTTGAGCTGCAGTAGCGAGCGCAAGACCAGTTAGTAATGTTAATGCGGTATTTTTCATAACACTGCAACGTCTATATTAATATTCGTCAGGTGCAAACAAAAACCCGCACGGACGTTGCCGTGCGGGTCCAGAGCTTGCGAGCTTACGCGTGTTTATTAGAAATTGAAACGTGCGCCCAACTCGTAGTGCACATCTTCATCGAGCGAGAGGGCTTCGTCGTAGCCAGCTACATCAGGATCATCCATGAAGATATAACGTGCGCCCCCGTAGATCTCAAAGGACTCGCTGACATTGTAAGTCAGACCGGCAAAGATGTGGCCGTAGAACACAGTGTCGTCCCAGCTGCCGTCGACGTTTTGACCACTGATGTCGAGGTCAACGAGAGCGACGCCAACACCGGCACCGACATACCAGTTCAGATTACCAGCCAGCGAACACTCGTACTTGTAGTTCAAAGTGATAGGCACGATCCGTGCTTCAAAATCATGCTCGTTGACGAAGACTGCAACTGGTGGATCTGGAACGAAGACAATGTCGAAAGTTTCGTCTTTCTCGGTATAGCCAACTTCCAAGAAGAAGGCGTGTGAACCACAAGGATTGTCAGCACACTTGCGTTCGATACCAATGTGCAAGGTGTAAATATCCTCGTCCCAGTCATCACCGTCTATTTGTCCATAAGAACCACCGGCAAACCACGTCCAGAGACATGATGGAGCAGGAGCTACGGGAATGGGTTGGGGGGAGTAGTCGGATCCTGCTTGAGCCATCGTTGCGAGGCCAAGACCAGCGAGTATAGTTAATGCGGTATTTTTCATAACGCCTGACATTATAACATGCCAAATTAATGGATCAATAAAAAGCTAGAGCTCTTGTCTTCAATAAAAAACCCGCACGGCCAGAGCCATGCGGGTCAGATTGTATTTTGCTAGTAAGGTTGATTAGAAGTTGAAGCGTGCGCCCAACTCATAGTGAACTTCGTCGTCAAGTGGGGAGTCAACGCTGAATACATCGTCCATGTAGATGTAGCGTGCACCACCGTAAACTTCGAATGCTTCGCTTACGTTGTATACAAGGCCGGCGAACACGTGTGCGTAGAAAGCTGTGTCGTCATCAGAGTCGTTGACGAAAGGACCGTCAACATCGATTTCGGCAAGAGCAATACCTGCACCTGCACCAACGTACCAGTTAAGATTGCCGGTAAGGGCGCACTCGAACTTGTAGTTAAGAGTGATTGGAATGATCTCTGCACTGATGTCGTGAGGAGCCAGAGCTGTAGGGCCGTTAGGTCCTGCAACAAGCTGAGTGGTCTCGTTTTCAGTGTATCCAACTTCCAGGAAGAAGGCGTGTGAACCACATGGGTTGCCAGCGCATGTGCGCTCGATACCAACGTGGAGTGTGTAGATGTCCTCGTCCCAGTCGTCTCCGTCGATCTGACCGTAAGAACCACCAGCAAACCATGTCCAGAGACATGAAGGAGCGGGTGCTACGGGAATAGATTTGGCGGAGTAATCGGAACCGGCCTGCGCTGCGGTAGCGAGAGCAAGACCTGCGAGTAATGTAATTGCGGTATGTTTCATAACGGGCGGCGAGTCTATCTGGTTTTTCCGATGTGGCAACTAGAACTATTCATGAATTATGACAGAATCATTCATACTCAATGAATGAAAAAAAGACCCGCACGGCATTCCGTGCGGGTCTGGGTAAAGTTGGTTATTTTTTCAGATTAGAAGTTGAAACGGGCACCCAGTTCGAAGTGAACGTCTTCATCGAGGGTGTAATCGTCAGAGAGTGTGCCGCCACCGAGTTCAGGGTCATCCATGAAGATGTAGCGGACCCCACCGAAGACTTCGAAGGACTCGCTGACATTGTATGTGAGGCCTGCAAAGATGTGCGCATAGAAGACGACATCATCTTCAGACTGGGATTGCCTGATGGAACCACCCTGCGTGAAGGTAGTGAGCGATTGTTTGCAATCGACGAGAGCAACACCTGCGCCGGCACCTACATACCAGTTCAAGTTTCCAGTTAGATTGCACTCATACTTGTAATTGAGAGTGATTGGAATTACCTCACACTCGAATTTGAATTCGCGTAAGAAGTCTCCGATGAACGCATCAAAGCTATCTTCCTTTTCGGTGAAACCGACTTCCAGATAGAGCGCATGTGAGCAGTCGCTGCCTGGGCATTTGCGTTCGGCTCCAATGTGCAGAGTGTAGATTTCCTCGTCCCAGTCGCCAGAGACGTAGCCACCTGATCCTCCTGCAAACCAAGTCCAGAGACAAGATGGTGCGGGCGGAGCTACAGGCATGGATTTTGCGGAGTAGTCGGAACCGGCTTGCGCAGCAGTAGCAAGAGCAAGGCCGGTGAGTATGGTTAATGCGGTATTTTTCATAACGCTTTGCACTCTACCATTTATTATCAGCGGATGGCAATAATGGATCCGATGAAAAATGAAGTGTTTGGAGGGGGGCTCACGGTGGGTTTTTGGAGAAAGAAAAACCCGCTCGGTGTCGTCACCGAACGGGTTTCACAAACCTAGTTTATCCTATATGTTAGAAATTGAAGCGGGCGCCAATTTCAAGATGCAGATCACCGTCGGGGCTTTGATCGTCCTCGATAGGTGCACCGGTAAAGAAGTCAGGGTCGTCCATATAGACGTAACGAACTCCTCCATAGATTTCGAATGCTTCACTGACGTTGTATGTTAGGCCGGCAAAAATGTGGGCGTAGAAAACGGTGTCGTCTTGCGAGCCGCCGTTAACGAGTTTAACAAATCTGCCGGAAATCTCAGCATCATAGAGAGCAATACCAGCACCAGCTCCGATGTACCAGTTTAGATTACCCGTTAATGATTGCTCATACTTGTAGTTTAGCGTGATCGGGATAATTTCGACATCGTAGTCGATTCTGCCACCGAAGGAGATGATCTTCTCTGAAAGGGCGGACGAGAGCCCGAAGTTTTCTGAATCATTCTTCTCGGTGTATCCTACTTCGAGATAGATAGCATGGGACGCGTCACTGCCTGGGCATTTACGCTCAGCGCCTAAGTGAAGCGTATAAATGTCTTCGTCCCAGTCACCGGACAGATAACCGCCGGAGCCACCTGCGAACCATGACCAGAGACAGGATGGGGCTGCGGCTTGTGGCATTGCTTTAGCTGAATAGTCCGATCCAGCTTGGGCGGCAGTAGTTACTGCGAGGGCAGTAAGTAAGGGGAGTATAGTAGTTTTCATAACACCCCGTATTTTATAGTTAAAGGGCTTACGCTCAAGAATATATGTGGTAAAATGTTGGATTGTAATTGTAATTACAGATGCTTTGACGAATGCCACTGTTATCTAACGCATGCAGTGATGTTGTTAGTAGATGTGAGATATATGTTAGAATTAACCTATAACGTGACTGGCAAGACTGTCTAATGCATCTGCTGATTTGATGCGACAGGATGCAGGCACTCGATGACCACGAGATTTAGCGAATGACCCCGCGTTCGCTGGTGCGAATAAAGTCGATTAAACGCAGCACGTGTTGGTCTTCATCGAGACCTTCGGCTTGTAGCTCTTTTACCAGAGAGTCCAGACTGTATTTCTTGTGAAGAAACAGCTTCTTGTAGGCGTTTTTAATCGCACGCCTCGAGTCTTCGCTGAATCCACGCCGTTGCAGGCCCACTAAGTTAGGGCTTCTGACAGCAGCTGGGTTTCCATCGACGATCATGTAGGGAGGGACGTCTTGCACGATTTTGGTGCAGCCTCCTACAAGGGAGTGTTCACCGATGTGACAGAACTGATGTGCTCCGGAGAGGCCTGAAATGATCGCGTAGTCACCTACCGTGCAGTGGCCTCCGAGAGTGCCGTTGTTCGATAGAATGCAATGGTTGCCTACCTGACAGTCGTGCGCCACATGAGAGTAGGAGAGGAATAAATTGTGATCACCTATGCGGGTGGGAATTTCCTCGGTAGTGCCGCGGTGGATGGTGGTGTTCTCGCGGAAGGTGTTGTGGTCGCCGATATGTAGCGATGTCGGTTCCCCAACATATTTCAAATCCTGAGTGATCTGGCCAATGGCAGAGAAGGGGAAGAAGGTATTGTTCTCACCGATGGTGGTGTGGCCCTCAATGACAACATGAGATTTTAGCACACTACCCTTGCCGATAGAAACATTGGCCCCCACCACACAGTAGGCACCAATCTCCACACCGTCAGAGATTTCCGCGGCGGAGTCGATGATAGCAGATGGGTGTATCATTAGTTCAGGAAGTCGAGGTGTCAGGGATCAGGAGTCGATCAGGGCGAACTTCAGTTCACCGGAGGAAACGACTTCTCCGTTGACGATGCAGCGGCAGACTGCTGAGCCGATGCTGCGACGAATCTTAAGAATTTCAGCCTCAATGAAGAGGGTGTCGCCAGGGAGGACCGGCTTGCGCCATTTGACTTTGTCGACGCTCATGAAGTAGCCGATCTTGCCTTGGTTTTCCGGTTTGCGGAGCATGAGGATCGAGGCGACCTGCGCCATGGCTTCCACCTGAAGCACACCTGGCATCACCGGGTGTCCTGGGAAGTGGCCTTGGAAAAACGGCTCGTTGATGGTGACGTTTTTAACCCCGGTGCACTTGTTGTCGCCTTCGAAATCGACCACACGGTCAACCATCAGGAACGGATAACGGTGAGGGAGGATTTTCATTACGTCGTTGACGTCTAACACGGCTTCACCCTCAGGGATGGTAATCGGCGGCACCATGGTGCGCATACGCATGTATTCGCGTTTGAGTGTGGATGCCATCTCGGTGTTAGGACCGTGACCAGGTTTGACGCAGATGACGTGTCCCATGATGCGCTTGCCGCTGAGCATGAGGTCACCGATGAGATCGAGTGCCTTGTGGCGGGCGAACTCGTTGGTGTAGCGCATCGGCTCCTTGCTCATGACTTCCTCGCCACGAACCACCACGGCGTTCTCAAGGCTGCCGCCTTTGATCAGGCCTTTATCTAACAGAGGTTTGACGTCCTCGTAGTAGACGAAGGTGCGGGCGGGGGCGATTTCGCTTTGGTAAAGCTCTGGAGTGACTTCGCTAGAGAAAAACTGGGTGAAGCGACCATCGGGGCCGACGTTGGTCACGGAGACACGGAACTTTTTATCCGGCACGATGGTGATCAGCGAACCGTTCTTGGTTTCCAAATGAATCGGCTCGCGGATTTCGTAAACTTTGCGCGGTTTGTCTTGCTGCTCGATACCGGCTTGTTTGATCAACTCGACGTAGGGGGCAGAGGATCCGTCACCGATAGGAGGCTCGTTGGCGTCCATTTCGATGATCGCATTGTCCACGCCCATGCCGCAGAGAGCGGAGAGGATGTGTTCGACGGTGTGCACCTTCACCGATCCCTCGGCTAGAGTGGTGGCGCGCTCGACGGTTTGCACCTTGTCGACATCGGCATCGATGAACGGCTGGTCGTCCAGGTCGACCCGGCGAAATTTGAAACCGTGACCGGCCGGAGCAGGTTTGACGGTAAGGCTGACTTTTTCCCCAGTGTGCAGGGAGGTTCCCTCCAGCGTGGCGGCGGAGGCGACTGTGTGTTCCATCTCGGCGGACATTCGTATTTCATAGGCCAGAGGAGTGATAATGACAAGCATTAGCGCGGCATCATGGGCAGAGAATGTCGCGTCCGAGCAGGTCGGTGCAGAAAAAGTCCAAAAAACATCCAAGGATTTTCGATCTCGCGTGTCTGATAGATAGAAAGCACCATGTCACATAATGCCGGACCACGCGCAACATAAGGTGATGCAACCACGCCAGATACTCCAGATGGACGCAAAAACACCTGAGAAATGCACCATCGAGGCACTCTTCGCTGCCGAAGAGACACCCTTGCTGCGCTACGCCTACGGCATGGTGGCCCGACGCGAGGTGGCCGAGGAAATCGTCCAAGACGCCTTTCTCAAACTGCACAAACACTGGAAAGACATCGAGACCCCACGCGCCTGGCTCTACCGCGCCATCCGCAATCTTTGCCTCAATTACCTCCGAAAACACCAACGCGAATCCCTCAGCGAAGAATCAGATCACGAGCCGTCTGCCGCTGACCACCCCGACGAGGAACTCGGCCGCATGGAGGCCATCGGCACCCTCCGCATCCTCATCGAAGAACTGCCACCCGCCGACCGAGCCCTGATCCAGTTAAAATACCACGATGAACTAAGCTACGGAAAAATAGGCGACCAACTCAAACTGGGCACCGGCAACGTCGGCTACAAACTCCACCACCTGCTCAAACAACTTTCCCAAGCCCTGCAAAAGTCAGGCATCACCTCCAGCCGAGGCTAACAAATCCGCAAGCCCCAGCTTGCCAAGCTCCCTATTTCCAATTTCCCAATCCCAAGTCACCAACCCACCACCATGAGCGAAGAACTCCACACCTACATCGAACCCGAGCTCGAGGCCCGGGTCACCGCGCTGGTTCTTGGCGAGGCCAGCGAGTTTGAAATTGATGAACTCGAGCGCCTGATCAAAGAAAAACCTGAGCTCGCTGTTTTCCGCCGCCGCATGCAGGCGATGAATGACTTGTTAGGAGAGGCAGTGAAGCCGGAGCCGAATGAGGAATGGCAGCTGTCCGCCGACCGACGCGCCAACCTGCGCAGTGCTTTCGCTCAAAAAAGTCAGTCAGCCACGCGGAAGGAAGTTTCCAACCACAGTCGCACCCAATGGAGGGCCGCCGTCTCCATTGTCGCATGCCTGCTAGTGTGCGTGGTGATCTTCTCCTTGATGACCCCGGTCCTCAAACGTTCATCAAGCTTGAGCGTCGATAGGGATATCGATTTTGTCTCTTATATGGCCAGTGAAAAGCAGGCTGAAGAGAGCGCTGAACCAAGCGTGCCTCCAACAGATGACAGCGAAATTTTCAAAAGCAAAAATCAGTCAAGACGTGCCGAGCTTCGCAAACCAAGTGTGCCAAGTTCTTCCATGGCCAAGGTGACCGGCTCTAACACTAACAGCCCGGTTAACATCCCTGTGCCAGACGAGACGATACCGATGCCGTCCCAAGGGTATGGAAACGGCGAGGACTTCGGCGATGGCTGGGGCGGTAGACTCGGTGGAGGCGGAAGAACAGACGACTCGCGTCTAACCCAACTCAATAAAGATCTGCAAAAGCAAATCGAATCGGTCCACGGCAGTAAGGCCGAGGCTAAGAAGTCGGGCAGTGAATTTCACTCCAGAGTTACTGGCACAGCGGTTGTTCCAGGGAGGAAAGGCAAGGTCGTAGACGGTGGTGTTATTCTCGATGACGTAGCATGGAGTCCTGAAAGAGCGGAATACCCTGTGACTGAGGGGAAGTTAGTGCCTGCAGACGATCCATTTTCTTCCGACGATACAACCACACCAGCTATTCCTCGCGCAATTGCAGAGAGGGAATTCGCCCGCAGGTCCAGTCAGGTCACCGAGGCAGACAAAGCGCTGGTCAAAGGCCGCGATGCCTATGCCAAAGGGGATTACGAGGAAGCAGCAAGAAGTTACCGTCTGGCCGAAGAACTGCTTCCTCTGGGCCCCGCATCAGCTGATAGGAAAGCGGCTTATGCTGACCATCTCAGCGACGCCAATATCGCACTAGCTAGAAAATACCGACGCATCGGAAAATACCAAGAAGCACGGGGGATTTTGACAGACACGCTGAAGAGAGACCCAGCCAATACGGAGGCGATGAAGCAGTTGGAATACTTGGAAGCCCCCATTCGCACAAGTCCCGCATTGACCTATGAGCACACACAGCAAGTGGAAGATGTTAGAAGAAAACTTTATCGGGCAGAGGGTTTCTACAATCTCGGAAAGTACGATGAGGCCGAGGCCGAAATGAAGAGGACGCTCGAGATCGATCCTTATAATAAAGCTGCCCGTCGGTGGTTGGAAAAAATCGCGGCTACCAAGTCGGACTATTATCGCTCCGCCTACGATCACACCCGTGCCAAACTTCTGGCAGAAGTGGACAAGGCTTGGGAAACGGCTGTTCCTCCGGAGCCTGATGGTAAACCGAAGGCCAAACCCTCACCGACTAACAGCCCGACGGCCACTCCGGGCGGCGGTTTTACCGGAGAGGTAGCCAAGCTGCATCGACAGTTGCAGCAAAGCTCAGACGCGGTCGCCGAAAAACGTAAAAAGCTCATGGACGTCGCCGAACGTGTCGGTGTGATCTGGCTGGAAACCGAGAAGGGTGGAGATGGTGCTGGTGGTCAGTTAGGGCTGCGCGATCTCGCTGAACATGGTCTAGTAGATGCTAATAAAGAAAAAGAGATACTTACAGCGCACATCAACAAGTTACTCACCTTGAATGACGATGATCTCGTCAGTGTGGCCGCGGACCTTCCTGACGTAGGTTTTCAGGAGAACTATAACCAGTTCGTTCAAGCCAAACGCGAGCTGCAGGTAAAGAAAGCTCAGGGCCTCGCCGAGGGGCACCCTGATATTGTAGCCCGTGAGAAAGCAGTGGCTGAGCTCGAGACATCTTTAAGAAAACGTGCCGTCAACGTGAGGGAATCGCTCAAACATCGACTGAAGACCCTCGAAGGCCGAGTGGATAAAATGCGCGAGGTGCTGAACGAACAGGCGGACAGAGGCACGGACAAAGCACGCGATTTCCAAGAATTCAATAAACTCAGAAAAGAGTATCAAGCTGCCCAGGCTGAGAAAGGCCAGCTAGAGGTCCGTCTGGACATCGAAAAACAAAAAGCGGGCAACCGTGTATTGCGCACTGAAATCCCGTCCCCCGTTCGTCCAAAGGCCCTGCCGGATGAAACAGTCACCACCGCCGCACCGTTTTCCACTTTCTCGCTGAACGTCTCAGATGTCTCGTTCAAGCTCGCTAAAGCTGCATTGTTAGAAAATGGCCAGTGGCCGGAGGCCGCCAAGGTGCGCACTGAGGAATTCGTTAATGCCTTTAATTACGGCGATCCCTCACCGCCTCGAGGCGAGCCAGTGGCTTGCGCCGTCGAGCAGTCAGCCCATCCGTTTCTCCAGCAGCGTAACTTGCTCCGTATCGGCATGAAGACAGCATCGCTTGGTCGCTCGACTCCACTGCGTCTCACGGTTTTGTTAGATAATTCGGGATCCATGGAACGCGAAGACCGCGAAGCCTCGGTGCATGCAGCCATGCAGGTGCTCGCTCAGCAGCTAGGGCCGCAAGACGTGATCACCTTGGTCAGTTTTGCCAGCAAACCCCGCCTGCTCGCCGACCGCATTACTGGCGATAAATCCGCCCAGCTGGTTAATCTCGTGGCTTCAACTCCTAGCGAAGGGGGCACCAATCTCGAAGAAGCCCTGCGCCTCGCCCGCACCCTCGCCTTGCGCCAGCGCAGTGAAGGTGCCCAGGACCGTGTTGTCCTGATCACCGATGGCGTGGCCAACCTCGGCAACACCGTGCCGACAGAACTCTCTCGTGAGATCGAAACCATGCGCCAGCTCGGAATTGCCTTCGATGCCTGCGGCGTCGGTGCCGAGGGGCTGAATGATGAGATTTTGGAGGCTCTGACTCGCAAAGGTGATGGCCGTTACTACTTCCTGAACCGTGCCGAGGACGCCGACAGCGCCTTCGCCAAACAACTCGCCGGAGCCCTCACGCCAGCGGCGAAAAACGTCAAAGTGCAGGTGAAGTTCAACCCGAAGCGGGTGTCACGTTATCGTTTGTTAGGCTTTGAAAAACACCGACTCAACAAAGAGGATTTCCGCAATGACAAGGTGGACGCCGCCGAAATGGCCGCCGAAGAGGCTGGCAATGCCGTCTATCAGATCCAAGTCAACCCCGACGGCGAAGGCGAACTCGGTGAGGTCTTTGTTCGTTTCCTCGATACCAACACCGGCCGCATGGTCGAGCGCAGTTGGCCGCTCCCCTACGAGCCCCAGGCCAAAGCCTTCGATCAAGCCGCCCCCTCGATGCAGCTGGCCGGCACCGCCGCCATGTTAGGTGAAAAACTTCACGCCACTGACGCAGGCTCCGTGCGTTTCCAAATGATCGCAGAGACCCTCGGCAAACTCCGCGCCCACTACCGATCAGACAGCCGAGTCCAAGACCTCATTCGCATGTGCGAGAAGGTGAAGTGATCATTTTACATTCCATTTACCCAATTCATTCCATGACCATGATAACAAGAACCATGAAACCAATCTCCCCTTTGTGTGTGTGTATACAAAACTGGCTGCCCTGCTTTGCTGTTCTATTGTTGTTAGGTGGGGCGGCCATTGCACAAGACCAAGCACCCGCCACAGGCGTGCAAGCCTCCGTGGATGAAAACGGAACTGGTGCCGTGACGCTTACCGCCAAAGGAGTGCTCCCCAAGCCCAAGCTCTTCTTCAATGCCTCTGTGGTATCCACCACGAAGCTCACCAGCACCGAAATCACCCAGACTTCCGCGCTTAGCATCAAGGTGCTGCAAGGTCGTCCTGAGATTCTAACGCTTGGCTTGGTTGGGTCGGGCGAAATTATTTCAGTGTCCGGTGCTGGTCTCGCCGATTGGTCAGTGCGCACCTCTGCCGATGGCAAAAACCGTTATCTCGATCTCACGCCGACTCTCGCCAAAGGTCAGCCGGCTCCCGAAGTTTTTAAACTAACGATCAAGAGCCGCGAACGCATCAATTCCCTGCCTGCCCGCATCCAGCTACTCACCATGACACCTGGAAACGCAGCCGGATTTTCCCTCCAGATGAATGTCGTTAAGGAAGGTTTGGATGCCAAAGTCTCCAAGGTCACCGGCATGGTCCCACTGGAGCGCGAGTGGGTTTTCCAAAGCTCCGGTAACAACTCACTCACGCTTGAGTTACTCCCTACTGGCGCATCGCCAGCCGCAGTCGAACTCCGGGGTGTTAGGATCACAGGTGACATCGATGAGCAACTCGGCAGCGCCAATTTCACTCTCACCGCCACCGCCCACGTCACTAGTACCGACGGAGGCACCATCGACTTCTTAAGTAAACGAGCCGCCGTCAGCAGCATCCAGGACGACGCGGCCTACAAGCTCAAGATTGCCAACGACCCCAAAACCGGCAGCGTCTACCAGCTTGGCTTCGACCGCCCTGGCGATTTCCCAGTGAGTCTGGAAATTGTCGCCCGCATTGATGAAGATAGCGCTGGCTGGAAAACTATCGATTTCATCGCGCCACAAGGAGCCGTCGTGCCAGTCGTGCTTTCCGGTCTGCCCGCCAATGTCGAATTCTACTCCGCTACCCAACTCAGCCCGCAACCTTTCGAAGGTGGCTGGCGTGGTTTTTTGCCCGCTACGGGGCATTGCTATGTCGCTTGGAAAAAGAACCGTAAAGCCGGTGAAGGGAAACTGGCATTTACCAGCAAAGGACTAACAGATGTCACCGTAGGTGCCGGCCTGATGCGCCAGTCCAGCCAGATCGACGTCAAAGTTCTCCAAGGAAAAATCAACGAACTCACCCTGCAGATGGACGGGCCGGGGGAAATCCTCGACGTCGAAGGCACCAACGTCGCTGCTTGGTCGGTGGCTGCCGGTCAGGGTGGGGCGCGCCTTCTCAAGGTGCAGCTCAGCCTGCCGCTGGACAATGCAGGTGAGTTAAAAATCCGCAGTCAGCAGGCGCTTGGGAAGTTTCCGGTTACGGCCACACCGCTGCGTCTAACACCCGTGGGAGTTCTACGCCATTCCGGTCACGTGCGCTTGAGCAATGCCGGTTCGGTCCGACTCGAAACCGCCGATGTGCAGGGCATGATGCAGCTTTCCCCCGATCAATTCCCCGGCCTGCCGATCAAGTCCCGCCAAGTCTTTGTCTTCCGCTACCCCTCCGCAACATACAGCTGGGCGGTGCGAGCTGATCAGATTTTGCCCGAAGTTTCACTCAACGAAGTCGTCGTCTATCAGCAGACCGAAAGCGACCGAATAATCAAGGCTGGCATCGAACTCGACATCCGCGAGGCTCCACTGCGCGAGTGGGAGCTGAATATCCCCGATGGCTACGCCGTCGCCTCACTCACCGGTGCGGAAGTGGCCGACTACGTGGTAGGCACCACTGCCGAAAATGGAAAACGCGATGTCAAAATCCTGTTCAAAAAGGCCGTCGCAGGCCGACAGCTGATCTCGATCCGACTGGAAAAAAACGCCCCTGCCAAAGACGGCGTCTGGCAGCTGCCGGTGCTGGATTTCCCCGGTGCCAAGTCCGTGCGCGGCCACATCGGCGTCTCAGCCAATGCCGGCTGGCGTGTGGTTCCAGAGAAGGTTGAGAAACTAACAGAAACACCACTTTCCTACTTCCCCATCAAGAATCCCGACATCCAGCAGACCTACCGCTTGCGTGAGCAAGGTTGGTCGGCAGCGATGAAGATCGAGGCTCGTGAGCAGAGTGTGCAGGCGGATGTGTTCCATCTCTATTCTCTGAAGGAAGGCATGGCTTACGGTTCGGTGTTATTGAATTACTTTGTCGTAGGGGCGCCTGTGAACGAGTGGGAGCTGGCGATCCCCGAGAGCTATGGCAATATTTCCATCGAAGGCCAAAACGTGCGCCAGTGGCGGCGTGAAGAAGGCGGAAAAGTTGTCGTTCAGCTGGAGCAGCCTGTCAGTGGTGCGGCCACGCTGTTAGTTACTTTTGAAAATGCCATGAGCGCCCGTGGTGGCAAGCTGGCACTGGCTGAGATCCATCCTCTGAACGTGCAGAGCGAGAGCGGATTCATCGAAGTCGTCAGCCCCGTGCTTTTAAAACATGACATCGTCAAAACAACTCCCGGTCTGTTAGCCGTCAGTGCCCAGGAACTGCCTGCCGAGTTCCGCATGCTCACCACGGCACCGGCCATTGCCGCCTGGCAGTATGCCGCCCGTCCGTTTGAACTGGAAATCGACATCGCCTGGTATGAGCCGGGCAAAACCCTCGGTCAGGTCGTCGATTTTGCCGAGCTCAGCAGCCGCGTCTCACGCGATGGTCAGGTGATGACCGAGGCCACCTTTTACGTGCGCACGCGAGGTAGACAAGCCCTGCGCATGACACTGCCAGCCGGAACCAAGCTCTGGGATGCCCGCGCTAACGGAACCTCGCTCACTGCGCGCGCAGATGGCGATCAATACCTGCTACCCATCCCCGCTGGAGACGATCCTAACAAGCCGGTGAAAGTAGTCATCCGTTACGGCGGAGCCGCCGGAAAAGGCAGTGAGGTGCAACTCGGCGCACCCACCCTGACCGCCCCGATGATCATCGCTGGCTGGAAAGTGAGCGCGGAAAAAGGCCGACTGCTTGTGCCCACGGATAGCAAAAGTGGGGTCAGAACCCATCCTCTCACCCAAACCGGATTTGAAAGCCTGCAAGGTCGTGGTTTCTTCCTGTTAGGTTTGGCGGCCTTGTTCTTGGCGGGTGTCTATTGCCTGCGCCGGAAGGATCAGGCAGGCTGGAGTAGGGCGCTCGCGGTGCTCGGTTTGCTATTATTTATTTTACTCTCCGCCACCCTCGCTAAGGAGATCCAAAGCGAGCGCCGGGTGAACCATCAGTTCCTCGAAATTACGGCCCAAGTGGTCAGTGCGGAGTCGCCGGTGAACATCACCTTGAAGAACCTGTCGCCATGGCAGGCGATGGTTTCATGGCTCGGTGTCTTTGTCGCCGCCGTGGGTGCTACCATTTTGTTAGGTGGTCTCATTGTTAAAAAATGGAGCGCCTTCTGGCTCCGTGGAATCGCCGTGGCCGCCATCGCAGGAGGCATCCTTGCCCAACGGGGCGGGGGAATCGTGTTCTTCTATATTCTGGCTGCCATCGCCTTGATCCTCCTGTTCTTTGCCATTATTAAATCTATCAAGCACTGGAACCAGTGGAATGATGAACGTAGCAAACGTCTCAAAGCCGAGCGTGAAGAGGCCGAGGAAGCGATTTCATTGGGAGCCGCCGAAGGCCTGAGCAAGCTCATCGTCATCGGCGCAACCATCGGATCTCTGCTCTTTGTCGCCGTGCCTAACACTCGGGCCGCAGCCGATGACGCCCGCGCCATCGATTCCGTCACCCAGACGTGGCAGATCAAAAAAGACCGGCTCTACGCCACCATGGAAATTAAAATCCAGGGCACCACCGGCTCCAGCCACCTGCTGCTGCGCGAACCTGCTGTGCTGACATCATTCAATGGCGAAGGTCTGCGCGTGAGTAAGATCAAACAAGGCAAGGAAACCGTCTGGATGTTAGCCGTCGATGGCTCAGGCCCGCTCACCGCGACCGCGACTTATGAGATGGCCATGCCCGCGAACCACGCCAATTTCATCCTACCCACCGGCCTTGCATCGGTGCAGAAAATCACCGCCGATGTCGCCGAGCCTGGGCTTGAACTTTACTCGCCAGCCGCCGTGCAAACCCAGCGTCGCGATGCCGCTGTGGATCAGCCGAACCACGTGGAAATGATCCTCGCCCCATTGCCAAACCTGATGATCGGTCTTCGTCCTCGTGGTCGTAACATTGATTCGGAAGAGACCAAGTTTTACGCAGAAATAGCCAACCTCTACCTGCCGTCACCGGGTGTGGTCGATGGCGTGCACCAGGTCACCATCCGCCCGGCCAGTGGTAAGGTGGACCAGCTTGTGCTCACTGTGCCGGCGGATTTTGCCGTCGGTGAAGTCACCGGAGCTGCTGTGGGCAATTGGCGCTTTGATCCTGCCAGCCGCCAGCTATCGGTCGATCTCGAACCAGCCCAGTCGCGCCCATTCAGCATCAAAATCCAAACCCAGCGCGGACTCGATGCCCTGCCAGCGGAGGTGAAGTTGAACTCGATGACTGTCGCCGGAGACGCCGGTGAGACAAACATGACCGGTCTCGCCTTTGGCAACGAAGCCCAGCCGGGGAAAATCTCAGTCGAGAATTTGTCGGTGGTGAATGTCGATGACTTCGACCGCAAACTCATCCCGATTGTCCCTAACAGTAAAGGCCAAGCACGCGGTATTCTGCACAAAGTGTATCGCTCCGCATCAGGTGCCGGCAGTCTGACCTTGCAAGTCGCGCCCGTGAAGCCGGAGGTACGCGTGGTTTCCAACCAAGAACTGACCCTCGGCAGCGAGCGCATTCTGCTTTCCGCCGCACTCAGTGCCAATATCACCCGTGCGGGTATCTTCAAACTCAGCTTTGTTTTACCCAAGGACATGGAGGTGGAGTCGCTCAGCGGTGCCGCACTCAGTCACTGGACGGAGTCTGAAAATGCCGGCGTTCGTACAGTGACCATGCACCTCAATGGCAAGACACTGGGAGAACAGCAGTTCGCGCTGTCACTCACCGGACCTCCCGCGGCTGGGGCCGGTGCTTGGTCGGTGCCACGGCTGTTGCTTAATGAAGCGGTGCGCCAGAGCGGTCAGCTGTTAGTGGTGCCTGAAAAAGGCATCCGCATCCGCGCCATCGACCGGAAAAATGTCTCGCGCATGAATGCACAATCCGGCCAGCAGATTGATGCCAGAGTGAAATCGTCCGGAGGTCTCGCATTCCACCTTTTGCAGTCGGACTGGAAACTCACCCTCGGCATCGAAAAGCTCGATCCGTGGATCACCGCCAGTGTGTTTCACGAAGTGACCTTGCGCGAAGGTCAGACCCGCACCCGCCTCGCAGCCATCTATCAGATCGAGCACGCAGCTGTGAAAAGCATCCAAGTCGAACTGCCCGGCCTCAGTGAGGAAGAAGCCCGCACCGTTCGCGCCAGCGGTTCCGCGGTGAAGGAAATTGTCAAAGTCGAAGGCGACATATGGGAGCTGCGGTTCCGCCGTGGCATTCTCGGTTCCGTGCCGGTGCAGATCGAATACCAGCGTGGTGCTGATCGCGGCAAAGGAGGCTCGGAGAAAATTAGCCCCGCCATTTTCCCCAAGGCCAAGCGCCTGACCTACTACATGGCCGTGCGCACCACCGGCAGGCTCGACATGCAAGCCGCTGACCCCGCACGTGGCTGGCGCCGCAGTGATTGGACCGCCGTGCCCAAGGCCCTGCTCAACCCAGCCGATACCAGCGTGCCGGACCTCTGCTACCGCCTCAACGAGCCGGAGGGATCACTCAGCGTGGCGCTCAAGCGGCACGAGATGGCGGAGACTCTGAAACTGCGGGTCACTGGTGGAAAAATGATGACCATCTTCTCTCCCCACGGCGACACCCTCACTTCGGTGAGTTTGCAGACCATGGTGCAGGAAAAAAGCACCCTGCGCATCACCTTGCCGACCGGTGCCTCACTCTACAACGTGCTGGTCAATGAGGAGTCGGTGAATATTGTTAGAGAGGGCGACGATCACCTGTTCCACGTTTCCCCCGGTCCGGTCGCCTCAGAGCCAACGCAGGTTTCCCTCGTCTACGCCACTCCTTCAAGCGACGGCGACATCAAACTAACAGCTCCAGGTTTCAACGTGCCGATCGAGTCACTGACTTGGGATGTGCTGGTGCCGGAGGGGTATAAACTCGACGGTCAGACCGGTGGTTTCGAACTGCGCGGCAGCCAGGGTGAGAAGGATTATTCCATCAGCGACTACCTCGCTGCTATTCGCAGCAGTCGTAGCGAGGAAGCGCAGAAAGGTCAGCAGTCGTTGCAAAAAGCCAACGACTACCTGCGCCAAGGAAAACGCAAAGAAGCCGCCAAGGAGTTGAGCAAGGTGACCAAAAACCTCTCCGTCGACCAGGCCTCGAACGAAGACGCCCGTGTGCAGCTTCGCCAGCTTCAGACGCAACAGGCGCTCTGGGGTCTGAACACCCGCCGCCAGCGGATTTACCTTGATAACAAAGCCGCCGGAAATGCCGCCGTGGCCAACCGTGATCTGGAAGACTCCGCCTTCAATAATCCGCTTTTCAAAGGTCAGCAGGAATTCGATGTTAGAAAAGTCGATGACTTCTTGCGTGGCAACAGTCTGGAGGAAAAGAAAAGCCTCAAGAACATCGCCAACCGCCTGATCAGCCAGCAGATCGCCACCGAGGCAGCACCACAAACCATCAGCACGATCGTCAGAGGCCGGGGTGAGGTGCTCCGTTTCACCCGAGGAATCCAGGTGAATGGCGGCAAGGAGCTAGGGCTGGAACTCGATATCGAACCCACCCAAGGCGTGAAGTTCGGCTGGAGTCTTCTACTTCTGTTAGGAGTCGGCCTCACTGGTGCTGCCGTGATGAAGCGAAAGTAGGACAAGTTTGCAACTTGTCGGCAGGATATGTGAACCCATCGTGCTGGGATGCGACATGAATGTCTCCGTGATTAATGGCTCTGGCTTCCTTGGGATGCGTGCTTGGGTTGCCGACAAGTTGCAAACTTGTCCTACCTTTAGAGCCAGCCCAAGGCGTTACATCCGGCTGGAGTCTTTTGGCCTGTTAGCTCGTCGCGGCGTTTGATCACGAGGATAGCTACCTCGCCACTTCTCTGGCGCGCTCCTTGCTCCACTTGAGGCCTTCGGTGAACTCGTTTCGTGCTCCGTTTTTATCGATCAGGCTCTGCCACATCTTGGAGGCGTTATTGTAGAATGAAACGGCGTCTTTCTTTTTGCCTCTGGCGGAGGCTGTGTGGCCGAGGTTGCCGTAGAGGTAGGCGAGAGAGCGGCGCAGTTCGTTATCGCGTTTGCCCGCGCCGTCTTCGAGGAGTTGCTGCATCATTTCGGCTGCTTGAGTGCCTAATTTGAGCTCGGTGTCTGAATCTCCCGCGTCACCGGCTAGGCTGGAACGTTGCCATTGAAATCCAGCGAGTCGGTAGAGGGGTTCACTGGCCTTAGGGTTAGCCGCTACGATTTTGTCGGTAATGGCAATGGCGACGTCGAGATTCTTGGCGGCGGCACCGGTTTGACCACGATCGCGCAGTAGCACGGCTCGTAAACCTTTGGTCACCGCGATTTGCATCGAGCATCCAGTCGGAGAGGTATCGGTTGGGTCGAGTCCTTCTAGCAGTTCTTCTGCTTTGGCGAGCTTGCGTTCCCCGGCACTGTCTAATCCCGCGAGCATATCGGCTTCTGCCGCCATGATTTCGATCTCGGCGAGTTTGACTTTAGCAAATTCGAACTGTGGGTTTTTATCTAACAGCCAACGCAGATGGTTGGCTGCTTCTCCACGGAGTCGCACAGCATCGTCTACGCGGTCCAGGCTTTCTGCCAGGGCGGAGGAGTGAAGGATGTTTCTCGCAAGATCAGATCGGATTTCGATGTTGTCCGGAAGAGTCTTGTGGATGCCTTCGAGGTTTTTGATGGCACTGAGAAAATGCTCAAGAGCTTTGGCTGGATCGGTCGCTTCGACAAGGCGGCCATCGATGATTTCCATCGTGGCATTGATCCGTTGGGTCTCGGTAGGATCGGCTGATTTGAGGTTTTTGATCGCGGTACGAGCTTTTGGTAATAACGCGGAGGCAAGTGGTTTGTTGTTCTGATCAAGGGCTTGGATCAGGCAAATCAGACGAGCGCGCGCGATGCGGTATGATTGGTCCGGTTCCTCGACGCCAGATTTTTGAAGTGCAGGAATGGCTTTGTCTAACAGGGTGTCGGCTTCCGAGGGTTTTTGTTGATGAATTTCAAGTTCGGAGAGCTGTAAGATGATGCGAGCGCGGATCGGTTGAAACTGATCCTCTCCCTCGGTGAGCTTGAGGAAGTGGCGTAATTCCCGCTCCATGGCCTCGGCTGCGGTTTTATCAGGACCTGTTTTCCGCAATTCGGGCAGGTCGGTGTTTTTATCCCGCAGCATCCAAGCCAGCAGACGATCGTTGGTGACACCGAGGGCTAACAATTGATCGCGTAGTTTGTTTTCCCGGTTGGCGGCATCCTTGCCGTGGGCAATGGCCTCGGCCTCGGACTTGGCGGCTTGATCGCGTTCTTGGATCAGCTCCTCGATCCGTTGGTCGAGGGCTGCGACATCATTTTTCCGCGAGGATTTTTCAAAGTTGAGCATGCCCGAAAGGATGACGCAGCCAGTGGCCCCTGCACCGGCCAAGAGCATGGCGCTGACCATGCCAAACCGACTGACATTAACTTTCTTGCGAAGGTTGGCTTTTTCTCCGGCTACTCGGGCTTCTTCATCAATGTCCCGCCATGCTTGCAGGACTTCATTGAGGTCGGTGAGTCGATCTTCGGGATTGAGCGAGAGACAGAGCTGGATGACTTCGCGCCTCTTACGTTCGCGGTCGTCGTGAGCTTCTTCCGGCCAGTTTTCAAGTTCGCGGTGTTCCAGACGTTCCGCGAGTTTGATGACGTCCGCCTGGATACCGGTGACGTGGTGTTCTCCCGGTCCGGGTGCGACTTTTTTGAATGTCGCCTCACAGCGGGGAAATTTCCCGGTGAGCATGCGGAACGCGAGCACGGCGAAAGCGTAGGTGTCCCATCCGTAGCCCTTGCCGGAAAGGTATCCCTCCGGGTCACGCAGCTGCTCTGGTGGGGCGTAGAGTAAGGCATCAGTGAATGGCAGCATACCTACACCGGGCATGTGACCCATGGCAAAATCAGTGAGCAGAACGTCGCCGTTAGTTTCAAAGAAGACGTTGCCGGGCTTCAGGTTTCCGTGAGGGATGCGGCGGCCATGCATGCTGGCCAGTGCGTTGGCGATTTTTTCGATCGTGTCCCATGCGTTTTCCTTGGGGTAATCGGCAATGGTTTCCTGCAGTGAACGCGGGGCGATGGTGCCCTGCTCCTCGTCGACATCGGCGAGCATCGGCATGATCATGCAGTTGCTGCCTTGCTGCGATTGTTTCCATTCAATGGGAACCACGCCATCCGGGTAGCTGCCGTTTGTGAGTCGACCAGTGATGTTCTCGATCAACGGGCGGTTTACCGCGAGAGCGTTGAAGACACGCACTGCATACCAAGTGCCAGGATTGGCGTCATTCGCTTCGCGAGCGATGTAGATACTACCGCATGCTCCCTCGCCTACTAGGCCAAGGATTTCGTAACCATCAATTTGCGGCTGCGCCATGATCATATTTTTGCCTGCTATCCTGGGTGTTGGCCAGCCTAACTTTCCTTGGTTCGAGTGTCTAAATAAACGGATGCAATGGGTGAACCTCTCTTGGGTGTCGAACTTGGCCAGTCAGGAAACATGAGTTTTTCCTTAAAATGATGATAGCGTCATCGATTGGAGAGCGTAGAGTAGTGCTAAGAGTCGTTTTTGCACAAATTGACATAATACCATGAAACAGAATCACCCATGCCCCGGAAACCCTTTTGCATCCGATAACTCAAGGCGTGAATTTCTCCACGTCGGTCTGCTCGCAGGCTTGGGGCTGACATTACCCCAGTTTTTGAAAATGGAGGCGCAGGGGGCTCAGAAAACTTATACCTCGAAGGAGGGCGTCGCGAAGTCGGTGATTCAGATCTTTCTCCCCGGTGGCTTGGCCCAGCAGGAGTCGTTTGATCCCAAACCTTATGCCCCCAGTGAATACCGCGGTCCGTTTGGCTCAATCCCTACGAAGTTGAAAGGTGAGCGATTTGGCGAGCACATGAAGGAACTCGCCAAAGTGGCGGATATGATGACTGTGATCAGATCCATGTCTCATGGTGAGGCTGCCCATGAGCGCGGGACTCACAATATGTTCACTGGTTATCGGCCCAGCCCGGCACTCCAGTTTCCTTCGATGGGTTCGGTGGTGTCGCATGAACTTGGACCGAAAAACAACCTGCCTCCGTATGTTTGCGTTCCGAATGTGCCTAACATCTATGCCAACTCGGGCTATTTAAGCTCAGCTTTCGGTCCCTTTGGTCTGGGGGCTGATCCTGCGCAGGGGAATTTCAAAGTTCGTGACTTGAATCTTCCGAATGGAGTCGATGACAAACGTTTCCACCGCCGGAAGTCGATGCTGGAGACTGTTGACGGCCATTTCAGATCGTTGGAAAAGTCGGATGCGCTCGACTCGATGGATTCGTTCTATCAGCACGCGTATAAATTGATTTCCTCCCAAAAGGCCCGAGAAGCATTCGATCTCTCTAAGGAGTCGGATAAAATCAAAGAGATGTATGGTAAGAATCAGGCTGGCCAGCGGATGCTGTTAGCCCGCCGACTTGCCGAGGCCGGTGTTAGATTTATTTCCCTCACTGCAGGTGGCTGGGATCATCACGATAATATTAAAAATGGCATCCAGAAGAATCTGCCGTCCGTTGACAAAGCGGTGGCTGCTTTACTGCAAGACCTGAAGCAGAGAGGTATGTTAGATAATACCTTGGTGCTGCTTACCTCTGAGTTCGGCCGCACTCCGAAAATTAACAAAACCAATGGCCGCGATCACTGGCCACGTGTCTTTTCCGTCATGCTAGCCGGTGGCGGCGTGAAGAGTGGATTGATCTACGGCAAATCCAACGCCCTCGCCGCTGAGCCGGAGGAGGATAAAGTGGGGGTTCAGGATCTGGCCAAGACCGTCTACAATCAAATAGGCATTAACGCCGACAAGGAACTGATGGCACCAGGTGGTCGTCCCATGGAGATCGTTGATGGTGGTGAGGTGCTGAATGATATTTTAGTCTGATTATGATTCGAGCAAAACGCAGAACGCTGGGAGCATTCATCGCTCTGTCCGCGTTATTGATTCCCCTTACGGTGCAGGCATTTACCCCTGTGCTAAACCTCGTGCTGCCGCGTGGCGGGCAGCGGGGCACAGATGTGGAGGTGAATCTTCGTGGCGACCGGATGTATGACCCTCAGGAAATTATTTTCCTCAAGCCCGGCATTACGGTGAAGAGCATCACCAAGGTGAACGATAAGCATGTCAAAGCGGTGCTCACCATTGCCGCAGATGCTGCGCTGGGGGAATATCCGCTGCGCTTGCGCTGCAAAGGAGGTGTGACTTACATGCGCACATTCTTGGTAGGGCAGTTTCCATCGGTTGCCGAGGTAGAATCTAACAATGAATTTGAAAAACCACAAATCGTGCCGTGGAATTCAACGGTGGAGGGAGTAGCCGGTCTGGAGGATGTTGATTATTTCCGAGTCAGTGCCAAGAAAGGACAGCGGATCTCCGTCGAGGTTGAAGGCATGCGCTTGGGCGGTGTCTTTTTTGATCCCTATGTCGCGATTTTAGACAGCCGACGCTTCGAGCTGGCAACATCGGACGACACGCCTTTATTAAGACAGGACTCCTATGCCTCTGTGGTTGCTCCAGCGGATGGCGACTACACCGTGCTTGTCCGGGAGTCATCTTATGAAGGGAATGATAACTGCCGCTACCGTCTTCACATCGGCGGCTTTACTCGACCCGCAGCCGTCTATCCACCGGCCGCCGCACCTGGCCAAGAAACAGTTTTTAAAATGATAGGGGACCCAGCTGGGGACTACGAGGTCAAGGCCACCGTCAGTGGTGCCGAAGGTGATCATTATCCACTTTATGTAACCAGAGACGGACAATCAGCCCCATCTCCAAATCCAGTGCTGGTGAGCGCACTTCCATTTGCCAACGAAAAAGAACCTAACAATGCAGGCAAGGAAGCTGGCGAGACATTAGCTGCTCCATGTGCTTTCCATGGAATTATTGGAAAAAAAGACGACGTCGATTGGTTTCGTTTCAGTGCAAAGAAGGGGCAGAATCTACGCATTCAAGTGCTGGCCAGATCACTGCGCTCGCCGCTCGACAGTGTGCTCATACTCCGTGACGACAAAGGCAAGCAGATCGCGCGCAATGACGATCAAGGGCAACTCGATAGCATCATTGATTTTAAACCGCCAGCCGACGGAGACTACCTCCTCAATGTCCGCGACCAGCTAGGCAATGGAGGCCCAGGCTACGTGTATCGCGTAGAAATAGATCACCGCAAGGCCGCACTCTCCGCTACCTTGCCTGTGGCAGCTCGAAACGACAGTCAGTTGCGTAAAATGATCTGCATCCCACGTGGAAACCGATACGCCACAGTGGTGAATATCGCTCGGTCTAACATCGCCTGTGATGTTTTGTTAGCTGCCGATTCCTTGCCGGCAGGTGTCACCATGAGCCATAGCCCGGCGCCTAAAGCCGCGACCAATTTCCTAGCCTTCTTCGAAGCAACTGCTGACGCACCGATCGCGGGCGGCTTGCATCATTTTTCTGTTCGTGATGCGAAACCAGAGAGTTCGGTCAAAGGTGATCTCAAAGAGGTGATTGATCACATCGAGATCAATAATGTGGGAACGTTCCACAGCACCACGGACAACCGGATCACAGTTGCCGTCATCGAGGAGGCGCCATTCAGTGTCGAGTTGGCATCACCACCGGTTCCAATTGTCCGTAATGGTACAGCGCGACTGCATGTTAAGGTCCATCGTAAAGAGGGATTTGATGCACCGGTGAACGTAGTCCTGCCATGGAAACCCGCCGGTGTTGGATCTCCAACCTCGATTACGATTGCCAAAGATAAAAGCGAAGGATTCTACGACATCAATGCCAATGCCGAGGCGCTGATAGGTAAACATCGCATCTGCGTGATTGCCGAGGCCACCACTAAAATGGGCCCAGTGATGATCGCCTCCGCCCCTGTCGATCTAACGGTCTCCGAGCCGTTCTTGTCCGCAAGCTTTGAAATGGCGTCAACCATACCCGGTAAAAACACTTCGTTGCTCTGCAAAATAGAACACAGCCAGCCATTCGAAGGAGAGGCCCAAGTGATATTGCAGGGACTCCCGCATGGAGTAAAAACCAAACCGACCACTATAAATAGTAATACCAAGGAAATCGTCTTCGACCTTGAAGTGGCAGCCGATGCTCCCAAGGGGAATCACAATACCATTTTCTGCCAAGTCCTGCCGAAGCGAGGTGGTCACGTAATTCCCCATAACACCGGCCACGGTGGAACTCTCCGCATCAATCCTCCGCCACCAGCTCCGAAGGTTGCCAACAAGGCAGCCAAGCCCCCTGAGAAACAAGTCGCCAGCCAAGATAAAAAGCCCGTAGCTAAAAAACCTCTGTCCCGCCTCGAGGAACTTCGACAACGCAACAAATGATATCTCCATCCCATATGAAATACCTCAGAGCACTGTGTCAAACTACGGCTGTTGGTTTTCTAATATCGTCAACGGTAGCTGCCGCTGACGCTCCTGATTTCGTCACGCAGGTTCAGCCGATTCTTGAGCAGAACTGTGTCGCCTGTCATGGAGAAGATAAAGACAAGGGGGCGTTCCGACTCAATACCCGTGCCGGTCTGATCGAAGGTGGCGATACAGACCTCGCGGTGGACCTCAAAAAACCGAAGGAAAGCCTGCTGCTGAAATTGGTTCGGCACGAAGTGGGGCACGATGACATCATGCCTCCTACTGAGGAAAAGGGGAAAGATGGTAAAGTGAGCGGAGGGCCTCCTTTGACGGCTGAGCAGGTAAATGTGTTAGAATCTTGGCTCGTTGCTGGTGCCCCATGGCCGGAGGGTTTGGTGCTTAAGCCGAAACAGCGGAGCCGCAGGGAATCGAATCTTGATCAGCCGGATCCGAATTTATCATCGATCGAGGTCTTTCCTAAGAAGGTGTCCTTGGAAACGAGCACAGACTTTCACCGTTTGATCATCATCGGCCACTATAAGGACGCGAGCACACGTGATGTCACTCCATCTGTGGATATCAAAGTGATCGACCCTAAGTTGATTCGAATCGACGGAACGACACTCTATCCCAAAGCCGATGGCAAAACCTCAATCGAGATAAGTTATCGCGGGAAAAAATCCACCATCGAAGTCAGTGTCATAGATGCAGCTAAAGCTAGACCTGTTAGTTTTCGTCGCGATGTCATGCCGGTGATCACATCATCAGGCTGTAATACAGGATCCTGTCATGGTTCTGCCCGTGGTCAGGATGGATTTAACCTCTCTCTTTTTGGTTACGATCCAGAGGGCGACCATTTCCGTATCACCAAGGAAATGCCTGGTCGCAGACTGAATTTGGCTCTGCCGGAAGATAGTCTGATTTTGACAAAAGCGACGGAGGCCGTGCCTCATACTGGCGGCAAACTATTCGAGAAAGACAGTGATGCTTACCGCGTGATATTGCAGTGGATTAAAGACGGAGCCAAATACGACGGTGGAGAAATTGTCCACCCTGTATCGATCGAAGTCAGACCCAACCAAGCGGTGCTGAAAGGAGTGGGAGAAAAGCTTCCCCTCACCGTCCGTGCCATCTACTCGGACGGTAGCGATCGCGATGTCACCAAGCTAACAACCTTCACAACCAGTAATGACAACTCAGTGGAAATCGATGCCCGCTCAGGTCTGATGACTTCGGCCAAGCGCGGTGAATCATTTCTCATGGGCCGCTTCCAGACCTTCACTGAGGGGATGCAAACCATCGTCATTCCTGAGAACCTCAGCTATACGAAGCCCCAACTGCCCGCGGCAAACTATATCGATGGCCACGTCTACGAGAAGCTCCACAAACTCCGCGTGATTCCATCTGAAGTCTGCGATGACACCGTCTTCGTGCGCCGCGTATACATCGATCTGATCGGACGGCTACCGTCTCCCGAAGACCGTGCTGCTTTCCTTGCAGATACGAATAAAGATAAACGCGCCGCACTCGTCGACAAACTTCTCAACACCAAGGAATTCACAGAAATCTGGGTGATGAAATGGGCTGAGCTGTTGCAAATCCGCACCTTCCAGAATCAGG
Organism: Oceaniferula spumae; assembly: GCF_042849255.1. GTDB lineage: Bacteria > Verrucomicrobiota > Verrucomicrobiia > Verrucomicrobiales > Akkermansiaceae > Oceaniferula > Oceaniferula spumae. The sequence goes on from NZ_AP026866.1 coordinate 3,348,286, forward strand.
TCAGTTACAAGGCTGCGTTGCTATATCATAACTGGCTGCGCGAACGCATCGCATCGAACACGCCATTCAATGAAATTGTCCGTGAGTTATTGATGTCGAAAGGCGGAACTTTCTCGACTCCGGCCACGAACTTTTTCCAAGTCGAGCTGGAGACCTTGAAGCTAACAGAAAATGTGGCGCAGGTGTTCATGGGCACCCGCATTCAGTGCGCCCAGTGCCACAACCATCCGTTCGATCGCTGGACGATGGATGACTACTACAGCTTCGCCGCGTTCTTCGCACAGGTGAAACGCAAAAAAGCCGAAGACCCACGTGAGCAGATCATCTATGATGGCAGCGGCCAGATGCAGCACCCGCTGACCAAGCAAAACTCAGTGCCGAAGTTCCTCGGTGGAGAAATCCCGGATACAAACGACAAATCCCGTCGGGAGTTAGTGGCGAACTGGCTGACCACCCCAGAGAACCCTTGGTTTGCTCGGAATGTTTCTAACATTATCTGGTCGCACTTCTTTGGAATTGGAATTGTCGAGCCTGTGGATGACATGCGTATTTCCAACCCTCCTTCGAACCCAGAGCTGCTTGATGATCTGGCAAAGCACTTTGTGGAGTATAACTTCGACCTGAAGCGCTTGGTGCGTGATATTTGCACCTCCCGCACCTACCAACGATCCACCCATGTCAATGAGAGTAACGAGTCCGACACCCGGAACTTTTCCCACGCGAACATCCGCCGCCTCCGAGCCGAGGTGCTGCTTGATGTGGTCTCCCAAGTAACCACCACACCTAACAAGTTCAAAGGTCTGCCCAAAGGTGCCCGTGCAGTTCAGATCGCCGATGGTAATACCTCCACTTATTTCCTTAAAACATTCGGCCGAGCCACTCGCGAGACAGTGTGCTCATGTGAGGTGAAGATGGACCCCAGCCTATCGCAAGCTCTGCACCTACTCAACGGAGACACCACCCACAACCGTATCCGTGGTGGCCAGGTGGTGGTGAACATGCTGAAAGAGAAAAAATCACCTGAGGAAATCATCAAACACCTCTACCTGACATGCCTGAGTAGGCCCCCCACGGATACCGAAATGGGTGGCCTTAAGACCTACCTTGAGGACGCCAAAGACTTCCAAGCCAAACGCGAAGTTCTTGAAGATGTCTTCTGGGCCCTGTTGAACTCAAAAGAATTCATCTTCAATCATTAACAATGCGTTACACTCAGTTCATTGCTTCTTTTTCTTTGGCCGTCGTTACTGCGACTGCTGCACCTAACTATGAGGACGACATTTTCCCGATCTTTGAAAAATCCTGCAACAATTGTCACAACCCGGACAAACAAAAAGGTGACCTGGATCTAACGAGCTACAGCGCCCTGATGCGCGGTGGGTCAGGTGGTAAAGTGGCGGAGCCGGGTGAGGGGGCTGATTCCAAAATTTATGGAGTCATCACACACACCCTGAAACCAAAGATGCCACCGAAAGGTGAAAAGCTATCGAAGAAAGATGCCGATCTGATCAGAGCTTGGATTGATGCCGGTTTGCTTGAAAATAAAACTGGGAAACCGAAGAAAAAGAGCAAGCCATCGTTTTCCATCAGTGCCGCACCATCAGCTGGAAAACCAGATGGCCCGCCGCCGATGCCAAGCCATCTCTTGTTAGAGCCCGTGGTGGAAACTCCGCGTGCCACCGCAGTCACAGACATGGCTGTTAGTCCATGGGCTCCTTTGTTGGCTGTCACCGGCCAACGACAAGTGTTGTTGTACAATACCAGTAATCTGCAGCTTGTGGGTATTCTACCATTCGACTACGGCCAGCCAGCCAGCCTCTCATTTCATGCTTCTGGAAAATACCTACTTGCTGGCGGTGGTGTCGGCGGTAAGTCTGGAACGACAGTTACTTGGGAAATAGAAACGGGAAAACAGATTCTCACCGCCGGTAAGGACTTTGATAGTGTACTCGCCGCATCCTTGCGCGCTGACCTCGGAGGAGTCTCTCTCGGAGGTCCTGGGAAACGTGTCAAACTCTGGAATACCTCCACCGATGAGGAACTTATATCTATCAAGAAGCACACAGACTGGGTGACCCAGCTCAGCTACTCACCGGATGGTGTGTTGTTGGCATCTGGGGGACGTGGAGGAGGAGTCTACGTTTGGGAAGCCGAGACGGGGAACGAATTTTATGAACTGCGCGGTCACAAGGCTGGCATTACTGGCCTTGCCTGGAGGTCTGATTCAAATCTGTTAGCATCAGCCTCGGAGGACGGTGATGTGTTGATTTGGAATATGCAGAACGGTAAACAGGTGAAAAAAATCACAGCACACGGCGGTGGAGTTCTCTCGCTTGATTGGAACAAAAACGGCGGAGGTTTTATGGTCACCAGCGGGCGGGATAAGAAAGTTAAAATATGGAAGCCTGACTTTAACCTCGCCAAGGAACTGCCACCGTTTCCATCCATGGTCACGGAGGTGGTGATCAGTCAGGATGGCAAACGCGTCTTTGCCGCTGATCTCTCTGGAGTCATCACCGTCTGGGATCCCGCCACGGCGAAACAGATAGGAACTATAGCTTCCAATCCACCAAGCATCGCCGCCCGGATCAAACACATCCAAGGTCAATTGGTCTCTTTGCCGGTGAAGGTTGCCGAACTCAAAAAAGCCTTCTCAGAAAAAGAAGCCGCAAGGAATGCTGCCAAAGCAGAGCTCGATAAGGCGGAGCAAGGTCACCGCCAAGCAATCGAACAACATAAAAAACTCATGGCTGAACGTGGCAAACTTGATGCTCAACTCAAAGCTTCCTATGCTAAAATTAAGGAATTCGGCAAAGTCCGTGAGCAGCGGCAGAACGAACTCAAACAGGCTCGCGAGGAGCTGAATAAACACAATACTGCTATCGCTGCCGTCCGCCGTGAAATGCAGCAGGCAGAGACCGAAACACAAAAACTAACAGCGGAGGAAAAGGCACTGGTGGCTCACGAGGAAAAAGCCCGCAAGCTGGCTGAAGCCAAACCGGAAGATGCCCCTGCGCAACAGGCCGCCGCCAAAGCGAAAGCTGACTTGGAAAATCACCGCAAAAAACTCGGCGAGCAGAAAAATCTAACTCAACAGAAGTCAACAGCCTTGGTCCAGCTCACCGAACAGCAGAAGGGGCCGGGAAACAAACTCGCCGAGGCCGAGAAGCATTGGAAACAGGTCAGCGAGCAGTGGCAAGCCATGCACACCAAAATCAAACCCGTGCAAGATCAGCGCAACGGATTGAATCAGCCGATCAACGATGTTTACAAGCAACTCAAAGGCTTTGAGCAAGGAATCAAACCCGCCAAGGAGAAACTCGCAAAAGCCGAAGAAGCGATGAATAAACCCAAAGCGGAATATGAAGCACTACAACGCAGCCTAACAAATAACCAGCGTGAGCTTCACCACTGGCAGGCCGCCGCCGTCAACACGGATGCTCTGCGACTCGGCAAAGAAGCGGAAGACCTCGCCAAACAACATCACAGCAGAATGGACGCTTTCACCGCACTGGCCAAGGAAGTTCAGGAACTCAAAGACCCAGCCAAGCTAAAGGAGAAAACAGCCGAACTCAATAAGCTCCGTCGCGAGATTGATCAGGCTGCGCCTACGGTCATCGAGAAATCGAACCAAGCCAAAGCGAAGCAGCAGGAATACTTAGGGAAACTGAGTGTGGCCGGCGCGAAGTAACATCTGCCCGGTTGGGTGGCGGAGTTATCGCTCTGAGCCACTGTTCACCACACTTACGTCAGGGAGTTCTCCTGATTTAGCGAGGCCCAAGAGCTCGTTATAGGATGTTGCAAATTTAGCGGCATCTGTTGGTGTTGTTGCTCCGAGTTGTCTGATAAGAGTGCTTGTGCGACCTCCGATCCGAGCCCATTCATCAGCTTGTTTCTTGTGGTATTCCTCTTTGAGTTTCATGGCATTGGCCATAACGGTGTTCTTGACGATGGTTGCTGCAAGATAGGCTAGATGCGCATCATGGGCTTTATCTAACTCCAGCCCGCGGTGGACATTCAGTTGGATGCGGGCTTGGAGCAAGCGGCGTATTTTCCCATTGCGCCAGCGGAAATCACGCATGCTGTTCGAGTGCTGATTCATGCTGGCCTCAGAAATTGGTGCGCTGGGTCGATTGGCCACGAGCGAAGTCTGTATCGTATGGATGAGACGAGTATGCAGATTGCTGGCAGTGCTCCAGTCCATGTAAATCCAGCCGCCCCAGGCTTCAGAATAGCGCTGGGCCCAGCCCACACCACCACTCTCAAAAGCTTTTTGCTGATTGATGCGTGCGGGTTTCAGTCTGTACTGCTCTCCGATGTGAAGTTTTTCTAACTCGATCTCTTTCTTCCATGCCTCCAGTTGTTCGGAGACAGTGATGGCTGATGCGCATTGAAGTGACAATGAGGTTGCTGCGAGAACGATAAGTGATGTGGGTAGGGATATTTTCATAGCGGTGGAGGATTATTCCCTCCTTTGACGCTGATATGATGCCGATATGCAGAAAATATCAATCTGTGTGGTCAACGACGCCCTCAAAAATCATGTCCACTTGTCTCGAGCGTATTCGAGTGTATAGCTAAGCACATGCGGCTAACTACCATGGAGAGATTTTTGACTCGTGGGGTGGCGCGTGTTTTGATTTTCACTTCGTCCGTGTTTATGGCGGCGTGTAGTTCGTCTTCATCCGATGGCAGACCGCTGGTGAAGTATTCTGTGGAAAAGGATGTGGTCTATACGCCAGTCGACTGGCCTGAGGCGATGATGGCGGATGTCTATCGGCCAGATGTTAACGCTCCCTCGCCAGCCGTGTTGCTGATTCATGGTGGCAGCTGGGCCGAGAACGATAACCGTTACCAGATGACAGGACTTGCCAAGAAACTGGCGAAACGTGGATACCTGGTGGTGAATGCGACTTATCGACTGGCTCCAAAATGGAACTATCCGGCTCCGGTGGATGATCTACGGCAAGCGCTGCGCTGGATGAGAGACAATGCAAAGCAGCTGAATATCGATCCCAGCCGCATGGCTCTCTATGGTTACTCAGCGGGAGGGCATCTGGCAGAAATGGTCGGGTTTAAGGCTCCGCCGAAGGGTGTGGGTATTCGGGGCATTGTCGCCGGTGCTACGCCGCAAGATCTAACACTTGATCCCGATTTTCCCGTGGTTCCAGTTTTTATCGGCACCTCGTTCAAGGAGGATTCAGAATTATATCGGAGAGCGTCTCCGCTGAATAATGTCACGCCCGACTGTCCGCCGCTTTTTATCTATCAGGGAACTAGAGATAAACTGGTGCCACCGGAGCATACCTACCGTCTCATTCCGGAATTGGACAAAAATAAAGTCCGCTACACAATCCACTGGGTCAAGGGACGTGGGCACATCACCACTTTTCTATTCCCCGGCGATGCTGTCACCGAGGCAATCAGATTCCTCGATCAGGAGTTGATGCAGTAGAGCTAGTCTTTCCTCTCGTCAGTATCGCTATGACCCAAGTTACGTTGCGGTGCGATGTGATCTCGGATGATCTGTTTCAGCTCTTTCATTTCTGGGAAACCGCCTTCTTGTTTGCGATCCCAGAGCATTACTCCGTCTGACCTAACAAAAAAACCACCGCTGATCTCGGATGGTTTTAATGTCACCGAGCCGAGTTCCGTTTCAAAGGTAGTTAGCAGTTCCTGAGCGGTCCATGCTGCGCGTAACAGCCAGCGGCAGCCGGTGCAGTATTCAATTTCAACAGCAGGTTTCATTCGTTGATCCGTTATCCTTTCCAGTTCTCAGCGCGTCTTTGGAAGTCGGCTTCCAAGCGGAGGTGTTTGCCGGTAAGACTTTGTCGGATGCCAGCTTCCCATGGATCGAGGGCATGGTTGGAGCCTGATTGTTTGGTCAGTTGTGCGAGGTCGTTGAAGCTGATGCTTCTGCCGGCGTAGGCTTTCGGATTGGTGGCGTATTTGGCGACGTCGTTCACGAATCCGTTGATTAAAGCTAGGCTGTTGAGGAGGTCTCCGATGGTGATTTTACCGAAACGATCAAGCGCCTGGGCGAGAATGACTTTTTCCTGTCGTGATGGACGAGCGTCTAACAATACAAGGCTCTCGCTGACATGTCGCACTGCTTCTAGCAGTTTGGCGGAAATGTGTGACGATGAGAGAAGTTTGGAAAGATGGTTGTTCAGTGAGTTGACACTGCCCCAGATCGGGAGGTCGATGTAGATGTCAAACAGCTGGCTGCAGAAGTTACGCCCAAATTTCTCCACAGTGAAAGATGGGATGTCCTTGGGACATAAGTTTGGCTGTAGCGCAAACATCGCACTGAGCTGAGTGAGGATCGGCTGCATCAGGGTTTTATAACCGGGGAATGTGCGGCCCCGACCATCGATCTTGGCGTTGTCGGCTCGTTCGATGTAGCTGTGAACGGCTTTTTCAATCGGGTCGTCAGACTGAATGGCACTCGCTGGCTTGAGCGCATAGAGGATGGTGAGTTGGTCGAAACTGGCGTAGGACAGAGCCTTGGCACCGAGTTTTTGGATCAACTGCCAGGCACACTGCTGGGCTTCACGCAGGTCATCACCACCGGCAGTTTCTGATGGATGGTGATCGATGGCTTTGAGTTGCAGTGTGTTGTTAGACTCGAAAAATTGAACCACATCCGGAGACGGTCTGTTCACGCCTCCTTCACCATCGTATGACTTGAGCTCACCGTAATAGCCTAGGATGAGTTTGGCATAACGCGGGTCTGGGTTCGGTTGGCCTCCGCGATTGAGGTAACGGTCGGCCAGCGAGTCTGAGTAAGGATTTGCTCCGATGGCAAGGTTGGCGATGGCTTGTTTGCAGCAGATGTCCGCGGTCGGGGTGACCAAAAGCGGCAACGCGGCATCCTTGCAGACTCGTTTGAGTTCGGCGATGAAGAGATCGACAATCGATGAGAATGAATCGAGATCGATATTGCCGTCGGGTGATTTATTCGATGAGAGGTATTTCGCACGGACGGTAGTTTCCTGCTGTTGTAAATCCCGGATGACAAAGGGCATGGCTCCACCGGGGACACCAGCGGCGCAAAGCTGCTCTTTCAGATCCTGAGGAATTTCCGCATCCTTCCTGTCCGGGCGTGCACCCCACAGCTGATTGGTTTTCTTGGTTAGGAGATCGTAGCTGGCTTGGTCCTTGATCAGCTGAGGCGCTACGGTGGCGAGTGTGTGGTGGGACGATCCGCCGGAGAGAACACCCTCTACAGTCTCGATCGTTTGGACGCCGAGCTCAATGGCTCGCGCGATGGCAGCTGATGAGTTTTCCGTATTGGTGGAGTGGCAGTGGAGAGTGAGTGGGATTCCGGCGGGTTTGAGAATTGATAATAAAGCCGGAACTAACGTCGAAACCCGTTCCGCAGTGAGTTGACCTGACATGTCCTTGATGCCGATCGCATTATATCCAGCTGCGATGAGTTCCTTGGTGTAGTTGCAGAAATATTCGTCGGTGTAGCGATCTGGGGAGTCAGCGTAGTGCGTGAAGCAGAAGGCTCCCTCTAACACGACACCGTTGGCTGCTTTGATCGAGTCCGGTAGTTTCAGGTTATCGATGTCATTCAGTGCGTCAAAAAAGCGAATCTTGGTGATGCCGTTTTTGATGAATTCCTTGAGGGTGATTTCCAGAAGATCTTTATCGTAGTGACGGAATCCTAGGGCGTTCGCACCGCGGAAAAGCATCTGCAATTCGAACTTCTGCAGACCAGATGATTCCGTGAGGGCATGGCTGACGGCTCCTAAGATGGTAAAAGGGTTGTATCCTCGGCTGATGGCGATCTGGAAGCTCTGGCCACCGGCAATTTCCGCCCCCTTGAATCCTGCTTTCGCAGAAGCGGCAATGACTTTGGCAAAATCACGAGGTTCAAAAATCCAATCCGCAGCGTCCAAGGTCGACTGCTGCCCGTCACGTAATGTCAGGTTGATCAACTTCGGGGATAAAGTATCGCTCATATGAAACAGCATTCGGAAATCACCGCTCGGGCGCAAGTGTTATCTGTGACGTTAAAGCACTCCAGAATTTTGGAATAGAGTCTGAGGGAGGCTCTCTTACTTATATATGAAAGCAACGTATCAAAATATCGGCACTCTGGCGGCGATGACAGGTGCGGCCTTGCTCTTCGTTTCATGCGGCCGGGTCTCCGATGGCGGGGAGGTGAATATTTCCGAATCCGAGTTAAGAGAAAAACTGACGCCCATGCAATATCGGGTGACTCAGCGTGACGCCACCGAACCAGCTTTCAAAAATGCCTACTGGGATAACAAACGAGAGGGGATCTACGTTTCTATCGTCAGTGGCGAGCCCCTGTTTAGCTCGAAGGACAAGTATGTCTCCGGAACCGGTTGGCCAAGTTTCACCAAGCCTATTTCCAAGTCCGCGATCAAAGAAAAGCGCGATGGCTTCAGAACGGAAATCAGATCAGTCAAGGCGGACACCCATCTGGGGCATGTTTTCAATGACGGTCCGGAGCCTACTGGGTTACGTTACTGCATGAACTCGGCAGCTCTACGCTTTATTCCGGCTGAGAATCTTGATAAAGAAGGTTTCAGCGAGTTGGCCCAAACTTTTAAAACCAAAGAACCATGAAAAAAATCATACCCTTAATACTAGCAGCCCTGATGCTGCCGAGTGCTCTTTATGCCAAGGAAAAGAAGGCGGTCTTCGCTGCCGGATGTTTCTGGTGCATGGAGGAGATTTATGAAAAACTGCCAGGCGTGAGCAATGTGGTCTCCGGCTACACAGGCGGTGACGAAAAGAACCCGACTTATGAACAAGTGAGTGCAGGGCAGACAGGTCACGCAGAAGCGGTCGAGATCACCTATGATGATGAGAAGATCGATTTGAAGACTTTGCTGAAGTACTTCTGGGACAGCCACGATGCCACTAACGCCCGCGGCGTAGCTCCCGACTTCGGACGGCATTATCGGTCAGAGCTATACTATGCCAATGCCGCGGATCAGTGGACCATGGAGCAATCAAAAATCGCCCACGCCAAAGAACTCGGTAAAAAAGTGGCTACACAGATCGTGCCGCTGAAGAAGTTCTGGAAGGCAGAGGAATACCATCAGGACTACGCAAAGAAAAATCCAAACGATCCCTACATTCGGAATGTTTCCGTGCCGCGTGCCAATAAGGCGCTGGGAAAGTAGGAGCAGGCTGGTCGGATCAAAAAATCTGGTTGGTCATAGCGCTAGTGGCCGCCATCTCCGCCGTAGCGGTTGGGGTGAAGCGGTATCTTGCCGGAAACTAAACTCTGCCCTCTAGATTACTTCTGCCATCGGCGAATCTAGAGATTAGAATGCAATGGTTCCCGGATGATGTTCACTATAGAGTTTCTAGGGGCATCGATTTAGTTTCCAAGACAGATACCGAGTGCACGGGCTGTGTCTACCATCTCACCGCTAGGGTCTACCTTTCGTAGTTGGTGCACGGCGTCGGCTATTGGCACCGAGCCAACATGGTAGGCTTGGTAGCTGACCATGCGGCCGTATTCACCGGCTTTGATCATTTTGACAGCTTTGACTCCAAAACGAGCACCGAGAATACGGTCGATCGAAGTAGGTGAGCCACCACGTTGAAGGTGACCCAGCACGCAGCAGCGTGTGTCTTTGCCGGTGAGGGGTTCAATCTGGTCGGCCACGATTTTGCCTACACCACCGAGTGCTATTTCGCTGGCAGTGGTGTCTCCAGTGGTGACTAGTTTTCCACCTTTGAGACTGGCTCCCTCAGCCACTACGATCAAGGTGCTTCGTTTACCTTCTTTCTCCCGCTGATTGATAAAATCGGCGACTTTATTTAGATCGAATTCAATTTCAGGAAGCAGAATCACCTGAGCGCCACCTCCGATGCCTCCCCAGAGTGCAATCCAGCCAGCGTGTCGGCCCATGACCTCGAGCACCATCACGCGCTTGTGACTTTGACCAGTGGTTTGAAGCCGGTCTAAAGCGTCCACAACGGTGGTGACGGCGCTATCGAAACCAAAGGTCATGGCTGTGGCTTGGAGGTCATTATCGATAGTCTTGGGTACGCCCACTACGTTGAAGCCTTCCTCGTTCATCTGCAGAGCCGTGGTCAGCGAACCATCGCCACCAATCACGATCAGGGCTTCGACGCCGAGATGTTTTAGATTATCACGCGCAGCAGACATGATTTCCTCAGGGATCTTGGCGACGTCGCCGACGCCGACTTTGGCTGCAAAATTACCTTTATTCGTGGTTCCGAGAATGGTGCCGCCGAGCTTACCGATGCCTATGGTGTCGTCTGGCGTCAGCTTGATATAGTCGCCGCCTTCGGGTAGTAAGCCCTCAAAGCCGTCAATGAATCCATACACTTCCCAGCCCAGCTTGTCGGCAGCTCCCACTACACCGCTAATTACTGAGTTCAGCCCTGGGCAATCGCCTCCACTATTCAATACGCCTATTTTCATCTTTCTAAATTGATTTGATCCTTTCACTGCTCTTATGGAGCACATGGCCGCAAAGTAGAGAACTTTCACGAACTTGCAATAGGGGAATCAATGACGCTAGGTCGATTATAGTGAAGAAATAGACAACTCTCAGTGTGTTGGATTTGCACGTGGGGAAATCTGCGAGATAATAGCCTTCTTATTATGCATGTGATCAAACTGCTCAGCCCGTTCGCTTTTGCCACTTCCAGTCTCATTCTAACAGCAGGCGAGGCGTCTGTGCCGGCTTCCTATCCGGTGTCACCGCAGTGGGTGCCATCGCTTGGAATGGGATACCTGCACCAGTTGGATGCGGATGTGGATAGCGGCGGCTCATTTTCTGTCGATCGTGCGAATTTTGATTTTGGCATGACTCGGGTTTACGGACCGGGGAAAATGGCGGGTGTCTCGATCGGTTACGGTTACCACGACTATCACTTTGAAAATATGGCAGTCAATCCGTGGAATGAAGTGCATTCGTTGTCTCTGGCATTCCCTGTTAGGTGGGAGCTGGATGATCGCTGGAGTCTCTTTGCTCTGCCTTCTGCGCGAGCCAACTTTGAAAACGGCGCAGATATTTCTGACAGTGTGACTGGCGGAATGCTAGCGGGTGCGACGTATAAATTTAGCGACCGACTCAGCATCGGGCCAGGGATAGGTATGAGTTCCGAACTCGAAGACACCTTTAACGTTTTCCCAATTCTGTTGATCCGATGGAAGATATCAGATGACCTCGTGCTCCAGACCTCTGGTAGCCAAGGTGCAAGCCAGGGGCCAGGTCTAGCACTCACTTGGCAAGCTGCAGAGAAGTGGAAATTCAGTCTGGGTGCTCGCTATGAAAGACTTCGTTTTCGTCTCGATGACGACGGTGCCAATCCTGATGGAGTGGGGGAGGAAAAAGGGCTGCCTGTTTACCTCGGTGTCAGCTATCAGATTAGCAAAGACTCGGAGCTCTCATTCTACACAGGTGTGAAATTCGCCGCATCACTGGAGGTGGATAACTCCACCGGAGATTCCGTTTACAAAAGCGATCACGATGCGGCTCCGTTTGTTGGCCTGAGCTGGAATGCTAAGTTTTAACTAAGGCGACTCGTTGATGCTGATCGCGTAAAAGTAAAATTGACTATAGAAAATAATTTGAACGATGGTGTATGTTGGCTGATAAATTGTCTGCAACGTTATCGTTCTAATCAACATGATTTCCCGCCCTCGAATCCTGAAAATCATAGCCCCCCTGGGTATCATCAGCAGTTTCACCCCAGCCGTCTTGGCTAATGAATCAGAGGTGAGCTATGGTCGAGACATCCGTCCCATTCTTTCTGATAAATGTTTTTTCTGCCATGGTCCGGACCCTGAAACCCGCGAAGAGGGGCTGCGTCTGGATATACGTGAGGAGGCACTCAAGGGCAAAGCCTTCGTCCCAGGTCATCCTGAAAAAAGCGCACTGATTAAGCTCATCAATACCACGGACGAGGAAAAGATCATGCCTCCTCCGAAGAGCCATAAGAAGCTCAGCGAAAGGGAGAAGAAGTTACTCAGTGATTGGATTAAGGCCGGTGCAGAATATGAACCTCATTGGGCATATCAGCCGCTCGAAATGCATAAGAGCGACGATAAAGAGAGCATCGACTCCCTAGTAGAAAACCGGCTCAAGAAAAAGGGGATGTCCTTCTCTGAGCCCGCTCCCGCCGCCACCTTGCTACGCCGACTTCACTTTGATCTCACTGGTCTTCCCCCGACACCTGCGGAAGTTGTCGCATTTACCGAGGCACACAAAAAAGATCCGCAACAAGCAGTCAAGGATACCGCTGAAAAGCTGTTAGCCTCTCCTCACTTTGGCGAGAGAATGGCGGTGAAGTGGTTAGACGCTGTGCGTTACGCGGATACCGTGGGTTATCATGGCGACCAATCACGAGATGCTTCCCCATTCCGTGACTACGTCATTAACTCTTTCAATAAAGATTTGCCGTATGATCAGTTCATTATTGAGCAAATAGCAGGAGACTTGCTGCCCGATGCCACGCTGACTCAGCAAGTGGCGGCTGCCTACAATCGCATCAACCAAATATCCGAAGAAGGAGGTATTCAAGATGAAGAATACATCGCAAAATATCAGGCCGAGCGCGTCCGGACCACTTCCGCTGCATTCCTTGGTTCCACCCTCGCCTGTGCCGAGTGCCACGATCATAAATTTGATCCGTTTACCGCGAAGGATTTCTATTCTTTCGCCGCGTATTTCTCCGATATCCTTGAAAAAGGAGCATGGAACAATAACGGGAGCTATCAGGAAGACATCAAGAAATACAAAAAAGAAGGTGTTCTCTTCAGTAATTACGGTCCTTATCTCAAGGTCCCGGATCAGGCATCTGGGGAGTCATATGCTCAGATCGAAAAGCGTCTAGCCGATCTCAGCAATACCCATTTGAAGGCATATCCAAACTCAGAAAATGCGTTTCAAGCATGGCTGACGGGCCTTCGTCAAAAACCTGAGAAGGCAAACGCAGTCGACGTCCCATTCATCACCAGCACCCTCGCCAGCAAATCTCAGGTCAAAGCCAGAAAATCCAACGCTACTTTTTCCTACACAACCGCCGATCAGGGGCCGGTCCGATCCGGTAGCCACTCGCGAAAGCAGGCCTCCAAAGGAAGTTTGACCCAGCATATTTTCACACCCGCAGAGCCGATCCAGATCAAGGCTGGAGAAATGCTTTACGCTTGGGTTTATCTCGATCCAAAATCTCCCCCTGGCAGTGTCATGCTGCAGTTCTACAAGGAAAATGAGGGGTGGGACCACCGTGCCTACTGGGGCGAGAATACCATCCCATACGGAAAATTCGATGGCGGAGCGGCTTATCACAAGGCCGGATCATTGCCTCAACTTGGGAACTGGGTAAGGCTTGAGGTTTCGCCCAAAGACTTGGGCCTTCAGCCTGGCACTCGTGTCACTCAATTAGCCTACACCCAAGACAAAGGCACCGTCTACTGGGGCAGTGCCGGGAAAAAAGTTTCCGATCAGGCAAGGATCCTAGCTAACATGCCTGCCGATATCCGTAAGCTCATCAATGACCCGAAAAGCGGAAATACGCTTAGAGGGAAAGCCGATCTCTATCAATATTTCCTCATCTCCACACCTGCGAAAACTCAGCAACAAAAAGAGATACAAGCACTACACGCAAAGACTTCTCAGACCACTGCCAAATTCCGCCAGGTTCCAGCTACCATTTCCGCCAAACGTCGAGTTGTTAGATTGCTGCCTCGTGGAAACTGGACAGATAAGTCTGGCCCCATCGTCCAGCCTGCCCCGCCTGAGTTCCTAACCAATGGGAAAAAAATTGGCACCTCTCGTCTCGATCTCGCTCGCTGGATCGCATCCCCGGACAATCCGCTCACCGCGCGGGTGTTTGTCAATCGGGTGTGGAGCCAGTTTTTTGGCACCGGACTCTCCAAGAGCGATGGTGACTTCGGCTTGCAGGGTGAGTATCCTAGTAATCCTGAGTTGTTAGACTGGCTCGCCGCCGAGTTCATCAGCAACGATTGGAGCGTCAAAGAACTCGTTAGGACAATTGTAAGATCGAAGACTTATCAGCAGAGCAGCACACCGGGTGGAGAATTCATCAAGCGCGATCCAAAGAATCGCCTACTCGCCAGACAGACCCAGCTCCGTCTTCCTGCCGAGCTTGTTAGGGATAACGCACTTGCCGTATCTGGTTTACTTAATCCCGAAATTGGTGGTGCCAGCGTCTACCCATACCAGCCAGCTGGTTACTACCAGCACCTGAACTTCCCCAAGCGGCAATACCCCACCAGCTATGGGAAAGACCTCTACCGCCGCGGCATCTACACCCATTGGCAGCGCAGCTTTTTGCATCCGATGATGAAGAACTTTGATGCCCCAAGCCGCGAAGAATGCACCACTGGCAGATCTGAGGCAAACACCCCCTTGCAGGCGCTGACGCTTCTGAATGACCCGACATTCACAGAGGCGGCTCGCGCACTAGCCACAAAACTTCTGCTGCAAAGCAAGGAAGACCTCGTGCAGCGTGCGATGATGCACAGTCTCAGCAGAAAGGCCACCGAGGCGGAATTCAAGATTCTCAGTGAGCTTTATCACACAGAACTGAAGCGCTTTCAAGCTGACCCGAAGGCAGCGGCAGATTTCATCTCCATCGGAAAATCGCCTGTAGCCAAGGATATCCCCGCTGCAGAGCTGGCAGCAGCCACTTCGCTCACCCGCACTATCCTGAACCTTCACGAGACGATTACTCGCTACTAATATAATTGTACTATGAACTCTATTAATCGACGCACATTTCTAAGCCACGGCTTGGCAGGTATAGGATCGCTAGCCTTCTCGCGTCTCTGCGCTGGTGACAGCCCGCTTGCCATTCCCCACTATCGGCCCAAGATCAAACGGGTCATCCACCTCTGCATGGCAGGTGGGCCATCGCATCTGGAAAGTTTCGACTACAAGCCTGAGCTAGCCAAGCTGGACGGCAAAGCCATGCCTGAATCCTTCACCAAAGGGCAGCAGCTTGCCCAGCTTCAAGGAAAAGCACTCAGATGCATGGGCCCCCAGTGGAAGTTTTCCAAGCACGGCCAGAGCCAGATGGAAATATCGGAAATTTTCCCCCACATCGCCAAACACGCCGATGACATCGCTGTCATTCGCTCCATGCACACCGAGCAGATCAACCACGATCCTGCGCACACTTTCATGAACACCGGTTCGATCATTCCGGGGCGCCCTTCGATGGGGTCCTGGGTGTTGTATGGATTGGGAAGTGAAAGCCAGAACCTGCCCGGATACGTCGTCCTCACCAGTGCCGGGGGCGGCCAAGGCCAGCCCATTTCCTCGCGGCAGTGGAGTAGTGGGTTGCTTCCTGGGCATCTCCAAGGTGTGGAATTTCAATCCGCCGGAGATCCTGTGCACTACGTTAAGAACCCGAAAGGGATCACGAAAGCTTCGCAAAAAGATGTCATCAACGCGATCAATCGCCTCAACGGCATTCAATCCACGCGCGCGGAACACCACGACATAGCCACTCGCATCGAGCAGTATGAACTCGCCTTCCGGATGCAATCGGCTGTTCCAGAGTTGATGGACACCAAAGGTGAATCACAACAAACGCTCGATCTTTACGGATGCAAACCCGGTGACGGTAGCTTCGCCTCGAATTGCCTGCTAGCCCGCCGCCTCGCCGAGCGCGGCACCCGCTTCATCCAGCTCTATCACCGCGGCTGGGATCATCACGGACAGGTCAAAAGTGGCACCAAAGCCACAGCAAAACACGTCGACCAAGGCACTTCAGCCCTACTGACCGATTTGAAACAACGCGGCATGCTCGATGAAACTCTCGTCATCTGGGGTGGCGAGTTTGGTCGCACCCCCATGGCGCAAGGCAGTGGCCGCGACCATCACATCAAGGCCTTCTCCGTCTTCCTGGCCGGCGGTGGTATCAAGGGCGGCACCGTTTACGGGAAGACTGATGACCTCGGCTACGGAGTGGTGGAAAATCCCGTCTCCGTGCACGATCTCCACGCCACTATGCTGCACCTCTTAGGCCTCCAACACGAAGCGCTCACCTTCAAAGCGCAGGGTCTGGATTTCAAACTAACAGGCGTGGAGCCCTGCAAAGTGATCAAAGGTATTCTTGCTTAAGCGATCTGTCATTCGAGTGATTTCTGAAAAGCCCTGGGAGAGAGGCCGGTTTCTTTTTTGAAGGCGGCGGAGAAATAATGCACCGAAGAGAAACCGCACATTTCTGACACGATGGTGATGCTGTTCGCTTTTGCTGCGAGCTGACGCTTCGCCTCATCGATGCGTAGCCGATTGAGTTCCTCGTGTATTCCTCGATTGAGCGTCTGTCTGAAGCGGGTTTCTACGATACGGCGGGAGACTCCGGTGGCCTGCACAACGTCGGTTACGTTGATCGGCTGCAGGAAATTTTTCCGAATGAAACTGAGAGACTTGGCGACTACTCGATCAAATCGTTCCGGATGGCCAGTGCTGGCTCTACGGATCACTCCACGTGGTGGAATGACCGGATGCTGTTCAGTCAACGGAAGTCCGAGAATCTGTCGGTGTACCATTTCCGCCGCGACAAAACCGCGGTGCCAGTCGTTGAGTTGGATCGACGTCAGCGGCACAGGGGCAAGACTTGGAGTTCGCTGGGCACCAACCTCCAGCACGCACATGGTTGAGTCTTCAGGGATGCATAAACCATGTTCGATGAGATGCTGTTGAATTCCGTATGCTGAGCCAGCATGGGGTATACAAAGGCCGGAGGTCAGTCCCGCTTTCTTGTTCTCGGTGATCAGTTTAATCATTTCATCGAACTGACCAATATCCTCGAGAACTATTTTTTTGCATCGAACCGCTGCTTGTTTGGCTGCCAGATGAACACCCTCCGCAAATTTTGTGTCCACCCCGCGTGAGCCACCCTGTGCGTTGATCAATAGGCTGGCACCTGATTCGATCAGTGCGTTGGCCGCCAGCTTGCCACATGAATGATAATCCGGTGAGATACTTATCGGGTCGGACTTACCATGGATGAGACTGACTTTGGGTAGTTTCCATGAATGCATCCGCCTGAGGAGTGGAGGCATGTCCACAACACTGTAGATCAGGCCTTGCCAGTTTGGGTCCTTGGGAGTCCAGTCACCACGGACCGACCATCGGGCGTCTAAAGAGAGATCGTTTTCTTGTGTGTAAGCGTAGGCTCCATCGAGGACACGCGAGTTAAAGAAGTCCGTCACCAGACCGATTGTGCAGGCGGATTGATGGTCATGGTGGGTCATGCTGTTAGCGCAATATCTTAAAAACTATACGCAAGATCACAACGACAAAAATGCGTCTTTATGTAACATCAGAATCGACTCAAAGAATGATTATGAAATTCCATATACCTATTTTATCACTGTTAGCAGCGTCTTCAGCCCTTGCCGTTACTGTGGTCACAGAAAACTTCAACTATGCTGATGGCTCACTTGCAGGTTTCAATGGTGGAAGTGGCTGGTCTGGTGCATGGGGAGCGACTGACTCTACGACAGATCCTGTGAGCCAGTTCAACATCGTAAGCGGTGAAGCAATCTACACCGGCTATCAAGGTCCGACGCAGGAAATAGTGACCCAGAGCCGAGCGTTTACCGACTCATATACCATCGACGTAAACACCACCTTAACATTGACCTTTGACATCATAGTCAACGAGACACAACTGGGGCGCGGTGTTGGTATCAGTTTGACCGATAGTGGAGCTGGTAGCGAGGTTTTCATCGGCAAGCAAATCAACGAAGGAGGGTCGGCCAATGGGGTGCATTCGAGTATCGCCGCAGGCGGGCTTGATCATGTCGTGCTCAGTGGCTCTGGATCTGCTTCGCTCACTGCTATTTTTACTTCTGATGGGACAGATACATTTGTCTCTATCTCCGACGGGGTTGAAACGTTGAATGGTACGATTGCAGGCAGCCAGTTTACTTTTGATGGCTTGAATGCAGATGGCTACCATCGGCTGACGACTACCAACGGGATCGATAATATTTCCATCGATGTTGAAGTGGTGCCAGAGCCATCGTCCATAGCACTTCTCGGTTTTGGAGGGCTCGCGTTGATGTTACGCCGCCGCAAATAACTGTTGAGATAGACACATTTTCCAAGAGTCCGCACTCGTGCGGGCTTTTTTTTGCTTAAATAGAACTCAACGCTTTGTGACGACTAACCCGTTGACTGGGGCCTGATATGGCTTATTTGATAGTTCAGCTTTGATGCCTTATGAAAAACTTTCTGTTCTGTTGCTCTTGCATGCTCGCATCTGTTTCATCGATGCATGCGGCTCTGAATGTCACTGAAGTGGCATCGTTCCCTGCTGCGCCAGCGTTGGGGAATTCGGGTGGTGCTTCTGGGAATACCGCAGTGCAAGCAGGTAATTCGAAGGGGCAGACAGTGAGTTTGTCCGGCACGGCGCATCTTACTGGTGCTGTATTCCAGGTGAATAATCTGACAGCGGCGAGTGACATCACCCTCGCGATCTATCCCTCGGTGGGTGGCCTGCCGGATGGTGCAGCGGTATTTTCTGATAGCGGCACATTACCGGGAACCTTGACCGGTGGCGACTACGTGCAGATGGATTTCCAAGCACAAGTGAATCTGGCTGCTGGCGATTACGTCATCGTTCTGGAGACAACGAACTCCGATCTTTCGTTGAGGCTGAACAATTCCAATGGATACCAAGAAGGCCAGTTGGTTAGAAATAATGACAGCACGGAGGAGGAATGGGCTCCAGGAGGTAATGCTAACAGCGATTTGGTGTTCGCGCTGTTAGGATCGATTGATCCGCCGTCTCCTCTCACGATTAACGAGGTGTCGAGCTTCCCCTCGCCGACAGCTTTGGCCAACACCGGAGGATCATCTTCGAGCACTCTTATCGATTCCGGAAATGCCAAGGGGCAGACATTTACCTTTGGCGGTGCTGCCGAGCTGACAGGCATGGTGATCCAGATCGATCAACTGACCGTAGCTGATGATCTGACATTGGAAATTTATCAGACTTCCGGTGGCCTCCCAGACGGCGACGCACTATTCACGCGCAGCGGCACCTTACCGGCTGGGCTTGATGCCGGCGACTACGTACAGATTGATTTTCCCGAAGCTGTGAATCTTACGGCAGGGGACTATGCCATCGTTTTCAGCACCGTGAACTCTGATTTGAGCATCCGCTTAAATGGTGGTGACGGTTACACCAGCGGCCGAGTGATCCGGAAAAATGCTGATAGCAGTGGAGTTTGGGCTAACGGTGCGGTTGCTACGTCGGACTTTGTATTTGGGCTGCTGGGATCGATCGATGCCCCTCCCACACTGCCAATGGCATCCACCGGGCCGAACATTATTTTCATTCTCGCGGATGATCTCGGCTGGACCGATAACAACATTGCAGCGATGAACGGAGGTAATCAGTCGGATTTCTATCAGACACCGAGTCTAACTCGTTTGGCCAACGAGGGGGTGTCATTCACCTCTGCCTATGCCCAGCCGAACTGTGCGCCTACTCGGGCAGCCTTGATGACAGGTCAGTATTCATGCCGCAGCGGTAACGGAGTTTACAACGTGTCGTCACTGAATCGTGGCGGTGGTAGAACCACCTACACCACACCAGCCAATCAGGGGGATGAACACATTGGTGGCGATGAGGAAACGGTCACCATTGCTGAGGCATTTTATAATTCCGGTTATGTGACCGCTCACTTTGGGAAATACCACGTCGGCTCATCGAATGCTAATAATAGCACCCATCCGCTTAACCAGGGCTTCGACTATAACTATGGCGGCGGAAATCCGGGCAACCCAGGCGACTACTTCGCCACGGCTGGAAAATTTCACAACAATGTGGGGCCGGAACTCGATCCCTTCGCCGCTGACTACACCACTGCTTATATCAATGACAATTTGGTTCCTTACAATAATGGCAACAACCCAAGCTCATTAAACGGAACGAGAAAATTCCTTACCGATGCCATCGGTGACGCCGTTCTTTCGTTCATGGATCAGCATCGCACTGGGTCGATGGCGGCGTATCCCTTCTATGCCCAAGTGCACTTTTATGCCGTGCACACACCTATACAGGGACGACAAGATCTGGTGACCAAATACAATGGTCTGCCGGCGGGAACTCGCCATGATAATGCTACGTATGCGGCTTTGTTAGAAAACATGGACCATAGCATCGGTCGTATCCTCGACTATCTGGATGATCCTAACAACGATGACAACACCGCAGACTCCATCGCCGACAACACCCTGATTATTTTCACATCTGATAATGGCGGCCACATGGGACCGACCACCAATTTACCACTGCGCGGTCGCAAGGGCATGCACTATGAAGGCGGCATCCGTGTGCCGTTGGTAATGCGTATGCCCGGGACCATTCCAGCTGGCAAGGTGTCTGAGAGTATGGTGCATAGTGTCGATTATTACCCGACCATGCTGGACTTTGCCTCGGGCGTCTTTCCAGATGCCAGCACCCATCCTGTGGACGGGGAGTCGCTTCATGCGCATGTGCTCGACCCCGATAATGTGGCCCGTGATCGAGCTCCCATTTTTTACCACTTCCCAGGTTACATGGACAGCCGGACCTATGCATGCTCTGCTGTGATCAAGGACATCGGTCAGAAACGATTTAAATACATCTACGCCTATGACCCTTATTATGACCCGGGTAACGATGGCACCACGAACAATGCCACGAAGGGGTTCGATCAATATCAGCTCTACAATCTAACGGACGATATCGGTGAAACGGTTAACCTGATGGATTACATCGATGTGGAAAATTCCTCAGACCCGAACGACCCGTCGTCCAGCCGTGAATACTGGGATTACATTCTCTACAAAGACATCGCCAACGAGATGGCGGCGGACCTGAATCAGTGGCTGCAAGGCCCATCCGGTGACAGCACTTGGAATCCGATTTACTCCACGTATAAATCCAATTTCCCGGGCATTGCAGCGGAACTCATCGGCGAACCTACCGGGCCAGCACCAGCGTCAGTGGTCGATATCGACACCCCATTGGATCAATCATTTAGAGTCACCTCCAGTGCCGTCAATCAAGGCACTGGAATCACTCTGACCTTTTCATCCGAACCTGGATTTCGCTATCAGATTCAGGGGTCGTCAAATCTAACAAACGGGTCATGGGGTGATTTGGGCTCGGTGATCGAAGCCACTGGCAATAGCACCACACACTCGGCACCCGATCCTGATGCAGGGGAAGACCGGCGATTCTATCGCGTTGTGCTCAAACCTTAGTGAGCAGATACGAGTCGTAGAGGAGGTTAATAATTTAAACGTTGTTTAACCTGAATGGTTTACAGATCCGTAATTTTTGTATACGCTCATCTTCCCATTGAGAATCGGGTGGACACACATTGCCCGGAACGGTGGATTCCCTTACTATGAAATACGGAGTGATCTCGGACATCCACGCGAATTTGGAAGCGCTGACCAGCGTTCTGGAAGATGCGCGTGCTAGTGGCGTGAAACGATTCATTTGTCTCGGCGATATCGTTGGATACAACGCAAATCCGGCAGCATGCGTGGATATCATCCGCGGCTTGAACTGTGCCGTAGTCAAAGGAAATCACGATGCCTACGCATCCGGTGACGAGATTCCCGAGGGCGTGAACGGCAGAGCCAGAGCATCACTGGAATGGACCCGCGAGCATCTTAGGCCAGCCCAGCAGGAGTGGTTGAAAAATTTGCCAATGCAGCGTCGTGTGGGAGCCATGGAAATTGTCCACGCCAGCATGTATGAGCCGGAGAACTGGCACTACGTAGTCAATGGTATCGAGGCGATTCTCCATTTTCATTTTCAAAAAACAAAAATCTGTTTCTTCGGCCACATTCACCAGCAGATCTTTTTTTCCACCGAAGAACGGAGGACGAATAGAGACTTTGATAAAATCCTCCTCCACGGAGATCATCAGTTTTTCGTCAACGTCGGTTCAGTAGGCCAGCCACGCAGCGATGACAAACGGGCTGAGTATGTAATCTACGATACCGCGGAGCAAAGCATCGAGGCTCGGAAAGTGGAATACGATATCGATGAAGCCTGCCGGAAAATTCGTGAGGCCGGACTCCCTGAACACAATGCCCTACGCTTGCAAAAGCCGGATGAAGAAATCCACAAAGCTATGCAGGAGCAGATTTCCGCTGAATGTGAACTCGCTAGCTGATCCCCGAATACTATGATTTCAGAACAAACTATCGCCCCGCCAGAGACCTCGGCTCTTGTGGAACTCAGTGGCGAGCAGGAGGCTCCCGATGGGATTTACTCCGGATTCGTCGGTGAGAACGCCGCCTATTTCGCCCAGGCATTTGCCTCTCTCAATGAGGTCTTCTGCAATGAGGGTCCCATGAAAATTGTTAGCGACGAGGCCGACTACACGGTGGTCGTCTCCGTGCGTAAGGCCGATGGTGCATCCGACCATGAAGAAGGCGTGATGGATGTCGATTGTGCAATTCTTGAAGCGAATCAAGAAAGTCTGCGCGATTGTTTTGACGCACTCAATGAACTGGAGGAACTGTCATGATCGAAATGAGCACCATGAGCGACACACCACCATCCACCCCGGCGCCACCGAGAGAAATCAAACCTCCTCGTAGCATCAGCATGTCGATGACCGAGGAACCTATCAAAGTGGAAGAGGAAGACAACACGATCGATGACATCCGTGAACACCTCCAGCCTCTTTATAAAAGTGGCGAATTGCTCGGCTTTGCCATCTGCGATGGGGATGGGGAAATTTTCCAAAACGATACTTTTCTAAGCCATGAGGGACTGCAGAAAGCCATCACCGCCTTCCGTGAGAGCGGAGCCCAACTGGCCGAATCAGGAAGAGCTGTGCACAGGATGAGCGTGGAAATGGATGACATCATCTTGGTCTATCACGGTGTGAAAGCGGGTGAAGGACTATTTGTTCTCTCCAGCGATTGTCAGCTGGACCAAGCCTCTACTCTCATCGCGGCTCTGGCTGAATAGCTGCTTTTGCCAGCGGCCAGATTCCCCGTAAGCCGCCTTGTTCTGGGGCTCTCGACTCGTTTCAGCTTTATGAAATGGGATAACGGGCTGATGGTGAATCGTTAAGCCTCAGTGCCTGCGAATATAGAACTTCGGTGTTCTAGAAAGATTTCGTGATTGCAATTTGTGAAAAATCGAGGAGTCTCCGCCCGCTTTGCATCCCAGAAGTGCAATAGCGCACACAGCTCACCAAGATACTCATGACCAAGAACATCCGTAACATCGCCATCATCGCTCACGTTGACCATGGTAAGACCACCCTCGTTGACGAACTGCTGAAAGCCGGCGGCGCCTATGGCGAACACCAGCAGGCTGGCGAACGCGCCATGGACTCCATGGACCTTGAGCGTGAGAAAGGCATCACCATTAAGGCCAAGAACACTTCGGTCAAATGGCAGGACTACACCATCAACATCGTCGATACCCCAGGCCACGCCGACTTCGGTGGCGAGGTGGAGCGCGTGATGAAAATGGTCGATGGTGTGCTGCTGCTTGTCGATGCCCACGATGGCCCACAGGCACAGACACGCTTCGTGCTGCGCAAGGCTCTCCAGCAGGGGCTGACACCAATCGTCGTGGTCAACAAAATCGACCGCGATCACTCAGATCCAGAAGGCGTGCACGACCGCGTCCTTGAGCTATTCCTCGAGCTCGACGCCAGCGAAGAGCAGTTTGAAGCTCCCTTTGTTTACGGTTCCGCGAAAAACGGCTTCTTTGTGAAATCCCTCGATGATGACCAGAAGGACGTCATCCCACTTTTCGAAACCATCATCGAGCACGTCAAGGCTCCGGACTCAGATCCTGACGCTCCGTTCAAGATGCTCGCTTCTAACATCTCATGGGACGACTACGTAGGTCGTGTTGCCATGGGTAAGGTGCAGTCCGGTTCGGTGAAGAAAGGCGACAGCATTTTCCGCATCCGCAAGGACGGCACCAGCCAGCGTGGCAAGGTGACCAAAGTCTTTGAATACAGCTCACTTTCCAATCAGGAATCCGCTGAAGGTGTGGCAGGAAATATCGTGGGTGTTGCCGGTTTTGAAGACATCGACATTGGAGAAACTCTCTCAGCCGATGGCGATGCCGAGGCGCTGCCATTCGTAGCGATCGATCCTCCGACCGTGAAGATGCAGTTCTCCATCAACGACGGCCCTTACGGTGGTCGCGAGGGCAAACACGTCACCTCACGCGCCATCAGAGATCGTCTCGACCGCGAATTGCAGACCAACGTTTCCATCGAAGTCAACGATACTGATAAAGCCGGTGTCTTCGAAGTCGCCGCCCGTGGAGCCATGCAGATTTCAGTCCTCGTGGAAACCATGCGCCGCGAAGGATACGAGGTTCTTGTTTCCCGCCCCATGGTCATCACCAAGAGAAACGAAAACGGCGAACTCGAAGAGCCGTTTGAGTCTGTCTTCGTGGAAGTTCCTGAGGAATACACCGGTGGCGTGATGAAAGCCCTGGCCAACCGCCGCGCACGTGTGGAAGACATGGGCACCAATGCTCACGGCTCCACTATCGAGGCCACCATTTCCACCCGCGGACTGATCGGTTTCGAATTCGAGCTGCTGAACATCACCAGCGGTCACGGCGTCATGTCTCACCTGTTCAAGGAATACGCACCGCACTGTGGCGAAATCACCACCCGCACCACAGGCACCTTGGTCAGCATGAACACCGGCACCGCGATGGCCTACTCACTGTTGCCGATCGAGGCACGTGGCAAACTCTTCGTCGCCCCAGGTGATGAAGTTTACGAGGGCCAAATCATCGGAGAAAACCCACGCCGCGATGACTTGCCAGTGAACCCGGTCAAGGCCAAGTCCCTGACCAACCACCGCTCCGCCACCAAGGGCATTACCGTAGGCCTCGCGCCTCCGATCAAGATGTCCCTCGAGCGCGCTATCGAATACATCGAGGCCGACGAGCTTCTGGAAGCAACCCCAAGCCACCTCCGCCTGCGCAAACGCATCCTCGATCCCAACGAACGCAAACGCGCCGAGAAAGCCCGCAAGGCAGAAGCCGGTCTGTAAAAAGCTAGGCACATATTTTACCAACGGGAGGACTTCGGTCCTCCCGTTTTTTGTGGTGTGACCTTTCCGAAATCGTGAGGAAGAGCGCTGATAGCGCACATATTTTCGTTTACGGCATGGAGTGTGCTAGCACTTATTTTGACTACAATCTTTGCACAGAAATTTTGCCATGAAATTCATTACAATCTTAGCGATCTCTGCCACTTCTTGTTTGTTCACCCTTTCTGCCAATGCAGCGGTGGTCAGTTTTAGCCCAGCTGCTCCATCGGACACAGACGTTGACTGGAGCGATGGTACAGCTCCAAGCATCCAGAAATTTTTTGCCGGTGACTTGGGCGAAAACTTGAGCCTGAGAATGGATTTCACTGCCGGCGGCAGTTCGACCGGCCTTCGCAATGATGGCAGCGGCGGAGCACGTGGCTGGCAGCCTAACGGAGGAGGGACAGGGGTACAAGATTATCGCTGGACGAATGGTGAAATAGCTTATTGGACAGTGACTATTTTGGATCGGGACAACGGGAATGCAGATGTTACATCATCTTATTACGTGGATCTGGCTACCATGCAAACTACGAACGCCGCAGCTATTCCTGATGCAGCTACCATCATTCTTACCAATGGCGTATCGCAGACAAACACGGCACAGGCGCTTGCCAGTGGTGGTGAGGTCACACGAACATTCTCTGACTTCGATGGTAAATCAATGACTCTGACAATGACAAACAATCCAGCTAACGCACCACATTATTTTCGTATCGACACCCTTAGCTTCGAAGTGACAGCCGTCCCCGAGCCGTCCTCAGTAGTTCTATTCGGTCTCGGTAGCCTGACTCTAATCCTGCGCCGCAGGAAATAACATTTTTTTCTAGTGTGTTTGCTAAACGGGAGGACTTCGGTTCTACCGTTTCTTGTGTTCAGCCCTCTACGGCTTGACGTAAGGATGTCTGTGTCCATTCTCTCCGCGTGGAGGAAAACAAACATGTGCTTATCATCGGTGGCGGTTTTGCCGGTCTCGCCTGTGCCAAAAAGTTAGCTAACAAGTCCGGTATCCGGGTGACCTTGGTCGACAAGGAAAACCACCACCTTTTCCAACCGCTACTCTATCAAGTTGCCACAGCTGCACTGGCTGCTACGGACATTGCACGCTCGCTGCGCCAGTTGATGAGCAATGCCGCTAACGTCACGGTGCTCATGGATACCATCACAGGTATCGACGTTGAAAAACGCCAAGCCAGCTCTGAACTCCGCGTCTATGATTATAATTATCTCGTGCTCGCCACCGGTGCGCAGACATCCTATTTCGGTAAAGACGAGTGGGCCGAACACACCCTCGGGCTGAAGTCCTTGGATGATGCCTTTGCCGTGCGTCGCAGTGTGTTAGAAGCACTCGAACGGGCCGAGCTCAGTGAAGATCCGAAGGAGCGAGAGCGATTGATGACTATCGCCATCGTGGGCGGTGGACCGACCGGTGTGGAGCTCGCCGGTGCCTACTCAGACCTCGCACGACGCGCTCTGAAAACCAATTATCGCCGACTCGATATCAACAAACTCCGTGTTCTGTTAATCCAAAGTGGCGACCGCATTCTCAAACCCTTCGATCCTGATCAATCGGAATACACCAAAGAGCAGTTAGAAAAGGTCGGCGTTGAAATCATCCTTGGCCACCGTGTCACTGGTGTGGAAAAGCACACTCTCACCTTTGATGATGCACCTGCCATTCATGCCGAGACTCTAATCTGGGCGGCGGGGGTGGGGGCTAGTCCTCTGACTAAAATGTTAGGCGTGGAAACTGATCGAGGCGGTCGTGTTGTCACGAATCAGGATCTGACCATACCTGGCCACTCGGACATTTTCCTTGCAGGAGATGTGACAGCCCACATCGATGTCAAAGGTCAGCAAGTGCCCGGTTTGGCTCCTGCCGCCAGCCAGATGGGGAAATACATTGGCGAGCGCATCGTCACCCTGGTCAGCGCACCGGGCGAGCATCCGGGGGTTCCCTTCATCTACAAGGACAAGGGAATCATGGCCATCATCGGAAAAAACACTGCGATCGTAAAGTTGGGTAGCATGAAGCTGCGTGGCTACCTTGCCTGGATAGCATGGCTGTTCATTCACCTTCTTTTCCTGATTGGTTTCCGGAACAAACTATCCGTTCTTCTCCAATGGGCCTGGGCCTACGTGAAGGATAAACCAGGTGCCCGGGTCTTCAGCTCGAAGCCTTCATAGTCTCACGCCTCGTGCTCCTTACGGAATTCGCCGGGGGTGACGCCTACTTCGCGTTTGAAGAAGACAACAAATGGACGTGGGTCTGTGAAGCCAATGGCACTGGCGACTTCATCGATCGTCTTGTGCGTGGTCAGTAGTAATTTGCGCGCAGCTTGCAGGCGGAACTGACGTATGTCTTGCGCGGGAGTTGATCCGGTCAGTGCACGGTATCGTTTTTCAAAGGTGCTTCGGGCCAAGGGCAGCGACTGTGTCAGTTCATCCACGGTAAGACCTCTGCATGCCTTTTCGCGGATCATGGCGCGTGCTTGGAGCACGATCATATCCGGGTTGCTGCGGCCAACGGTTGACTCACGGACACGGATCTCACTCGCTTTGACTAGCTGATGGTGAGTGATAGGTTTTCCTTCGATCAGGTTGACCAGTGTCTGGATAGCAAGCTCGCCGATTTCTCTTCCAGGCATGACGATACTGGACAGCTCTGGAGTACAGAGACGCGAGTTAATGGAATCAAAACGGCCAAGGATGCCCACTTCCTCGGGCACCTGGAGGCCGAGTTCGGTGCAGTAGTCAGCGAGTAGGCGGCCGCGCATATCATGTGTGGTATAGATACCAATCCTGCGTTTTTTGCGGAGTAGCCGTTCCCTCAGGTCAGGTGCGCTTTCTTCCAGCTGTGACCAAGAACCGGCCTGAATTCCATCTTTCACCGTTAGCGACCAGTATGGAATGTTTCTCTCAGCGCACTTTTTTTCTAATAATTGATGAACCTCTTTGCCGGGATGAAGGGATTCCGTCTCTAAGTACCCGATTTCTTGGAATCCCAGAGCCAAGAAATGGTCCACCACGAGTGTGGCCAATGAATCGTTACAGAGTCCGATCGCAGGGAAATCCGTATTCTCGGTGGAAAAGACATTAACCACAGGTAGTTTCAGACCTTTCAGCCAGAGGGCCGGATATGCCTCGTTATCAAACGAGGCCAGCACTCCATCGGGTTGGTAATTATGGGGGAATTCCACCGCTGTGCTAAAATCCTTATGGATGAAATTCCGGAAGTTGCAATGGTGGCGAATCCCTCGGATTTCAAGAATCCCATACATCACCGAATGCAGGAAGGAATACCAATCTGGAAAAATGACGGCAATATCATAACGTTTTTCGGATTTCATGGTTTAAGGGGAGTCATTCTTCGGCGATGAAGAAAAAAATTGATAATGAATTATTCCTGCCGTCGTAGAGGACGATATGCTATGTATCACCATCCTATGAAAAAAACCATTCTCAATCTGTGCATCGTGCCCTTGGCTCTGTCTCTGTCTGCCAATGCGGCTGATAAACCTAACGTCGTAGTTCTATACTCGGACGATGCCGGATACGCCGACTTTGGATTCCAGCCGGTTTGTGCTCCGGAGATGAAAAAGCTCACTCCGAATATTGATACCATCGCAAGAGATGGGGTGCGTCTTTCTAACGCCTATATGTCCGGCTGCGTTTGCTCCCCCTCACGGGCCGGGCTGATGACGGGTCGTTACCAAGGACGTTTTGGCTACGATAATAACCTGCCTCCCGGAACCAAGAATGGTCTCGATCTGAAGGAAACCTTCGGGGTGAAGCGCCTGCAAAAACTTGGCTACAAGACAGCTCTGATCGGTAAATGGCACCTCGGCTACCCAGCGGAGTTTCATCCGAACGAGCGCGGTTACGATTGGTTTTACGGTCTGCTGCAGGGGTCCCGTGGATACTACCCCTATGAAAAAGCCTCCCCACACCGAGTGATTCTGGACAACAAGACTCCGACCAAGGAAGAGGGCTACGTGACTGATCGCTTTGGCGATGCCGCTGTGAAATTCATCACCGAAAATAAAGACGAGCCGTTCTATCTGTTCGTTTCCTTCACCGCGCCACACTCACCTAACCAGCCTAACAAAAAAGACCTCGACCGCATCAAGCACATCGAGAAAAAAGGCCGGATGAACTACGCGGGCCTGATCGTTTCTCTGGATGACAACGTGGGTAAAATCCTGAAAGCGATCAAAGACAACGGCATCGAGGACAATACCCTCGTCATCTTCACCAATGATAACGGCGGCCAAACCGCCACCGGAGCCGACAACGGCAAGCTCAAGGGGAAAAAAGGCAGCCTTTGGGAAGGTGGAGTGCGTGTGCCGTGGGCGATGCGCTGGCCGGCTAAAATCAAACCAGGCAGCGTCATCGACGAGCCCGTTATTTCCATGGACATTCTACCCACCGTCGTTGAAATGTCGGGAGCAAAGGTGCAAGATGACTGGAAACTCGACGGTCACAGCATCCTTCCGCTGATGACTGGTGAGAAGGAATCCCTTCCTGAACGCACCTTACATTGGCGTCAGCACGGATCAAAAGGCAGCATCTCTTTGCGCCAAGGAAAGTGGAAGCTGATCCACAATCGCGGTGAGCAAGGCTCTGCCCCGGAACTTTACGATCTCTCGAAAGACATCGGCGAGAGCAATAACCTCGCATCGCAAAATCCCGACGTGGTCAAAAGCCTCGGCGAGAAAATGGCGGCCTGGGAAAGCCAGATGAAGGAACCACTGTGGGGCGCCGGGTCACCTGGAAGTGAGAATAAGAAGACTAAAAAGGTGAAAAAAGCTTCGAAGTAATCAGGCATATCAGCCGCCTTGCCTTATGACATCTTTGAGCGTCTCACCCACGTAGATGTCATCGCATATCAAATTTCCTGACCCAACGGACATGAAAGCTACGGTCGATGTCTTGCGTAGGATGCATTACGCGCGAAGTGCGGCTCTACGATTATCTTACATACCAATATGAAAAAACTCATCAGCGTCGTCCTGTTTTCCCTCAGTCTCACAGCGGGTGCGGCGACCAAGCCTAACATTCTCTGGATTTTTGTCGAAGACCTCTCGCCATGGATGGCATCCTACGGTTACCCGGTGAATGAAGGCAAAACACCTGCACTCGATCAGTTGAGTAGTCAGGGAGTGCGTTTCAGCCGTTGTTTTGTGCCCGCTCCAGTTTGTTCATCCTGCCGGTCCGGTATGATCACCGGCGTCTACCAGACCACCACGGGCACCCACAACCACCGCTCGTCGAGGACACCTGAGTCGCTGATCGATCTTCCTGAGGGCATCAAGACCCTGCCGCAGATTTTCCGCGAGAATGGCTATGCGACATTTAACAAAGGTAAGGACGACTATAACTTCAACTACAAGCGCGAAGAGCACTACAGCATTGGAAATCCCAAGCCAAAGAAGGGCTTCTACGGCAAGAAAGGTAGTGGTGACTGGACCCAAGTTCCTGCTGGAACGCCATGGTTTGGCCAGATCCAATTGAATGGTGGAAAAACGGGCACGAAGGGCCTCAAGGACAAGGTGGACCCAGCCACGATGAAGGTGCCTGCGTATTTTCCAGATGAGGAAATGTTTCGTAAAGAATGGGCACATCACTATGATACCGTAAGAGTCACTGATGAGCATGTGAAGGGCATCATGGATCGTCTCAAGAAAGATGGTTTGTTAGAAAATACCATCGTCTTTTTCTTCTCTGATCACGGCAATAACCACTCACTACGCCACAAGCAGTTCTGTTACGAGGGAGGCGTGCACGTTCCCCTCATTATCTCAGGCCCAGGTATTCCTAAGGATGTTGTGCGCAAGGAACTGATGAGTGCGCTCGATATCTCAGCCACCACCCTGGCACTTGCCGGTATCGAGCTGCCCGATTACCTCGACGGCCAAGACCTTTTCTCCAAGGACTACAAGCCCCGCGACTACGTTATCTCAGCCCGTGACCGCTGTGACTATACCATCGATCGCATCCGTACCGTGCGCAGCGAGAAGTTCCGCTACATCCGTAACTTCATGACCGACCGAATCCTGCTGCAGCCGCAGTATCGCGATAATCAGGCCCCGACCAAACGTCTTCGCGAGCTACACGCCAGCGGCAAACTCGGCAAGGTCCCCGAGTGGGCTTTCTTCGGCAAGCGCCCGTCTGAAGAACTATACGATCTGGAAAAGGATCCCGATCAAATCAACAATCTCGCCACCGATCCCAACTACGCGGAGGAACTCAAAAAACATCGCGAAGTTCTGGAAGCGTGGATCAAAAAAACCGACGACAAAGGCCAGTATGGGGAGTCTAAGAAGAACCTCCGAGCTGTATACAAACGATGGAAAAACAAATGTGTGAACCCAGAGTTTGATTTCATCAAAGCTGAAGAGGGCAAAGCCCCTGCCGTAAAAAAAAACTAAGCGCCGCTGATTACCAGTCACGCAAGATACGTGGCTGGACCGTGCATGTGGAGAAATCGCTTCAGGGACACAAGCGTCTACCGGTCGCCATTAAGCTGCTGGACACCAAGTTCGGTGAGATTGAAAAATTGATTAATCCGGAGCTTCTGCCTCAGCTCAAGTCGGTGCCAATTTGGCTGAACAAGGATATTCGCACCGGCGCGTGTTATCACCCGAATCCCAAGTGGCTGGAGGCCAACGACCGGATGCCGGAAAAATGCCGCTGCATCGAGCTGCAGAACATTCATCATTTCATCGATTGGGAAAAGACCCAGCCGATGATGGTCTTGCACGAGCTAGCTCATGCGTTTCACCATCAGGTTCATGGATTTAAAAACCCCGTCATCACCGCTGCCTATAAAAACATCGTGGCCAGCGGCAAATATGAAAAGGTGAAGCACGTAAACGGCAAACTCCAGCGGCACTACGCGCTAAGCAACGAGAAGGAATACTTCTCCGAGTGCACGGAGGCGTACTTTGGTCGCAATGATTTTTATCCTTTCACCCGCGAGGAACTAAAGGCTTTTGATCCACAGGGGTATGCGATGGTGGAAACCGTCTGGAAGGTTAAAAAGTAGTCCCATGAGGCGTGTGTGCATCTCATTGTTAGCCACCCTCTTGATTCTAGGAGGAGTTGTATTTGTACAGCAACGAGAGGAGATTCAAAATACGCAAGAGGACGTTCCTAAATCCTACGTCAATACCTACCTAACAACATGTGCCGCCTGTCATGGAGAGCGGGGCGAAGGGAACCGGGAAACCATGGCTCCTGCCATTGCGGCATTGCCTCGTTGGTACATTCAACAGCAGATATGGAGCATTCACTCAGGGCGAAGAGGAACCCACCCAATGGACGTAACAGGGGCAGGAATGCGCACGGTGCTGATGTCCCTGGATCCGGAGGAGATTGATGAGGCCGTGGATTATTTGATGGCATTGCCCGTGCCGGAGGTTGTCCACGAAATCGAAGGAGACCTTGAAAGAGGTGCCTCGCTATACAAAGAGCACTGCATGATCTGCCATCGATTTAATGGTCACGGAGAGCAGGCATTTCTCAGCGCTCCGCTAACAGGTTTGCAAGACTGGTATCTGTATGAGCAAATGAAAAAATTCCAAAACGGGAGTAGGGGATACCACCCAGATGACGAACTTGGTGCCAAGATGAAACAGGCGGCTTCGCAATTAGAATCCGATCAAGATCTGAGAGATATTATAAGTTACATTTCGACCCTCTCGAATAATTACCCCATTAAAAAATCTGACTCTACGGTCATGTCGGTCGATCCAGATGAAGCGGGTGATCCTACTCGTTAATCCAAACACAATCATTCGATGCTCATTCCCTTGTCGTCCCATTCAGGATCTCCAGGTTCGATGCTGATGATCGATGATTTGCCGTCCTGAACCTTGGACTTGACCCTGATGTATTGGACTTTCCCGTCGATCTGAACAGCTTCCTGTTTAACAGAGAACGCATATTCGAATCCCTTGCCGTTCCATGTGTAGACAGTTCCGGTAAAAATCGCACCACTGTGACCTCCGGTAAAGACGGAGTTCACTCGTTTTGTCTTTGGATCAGGATAGGGATAGATCAATCCAGACAAGGTCTTGTCTTTGACGTGTTTCCCCAGTTTTGGGTCGAAAATGTAAACGTCAAACTGACTGGATTTGGCATCAGACACTACACGGACGCGGTAATCCATATGTCCATCAAAGTTGTAATCGTATTCCTCTGGTGCGGCATTCGCGGAAGCCGCTGCTAGCATGGTGAAGAGTAAAGTAGACCTTATCATAGTAGTGATACTGCCATCTGTTAAACGGCCTTTCTTGAATCAGTGAATTATGGTGCTCGTTAGCTGACAACAAAACGATTTAACCGGGGCCGTGGATGTATGACCACACCAGGAGAACCATGATGGACGTGAAAATGACCAAGGCTATCCACGAGGCGACAGATTTATATCGCCTGACCTCGCCGCAATCCAGGCAGACTGAGGATCGGCGGGAAAAGGCACCTCTGGCTAACAGGAAGAACCATCCGAAAGCAATTGTAGCGAAAATGTTAGGCCTCGCACGCAGCACCGAATCGATCGACGTATTGGCACTGCCACAACTTAGACACGGAGGCCCGGTTAAGGCCACCTCTTCGCGAGGTGGTGCTGGTGGAACATCGGTCTCTTCCCTGACTTCCGTTTTTGGCGATTCGTAAGGATCCATCCTATTGATAAGGTTGACTCAGAAGGTTTGATACACATGGGCAGGTCGATAGACTATCTTATTCCGCGCTTCGTGCCGACCACTCTGGTTCAAGAATCGAATAAACGGCGAGGTCCACAAAGTGATCATAGAGTCGCTCCCCGTCACGGGCGATACCTTCTTGTTGGAAACCCAAGCGTTCAGGAATGGCCCGGCTGGCCAAGTTGTCGACAGCAGCCATCAACACGACGCGATGAAGTTTGCGCGTGTGAATGGCGTAGTCCACGGCGGCCTTGACCGCCATCGTCATCAGACCTTGACCTTGCTGTCCAGCATCGAGCCAATAGCCGACGCTGGTATTTCTATTCTGTTCGTCAATACGGTGAAACCCGAGTCTGCCAACGATCTTGCCATGATAAACGAGCACAAACTCGGGGCAGTCATGGATTCCTGCTTGTAGCGAATCAAGGTGTTGCCTGATAGCATCTGAAGATTGAACACCATCGACCCACGGCATCCACTGACGTAGGTATTCCCGATTCCGGTCGACTACAGCAAATGTTTCCTCAGCGTCATCAGGGTTGGTTAGACGGAGGTGGAAATTTTCGTTGATGGGAAGTTTCATGTGTAATTATTGGTATGAGTCGAGAAGAAAGCGAATTTCCTTCATAAGCGCTTCCGTCATGTTCGAATGCGACAGTTCAAGTTCGCGGTGGATATCTTGCAGGTCAGATTTAGAGGGCGTCATCCAGAACTTCCGTTCTCCGTAAACCCAGCGTTGTAGCCAAAAAACTCCACACTTGTTTACTTCCTTTGAGTTGTGACGGCAAAAACTGATGGCATGTGCCACAGCTTCCCACCTGCTTTGTAGTAGAAGTAAATTGGCGAAGTAAATGGATTGGCGTTCGGAGAGGTCGTCTCTCTGAAAGTAGGGTGTGATTTTGGCAGAAAGTGGCGGACTATTGCAAAGAGCGATGTAAGCGGCTTTGCTAATTTGTAGGGAATGGTTAGTGACTTTTTTTAGGATATGATCCTCGCAGTTGTCTATCACCTCAGCGGGCAGCGCGGACAGTCCAGCGGCAACGATGCGTGGGTTTTCTTCCTTTAGCCATCGCTTGGCGTGATCTGCTACGATTGGAGAACCAATTTCCGTTAAGCCTGCTAGCGCAGCTATACGGGTAGATATATTGGGTGATTCAAGTTTCCGTTGATAATGGAGTTCCATATCTACATCAGAATGCTCTTTAAGGTGAAATCGAGCAAAGTTTCTAACGGAAGCTGAGCGGTCACAAAGAGCATCCAATAGCTCATCGTGCATGCATTCAGGCTGGTCGGTCATTAAGAGGCGAAGGCGTTCTAGCCGAGCTGGTGCCCATTTCTTAGTTTTTACTAAATCTAAGAGTTTAGTCCTAACCCTTTGGTCGAGTCGGGGGAGAATATCGCGCATGGTTCTGAAGCAGACATAAGGATCACTGCAGGCACATAAGGCCTGCAAATCAGAATAGTTGAGTGATTGATGCGTGTGCCACATCACCTCTGCTGCATACCGCCTGGTGCGGCTGTTTCCAGATTCAAGTTGAAGGTGGAGCTCATTGCTAGGGATTCGTTCGCGAAGTAATGGAAACAACGTTTTTGAGAGTGAAATGTCCCCATGTCTCTGACCGTGTGAAACCCGATCAAATACGATCCAAACTTTCATTAATTCATCGGTATTGATGCGGGCGATGATGTTCACCGCTGTGTCTCTCGCGGAGATTCGAATAGGGCTTACCCAGTCGTTGCAGCGGATTAGGGCAATGGCGAGTGCCACGGGTTCATAGTGATTTGCCAGAGCGGTAACAGCGCGTTCGCGAGTATATCCATTCGGATGGCAAGCCAGGATGCAGAGCTCAAATAGACTTGGCTTCTGTTTCCAATCGGTTGTCTCATTAATGTTCCATCCTGCGTAAGATATGGAAGATCGTAATCGCTCATCAAGTTTGGGAAGATCTTCGCAAGGAAGCTTCCGTAAGCACGGCAAGCAGGTGTTTTCGATGAGCTCTTTCTGAGCATTATTCCCATAGAGGAAGATGGACATTATATTGATGAGATCCTCGATTGTGCCATTTTCAGAAATGATATTCAGAAGCGTGCGAAATTTCTCAAGATTACGTTTTTGAGAAAACAGCTTATTGTTGTTTCGCACCAGCGACCACAATGCGGTGTGCATATCTGGTTCTGTAGTTAGGTTATTCATGTAGAGATTTAATGGTTTAACGGCTCTTTTTCTTTTCGCGTATTTAGCGTTTTTCGCGGTAAAAAAAACTATCCTTCCTCCTGATGCAGGTCTTGCCTCACCCTTCGGCGTTCGGCGCGGTGCTGGATTTGGCGTTGTTGTTTGGGAGTGAGGATGTCTTCCTTGCGCCACGGGCCGCGGTGTTTGTTGCCGGCCATGATACAGCCTAGGGGATGGATTTTGGCGATGACTTCGGCGAGGCCGAACTCTTCGATCTGGGCGGTGACGTGATCGGCGTTCTTATAGGCGATGGGGGTTTCGCTCAGGTCAGGGTCGCCGCAGTACCAGCGGACGTCGATGTCCTTGGTGTAGTGGCGGATTGCGTTGCGTTGAGATGCTTCGTCAGGGAACTGGCGCTTGAGAGCAGTGCGGGAGATGTTTCGCCCGGCTCCATGCGGAGCGAAGGAGAGATGCTCTTCATTGTCAGAGCCTAACACCATCAGAATGGGTTCTGCCATATTGAGTGGGATAAGTCCTAACAGAGGGTTGCCGTTGTCGTCTTTCCATGCTGGAGTAGCACCTTTTCCGTGGTAGTAGGTGTTTCCTCGTTTCCAGACGAAGTTGTGTTCGTTACCAAACTCAGCGACGGCTTCGCTGCCGATGCGTTCTAGGAAGCGGGTGTGGATGGCCTGATGGTTCGCTCTGGTCCAGCGACCTACGTATTGCAGTGCCTCCCAGTATTCTTGACCGATTTCCGAATCAGCCTCTAGCCAAGCGGCAGCGCTAGGGATATGATTTCCAATTCTTGCTGTATGTTTCACGGCGGCAATCTGGCCGCGCTTGTAGAGCTTCGCTCCAAGTCCGCGCGAACCATGGTGAGTCACCAGCACACGCAGTGTGAGTGGTTCCTGTGCAGGACCTTCGCGATGGCTGTGTGCTTGCTCGAAGTGCTTGGCCAACTGTTCATGACCATTACTCCGGAGTTTTTCGATGAGTTTGTTAGAAATGTCGACCTCGCCGAGGTAAGCAAAGTGGTTGCCGTCACCTTGATCCGCGATGTGGACTTTTGCCCAGTCGTATAGACCGTTGAGGAATTTATTATCCCAGACGTCCTCATCTAACACCGGGTGGTGAACAAGGTCGTCCATATGCCGACCGCCTGGGCCGAATCGGGTAGCTGTCGTGAGGGCGTCCAGTTCACTGGCCACCTCACTACGAGGATGGTAAAAGGTCGCATACATCGAGCAGCAAACATCGGCCGAGTGAGCACTTGGGATGATTGCATTTTCGACCGCAATAGCTCCACCTACCGGTATCACTGCCTTACCCATGGAGGCGGGGCAGGCGTCCGGCATGATGGCACCACGTGAGATCACGGGAGTCTTGAGAAGCTCATCCATTTTCTGGCGTACGGAGGCGACGTTCTTTTTCTCCTCCTTGGTTTCTGGGCGGATCGCCTCGGAATAGGGGGCAGGCTTGTCACGCATGATTGCCTTTGGCGGCGGTGGAGTGAAGTCGCGCTTGAGGAGCTTGAGCATGTATTTGGCATCATGGATGCCGCGAGCTTGATACTCGTCGATTTTAATCAGCATCTCAGCGATCTGCGGTCCGGCTTCCCAGCCTGCGTCGATGAGGTCTTGTCCTGTGAGGGGTTTCATAATGTTAAATGGGTGGACCGCGAAATACACTTTATGCACGCAAGGCTGAGTGATTTTAGCTTGCGCAAGATTGGTTCAGTTATGAAGGAAATCTTTTGCGTAGTTAGCGTATTTCGCGGTTGTTATTTGGTTTTGTTAGGTAGAAAGACATTCCAGTCTTCGATGCCGTGTTGGTTTTGGAGAGTGAGGGTGATGGGGACCGCACGTGGAATTTCAGGCTTCCGAATCAGGCGTAGTCCTGCCTCGGAAGGTGTGCGGTCGGCCTTGCGGGTGTTGATTTTCCGGCAGGCCAGCACGCAGTTTTCCCAGGAGGTTTCACCACCGCGCGATTGAGGTAAAATGTGGTCGATGTTCCCTTCCTCCCTGCTGAGCAAACGTCCGCTGTATTGGCACCTGCCACCGTCCCTGTGCCAGAGGTTTCTGGCGCTGAGGCGAGGCCTGTGCATCGGCACATCGGCGTAGCGTGAAAGCACGAGCACCGTGGGGGCACGTACTGGACCGCGGGCAGTCCCAATGCTGAGGTCGCCCTCGCGCACTGGCAGCGTCAACCAGGTTTTCCAATCGACGGGCACCATCCAATCGAGATGTTGGATGTCGAGACCGGTCGCGGCATCGCTGGCCATTTGACCGTATGCCTGGGCCGGAGTGGTGACGGAGATCGCCTGCCAGTTCCGATTCAGAACGAGCACGGTGTTTTTGTGGAGAATGGACATTTTTTCAGTAGTTGGTGGTAAGTGGTAGGTAGTCAGTATGTTTTCAGGGTATGGGTGTTCGTTTCAAATGTTGGTGTTGAACAATGCTGACACAGGGGTGCCAGTGTGGAGGAGAGTTGGCGCAGCCGGGGTTGAACCGGCGTCCTCCCGCTTATAAGGCGGGCGCTCTTACCGCAGCTGAGCTATGCGCCGTTTGCAAAATGAGATCGGCACATGATGGCGCCCGGGGGTGGAGTCGAACCACCATTGACGGATTCAAAATCCGTTGTCTTGACCATTAGACGACCCGGGAGCAATCAGGTAGCGGGTGCCGGTATGTCGGCTTCGTGTACAGATCTCTGCACAGAGTGAGATCCTTGCGGAAAATTCAAATGGCTGCGTCAGTGCGCAGCAGGGGAGCCCGCAGTGGGCTACTCAACTTTTTTCAACAGCGGCAGCACCGCCTTGTAAACATGGGCGGCGACAATCGCCTGGCCCTTGACATTAGGGTGGATGCCATCGGGGAGATTGAGGTTTTTATCAGCGGCCACTCCCTCAAGTAAAAAGGGCAAGGTGGTTACATTTTTTTGGGCTGCTACCTCGCCAAATACTTTGCGGAATGATTCCGTATAATTTTTTCCCATGTTCTCCGGCATTTGCATCCCAGTAAGCAAGATTTGCGCCTTTGGGTGTTTTTTTCTAACAATATCGATAATACTGGCGAGGTTCTCACCGCTGACTTTGGCTGGAATCCCACGCAGGCCGTCGTTTCCGCCTAGAGCGATGACGAGGAGATCAATGGGTTGTTTGGCAAGCACAGCGATTCTGCGCACACCTCCGCTGGTGGTGTCTCCACTCAATCCAGCGTTGATGACTTTGATGTCATGACCGTCGGCCTTGGCCAGCTTCTGGATGATGGCCGGGTAGGCTTCCGATTTTTTAAGCCCGTAACCAGCTGTGATGCTATCGCCTAGAAAGACCACACGGGTGGCTTGATCCTGGGCTTGGACTGTTATCACGGAAGCTAGACCGAGGACCAAACCTGTGATCAGGGCAAAAAATAAAGACGATCTTGGGAAAAGGTGTATCATGGTCTATCTGGTAAGCGTCGTAGCAACCTATACTCATCCTATCATTTAGCTAGAAATTCATGGCCACACTTCATCCGAAATCGATTTTATCTACGAGAGAACTCACCAAAACCTATCAGAGCGGCGATCATTCACTAACCGTTTTGGATCGCGTAAGTATTGATGTGCCAGAGGGCGCCACCGCGGCGATCGTCGGTCCCTCAGGAAGTGGAAAGACGACCTTGCTAGGTCTCTGCGCCGGACTCGACCGATCCACCAGCGGTTCGGTGGAGCTAGGTGGTCAGAATATTTCAGGATTTAATGAGGACCAACGGGCAAAACTCCGCAGCGAATCTGTGGGGTTCATTTTTCAAAACTTTCAGCTCATGCCGACGCTCACTGCCTTGGAAAACGTCTTGGTTCCCGGTGAACTGAGCGGCACCAGCAATGGCAGTTTGATAGACCGAGCGGCAGCTCTGTTGGAACGTGTAGGACTGGGCGAGCGGAAGGAGCATTACCCGAATCAACTCTCCGGTGGTGAGCAGCAGCGAGTGGCGATTGCCAGGGCGTTTATTCATCAGCCGAAGATTCTCTTTGCTGACGAGCCAACGGGCAACCTTGATGAGGAAGCCAGCGCTCTGGTGGAAACGATGCTATTTGACCTCAACAGGGAATCCGGCACCGCTTTGGTGATAGTGACCCACGATCTGGACCTTGCTGAAAAGGCATCCCTGGTGTTCCGACTGAAGGGCGGAAAGTTGATCGAATAATCGTCTAACCATCCTATCGATGCTGAGTTTACTGAAACATCTCTTTAGCGCCTGGGCTTGGAAAATGGCATGGCGCGATAGTCGTCCTGTGCGTTGGAAACTGCTTTTATTTTCGGCCTCGATCGTTT
The DNA here is from genome assembly GCF_042849255.1 of Oceaniferula spumae. Taxonomy (GTDB): domain Bacteria; phylum Verrucomicrobiota; class Verrucomicrobiia; order Verrucomicrobiales; family Akkermansiaceae; genus Oceaniferula; species Oceaniferula spumae. The sequence continues at coordinate 3,388,594 of NZ_AP026866.1, forward strand.
TCGGAGTGGCGGCGCTGGTGACCATTGGATCACTGCGTGAAAATCTAACGAAGTCTGTCAGTTCGCAGGCGAAATCATTGTTGGGTGCGGATCTGATGGTGTCCTCCCGTGAGCCGTATACGGATCAAACAAAAGAGTTTATTGAGAACATCAAGGATCAGGGTGGAGCCGAGGCCAAGGAGATTACGTTTACCACGATGTTGGCCGTTGGGGATGGATCTACGCCCAAGCTCGTCAGCGTGCGTGGGCTGGAGCCGGCGTTTCCATTTTACGGTAAGGTGAAAACCGAACCGGAGGACGCGTGGGAAAAAGTCCAGCAATCGCCGGGGCTCATCGTTGAAGCTTCATTTTTAAAACGCATGAATGCGCAGGTGGGCGATCTTGCTCGCCTGGGCGATAAAGAGCTTCCGATCATGGGTGTGCTGATGCAGGCCCCTCCTTCAGGATCTGGCTTCGCTGCGCTGTCGCCGACCGTGGTTACCTCAATCGACGTAATCGAGAACTCGGGTTTACTGGGCGCTAGAAGTATGGTTTTTTACCGCTCGTATTTCCAACTGCCAACTGGATTGGAGGCGGAAGCATTGATCGAAGACAATGAGGAGCTCTTCGTGGAGCAGCGACTTCGCAAGGTCACATCCAAAAAGCGTAGTGAAAATGTGGAGAAGGCGATCAACAGGCTCTACCTGTTCTTTAACCTGATCGGATTCAGCGCACTATTTCTCGGAGGCATCGGCGTGGCAGGGGCGATCCATATTCACATTTCAGAGCGGCTTCAGAGTGTGGCAACTCTCCGCTGTTTGGGCTGCTCCGCGGCGCGTGCATTTGCTGTTTATTTGGCGCAGAGCATTGCCATGGGAGTGGTGGGCACCGTTGCCGGAATCGTCATGGGATGTGCCTTTGTTTACCTGCTGAAATTTGTTGTCGCCAGCCTGCCAGCCGGAATGATTCCATTCGCCGTCGAGGTGGCACCAGACTGGCTGGTGATCGCGAAGGCGGGTGTTGTAGGACTATTGATCTGCATCAGTTTTGCCCTGCTGCCGCTGCTGGCTGTTAGGAAAGTAAGTCCGTTGGCCGCACTACGCCGCGAGGAAACAGCCATGTCGAATAAGAGCTCTCTCCGCTGGGTGGTAATCCTGGGTTTAGTAGTTCTGGCATTTTTGCTGACTTGGATGGATTCACATGATGCCGTCAATGGCTGGAAAACAGCGCTCGGATACATCGCATTCCTTGGCTTTGCCTTTATCTTCCTCACACTTGCAGGCAAATTCTTACGCTGGTTGACCAAGCTGGTATCCAGACCGTCGTGGCCGTTTGTTATTCGTCAGGGGATTGCCAGTTTGTACCGACCCAATAATCAAACCGGACTTTTCATGGTATCCATTGGTCTGGGCACGTTCCTGATTTTCACGTTGGTCCTGATGCAGAGCATTCTGTTGCAATGGCTGGATCCTGTTAGGATGGAAAACAAACCGAATATTTTCCTCGTGGATGTTCCGCCCGAAGAAAGCACGGCAGTGAACCAGCTCATCACCGACAGTGGCGTGAAGGCGTTAGGAAATGCTCCGATCATTACGATGCGCTTGACCGAAATCAAAGGTCGGCCAGTAGCGGAACTCACAGGACCGCAATCGACCGCTGAAAGGCGAATACCGAGGTGGATCTTGCGCCGCGAATTCCGCTCAACTTATCGAGGTGAACTCACCGAAACGGAAAAACTAACAGCGGGGGAATGGACAGGTCCGAGCGTCAGTCTCCACCCCGGCGAAGCCATTCCTGTGAGCTTCGAGGAAAAAATTGCCGAGGATCTGGGGGTGAAAGTTGGCGATGAAGTGACGGTGAGTCTGGAAGGGTTTGGAGAAACCAAGAAATTGAAAATTGCCAGCTTGCGAGAAGTCGATTGGCGAAGCATGGATCTTAATTTCTTCATCGTATTCCCTCCGGGAACCATTGATGACTACGTCTCCTTCAACGTCATGGCTGCCCACTCACCAGATGATGAGTCCACGGCCGTTTTGCAGCAGGCGGTGTTCAAGCGACTGCCTTTTGTCAATAGCATCGACCTCAGTCTGATTTTGAAAACAGTGCAATCGGTGTTAGCAGCGGCGAGTAAAACCGTGCAGATCATGGCTCTGTTTACCGTGGTCACCGGTGGAATCGTCCTGTTGGCTTCGATACTCGCTGGCCGCAGAATACGGATTCGAGAGAGTGTTTTGCTGAGAACGCTGGGAGCCAGTCGGGCTCAGATTTCTCAGATCCTCGCGGTTGAGTATACTTTGTTAGCCATGATGGCCACACTAGCAGGCTCTGCCTTGGCGTTGGTGGCCAGCCTGTTATTGGGTCGGCTTGTATTTGACGGCGAAGCGTATTCGGTTCCCTGGCTGCAGCTAGGAGCGGGCATCGGTCTCGTCATAGCGATCACGGTAGTCATGGGCATGTTGCTGAGTCGTGGTGTGGCTAGCAGGCCGCCACTTCAAATTCTCCGTTCTGAGTCGGGTGGTTAAAGGTGGTACTCGTGCCGGGGCTTGAACCCGGTTCATCCGATAGAAAGTCGGAAGTGTTACCCATACACCACACGAGCAATAGAAATTGGTTGGGAAAACTGGACTCGAACCAGCAACCTCCCGCTCCCAAGGCGGGCGCGCTACCATTGCGCTACTTCCCAATAAAAGTGGTTGGCCCACAGGGAATCGAACCCTGATCAGCCGGTTAAAAGCCGGCTGCTCTACCGTTGAGCTATAGACCAGTTAGAAAAGTGGCGGAGTTCCGAGGACTCGAACCTCATTCCTGTTCAAGTAGGAACGTATTGTTTAGCAAACAAACCCGGCACGCCTGTCCGGTTGAAACTCCATGGTATCTGCGGCGGGATTCGAACTCGCACTGGACCGATTCTGAGTCGGTTGCCTCTACCCGTTGGGCTACGCAGACGTTAAGATGGCACTCCCAGCGGGACTTGAACCCGCAACCTCCGATTTAGAAGATCGGTGCTCTAAGTCCATTGAGCTACAGGAGTGAAGAATGGTATGAGATGGAGGGCTTGAACCCCTTGACGTCCTGCCCGCTGTTTAACGTCGGTGGCTTCGTAGACCACTGCGGGGACATCTCATGTTGGAAAATGGTGCGCTATCTCGGTATCGAACCGAGGTATCCAGTTTGGAAGACTGGCGTTCTGCCATTGAACTAATAACGCGTTAGATTGGATGCCTCTGCGGGGATCGCACCCGCCGGTCTCTGCTTTGCAGGCAGGCCAGTTCACTAGCTCTGGTCAGAGGCAGTTAGATGGAGGGATCAGTGGGATTTGCACCCACACCGCGGCTTTCACAGAGCCGAATGCGAACTATTACACTATGATCCCAAGTATAGAAATTGGCAGAGGGTGGAGGAGTCGAACCCCTAGGACGCAATGCCTACCACGGTTTTCAAAACCGCTTGCCGACCGTTCAGCGGCACGCTCTGTAGTAAAAAATGGTCCTCCTGCCAGGTAGCGCGCCTAGGTCTTCCGCTTATCAGGCGAATGCTCTACTTTTGAGCTACAGGAGAATGGCACTTCCACATGGTTCCGCCCCATGAATTCCGGATTAACAGTCCGGCGTGATGCTGTTTCACTATGGAAGTATAGAAAGTGGTGAGTGTGGAAGGACTTGCACCTACTCAGCCCGAAGGCATCAGATTTACAGTCTGACCCGGCTCTCTAACTCCGGCGCACACTCAATAATGGTGGTGAGGGCGGGAATTGCCGTCGTCCACTCTGGCTGTGCGGATGTGTAACAATGCTCCTCCGCATTGTTAATGAAGAGGAGATCGTGATACACGATATAAACGCGCTGAACCCGCGTGGATGGGCTTATGAGACCCATCAGGAAACCAACGTCCACCTCACGGTTTGATAGAAAATAAAATAGAAGGTTGAGAAGGACACCTTCCTCACAGAATCTCGCGCTGGATTATCGCCGTGTTGCGAACACGGCCTTCACAGCTCTTCCACATCACAGAGTCACGGGGACTCACATGATGTATTTCTGCATGGCTGCCTTTGATATGGGAGTGGCGTTTCTCCCTGCCTGATTTGCTACTCGATGTTCCGCCTACCGTCTACCTTGCGGGCAGTAAAGGGGGATTACCCCACCGTGCGGCTTTCCATCAACCCGCGGGAACCTTGCGGGTTCCTTTGGGCCCTGATTACTGAAGTCAGTTCAGGGTTTAAGCCATTTTCACAAGTCAGTGGACGCGTCTTTGCGTTTGTTAGGAACTATACCAGGATTCGAACCTGGACTGGCAGATTATTAGTCTGCTGCGTGGCCGTTCACGCGCTACAGTAAAACTTACCCTTCTGGAAGACGTGCACGTCCGGTAGTTTTGTCGCCTTTTGGGAGACAAAATGCTACACGCCTTATGCCCCAGCTGCTGTCACAGCTGAAACGGTCTTCGAGATGCAGGTGTCGGTTATTACACCCTTACCTCTGGACTGCCATCATGCCCTCAGCGATCAGGCCTTGAACATCATGACTCCCCTTCATCCTCATCTGTCGTTGTTTGCGTAGGAACTCTGCGGGGTGCTAGACCCGCCCACTGCTTGAGCATTTGCCATCAGCCGTGGGAGCGTTCCCCAACTTCCAGCATAGTTCCAGTCGGCTCTTTACCGCTCTGAAACTTACAGGACTGGGTTTGCTTGGTTGTCCCCGCATACGAAGTATACAGGGCGGACGGACAGGGTTGCCGTCCCTTTACGTGTCTTTCAACACGCCTATCTATTGATGCCAAGCCACCAGTTATAAAAACTCAGGATTTAAGGTTCAGGCTTTGGCGGGTGACTACACACACAAGATAGCCACCAAACAACGGACCAAAGCTGAACCCTAAATCCTAAATTTAAAATGAGCACGCCGCTCATGGTTATCTCAGGTGAGCCTAGATTGGGAATCCTGACTGCACGTTGATGAGCGGCGTGCTTCATTCATATTTTGAATAACCACAACGGGAATGAACAAGGCAACTGCTGATCTAGCTGATGCAGAACCTCGGGGAAACTGCTCAGCACTCCTTTTGTTAACGTGTTAATTGATCACTTTCTAAAGACAGGAGTCGAGCGTTCCAAGATGGTGCCACATAGGCGAGATTGGCGGTGCAGCCTTGCTCCGACCACGGAGCGGTTTTATTTTTATTGAAACGAACACCCTTGCCGCTCCTTGGTGGAGCCACAGCCGCGGGTTTTCCCGGCGGACGTTTCGGTGTTTCTGGCACACCTCCCTGAAAAGCCTGTTGTATGCGCTCACAGGGGAAGGTTTATATAAACTCAACGAGATATAATAACTCTGAGTTCAGGCACAGTGGTGCCGTGCTTGACCGAGGGGGAGTTTAAAGATAGTATGCAATCTCAGTGAGGTGATCGCTTACCTTGTTCTTCAAACAGCTCGGTCAGGCTTTGCCTTCCCAGGTCGTCACCAGTTACAGCTGGTGGCGGCCGTTTTGTTTGTGGGCTATGGAATTGGTTGATTAGTTAATTAATTGGTCATTGGACATTCATTGTCGACCGCAGGCGGCCTTTGGTTTGGAGTTTGGAGTTTGAAACATTGCGTTTCGTGAAATTTGGGCATAAAAAATCCCGCTTCCTCGGTGAGGGGCGGGTCTGCATGCGGGTATTATCCCTTGATATTGCTACGATTGAACGTATTTCAATGATCTATGCAGACCGTGGACCTCCTTTCTCGGTTGTGGCTATCTCGATGCCGTTATCCAGTTTCAAACTGGACATAATGTGCGTGGAGTTATGATTGCGACGCTGGGATCCTTGGGACGGATAAGACTCCTGACACCCAATGGATGATCCTGATACATCGCCACAAGCGGACACCTTCCAAGCTCCCCGAATAAGGGGCATGGTGGATGGTCTTGTTGATGCGAATGTGGACATGGGATGAGTATCGTAAGAAGGTTTCGAATAAGTTGGTTGTTGGCTCCGTTCGGAGGAGTTCGTGGTAGATGTCATAAGAAGATATAACTTGCAACATCTAAATGATACAAAATTGATATTTGTTTTGTATCAAGATATATCGATGGGTTTTTATGTTAGGTGTGATGGCTCCTGATGCGTTGTGTTTTCAAGTGATTCGCTACATTTGAGCTACGTGTTGTGTTCGCTGCTGGGGGTGTGTTAGGGTTGACTTTTCAACGTGATTTACGTGAGATGCTGGAATCAAACCCAGATCATTATGAAACAAGCATACCTATTCAGTCTCGCCGCTACACTCACATTCGCAGCCTGTGGTCCATCTGGCTCAGGGAATAGTGCGTGGAACGCTGCCGTATCTGCAAGCTACCAAGGATTAAACACCGTAGCTGACACATCATCGGTGAGTATTCCTGTTCTGCAGTCAAAGTCATTTGCAGCCAGCTGGGGCAAACCTAAGGTTGAGGTCAATGCCGCCGGCGGGTACAGGCTGAGCTACAGCGATCCCAGTCAGCCGTTCAATCGAATGGAGATTTACGGGAGTGCGAGCGCTCTACCCTCTTTGTCCAGTCCTCCAAAGTTAGAGTCCGAGGAAATGGTCGACGGCGAACTTAGCATGGTGGAGTCAGCCCAGTCATGGCGCACAGTCACGATCGCGGGGAAAACTGTGCGTTTTTACAAGGTTTCTAACAGTGGCGGTGCCGATGGGGCTTACTACTCAACCGAAGGGTTCTCACTTACTGGGCCAGATGGGAAAGTCGGTCACTACCGTCTGGTCGCGGAGGCTGGTGATGATGAGTCATCTGTGCGCCGACGCTTTTCATCGGCCGGATTCTAATCCTCCTTACAGACCTAAGGTGATGTGGATTTCCTGACCCTGGATTTCCACATCCTTAAGAAGCAGCTTCGCGGCTGCTTTTTTTGTATCTGTAGCTCGGAGCTTATAGACGGGGTATTTTTCCAACCGTTGGCGGGCATACTGCGATGCCAGTAAGGTGATCTTGTCCTCGTATTTGTCCGGAAGGCCATCGAGCTCAAAACGATCAAACTCGGTATCAGTCAGGTAGAATGATTGAGTTTCCTGATCGTAACGCAACCCGCAGGTCACTGTGATTCCACCTCTGAGAGTTTTCGGCTGATCGTTTATTTTGATGACGAGTGAAGCATCCAGACCTACTTGTACTCGGTCGGTATCTGGCAGCAAGGTCACCTGCGGGTTTGAGTAGGTGAGTTGGAAAATGATGAGCGCAGATTTGGTGATTGGAAATTTTTCGTTGAGAGTGTCGTCGATTTGCTCTTGCGTGATGACTACCTCGTATCGCTTGCCTTTGAAATAGGCGTAGGTGCCTGCCAGTGCGATTGCTAGCAGGATGATGAGGGTTATGAGCGCCTTTTTCATGGGGCTGTCGGCAGCTTGCTAAGCCGCTCTACTTTTTACGGATCAGGACCACGCCGTTCGAGTCGGTGCCTTCGTCGCCGTAGATGTGGGCTTTGATTTTAAATGAGGCACCGGTCTCGTAGTTTTTCACGTGGATGCGGTAGGTGTTGTTCTTTGCCTGCGAGCCAGTGAAGCCGTGATGCATGTCTTTTCCTACCGGATCGGTGTCGTTTCTGACGACTTCAATGCCATCGATGTCGAGGCGCTCTCCGCCGCCAGTGTATTGGAAGGTGATGATGTAGATGCCATTGGAATTGATGTGGCCGGTGGCGTCGAAGGTGACGACTTTGGCTTTTTTATCTCCCACCTGACCGGATTTCCACTTGCCGATGACTTTGCCGTGTTTGGCAAATTTGTTAGATGAGTCGACGTGCTGATACAGCAGACTGCGGCGTTGGTTGTTCGGTCCGAATGTGGCTGCTCGGAACTGATCTATTTTAGCCACGTTGATCGAGCCGTTGAGAGCTTTGGAGTCGGCTGTGGGTGCTGAACCGTCGAGGGTATAACGAATGGTGCCTCCGGCGATAGCGGGGGTGGCGGACAGTGTGTAGGTCTTCTCGGGGTTCGGCTTAATGCTGACCTCGGGCACTGGGATGCGATACTGGTAATCGAGAACCGTGTATCGGGCTAACATGGTGCTCATTCTGCCGCTGAAGTTGTCGTAATCTCGTGACTCTTTATTCGTCCAGCAGACTTCTGCCAGCGCGGCCATGCGTGGCAGGCTGAGGTAATCGACGTAGGCCTCCGACGCCGTGGTGCCTTTGCCGGGTTTGTCGGCGAGGGTTTTGGTATTGTGGAGAAACTGATCGGTCCAAATACACCCGTTAACTCCGAGAATATTCTTCGCTTCGGCTGCTGTCAGTCCGTTGGGGACCGGGTGCCACTGGTAAGATTTTTCCAAGGAGATAGGTGGGATCCATCCGGCTGTTGGTGGTTCACCCGGCAGTTTGCTTTCTGCGACATCGAAGTAAGCGTGACCGGTCAGCGACATAACCACCGGATTGCCACGCTTGGCTCCATCGACGGCTGTTTTGGGTTTATGCCAAGTCATGATGCCGGCATCGGAGCTGACACCGCAGTGGAGGATTTCATCCCAGCCGATGATGCGGCGACCTTTGGTTTTAAGAAACTTTTCCACGCGCGTGGTCATCCACCCTTGGAGTTCGTGCTCGGATTTCAGGCCCTCCTTTTTCATTCGTTCCTGGCAGTCAGGGCATTTTTTCCAGCGCGAGTATTTCGCCTCGTCACCGCCGATGTGGATGTATTTTCCAGGGAAAAGCTCGCAGACTTCGGTGAACACGTCTTCAAGAAATGTCCACGTCGTTTCCTTGCCGGCGCAGTAGAGGTCTTGGGAAATGAAGTGTCTGGTCGGAACTTGGAACTGTTTACCAAAGCAACCGAGGTGAGGGTAGGCGACCAATGCAGGCAGAGTGTGCGCTGGAAGCTCGATCTCCGGCACGATGGTGATGTTTCGCGCCGCGGCGTAGGCGACGATCTCCTTGATATCTTCCTGAGTGTAGAATCCGCCGTAACGATTCTCGCCCTCACCACGAAAGCCGCCGATCTCAGTGAGCTTCGGGTATTTCTTAATCTCAATGCGCCAGCCGGCATCATCGATGAGGTGCCAGTGCAGGGTGTTCAGCTTGTGCAGCGCCATCATATCGAGGTAGCGTTTCACATATTCCTTGGTGAAGAAGTAGCGTGAGACATCGAGCATCATGCCGCGCCATGGGAAGGCGGGGGTGTCTTTGATCGAACAAGCAGTGGCGGTCCATGTGACGTTGGATGCTTTTTCGGACGAGTGAATCTGCGGTGGGAAAAGCTGGAGAATAGTGCGAGTAGCGTTGAAAAGTCCCCGTGCTGTTGGTGCGGATGCGGTGATTTCACCATCGGCCACGGTGAGGACATAGCCTTCCTCTTTCAGGTTCTTTAAATTCGACTGGATGGTTAGCAAGATGGAGTTGCCGCCTCGCTTGTCCGATTGTGAAACGGGAAGGTCAAAGCCTGTGGCGGGTCGGAGGCCCAGAGCTAAAAGTTCTGCCACGGCCTTGCCGCCATTGCCATCATAACGAATCTGGGTTGAGGCATTTAGAACAAATGGTTTGTCCGCGATGAGTCGGAGTTCCTGTGGTTTAGGCACTATGGATGGTGCCTTGGCGATGACGCTGGCGAAAGGAGTTAAGAGGGCGCAGAGTATAAGAATGGCTTTCATGGAGATATAGGCGGCTGAATACGTGGTTACATTGGAATCCTTTTCAATGCGAAGCAAGTGAAGTTGTGGCGCACAATAATGATGATCAGATTGTTAACTTGTCTGAATGTTTTGGTGCTCATAGAATTGCTCTTGTGATCAAGCGAATGATGAGCCAAAGGTCTGTGTGTATTCTGGGCGCAGTATTTTTACTGGTTGCCGCTCTGGTCGGTTGGAAAGTCAGGCATGAGAAATCGGAGCTGCGCCCTAAGCTAGCTCTGCGCGATGCCCCCGACTTACGCAGTCTGTCTCGCTCGAACCGTGCCGAAGACCGGCATCGTGCTAAGAAACTCAAGGCGGATTACGATGCGATCTTTGCCGCTGTCTTGGAAAGAAACCCGGGTCTGGTGCCTAAATGGAAATCGGTTCCGGATGAGGAGAATGGTTTTTTGCATTGGCTGCTGTTTCTTGAAAAATCTCGAGGAACGGACGGCATGGCTTCGTTCGATTTTCCGGAGGATGTCAGTGAGATTCTTTCTGACCCAGAGAAGTGGAATGCAGAAATTATTAAGGCCTATGTTGAAAAACATGCTGATTTGTTAGAAGAGCTCACACGGATCGGATTACTGACCGGGCAATCGACTTATGGGATTTCTCCGGACAGGTGGTCGTTTATGGAGGCTAACATAGCCAAGCAGAGTGCAGAAATTCTCTGTGCCGATGCACGTTTGGCAGCTGAATCCGGTGATGGCGATCGAGCGTTGCTTAGAATAAAGGCAGTCATCGGTTTGTCGAATCATCAAGGGTTGGTTGAAACCCCCACGTTAATTGCAGCCACTGTTGCCATTCTGGTTAAGCTTACGGCTCTAGAAGAAAGTATGAACCACGTGCTTCCGGCATTGGATTTGAAACAAGAGGATTATGCCCAGTGGCGGCAAGTGCTTTCGCCAGACCCGATGATGAAGTTTACCGACTTTCTGAGGGGGGAGGGTTACGGGGGAATGAGGGGTTTGGTGATTCCAGTCGTTTCTAACAACACTGATTTTTCTGAGAAAGATCACATTCCAGATCCTGATGCCTTGTATGATGCGATAACACAAGGATACCTGCATGCCATGAAACGTGCAGAGAGCACAAGCTATCTGGATCACTGGCAGCATCATGTTGGGGAACGTTGGTTCACGGAAACGCCAGAAAATCTGTCAGATCAGTCGGTGGAAATCTACCATACACTCAATATGGGGTGGGACGTATATTCAAAAGGATGGGCGCGGGCGGTTGCACTATTCAGGCGCTATGATGCAGCTTTTGCCATTCTGGAAGGTAGAGAGCCGCCTATGGAAGTATTAACAGGGAAACCGTTTGTGTATGATTCCCAGACTCGCGTTCTGGACTTTCCAGATGAGGAAATATTGGAAGGGATTAAGGCGGATGAACTCAAGCTGCCTTGATCCAATTCTGGGCGCTTTGGAGGTTGCATCGCAGTGATTAATACGACAGGTTGAGCCTTTGGATATGGCCCTCCTAATGTGCGAGAAGAACACAGCCGATAAGTTGAGTAAGCACTGCCGCCTTCACCTAATCCCGAAACCTCAGCCGAGCGAACAATCATGAATCTTAAAAAATCTATTCTGACCTGTGTCTTGTTGACCATCGTTGCACTGTTCGAGTGCAAAGCCGCCGGATCTTATGCAATCGTCGTCAGGGAGAAAGTGGCCACTGACCCGGAGTGGAAAAAGGTGGTTGAGGAACTCCGGGCGAAGCACGCCGGAGCTGTGACCGTTCATTGGGAAAATGATCTCACTGATGCGTTGCCTAAGTTGCAAGAGATCCACCCATCCTTCACATGTTTCGTCACGCCCTGCACCGAGTCGGGGCCCGGTTTCGTGGCGCAGGTTCACCGACTGACCCGACAGTATGACGATGATATCTACACCGACACGCGCTGGGGAATTGTCACCGGCTACGATGCCGCCTCAGCGCTGAAGCTGGTAAAGTTTGATCAACCCATCACCGTGAAAAAAGTCAGCTCAGGCACCGAGTTTGCCATGGAGATGGTAGAGCAGGGAATTTGGTATGATGAGCTGGTTAAAAATAAAACTGTTAGTAAACAGACAGCAGAAGGTGAGGTTGTAGAAGGCGAGTGTCCCACGGATACTACGCAGTTGATTGCCGACACTCTCAGTGATTGGAAATCCGATCTTTTCATCACTTCTGGCCATGGATTCAAACAAGGCTGGCAGATTGGTTTTAGATACAAAAACGGACATTTCCAGTCCAAGGATGGTCAGTTGTTTGGCAAGGACACCACTGGCAAAATATTTCCAATCAACTCAGATCACCCGCGGGTGTATCTTCCAATCGGGAACTGCTCGATCGGGTGTGTGGAAAATGAAAATGCTTACACCATCGCCATGATGAAGAGTGCCGGTGTGAAGGGGATGATCGGCTACACGGTGCCGACTTGGTATGGCTACGCAGGTTGGGGCATGCTGGACTATTTTGTCGAACAGCCGGGGCGTTACACCTTGAACGAAGCATTCTTGGCGAACCAGCTAGCTTTGGTGCATCGCCTCGAAACGTCATTTCCAGGAGCCATGAAAATGAGCCCTAATCCTGGGAAAACCTCGAGAGCTCATTCACCCTTAACTCCTGCGGGAAAGGCACTGGGCGTCAAGCAGTCTGATGCTCCAGGATTACTTCATGATCGCGACGTACTGGCTTATTATGGAGACCCAGCGCTGCAAGCCATAATGAGTTCCCGCACCCCTGCCTACGATCAGAAATTAACAAAAGACGGTGATGTCTACACCCTGACGGTGACGGGTAAACGAGGAGAGAAATCGTTCGCTCCTGTGAATACCAACGGCTCTCAACGTGGAGGCCGGCCGATCATTCAGCTCCTGCCGAGGCGAGTCGGTCAGGTAGAAATACTCGATGGAAAAGAGCATGCCCCAGTTGTGGCCGACGACTTTATTCTCATCCCCAACCCGGGTGTGGGGGAGGGGATGACATTACGCTTCCGCGCCAAGGCCATCGAGAGACCTTAATGATGGCTCCTACTGAGTATCGTTTTGCTTTTTGTTCCGCTCGGCTTCGATTTCTGCGCGTTTAGCTTCGGCCATTTTACCAAAACGCTTTTGCATTTCGGCATCACGATCCAATACAGTGCGTGCATCGCCTGTGATCGCTTTCATGTCTTCGGCTAGTTTGGCCTGACTGTCTGGATCATCGACGGTGGGGTCGACTCCCAGTTGCTTGCTGGCCTCGTCCACTTGGTCTTTGCGTACAGCTATTTTATCCAAAGCTTGATCGTAGGTGTCTAGAATTTCGCCGGTATCGGTCCCTTTCTGGACACTCTCTACGATGCCCGCGGTATCATCCCAGTATTTCTGAGCGATAGCTCGGTTGTCAGCGGAATATCCATACCAACCTGCAGCGCCACCGAAAATAGTTAGAAAGCTGGCAACGGTAGTAACCCGTGCGATTTTACGACGACGAGCTTGCCGAGCCTCACGTTCGGCAAAAGCTTGGTTGAGCATGGCATCATACTCAGCCTCATCAAATCCGTCACCATGTTCATGGCTTATTTTGATAGATTCTGTATCAGGTTTTTTCTGCTCAGGGACTACATTTTGAGTGGTGGGCCTGACTGCCTGTGCAGTCGCTTGAACTGTGTTCGGCTGGGCTGCTTGAGGAATCGGAGCGATGCTCTCTGTCGGTGTCTGATTTACAGGATCATCCATTTCAGCGGCTGCAGCAGCTGCGTTGATAGCGGCTTGCACGTCCGGATCATAGCTGGACGGCATGGGGTTTACATCGTTGTTAGGTGGTTGTTGTTGCATGGCAACAGGTAGACTAACCATAAATATCGAACCATTTCAATAATTAAGACATCTTAAACAAAGTTTCATAACCTATTGTAAATACAGGTAATGTTGCCCGATGTTAGTCACAATATTAGCGATTTTGGGCTTTTGACTAACAAAACTAAGATTTTGAAATCTGCTGTGAATCTAACACAGTGGGCCAGAAAATAGGGCTCTGAATCGGCGTCTAACTACCCTTTACCATATTCGCTCGCGATCTTCTTCGCGGATGCCACCGTGTTGCGGTGTAGTTTCGCGGTGAGGTCCGGCTGGCGGTTGTAGCCCCCGCCATAGAGGATGGCGAGTGGGATGCGGTTCTTGATGAAGGCGCGGATGATGACGTCATCACGGCGTTGCATGTCGGCCACGGTTAGCATCATATTTCCCAATAAATCGTTAGAGTGATTGTCGGCGCCGGCGACCCAGATGACTAGATCTGGGTTAAAGACATCGAGTGCTCCGGCGAGGGTGTTGAAGAGTTGTTTGAGATACATGTCCCCTTCGACGTATCTAACGGTCTCTACGTCCATGTTGCCATTGAACTTGGTTTTTGTGCCAGTGGTTTGGCCGACGTGGATGGAATAGGTGAATACGCGGGGATCGTCGCTCAGCAGACTGTTGGTGCCATTGCCTTGGGCGGCATCGGTGTCGACCACCATGATGCGGATGCCCGGTTGTTTCTCTTGTAAATCACGGATCGCGATGGCGACGTCATTGAACACACAGAATGCTTCGCCACGTCCCTTGAATGCGTGGTGTGTTCCTCCTGCCAAGCACACAGCTACCCCTTCTGCCAGCGCCGCATGGCAAGTCTGGCGGGTGGCTTCGGCTTCAGTGGCACAGCGTGCGAAGAGCTTGGCGTTGACTGGCAGACCAAGCGCGATCTGCTCCTTCCTATCAAGGGCGCCGTGATAGATTTTTGAGAGATATTCTCCCTCGTGCACGCGCTTGAGTACGTGGAGGTCTGTCTGGGTGACATCGATGATTTCCTCCGGTTTCAGAATTCCATTTTGCAGCAGCATATCACGACTGGCCGAGAACTTGTCCTTGGGGAAAGGATGGTTGGCCGGGAGATCGAGATCGAGGTCGGATGAATAAAAGCAGCGCATTTCAGATGAATCTAGGGGGCGGGTAGGGGAAATCCTACGATAGGAATTCTAGTGTGAAAGCGCAAACTTGGAAGATTGAAGTTTGAACAATGCGGTATGCCAGATAAATAGGGGCGCGGTCACCGCTTCAAAATTATGCAAAAACAGTCGATCTTCATGAAGAGTCCCTTTTTCAACCGTCCGTTTAGGTCTGTGGCTATGGCTTCTGCCGTGGTTTCACTCAGTGTCGGGCTAGTGGGCGTGTCCGTCGCGCAGGAGTCTAAGGATGCCAAAAAAACAGCCAAGCCTGCCAAGGAGGAAAAACCCAAGGTCGTGAGTAAGCAGGCCAGTGTGACCATCGATGGCCAGAAGATTGAATACACAGCCACCACCTCGCGGCTGGTATTGAAAACTGATGATGGAAAACCCCGCGCCTCCATCTTCCACGTCGCCTACACTCGCAATGGAGTGAAGGATCCCTCAAAGCGCCCGGTCCTTTTTGCTTTCAATGGTGGGCCTGGCTCTTCAGCCGTATGGTTGCACATCGGAGCGCTCGGGCCACGGATCTTGGCGACATCGCCAGATGGCACCAAAGCACTTGCTCCCCCCGTCACGGTGGGCGAGAACCCGCAGTCGATCCTCGACGTTGCCGACCTCGTTTTTATTGATCCCGTTTCAACAGGTTACTCTCGCTCTGAGGATAAAAAGGAAAACTTCCACGGTGTCGAGCAGGACATCCGATCAGTGGGCGACTTCATTCGCCGTTGGGTGACTGAAAACAAACGCTGGGGGTCACCAAAATATTTGTTAGGCGAGAGCTATGGTGGTGTGCGAGCTGCTGGGCTTTCCAATGAATTGCAGAGCCGTTACGGCATGAGCCTGAACGGAGTCGTGATGCTTTCAAGCCTGGTTGATTTCCGAACACTGAATCCCGGTGATGGTGATGATCTTGCTTACATTGCATTTTTGCCGACCTACACAGCCGTCGCCCATTATCACGGCAAGCTCAAGGGCAACCGTGACGAGTTGGTCAAGCGTGCCGATAAGTTTGCCAAAGGCGAATACGCAACCGCGCTGCTGAAAGGATACACCATCACTGCAGAAGAGCGCCAAAAGATAGCGGCAGAACTCTCCGCTCTGACATCTCTGCCCGTTGAGTTGATTTTACGTTACGATTTACGCATTTATCCATCGAGATTCCGCAAGGAGCTTCTGCGTAAGGAGAATATCGTTCTGGGCCGATTCGATGCACGCACCGCATGGCCAGCCGCTGACAAAGCTGGGGATATGCCGAGATACGATCCATCATTCTCTGTCGCCAAAGGAGCCTTCTCCACAGCGATGTTAGAATACTTGGGGAATGAACTTGGCTGGATGGAGGAGCGTCCTTACGAGATCCTCGCCAATGTAGGAGGATGGGACTGGGGTCGGAAAAACAGCATTGTAAATATGTCATCATACCTCGCTGCGGCGATGCGTGACAACCCGGATCTACGAGTTCTGATTCAGTGTGGCCACGCGGATATGGCAACACCAGCCGGAGGAATCCTGCATTCCTTTGATCACCTTCCTGTGGCTGAACCTCTGCGGAAAAACATCAGTGTAAGATGGTATGAGGCCGGCCACATGTTTTATCTCAATGAGCCCGATCTTGTAAAGATGCGCAAGGATCTGGTAGAGTTCATTACGGAATAGTGACCGGTGCGCCGTGAGCGATGAATCGTGTCACGATCTAGATATGGAAAACGAATCCACAGAATCAAGCAGGCCGCCGCAAATGCCGGTGGTCCCTGATGTGAATCCATATCTAACTCCTGCGCAGCCACCGATGCTTCCCCAAGCCCATGCGGTTGGCATGGATGCGAATGGCGTAACTCAGGACGAGCGCACCATGGGGATGTTGATGCACCTGTTAGGACTGCTGACCGGGTTCATCGGTATTCTGATCCTCTGGTTGGTGAAGAAAGATCAGTCCAGATTCATCGACTTCCACGGTCGTGAAGCGCTGAACTTCATGATCAGCATGTTTCTCTACACGATGTCACTACTTGCCCTCGCTCTAGTTGTCGGTGTGGTGACCATGGGCATAGGCATCATGCTGATTATCCCGATTATCATGCTACTCAGCATCGGGCAGATCGTTTGTGAAGTGATGGCATGCATCGCTGCCAACCGAGGTGATTGGCACCGCTACCCAATGACTATCCGGATGATTCCGGATGCCAAGTAGACGCAGCCATCACTCGCCTAAGAGGTGAGTTTATGAAAACAGCTTGGTGATTGGTTTGCCTTCGCGGCCTCCCATGCGGAACGGACGTTTGCTGTCTGACATGATTACCTTGTCGTGTTGCACGCCGAGGGCGTGTGCGATGGTGGCATTGAAGTCTTGAGCGTTGACTTTGTTCTCGGTCACGGACGCTCCTGTGGCATCCGTGGCACCGTAGACTTGGCCGCCCTTGATTCCGCCTCCGGCCATCATGGTGGAGAAGGCTTTGGGGAAGTGGTTCCGACCAGCGTTGCTGTTGATCTTGGGTGAGCGTCCGAACTCGGTTCCGAGAACGACAAGGGTGCTATCCAGCATACCTTTCAGTTCCAGGTCCTTGAGCAGGGCGGCTAGGGCTTGATCGAGCACGGGAATTTGCTGCTCCATTTGGCCGAAGTTATCCGCGTGCCAGTCGAATCCTCCGAATTCGACTTCGACAAAGCGCACACCACGCTCAACCAGGCGGCGGGCTAACAGAACGCCCTTCGAGAAGCGTTCGGCTCCATAAAGTGCGTGCACCTCTCTGCCCTCCTTGCTGAGATCGAAGGCTTCGAGGTCCTTACTTTTCATCAGTTTCACGGCGGCAGTGTAGGCTTCGTTATAGGCACGAACCTGCTTTTGGCCTTTGGCGAATTTCGCATCGAAATCTTGGTCCAGCTGCTGTCTTAGGGTCAGCTGTTGATGGAATGCTTCCTCGCTGACATTGCGTCCTCGGCGACTGTTCGATAAGCCTGTGGAGGCATCTCCGATGGGGAGAGGGGCGTATTTTGTAGGAAGGAAACCAGCACCCGGGTGCTCGCTACCGCAGTTCACAGTGATGTAAGAAGGAATATCCCCAGAGCCTGGTCCCTTCAGTCGGTTCGTCCACGCACCCGGAGTGGGGTGAACGATGCTGGAGCGTGGTGTGTAGCCGGTGCGCATGAAGTAGCGGCCTTGGGCGTGAGCTCCTTGGGTCGTGTTCATGGAGCGGATCAGGGCGACCTTGTCCATCTGCTGTGCCAGTTTCGGCATGCAATGACCGAGTTGGATACCGTCAACGTTAGTCTTGATGGCTTTGACATCGCCTTTAACGCTGGCATCGGCATCAGGTTTGGGATCGAAGGTGTCGATGTGGGTCATGCCACCAGACATAAATAGGTAGATGACATTTTTCGCCTTTCCTCCTCCTGCGGCAACCACGGACGGATCCAGAGCAACAGAATCAGCGTAGGCACGCTGGTTGAAAAAGCTGGCTGCAGCACCTCCGACAGTCAGGCCGAAGCAGGACTTGGCAGTGGTGGCGAGAAAGCCGCGGCGTGAGAGTTCGTCGAGTTTATTGGTATTCATCTCTTGATAAAAGTTAGAGTTTTAAATCGGCTGATAGATTACTGGACAAAGAGGAAGCGTTTCGAGTTGAGCATGGCTTTTGCGAGGACTTGAATCTGCTGTGGGCTTCTCATCATTGGCTCATATGTTTCACGTTCAGCAGTCGTTGGCATTTGGCTGTAGATGGCGAGGAAAAGGACTTCCAATCTCTCAGAGGCATTGTCTGCCGATCGCAGATTCGAGGCCAGCTTACTTTTCCCATCGGTGAGGGCGATGATCTCACGCCCGTTCAGTAAGGTGAGTGTCTGAGGGATGGATGCCTGCGTGTTGGAGGCGTTGGAGGTTTCGCGGTCGGATGCTCCGAACTGGCGCATGAAGGTGCCAGGTTTGAAAGGAGCGGGCTGCTCTGAGGAGCGGAGTAGCGGACTTGAGCGTGATCTAAGATTGCGCACGGCCATCATCGACATCATGTCATCGCCACCGTTGTTTTCCATTTTGCGCTTCAGTCCCTTATAGGTGTTCCGAAGTTCCGCCTGAAGTTTGGCAACAGTCTTCATATCACCCTCGCCTTTGGCTTTTTCCATGGCGAGCTTGAGTTTGCGAGCTGCGGACTTGGCGGCGTAGAGCTTTTTCTCCTGTTCATCGGCGGCTTTGTCCAAGGCGACTAAATCGGGCAGTGGCATTTTGAAAAATTTATCAACACTCTCAATGTATTGGTCCCACTGGTTTTTGATGGAGTAGTTGACGGTGCTGTCGCGATCTCCAAACTTGAGTGCGATCATCGAGTCGTGAAGCACTTCAGCAGACATGCGGCGCAGGACCGGCCCCCTGAAGTCATAACTGCCGCCCATTTCAGCCTGCTGGGTGGCTACCGCGCTTTCGAAAAGGCGGGTGTGATAAAGAACGCGCATGAACTGCTGAACATCATAGTCGGTCGCTTTCATCACTTTGCAGAGGTAGTCTAACAATTCAGGGTGGGAAATGCGCGTGGTGTCAGACCAGTCGTCCAATGGCTCTACGATTCCCCGACCAAACACCTCGGCCCAGAGTCGGTTGACGATGACTTTGGTAAAGCGTGGGTTGTTAGGGCTGGTCACCCAGTCGGCAAATGCTTTGCGGCGGTCTGCGATGGCGACGCCTGTGATCTGATCGCCGAAGATGGTTTTCGGAGTCAGAATTTCGCCCGGTTTGCCATCGTTATACTGATAGTCATCGGGGAGTTTGAGTTGTTGTGAAGTATCCGTGGCCGTGGCGTTCTTACGAAAGTCTTTGAACATGTTCGCGTAGTCACGGGCGATTTTCTTGGCCGCTCCTCCGTTCTGCATTTTTTTCTTACGGCCTTTTTTGTCGCGCATGGCCTGATCTCTCATGGGGATCATTCCCTTTTGGATCATGGTGTATGCAGTCAGACGGCGCATCAGGTGCTGGGCGGCATCACTCTTGTAGGTTGTGCTGCCGAGGAAGGCTGCTAGTTCGAAATACTGTTTCTGAGTGAGATCATCGAATGGGTGGTCATGGCACTGGGCGCAGCCGATCTGGGTGCCAAGGAAGATCTGCGAGGTATTGCTGACATTGTCCAAGAGCATGTTGCGATCGCGCAAGTAGTAACCGACCGCTGGATTCTCGGTGGCCATGCCTTCTGCAGCGAGCATCTCGTTAACGAATTGGTCATACGGCATGTTGCTATCCACGGCCTCACGAATCCAATTGTGCCAACCAAGACCAAATTTTTCCTGGTTGGTTTGCAGTCGGAGTAGGTCTGCCCAGAAATTAAACATGTTGCTCTTGTAGCCGTTCGACTGAATCAGGCTGTCTACCAAGGTCTTGCGCTTGTCTGGTGCCGGGTCGGATAGAAATGCGCGGGCTTCTTCGGACGTCGGAATGCGACCGCTAACGGAAACGTATGCGCGGCGAAGAAATGTTGCGTCATCGACAACGGGGTTCGCCTTGACCTTATTCTTCTGCAGATAGCTTGCCACCAACTGATCAATCTCGTTACTTGTGCTACGGACTGTTTCTTGGGAAAACGGTTTGGCCTGGAGCGAATCAGGAGCAGCGAAGCACGTGAGTGTGGCGATCACCGCAGCGGTCGCGCTGGATGGCAGGAGATGTTTGATGGTTTTCATGGCAGGCAAAAGGAATGAAGCGAGGTATTCAACCCGTTGTGCACATTACAGTTGCAGGAAAAATTTGGCAAGCGGGTAGAAAATTTTCCGCTATCTGAAATTAAAGGCTGAAAATGGTGTCAGCAACACCCGCTTTCCCCTTGCTCGAGCAGCTGATTCGCCCGCTCCAGAAGGGTTTTCACGGCAGCAGGATCGAATTGTTTTAACGAACGAAGACGAAGACAGCATTTGCCACAGTTCGCGTCTGGATGACTCTGATGATATTCCGCCAGCGCTTTTGGGCTGACATAGAGGCTGACGTAGTTTTTTTGCGCCGCCAAATTGCATAGCTCGCCATAGGCCAGCATGTCGTATTCAATGCCCTCGGTGGCATCGGGAGCCACATTTTGAATCAATGCGCGGACTTTCAGCAGCAGTTCTTGTTGCTCACCTTCGACACTGTCGATGTAGTGCTGCGGTGACTGAGAATCGCGCTTCATCGATCCGAGGTGGAGTTTTGTAAATAGGCAACCGCTTCAGCCCGAGCCGGGTGATCGATGAGTTGATCGCGAACGTCGGAAAGGCTTCTGAATAACTCGTCACCCAGTTTTTCGCGTAACATGGCATCGTATTGTGCGGCGTGTTCTTCGTTTCTAACATCCTGCTGCCAAGGTGCGGTGAAAACCAGGTGGAGTTCATTGTGCATGTGCCCTGCCTGTAATGCTTCCCACTCGCCGCCGTCCAGCCAGATGCCGCCGGTGATCGATCGGTCGATGCGGAAATCTAACCCGTGCCCCACCCGATAACGCGTCATGATAGTTCCAGTGACTGGACAGAGTTTGACGACGCTGTCGAACTCGCTGATTGGCGGGCCGGAGGCGGGGCTGGTGTTTTCGTCGTCGTCACCCTTGTGGCTGGATCGCTGCCACTTCCAGTAATTTTCCACCGGAATCCAATAGCCGCCGGAGTCCGGACAGCGAAAGGCGATGAGTCCATCATCGAGTTCAGTTTGCTCAAGTGTCTGGTGCGATCCTACGGGACTTTTCATACTACCAGATAAGTCCATCGATCAGCTTCGGGCAAGATGGAAATGAGATCACCAATCGCGGTCGTAGACCAATTCATCGGCGAGTTCCCGCAGTTGTGCCTCTTTGGGACTGAGTGGCTGTTTCTCGTCACGCCACTCTGTGAGTCGGCAGATTTGATGGATGGTTTTCAGATCGAGTCGACCGCTAGCAAGCTCCGAGCGGATGAATTCCCTGAAGCTCGGATCCAGCTCATAGGTCTGGCAAAATGGATGTGAATGCCGCCCCGATCCGATAGCGCAGCCGCCCCAGACACTCAGACCCATGGTGTAGTATGGTGAGCCTTGGGAAAACTGCCACTCGTGCTGGTGGTCGCTCTGGAAAAAGTCATCGTACAGGTGTGATCTTCGGACTTCGGTATTGCGAGGGCTGAGAGGAATCGAGGCAGTGTGCCAGAATCCGAGCCGCCACTGCAGAGCATTCTGCATCGACCGGCATTGAACACAGTGCGATGTCTTTCGGTCTTTGAATACGAGCACCCCGGCAAGTAGTGAAACGAAGAGGACTGAGATAATGAAGTATTTCTTCCTGCGTATCTTGGGCCTTCTCATGTAGTTCGATGCTAGAGGTTACTGAATTGGGGCCAGAAGATTCGTTAGCACATCGTCGTCCAGCTTCAAGGTATTGAGCGAGGCTGTTAGGATGGAGTCTGAGATGCCGGCTTTCTTTTCCTGCATCTGCTGGATGCGTTGTTCGACGGTGCCTTTGCAGATGAGTTTGTGGACGAAGACCGGCTTGTCTTGGCCTATTCGGTAGGCGCGATCTGTCGCCTGATTCTCAGCGGCGGGGTTCCACCAGGGATCGTAATGGATCACGGTATCAGCATTGGTCAGGGTGAGTCCTGTGCCTCCGGCTTTGAGGGAAATGAGGAAAACTTCGGCTTTTCCTGCTTGGAAATCCTCCACCAAATCCTGCCGGTTTTTCGTAGCTCCAGTGAGCTTGAGGTAGCTGGTGTTTTGCTCGATTAGATAACGCTCGATGATGTCTAACATCGAGGTGAACTGAGAAAATAATAACACGCGCCGCCCTTCCTCTTTCAAAGTGGTGAGCAGCTCAGTGAGGTAGTCGAATTTGGCCGAGCTTTGATGATTCAGATTCCCGTCATCATCTTTGGAAACAAGACGAGGATGACAGCAGATCTGCCTGAGTTTCAACAGGGCATCGAGAAATACCATCTGCGCTTGCTGCCCGCGGATGGCCAGAGCTTGGCGAACATTTTTATCCATGGTGGCACGTACCGTTTCATAAAGATCCTGCTCACTTTCACCGAGTTCGATGAGGTGGGGGATTTCGGTTTTAGGCGGTAGCTCGGTGGCGACTTGGTCTTTGGTCCGGCGGAGGATCAGCGGGCCTACTTTCTGGGCGAGGGCATCGGCGCGTTGCTGGTTGCCGTCTTTTTCGATGGGGTTGCGGAAAGTGTCTCTGAATGAATCGCTGCTGCCTAACAATCCGGGCATGAGGAACTCGAATAAACTCCAGAGTTCACCCAAGTGGTTTTCTACCGGGGTGCCTGAGAGGCAGACTCGGTGGCGCGACTGCAGTTCCTTCACAGCGGTCGTGACCTGTGCCCCTGGGTTCTTGATGTGCTGGGCTTCGTCGAGAACTAACAGGTGAAACGGCTGGGCGGAAAGTGATTCGAGGTCTCGGTGAAGTAGGGCGTAGGAGGTGAGGGCGAGGTCACAGTCGGAAAGTTGGCCGAAACGCAGGTGGCGATCCGAGCCCTGCAGGATCACAACCTTGAGCGACGGCGCAAATTTGGCGGCTTCGCGTTGCCAGTTTTCCACCACACTGGTTGGTGCCACCACGAGGTTTGGTAGGGTGTTTCCCTTTTCTTTCTCTGCAAGGATGTGGGTCAGAGTTTGCATGGTTTTTCCCAAGCCCATGTCGTCGGCGAGGATTCCGTGCAGGCCATTGTTGGCGAGAAATTGCATCCACTGGAACCCTTCCTCCTGGTAGCTACGTAGCTCGGCTTTCAGCGTGGCGGGGATTGGAGTAGATGCCTTGTTAGGTGTCTGGATGGCGAGGGAGAGGGTTTTGATTTCCTCGGGTGGCTGGCTTTCCAAGTCCTGCTCCAGTATTTCAACCACAGCTGCTGCTTCGACTTTGTGCAGGCGCATGGCTTTGCCGTCGAATTTGAAATCCATGAGCTCACCGAGGTGGGTGAGGATGCGACGGAAACGTCCGACTGGTAAGGTCAGCCCTCGGCCGTCGGGGAGAAAGATCAGGAACTGCTGCCCGTCTGGCAAGTCCTTGGTGATTTCAAGGAAATTGTATTCCACCAGCGTGGCGAGGATCGGCTGGAGTTCGAGCTGTTCTCCATCGACCTCAAACCCAGTCGAGAGGTGAAACCATCCGCGACCTTCTTCGACGATTTCGGCTTTCCATGTGGAGGCGTTGAACACCAGAGGCTTGTGCCCGATGTCAGGTGCCAGAGTCACTTTCCAGCCGCGTTTTTCAAGAGCTGCGATGCCTTCATGGCGGAAGCGTTGCCAGTAGAGCGATGGCTGCCACTGCTTCGAATCAGGAGCCCAAAGTGTGCTGATTTCTTTTGGAGTATGGAGCTTTTTGAGTGAAACAGGCGGCTGCCCGGCTCCGGGGACGAGGTCGAGAGCGTAGAGGGTGTTTAATGCCGTGATCTCGGCGGCGCGATTGCGGGGACGGGCGATGTTGCCGGCGGGATCGAGGGCAAATGTTTGTTTGCCGTAAATGGCGACGGCTGTGGCGTAGGTCTCTGGCAGCCAAGGGAAATCGTCGTTGTTAGAGCGACGTTTGACGTGCAGGTGGAAGCTGACCTCTGTGGCGGCAGGTGGGACGGGGGGATTCTCTGGAGCAAGCGGCTGGCTCGGTGTGGGGGTGTTTTCCGGCAGTTCACCGAAGGCCTTTTCGAGTCGGTTTGGCCGACTGAGATGTTCCATGACTGCCGCAGAATGCATACAGCAGGAACGCACCGAACACGAGCAGGAGGTGTCGAGCTGTAAGCTGCCGTTTTCCTCCCAAAAAGCCAAGGCGCTCTCGTCTGGGTGACCATCCGGATCGATCACGCTGCCGACCACTTCGATGTCTCCGGTGTCCAGCACTTCGGCTTTGGCGGAAGTGACACGTTTGGCGCGGGCGGTCTTGAATCCGGCGGCGAGAACGGTGTCGGAAAAGAGGCTTTTCCAATCGCCGGATGCAAGGTATTCGCGGAGGTCGTCGATGCCTGGAGGGTCAGTCACGTGCTTGTCATAACCATCGGCGAGGGCGTTGACACGGATGTTTTCATTCAAATGCGCGAAAAGGTAAGAAAAACAGGGATTTGAAAGGTATTTAAGGATTGCTGACTAACTCCCTTTTCCGCATAATGCCGCCGATCGCGAGGATCCCCGAATTTACTATCCAACATGTCTGAGAAAAAGAAGGTCATCATCGCCTGTGGAGGCACAGGCGGGCACTTGTTCCCGGGCATCGCTGTCGCTGAAGAACTCGAGCGCCGAGGCCATGAGGTGCTGCTGCTGATATCTGAGAAAAAGGTCGATGCACAGGCGTCGAAAAAATACGGTAATCTCAAATTCCGCACCGTTCCAGCCATCGCGAAGCCATCGACGCTGTCGCCAAAAATGATCCCATTCCTTTTCCGCCTCTGGAGCACCGTCAAACAGTGCAAAGGCATCCTCAAGGAGCAGCAGGCAGACATCGTGCTCGGCATGGGCGGATTCACATCCCTTCCACCGGTGCTCGCCGGAAAAAAAATGGGGCTGGCCACCTTCGTTCACGATTCCAATGCTCTGCCTGGAAAAGCCAATCGACTCACTGCGCGCTGGTGTCGGAAGGTTTTGTTAGGATTTGATGCGGCCAAGAAATATTTCCCCAACTCAGAGACAACCATCACAGGCACTCCAGTGCGTAAGGAGTTGGAACAACTTCCCAGCCAAGAGCAAGCTCGCGCGAAATACGGTCTCGAACCCGGAGCCAAAACCGTGTTGGTCATGGGAGGTAGCCAAGGCGCGAAACATCTCAATACTCTGATCGTAGAAGCGGCCAAGGCGATGCCTGAAGTTCAATTCCTTCACATCACCGGTGCCTCCGATCACGATCGCGTGCTGGAGCTTTCCAAGGGCCGAAAAGGTTACCACGTCCTACTGTTCTGCGATGACATGCCCTCTGCCTACGCCGCCTGCGATATGGCGGTGTGCCGATCCGGAGCATCCAGTATGACGGAACTTTCATACGTCGGTATGCCATCGGTGTTAGTGCCTTACCCATACGCCGCTGATGACCATCAGACATTCAATGCCAAGGTGTTCGAGGATGCCGGAGCCGCCGTGCTGCGACAAGAGTCAGACATGGACGCCGGATCGTTGGTCGCCGATATCACCCGCATCACCGAAGAGCCTGCCGTCTGGCAGGAAATGAAAAAACAAGCCGATGCCCTTGCCGAGAAAGACGCATCGGGCAGGATCTGTGATGTGATTACCGGCATCTAACGAATCTTTCCCCCACTCCTCCCCGTTACATGAAAATCGAAGAACTCAGTCAACGCCTCACCGATCGAGAGAATCCGGTGCATGTACATCTCATTGGCGTTGCCGGGTCTGGCATGAGTGGGCTCGCATTGCTTTTGTTAGGTATGGGTCACAAGGTTAGCGGTTCTGATCGTGTAACCAGTGGCGAAACCGAGCGCATGCAGGGACTGGGTCTTGTGTTTTCCAGTCCGCACCGCGCTGATGAAGTTCACGGAGCAGATGTGGTGGTTTATTCCTCCGCCATTCGCGAGGAGAATGTCGCCCGTGCTGAAGCGCGTGAGAAAGATATTCCATGTATCCGCCGCGCAGAGTGCTTGGCCGCGATTCTACACACCCGCAATGGCGTGGTTATTTCCGGAACCCACGGAAAGACAACGACGTCCGCCATGTGTGCCCACGTTTTGCGCCGCGGAGGTATCAAGCCATGTCACTACGTAGGTGCCGAGATTCCCGTGTTAGGCAGTAACGCCCACTGGGAGGAAACCGCCGAGTTGATGGTCGCCGAGGGTGATGAAAGCGACGGAACTCTGGCCCTCTATCAGCCGGAGCACTGTGTGGTTCTCAATGTCGAAGAGGAGCACTTGGATTTTTATTCCGGTATCGATCACATCAAGGATGTTTTCAACACGCTGCTGGATCAAACACGCGGAAATAAAATTCATTTCTCTGGATGCCCTGTAGCCAGCGAGCTTTGCTCAGGCCGCGAGGGTGCCATTTCCTACGGCTGGGAAAATGCCGACTTTGTCGCCAGTGACGTCCATGAGACCGGAGGAACCGTCACTTTCGATGTGACCAAACGTGGGGTGCTGTTAGGTCGGGTGGAGCTAGGTATCCCAGGGCGTCACAATGTGCTGAATGCGCTAGCTGCGATTGCTGTGGCCGATGCTGCCGGGGTTGATTTTCAACTGGTCGCCCGAGCTCTCGGAACATTCGCTGGTGCCCGCCGCCGATTTGAAAATAAGTATCTCACCAAGAAACTGCGGATCATCGATGACTACGGTCATCACCCCACCGAGGTGGCTGCGACCTTGCAGACTGCTCGTTCCTTGAAACCGGAGCGTCTGGTCGTTGTTTTCCAACCACACCGTTACAGCCGCACTCAGAAGCTGGCTGATGATTTTGGAAAAGCGCTACAAGCAGCCGACCGAGTTTTTGTCACCGATATTTACCCAGCGAGCGAGCTGCCCATCGAAGGCGTCACAGCGCAGACCATCGTCGATGCTGTGAAGGCAAACGGCGACACCCGTGCGGATGTGGTCGGAGCCGTGAAAAATGCACATCACCTCGTAGGCAATGCTCTCGAAGATGGTGATCTTCTCATCACGCTCGGTGCTGGTAATATTCATGAAATCGGCACCAAGATCGCTCGTGATATGACGGTGTTAGAAGAGATGATGCGCTACGTTGGCGACGGTGCCGCTGATGCGAAACTCTATGAGCCGATGCGCCGTCACACCACGATCCTCTGTGGTGGTCCTGCTCAGTTTTGGGTGGAGCCACACAGTCACGATGCCTTTGCCAGCCTAGTCGATTATTGCAGAGAACGGGGGATTCCGCAGCGCGTGGTCGGAAGAGGGTCAAACTTGTTAGTGCGCGACGGTGGCATCCGTGGTGTCGTCATTCATCCATCAGGTGGCGTATTTTCGAATGTAAGCGTAGAGGGTGATGTGGTCACCGCTGGAGCTGGAGCCAGATTTAAGAAAGTCGCCAGCGTTGCAGCTGCCCACGGACTAACAGGGATGGAGTGGATGGAAGGTATTCCCGGCAATGTGGGCGGAGGTCTTCGCATGAATGCCGGCGCTATGGGCACGGAAACCTTTGATCAAGTTGTTAGCGTCACGTTTCTCGATGAAGACGGTGGAATCCGCGAACGCACTCGCGATGAAATCGAAGCTCACTATCGCAACGTGCCGGAACTACGGCGCAACTTCGCTCTGGAAGCCAAGTTCCTGGGCAAGAAAGCGGATGCCGAGGCTATTGAGGCTCGCATGGAGGAGTCGAAAAATAAACGTCGCTCGTCTCAGCCGATTGCCGCTAGTGCGGGTTGCATTTTCAAAAACCCGAATGACATTCCCGCCGGAATGTTGGTCGATGAGTTAGGTCTTAAGGAGGCGTCCGTTGGAAAAGCAATGGTCTCCGAGGTGCATGGCAATTTCATCGTCAACACCGGCAAGGCCAAATCCGGAGACGTCTTGGGTCTGATCGATAAGATCCGCGCTGAGGCTAAAAGCCAGCGAGACATCACCATGGAAACCGAGGTGCAGATCATCGGTGAAGACGATTTTACTTTTTAATTAGAAACGATAATGGACAAACAATTACTCATCGCCGTCCTCATGGGTGGCCCGGGCTCCGAACGTGAAGTCTCACTGGCATCTGGAAAGGCTGTGTTAGAGGCGCTTCAAGGTGAGGGGCTGAATGCTGTCGGTGTAGACGTCACCACTCGTGAGATCAACCTGCCGGAGGGCACGGGGCTGTGTTTCAACGTGATCCACGGAACCTTCGGCGAAGACGGTGACATGCAGCAGATTCTTGAGGATATGGGTGTGCCATATACCGGAGCAGGGATCGAAAGCAGTCGTCTCGCATTTGATAAAGTCGCCAGTAAAGCTGTGTTCGTTGATAACAACGTGCCGACTCCTGTTTCCGAAATTGTCGATTGCTCAGCCGGAGCCAAGCTTCCGGAGATGCCGCTGCCTTACGTAGTCAAACCACCACGCGAGGGATCCAGCGTTGGAGTTCACATCGTGCAGACAGAAGAGGAAGCCATGTCAGCTATGGAAGATGCGGCCAAGTATGGCGATGAGGTTCTCGTCGAGCAGTTTGTCCAAGGTAAGGAGCTTACTGTGGGTGTCCTTGCGGATGAAGTTTTACCAGTCATTCACATCGCTCCACGCAGCGGATTTTACGATATGAATAACAAATACCCGTGGCTTAACAACGATGGCGGCACAGACTACTACTGCCCCGCTGATCTGAGTGAGGACATTACCAAGAAGGTGCAAGACGCGGCACTGGCTGCGCACCGCGCTCTCGGGTGTGAGATTTATTCCCGTGTCGACGTTCTCTTGGATTTTGATGGCAATCCTTACGTTCTCGAAGCCAACACCATTCCCGGTATGACGGCTAGCAGCCTGCTTCCGAAAGCAGCCAAGGCAGCTGGGTATGAGTTTGGGCCGCTGTGTCAAAAAATCGCCGAGCTATCCCTCGCAGAAAGGAGTTAGAAACTATGTCACTTTTCAAACCACGCAAAAAGACCACCCGTTCGCCACGCGTCGCGCGCCGCAACGGTGATCTGCAAAAACTCCACATCAAGGTGAGCTCCCCGCGCATCGTGATGATTCAGGTGATGCGTGGTTTTGCAGCTTCTGCGAAAGTGGTGATGTTCCTGTCCCTGATCGGTTTGATCTGTTGGGGTGCTTGGCGAGGTCTGCAGCACCTGTTTTTAGGGAATGAAAAATACAAACTGCAAGAGATCGAGTTGCAGACAAATGGCCACGTCAATCACGCCAGAGTGGTCGAGGTCGCAGGGATCGATCTGGAGTCCAGTATCTTCGCGATCGATGCCGATGATGTGCGTGATAGTTTGAAGGCTCTGCCGGAAGTGGTCGACTGCCAGGTGGAACGACGGCTGCCAGGCACTCTCAAAGTGCAAATCAACGAACG
This sequence comes from Oceaniferula spumae, assembly GCF_042849255.1. Lineage (GTDB taxonomy): Bacteria > Verrucomicrobiota > Verrucomicrobiia > Verrucomicrobiales > Akkermansiaceae > Oceaniferula > Oceaniferula spumae. The sequence continues at coordinate 3,418,050 of NZ_AP026866.1, forward strand.
CGTGCCCGTCGTCTGGCTGGAGTGTGAGTCTCTCGGTTATCCCGGTCGCGAGCAAGGAGGGGTGCTTGCTGATAAGGATGGTATCACCTTCCCCTGCGAGGGCCATATGTGGAATTCTTCGAGAGACCTGCCTGTGATCGTGGTGAAGAATGCCACGTCGAGTTCTTTCGTGCACGGCAGCAAGATGAAACATACTGAGGTCATGCGAGCACTTCATCTCATCGGGCTATTCAGTTCAGGAAACGTCCGCGCCGAATGGCAGGCGGAACGGATCATTCTGGTAAATGACTATTCACTGGAAGCGATCTGTAATGATGGCACACATGCTATTTTCGGTATGTATGATCACGATCGTCAGATCAGTGATTTCATCAGTATCTGCGAGCATAGCTTGCGGACTCGCCGCGCAATCGAACACATCAATCTCATTCCCAGGAAAAATATCCCCGTCAAATTTGCTGGGGATCCCGTGCTCATCAAACCACACCGTAAGCCGGTTCCTGTAGATCCGGATGTTCGCGAGATCGACTCGATTCTCGACCGCAATTAATATTCTATCTCAAGATCTAACTTGTTCAGTATGTCCAAATCAAAAATTCACGTAGGAGTCGAAATCGGCACCACCAAGACCTGCATGGTGGTCGGGGAGGTCAAGCCGGATGGTTCTGTGAAGATTCTCGGCATGGGCGAAACCCGAAGTGCGGGTGTTAGAAAGGGGGAGATCACCGATTACCCACAGGCCAAGGCGGGATTGAAACATGCATTGCTGAAAGCGGAAGACATCTGCGATGTTGATATCAGCAGTGTATTGCTCTCAGTGACCGGGTCACACATCGCCGGTGTCAATAACCGTGGCACCTTCCGTCTGCCTGATGAGGAGGAAGAGGTGCACGATGGTCACTTGGATGAGGCCACGGAAATAGCCCGCGATCTGGCGATTCCTGGAGACCACGTTTACCTGCATAATTTTATCCGTCACTACCGCCTCGACGGTCAGGAACACAGCGTCAGTCCCGTTGGTTTGTTAGGCCGGTCTCTTGAGGTCGATTTCCACATCGTACATGGTCTGCGCACCCGTATTCAAAATAGCATCAAGTGTGTCAGGGAGATACCACTCGAGGTGGACGATGTCGTCTTTGCCCCTATCGCTACAGCACAAGTCGCGCTCGATCGTGAACACAAGGACGCCGGAGCTCTGGTGATCGATATCGGCGGTGGCACCACCGACTACGTGCTCTATTTAAAAGGGGCCATTGCAGCATCCGGCTGTATCCCCGTGGGAGGAGACCATATTACCAATGATATTCATCTGGTCACACATATCCCATTTTCACGCGCTGAAGAGCTCAAAAAAGTGGAAGGTGACGCCTCCGGGGATCCTGCTAGAGGGATCGGTATGGTGAAGATTATTGACGACCATGGACTTGAAGAGGGTGAAATGAAACGCTCCCTGCTGAACGACATCATCAACGGCCGCTTGGAGGAAACACTGTACCTGATTCTCGACAGGTTACCGGAAAATGCCCTAAAGAATGTTGGTAGTGGAGTTTTCCTGACTGGAGGAACCAGCTGCATGCGGGGCTTCAGCGAGTTGGCGAACAATATCTTCGACCTCCCTATTTACCAATCTGAGCAATCTAACATCAGTGGCGTTCACGCAAACTTCCGTGATCCTCAGTATTCCACGGCAGTGGGCTTGATCCGTTACGCTCAAATTCTTGATGCCGAACGTGAGTCGACATCAGGTGGAAAAGTAACCCGTGCTCTGAAGTCGATCTGGCCTTTCAGTCGATAGTCACAGAACCATCTATTCTAGGGTGACCGGGGTGAGGATCTTTACCTTGGAGTAAACAATAGGGACAATGTGTGATTGTCCTCGTATGCAGGCATGGGAGGCAGGGTATCGAGGAACATGGCCGACGTGCATGCCAATTCCGCTCCATGTTAGACGCATCCAATAGGGCATGGAGGCCCCAACAAATTTACCACCCTCAGGCACCTCGTCACCTGGCATGCTGGCGTCGCTATTGATCACATTTCCCTCGGCGTCGTAAATTTTTCCATATTGGTTCGACCGTTTATCGACGATCATTTCCCTGATTTTGTATTCGCCCGGCGGAGTTGGATAAGTTGATGTTCCCGTTGAAACGGGGTAATCTAGCGCTACTTCGTCGCCATTCATAAGAAATGCGCGCTGCATGGCGAGCGACACCACGATTCGTGAATTGTCCGGATTGGTCCGAGCGAGCACTTCCTCGTTCCGATAGCTGCGCGAAGTTTTGGGATAATTAGGTTCAGCCTTAAAATGGGCGTAAGTCCCCACAGGATAAGGGTTTTGAAATTTAGGCGGCTCGACAGGAGGAGGTGGTTCAGGTGGCGCACCACAGCTCGTGATGAGCAGGGCTATAGCCAAAAAAAGCAGAACGGTAGACCATTTCATGGCTAGCCAAGTGGGGTGTTGAATGTCGTTAATGTCCACAGCATGAGCGCGGTAGCGATGAGTGACCCTGCTGTTCTTAGTCTGTCTGGCTGATGGTTGCACGCGCCAGTATAGCATAGAGATCGGCTTATTCATCTAGGTTTGCGATTTTTTTTACTAAAGGTAATTCGGCTTATGATTGCACTAGATCTGTTAAAATATGACCTAGCAACTTGCCACGGAGGACATACTGCTGTTATGTGATGGAATGAAAATCAAGTTTTGTGGCGCTGCCGGAACAACCACAGGTTCCCAGCATTTGTTAGAGGTGAATGGTCAGAAAATTCTGCTCGATTGCGGGCTCTATCAAGGCCACCGCAAGGACGCCTATGATGTGAACTGCTGCTTTCCACATTTCGACCCGAAGGAAATCGATGCCGTGGTTCTCTCCCACGCCCACATTGATCACTCCGGCAATTTGCCAAACCTGACCAAGAAAGGCTTTGAGGGAAATATCTTCGCGACCTTTGCCACGCGAGATCTCTGCCAGATCATGTTAGCAGACTGTGCCCACATTCAGGAAAGCGATGCCAAGTGGCTGAACAAGAAACGCAAAAAACGTGGAGAGCTACCAGTGGATGTCATTTACACCAAGATGGATGTCGAGCAGTGCATGAAGCAGTTCGTGAACGTCGGTTACGATCGTCCAATGATCGTGGCCAAGGGAGTCACTTTACGTTTTCTAGATGCCGGCCACATTCTCGGAAGCGCCCAGGTGCTGTTGGAAATCGAGGACGAGGAAGATGGCAAGACCAAGCGCTTCCTGTTCTCCGGCGATGTCGGCAGGGGCGATAACGACATTTTGGCTGATCCGGTAATTGCAGAGAATATCGACTACCTTCTGATGGAAAGCACCTACGGTGGTCGCGAGCACGAACTTGGAACCAAGGCAGACGACCGCATCGCCGAGGTACTAAGAAAAGCTATCGAGCGAGGCGGCAAGATTATCATTCCATGTTTCGCCGTGGAGCGCACACAACAGGTCCTCTACGTGCTGCACCAGCTGTTTGAAGACGGCCGCATCCCAGAAGTTCCCGTCTATGTCGATAGTCCGCTGGCGGTGAATGCCACAGAAATCTTCCGCCTCCACCCCGAGTGTTTCAATGAGGAGGTCCACGAGTTTCTCTATAACAAACGCAATCCATTCGGTTTCGAAGGGCTCACTCTGATCCGTGCCGTCAGCAAGTCCAAGGAACTGAACGACAGTAAAAAACAGGCAATCATCATCTCCGCCTCAGGTATGTGTGAAGCGGGCCGCATTCTGCATCACCTGCGCAACGGCATCGGCAATCCTAACAACACCATCCTCTTCGTCGGTTACTGCGCAGAAAACACTCTTGGGTGGAAAATCCGTAACAAAGAGCCCGAGGTCAACATTTTCGGCGAGCCACACAAACTCCGCGCCCAAGTTGAAATCATGGACTCCTTCTCCGGCCACGCCGACCACTCCGAGCTCATCGACTACTTCAAAGCCATCACCGGTCCGAAGAAAAAAGTCTGGCTCGTGCACGGCGAACCGACTCGCTCAAACGCTCTCGCTGATGCGATTGGCCAATTTCACAAAGGTGATGTCCAAGTCGCCGAACTCGGAAAAGTCGAGCAGTTCTAAGCCGCTGCCCGTATAGGTTTCAGTCAAAAATGGCTTGCATGCCAGCAGGGGTCACGATAACAAATCCACCCCTGCCTGTTGGCAGAAGTGGTCTTCAAAGCGCGATTAGCTCAGGGGTAGAGCGCATGCTTCACACGCATGATGTCGCAGGTTCAAATCCTGCATCGCGCACCATTTTTCGTGCAAGAATCGGTGACATAGGCATTATCTAGAAAAGCGGCTCATCGCGTTCTATGATCATGTCTACTTATCGTATCAAATCACTCCTACTAGGCCTTCTGGTCACCTCTCAGCTCGGGCAGTTATCTGCTGCTGAAAAGCCGAACATCATCTGGATTTTCTCGGACGATCATTCCTACCAGACTATTGGTGCCTATGGCGGCCATTTGCAGAAGCTGAACATGACGCCAAACATCGACCGCTTGGCGAAGGAGGGTATGCGTTTCGACCGCTGCTATGTTTCCAATTCCATCTGCGGCCCGGCGCGCGCAGTGCTTCTAACCGGTAAGCACAGCCACTTGAATGGCAAGCTGGATAACCGTGGAGGCTTCAATCACGATCAACAGAACTTCGCCAAGATTCTGCAGAAAAATGGCTACCAGACAGCGATGATCGGAAAAATTCACCTGAATGGTAAGATGCAGGGGTTCGACTACTGGGACGTTTTGCCAGGTCAGGGGAAATATAATAACCCCGACTTCATTTCGGCGAAAGGCAAGGAGAAGAACACAGGTTATGTCAGTGATGTCATCACCGACAAAACCCTAACTTGGCTCAAAGACCAGCGCGCAAAGGACAAGCCGTTCATGCTGATGATGCATCATAAGGCACCTCACAGAAACTGGACTCCCGCAAAGCGTCACATGACCAAGTATGCGGACATCGAAATTCCCGAGCCACCGACTCTGTTTGATAACTACGAAGGCCGTGGCACCGCCGCTCACAAGCAGGACATGACCATCGATAAAACCATGCGACTGGTTCAGGATCTGAAAGTCAAAAAAGGAGGAACGTCTGAGCAATATGCCAAGCGGAACAAGTATTACGAAGAGCACAATCCTACCGGTAAGGACCTCGTGAAGTGGAAATACCAGCTCTACATGAAGGACTACCTCCGTTGCATTTGGGCTGTGGATGAGAGCGTGGGTAAGCTGTTGGACTATCTTGAGGAGTCCGGACTTAGCAAGAATACCATCGTCATGTATTGCTCAGACCAAGGCTTCTACATGGGGGAGCATGGGTGGTTCGATAAGCGTTTTATGTATGAAGAATCGTATCGCACGCCTTTGTTAGTGCGCTGGCCTGATGCGGTGAAGCCTGGCTCAGTCAATACCGACCTCGTTCAGAATATCGATTTTGCCGAGACCTTCCTCGCGATGGCTGGCGTCGATGCGCCGGAAGAAATGCAGGGTGAGAGCATCGTGCCGCTGATGAAAGGAAAGACGCCTGAGGATTGGCGGAAGTCGCTGTATTACCATTACTACGAATACCCAGGGCCGCACAGTGTTAGAAAACATGAAGGGGTGTCCGAAAAACGATTCAAACTGATCCGTTTCTACGGCAGGGACGTTCCGAATGGCGAGGAGTGGGAATTCTATGACTTGGAAAAAGACCCGTCTGAAATGAAAAGTCAGTATTCGAATCCAGAATACCAAGGCGAGGTCGAGCGGATGAAAAAAGAACTGACTCGCCTGCGCGAATATTACAAGGTGCCTGAAAAGAAATAACCATCGCGGACAAAACAATGAAAGCCCTACAGACATTGCCACTCGCACTCTTGTGCCTACTCGCCCCCGCCACATCCCACGCTGAGGACAAGCGGCCTAACATCCTGTTTCTGTTTTCAGATGATCATGCTCTGCAGTCGATTTCAGCCTATGGTGGTCGACTCAAGGATATCGCTCCGACACCTAACATTGATCGACTCGCCAAGGAGGGGGCTATTTTCGAAAACTCCTTCTGCGCCAATTCGATCTGCGGCCCGTCGCGTGCCTGTATCATGACAGGGAAGCACAGCCATAAAAATGGCTTCATGCGCAATGGAAACGTTTTCGACGGTTCGCAACCCACCTTCCCCAAGATGCTGCGCAAGTCCGGTTACCAGACTGCGGTGATCGGAAAATGGCACTTGGAGTCTGATCCGACCGGTTTCGACTACTGGGAAATCCTGCCCGGGCAGGGAAGTTATTATAATCCCGACTTCATCCAGATGGACGGCAGCAAGAAAAGGTTTCCCGGCTACTGCACGGATCTGGTTACCGATCACGCCATCCAGTGGCTGGACAAGCGCGATAAAACAAAGCCTTTCATGCTGATGTGTCAGCACAAGGCACCACACCGGAACTGGGCACCGGCTCCACGTCACCTGACTCTCTTTGATGATGTGGAAATCCCCGAGCCCAAGACTCTGCGCGATGACTATTCCGGAAGATCCGCTTGGTTAAAGAAAAACGAGATGACTCTGGCCGAGCATTTCCACTGGCAGCACGACCTAAAACTACACGGCAAATCCATCGTGCCGAACAAGATCATGGATGGCATGCTCAACGGCGAATACATGCGTATGACCCGCGAGCAGAAGAATAAGTGGGATGCTGCCTACGGGCCAAAAAACAAACCCTTCATCGCCGCGCTAAAAGCCAAAACCTTGAGCGACGACGAGATTCTCAAATGGAAATACCAGCGTTACATCAAGGACTACCTCCGCTGCATCCGCGCCGTTGATGAAAACATCGGGCGCATGTTAGATTACCTGGAAAAGAACGGCCTCGCCGAGAATACCATCGTCATTTACTCCTCCGACCAAGGTTTCTACCTCGGCGAGCACGGCTGGTATGACAAGCGGTGGATGTTCGAAGAGTCTCTGAAAATGCCTTTCCTGATCCGCTGGCCTGGAGTGGTGAAGAGCGGCACCCGTCCGCAGGAAATGATTCAGAACATCGATTACGCCCCCACCTTCCTCGAAATCGCTGGAGTTGAGATCCCGAAGGACATCCAAGGCAGCAGCCTCGTCCCCGTGCTGAAGGGGAAGACTCCTGCTGACTGGAGAAAGGATATTTACTACGCCTATTACATGAATCCAGGAACTCACAACGTGCCGCGCCACGACGGTGTGCGCACAGATCGATACAAAATTTTCTACCTTCCCCAGTCGAAAGAGTGGCAGATGTTTGACCTGAAAAAAGATCCCTTGGAACTCCGTAGTGTGCACGACGATGCCTCATACGCAGAGACTTTCAAAGAGATGAAAGCTCTCTACGCCGAACGCCGCGCCCACTTTGAAGGCATCCTCAAGTAGCATATCATGAAGTCAATCACCGCTCTCGCCTTACTGCTGTCCACTGCCGCGCTCCATGCGGAAAAAGATGGCCGTCCGAACATCCTCTTTCTGTTCTCTGATGACCACGCTCTGAGGTCGATCTCCTCTTATGGAGGCGATCTCAAGACTGTCGCGCCCACGCCTAACATCGATCGGATTGCCAAGGAGGGTGCGATATTCAAAAACTCCTTCTGCGCGAATTCCATCTGTGGCCCGTCGCGTGCCTGCATCCTCACCGGCAAGCACAGCCATAAAAACGGCTTTACGCATAACGGCGGCAAAGGGCTGGATCAGAGCCAATGGACGGTTGCCAAGGCACTGCACAAGTCAGGCTACACCACCGCGGTGATCGGAAAGTGGCACTTGCAGACCAACCCGGTGGGCTTTGACCACTGGGAAATTCTCCCCGGTCAAGGAAACTACTATAACCCGGATTTCAAGCAGATGAATGGTAAGGTCAAACGCTTCCCTGGCTACGCAACAGATATCACCACGGACAAGGCCATTGCGTGGTTGGATAAGCGCGATCAGAGCAAGCCCTTCTTCCTAATGTGCCAGCACAAGGCACCGCACCGGACATTTTCTCCGGCACTGCGCCACCTCGATGCCTTCAAAGGTGTCCAGATTCCCGAACCGGCGAGTCTGTTCGACGACTATAAGAACCGCAGCAAAACTCTCGCGAAAAACGAAATGGAAATCGATCGTCATTTCCACTGGTCCTACGATGCCAAATTGCGCAAAGACGAACGTCCGGGCGTGAAGCTACCTGGGCCTGACGGTTACGGAACGCCAGAGTATAAGCGGATGACTCCCGACCAGAGAAAGCAGTGGGACGCGCATTACGGTCCGCTCAATCAGGCATTTCTCAAGGATTTCAAAGCAGGGAAACTAAGCCACAAGGACATCGTCAGGTGGAAATACCAACGCTACATGCACAACTATCTGGCCACAGTGAAGGCCGTGGACGAAGGGGTTGGGCGGATGTTAAAATACCTCGATGACAACGGACTAACAGAAAATACCATCGTCATCTACTCGTCGGACCAAGGCTTCTATACCGGTGAACACGGATGGTATGATAAGCGGTGGATGTTCGAGCAATCGATGAAAATGCCATTCCTCATCCGCTGGCCTGGTAAGGTGACAGCAGGCAGCAAGCCTGAGGCAATGATCCAGAACATCGACTACGCTCCCACCTTCATGGAAGTTGCGGGACTGAAAGCCCCTGCTGAAGTGCAAGGAGAGTCGATGCTTCCTGTGCTAACAGGAGCTAAAAAACAGCACCACGAATCGTTGTATTACGCCTATTACGAACGCGGAGTACACAGTGTGCCCCAGCACTTCGGCGTGCGCACCGCCACTCACAAGCTGATGTATTTCCCCGTCACCGATGAATGGAATATGTTCGATCTCGAAAAAGATCCAGATGAGATGAAGGACGTTTACGGAAATCCGGAGTATGCAGCGGTTCGGCAAGAACTCAGAGCGGAATACGATCGCATCCGCAAAAAATACGACGCCCCCGACTACTCCAGCCACATTCCCGGATTCAAAAAACGCGAGAAATAAGGACTATGAAACGGCTAGCCACTTTCTTTGCCGCCGCGCTAACACTTTCAGGCGGATCGACCTCGGCTGCGCAAAAATACAATGTGCTCTTTGTAATTGCTGACGACCTAACAGCGACCGCGTTATCCTGTTACGAGAACAAGGCCTGCAAGACACCTAACATTGATCAACTGGCCAGTCAGGGAGTGCGTTACACCCGCACCTACTGTCAGTTTCCAGTATGCGGTCCGTCTCGTGCCTCGTTCATGAGTGGTTATTATCCACATGCCACGCGCGTCTTTGGTTATACCAGTGGAAGGAAACAGATCGGTGATCGCGCCACCTGGGCGCAGCATTTCAAGAACAACGGCTACTACACCGCCCGTGTCAGCAAGATTTTCCACATGGGAGTGCCCGGGGATATTGTCAAAGGCAGTCACGGCACGGATGATCCCGCCTCTTGGACCGAACGCTTTAATAGCCAAGGCCCCGAATGGAAAGCCAAGGGTGATGGGGAATTGTTAGAAAAGAACCCCGATGGTAAGAAACCTGTCAAAGCTGGAAATACACTCGAACTAGTGAAAGCCGACGGTGATGACCTAGTCCACTCCGATGGAAAAACTGCAGCAAAAGCCTGCAAACTCATTAAGCAGCACAGAGACAAACCGTTCTTTCTGGCAGTGGGTTTTGTCCGTCCGCATGTGCCCTTTGTCGCCCCACGCTCATACTTCGAACCCTATCCTCATGACAAAATAGTCATGCCAGAAAAAGTAGCAGGTGATTGGGATGACATTCCCGAGGCCGGCATCAATTACAAGACCAGCAAGAATTTGAATCTTAATTCCGAGCAGGAGAAAAAAGCGGTTGCCGCTTACTACGCATCGGTTTCCTACATGGATGCCCAAGTGGGTAAGGTCCTGAAGACGCTGAAGGACGAAGGTCTGGAGGACAAAACCATCGTAATCTTTACCAGCGACCATGGCTTTTTCCTCGGCGAACACGATTTCTGGATGAAGGTCGGTCTGATGGACGAATCATCTCGAGTCCCGATGATTATCAAAGTGCCGGGCAAGAAAGCAGCCGTCTGCGATAACTTCACCGAACTCATCGATCTCTACCCCACCATTTCCGAACTTTGTGGACTTGAGGTTCCTGAACGACTCCAAGGTAAAAGCCTGGTGAAAACCTTCGACGATCCCACGGTTAGTGTTCGTGACATGGCATTCTGCGTGAACGGAAACTCCTTCCTCTTACGCACTAAGAAATGGGCTTACATTCAACATGCTGAGGATGCTTCGAAAGGTGTCCAGCTTTTTGACATGCAGAAAGATCCCAAACAGTTCACTAACTTGGCGAACAAAGTTGAGTATCAAAGCATCGTCAAAGACTTCCAAGTGAAGTTGAAAAATAAGCTCAAGGAGGTTCGCGATAACGACCTCAGGAAAAGGTGATCGTATGAAAACTTTCGCCTAAGGACACGAGAGGACTACCCTTTCTCATCGCTCGGTTTATCCTCCTCGGCCAGCGTCTCCTTTGCCTCTGAACTTAGCTTTTCGGTCAACATCTCGGATGGTAGAGAGCGGATATGGATGTCGGTTTGTGGGAATGCAATTTCGATTTCTGCTTCTCGGAACGCATGGTCGATTTGATAATGAAGCGCGCTTTGAACTCTGATCAGTAAGTCGGGGGTGGCTACGAATGCTCGCAAGGTAAAGTCGAGTGTGCTGTTGCCAAAAGCAGTGAAGAGGACTTCAGGTTTTGGATCGTCCATGACATCCTTGTGTTCTTCAGCGATTTTTAACAGGATCTCGCTCGCCTTTTCTGTGTCGGATCCATAGGCAATTCCCACAGGGAGTTCGAAGCGCAGAACGCTGTCACGCAGTGTCCAGTTCACTAGTTGGCCAGTGATGAACTCCTTGTTAGGCACCAGTAGTTCACGGTTGTTGAACTGGAGAATAGTTGTGGCTCGGATCTGAATTTGAGTCACCTTGCCGGAGACTTGTCCGACGGTAACGATGTCACCTAACCGGATAGGTCGCTCAAAGAGCAAAATAATGCCAGCGACGAAGTTGGCGAATATCTCTTGTAGGCCGAAACCGATACCCAAGGTAACCGCTGCAGCCAGCCACTGGACACTCGACCACGTAATACCGATGCGACTGAACGCCAACAAACAGCCGATCGCTATGATCGCGTACCGTAATACCGTGGTGATGGCATAGTTGCCACCAGGTCTGAGATCGAGTCTTCTCAGAAGACTAAGTTCTAACAAACCGGGTATGTTTTTGGCGGCTACGATCATCAGGAAAATAATGATGATTGTCACCAGCAGGTCCTTTAAACTGAAGCCCCCGGATTTTTGAGAATCTTTTTCAGAGGGTTCTGTCGCGGATTCCTTAGTCGAGCTGTCGGATGAGGACTTGTTCGGACTAGAAAGAGTTTTGACGAGATCGGGCGAGGGAGATTTGCTTTCCGTGGATTCAGTAGCAGCCTGTTTGCTGGGCCACATTTTCACATCATCGAGCACTGAAAGCGCAGGTAGCGTGCTTGACCATATGCCGAGGTAACCAAAAATAATCACGGCGATGGCACCTACCTTCACCAGTTTTTTAGTCTGCTCTTCAATGGCAACGGGGTTAATCGCAGATGCTTCGAGCTCTTCTAGTGAAGGGTGATTTTTAGTTTCTTCGGAGTCCTCATTTTCTTTGGCGAGGATGGCTTTGTATTTTTTGTTCGCATGGTCTCGCGCCAGCCTGCGTCTGGATACCAGAATCCATCGCATTAAAAGACGCACAATAAAGACGACTAAGAGTGTGAACCACACAGACAACATGATGTTGCCTCGAATTTTATGGATTGAGATAATGTATCCGTACCCGGCACCAAGAATGAAGATCGCAGGTAGGGAGAGAACGATGGCGTAAATAAGGTTCGATCTCCAGCGCGGGCCATTTTTCTGAGCTAGCATTTTTTTGCCAGGGCGTAGGAGGCAGTGGAGGAATAAGACCAGTACGATCATGCCGAGGAAGAAAGACACCCGGCCAACGTGGGGGATGATAGAATCCCGTGAGAGAATGAAGGACAGAATGGTGAATAAGGGCATCAGATACATGAACCATGTTAGATGCTTGAAGAGGTGTGCTGACTTTTCTTCCGAGATCAGGAAGTGGGACCGGAAGATGCCATTGCGTCGAGCAAGGTGCCTGAGGGTTCCGAAAAGCAGGAAGAAAAACGCACAGGCGAGTAAACCCAGATGGATGTTTACAGGTTCACTTACTCGCCACGATAGAAAGGCGAAGGTGAGTGGCGCAGGTAAGGCAAGTAGCAGCGTGATTCCCAGAGCTTTAAATGTAGGACGTATACTCGTGCAGCTCCGGTGAGTGCTGAGTTCAGAAGTTTCTACGAGGATCTTTCGGTATCTCCGCCGCCTGTAAATAAGCGCGGCAAGAGTGAGAAGAAAAATGGTCCAGATCAACCAATGTTCGCGAAAATCGGTGATGAGGTGATTTCTCCAAGTCCAGCCGAGGTCGTGGGCGATTAAATGTTTCACCGCTGTCCATTCAGTGGCGATGTCTGACAGGGCGAATTTTTCAGCACTGGGAATCCATAGGAGACGCTTGTCTAGATATTGACTGTAAGTGTCGACTTCCTCGATCGCCTGTTGTGTAGACACAGATAGTGACCTCAGTGCTGATATGTAGCTGTCACTTTCCTTGATGAGGTTATTGAGCGCAGTGTTTCTGTTTTCTAACAGTGAGCTAATGTCCGCCTCTGTGACTTTGGGGTCCTTGATTGTTTTGAGTAGTTCAGCCGTTTCTTTCTTGTTGTCGAAGGGCAGAGTTTCGCGCAGGTCCTTTGCTTCCAAGAGCTGGATTTGAGCTTTCGTCACCTTCCGAACATTTTCTTCGAGCGAGTTTTGAAGGCTTTTTTTAGTTGGCAGCTTGGCGCGTTGACGTCGGAGCAATCCAGCGGATTCAGAGTCAATTCGAATGCCAGTATCCTCTAACAGTCTTAGGCGTTCTTGAGCGCTCCTGCGCTGCTTTTCGATTTCCTTGCGGTGGGATGTAATGTCGGCTTCCTGCGTTCTGACTTTGCGTGTGTCACGGAGGATCTTTGATCTGAGTTCGACTAGCTCACTGGTTTTCTTGGTAATTTTTGCAAGTGCAGGAATATGTTCGAAGCGCGCGGCCTGTTGCTGAGCCTTTTGTTTTGATTCGGCGGTTTCGAGGGCATGTCTTTGTTGATAGATTTTATGCCATTGTTGATTGAGGGTCTCGAGTCGAGTTGTGTTGATGGCGGCGAGTCGCTTTTTTGCCGCGAAAACTTCGGCGGTTTGTTGGTAGTAACGCTGCTCGGTAGCTAGCTCGGCCAGCTGGGCTTGGAGAGAGGCTTTTTTACTGAGCTGTAGTTGGAATTCGAGATTGGAAATCTCGTTTGCAGCTTCACCTGTGGGGCTGACCGGATCGATTTTCTGCAGTTGGACTCGAGCATTGGCGAGGAGTTGGGGAATCGCGGTTTTACGAGTGTTTCGCTCCGTTTCTTCGGCAGAAAGTTCGGAGGCTTCGGTTTTCGCAACTTCAAGCTCAGCAGCGATAGCGGCTTTTTTGTTATCAATTTCAGAGGTTTCGGTTTCAGCGGTCACCTCTGGAGCCTCGGCACTTTTTGATTGTTCAATTTGCTGGTTCAGCTGGTTGAGCAATTTCGGAGCTGATTTAATTTCCTCCTCGTAACGAAGGCGGGTTTGCTCCGAAGCCTTGGTTTCATCGAGGGTGAGCTTGATCTCCTTGAGGAGTTCGATCTTGCGTGGATTATTCCCTTTGTCAGTGCCTTCGGCCTCGAGCGACTTAAGCCTCTTCTCAACGTTTTCAGAGGTGGGGGATACCGTCTGGGCGTGTGCTGTTGGTAAAACTACCAAGAGTAGTCCCAGAAGGGTGGAAAGAAGTGGAATGTGTTTCACGGCGAAAGCGGATGGTCTGAATTTTGTCGGTGCGGGGTTTCATAGCCTGAGTTTAGGCTGTTGCACAGGGCAGATTCATCGATTGGTCAGAGCTGGTATATTCACCGTTTTACTGCGTGCCAATGGCCCAAAGCTTTGTTAGCCTCGCCGGAGACGGTTCGAGGAGCGTCAGAATGCACATCAGACGAATGTAGGCAGCAATGATTGAACGCTATGACATTACCCAGCTCATTGGGAAAGACAATGCCGGGGGGAAATACTTAGCCGAAGATTCAACGCTGGGACGGAAAGTGGTTTTCCGAAATTTCGATGCAAGCCCTGATGACAACGCTGATTTTTCCATAGCTGAGTTCACCGACTTTGCCAGAAAGCTGGTCGTATTGAACCACCCCAATTTATTAACCGTTTTTGATGTCTCCATTGATGATGGGGATGCTTATATGGTGACCCAACCGATCGAAGGAAATCCTCTCGGTGAGTTGCTGGAAGAGGATGGCCCCTTGTCACAGGACGAAGTTCAGTCGATGGCCGGTGATGTTTTAGACGCACTGCATGCGTCTCACGCCGAGGGCATCTTTCACGGTGGCATGCATACGGGCTCAGTAGTCTTCATACCCAGACCTTCGGGAGGAAATCGGCATATTATCACGGATTTGGGAGTCGATCGTCTGGCTACCATTATCAAGGGCGAGCCGATAGATAATGCGGACGATTTGCTGAGGCCACCGGAACTTTTTGGAGACGACCGACAAGCCGCTGATGCGCAGTCTGATTTATTTATGGTCGGTCAGCTGTGCTATATCGCACTGGCTGCAGGGCACCCCTTTGCCGAACATAGCGCCAAGGAGTGTGCCGAGGCGTATCGCGCAGGTGAACAGCTCCCCGTCAGTGCTTTTGTTGAAAATGTGCAGCCCGATTTTGCAGCTTGGATCATGAGGATGACAGCTGCAAATCCAACTGACCGTCCGGAGTCTGCGGAACAAGCGATGGCTGACTTAAGTGCTATCGCCAGCATCGGATCGACACCGGCTGTGGAAACAACACCCATCGTGACTGAGCCAGCACGAAGCGCAGCCCCTACTTTGACCGCAGCTTCAGCAACTTATAGCTCCAGAAAAGTAGCTCCTGTGATCCAGTCTCATTCTAACAAAGGAGTGTGGATAGTATTGTCTCTGCTGGGAGTGGCCATCGCAGCCGGTGGTTGGATCGCCTCGAGCAGAGGAGGTAATAAAGCCAACGATGTTGCACAAACTGCAAAAGCGGAACCCGTCATAAGCAAGAGGGCTGCATCCTCGCAAGAAAGCCTACCAGAAGCGAAGACAAGTGAACCTGTGGAAGCTGTGCACGATGGTGAAGCAGAAGTGAACGCTACGCCCCAGAAGACTGAACTCAAGAGCTTGGTCTCCTCGGTAAAATTATCGCCGGTCACGATGATTAACAGTATGGCGGACATGAGCTCGCCAAAAGGGGTGAGTCTTTCGACACCTCCGATGTTGGACATGATGGTCTTCAGAGAGACCTCTTTAATTAGAAAGAACGGCGGCCTCTATCTCCAGATGCCAACTACTGTGGGTGATTTCAAGGCGTTCAGCAGTGATCGGGTGCCATACTTTTTCGATGGTGGGGGACATCAATTTGTCCCCAAGGTCACTGCCGATAAGAAGCATAACGCCTCGATAGGCGACGGTTGGGAAGTGACCCTCAGGATTCCACCACAAAACAAAGGGTCCATCATAGCCACTCTCTACATGGTTCAAGAACATTGCGATTTTCAGGTCGAGGTGTTGGAGTCGACTCAAGATAAACCTGAGACGTTCCAAGTGGCTGCGACAGTGCCTGGTGCCTTTGCCATCCCAGTCGTGATTGAAAACCCGAAGGCGAACCAATTTTACACCATCAAAATTACCGCGAAGTCTGAACATCCCAGCGAAGGGTTTTCCATGGGCTTTGGTGGTCTCGTGGTGAGACCGCAGTAGCTTGATTTGCGGCTTTACTTTATCTGTCTAAAATGTCAGGAATTAGTTAGGGATGCGACAGCATGCAATGTGTCGCCACTCAAGACATCAAGTATCTATCATCCGATCTTTCTTCCATGTCCAAGTGCGCAAAATGGAGACTATAATTTCATATCCCTCACCCGCCCAATGCCATGACAGATCGATATGAAATAGTTAGTCAACTCGGACACGATCAACTGGGGTCGGTATACTTGGCTGATGACACCATGCTTCAACGCCGGGTAATGTTCCGCCACATCGAACACGGTGATAACGTCGAAGCTGAAGAACGCGGAGATGCCTGGCGTAAGGAATTCGCCACTTTTGCTGGGAAGCTCAGTACGATGCAGCATCCGCATATGCTGACGATCTACGATATCTCTGTGGAGAAATCAGGAGCGTTCGTGGTGACTCAATATGTCAAAGGTGACTCCTTGGCTGAACGTCTTTCGGAAGGTCCTCTCGGGCAGATTGGAGTATTTCGCTTGGCGGCTGATATGTTAGAAGCCTTGCACGCGGCTCATAAATCTGACGTCTATCATGGGGCTTTACACACATCATCGATCATGCGCGTGCACCGTGCCGCTGGTGGTCACCGATACTTATTAGTGGACCTTGGTCTGAATCAGTTGGTATCGATGGTGAAGGACGAGAAGGTGAAGGTCGCGGACCCGGTGTTAATGGCACCTGAGCTGCATGACAACGATCACGAGCCCGACGCCAAGGCCGATTTGTTCATGCTCGGACAGCTTTGCTACACGGCACTCGCCGGAGGACATCCTCTTTCGGGTAAATCCATCGAGGAATGCATCGAGACATATCGCACCGAGGGAATGCCTCCACTGGAGGATTATGTCGATGATATCCAGCCCGAGTTTTCCGCGTGGGTGATGAGTTTGTTAGAATATGATCCTGAAAAGCGGCCTGCCGATACGGGCGAGGCTATGGTGGCTCTGCATACCATCACGATCAATGAACCAGAGCCCAATGTTCCTGGGAAAACTCATGCCGTGGCCCTTGAGGATCTTCCTCGGACAAGGGAGACCACCGGACCAGTATCAGCTACTCCGGAAACGGCACCTGTGTCAGTCGCGCCAACTCAACGAACGGCACCTGTGGCGGGGGAACTTACTGCTGTGCAGATAGCGGCTGCGAATTCAGCCGCGAGATCGCAACAGCAGCACGCAGCGCCTGGCCCGCTGTTAGGTCAGCCGACCGGTGTCGCCAATACCTTAGCCGTGCCGCAAAAGGATAAGAAAAAGGGCCTCATGGTTGGTATCTTGAGCGCAGTGGCAGTGATTCTGATTATTGGATTGGTCATAGGTTTGCGCGGGCGGGGCGGAAATCGAGATGCTGGCGCAAAACCGAGTGAAGAGGTTGTCAGCACTGAGCACGCCATCAGAATAGGGGATACGGAAATAATTAACACCTTCGCCAAGCAAGACAGTCCTGTCATTTTGGATTTGGATGGGTCGAATGTGGTGGACTGGTTGGTCGTTACCGGCGTGCCATCTCCCTCGAAGGTGACTGATAAAGTGGATGGACTCTATATCCAAAGCTTGCAGACCGTTGATGTGAAAGCTGAATACAGATTGGCTAAAAGTCCGATTAGATTCAAATCCGGTGGTAGAGAGTTGATACCGCGCGCATCCACTGGAAAAGGCATGGGCTCCAAGCCAGGAGCGGGTTATGAGTTACTTTTACGCATTCCAGCAAAACAGGATAAGTCTGCTACGGTGAATCTTTACGTCATGCAGAAGTTCTGCATCCTCAGGGTGGAGGTGACTGATCCCAGAGGTGATTCAATCGAGGTGAAGGAGATTCCTTACACTGAGCAAGGGGTGGTACATATTCCTGTGGAAATCGATAATCCCAAGCCGGGAGATTTCTACACAATCAAGGTAGTTTCTGCTTCGTCCGGTGACCAAGGTGCGTTTTCCATCGGTCTGAACGGAGTGAAAGTCGAAACCCGCTAATCACTTTCACGCGAGGCACTAACCTTGGATGGATTCCGCACCGTAGGTTTCCGCAAAGTTCAGATGCAGGTCGTTGTGACAGGTGGGGTATGAACTGCTCCGTTACTCCAATTCCTTGGAGGTGTATGGTTGTTCTTGATCCTTGGTGGCGGCACGGGTTTTTGTGACCGCTGCGGCGTCTACGACGGATGCTTTGTTTTCCCAACAATTGCGCACGTAGGTCATGACATCGGCGAGATCTTGGTCGGTGATAGCTGTGTTAGCGTTCAAACCAGGCATGGCCAGCGGCGGGCTGTATTTCTTACCGTTGACTTTGATAGGTCCTGTGAGTCCGTGGAGCAGGACTTTAGTAAGGCGGGTGACATCACCGGTGACCCACTCGGATTGATCCAATGGCGGGCCGAGATTCTGGAGTCCTTCACCGTCTTCACCGTGGCAGCCGAAACAGGCGGCTTTGGTAATATAAACTTCCTTGCCTCGCTTGAACGATGCGAGAGCTTCACCGCTGAGGTGCGATCCGTCCGGCTTCTTCACGACTCCCGATTTATGGACGGCTTGAGCCGCTGCCTTGAGAAGCCCTGCGAGTTTGCCATCTTTGATTTCGGATTTGAAATGAGCGGCGTCAGTTCCGAGGCCACTGATGAAGGTTTCTCGGATCCAAGGAGCCTTGAGGTTTTCCGAGGTAAGCTTGAGCGCTTGTTCGGCCAATCCGGCAGCTGCCATGGCGCGAATTTGTGAATGTATTGTGCGGCTGTTGTTAGACAGCTTGGCGATCACTTCCTGTAGCGCTTTGTCATTCATGCGGCGAGTGGCGATGATGTCCAACGCCGTGTTGACAAGGTCTGTGTTCTTGCTCTTGAGAGCAGGGAGCAAGGCTGCAGGTGTTAGTTTGCCAAGGCCCTCCAGCGTCCACATAGCATGGATTTGACCGAGAGGTTTGGAGCTGTCGGATGCCAGATTGGTGAGCGCATCGGCTACGCTCGGGTCTCCTGATTCGACGATAAGACGCTGTGCTGTATCACGGGTAGTGCCGTTGGCATGACTGAGAAATTCGATCAGTCTGGACGGTGTCAATCCCTCCATGCGTGGCACAGGGGATGCAGGATTTTTACTGTAGCGAATGCGATAGATGCGTCCGGTCGATGGCTTGGGTTGGTCCAGTTTACGGCTGGTATACTGCTTGCGCAGATAGGTGGTCATGTATGTCTTGTGCTGCAGCAGGCCGAAATACATATCGACTACCCAGAGTGTTCCATCAGGGGCGGTGTACAGATTACAGGGCAAAAACCACTCGTCCGTGCTGGCGAGGAATTCCTTATCTTTATACGGATGACTGCCAGAAGGGCGGCCCCATTGGTCTTTCTTGATTTCGATCGCTTTGATGAGATCACCTGCGGGTTCACAGATGAAGGCCATGTTCTGAGCTTCTTTAGGGAAATTGTCACCACGATATACGAGCACCCCACAAGCTGCAGTGGCGTTCACCAGTTTGATGTCTTTATCGAGTGTGCCTTTCATATACCCACGGTTGACACCGGGAGTCATGTGGATGGGAAACGTGCGATTACTTCCCACACGCGTGGATGTTTGAGCTTTCGGCGTGTAGTAAGGATTTCCACGCAGGAACATTGGAGTAAATACATCACCGATGAGCAGGGTGCTGTTATTGTTGTGGTAGAGGTGTCCGGCGTTGTCTTTGGTGATGCCCCACTGTCCCCGGTTGTTGGTTTTTTGCATCACCCACTTTCCGTTGATACGGCGATAGCGTCTGTCCGACTTGGCATTATAATACCAGTTGTCGTGACCGTAGATCAGTCCATTGGCTTTGTGCTCAGGGTTGCCGCCTTGCGCGTAGGTTGTGTCGACTACAATAGGCTCGCCAACAGGTTTCAAGCCCTCTCGTTTGATGAAGTAGAGGGTGTCCTTGCTGGTGTAGAGGCAGCCGTCACTGGTGACCGCAACTGCGCGAGGTAGTACTAATCCGTCGAGAAACGTGGTGGTCTTGTCGATTTTACCATCGCCGTTGGTGTCTTCTAACACTCTGATGCGGCCGTTAGGCGTTTGCTCGCCGTTGCCATCCATATCGGGCATATAGCTGCGCATTTCACACGACCAAGCACGTCCGTTGGCATCAAAGGCAAGAGCGATCGATAAGTCGACATCTGTTCCGGTGGCAACCGGTTCGATGGTGAACCCTGGTGCAATTTTGAATGTCTTTAGCGCGTCTTTGAGATCGAGGTAGGGAGAGGGGGGGATCTTATTGATGTCGATGGGGTCGATCATCTTGTGCCCCTTGCGGTCACCCTCTTGTGCGAACAATGATGCTGTCGCCAATGATGCGGCGATCAGAATGTGTCCTGTCGTGTGTTTTCTCATAACCTCGATCTAACTGATGGGTGGATTAAAGTTGCTTCAACTGAATGTTTCTCCAGCGAACGTTGCAGGATTTTCCACCGTGGACTTGGAGGCCGAAGAACCCCTCACGGGTATCGTGTTTCTTATCGGTATCGGTGAAGTCAACGCGCTTCTCGCCGTTGAGCCAGGTCTGGATGTGATTGCCTTTGCAACGGATGACGATGGTGTTCCAGCCGTCCCACTTGGTGATTTTCTGTCCTTGGGCTGTGAATTCTTTACGCTTCTCGGCGTCTTCTTTGCTCGTCTTGTGAGGGTAGAGCCAGCCTCTGCGGGCCTCATCATAGAGGCCGGCGGTCCAGGCACGGTCTTTGCCATTGTCGCCTTCACACTGGTAGCCATAGACTCGGCCGTTGCCGTCCTTGGACGGCTTTTGAAGAGCCCTGAACATCAGTCCGGAGTTTCCGCTGAGGTCATCGAATTTGAATTCGAAGGTCAGCTCAAAGTCACCGTAAGTTTTTTCGGTGCGAAGGAAGGTGTTCCCTTTGACGTTTTTGCCGAATCCCACAATGCAGCCGTCCTCGACTTTATACTCGCCGGTTCCGCCGACTTTTTTCCAGCCATTGAGTGTTTTGCCATCGAATAGCGAGATGGTTTTGCTGTCTTTTGAGTCCGCCTCTTTAGTGGCTGCCGGATCAGCGGTCGCGCAGGTGATCATACCTGCGGCTGCTACGATTGAGAATGAGATGAGTTTCATTTGCATGGTTGTTTATACGGTTGTTTTTTTGATGATTCTACATCGAATTGCGGATGAAGAATATACGAATCACGACAGGAGATATGGTGTTTACTTGGAGATGATGGCTTCGAGGGCTTTGCCATATTTGACGTAGCTATCGTAGCATTGTTGCCAGTCTGGCTTTTCTCCGTCTTGGACGTGGAAGACCGTGGCGACATGCGGTTCGATGGCGATAAACCCATCATAAGCGCTATTTTTCAAATCATCAATGATGGCTGGCACGTATGCTTGTCCTTCACCGGGAAACACATACTCGGGCTCTTCGCCGTCGTTTTTCGGATTTCTGCAGTCTTTGACATGCACGTGAATGATGTGTTCGCGCACGTCTTGATAAAACTGCCAGGCGTCCTGCCATGGCTGCGGCTCATCGTGTGAGCGATCGCGTTGGAATACTGGATTCCCGGTGTCGAATATCAGTTTCAGGCCGGGAATCTCCTCAATGAGGCGGAGTGTATGACCGCTGGAAAAACCGCCATAGTTCATACAGTTTTCATGTGCCACGGTGAGTCCTGCATCGCTGAAGCGAGAGGTTATGGCACGCAATCGACGGAAGCGTTCCTGGGCATGTTGTTCCTCGCCCCATGGTGCCTGGGCATAGGACATGACACGCACGATTTGGGTGCCAAGTTTCTGCATGCGGGGAATGCAGCGCTCTACCTCGTCAAGAGTCAGGGAGAAGTCGCTGTCGATGGATTTCGACCAACTGCCGATCAGCGATCCGAACTCGGCGATTTTGATACCGGCGTCTTCGAGTTGGCCATAGGCCTTATCAAACTCAGAGTCGCTGAGGTCGTGGATATTTTTACCATCGATTCCGCGCGCGGAAATGTAGTCCCAGCCGAGTTCCTTGGTGGCTTTGATCTGGGTGGCCAGATCGGGGGCCGCTTCATCGGCGAATCCTGTGAGTTTCATGGTGTGCTATGGGGAATCGGAAGTTGGGATTAGGAAATGGGAGGGGTGCGCTGGGGCGCAGGTTTACAGTAGAATCTTTTTGCCATCATTTTTGGCAGACTCGTAAATTGCGGTGATCACTGCGACGGGTTTTCTGGCTTCTGCAGAAGAGGTTGTCGGCTCGCGTCCCTCGGCGATGGCTTGCACCACTTCTTCGAAGTTGCGTTGGTGCTGGTAGGTGTTGATTGCCGTCGGATCGTTGGCTCCGAGTCCGGCTTCCTGGCCCTTCATCAGCGTCTTCTTAATTTCCGCGTCTTCAGGTTTCTCTTCCATGAAGTCCCAGCTTTCGAAGGATTCATCCGCGAGAAATACGGAACCGTTTGTGCCGGAGAGTTGGACTCGGGCCGGGTGACCGTCCTTCGACCAGCAGCAGGTGGATGCCTCGATAACTCCGCGTGCACCATTTTCAAATTCTAACAAGGCCACGCAATGGTCTTCCACTTCAATGCGTTCGTGCGCCAAACAGACAGTATTTGCCTGTACGCTTTTCACTGGCCCAGCGAGATGGATGAGGGCGTCAACCGTGTGAATGGATTGATTCATCAGAGCGCCACCACCATCAAGTGCCCAAGTGCCACGCCAACCGGCGGAGTCATAGTAGGCCTGATCACGATACCATTTGATGTAAGCGGAGGCAGAGGCGAGGGTGCCGAAGCGGCCTTCATCGGCTGCTTTTTTAAATGCGGTCATGCCAGGGTGAAAACGACGATTCAGCACAGCGGCCAGCGTTTTGCCATTGGCTTTGGCTGCCGCGATAAGCTGGTCGATACGATCGAGAGTGACTTCTAACGGTTTTTCCACGATGGCGTGTTTGCCAGCATTGAGAGCAGCCAGCGTGGGATCGAGATGGGCGCCGCTGGGAGTTCCTACGGTGACGATTTCCAGTTCGCTGTCCGCCAGAAATGCATCGATGTCTGTGTAAGCCTTGGCTCCGAATTCCTCGGCCAAGGCTGCAGCGCGTTCTTGGCTCCGGTCGAGCACTGAGTGCAGGCTGCCGCCTTCCATGTCGCGGATGGCCTGGGCATGAAAACGGCCGATCATTCCGGCTCCGATGATTCCAAATTTCATAATGTGAATAGGTAGTAGGTTTCTAGGCTAGCTTGTTATTTTTCGCAAATCCGACAATTCCGACAACGGCTAGGATGGCGAGTGCCGCCATGCCGATTTGGCCGGGGACACCTTTGCCGCTAAGCGCCCAGACGGAAGCAAAGCTGGCGATACCGGCCGAGATGATCATCAGAATGTTGATCAGGCCGCGCTTTTTCGGGATCTCATCACCGAGTGCGGACTTCGAGTTCATCAACAGGATGAAAGCGAGGTAGGCAATGGGGAGCAATGTGGTAGCAATCACCGAGGCAGGCACTGCCATGGCGGCCTTGGATTCACCCGACCAAAGATAGGGCGAGAACAATCCGGCGACGGCTGGCATTGCAGCCCCGATTAGGAAAACCTTGGCGCTTCCGACTTTATTCACGGCTTCCGAGATGGCGTAGCCGTTCATCATCATGTGAACGAGCATGGTGGAAATGGCCATGGCGAGAACCCCGATGCCGAAAATGATCTGGGCATTTTTTCCCAGGAAAGGTTCGAGCGATTGAGCGAGGTTGGACGACTTCCGGTTGGATAGCATTGCCGCGAGTTGTTTCTCGGGGAGAGGAACAACGCTGCGGACGACCTCTTTTTCAGAGTCGCCGAGTTTTGCAAAGTCTTTGTTAGTCGCGCTGATGCGTTTATCTAACACCTCGTGATAAATGCCTTCCATGCCGGGAAGGGGAGCTCCATCGGCACTGATCACATCTGCATGTTTGGCGTGGAAACTGGCTGATGATGCGATGACCAAAGCCGAGGCACCGAGGATGAAGGGTATGAACAGACCGAGAACCAAGTCGAAGCGTGAGAGTTCACGGTGCGGCTTACCCCAGCCTTTTTTCTTCAGTGAGTAGGGAAGTAGGAAGGTCATGTTGATACCCACGGCTGTTCCGAAGGCGGCGATGATTTTCGAGCGTTGTTCGGAAGTGACATACTCGGTCCAGTAGCCGGCTTGGTCACCAGTGGCCAGGATCGCATCGTTGATTTGCGATGTGGGTTTGAACAAGGCGGAGAAGTCGGGGATGAGGCCTCCGAAAAGATTACCCCAGTTGATCGCTCCCTTGAGGCCGAGAGTGACTACCACTCCCATGAAGGCGAGCACGATGATCGCGACCAGTCCCTTGAGTACATTGTCGATGATCCGTGATGCTTTTCCTTCCTTCTGTGAGATCGCAATCAGTGACAGCGACATGATGAAAAACGAGACCGTGATAACGTATGGATTGACGTCAAAACCGAGGTTCCCTGTGATCGCGCCAGTGCCCAAGGCAAACTGGGCGGCGCAGAATACGGTATCAGCGATCACGGTGGCGATGAGCCAGCCCCATGCGAGAGCAGGGGAGATTTTTTTCTCCACCGTGCGGAACGGCCGCTCTTCTGTAGACAGGGTGACGTAGGAAATCGCCGAGAGCATAACGATACCACAGAGCATCGCCAATGGCTGCAGCCAGAGGAATTCATAACCGCCGATGACGCCGAGGTAGAGAGCTGAGACCAATGAACCTCCGCCGAGAGTGACCGCCGCCTGGATCCAGCCGGGGCCGCTCATTTTGGCATAAATGCCGAGCTTTGTTAGGAAAGAGCCGTTTTGGGCGCGTGAGAGTGAGTCAGACATAATATGATAAGTTTGTTAGATGCTCATGGCGTTGAATCCGCCATCGACGATCATTTCCGTTCCAGTGATGAAGCTGCCAGCTTTGGCAGACGCTAGCAAGAGAACAGCACCGATGAGTTCGTCCGGATTCCCGAAGCGAGACATCGGGGTGTTGCGTAGGATTTCCAAGACACGTGATTCATCAAGCACCTTGCGGTTTTGTTCCGCGGGGAAAAATCCAGGCACCAGCGTGTTGACGCGGATGTCCTGATCGGCCCACTCGCGCGCGAGGTTTTTACTGAGATTGTGCACGGCGGCTTTGCTGGCAGAGTAGGTGAAGACTCGCGACAACGGATTCAGCCCGGAAATAGATCCCAGATTGATGATGGAAGCAGAGATTCCTTCCTCGATGAAATATTCGCCAAAGATTTGGCAGGCTTGTGCGGTGGCACCGAAGTTCACGTTGAAAATATTATGCATTTCCTCATCGCTGATTTCCAAGAAAGGAGTCGGGGAATTGACGCCTGCTCCGTTGATGAGGATGTCGACCTTGCCGGATTTCTCGATCACGGTTGCCAGTAGTGATTTCAGCGAGCCCTCTTCATTGAGGTCGATGGCGGCGAAGTAACCTTTGCCTCCTGCATCGGTGATGGCCTTGAGTTTGTCTTCTGCCTTGCTGGCGTCACGTCCGGCGAGGACCACTTCGACACCGGCCTTCGCCAGACCCGCCGCCATATGTCCGCAAAGTTCACCGGTGCCGCCGATGACGACAGCTACTTTGCCTTTGAGATCAAAAAGAGAATTCAGGTAGTTCATGATAAGTTAGATGGATGTTGGCCACTTGAAATACCGAGAGGCATTTTTATAGCAGATGTTTTCGATGAGAAGGTTGAGTTGCGCTGTGTCGTCTGGGATTTCTCCGGCCTCAACAGCTTGGCCAATCATTTGGCAGAGGAGGCGACGGAAGTATTCATGGCGCACGTAGGAGGTGAACGAGCGCGAGTCCGTCAGCATACCCACGGAGGTTCCGATGGCGCCTAGCTGTGTAAATAGTTCCAGTTGCTCGAGGATGCCTTTTTTGTGATCGAGGTGCCACCACGCAGGTCCATATTGGATTTTTCCAGGGCAGCTGTGATCTTGGAAATTTTGAAGAGCACAACAGATGGCGGCGCTTTCGTTAGGGTTTAGATTGTAAACGATCGTGCGTGGGAGTGCGGCACTCTTTTGCAGGGCTCCGAGGAAATCGACCAGTGCTTGTGTCTGTGGCCAAGCTCCCATGGTGTCGAATCCTGAGTCAGGACCGATTCGTTCAAACATCGTGCCGTTGACATTGCGCAACGGTCCCAAGTGAAGCTGCATGGTCCAGTCTTTTTCCGAGTTCCATGCGGCGACGTGACTCATTATTGCGGAGGCGAATAGTTCTTGTTCGTCTTCGGAGGCCGCAGTCCGGCCGCAAGTGGCATTGGTGAAGATGTCGTTCAGCTCCTGAACGGAAGTCTGATCGTCGTAGCCATTTGGACAGAAGGGAAGTCCGTGGTCGGAAAGACGGCAGCCGACCGTGTGGAAGTCGTCATGACGTTGTTTCAAGGCCGATATCAACCCAGGGAAATCAGAGATGGCGCTGCCGATGCAGGATTGCAGTTTCAAGATCCATTCGGAGAAAACTTCGGGCCGGTCAACCGCCATCGCCAAGTCAGGGCGGAATGTGGGGAGTGTGACAGTCGTGTTCTCATCGGACAATTTCTGGTGCGCCGAGAGATCTGCGGTCGGGTCATCCGTGGTGCAAACGAGCTTCACTTGAAATTTTTCCAAGAGTCCTCGCACACTGAGCGATTCGTCCTCGGCCAATTGTTGGTTGGCATTCTTCCAGATGTTTTTCGCCGTGTCAGATGAGAGCACAGTATAAATTCCAAACACACGCTGTAGTTCCAGATGTGCCCAGTGGTGCACCGGGTTGCCCACCGCCAATGGCATGATGGACGCGAAGGCTTCGAATTTTTCCCACGGTGAGGCATCTCCGGTGATGTATTTCTCTTCCACTCCACATCCACGCATCAGCCGCCACTTGTAGTGATCGTGTTTCAGCCACAGCTCCCAGAGGTCTGAGAAGCGATGGTCGTCTAGGATTTCCTGTTGGTTCAGGTGCGTGTGGAAATCGATAACCGGAAGCTCCGCAGCCACCTCATGATAGAGCGTGCGTGCGGTTTCGGTATCGAGAAAGACGTCCTTGTTGAGATACATGGTAGAAGTGGCGATGATCAGCGTGCGCTGATTAGTGGGCGGTTGAGGGATACTGCGATTTCGTTGAGCTCAGCCAGTTCAGCATCACTGAAGAGGAGGCCTCCAGCTTCTTCTGATTTCTGTGCAGCTTCCGCTTCTAACTGTCCGGGCAGGAGGCAGTTTTCGTTTCCTGGCCCGAGGATGTTTTCGATGACCGCTTGCACGTTTGATTTTTGGTCACGACCACTGGCAAACATTCCAGATGACATGGCATCAGGGTGGATGATTTGGAAAAAGAAAGCGGTGCTGTTTTTCTCATCGGCACTTGGGCTGGTGCGGCCGCGGTGGATGGGTAGAGATCCTCCGATGAAGGCAGCGGTGAGTTCGTTGATCAGCGATAAGCCGTAGCCTTTGTGCGCGCCGAATGGGAGTAGGGCTGCCACTTTGTTAGGGTCGGTTGTCGGGTTTCCGTTTTCGTCGACAGCAGCCATCGGTGGTAGCTCCTTCCCCTCACGTTTGAGCTGCTGCACGCGGCCCATGGCGCAGGTGGATGTGGCCCAGTCGATGCAGATCGGGTAGCCCAGCGATTCGGTGGTGGGGAATCCCCAGCTGTGGGGGTTAGTTCCTAGCGTAGGGGTTTTACCTCCGAATGGAACCACTTCGGCTAGTGTGGAGGTGCAGTTGGTGTAGGCGATGTAGCCGCGTTTGGCGGCTTCGATGACGTAGCCTCCCCCCCAGAGATAGTGGAAGCAGTTGTCCACGCTGACCATGCCGATGCCGTGTTGTTCGGCGAGTTCGATGGCGCGATCAAAGGCGCGCTTGGCGACGGCTTGGCCGAGTTTTTTGTTAGAATTCCAAACTTCCGCTGCGGAAAAGCGGTTCTCCACCACTTCGATTTGAGCTCCGGGAACACAGCCCCCGTTTTTAGAGCCAAAAAGGTCGTCCAGGTGAAGAGCCTTCAGTGCGTTGTGCGTGCGGTTGCCGTGCCACGTGGCGGCGACGCACATTTCAGCCGCGTCGAGAGCCTCATCGGGTGTGAACCCGCGAGCTTCATAAGCAGCTTGCACCAGAGCGTTGTGATCTTCTACGGAAATGATGTTCATGATGTTGGAAAAGTGGATACGATTTCTTCGGATTCGCTTGAAATGGAAATAGTGAGAGTGTGACCGCTTGCTCGCCGACAAGGCACTTGGACGCTATCAGAAGAGGTTCCTGAACCCAAAACGGTTTTCACGGCTCAATGGATACGGTTTATACTCCTGACTTACAATATTGACCTGCGTATTTTATCTTTATAAACTGCGCCAGTTTGTAGGCTGAAGCACGCACAAAATCAACTCGTTGAAAATAGAAAAACCCATAGTTCTGTTCCTCGGAAACCGTCAGGGATACTTCTCCCGTGAGGTTTTGAGGGGTATTTTGTCGATGCGCTCAGAGGACTGTGATTGGGAGGTGTGGGTGATGCCTATGATTCACGAAAAACGACAGTTGAAGGACTGTTTGAAGGGGCGTGACATCGCCGGTGTCATCGCGCGCGGTCTCAAACCCGAACTGCAATCGTTTTTACAACAGTCGGGTATTCCACTCGTCGCCATCCGGGGAGTGGAAACCAGCGACGACGACCGATCCAATGGTCCCCACGTCGATGACGAAGCGATAGGCGGCAAGGCCGGCGGCGAATTTCAATATCTCAACCTCGGTTACTGGGGCTTTGTGCACTGGCAAGGCGTCGCTTGGTCGGAAGCACGGCGACAGTCATTTCAGGCCTATGCCGATTCGCAGGGGGCAAAAAACAGCACTCTCTCGCTGTCGCAGGACGAAAGACATTGCTGGGACGGTGTGATGAAAATTCTGGATTGGCTGAAGGGCTTATCCAAACCCTGCGGAGTTTTGGCCTGCAATGATGAAGCTGGCTTGGATGTTCTCCATGCGTGTCAGTTAGCTGGATTCAGTGTGCCTGAACAAGTAGCCGTAATTGGTGTGGATAATGATCGCTTGCTCTGTGAGTCGACCGTGCCTCCACTGAGTAGTATTGACCTTCACGCCGCTGACGTTGGGAAAGCCGCGGCTCGTCAGTTGCGAGATTTGTTAGGTGGCGATGACGGTAAGGAAATTCATATCAGTCAGGCATCCATGGTGGTTCGAGAGTCGAGCCATGAGATCGATCGATACCTGCTCACCTATCAGAAAGCGATGGATGTGATCTCGGCTAAGGCAGTGGGAGGGACTTCCGTCGCAGAGGTCGCAGGCGACTGTGGAGTGTCGCGTCGAGGGCTGGAAAGAGCCTTTGAAAAATACTCGAACGAGAGCCCTGCGGGTGTGATCAGGCAGCAACGGTTGTCAGCCATCATTCATCTGTTGAAGAGCCAGCCAGTGAGTTTGGAGCACTTGGCTCAGCAAACCGGATTCTCGGATTCAGCCGGTCTTTCAAACTTCATCAAACGTATGACCGGTAAGGCTCCGGGCGCGTTTAGATGAATTGATTGTTTCTGTTGGTTAGTAGCTGACGATTGGTGAGGTCGGAAAAAACCTCTAAGTAGATTCGATGGTGGAGCGTTCAGAACATTGAACCAACCACACTTACCTACGATGAGCCTACATGCCCAACTTACTCCCGAAGCACAAAAGCGACTTGCTGAGCAGCAGCGAAACTCGACCATCTCCAGTATACTAATTGCTGTATTATCAGTTCTGTTAGTAGGTGTAATCTTGCTGCGGTATTTTCTGCCCACCGTAGAAATTTTTCGTCCGGAAATAGTGACTCGAATGGATGGAAGTAAAGATGATCCTCCCATCGAAAGGCCGGAGCTTACGCGTGCCGTAAAACGGAATCCCTCAGCGCCATCGAACCTGCCGACCAAGGTGGTGACAGCACTTACCAGGTCCATTATTTCGATCCCAACACCTGAAATCAATGCTCCTGATCCTTCCACGGATTTTGGTATCGGAGGTGATGGCTTTGGTGTGGGTAACGGACCGGGAGAAGGGGAAGGTAAACCTTTTGAGGGGATTCCGATCAGTCATCGTGCTCGTTGTTCCAAAGCTGATCGATTGGATCGTCTCGCTAACAACGGAGGCAACGAGCAGTGTGAAGAAGCTGTTATGAAATCCTTACGCTGGCTGAAGCAGACACAGAATGCCGATGGCAGTTGGTGTTCTAACAAAAAGGTGGCCATGACTGGTTTTGCGGTGCTTGCTTTTCTGGGGCACTGTGAAACACCCAACTCTGAAGAATTTGGCGATGCCGTCACGCGCGCTCTGGTCTACCTCGTCAACGTGAGTATGAAAAATGGAGGCAAGATGGCTGATGACTTTAATGACAATCATTGGTGTTATGATCACTCCATTGCCACCTACGCACTCGCGGAAGCAGCGACCTTCTGTATGATCCTCGACATCCACTTACCCAAACTACAAGAAGCTACGAAGGCATCGGGAGACTGGATTCTCGAACATCAGCACACTTCAGGAGCCTGGGATTACAAATACGATATGTCAGGCAAACGTGGCGGCGATACATCGATCGCCCTCTGGCATATTCAGGCTCTCAAGGCCTGCAAGCACACCGGACTTTGGGAGGAAAATGCTTTCCGAGGCAGCATACGCAACGCCCTCGACTACATCAAAAGCAAACAAGCATCACATGGCGGCGTAGGCTACGCTACGGCCACAGCCCATGGTGATGTCGGATTCACCATGACCGGTGGTGGGATGCTTGCTTTTCAGATGTGGGACAAGAGCCACGACTCACTGGTGCGTAAAGGAGCTAAATATATCAGGAAAAATGCCAAGCTGGATTACAACAGCGCTGATGCTGATCTTTACCGTCACTACTATCATGCTCAGGCAATGATGAATCGCGGCGGAGATGATTGGGCCGAGTATAACAAGTTATTCCGTGACCAACTCCTCAATAATCAAAATGCCGACGGCAGCTGGAAAAATGTAGGTGGTGGCACCAAGGTCAATGCGGTGGCTCCACAATACCAAGGTGGCTCAGATCTAGCCAATCACTACCGCACCTGTCTCGCCACCTTTATGTTAGAAGTCTACTACCGCTTCCTGCCGGCAACAGGACAGAAATAATTTGTGTGTGAAATAAGCATCCGCAGTGGGTTGAAACATTACCCGCTGCGGATTTTTTCAATGATGATCCTCGGGCGTAAACCCTAACACAATGTCAAAACGAGCCTGAAGTTCGCCTATCTTTGAGTCCTTGATCGGAGAGAAGTCCACGATCACCGACTCGCGTTGTTTTTGGTCACGGATGTGGTTGAGAACTCCGTCACGAGCGTTTTGTGGTTCGCCCTTGATGTAACACTGAGTGACCAGACGTTTCTTGCCCTTGATTTTAACAGCCACGTGAATGTGGGGCGTTCTTCCTGGGTAGGAGACAGGTTTGATCGTGCGGAAATAATACTCGCCCTTCGCATTGGTAAGGAAACGGCCGAAGCCTTGGAAATGAGTGTCACGCAGTTTGTGTCTCGGGTCGCGTGTGTGAAGGTAAGCTCCTTTTTGATCCACTTGCCAAATTTCGACCAATGCATTGCGGACAGGGGAGCCTTTGATGTCGAGAACCCGACCGCTCAGGTGGGTGATCTCCCCAATGGCGGAGGTTAGGCCGTCATTGACGATGATGAGGTCATTGTCTGTATCGAGAGGAAGTTTGTTCGGATAAAACGGTCCTTCAGTCTGGCGTGGAGTTTGCACCAGCTCCGCAAAGACACCGGGTGTGCTCAATGCGAGTCCACCGAGAGTGGCGGTGCGGAGAAATTGACGGCGGCTGTGGTAGATCATCGTTTGTTTGGTGGGTTGCAATGGATGCAACCGCCTGTATCCGGCAAAGTCGCGGAATTACTTTTCGCCGAGCAACTCTTTCAGAGTAGGCTCCATGGCCTCAGCCCAGATCTGGTAGCCGTGTGCTTGCGGATGCAGAGCATCAGGCATGACTTTCTTGGTGAGCACTCCTTTGTCGTCGAGGAACTTGGGTCCGAGGTCGAGATAGGTGACTTTGTCGTCCTCTGCGTAGGTTTTGATGATGGCGTTGATCTCGTTGTTGAGAACTCGCATTTTGTGGTCCGGATTCATGCCTCGTGGGAATACTCCCAGTAGCAGGATTTTTGTCTCAGGGCTTAGTTTGTGGACGCGGCCGATGATGGCTTTGATTCCGGCTGCGGTTTCCTCGGCTTTTTGCATGGTGTGGCCGGTGTTGTTAGTGCCGATCATGATGACAGCGACCTTGGGTTTCATGCCAGCCATTTCGCCGTTATCCAATCGCCATAAAACATGCTGGGTGCGGTCACCTGAAAAGCCGATGTTAAAGGCGTTACGAGGCGCGTAGTATTTCTGCCAAATTTTCTTGCCGCTGTTTTCCCACGAGTGAGTGATCGAGTCACCGATGAAAAGAAGATCGACCTTTGCGTTCTTAGCCGCGGCGACTTTCTGCTCATGGCGCTTTTTCCACCAACCCGCATTGAGTTTGGCGGCAGGAGTTGTGGCGCTGTTTCCGGCGACTTCCTTAGCGGGAGCAGCAGGTGCTTGTGCAGATGCGGTGAGAGTGCATGCTGCGAGTATGGCGGTGGTGATGATTGATTTCATAAGAGGTGAGTATTTTCTACGGAGTAAAATTAGAAACCTTGCAGGTTTAAGCTGAGGCCTTGAGGGTGGTGTTCGGCTGGGACGGGCGGTATGGTGCTGCGAGTGTCTCGTGCAGAGGGAAAATATCGATGAAGTCCTCTGGGGTATCTGAGTCCTGCTTGCCAAAGGCTCCTTCCTCGATGAGTTGGAAAACCATGTTGCCGATATCGGAACACGTTTCCAGTCCCCACTCGCTCATCATGGTGCTTGCCATCGGTCCGAACTCTTGCAGCGCGAGATCTCGGAATCCGTAGAGCAGTTCGCTGGCGGTTACATGCCGGTGTTCGCCATCGTTGTTTTCCATGGCGCGTTTGACTGTGAAGTCGAGAGCGTCCTTGAGGAAATAATAGGCACCGATGTCAAACTTCGATCCATTCGAGATGACGGATTTGACGGCGTCCATGAATTGAGTCGGCTGCATGATTTAGAGTCTCCTGTGTTCAGTTTCAACTGTCAAGGCGGGGATTATGATCGGCACAAGGTGCTGAAATAGAAACGCCAAGCCTAGGGTGTGGAAATCAGCGTGTTATTGAACGCTGCCAAGGTGTTTTTGGAAAAACTCAAGCCGTTTACGACGCATGACAGGTTTCTCGCCAGAGCCGTGACCGCTGCTCGTTGAGATATAATATTCAAAGTCTTTATCGGCCCTAGTGAGAGCATCCACAAGCTGAGTAGTCGATGATGGATCAACATTCTTATCGAGCTCACCTACAGTTAGCATGAGGGCTCCCTGAAGTTTTCCAGCATGAGTGATGTTTGACTGCTCTTTGTAATGAGGACCCACTGGCCAGTCCATCCACTGCTCGTTCCACCAGATTTTATCCATCCGGTTGTCATGGCACCCGCAGTCTGAGGCGGCAGCTTTGTAAAATTGTCCATGGTGTAAGACAGCGGAGGTCGCGCTCTGGCCGCCAGCTGACCCGCCATAGATTCCTACTCGCGACACATCCATGTATGGGCGCGTTTTGGCGGCTTCCTGAATCCATTTGATGCGATCAGGGAAACCGGAATCGACCAGATTCTTATAACTGAAATGACTGAAGTCATGGTGGCGGTAGTTCGTGCCCAATGCATCGATCATGACGACCACAAATCCTTCCTCTGTCATCTCGGCTCTGTAGCCATGCCAGGCTGAAAAGTTTTTGGGAACAAAGGCCCCGTGTGGTCCGGCGTAGATGTATTCGAGTATCGGATACTTTTTGTTAGGATCGAAATTCGGAGGGGTCAGAATCATGCCCCAGATGTCGAAACGACCATTGCGATCTTTGCAGACGAATCGTTCTGGCAATGCTCGACCCTGTGCGAGCAGACCGCTAATATCAGACTTTGTTAGTGTACTGATCAGCTTGCTGTCTGCACTGCGGCGGAGTTCGCTCACCGGTGGTTGGTCGACTCTTGACCAGGTATCAATATAGTATTTTCCATCAGGTGAAAATAGCAGCTTATGATTGCCGTCAGCTTCTGTGAGCTGGGTGAGCTGGCTGCCATCGAACTTCACGCGATACCAATGGATGTGGTAGGGGTCTTCGCCTTGATTGCGACCGCTGGCTTGGAAAATGATGCTGCGGTTCTGCTCGTCCACGTGCTCCACCTTGCGGACAATCCAATTGCCCTCAGTGATACGGTGTTTCACTTTGCCTGTGTCGCTACCTAACAAATAGAGGTGTCGCCACCCGTCACGATCTGATCCCCAGATGATCTCACGTGTATCGGTTAGGTTTTTACGGTAGCGGACACCACTCACAAAGATGAAGGTATCGCTCTCCTCCTTTGCAAGGAGACTGTGTTTGCCGCTGGCTGCATCCATGGCGATTAGGTAGTGTTTGCCGAACCCTCGCTCGACGTATTCGTAGATGACGCGTTCGCCATCGGTGTCCCAACTGGCGTGGCCAATCGAGAAGGCGTCCTTGGTCAACTCCGGATCAGGCATGTGACGGGGTTTACCACCGATACTGAAAATGTGTGGTTCTTGGCGATCAATCTTGTCGCCAGGTTTATCATAGCGGAAAGTGTGTAGTTTCGGCTGCAGCTGGTCTTTGGGTGACGACTCCACCAATGTGACCGTGCGTCTTTGCCCAGGTATCATGTAATGCATGATGAAATGGCTGGAGGAGGCGTTCCACACAGGAGCTCCATGGTAGTAGTCGGTGTCCGTGTTAGGTTTTCCGATCTCGCGTGGTGTATTGTCAGACCCCGGCTGGAGGTCGACCAGAAATACAGCCCGGTCTTTGACAAAAGCGCGCCACTTGCCGTCAGGTGATATCTGGCTGTTCGGCTTGGCCTTTTTCTTCCGCTCGGGTTTATTGGATTTCCGATTCTCTCGGGCGATTTTTTCTAGCGTGCCATCCTTTTTTTGATACCAGTCGCGCTCAACGCGAAATGAAAGCCGTTCTTTTGTTAGGCGAATGTTTTCTAATGGTAAGCGGCTGGCATCAAATTCTTTCCCTGATACCCGATTGAGCTGTTTGGCCAGGTCCTCATGATCGAACGCCGGTTGCCGGTCGCCGGTCGTGACGCTACAGCTCAGGAAGTTCCATGATTTCGAACCATCCTTGTGAAGGCTCTCATGCTTAAAAATCACTGATGAACTATCCTCTTGCCATGAAAACCTAGGGTCGAGATTTGTCGCGCCAGATTGCGCCTCGCGCCATGCCTTGTCCCACTTGCTGATGTAGTGGGCAGTCGACTTTGCCTCGGCGGTGAAGCAAAACGCGAATGTGAAAAGGAGAAACAATCGAATCATGACTGGGCATAACGTTCTCAGACAGGCTGGTCTTTCGTGATCCCTCGGATAGGAGGAAAAAAGAAAGGCCACCTCCGTCTGGCCCTGAGGCGAAGACATGAGGTGACCTCTTAAAAAGGTTAAATCTACGAGAGAGATTACCAGTTGTCGCGACGTGGTGGGCGCTCCTCGCGTGGGCGAGCTTCGTTGACGGTCAGGTTTCTGCCGTCTACAGCTTGGCCGTTAAGACTGTCGATGGCTTTTTGGCCTTCTGCGTCGTTGGGCATTTCGACGAATCCAAATCCTTTGGAGCGTCCTGTGTCTCTGTCTTGAATAATTTTTGCGCTAGCGACTGCTCCGTGCTCTGCGAAGAGCTGTTGGAGATCGTTATCACTGAGTCCATAAGACAGGTTACCTACATATATGTTCATTTGCTTTTCTTGTAAGTGCGTTGTTCAACTGGATCTATAGACTAACCGTACGCACAAATTAACCAATAGGGTTTCGCCAATCATTGGCAAAGTGTCGATTACTACTGTTGCAGCAATCGGGCATCAATTAGACGTGTTTACAGTTTATTGCAAGAACAATCTAAAATCCTGCATCTGCCTGTCACATCCCGAGTCCTGTTGGAAAGGCTCGAAATGTGACCGAGATGTAAGCCAAGGCCTACTTCATGGAGTGCAGATATTCGATGAGATCGGCAAACTGCTGCAGTGACAGATCATCTGCGAGGTGAGGTCCCATCAGAGTGGAGTCTTGTTTTTTGATCTCTTTCACATCGGCGGCCTTCAACTTGGTGGGAATGCCGGCGATATTGTGAACGACCACAGTATCGGCAGTCTTGGAAACCAGGGTGCCCAGATGCTCGCTGCCGTCTTTCATGGTGACCTTCACCCAGGTCTCCGCGATTGTGGCCTCAGGCTTGAGGATGGCCTCTGCGATCTGCTCCTTGGTGAGGTGCGATCCGAGGTTCATCATGTTAGGGCCCTTGATGGGGTCTCCAGGGTTGACGTTGTGGCAAGCGATGCAGGCAAGTCCGGAGAGGACTTTTTTGCCCCGGGCTTTCTTCGCTTTGATTTTGTCTAGCGAGAGCATCACGTCCTCGATGGAAGTGCGGCCGACTTCTCCTTTTTTCGCTGCGGCAGCTTTATCGACGACTTCCACTTTACCGATACCTTGCAAGTTCATGCGGTGTTTGGTGGCGATACCTGCAAGCAGGTTCTTTGCCTCGGCAGGTGCCTTCTCGTAGGCTGCGCGATAGGCGGCTTCGATTTTAGAGGACTCTTCCCATTTCACCGGAACGTAGTATGGGCCACGGGTGTCAGGCTTAGTTCCCCACCACCACTGACCGTCGAATTCCTTCTCCTTGGTGTAGAGTCTGGCGAGGGCTGTAAGAATCTTGAGCTGCAGTTCGCTGTCTGTAGTGGAGTTCAGTTTGGCAATCAAACCGTCGACGGCTTTGGGATCGTGCATCAGGCGGAGTGCCCAGAGCGCGCCGTCCTGGCTGGGTCCGTCAAGTGCCTTTAGGCACGCGTCAACGGCTTGCAGTCTAACAAGCGCATGCACTGCAACGTGAGGCAGGACAATCGGGGAGTTAGGAGTAGCGTGAGGTCCTTCTTCAGCTCCAGCTTTGGCCGGTGCCGTGGCGGAGATGATAAATTTCACACTGCCTTGACCTTTTGGTGCCGTGTCTGCGATGGCGGCAGTCACTTGTAAGCGGACATATTCGAAGGGGATTTTATAGTGGATGACCGATACCGAATGGGTGCCGATACCTTGGCTGACGGCTGTGCCATCGGCACGTTTCAATGGAGCACCGGTGCATGATTTATTTTTCAATGTCTTGCCCCAGCCTTGTGTGGCGGATTTCCACTTCATGGAGGTGAGTGGCACTTTTTTGCCATTGGTGTGGATCAATGTCGGCTCACACCATGCGGCGTGGTCATTGCCATCTCCGTCGCCTCCGTTTTGAACAATGAGGTAGAGGTCCTTGATACGATTGATATCGACGTCGATGTCAACGGTGTCAGTGCCTTTGATCACTTCACTGGTGAATACCGGCGCTGCGATGGATTTGGTAGCGGCATCGCCATCGGCAACGGGTGGCTTGGCCACTGCCAGCAGAGCTTCGGCGGCATCAGCTTTGCCAATACGGCCTAACGCTACGGCAGACGCCACTTGCACGCGTGGGTTGCTGGACTTGAGTCCGGCGAGGAATGGCTCCGTGGAAAGATCCTTGGCCACAGCCAGGCGGTCAGCCATGGCACGCAGTGCTATTTCGCCCACCACTTTATCAGTAGTGAGTGACTTCAGGCCGTCAGTGGCCTTGGCGCCAAGTAACTGGGCGTAGGTGAAAATCGCGGCTGAGCGAGCCTCAGGGCTGTCGGCGGCGTGTTTGGCGATCGATAGGATGGCTTGCGCGTTCTCAGCTTTGCCGCGACGCAGGATTTCTTGTGAAACGTGAAGACGTGTGGTGGAGCTGAGTGATGTCAGGCCTTTGACCAGTGCATCGTCTGAGAGTTTGGTGAGTTCTGGAAATGGTTTGTATTTCCAGTCCTTGGGCACGACGCGCTCGACGTAACCTTTTTTAGGATTGCCCTTGTAGCCAGCACCCGCCCAGGCAGCGAGATACATGCGGCCGGATCCGTCGACATCGACGTCGGCGATCTGTGAGGACTGAATGAAGTTTTCGGGTTTCTGGGTAAATGTAGGTCCGTCCGGTGTCAGTCTGTGGATGTAGAGGTGGCTGCGTCCCCAGTCGCCCATCATAGGCACGTCGTTGTATTTTTCAGGCCAGCCTGGCTCTTGGAAGTAAATAGCGCCAGTGCCCGAGCCGCCGCCGAGGTCTTGCAGGGCGGGGATGATTTCATTGGTGAAATGCTTGAACAGGACTGGGTAGCCGTATTCTCCAGACTGGATCTGGTGGATGAATCTCACATTCCAGCCACCGCCGTCGTTGGTATTGCCGCGGGTGTAGATGTTCATGAACGGGTCAATCGCGACATCGTAGATGTTGCGTAGACCGTGGGTGTAAACTTCCATTTCAGTGCCGTCAGGGCGAACGCGGAGGATGCCGCCACCGAGCATGGTGAGCTTTTTACCATCGGTGCCAGTGGCATCGACAAAGCCAAAGTCGCCGATGGCGATGTAGATCCAGCCATCGATACCCATTCGGATGCCGTTGGTGGTGTGGTCAGCGCCACGTTCCTGGTTGGCTTTCAGGGAGGAAATGCCGGTGATCAGGTTTTTCGCAGGTCCGTCCGCTTTACCATCGTGGTCCGCATCGGTGAGCACGCTCAGATGCATGCCGGTCATCTTGCCGGTGCTTTTGGGAATTACTGTGTGCAGCACGTAGACATCGTCACCAACAGCCATCAGGCCACGGGGGTTGTCGATTTCTGCATAGACGGTGTGTTTATCCGCAGTTCCATCGTTGTTGCTGTCAGTGAGTTTGATGATGCGTCCCTTGCCAGGTCCTTTTCCAAGTGAACCAAGCATATCAACACCCACGTAAACATCGCCATTGGGAGCGGCACTGAGGCATGCAGGGGATGGGGTCAGATCAGGACCGGAATACTTGGTGATACTGAGCTCGGCAGGATTTGCCATGGTCAAGCCTGTGGCAGCGGCAAAGATTCCCGCCAGCAGCGAGCTGCGCAGAAGGGATCGGTTACAGTTTGGATGTTTCGTCATGGGTAACATTGGATGGATGAAAAAGTAGATTAGCTCGGACTTATGTCCAGAGGATGAAGCGACAGTTGTTACGCGTCAAGCCGTCCTATGCTTTCTCTTTTTCACCGTCATCATGATACAGCATCACTGTGAATGCGCACCAGTTGCCTCTACGGTCACCAGGCAGAGATCGTCTTCCATGGCTTTGTTCTGGGTGAATTGCCCCAATGCCGCGACTACGGCATGCGATAGCGAGTCGACCGGTAGGTCTCGGTACTTATGAACAGCCTTCAGCAATTGTGTGTCGCCGAACATTTCACCGGCAGCATTTTCCGCCTCGATCAGACCATCGGTGAACAACAGGAAGACGTCGTCAGCAAGCAGGGAGCGGGTATGGGCAGTGTACTCGGCACCTGGTATGAGGCCGAGTGCAGGTTGGTTTTTGACCCCTTTGAAAAGAAAGTCAGTGTCGCCGTTGCTGCGGTTCGTATAGACCGGTGATGGATGCCCGGCGGTGACATAGGTAGCTGTTTCGTCCTTGGTATCGAGCACAATGAAAAAGGCGGTGACAAAAATCGTCTGTCCGCTGCGCTCCATAATATCCAAAAAGTGCTGGTTGAGTTGTTCCATGAAAATGCCCGGGTCTGCAGCCGCCTCCACCAGCCCGGGTAACAAGGCTCGAAGAATGGCTGTTACCAGAGCCGACCGCGCACCGTGACCCATCACATCCGCGATGAACAATCCGGCCCGATGCTCGGAAATCTGAAACATGTCGAAAAAGTCGCCGCCCAAGGTGTCGGCCGGTTGATAGAGATGCCAGAAGTGTAATTTAAGATGCTCACCGGTGTGAGGTCCGGAAGGTATTTTTGGATAATCCCCCGGTAACATCGCCTCTTGGAATTCCTTCGCCATTTCCAGATCTTGGTGAATCAGGGCTGTCTTGGCCGCCACCTCACTCTCCAAGTGCCGATGGTAACGAAGCACCCGCGAGCCCATCGTGGCGAATCCGGTAGCCAGTTCCTCAATCTCGTCGCCAGTCTTGATCTCCCGCAGGCCCTCGACAACCTGATGCGCCTGTTTGCGATTGGCAGCGGATTCCTCATCTTGCCGGAGTCGGGCGCTCTCCGAGATGCTTTGAGCACCATCGCGCAATAGTTCCAAGGGCCCGGTGATGCGTGATCTAACGTAAAACAGCACAGCTGCGAGACTCAGTAATAACGCTAATGTCGATCCTAACAGGATCCACCGGAGCTGTTTTTTAATTGGCACAGTCACCTCATCCGCATCGATGGATACCACGATGTAAATTTGTGGTTGCTGGTCAGAAATATTTCCAAACTGAGTGCTGGCGGTGCCATACATGCGCTCGTTTTCTGTGGTATCGTCCGTTGTTAGGAACCAGCCGCTGCTTCCATTGTTGGACGCTTTTTTCATCACAGCGGTCGATAGCGAAACGCTGAGGGGTTTGTAGTCGGGCTGATTAATCCGCGCCAAGACCGCGCCGTTTGAATTGGTCACATCCACTTGGTCGGCCCGGCCATCGAGGGGCGGGGGGATCGCCGCGAACAAAGGAGCCACATTAAAGACGGCCTTCATCACCCCGGTGAGTTCGCCGCTGTTGTCATGGATAGGTAAGACAATGTCCAATGAGTAGACACCCGCACTGTCGTCCAGATGGAACTGGTCGAACCAGACGTCGTTTTCTTTCAGCTTGGCACCTTGTTGCCACCATAGTTCATCGCTCTGGATATAATCCGTGGTCTTCACCGTCGAGGCGATCACCCGCCCGTAACGGTCGGTGATGAAAATTTCGTTCGCCAGAGGATTGGTCACTTGAAATTCGCGCAGTTGTTGGGCGAGGGGATTCTGTAAAATCGTCTGCAATCTCTCGCTGTCACTCGTCAGTGAGACCCAACTTTTTTCTACCTCAAGCTCAGATGCTCTTCGCTGTTCATCGGTGAGCTTGGAAGCTGTCTCGTTAGTCGAAGTTAGAACTTGATCCACCACCGTGGAAACCCGTAGCAGTGATCGGAGTTGGGAGACTTCGCGGTCGACCGATAAGGAAAGGTTCCGAGCGGCAGCATCCGCCTCGGTGCGATACAGCTGTCCGCGCTCGGCTAACAGATGTCGGTAGCCGAGCTGCTGTAACACCAGCACAACTATCGCAATCGGGACTGCGGCTACCAATACCAGCGCCAAGGAAAGTTTGTATTTTAATCGCATCGAATCAACCGAACCTAGCAGTGTCTAGGATGCGTGGAAAGCTTGAAATGAAACGACTGTTTTTCCGCGGCAGACTACCAAGGGTAATCATCTGTTTTCGGGTATTGGCCGGTGCGTGATTTCTCGCGGGTGTGCCAATGGGCTCGGTCCAACGCCCAAAGCGGGCTGTATACAATACCGATGACGTATGTGGATGGATGGCCGACTCCAATCCCCCTGGGATACCAACGGTAAGATTTAATGCCGTTCGTGCCGTATGCAGCAGGACCATATGTGCCCATTGAACTGAGCAGAAAATAACTGCTGAAATAGAAAGCCACGAAGTAGCCCGCCCATCTTAGCACTGTGCCTTGTGCTGTTCGGATTTTCTTCATGGCGCACTCCGTTGATTCAGATGCTTGGCATAGCTCTTCTGAGTCAGGAACAAATACTTCTTGCGATACATCCACACCACCAGCAGGACGAACGCTACGACGCCAGCGGTGATGATTCCATATTTCTTGAGCTTCCTAATGAAAATGATCCGTTCGTATTTCTTCTCGAGTGCTTCAATGCTGGCTAGATCTGAAAATCCATACTCTCTGGTCAGTTCCAGTAGCTCTAGCCCTCCTTCAACAGTGTTAGTGTGCGCTGTAATGCGGGCGAAGCTGTATAACAGACTAGCCACCACAGGATCGGTAGGTTTGACGAAGACTAAACGTTCCTTGAGCTGATAGAAAATAGCATCGCCGATCTGGTCAATCGGCCGAGCCATGTCTCCGATGGTGACTCTGGTGTTTTCATCGATGACATCCGGCAATGCGACCACCTGTCGCCCCTGCAAATAATCAGGGTTCTTTTCGAGCTCGATTTTTGTTTCCAAAATCAATTGATGCAACCACTCGGTCCCATGATGGGCGTCAGGGTTGCGTTTGATACCCTCCTTGATCCACTTCAGGGCATTGCGGTTATCCCCGTGGAGTTCATAAGCCGTGCCGAGATTGGCCGCGAGGCTGTATCGACTAGGTGCCGGTGTTTCTTTTTCGAGTTTGGTAAGAGATTCAATAGCTTTGGCTGTCTTGCCTTCTAATAAATCCGCGACCGCTTCCAACTCGCTGTCATCTTCAATCTTGGTTTCTTTATTTTCGAGAGCATAGCGTAAAAGCACCTCGCTCGGAACTGAATCGATCGATTCCCTGAGCTCGTAAGCTGGGCCGTGACTACCTACAGAAACATGTCCACCATCTATCGTCGTGCCATCGATCCAGATGCAGGCGGGTGTCAGGGGAATCAGTAAGGCGGCGAGAAGAGATTTCATCACGGCTATTTTATATCTAGAGTGTCTGCTGGCACAATTTGAATCGGCATGGGAGTGTGCGTGGTTATGTGGAGCCGTGAATGCCGACCTATCATCGTTGAGTCGTCTTACGTTGATCCTCTAATTGGATCGTGCGAATTCCAGACTTACTTAAGGTGAGCAGTGTCTTGCGGAATATCCGATCGTTCGCTTTCGGTGTATATCTTAAGTGGATTTTTGGTTCACTCCCCCCAGCCCTGGCTGCTGCATTGTATGCATCTGAGCGTTCTTTGAGCTCGGCCTGATGGTGGAGTATCTCGGGAGCATGGGTGAAGTTGACTATGATTTTATCGGTGAGAGCAATTTCCATCGGCATGAGCTCCGCATCTGGCTCAGGTTTCCAGCGTTGAATGGTTATTCCATAGCCGCGGTTGAGTGCCACTTGGCAGCTGGCCTTTCGTGAGAGAACCAAAGAGACGTCATCGATCAGCTGGTCCTCCGAGAAGAGCCAGGCATCATATTTCCTTGGTTCACCATCTTCGAACACAGGTTTGTTCATACTGCTGCCCCAGCCTTTATTCGGTGAATAGCTGATAGAGTATGTAGATGTGGTTCTTCCGCTGAAGCTGCCATCAATGCTGAGCTTGTCTTTCTGGGAAAAGGGAAGCCAGTAACCTAAAGTGAAATCTTCGATGTTTTTAGGATCATACTCAATTCCTTCAGCAGTGTGAATGCCCGACATGAGGAAGATTGTAGCGGGTTTCAAGGTGTTAGTGGCGATCAGGAAGCCGTTATGTTTGATGGTGACCTTACCCGAATTGGGTTG
The DNA here is from genome assembly GCF_042849255.1 of Oceaniferula spumae. Taxonomy (GTDB): domain Bacteria; phylum Verrucomicrobiota; class Verrucomicrobiia; order Verrucomicrobiales; family Akkermansiaceae; genus Oceaniferula; species Oceaniferula spumae. The sequence continues at coordinate 3,461,299 of NZ_AP026866.1, forward strand.
TGTTACGATCATGATACGTTTTTGTGTCTTATCTCGGAGCACAGCTAACATGACTTTGCCATTGATATGAAATACACAGGTCTCAACACTCGGAAACGCTCTATGAATGGTGCGTTTGTATGAGTCGTATCCAAGGATGTCATCATGGGTGAATAGCTGCGGAGTGGCGAGAGCTGTGGCGGATAAGCTTAATGAAGTAACTGCCGCTCTTATGATGCCGGAAAGATGCATGCTAGAGATGGTATCTGAAACATTCAGTGTTGTCACATCACAATGTAGTTCTGTTCTAAAGGCCTCTGTGGACCATCTGAATAGTCAGGGGCGCACCTATCTGAGAAAGGCCAGCGCTAAGAAAACGACAAGCAAGTCCGCTACTAGAAAAACAGCTAAGATCTCTGAAAAACTGCAACTAGTCGCTCGAGATAAACGTCCAGTAACACTGTTACTGAATTAATTAACTGGATTGCGAACAGCCGTCCTAGAGGTAACGAAAATAACGCTAAGCAGATTCTTGGGAATCTGATTAAGAATGGAGTGGTTCAAGAGTTGGAAAACGGTAAGTGCGAATACCCTTCAGGCAACTTGTAGTCTCTCATTACCATACTTCTCCATAACCTGATTCGGTCGCTTCCAGAGCAATCTCAGCGCATTGGATTTTTCGGATTTCATGCTGTTGAGTGCGTTGAAGATGATCGGCAACAAGTGGTGTAGACCCAGAAGATGAACACGGCCTGTAGTGGGAGTCTGAGTAAGAGCAGCCATTCCGGCACGGGTTTGCCATTGATGATCATACCGTGTTGATAGGCGTCGATGTTCGCTGGGAATACGGCGAGTAACAGAAGGATCAATCCCCAACCGGCAAATTTGCGCAATCGCGGAATTAAAATGGCAATACCTCCCAGAATTTCAGCGGCACCACTGAGGTGAACTAACAGAAGTGGAGCTGGGAGGTAGTCTGGGACAATAGCGACATAACCGGTTGGTGATGCGAAGTGCATGATGCCAGCGGCGATGAATAACATCGCGAGTATAAACCGAAAACAGATGGTTATTTTTCCCACCATCATCAAACTTGTGCCTTATTCTGATTTTTTGACAACCTCCATTGAAGCAGCTGGATGAGTGTGGCGAAGCCCATGGGGAGATAAATATATGGTTTCGGCACGTCATGATGAAAAGCCTCGAGGATGAGCATCACCCCGATGGTGACGAGAAAGGAAAGCGCGAGGATTTTGAACGATGGGTTCTTGATGACAAACTCACCAATGGGGCCGGCTGCGAAGAGTAAGACGACGAAGGAAAGGATGACGGCGGCGGCGATGGTGTAGATGTGGTCGGTCAGGCCAAAAGCGGTGACCACTGAGTCGAGAGCAAAGACAACGTCCATAACGACGATCAGGCTGATGGCACTCAGCATGGCGGTTCTAGGTTTCGCCGGGCCCACTTTTTCTTCGCGAAGTTCAACGGTATTGTGAATTTCGCGCACAGCTTTCCAGATCAGGAAAAGCCCGCCACCTAACAGCATCAGGTCGCGGATCGACATATCGAAAACGAAGGGATGAGTGAGAGATAGGATGTAGGAAAATGCCATCACCATCAGGAGACGTGCCACCAAAGCGATGGATAGACCTATCCGGCGGGCTCTGTCGCGCAGCTCTTTGGGAAGCTTAGAAACAATGATTGTGATGACGACGATGTTGTCCACGCCCAGAACGATTTCGAGCGCGAAGAGCAGCAAGAGAGTAGCGATGAGGTCACCCATGGTTTCGCTGTGGGGTTAATGTTGGTGTTCAGAGCATGCGTGGCATTTCACCCAGATGCTGGTGCCATCGGTATAGTGTTCTTTTTTCCAAATTGGAACAGTGGATTTGATTTGGTCTATGATAGCGCGGCAGGCGTCGAAGGCGGCGTCGCGGTGGGCCGCGGAGACAGCGATGGCGATGGCGATTTCTCCGATCTGTAAATGGCCGGTGCGGTGCTGGCAACGGGCGGCTACGATATCGTGCTCGGCGCAGATTTTTTCGAGGATGCGGTTGCCCTCTTTTTCGGCCAGGGTAGGGAAGGCTTCGTATTCTAGGGATGCGACATCGCGGCCTTGATGGTGGTTGCGCACCCAGCCTTCGAACGAGGCAAAGCCGCCAGCGGCAGGATCACGCACAGCATCACAAAGCGCGCGGGGATCGATTGGGGTTTCTGTTAATTGAAACATGCCTTCTAATTCTACATTCACTATTCAAAATTCATCATTCTTCAGCCGCCTGCTACGGGTGGGATGAAGACAAGCTCTTCGCCTTCGGTGAGACGATGGTTCCAGTCGGTAAAGTCACCATTGACGGCAACCATCATGCCTTTGCGTTTGAGAGGCATCTGGTACTTGGCCCGGACTTCCTCAAAGACACCGGCGGGGGTGACGGAGTCGGTGGTGTGACTTTCGTTATCGGTACCAGAAAGTTCACGCAGTTGCGCGAAGTAGGAAAGGGTGATGGTCTTTTCTGTGGTTGTGCCATCGATGCGGGCGCGGATTTCGATGGCGTCGGCTTCGGTGTTGGTATTGGCCAATGGCCACAGACCGGGGGAGGGTAACGCTTGGCCGGTGATTTTGCCTAAGACGGATCTTGGGCAGCGTTTGCCGGATTGGATCGATTCCAAGACGAGGTCACAGGTCGCGGGTGACCAGATGGCGCAGAGTGGTTCTGGTAAACCGTCGGAGGCGCTGAGGTAGTAAGTCGCAGCGCTGTCGGCGGTATGTTGATCGACCAAATCCTGAAGATGCTTTTCTTCTAACAATGGCAAGTCACATGCCAGCACCAGCCATGTGGCGTCCGGGTCGTGCTGCTGGGCAGAGGCAATCGCACCGAGTGGGCCCACATTTCCAAAAGCATCGGCAATGACGTGGTCACCCTCACCCTCGGCGACGGAGATGAAAACTTGGTCGCAAACAGATTCTAACAGTTTGACCCCACGCTCGCGCTGACTCAGGCCATCACGGAAGACCAATTCCGATTTATCCGATCCCATGCGCGAGGATTTTCCTCCGACTAACAGAAGTCCTTTCAAGCAATTATTCATTCTGCAATTTGAAATTATTCATTCCGAAAGTCTCCCGACTTTCCTCCGGTCTTCTCCAGTAGTCTGGTCTCGCGAATCACCATTGCCTTATTCACCGCCTTGCACATGTCGTAAAGAGTCAGGGCGGCACCGCTGGCTCCGGCGAGGGCTTCCATCTCGATGCCTGTGCGGCCGGTGGTGACGCAGGTGCAGGTGATCGTGATTTCAGTGTCCGAGCTGGGTTCGATCTTAAACTTGCAGCTGTCTAACGGAAGTGGGTGGCAGAAAGGGATGAGGTCTGAGGTTTTCTTCGCCGCCATGGTGCCGGCGATGATCGCGGTGTGAAAGACGGGTCCTTTTTTACTCTGGATCTCACCGTCGGTGAGTAGAGCCATGACTTCTGGGCCGACCTCAATGATGCTTTGAGCGGTGGCACTGCGATGAGTGCGATCCTTGCCGGAGACATCGACCATGCCCGGCTGGTTGTTTTCGTTGATATGAGTAAGTTGAGACATTGGAATTAGGGAAATGGGATGGAGTGCTGCGCTCGGGCGCAGAGGCTACCATGGGTAGAAGGGGAGGGTGGTGCTGGCGGGGCTGCTGGAGGGAAGTTCGCAGATGCCTTGGGCTCCTGCAAGGGCGCTGTAGTCACCGGAGTTACGTGGTGGGCTGGGGTGGAGCTGGTTGTCGAAGACATTGCTGGCTACCAAGCCGGGAAATGGTGCATTCCAGATGGTTTCGTGGGCAAGCGGAAGCGTCTGAGGGTTCCATGTTTCACGGCGCATGTGTCTGAGAGCGGGCAGAACGTAGCGTGCGAGACATGCCATGACGGAAACCGGATTTCCGGGCAATGCGAACACGGGTGTTTTTCCAGGCCAGAAAGCAAATGGTTTTCCTGGACGCTGGGCGACTCCATGGAAACTGGGAGTGCCGACGAGTGAATCTAACACCGGAGCCACATAATCAAATTTCCCCATGGAGATCCCACCTGTTAGTAGGATGATGTCAAAGTCTTCCAGCCCTTCACTGATTGCCTTTTCGAGATCTTCCTTGGTATCTGAGACGTGAACATTGGTCACATTGCCGAGCTGCTTGGATTCGATGCTGGCTTTGATCGCTGGAGCATGGCTGCGGCGGATCTGATGAGGCCGTGGCTGTTCATCAGGCGGAATGACTTCATCGCCAGTGGTGATGAGTAAAATGTTAGGCTGCCGCACCAGTAGGATTTGAGTTTTTCCAACAGAGGCCGCGATGGCGAGTTCAGGGGCCGAGAGAATGCTTCCTCCCGACACGAGAGGGGAACCTTTTTCCTGATCACTGCCAGCAGGGTGGATGTGCTGCCCCGGGCTTGCTGGGCAAGAGGGAGATAGATGCGCGACGCCGTTTTCGAGCCGGATGTCTTCGATCTTGATGACACAATCACACCCATCGGGGAGCACAGCGCCGGTCATGACCTCGAGGCATTGGTCTTTATTTTCAAGTGTCAGGGCGGGCGAGCCAGCTGCCTGAGTGCCGGTAATGGTAAACTCCCTGCGCCCGGCTGCGAAGCTTTGATAGGAAATGGCGACCCCATCCATCATCACACGGTCATAGGGCGGGATCGGGCGGTCCGCTGAAATTGTCTCAGCAAGCACTCTGCCATACGCATGCTCAAGGCCTGTTTCCTCCCAGTCTAGCACTGGCAACTGGGAAAGAATCAGGTCTTCGGCCTCGTGGATCGAAATGAGCGGCTGCACATGATGGATCAAATCACGCTTGGCGCACTTTGTCCATCCACGCGAGTGTCTGCTTAGTTGCATGAAGCGGTTTGGATCGAGGAAGGGGTGAAATAAGCACCAGCTAGAACCGGGATCACATGATCGGAACAACGTCGGATTCTCTGATTGCGGAATTGACAGTCGATTGTGAGATTCCCTAGTGTGTAGAGCATCATGAATAATCTGCATAGATTCCTAACTCCGCTGACTGCCCTCAGCGGGATTCTGACCACTGGCGTCGCTTCTGCTTCGTTGGTTGCTTGGTATCCACTTGACTCCGATGCTCTCGATGCGAGTGGCAACGGTCATCATGGAGCGGTAGTGGGAGGTACTGTCAACTTTGGTCAGGCCGGAGCAAATGCCAACACCGTTAGTTCTGCAGCATTTCCTGATAATGGACATATCACCGTGCCGTATTCCGCTGCTTTGAACTCGTCTACTTTCACAGTGACTATGTGGGTCAATACGACATCGACGGCAGGATTTACTTCCCCTTTGACAAGTAGAGATGATGTTCCGAATCCTGGCGGAAGCACCCATGGTTACATTTTATACAATGATGTAGGTGGCAATTGGAATTTTTGGAATGGTACAGGTGCCGGTTCTGGAACTTGGGATCAACTGGTTGGAGGTGGTGTCAGCATCAACACCTGGACTCACATTGCGATGACCTATGATGGTGGCACAAGCACCAAGACGATCTGGATCAACGGTGTGAACGCTGGGTCCAAGACCGTGGGTCACAGTGTGAATGGACCGCAGACCGAGGATCTGCATATTGGCTCGGGGTCAGATGCCGGAACGAATTTTTATTTTTCAGGTAATATCGATGATGTGACGATCTGGGACGAAGCGCTCGATCAGGCGGCGATCCAAAGCATCATGATCGACAGTGTGCCTGAGCCGACAAGCACTCTACTGCTGGGTCTGGGCTTGATTTCCGTAGCCTTCCGCAGGAACCGATAGCACACGGCCGCTTGGAATTGGGGCCTGTTCAAAGTAAGCGGGATAAGAAATGGCTTATCTCTGCAAGTAGGATGGCTCAAATCACGCTTGGCGAACTTTGTCGATCCGTGCGAGTGTCTGCCCGTGCAGCCGCCACTCGACACTTTGCAGCGACCTCTCCGTGACCTCCGGATCTCGGTGACGGATCGGTGTAACTTCCGTTGTCATTACTGCATGCCGGCTGAGATTTTTGGTCCGGGCTATGCTTTTCTTCCCAAGCCCGAAATTTTGACACACGAGGAAATCGCCCGTTCGGCCAGCGCTTTCAGTTCACTAGGCGTGGAAAAACTACGCATCACCGGTGGCGAGCCCTTGCTGCGCCGTGGCCTGTCTGATCTGGTAGCCATGCTCTCTGAAATCCCGGGTCATCACGACTTGGCGATTACCACCAATGGAGTTCTGCTGGGGCGCCATGCCAATAGCCTGAAGGAGGCTGGACTGCATCGCGTCACGGTTTCTCTCGATGCTCTATCTGAAGAGGTTTTTTCCAAGATGAACGGAGTCGGTGCCAGTCCCGACAAGGTAATCGCCGGTGTCGATGCCGCGATCTCCGCTGGCCTCGGCGTGAAGATCAACTGCGTGGTGCAGAAGGGAGTGAATGAACAGGAGGTTCTGCCGTTGGCTGAGTTCGCGCGTGATCGTGGAGTCACCCTGCGCTTTATCGAGTTCATGGACACCGGCAACACCAACCGCTGGCAGCTCGACCAAGTCGTGCCATCGGCTGATTTATTGGAAAAACTGAAGTCGCGCTTTGACCTCGAGGCTAGTCAGTCACCATTACTCGGAGAGACAGCCAAGCGCTACCAACACGTTGACCAGCCCGAGGTCGAAATTGGTTTTATTTCCTCAGTCAGCCAGCCGTTTTGCCGCGACTGCAATCGCGCCCGACTTTCCGCCGACGGTCAGATTTTCACCTGTCTGTTCGCAGAAAAAGGGCACGATCTAAAAAGCCTCCTGCGAAGTGGTGCCACCGACGCGCAACTAGCCGACGAGGTGTCCAGAATCTGGCACCGCCGAAGCGATCGGTATTCAGAGATACGCGCCGAGGGTGGCGAGCGGACAAAGCCCGAGATGTCATACATCGGGGGCTAAGGCCAGAGTGCTCGAACTAAGCGGCTTCAGTATTGAACTGCTGCTTGAGCTCGCGGAACGACTCGGATACCGCGAGGCTGGAACGTGGGCGATCGGAAGGATTGCGGGTGAGTTGCCAATCGATCCACTGACCTACCCAAGCCGGGAGATCAGGGCGGAGTTCGCACAGAGGGGTGACGATGTGGTTCAGGTGAGAATACATGACCTCCACCGGTGTGCTTCCCTGGAATGGAAGGGTGCCTGTGAGTGCGTGGTAATAGACACAGCCCATGGCGTAGATGTCTGCCGCGCGAGTGGGAGGAGTTCCCTCGAAGCGCTCAGGAGCCATGAAATGCGGAGATCCGTAGGTGCTCAGTAAAATTTGATCCGTTCTCTGTGAGAGGTCGGTAAGTCGTGCTTGTTCGAAATCCAACAGCTTATACTGCGGCCTTCCGTTACCGGAATGAATGCGCATGATGTTCTCGGGTTTGAGATCACCGTGCACGATGTCATTTTCATGGGCTGCCAACAAGGCATCCTGTGATTGCTGCACCAGTTCTGCGAGATCTTCCAAGTCGAGCGATGACCGCTGAGCGACTTCATTCATGGTTTCTCCATTGAGAAGCTCCATCACCACGCAGATTTCGCCCTCGTCGCGATAGACGTCATGGATGGTGACGATGTTCGGATGGTTGAGCGAAGCCAGAACTCGGGCTTCGCGGCGCAAGGTATCTGGGAACAGAGTGGCGGTGTCGTTACTATTGTGCTTGAGGCGTTTGATCGCCACATCGCGACCTAGCTCGGTGTCTTGAGCTAGAAATACGGCACCGGTGCCGCCTTCGTTGATTTGTTGACCCAGGCTGTAACGCGTCTGCTTGACTGCCAGTTGGGTGACTTCTTGGGTGAGGTTTTCCAGCGAGTTCATGTTCTTAGGGGGAGGAGTAGGGTTGTTGTTGTTCCGCTTTAGGCTCAATAATCAGCTGTTCCTTAGCGGTGGGTAATATTTATAGAAAATATACGTTAATGGCAATAAAAAGGTTAATATTGTGGAATATGTAATACAATGGGCGGGTTTTTTGTATTATTAGATGATCGCCTCTAATCTATACAACCGACACAGTAAGAACGGGTTATGGTATTTATTAGGGGGCATCCATCGGTAGAGATTCAAAAAATAGATGTAGTATTATTTTATTAAAGATTAATTAAATATCTTGCGAAACTAGCCTCCAATTGGAGTGGATAGTGAATAAATGACATGGTCCGGGCGGTTCGAAGGTCGGATTATTTTGCCCGTGAAGTTAATTTGCCGTGCATGAGCTGAATGCCTCATGCAGGCTCTAGGGCATGACGATCCGCCTGAAACATCTCTACATTTCTCCTGACCACAACTACTTCGGTAGGCACGGCAAAGGCGCTCTGGATTATGCGATTGAGGAAAAACAGAGCATCGAATGTGTGGCGGGCAAGGGGATCGTGGACGACCGGTTTTTCGATTATGAGCCGGACTACAAAGGCCAAATCACATTCTTTGATTGGGTGATTTATGAACGTGTTCGGGATGAAATTGTGAAAGGCTCTCTGTCTCCATCAGCTTTCCGCCGCAATGTCATCGTCGAGGGTGTTGATCTCAATGAATTAATCGACAAGCGCTTCACGATCGGAGACCTCGAATTTACCGGTTCCTGCGAGTGCAAACCGTGCTATTGGATGGATCAGGCCTGTGCGCCGGGGACTCACGAATTTTTAAAAGGCTACGGCGGCCTGCGCGCCCGCATCGTCAAAGGCGGTGAGTTGAAGATCCGTGACTATGATCTGAACGTCATCGGCGAGATTGAACCGGAAATCAGCAATGACTGAGGAATCCACAGAATTTGAAATCTGGAAATACGACGCCGGTGAGTTGAGCTCCTTCTCTGATCGGGCCGCTGCGGAGGAGCCGCTGCAGATCACCGTCGATGGCACGCCGGTGGCAGTGGTGATGCGAACTCCGGGGCACGATCACGATCTGGTGACAGGCTTCCTGCTCACTGAGGGTTTGGTGAACGATGCCACAGGAGTAAGTCGGATTGATTTGGAGGCTAAAAAGAACCATGCGCTGGTTTTCCTGAGCGACGACATCGTGCTCGATCACGCCAAGCTCAGCCGAAATTTGTTCAGTGCTTCTTCCTGTGGGATATGTGGTAAGGCGAGCATCGAATCGATTCATCAACAAGCGGAGCCGGTAGAGTCGGGGTTTTCGATCACTGCCGAGGTTGTCATAGGCATGCCTGCTGCCCTGCGTGCCGCACAAGAGGTCTTCGAGAGTACCGGAGGATTGCACGCCGCAGCTCTGGCGGATTCCGACGGTCAAATTCTCGTGTTGCGCGAAGACGTCGGGCGGCACAACGCCATCGATAAAGTCATCGGCTGGGCCGCGGGTGAAAATGTCGACCTGACTCAAACATTCCTGCAGGTCTCCGGTAGGGTGTCATTCGAGGTCATGCAAAAGGCGCTCATTGCACGTATTCCCATGGTCTCTGCGATATCGGCCCCTTCTTCCTTGGCCGTGGAATTTGCCCGTGAGAGCAACCAGACGCTGATCGGGTTTTTGCGACCCCCATCGTTCAATGTCTATTCTTGTCCGGAAAGAATCACCTGACAATCCGTGAGGACACACACTTCGAGATTCCACTCTTGCTATGTGATAGTTTGAAATGCGAGAGTTGACGGTCTCGTAAATACCTCGATTCTTATTCTTATGAAACTCCACACCCTATTCTTTACTCTTGGTCTCGCCGGCTCTGCGCTTCCAGTGGCAGCCAAAAGCCCGAACATCCTTATCCTCTACGCAGACGATCTGGGATACGGCGATCTCGGCTGTTACAATAAAGACAGTAAAATCCCGACCCCACACCTCGACAAACTCGCCAGCGAAGGCGTCCGTTTCACCGATGGCCACTCATCCTCCGGCATCTGTACTCCGTCCCGCTACGCCTTACTCACCGGACGACACCACTGGCGTGATTTCCATGGCATCGTCAATGCGATGGGAGACAGCGTGTTTAAGCCCGAGCGCCTGACGCTACCTGAAATGCTGCAAAAGAAGGGTTACAAGACTGCGGCGATTGGAAAATGGCACCTGGGCTGGAACTGGAAAGCGATCCGTAAGCCGGATGCAGAATCTAAAGACGGAGTCACAGGTAAGAAAAAAAAGAAAATCAAGGTGTTCGGACCGGATGCCTATGATTGGACCAAATCCATCCCCAATGGTCCGCTCGATCACGGCTTCGATTACTACTTCGGCGACACGGTGATCAATTTCCCTCCCTACGCATGGATCGAGAACGACAAGCTGGTGAAAGCTCCCGACACCATGATGGACACCTCCAAGTGGAAAAAAATCAAAGAGGGAAACTGGGAGTGCCGGCCAGGGCCGATGGTGTCTGACTGGGATCCCTATCAAAACATCCCCGTCACCACCCAGAAGGGAGTCGAGTACATCAAAGCGCAGGCGAAAACCGATCAGCCGTTCTTCCTCTTCTTCGCCTACCCGTCACCGCACGCGCCGATCATTCCCAACGATCAATTTGACGGAAAATCAAAAGCCGGCCCTTACGGAGATTTCGTTTACGAAACGGATGACTCCATCGGCCAGCTCCTGACTGCACTCAAGGAAAGCGGTCAGGCTGATAACACTATCGTGATTTTCTCAGCCGACAATGGTCCTGAGAAATACGCCTACGAGCGTGATAAAAAATACGACCACTGGTCGTCGAAACCACTGCGTGGGCTGAAGCGCGACATCTACGAAGGTGGCCACCACGTGCCATTCATCATCAAGTATCCTGGCGTCACCAAAGCCGGCAGCACGAACACTTCGCTGGTTTCACAAATCGATATCATGGCGACACTGGCCTCCGTGGTTGGTTTCGATCTGCCCGAGAAAAATGCCGCCGAGGATTCACACGACCTGCTGCCATTGCTTAAAGGTGAGGCTCAATCCGTGCGCAGCTCACATGTTCACAACACCCGTGCGAACCAATACGCCATCCGTCACGGCGACTGGGTTCTCATCAACGGCAAAAATGGCTATCAATCTGGTCGCAATGCCGAATGGGAAAAGAAACACGGCTACGAAGCTGACGACAAACAGCCAGTGGAGCTCTATAACCTGAAAGAGGACATCTCTCAAAAACACAACATCGCGGACAAGCACCCAGAGAAGGTCAAAGAACTAACAGACCTGCTCAAGCGCATCCGTGAGCAAGGTTACTCAGCACCGCGATTGGCTAAATAATAGCATCACCACATCTCATGAAATCCCTGATCACGCTCCTCCTCGGCAGCCTGCTTGTCTGCAGCATTCAGGCGGCCAAGAAGCCTAACATCATCATCATGATGGTGGATGACCTTGGCTATTCTGACTTCGGTTGTTACGGCAGCGAGATCAAAACACCGAACATCGACAGCCTCGCGGCCAATGGGATTCGCTTCCGTGAGTTCCATAACACCGCCAAGTGCCACTCGTCACGCGTCAGTCTGCTGACCGGTCTCTACAGCGATCAGGCAGGGGACTCGAAGCTGAACCGTGGTGTGACGATTGCCGAGGTGCTGAAAAAGTCAGGTTACTCAACGTCCATGGTCGGCAAGTGGCACCTTACTAAGGAACCGACCGATCGTGGTTTTGAAAAGTATTTCGGCCACCTCTCCGGAGCGACGAATTTTTTCAAAGGGGACGACACCTTTCGCCTCAATGGCAAGCCATGGTCGGACTTCGGCGATGATTTCTACACCACGGATGCCAATATCGAGTTTGCCACCCGCTTCCTCGGCGAGTCGCTGAAAGAGACGCCCGACAAACCCTTTTTCCTCTACATCGCCCACAACGCACCGCACTATCCACTGCATGTTAGAAAAGAGGACTACAAGAAATATGAAGGCGTTTACGATGTCGGCTGGGATGAAATTAGAAAGGTCCGATACCAGAAACAGTTAGAAATGGGATTGATCCCCAATGAGTGGAAACTTGCCCCCCGGCCAGAGCTTGTGCCGGCGTGGGAGGATCTAACTGATAAAGAAAAAGCCTGGGACTCACGCCGGATGACCGCTTTTGCCGGCATGGTCGACCGAGTGGATCAAACCACAGGGAAACTCATCAAGTTTCTCAAGGAAAAGGGAGTCTATGAAAACACCCTCATCATGATCTGTTCCGACAACGGAGCCTGCCCCTTTGATCGCACTAAGCGTGCCGAGAAAGAACCGTGGGATCCGGATTCCTACTGGTGCTACGACACCGGCTGGTCACATGTCGGTAACACACCCTTCCGCCTGCACAAACAAAACCAACACGCTGGCGGCATCAATTCCCCGATGATTGCGCACTGGCCGGCGGGCATCACAGCGAAGACTGGCTCGATCACTCCGCAGCGCGCCCACCTGATCGACTTCATGGCCACCTGCATCGACCTCGCGGACACCGAGTATCCCAAGTCATGGCCTGGCATCGAGCTGGAACCGCTGCAAGGCCTCTCACTCAAGCCCATTTTTGAAGGCAAGACCCGCGACCCTCACTCCTCGCTCTTCTTCCGCTTTGCCACCAATCGCGCCATCATTCAGGGCGATTGGAAACTAGTCACCCACCGAGCCTCACAATGGGAACTCTACAATCTGGCCAAAGACGGCACCGAACTCAACAACCTCGCCAGCCAGCATCCTGAAAAAGTAACCGCGCTCTCGAAGCTCTGGCACCAACAAGCGACGGAGCAAGGACATCTCAAAGGCAAGGTAGTGGTTCCCGTTTCGGAGAAAACGCCGCCGCTTTTGAAGAAGTCCGGAGTGCCAGCCAAAGGGAAGCAGGGTAAAGGCGATGGAAAGCGATAAAACTTGAGTTTTTCCTCCGTCCGCCTACTCAGCGGGTATGTCATTCCAGTCACTAGGGCTTCACAAACGCATTCTTCAGGCCACTGATGATGCCGGCTACACCACCCCCACGCCCATTCAGGCCAAAACTATCCCCGCCATTCTCACCGGCCGGGACTTGATCGGTCTGGCCCAGACTGGCACCGGAAAGACCGCCGCATTCACCCTGCCGCTGCTTTCCCAACTGGTGGAAAACAATCACGAACTCACTGAGCGGGCGGCCCGCGTGCTGATCATCGCTCCCACCCGCGAGCTGGTGCAGCAGATCAACGACAGCATCCGGACCTACGGAAAATTCACCAACCTCCGCACCGCCATCGTCATGGGCGGGGCGAGTGAAAAACATCAGATTGAAAAGCTGAAGAGCAACGTCGACATTGTCATCGCCACCCCAGGCCGATTGATGGCATTGATGCAAGACGGCCACTGCAACTTTGGAAAACTCACCCACCTCGTGCTGGATGAGGCCGACCGAATGTTAGACATGGGTTTTCTGCCCGACATTCAGGAAATCACCGCCAGCCTGCCCAAGCGCCGCCAGAGCCTGCTTTTCTCCGCCACCTTCCCCCAGCAAGTGGAGCGACTTTCCAAGTCCATCCTCAAAGACCCGCAAACTATCGAGATCGGCGAGCGCAGCAACCCGGCTGAAACGGTCGACCAGTACCTCTACCCCGTGCCGCAGCACCTCAAGGCACCCTTGCTGATTCATTTGTTAGAAGACCACCAGTTCTTCTCCGTCATCACCTTCGTGCGCACCCGCGAGGATGCCGATACTCTCACCAAAGAACTGCGCGGTGCCGGAATCGAAGCTGAAGCTATTCACAGCGATCGATCCCAAAACCACCGCGCCCGAGCACTGAGAGATTTCAAAGCCAGCAAGCTCCGGGTGTTAGTCGCCACCGACATCGCCGCGCGCGGACTGGACATCCCCAACGTCACCCACGTGGTGAATTATGATTTCCCAGGCCAGAGCGACGACTACATCCACCGCATTGGCCGCACCGGTCGGGCAGGAGCCGAGGGCTGCGCCATTACCTTCATCACCGACAACGATGGCGAACGCCTCAAGAAGCTAGAGCGCCACATCGGCAAAACTCTGGCCAGACGCACAGCAGAAGGTTTCAACTACAAGGTGCCAGCACCAGAGGAGGAAAAAGACAAACGCTTCGTCAAAAGGCAGCCCAAACGCCACTCATCGGATCGTTTTGAAAACTCACCTCGCGGCAAAGCGAAGAAGACCGCCAAGAAGACGGCAAAAAAGCGCACGGACTGGCGGAAGCGGAAGTAGTCAAGAACACGGAGCCTGGGCTGCGGCCTTGGTTCGGATGGTGAAATCGTTTCCGTACATTTGCCGCGTTGGGGAGATTCCGGAAGCAGCGGTTCTATTCGATGATCTTGTTTGCTTTAAGCCACAGGGTGGCGGGAGTGAACCAGTCGCAACCTCTCATTCCGTGGCCGCCGCCTTTGAAGAGTTTCAGATGCACGGTGCCTCCGGCCTTCTTCAGCCTCTTGGCATATTCCGTGCCGCCGATGCTGAACTTGTCGTCTTTGGAGTAGGTGAGGAAGGTTGGGGCAACCTTGTTTTTCATGGGAAACAAAGCCTCATCGAATTCGAGATCCGACTTCCTGCCCTGAAAATAGGCGGCTGATCTCGCAATGACAAAGTTGGGATTGCACCTCACTCGGTCGGCATCGTCGATGGGTTCATAGACCTTTTGCTGGTAGTTCTGAGAGAGACGCACGCATAAGTGTCCTCCGGCCGAATTTCCCTGAAGCCCAATCCGGTTGGGATCAATGTTCCATTTGTCAGCCTGATGTCGGATCAAGCGGACCGCTCTCTGGATATCTTTGAAAGCCGCATCAGGATTGTCAGGGACGGTGTATTTCAGAAGGAACAGGCTGATGCCCAGATCGTTCCATTTCTTGATCTCTTCTTCCGGGCGATAGCTCAGCTTCTTGTAGGCACCGCCCGGGCAGAAGATGACAGCTGCTGTTGGTCGGTCACTTTTTGCCAAATAGACGGTCAAATTCGGATCGAGAACATTGGTGACTGATATCTTGTCCTTTCTAACAATCTGTTCTTCACGGAGTCGGTTCTTCTCGACACCCACCATCTCAATCGGCCAAAGCCGGATGACCGGCTTATCCGGCTCCGCTGAAACTCCGGTCACGATTGAGAGAGTCACCGCCAGAAAGATGGTGAGTGAATAGAACCGAGCTCTTTGTTGCATGGGGAAATGTGTTTAGAGTTCGTGGAGAACGTCAGAACATAGCCACCCACTACCGGAGAGCGATCGTTGATTTCAGGTGAAGGTTTTTGACTTCACTGTCTCGGAGGAAATGGTTCGCGAATTAGCTCCCTTTGAGCTGTGCAGCCATACGTGATCGACTTTCCTAGCCCATCTAGTCCCGGAAAGAGAGTTTTGTAGGAAACGCCTAATTCATATAGTTCTGCCTTGATTGCCCCGAATCTGGCCTTTGGGATTACACATGATGTAACTGCAAGCTCTTCAGGCAATACTTTAGTAAAGTGGTGATCGTATTGAATCTTTTGGTAAAACTCCATTTGTGGATGAAGCGTGAAGCAGGATGACTGCGCCGCTAGTCGGCGGTCAGTGTAAGTTGGCATATAAAATCGGAATGGGCCAATTTCTTGGTCGAAATATTTCGTGTCTTGTTCGTCAACATTGTCGTAGTCGTAGATTTGAAAATCGTAGATCTTGCCGCGATGTATTCTCGCATCAAATTCAGTATTTGTATTCTCAACCGCGAAGAACAACGAAACTAGTGGGTTAGTTGTCCAGTCTAGAAGACGAGTAGGAATTCCGTGATGTTGGGCTAGGGCCATCCATTCGATCTCAGATGAGGGAGTTGCCGTGAGCCAAGCGTGGGCTTCACGTTGAAAATCACGAATCATTTGGTGTTCTAGCTCTGCCAGTGTAATGCTGGAAGGTCTGTGCTGCCGAAATATCGAAGGAACTAGAATGGCATCATACACGTCGCCGTCCACGGTTCGGCGTTTGTCAGGCTGTGCTCGGTATATAAACGTGGCAATGTCAGGTTGACCTTTTCTCGCAAAATCAATGAAGTCAGAGAGTAAGTTGATCTTCATGGTGGTCTATATTGCTTACAGGTTTTTAGTCGTTAAGGGAAATGGGGCTTAACTGGTGATTGAGTTCTAAGTCTGTTGGGGTGATGTGTATGGCTTGAATATCTATTTTGATTGTTTGGACTGTAGTCTGTTAGTCTCAGGTGCGGCAAGAGAAATGATTATTATGGGAGCGCAAGTTGCAATATGAGCTCGGTCGGGTGCATGACCCAGAAACCGGCACTAGGACCTTGTCGCGGATTTACATGCTGGTTAGGTTGCGTGTCCCAATCGCTTCTAACATGAAAAAAATCCCCTTATTGCTCACATCCCTCGCCCTTTGTTCTGTCCTGCATGCCAGCCCTACAGAGGTGCGGGAGTGGAATACAAGTTCGGGGCACAAGGCGAAGGCGTCTGCGACGCAGGTGAAGGATGGCACGGTTTATCTCAAGATGGACAATGGTAAGACGGTGAAGCTCGACATGTCCAAGTTGGTCGAGGCCGATCAGAAATTTATCCAGAAGCACTTCGCCATTCCAGATGCGACCACGCCAGCGCCCGGCAGCGATGCCAAGCAGGCGGAAGGTTTGGCTTATCCCTTGGGTCAGATGCAGGGACCGATCGATGCCGGTGGCGGATCGTCTTACTTCGTTTACCTGCCAAAAAGTCTGAAGCAGGACCGCCCGGCACCGTTGATCTTTTTCTGTGCTCCCTGGGGTGCCAAGAACGCTGGGTTCATCAAGGGCATGACCGATGTGGCCGATCGCTTTGGCTGGGTGGTCGCCTTATCGGTGAATTCCAGCAATGGCAAAGGCAGCGTCAACAATGCCAAGGCCAACACCAAGCACTGCAAAAACAGCCTCGATCATCTTTTCAGCACACTGCCGCTCGATGAGCAACGGCTCCACTTCGCAGGGCATTCCGGCGGCGGTGCTCAGTCGTTTATTAACACCACCATCAGGCCCGCATACGGCGTGATGCCTAGTGCTGCTTACCTTCTCTCTGGGTTAAGTCCACGCGCGGAGGTGGTTTATGGAATTGGTGGTGGCTATGACTTCAACCGCTACGTCACGGCGCAGGCGGTCTCACGTTTCAGGAGAAACGGTTTTCACCGCATCAGTCCAAAGGGTCATCCGCGTGCAGCGGATAGTTATCGGGAAGACGGCATTTTCTGGATGAACTGCAGATATCTCGGTGAGGAAAAAGAGAACCATGAAGAGGAGAGCAAAGATTTTGAATATGCCTCTCTGATCTGGCTCAAGGAACTGCAGGAAAGCAACGCGATGCGAGCCTACTCCAACGCGGTTGTCTTGAGGGACTACTATCAGCCCGAGGGGCATAACGCGACCGTGCTACAGTTATTGATTAGCGAACTGGAGAAGGCTCCTGATAACAAGACCTATCACGAAGCCCTGCTGGCACTCGATGAGCTATCCGAGAAGTATCTCACGGACTCAGGTGGTGGCTCGTCCATGCGGCGTTTTGATGCGAAGCTGGCCAAGCAAGCGGAAAAGCTCGGAGAAACCTATGGCCACATTCCAGAGGTCGCAGCCATCCTCGAGGCGCTCAAGAAAAAGACGGACGGTCTGTAGGCGAGTAGGAAATCGTCCCGCTTTCGCACAAAGCTACGGGCGGGCAGGCAAGCCGATTTTGGACAAAGCGGTGCCGAGTCACGCCAATAAAAAACCCACCCTGCGTGCGCAAGGTGGGTTTGGGAATGGATTGGACGGGGCGACTGGAGAGTCGCCGTCACGCTTATGCGCCGATGCTGAAGCGGGCGAAGCGGCGGATGGTGAGGGTGTCACCGATCTCTTTGCCGACTGCGGCAACTTGCTGCTTCACGCTGACCTTGTCGTCTTTGACGAAGGCTTGGTCGATCAGGCAAGACTCGGAGAAGAACTTGTTGATCTTGCCAACGAGGATCTTTTCGATGATTTCGGCTGGCTTGCCTTCGGCTTCGAGCTGCTTGCGGTTGATTTCGTTTTCTTCCTCGATGGTGGAGGCGTCGAGATCGTCGCGGGTCAGGCCGGCTGGGTTAAGGGCTGCGATGTGCAGGCAGATGTCGCGTGAGAGTTCTTTGAACGCGTCAGTAGATGCGGACTCTTCTTTCTCAGCGCCAAGCTCGAGGAGAACGCCGACTTTGCCACCCATGTGGATGTAGCTGTCGATGGCGCCGTTGCCTTCAAGGTTGTAACGTGTGACACGCTTGATCTTGATGACTTCACCGAGCTCGGTGAACTTGGCTCCAAGGGCGTCTTGCACGGTGCCGTCTGCGTAGGAAACAGCGGCTGCTGCTTCGGCGTCAGAGGCGTCAGACTCGGAGATGGTTTTGATGATGTCGGTGACAAATGCGCCGAAGCCTTCGTTTTTGGCAACGAAGTCGGTCTCGCAGTTGACTTCAGCGAGCAGGCCGCTCTTGCCACAGCTGGAAACGTGAGCGGAGACGAGGCCTTCGGATGTTTCGCGGTCGGAACGACCAGCGGACTTAACGATGCCTTTTTCGCGAAGCAGCTTTACAGCAGCGTCGAGGTCGCCTTCAGTTTCGGTGAGGGCTTTTTTACAGGCCATCATGCCTGCGTTGGTGATTTTGCGGAGCTCTTGAACAGCGGATGCGGTGATCATAATAGGTATTGGTTAAATAGGTATTAGGAAATTGGGAACTAGTGGCGATTTGGGATCGCCAGGCTAGAACTAGTCTTTCTTGACGGCGATGGAGTCGACCAGATTCTGAAGGATCAGACGGATCGAGCGAGTGGCGTCGTCGTTACCGGGGATGGGGTAATCGATCACGCCAGGATCTGCGTTGGTATCAACGATGGCGATCACAGGAATGTTCAGACGGCGGGCTTCAGCAACGGCGATGGTCTCACGAGCGGAGTCGACGATGACCATAGCGGCAGGAAGGTTTTCCATGTCACGCACACCGCGAAGGTTGCGCAGAAGTTTTTCACGCTCACGGCCGAGGGCGGAGAGCTCCTTCTTGGACATTTTCTTGAAGTCAGGGGACTTCTCGATGTCTTCGAGATACTTGAGGCGCTCAACAGAGCGGCGGATGGTGGCGAGGTTGGTCAGGGTGCCACCAAGCCAGCGGTGGTTTACGTAGTGCTGGCCAATGGCTTCAGCAGCTTCGCGCACGGCGTCTTGTGCCTGGCGCTTGCAGCCTACGAAGAGGACTTTCTTGCCTTTGCTGGAGAGTTCTCCGAGGAAATCGGATGCTTTATCGAGGCATCTTACAGTTTCCTCGAGGTTGATGATGTAGATCCCACCTTTGTCCTTCATGAGGTAAGGCTTCATTTTCGGGTTCCACTTGCGGGTCTGGTGTCCGTAGTGAACGCCAGCTTCTACCATTTCGTTAATCAGTTCGTTGACCATTGTATTTTTGTTGTCCCCCCTTGAATCAGGGTGGCTCTGGTTGGGTTGGGAAATCCACCGCTTATCCAGCTCATTCTCAAATCTGAGCGAGCTAAGTCCTTCAATTTCCCGTAGTTGATGAGGCGGCGTGCCAAAGGCTGGCGGGTTCCTAGTGGATGGGTCCTGTTTTGACAAGATATTTCTAGTTGCAAAATAGGAAATATCGAACAGTTCACGCGCCCCCGATGTCTGTGTCTGTATCGCCTCTGATATTTACGTTATGAAACTATTAAAAAACCTTAAGTTGTTAGCCGCCCTTGTTGGATTCTGTTCATTCCTCCTTCCAGCCCACGCCGGGGTGATCAAAAGCGGCGATGCTGTCAAAATTTCCCTCAAAGGAGTTCCCGCCAGCGAGCAGGTCAAAGTCGACGGAGAATACCGAGTGCGCGACTCAGGAAACATCCGCATCCCCATCATCAACGTCAACATCCAGGCCGCCGGCAAAACGCCGGAGCAGGTTGAGCGCAATATCGAGGCTGCCTTCAAAGCGGCTGAAATCTACACCTCGCCAACAATCTCTCTCCAAGTGATTGAGGGTGAGAAAAAGATGATCCAGATGGTGCTCAGCGTGGGTGGCCAGGTGAAGAAACCGGGACGAGTGCAGTACCGCGAGGGCATGACGCTCGCCGAGGCAATTCAGCAAGCTGGCGATCGCACTCCCTTCGCCAGCAAATATCTCTACCTGACCCGCAAGAACAAGGAGGGCAAGCTCATGCGCTACAAATACGACTTCAAAGAGCCCAAGTCGCAGACATTGTTAGTATTCCCCAACGACGTCATCACAGTGCCACAGAGAGGCGGGATTATTGATCGTGGGTAATGCCCGTTGATCTATTCCAACCTGCACGGCACCAGAATGCCGTCTATCGTGACTTTGGCTCTGGGAGGCAATCTTAGTGATGCCCCTCTTTGCGTTTGTGGATACCTACCGAGTTTCCGTCAGGGTCTAACACAAATGCCATATGGCAGACTGGGGTTTCTATCGGCCCGAAACCAAATTCGACACCAGCCGCTTTGAGTTCGGCTATGGCGTTGTCAAAATCATCGACTTCCAGTCCCACGCTACAGCCATCCGAGCTAGGGTTCATGCCTGGAGCCTTACCGATGGCCAGTGTGCCGGCACCAATATCATACTCCACCCAATGAGCACCATCGTGTTCACTGTCCATGGTGCACGTCAGCCCGAGGATTCCTTCGTAAAAAGCCCGTGATTTTTCCATGTCGGTGACCGGATAGCAGGAGAATGCGATTTCTTGAATTTTCATATAGAAGTTACTCTACCATGCAGGGCACGAGGATTCCATCTTTCAGGTCGCTGATTTTATTCAGAAACACGCAGGCGGATGAATAATTTGCCATCGACTTCCTTAGTCCGGGGAATCTGAACAGGCGTGCTTGATGTATTTGTTAGGGTTGCAAATGGGGGATTGCTCCAAGTGATCAGATCGCTAGATAGCAGGACTTCATAGACCACGCCTTCTTGGGCATTATTGAATTCATAATAGACAAAATCAGCGTCAAAACTGCTCACTCTGGGAAGGCTGGTTGCGTCAGCAAGAAAAGGATTGAGACCAAAAGCAAACTCAAGAAAGTTGCCGATACCATCTGAGTCCGGATCTCCGTTTGCCGTTTCATCATCGCCAGAATTCCATGCGATACCTGTCCGCCATGTGTAATAGCCAGTTTGCGTACCCGTGACGGTGATGGTGACGATGGTATTTGCCGAAGTGAGTTCACCATCCGAGCTGGTATAGGTGAAATTATCCGTGCCAGCGAAGCCGTTGTGAGGAGTGTAGCTGAATGAACCATCAGAAAGCAGTGAGAGCGTTCCGTGGCTGACGTCGGTCACGAGTGTGGCGGTGAGGGTATCGCGATTGAGATCAATGTCGTTTGTTAGGACGCCTCCTGCAGGAATATTGAGTGCGGCGTTCTGAGGAGTCTCGTAAGCATCGTCGATTCCTCGGGGGCTCTGCGCGCCCAGCCCCGGCAGGGGGAACGTGTCCGTTCTGAAAGGAGCGGCCGGAATGCCGCTGCTATTTTTAAGTGTGGTCAGTGCATTGGGAACGGGAATCCACGCATAGCGTATTTCCTGAGGATCCGTCACAGAGGTCGAGCTGATGGTGACCTGATTGCCACTCACAGAAATGCTGTCCGCGTTGTGGAAAGTAGGGTTGGCGCCAGGTCCGGCGATTTGGAAAAGACCGGCGGATGTGTTTGCGTTCATGCCCGTCGCGTTGGTGAAGGTGATGGTGACGTCACTGCCGCTGACTGACATCGAGTCGAAGGTAGGCCCGTGGGCCGCAACGGACTCGCCGAGTGCGTATTTCCGTGCGAGGAGGGAGAGGCGAATGCCGATGGGCTCTTTGTCAGTTGGGTGGACGTCTGATGAGCTGCCAGTGTCAATGGTCACTGCAAGATGAGCATTGTTCAGTGTTTTAAGTTGGCTCTGTGCTTCCCGGAACCAAGGCCAGTTGCTGCCGTTGTGTGAGGGTAATTGAACTCCGAAGAACGGTATATCCCCCTGTTCAAATCGCTCACGGTATTCGGTGACGAGCCGTGGCAGGCTGAAGCCATACTGGGCACAGTTTTCAATAGGACCAGAATTGGCTTCTCCCTGATACCAGATGAAACCCGAAATGCCATAGTTCCGCATCGGGTGGATCATTTTGTTATAAATGATATTTGGCCGGGTGCGCATAAAGATATCGTCACTAGTGGACGACCAGCCGTTGGCGGTCAGTCCGGCGATTCCTTCGGCATTGGTGCTGTAACCTGATGGCAGCCTGCTGGAGGTGGTGTCTCCCGATTGATACTCGCTGATACTCTGGTAGAGATTCATCATTTCATCGAAATGCGGTAGTTGCCCTCTAAGCTCAAGTGGCATCCAGCCTTCGATGGAGCTGCTACCCCAGGCTGCCCAAATAATGGCGACCGGCATATTCGTCGCTGTGTGTAACCGGTGGGCAAATACCGAACCAACCGCAGTCCAGCTGCCCGCGCTGGAGTTGGCCAGCCAGTTCATGCCGGCACTTTCAGCTTCTGTGAGGCTGGCATCCTGGTTGATCTTAAGGCAGCGGATGTTGTCGTTACCGGCAATGGCAGAAATATAGGACGAGGAGTCATCCATTTCGCTAAGTGGACGGACCATGTTAGATTGGCCGAAACAGAACCAGACGTCACCGACGAGCACATCGGCAATGGTTCTTGTCGTGCTGCCACTGGTGACAACCAAGCTGTGTGGGCCACCTGCGGTTTGCGAAGGGAGCTGGACCAGCCAGTTTCCTGCCGCGTCAGCCGTGCCGTTAACGGTTGTGCCATTGAAGCTAACAGAAACAGCCGCACTGGGATCGGATGTGCCCCATACTTTCACAGGTTTCCCCCGTTGAAGAACCATACGGTTTTGAAATGGGGACGCCAATGTGAGTGTCGGAGAAATGACAGGGTTGGGGTCGAGCGTTAATGAACTGCCTCCGTTGCCATCAGGAGTGACGATAAAATAGACTCCGAAGTTCGTGTCGTCGATGGCTGTTCCTCCCACAGTGATGAGACGATTTGTATTTACTGTCCCAGGGGTGCCCGTTCCTTCAGGTCCAGCACCGTAGACTAATTCGGCGATCCAATCAGCCTCGGTGGCATCGTTGGCGCTGATGAAGCTCCCAGTCCAGTCCGCGGCGATATTAAATTGGGCATCATCGTTATTGAGGCGAAGATCAAAATCGCCACTGTCGGCCTGAATGGTAGCATTTCCGCTCACATGAACGACACCTGTCGCGTTATTGACAATCAAGTCTCCGGAGAACTGGAGTAAACCACCTGAAAGGTTAAAAGTGCTGCCGTTGGCATTGAAATTACCGGCATTATCAATCGTGCCTCCTTCAAGGTTATAAGTGGCCGAGGAGCTATTGATGTTCCAAGTACCAGTTAATGTTCCTGAAGTTTGAGTGATAACTGCTCCGTTCCAGATACCGTTGGCATTGCCACCACTAAATTCTCCGTCCTGAGCTACGAGACCAGTATCTCCTACTCCCGGATGGGTGCCGGTGGAGGTATCGCCATCGTTTTGCCAAGAGGTGCCGAGTCGGATGTTCCCGCCAGTGAAAGTGAATGACGCCGCGCTTGTAAGACCAGCCGCTAATACCAGCATGGAAGCTACAACGGCGATGACTTTAAGTGGATGAAGTCTCATATGGATTTTTAAAGAATGTGATAGAAAATGGTGTGAGTGCGGTAAGCGACGGCATAGGTGGAATGCACGGCTCGGCAACGTGATTGCCATGAAACAAAGCAACAACGTGAGGTGCAAAAACCCACCTCTGCGCGAAGCCAAGGTGGGTTTTGCAAGAGGGTTTAGAACGATTACTACTTGCGGCGGCGGAGTATCAGCGCAAGACCACCAAGACCAAGAAGAGCGGTTGATGATGGCTCGGGGACGAGCGTTAGTGAGCTACCGCCGCTTCCGTCAGGGGTGACCACGAAAAAGTCTCCGAAGTTGGCATCTGTAATATCCGTGCCTCCAACACTGATTAGACGAGCATTATTCTGCTGCGCTGCTGTTCCGCTTTCTATAATACCGGCTCCATAAACCAGTTGTGATATCCAGTCAGCCTCTGTGGCATCCTCTGCACTGGTGAAACTACCTGTCCAGTCACTAGCAATGTCGAAGGTGCTATTATCGGCATTTAATCGGAGATCAAAACCAGTGGCGCCAGTGGAACTGAGAACTGCATTACCACTGATATTGAATGTTCCAGCTGCATTGTTCGAAAGTAGCTGAGCATTAAAGCTGAATGTGCCACCAGTGAAATTAAATGTGGTGCTTTGAATGTTAAAGTTATTCGATGCAGTAATTGCGCCGCCTGCAAGAGTATAACTACTACTGGCAATGGCATTGTTCCAGTTAAACCCAGCAGCAGTCATTAATCCTGCATTCTGTGTAATGGTAGCCCCGGATAAATCTCCATTGAACAGACTGTTCATTGTTCCGTCTACGGCAATGACTGCTGTATCACCTACTCCAGGTAAAGTCCCTGTGGATGCATCATCCGTATTTTGCCAGTTGTCTCCAATCCTAATATTTCCTCCTGTCATTGCAAAATTTGCCGCAGATGATGTGAGACAGCTAGCTACAAGACCCATGGATACATAGGTTAATGTTGTTTTTTTCATGATTAATGTTGTGTGTTTAGTGGATGTAATCCGTGTTGGGGAATCCAACATGATTGACATGCACTTGCAGCAGTTAACTGCGGATTAGGCACTTATGCATTGCTGTCGAGTAAGAGCAAAATTTTAACTCGTCGGCATAAGGGGTCTTATTTGACCTATTTACATACAGGGGCTCAATGTAAGCGCCAGATATTGGGGAGCCGCTAAATATTGTATGCGTTGCGAGCATCAGAGGACTGCGACTAGCAGTCACAAAACAGCACACGCCGGTCCATGTGGCGACTAACAGTTAACAGGGAAGGCATCTGTCTTATGTAAGATTTGCGCCTATTCCACCATGCAGGGAACGAGGATACCATCCTTCATACCGTGGATCTTCTTTTTGTCCGCAGGAACGATGGTGGCCAGGCAGCCGCCGAAGGAGGTCTTGCCGTTTTTGTCGGAGAAGAAATATGGACAAAGGCGGGCGCGGCCTTGCATGATCTTTTCTTCGCCGGTGTCCGGATCGAAGTAGGGGTGCTCGATGATTTTTCCGGAATGATATTGCTGCATCATGCGCGGTTGGGAATCGAACGCAGCGGTGGCTTCGTTGATTTTTTCTGACCACTCGTTGCCGGGCATGTCATGACCGATGTAAACGCCGCGTGAGCCCCAGGCGAGCTCGGAGAAGCCGCTGATTTTTAACACGAGTCGACGTTCGGTCTGGGAAAAATCCGCGACTTCTTCCCATGAGTGAACGCCGAGCCTTGGTAGAGCTCCTTGTGGGGGGAGCGGTGCCGGATCTAACACCCAGCCGAAGGGCACGATGTCGCGCACGCGATTCAGGTGATTGCCGCGCAGTTCTTTTTCCCAGATGCCGCGTAGTGATGGCGACCAGAGAAGTGCCAGCCAGAGTTTTTCCTCAAGGTGGGGTTTGCAGGGAGATGTTAGATTGGCGGATGCGGCGAGTTTTTTGGCAGCGGGGATGTTTTCCCAGTCGAACCATTCGAAAAATCGGTAGGCAGGGGAATCGGCACCTTGGTCTTCTTCGGCGCTTTCTACGGTGATGTTAGAGCACTGCTCGGCGAGCCATTCGAGCTCCGGTTGGTAGTCGCCTGATTCTTCACTGACGAGAACGCGGCCGCCTTCGTCGAGCAGCGATTGAAAACCGTCACGTATCCCATTTTCACCACCTAACACATCAAAGCCGTGTTTGGCATAAAACTGGGAGAGCCAGAGTGTGATGCCCATACCGCCGGGTACTGAGTCCAACTCGGTGAGGGCGAAGGAGCTTTCGTTTTCGTCTCCTGTTAGGATGAGGTCGGGACGGATCACACGTGGCATGTTCTGCCGGATGCTCTGCGCTCGTTGCGCTTCGATAATCCAGTGAGGTTTGCCGGCGTCGAGCAGCTGGTGAATCCAGCAGGGGAGTTTGCCTTTGACGCTGCGCTGGTAAATGGAATCGGACGCTTGCTGAAATTGGGCCAGAGGGTGGCCGAGCCGGGTCATCGACTTCGTCGTTTTTTTGTCGAGTTGGAGAGGCTTCGGGGAAAATAGCCACCCGCCGTCGTGCCGGAGTTTGGACTCGGGTAGGGCCGTTTTGATTGTTTCAAGAGATACCTGTGCCACGCGCCCAATGTGTGTTCGGGGTTTTTATTGTCAAGTTCAGTTGCTGTAGGGAATAGCAGCGGCTAACACCTTGTCATTTGTTTTGTTTCTCTTGCACAGAGACGTTCTTAAACATGGAAGTGTTATCACTGACGCGGAGTGGGAGGCCGCTGGCGGTGGTGATGTTCTCCAGCACGACTTCTTTGGTAAGTGTGTATGGGTGTTTTTGCGCTCCTTGGTTGGAGGTAAAGTTCGGATTGAAATTAGCAAAGATACTTGGACCCTTATAGTTGTTAGGATGCTGGGAGTCGTCGATGTGCAGGTTGTGGATGGTGATTTTTGCAGGCATGTGGCAGGGGTAGCCGAAGTCATGTGAGCCATCGTTGTGGCCGCCGATGAGACTGGGGCTGATGGGTTTGCCGCAGGCGGGGATGAATTTGCAGTTGCGGATGATGAACTCTCCTCGCCAGTTACTGCCGTAGTCGCTGCGGAGATTGACCAGGTTTCTGCCGTAAATGGTGGAGTTTTCTACCGTCAGTGTGCCGTGGCCGATGGCGTTGAGGCCGGCGTGACCGAGGGTGGAATTCTTGATCACGGCTCCGGCGACTCCCATGTGGGCGTCGAAGCGCGAGAGCGTGCAGCCATCGTAGCTCAGGTTCTTGCAGTAGTTGGAGGCCATGATGCCCCAGCGCGAACTGTCCTTGATGTCGTTGAGTTGTTTGCAATTGATGAACGAGACATTGATGGCACGCGTTACCGTGATGTCGTAGCTACCCATCGAGACCGGTTTGTCGGCCCTGCCTATGGTTCTGTAGGTTTTATGTCCGCTCAGCGAGCAGTCGAGCACGGTGACATTGGCGCACTCTCTGATGTTCACAAATCCATGGTAGGGCGCTCCGTGGTCGCCTTCACCGGTGATGAGGTGGTTGATACCTTGGAGTGTGACGTTGGAACGCTGGATGGTGATGCCTCGTGCGTAATAATCGTATTCGGATTTTTCGTTGTTCGCGATGGTTGTGAAGTGGCCGCCGGAGATCGTTAGGGGCGATGTGTCGATCGGTGTGGCGCGGATGCGGGAGATGTGATCGAAGTCCCACAGGATCGGAGTGTCAGGATCGATGAGTCCGTTTTTCCGAACAAGAAATACGTCCGACTGGTCTTTTCCTTTGTTTGGATTCAGACCTTTGCGGATGTAATGTTTTACCCTGCGGTTGCTGACGTGCACGATGCAATCGCTAGGTAGCGAGATGGCCAACCTTTTTTGATGGCGCGTGAGCTTGGTGATTTTCGGAAGGGGGACAGGCTTTTGGGTCGAGGGGACGAGAAACACCGGCACTCGATGGTTTTTGATCGCGCGGTCATCGATGATGAAGCGCGCAGTGCCAAAGTGGGTGTTTGTCTGGATCTGGGCTGGTTGGTCTTGGTCGCCAATGTAATAGACAGCCTGATCGTTTGCTCTAACTGGAAGGCCGTGGTGGTTTGCGTGAGCGTGGGCTTTCCTGATTGCTGCGCTGTCGTCTGTTTTTCCGTCGCCCTTGGCACCGAAGTCCTCGTAGTGCACGGCCTTCTTGCGGACATCAGACTCGGCATCAGCGTGCAATGGCAGGGTACAGAGCACCGTGGAAACGAGAGCTAGAAGCTGGAATTTGTGATATAGGTGCATGCTGTAGAT
Organism: Oceaniferula spumae; assembly: GCF_042849255.1. GTDB lineage: Bacteria > Verrucomicrobiota > Verrucomicrobiia > Verrucomicrobiales > Akkermansiaceae > Oceaniferula > Oceaniferula spumae. The sequence goes on from NZ_AP026866.1 coordinate 3,489,005, forward strand.
CGGAAGTTCGTCCTATCTACGGGAGGAGTGGGTGCTTGCTTTCTCTTTTACTCAAATGAAGGCCAGTAGCTGGAATGTCAGGCGGATTACAAATTAGATGATCCATTCTGGATGCCGCCCCAGCTCGAGGTTTCAAAGTCTACCGTTTCAGCATCAGGTCACTGGTCAGTATTTCACCGAGGATGAACATGAACTGGTAGTCATAATTAACTGCTTTGTTAGAAATGCTTTTCACGATCTCGTGATCATTGCGGTTGAGCTTCCGGCCTTTGGCATACTCTGCGAGTTTGACGATGAAGTAGTAGGTGAAGGTGTCTTTGTTTTTCAGCAGGGCTTTTCTGAGCCCTCGAACGTCTGAGAACTTGGTGCCCAGATATTCACCAGCGGCATCGATTTTTGGAGTGCCTTTGCCATAGGTGTCGCGGTAGCGCCCGATGATATCGAAGTTTTCCAAGGCCAGACCAGGTGGGTCCATGATTCGGTGACAGGCATAGCACTTGGGATCCTTGCGGTGGGCGTCGAGTAAGTCGCGTGCTGTCTTTTTACCTGAAAGATCCGGCACGATGGCGGGGACTTCCTCTGGCGGTGGTGGCGGCGGTGTGCCCATCAGTTGATCTAACACCCAATGTCCACGAGTGACAGGTAGCGTTTCCACTCCGTTGGAAGTGATCGCGTGGATGCTGGCGTGGCCTAACAGGCCGCCTCTGACCGAGTTCTTCGGCAGTTTCGCCAACTTCATCTCTTTTCCTCCGGTGAATGGGATCTTGTAAAGGTCGGCGAGTGGTTTGTTGAGGAAGGTGTAGTCGGAGTCCAGAAAGTCTGTGATCGGGCGGTTTTCGAAGAGGACGTGTTCGAAGAAAAGCAAGGTCTCCTGCCGCATGAATTTTTCCAGCTGATCTTTGTAGTAAAACTTGTAGCTTTTGTCGTCCTCGGATGGCCTCATGCTGCCAAGTTCGTCGAGCGACAGCCACTGGGAGGCGAAGCCCTCGACAAAGTGCTTGGCCTTGGGATCCTTCAGCATGCGTCTCAGTTGCGCTAGATAGACATCCTTTTTAAGAAGGTCTCCGGAGTTTGCCAGTCTGAGCAGCTCCATGTCCGGCATGCTGCTCCAGAGGAAATAGGAGAGTCGGCTGGCCAGTTGGAAGGGTTCCAGTTTTCCCAGGTCTTCCTTGATGTAGAGGAAATCGGTCGATGCCATGATGGCTGCGAAGGTGCGGATGTATGCCTTGAGCCAGCTGCCTTGTTTCTTGTGCTGGTCCTCGAGATACTCCGTATATCTGGCGAGTTCGGTCCGGTCGACTTGTCGGCGGAAGGCTCTGGACATGAAGTTGCGTAGGATCACCTCACGTGTTTTCCTGTCAGTGAAGTCAGGCATTTCATCCATTTGGAAAGTGGTCTTATAAGTCTGCGGCGGCCACTCGGTATCTAACGGTCCCTCGATGGTGATGTCCTTGATGGCCAGAGCGGGAATGGGCCAGGGTTTGCCTGCCGGTCGACGGCGGTTGATGGTTCGCGGCTTTGGCGAAACATGGCCCTGATAGAATGGTCGGGCTCCCTTTTCCAGCCAGATGACTTTGCTGTAGGGGGCAAATTCATCGTCCTTGATATTGAAAACTTGGAAGGTCTTTGTAGTGCCTGCAAATTCGGCCATCAGACTCATCTTGAACGGTGATCCGGGGGCGGGCAGCTTTGGGTTCCGGTCGATGCCCATCGCTGTGGCTGTGATGCGGTATTTGCCGGAAGTGGGGATGACGGAGTTATACTGTTTGGGAGAGATGCCTCCCTTTTTTTGCCTCTGCACGGCGTAGCCTTTGTTGATGCCTGCGAATTGCCCTCCTATAGTGAACTGCTTGGCGGTAAAGGTGGTTTTTCCTGTCTTCGGCATCTCGGTAGCCTCGGTGTAGAGGGCCGTGTTCAGGCTGATGGTGGCCGAGCGCAGGTATTCCAGCAGGAGTTCGTTCGAGATGATCAGGCTTTCGCTGTTGGTATCGAACCCTTCTTCGATCTCGTCCTCAAAGACACCGGCGGCAGGATCGAAGTAGTCGTCTGACAGGCCTAACAAATCGCGCACTGTGTTGCGGTATTCCCGTTTGTTGAGGCGGCGGTAACCTGTGGCGATGGTAAAGCGGTCGTCGCGCGTGATGGCATCCACTAGCTTGGTGATTTGCTCAGCAATTTCATCGGGTGGCTGCGTCGCCTTGGGTGGAGGCATGTCAGCGTGCTTCAGCTGGTCGTAGATATTGAGCCAGAGCTCGGCATCAATTTTCCGAATGTTGTCCAGACGCACGCCGGACTCAACCTTGTCAGGACCGTGGCACTTGACGCAATACTCGGCGATAAACTTGGCAACCGGCTGGTATTCACCCTGTGCCTTTACAAAAGGGGAGAGCAACAGAGCCAAACCCAGATGGAGGTAGAACTTCATGCTTGTTAGGTCAGGATGTTGTTCACGTCGCCTGTTGCGGAGTTGTATTTCTCAACTTCGAGACCGAAGTTCTGCAGCATCGAGGTGTATAGATTGTTCAGCGGCGTTGCCGACTTGTTAGGCTGCTCGGCGTTGTAGTGACCCTTGTGTTTAAATCCGCCTCCGGCAATCATGATCGGGAGGTTGCGGTTGGAGTGGCGACCCGCATCGCTGAGCGCACTGCCGAACAAGATCATGGTATCGTCCAGCAAGTTCTCGTCGCCACCCGGAGTGCCGGCGAGCTTTTCCATGAAACGGGAGACCTGGTTGATGTAAAACGATTCGATGATTTCCAGCTGCTTGAGCTTGTCCGCTCTCTTGCCGTGGTGGGACAGGGAGTGGTAGCCGTTGGTGATGCCATCGAGTCCGATCCGCTTGTTGTGCATGCCGTAGCTGAGCGTGAAGATGCGGCTGGAGTCGGTCTGGATGGCGAGGCGGAAGAGGTCGAACATCGTGCTGCTGGTGCCCTCGTAGCCGAGCTCGCCGTGGCGGCCCACGTCTTCGACCTCGGGCATTTTCACATCGGGTTTCTCGATCCTGCTCCAGCGCTTCTGTCCCTGAAGCTTGCTTTCTGCATCGCGGATAGCGGTCAGGTATTCATCGAGTTTGTCCTTGTCTACGCGGTTGACCTTGGAGCCGAGGGTTTTGGCCTGGCTGCGGATCAGATCCAGTACGCTGCCCTGCTCCTCGACTTCGATGGCGAGGGCTTTTTTGGCGGCTTGAGAGTCGTTGACAAAGAGCTGCTTGAACAGAAGCTGAGGAGAGCTGATCTGGCGCATTTGTGTGCCTGAAATGCTGTAGGACGGTGATCCCTTGCCGCCAAGGTTGACGTGGATGGAGGGGAAGCGTGTATTGTAGCCGACGGAGCTGGCTGCGATCTGATCGACCGTGGGAAGGCTGCCGACCCCACGTGCGGTTCCATTTAGAAAAGAGTTCAGTCCACCATGTCCGGCAAAGACGTTGGGGTGGTCCATGTTTGAAAACACGGTGAATTTGCCGCGATGTTTCATCATCGATCTCAGCACTGGGCTGGGTGTGAAATTCGGGCCGAAGTCTCTGGGGAAAAAGGCGCCCGGATACATGCCCAAGCCGGTGTCGACAAAGACCATGCGTTTGGTGGCTTGGGCCGCTGCCTGCTTGGTCTGGCCAAACGACGGTAAGGAATGGAGAAACGGCAGCCCGATCGTGATGCCAGCTGCCCTTAAAAAATGCCGCCTAGATTGATTCATGACGGGAAAATTTAGCATGAGCTACCGTGTTGTCACGTTAAGAAGCCGATGGAACAAGTCATGAAGCAGCCAAGGTGGAAGGCTGTTATGGAGCTGGGTTACCAAGTGGTCGATATGGCCATGCTTTCTGACCTTGAAATATCAAGTAGAACTTTGAGTATCAGTATTACATGAAGCAATTCCAACGAATGACTGCCATTGGGCTGTTTTTACCAGTGTTGTCCGCCATCACCTGCGCAGAATCTCCAGCGAAGCAGAACCGGCCAAATGTGGTGATTCTCTACGCCGATGACATGGGCGTGGCTGATGTTTCCTACGGTGATGCCAAGGCAAAAATCATCACCCCGAACATCGATAAGCTGGCCAGCCAGGGTATGACATTTTCTGATGGTCACAGCTCTTCCGGAGTGTGCACTCCCAGTCGCTATGCCATGCTCACCGGGCAGCACCACTGGCGCCGATTCCATGGTATCGTCCAAGCATTTGGCAAACCGGTTTTCAAGAAAGACGAGTTCACGATGGCACGCATGTTCAAGAAGCAGGGCTATGCCACCGCATGTTTTGGGAAATGGCACCTCGGCTGGGATTGGGACGCCATTCGTAAGCCCGGCGTGAGCAAAAAAGACATCAAGCTGGCCTCATCCTATGATTGGACCAAACGCTTTCCAGGTGGGCCGGTCGACCAAGGTTTTGACCATTACTTCGGCGATGGCACCATCAATTTTCCACCCTACTGCTGGATTGAAAACGATCGCGTGCTCACCGTTCCCACCAAGCCGGTGATCAAATCGCGCCCCCTCGCTGGTGGTGGCAGTTTCCGTCCCGGCCCGATGGCTGAAGGCTGGAACCCCTATGATGTTTTACCGACGATCACCAAGAAGACGGTGGAGTGGATAGAAAAACAGAAAGCCGGTGAGCCGTTTTTTGTCTACCTCGCATTCAACTCCCCGCACTATCCCATCGTTCCTAACAAGGAGTTCCACGGCAAGTCCAAGGCGGGATACTACGGGGACTTTGTCGTCGAAACCGATGCCATGGTGGGCAAGGTCATGGACGTTCTGGAAAAGAAGGGTTTGTTAGAAAATACCATCGTCATCTTTACTGCGGACAACGGCACCGAGAAGCATGCGTATGAACGACTGGAAGAGTTCGACCAATGGAGTTCCGGTGACTTCCGCGGGCTGAAGCGCGATCTCTACGAGGGTGGCCACCGGGTGCCGTTCATTGTCAGCTGGCCAGCGCAAATCAAGGCCGGTGCTCGCTCTGATGAAACTGTCAGCCAAGTGGACTTCGCTGCCACCTTTGCCAAGATCATCGGCTACCCGCTGTCCAACGAGGTGGCGATCGACAGCTACAACCTCCTGCCAGTTCTCAAGGGTGAAGACTACCGCAAACCACTGCGCGTAGCCACCGTTCAGAATACTAACAAAGACAAATACGCCCTGCGTCAGGGGGACTGGGTATTCATCAATACCAACACCGGAGCCATGCAGTCCGAGCCCAAGGCCTACCTGGAGCACTTCGGATTCAAAACCTGGCCAAAAGATACACCAGGCTTGTTGTTCAATCTGAAAGACGACCCACGCCAGACGAAAAACCTATACAGCCAACAACCAGAGAGAGTGAAAGCCATGCAGGCTCTGCTACAGCGCTACGTCAAGGGCGAGCGTTGCGCTCCTAAAAGAAACTGAAGGGTAGATCGATAGGCTACTTCTTTTTCTCGGTTAAGACTCAGACTCACTTCGCCACCATCACGCCTTGTCTCACTTTTCGTGACCAGGGAAGGTGGATTTTTGACTTTGCGAGGTGGCAAGTTTCTCAGATAATACCCGAATGAAATCGATCATGACCCTGATGACGAGTGTGTTAGGCCTTTTGGCTTTGGCAAGTTTTTCGCAAGCTGACGAACTGTCAGATGTCCAAGGTAAGCTCTTTCCGCTGAAGAAGGAGTATCGGAAATTTCTGCCCAAAATCGACCGGTTCAATAACCCGAAGTGGAAAGAGGCCAACATGGCCTCGATCAAAGCATCAGCTGCAGTGGGGAAGATGATCGATACGCATCCGGATCTTGAAGAGCTACGCCAAAAAAAGGCAAAGGCGAGTGCTGCCTATCAAGAAGCCAGAAAGGGAGATAATAAGGAGCTAACCGCTAAATTGCAGCGTGAAGCTCAGGATGCTTCTGGTGCCTTGCATCGTGAGGGATTCAAGCTGCAGGAGGTCAAAGACCTGCAAGCGGCGTCGATCGAAGCGAGACGCAAGGTAGAGGCGATTCAATACGATATGGTCGCAGCTCTTGGGGGTGAGGCCAAAGAGGTAGCCGAGAAGCTTCGCGCACTTGAAATCAGATACCGCGAACTTCTGGCAGCGAAAGAAAAGAAGTAGAGCTTTGCTCCGATCAACTTCCTAACACTGTAGGAAGTTTTTTAACATCTTCATGCCATCTTGGGTGAGGATGGACTCCGGGTGGAACTGGACGCCGTGGATGGGCAGGGACTCGTGCTGGAGGCCCATGATGGTGCCGTCTTCTGTCTCGGCGGTAATTTGCAAACACGAAGGCAAGGTGTCGCGTTTGACGACGAGCGAGTGGTAGCGGGTGGCGGTGATTGGATTCGGCAAGCCTTTGAAGACGCTGCCGCCCATGTGATAGACGGGGGAGGTCTTACCGTGCATGAGTTTTTCCGCTCTAACAACGTCGCCGCCGAAGACCTGACCGATGGACTGGTGGCCGAGACAGACACCGAGGATGGGGGTGGGTGTTTCGGCGTCCTTGCCGAACTCGCGGATGACATCACAGGAGATGCCGGCTTCGTTCGGTGTGCAGGGGCCGGGGGAGATGCAAATGCGCTCCGGTGCCAGCTCACGGATTTCATCGATGCTCATGGCGTCGTTGCGAATCACCTTCATCTCCGTGCCAAGCTCGCCGAAGTACTGGACGAGGTTGTAGGTGAAGGAATCGTAGTTATCGATGACGAGGAGCATTGTTTCAGTTGGAAGTGATCGGTGTGCAGTGATCAGTGTTGATCAGAACCGATGGTTCTGGCTAAACCGATGGCTCGGCGGAGGGCCATGGATTTGTTGACGGTTTCTTCGTATTCGTAGGTCGGGTTGCTGTCGGCTACCACTCCGGCTCCGGCCTGAATGTAGGCTTTTCCATCCTTGAGCAGACAGGTGCGCAGGGTGATGCAGGAGTCGTGGTTGCCATCCCAGCTGAAATAACCGACCGCTCCGGCGTAAGAGCAGCGTTTGCTTTTTTCCAGCTCGTTGATGATCTGCATGGCGCGGATTTTGGGAGCTCCGCTGACGGTGCCGGCGGGGAAAGTGGCTCGCAGCACATCGTAGGCGCTGTGTTCATCGTCGAGGTCGCCGTGCACGTTAGATACGATGTGCATGACGTGGCTGTAGCGCTCGACGATCATGAAGTCGTCCACGGTGACGCTGCCGTGTTTGGAAATTCTACCGACATCGTTACGCGCCAGGTCGACCAGCATCAAGTGCTCGGCGCATTCTTTCTGGTCGGCTAACAGATCAGCGGCGAGGGCATCGTCTTCATCTTTGGTTTTCCCTCTCCAGCGCGTGCCGGCGATCGGGCGGATATCGATGCGGCCATCAATCGCACGCACGTGAACTTCAGGCGAGCTGCCAACGAGTGCGAAGTCGTCCAGCTGCACAATAAACATGTAGGGCGACGGGTTCACATGGCGAAGTGCGCGGTAGAGGTTCACCGGGCTGCCATCGAAATCGAGTTCGAATCGCTGACTCGGAACAATCTGGAACGCATCACCGGCGGCTATGTATTCCTTCGCTTGCAGAACCATGTCCTCGTATTCCTTCTGCGTGGTATTGCTTTCGGCTTCGGGGGTTTCGAATTCGGCCAAGCCATTGAGCGGGGGAATGTGCAGAGGCTGGTCGAGCTTCTTGATCATTGCCGCGATACGATCGCAGGCGTTCTGATAGGCAGCGTCCGGGCTGTCGTGTTCGTCGAGAAAAGCATTGGCCACGACGACGAGTCGGCGCAGGCGGTGGTCGAAAATGAGCAGGTCTTCAGCGACCATGAACAGGGCATCCGGCAGGTCGAGTTCATCTTTTGCCGGAGCTCCGATGCTAGGCTCGAACTGTCGCACAGCGTCATAGGAGAGATAGCCAACAGCGCCGCCGTAGAATGGTGGTGCGTTTCCGTGAGTGACGGGTTGGTATTTCTCCATCAGCTGTTCCAGCTCCGCGAGGATATCCTTTTCAGCGGTCCACTGCCTACAGCTGCCGTTTTCACAGAGCGTGATCTCGTGATCGTAGGCCTTGATGACAGTGCGGGGATTGCTGCCGAGAATGGAGTATCGACCGCTCTCACCGACGCTTTCAGCACTCTCAAAGAGAAAGGCCTCACCCTCGCCACTGATTTTCAGGTAGGCGGACAGGGGAGTTTCAAAATCGGCGGCCAGCTGGGCGTAAACTGGCACGACGTTTCCCCGCTCCGCGAGATCGCGGAACGCATCGATAGACGGGCTGACAGGTGTGGTGCTCAACGCGGCAAAGCATGTCTGTTATTTGCTCGGGCGCAACTCTGAAAAAGTTGGAATCCTGTCAGGTGAAAATTATCCTATGCCGGAAAAATACAAATGCTCCCTCGACCTTTGGCGATGTTGTATTATGAACGCCGCAGAGCGATGGGAGGTAAGGCAGGCAAATGGCAGGACTTGATGCGCCGCCGGTTTGATGATCGGCAGCGCTTTCTAGTGGCTTGCATGGTCTGTGGATTGCTCTGTGGATTACTGGGGGTTTTGTTTCACCTCTCGATCCACCACACCTTTGCCGGAGTTTGGAAATTGGCAACTACTGGTAGCGATGGGCAGTTCATTGCCGTGCTGCTATTGGCTCCCACCTTGGGTGGCCTGATCTGTGGTTTGGTCATCCATTTTTGGGCGCATGAGGCAGTGGGGAGTGGCATTCCTCAAACGAAAGCCGCCTATTATAATCAGGGCGGACGCATCAAAACCATGACGGGTGTCTGGCGGGTGGTTCTGGGCACCGTCTTTGTGGGCTTCGGAAACGCGCTGGGTCGTGAGGGTCCCATGGTACACGCCTCGTCGGCCATCGCCTCTCGCATTGGACGGTTTGCTTTCAAAGATCCGGAGAGAGTGCGCGCGATGATCCCCGTGGGCATGGCAGCTGGCATCGGTGCTGCATTTAATGCCCCGCTGTCTGCGCTGACTTTTGTTTTCGAAGAACTACTGGATAATTTCTCCACCAAAGCAATCGGTGGCATGGTCGTCGCAGTAGTCATTGCGGCCGCCGTCTCACGCACGATTTTGGGCGAAGATCCGGTGATCAACACCCATTTGGTGCTGGATTACGAAACAGCGGCGTGGATGTTAGTCGCCATTCCGCTAGGAGTCTGCGCCGGGTTTTTAGGGCACTTTTTTGTGGGGGCCGTGATCGGTGTTAGGCGGAAGGTAAAATCAACCCCATGGCTGAAGTCATGGTACACGCCAGCCGTTGGTGGTCTGTTCTGTGGCATCGCCGGTCTGCTGGCTTGGTGGATCACTGGGATGGAAGGCAATGCGCAGTCGGGCGTGTTTAGTATCGGATACGAGTCGCTGGAGGAGGCCTTTGAAAACAAGCTGGTGATCAGTATTCTCGTCACCCTTCTTGCCTTCAAACTGGTTGCCGTGGTCGTGAACTACGCCACTGGAGGCAGCGGGGGACTCTTTTCACCGACTCTCTTTCTAGGGGGTATGTTAGGTGGACTGCTGGGCTACGCGCTGGTGGAGCTGAGTCACCAGTTCACCGATTGGCAGTTGGTGGATGAGCCTCAGATTATCGGCGGCTGTGTGCTCTTGGGAATGGGCGCCATGTTTGGCTCCGTGATCCGTTGCCCGTTCACCTCGCTGATTATCATCTTCGAAATGACCGGGAACTATTCGCTCATCTTGCCTCTCATGGGCGGCAACATGCTGTCATGGGTCATCGCCAGAAAACTTCGTCCGATCGCAATCTACGATGCTTTGTTGTTAGACGACGGCATTTCGCTCAAACGTATGCCCGCCTACCGAGGTGCGAAGGACTACAGAAACCTCCCTGTCCGCGCCATCATGACCCACGATGTTGTCTCAGTCAAAGGAGACGCCACCGCCGAGGAAAACCTCACCAGCCTCCGCCGGGATCAAGTTTACCATCACGCCTATTCCGTCCTCGATGACGAAGACCGTTTCCTGGGAATCATCACCCATCACGAGATGGAAGAAAGTCTGCCAGATACGAAGGTAGCAGACATCATCAGTGAGCAAGAAACGCTCCAGGTAAATCCAGACATCTCCATCCGAGACGCCGCCCAAATGATGATCTCCAACGACATCCAACAGCTCCCCGTCGTCAGTCAGGTAGAAACCCACCGTCTCCTAGGCATCCTCACCATCAACGACATCGCAAGGCAGCAAAACGCCGCAGAGATTTAAGGGGAAGTGATCAGTGTGCAGTGATCAGTCAGCAGTGCCAAACTTCCGTATATTCAGTGCTTTCCGTGGTTCCCATCGAATAATCAACCCAAGCAAAAAATTCGCCCAATTCGCGGTAAAAAAATCTTCCCTCCTACCGTGATCCCGCCAAACTCCCGCCGCCCAGAATCACCTATGAGTTCCATCGATCCCTCCCACGTTTTTGTCTCCCGCATCGCCTCTGAATACTCCCTCACTGCCACCCAGGTCGCAGCCACGGCCAAGATGTTTTCCGAAGGTGCCACCGTGCCCTTCATCGCTCGCTACCGTAAGGAGCAAACCGGCGGCATGGACGAAGTCCAGATCATGAACGTGCGCGATCGCCTCGTCCAGCTCGCCGATCTCGAAAAGCGCCGCGACGCCATCGTCAAAAGCCTCGAAGAACGCAAACTCCTCTCCGCCGAACTTAAAAAGAAGATCGCTGACGCGGAAACAGTCACCCGTCTCGAAGACATCTTTGCTCCCTTCCGTCCCAAGCGTCGCACCCGTGGCACCATGGCCAAAGAGCGCGGCCTCGAACCCCTAGCCGATTTCATCTGGGAGAACCGCGAGAACGCCAGCGCCGATGCCGAAAAGGAAGCAGAGAAATTCATCGTCGAAGCCAAGCCTGAAGATAAAACCGCCGAGCTCAACCCCGCCGTGCCCACCGTGGCCGATGCCTTGGTTGGCGCTCGCGACATTCTAGCAGAACGCTTCAGCGACGATGCCGACATCCGCGCCGAACTCCGCCAGCTCATCGAGGACCAAGGCACCGTTTCCGCCAAAGTCATGTATGGCAAGGACACCGAGCCGGACGCGCAGAAGTTCAAAGATTACTTCGATTGGTCAGAGCCACTCAAGGACGTACCATCCCACCGCATGCTCGCCATGCGCCGTGGTGAGAAAGAAGGTTTCCTCTTCATGCGCATTCAGGCCGATGAAGAACTTGCTCTCACAAAAATGCGCGGCCGCTTCGGTGTCAGCAACGGCGGCCCTTGCGCCGAACAACTCGACCTCGCCATCGCCGACAGCTTCAAGCGTCTGCTCGGCCTCTCCCTCGAAACCGAGTTCCGCATGAAGGCGAAAAAGGAAGCCGACATCGAAGCCGTCCGCGTTTTTGCCGATAATCTCCGCGAGCTTCTGTTAGCCTCACCGCTCGGCCAGCGCCCGATGATCGCCATCGACCCCGCCTTCCGCACTGGCTGCAAAACCGTCGTGTTAGATGCCCAAGGAAAACTCCTCTTCGACACCGTGCTCCACTTCACCACCAGCCACTCCCAGGCCATGGAAGCGGTCGAAATGCTGAAGAAAATGGTCGCCAAATTCGGCAGCCAGGCCATCTGCATCGGTAACGGCACCGCCTCGCGTGAAACCGAAGCCGTAGTCCGCGCCGCCGGACTCCCAGCCTCCATTCCCATCATCATCGTCAACGAATCCGGAGCCTCGATCTACTCCGCCAGCGAAGTCGCCCGTGAGGAATTTCCAGACAAAGACATCACCGTGCGTGGTGCCGTTTCCATCGGTCGTCGCCTGATGGACCCTCTGGCAGAATTGGTAAAGCTCGATCCCAAAAGCATCGGAGTCGGCCAGTACCAGCACGACGTCGATCAGAACCTGCTCAAGACCGGCCTAGACGATACCGTCATCAGCTGCGTGAACGGCGTCGGCGTGGAAGTCAACACCGCCTCCCGCCAGCTCCTCGGCTACGTCGCCGGACTGAACTCCGGCATCGCCTCTAACATCATCGCCTACCGCGCCGAAAACGGACCGTTCAAAACTCGCGAAGAACTGAAAAAAGTTCCCCGCCTCGGCGAAGTCGCCTACGAGCAAGCCGCCGGTTTCCTCCGCATCCTCGGAGGCACGCATCCGCTCGACGCCTCCGCCGTTCACCCAGAACGCTACGCCCTCGTCGAACAAATGGCCGCCGATCTCGGCTGCGATGTGCCCACTCTGATCCGCGATGCGGACATGCGCAAAAAGATCGATCTGAAAAAATACGTCAGCGAAGAAGTCGGCTTGCCGACCTTGAAAGACATCATCTCCGAACTCGCCAAACCGGGTCGCGACCCGCGCGCCCAGTTCGAGCTCTTCACCTTCGCCGAGGGCGTCAACAAACCAGCCGACCTAACAGAAGGCATGAAGCTCCCCGGCATCGTGACCAACGTCACCAACTTCGGAGCCTTCGTCGATGTCGGCGTGCACCAAGACGGCCTCGTGCACATTTCCCAACTCGCCGATAAATACATCTCCGACCCATCGGAAGTCGTCAAAGTCGGCCAGAAAGTTAACGTCACCGTCACCGAGGTCGATCTGAACCGCAACCGCATAGCCCTCAGCATGCGCAGCAATCCAGAGCCAGCACGCCAAGGCCAGCCAAGAGGCGACCGCCAATCAAACGGCCCCCGCCGCAACAACAACGGTGGCGGAAACGGAGGCCAGCGCCGCAACAACGGAGGAGGAAACCGCGGAGGCGGCAACGATTCCTTCGGCGGTAACTGGTTCGACCAAGCGATCAAGAAGGGTCGTTAGACCGTTGTCGCATGTGGACGAGAGCCTATCAAAGTTTACCCAGTAGAAATCTATCTACCGGGTGCTTTTAAAGTCACATGCTATATCGAGGCCCTGCGTGAGCGGCGAAGAGCTATCATGGAAATGGTGATAGCGAAGAGGCTGAGGCTGGATGGTTCGGGGACAACGCGGAGTTGACTTCCGCTGGCCTGTAGCACGACTGCGTGTTTGCCGCCGGAGCCACGTCCACGGTTCCAGAGATAAAGTGAGAATCCATCCACGGCATCAGTGCTCAGCGAGTAAACCGCGCTAGACGGATCGTTAGGTTGCCCAGGGTTACTCGTCGAAGTATTGCCTAAAGTATTGGCGTAAGCATAGGGCAGTCCATTGGAGGTCACCCCTTGAAGAAGGCGCGATGGGGAACCGGGCAATGTAATGGATGGATCGATATTTAATCCGGGTGCGAGTGGACCACTACCATTCCATAGCTCAACAGCGACCGTATCACGCCATGCTTGGGTTGTGGCACCCGTCGATGAGGCTGTGTCAATGTCCAGGATTCGCAGGCTATCAAGTAGCACAGCAGTACTGAACGAGAAGTCTATTCGCTGATAGTTTTGCAAGATCGTGTTGCCATTGGAATCGACCGAAAAGTTAGTATCTCCAGTGCCCGCATTTTGAAATGCAAAGCCAGGAGTATTTGAGGGATCGAGTCGGAAGTTGTCAGCTCCAGCCGAAGCAGTTCCAAAAAACTGGGTCTTAACCGTAAGGAACGTCCCAGGGGCAACTTCGCTGATGCCTTGGGTGTATCCTTGAGTTGTGTTCGAGGGTTTGCCCCAGCCGTGGGATATGACGACTCCGCTTGGTGTGTCGTGCATCCATGTGCCATCTCGAAAATCGATGGAGAAGGTTTGAGCGTTTATCGAAGAAAGTAATGCGATCGAACCTAAAACGACGTAATGTATTTTCATTGTTTCGGGTGATTCATCGATCACCCATGCCCCAATTATAAACTATTTTTCCGGCACATAAAGACAAATTGTTGATAGTCAGGACCTGTTGATATCGTGAATTATCTAAAGATGGCAGCTAAGGTGGTAGGGCAGATTGGCCTCAATCTGCCGGATCGAAGCTATTCAACTCACCGCAACCAAGGCAGCGCCTACGGCTTCGATAATCACGTTTCTTAGCAGAACCATCAGCGGTGTAGCCCGGCAGATTGAGGCCAATCTGCCCTACCGTGATGAATCACGCTCTTACTCACTCGGCTTCGCAGCCGAGCGCTCCACCCAGTTGTGAGTGAGCTTGCCGTCTTTGAACGCCCACAGGGCAATGCCGGTGAACTCGAAGGGTTGGTGGCTGGCTTTTTCTGAATCTGGCACTGCACCGGTGTTGGCTCTGGCGATCCATCGGCTGACCACACGGCTGCCGTCTTTGTTCTCAAAGCTGTCGAGATTTTCGATTCTCAGCCCGTTGGATTTTTCTAATGAGCTCTTCACCCAGGCCTTGAATGCGTCACGGCCTTTGATGTCCTTGCCGGCACTTGTTAGAATGAAGTCCTCGGACATGTTTTTGTCGATGAGGTCGATGTCGTAGGGTGGGTTCCAGGTGTTCTCCCAGAATTGGAGCAGGAGGTGTTTGGCGGTCGGTCCGTCTTTGAGAGCCTTTAGCGCATCCATGATTCTGGCTGGTTCGGCACGGCGTCGGTAGTCGGCATCCACGAATGCGTAGGTGATGGTTCCGTCTGTATCGATCACATAGGTAGCAGGGAGGGGGAGTTTCTTCGCCGCTTCTTTGCCACTGCGCTCCTCTAGCTTGAACTTCTCCTGATACCGCTGGCGGGTGTCCTCGTTGAGGGTGAACACCAGACCGTATTTGTCAGCCACGGCATGATTGAGATCGGAAAGGACCTCGAACTTCAGTCCCTGTTCTTTGACCGAGCCGGCGGTGGCGTCCGGCAGCTCGGGTGTTAGAGCTACGAGTGTGGCACCAAGCTTTTTAAACGCATCATTTTTTTCACTGAGATCGGCGAGGGCAATGTTGCAGTAAGGGCACCAGCCACCACGATACCATGTCAGCACCACCGGTCCGTTTTTGAGCAAGTTAGAGAGCTGGACTTTTTTGCCGTCAGGATTTCCCAGAGTGAAGTCCGGTGCCTTATCACCGACTTTCAGCACACGTTGGTAGATGCCCGTGTTTTCGAGTTCACGCAGTGCCTTCTTCTGGCTTTCCACGATACTTTCCGGAGCTTTTTCAAGAAATGCATCCCTGCGGGCATCGAGTTTATCCTGTAAACTTTGGGCGGAAATGACGTTGGCTAGAAGGCCTGATGATAAGGCCACCAATGCTGTGGTTCTGATGTTCATGTTAGGTGAAGTTCGCGACTTTCCAACAAGGCGCAAGTGAATTTGAGTGATGTTTTGGAATGAAAAATTTTAATGTCCCATTTCACTCAACCTTGCTTTGACTCCCGGTTCTAACTTAGTCAGTCCCCATAGCTTGCCTTCGGCTATCGCCTTTGATCTGCTTTTGCCTTTTAGCGTAGCTTCACGGATCGCGATCAACGCTCCCACGCGGTTACCGCTTGAGCAGTGGATCAGAGCCGGATCCTTGCCGATGGCAACGATGGCACCATCGAGCCTTTTGGCATTCTCTTTGGTGAGGTCTGCAACGCCGCTGACCGGAATCGAGATGTAACTCATGCCGAGCGAGCGCACGTGTTTTTCCTCGTCCCAATCAATCTCGTTGGCTGGTCGGAGATTGACCACATGTTTGACTCCCTGTTTTGCCAAAGTGTCGAGCTGGCTTTTGGTCGGCTGCCCGCTAGAGTAGATAAACGGCTGAGGCTGGGTGAGGTTAGTCACGCCGAGTTTGGCCACCTTGGGCGATGCGTGGTCGTGGCTGGAGCATGATGCCAAAAAGGCAATAGCTGCAATCGCAGCGGCGGAGATTAGAGCATGTGAAGAATTCATCCCTCAAACTATCCACAATGATGTTCTGCGCAAATGAAAACCTCACGATATTCTATCCAATGGAGGGATCTGTAGCTGTGCCGAGAAGCGAATAAAACGGAATTTAAAAACAAAAACCATTGGAAAATCAATCGAGTTTGGCTAGTGTGAGCTTGTTATGAAACACATTACTACAATCATTCTAGCAATCGGAGGCCTCGCGGCACTTACCCTAACATCTTGCAACGCCGTTGCTGGCGCTGGACAGGATATTCAGCAGGGTGGCGCAGCTCTTCAAGGTGCAGCACATCGCGCTGCTCACTAATCTAACAAATACTTATATCAATGGAAGTGCCGGAACTCATGGCTTTTGAATGGTCATGAGCCCGGCACATTTTCCATCGCCTGATCAGCGTCTTGCCGAACGCGATCGGCCGACATCACGACCTGTGATGCGACAGCGTTGGACGCATTTACTTTTTCTACATTGGGAAATTGATTCCGCTCTGATCCAGTCCACTTTGCCGGACGGACTCACGGTGGATACCTTCGATGGTAAAGCCTACCTCGGAGTGGTTCCATTTTTCATGGAGCGGATTCGCCCGGTTTATTGTCCTCCCGTGCCTGGGGTTTCGTGGTTTCAGGAACTGAATTTCCGCACCTATGTGTATGATGCACATGGCCGACCAGGTGTCTGGTTTTACTCACTCGATTGCAATCAGTGGCTGGCGGTGAAAACGGCACGGAAGTTTTTTAATCTACCCTATCAGCACGCTCGGATGTCTGCCACGAAAAGGGATGGTGTTCTAACTTATCACTCTGCCCGGCTAGGCGATGATATCAGGCAGACGTTCCACTATCCTACGCAGCTGATCGATCCAATCGTCGCTGATCCGGAGACTTTAGAATTTTTTCTGCTAGAACGATACCGTTTGTTCAGCGTCGATCGCCTTGGCCAGTTGTATAGCGGTCAAGTGCATCACCCGCCGTATCGATACCAACACACGGAGATTTCCGGTTTCTCCACGTGGCTTTTCCCCTTGGCGGGGTTCGATGAACCAAAGACGCCTCCTGTTTCCACCATGATTGCGGAGCCGGTATCGGTGCATATCCATCCTCTCAAAAGGAGCGAAACTTCCCTGTGAAGCCGCAGCCGTGATGGCTAACAGCTTTTCGTAAGACAGATTGTCTGTGGCGGTGATCCGCAAGATTAACTCGACATGCATATGCCAATTTTCTAATCGTCATTGAAACAACTTAGAACGAACTATGGAAACGAACACCCCACCACCCATGCCACCTGCTGGCCCAGCACAGACGATTCAGGAATTTCTCGAAAGCACCGCCCAGCGCGACCGAGGTCACGGCGTCTTCGAGCTTGAGTCACCTCGGATGTTGGAAATCAACCTCAACGGGAAAATGAATACCAAGATGGGCTCGATGGTAGCCTACCTTGGAAATATCAGTTTCAAGCGCGAAGGGATGTTAGATCAAGGTGTCGGCAACCTTTTGAAAAAGGCGGTTTCCGGGGAAGGCATGCGCATTAGTTACGCAGAAGGACAGGGGAAACTTTATCTCGCAGACTCCGGGAAGAAAATCATTCTGCTGAAACTCCAAGGCGATTCCATCGTCGTCAACGGTAACGATGTGTTGGCATTCGAGTCATCACTTCAACACAAGATCACGATGATGCGGAAAGTTGCGGGTATGATGGCTGGCGGGCTTTTCAATGTGCGCTTTGATGGTAGTGGACTACTGGCGATCACCAGCCACTTTGAGCCGATTACTCTGCGAGTTACCCCCGATCAACCGGTCGTGACAGATCCGAATGCTACTATCGCATGGTCCGGCACTCTTGAACCGCAGTTGAAGACGGATATCTCATTCAAGACCTTGTTAGGCCGTGGTTCCGGGGATTCGATCCAGATGCTTTTCCAAGGTGATGGCTTTGTCGTCATCCAACCATACGAGGAAGTCTACCTTCAGGCCGGCGGTTAGAGTGCGCGGCACTCACGTTCTAACCACTCGAGCTCTTCATCATTCAGAAGTGGAGAGAGCTTCTCGAGCACCTCGGCATTATAGCTGTTGAGCCATTCCGTATGCTCTGCTGGCAGGAGCGAAGGTTCGATGAGATCGATATTGATCGGGCAGAAGGTCAGGTTTTCAAATTTAAAGAATCGACCGAAGTCGGTTTCTTGGCTGAGCACTGTATGCACGATGTTCTCGATGCGAATTCCGTGTGAGCCGGGGCGGTAACAGCCGGGTTCAATGGTGGTGACCATACCGAGTTTCATGCGTTCGCCGTTGGTCTCGGAAATGTTTTGGGGGCCTTCATGCACTTCGAGACCGAAGCCGACGCCGTGGCCGGTTCCGTGTTTGAAGTTCCTCCCTTGTTTCCAGAGGTTCTGGCGGCAAACTCCATCCAGCTGAGCTCCGGTGGCCCCTTCAGGGAACTGCAGGACGATAAGCTCGATCATGCTGCTAAGCACAGTGGTGTAGTCGTCCTTCTGCTCCTGAGTAGGCTCGCCCATGGGGATGGTGCGGGTTGTGTCAGTAGTGCCGTGCACGAAGTTTCCACCTGAATCGATCAAGAAGATGCTTTCAAGAGAAACAGGTTTGTCAGTGGTCTCGTCTACCGAGTAGTGGTTCAGCGCGCCGTCCGGACCGTAGCCCATGATGGAGTCGAAACTGACGTGGCGGAATCCATCGACCTCAGCCCGACAGGCTAACAGCTTCTTGCTTGCGGATAACTCGGTGACTTTTTCCCCGGCTTTCAGGCTGCGGTAAAGCCACACATAGAATTTCACCATCGCCGCACCGTCGTCGATGAGTGCTTGTTTCAGGTGTTTGATCTCGGTGGCGTTTTTGATGGCTTTGAGATCGGTAGCGATCGGGCGCCCCTCGATCTGGACGCAGTGGTCTGCAGCTTGTGAGAGTTGGTAGCTGAGGTAGTTAGGAACGATCAGCAAACGCGTTGTGTTATCGAGTTCCTTGAGAGCAGCACCGATGGCATCGTAGTCACAGATGGTGACTCCTGCGGATTCGAATTTTTCCCGTGCCTCCGTGGTGAGTTTGTCTGTATCCACAAAAAACAGAACCTCGTCCATGGTGACCAGCGTGTGGCAGTAGGGGGTTGGGTTGTTAGCAATGTCCGTGCCTCGGAAATTGAGCAGCCAGCATGATTCATCCGTGCGGCCTAGCAGATAGGCATTGAGTTTTTCTTCCGCCATTTTTTCGCGCACGGCGGAGATTTTCTCCTCGATGGTCTGGCCAGTGAATTCATCGGCTACGATAAACAGCTCACCTTTTGGGGGGGCAGGGCGGTCTTTCCAGATCGGGCTGATGAGCTCCAGTTCGCTGCGGATTTTCAGGCCGGCGGGTTGCAGGCTTTTGAGCCAGGACTTGGCTTGTTTCAGGCTCGTGTCATGACCGTTGAAAGCGACGGTCTGGTCATCGTGTAGATGTTTCTTCAGCCAAGCATCAATGCTGGGGACATCGAGGTCACTCGCACGCATCAGTTTGATCTCGGTGCCGTCCAGAGCCAGTTGGGCGGTCTGATAATAGCGGCTGTCGGCCCAGAGACCACACCATTTGGCCGTGACCACCATAGTTCCGCTGGAACCTTTCATCCCCGAAAGCCATTCACGACACCTCCAGCGCGGAGCCACGTATTCGTTGTTATGGGGATCGGTGTTGCCAACGATCAGGGCGTCGATATTTTCAGACGCCATCGCAGCGCGCAGACCGGTGAGCTTCTCAGAAACTTGCATGGAGAGAACAAAGCGAGCCGCCACCGATGCCTCAAGGGAAATCGTCCGAATGTGCCTGATTGCTAGAAGGCCTTGAGGTTTCTGTATAGCCTCATAAGGTGAGCTGACATGCAGCTTACCCGACCGACCGGTGCGTTCACCTCCGATGACGTGCTCAACCATTTTCTCGAATATCTCATCGATTCCGGAGTCGAGATGTATGATCATCAGGAGGAGGCGATTCTGGAGCTCTTCGCTGGCAACAACGTCATCCTCAACACCCCCACTGGATCAGGTAAGTCCTTGGTGGCGTTGGCCTTGCACTACCAATCGCTGTGCGCGGGGAAAACGTCTTACTACACGGTGCCGATCAAAGCCCTGGCCAATGAGAAATTCCTCTCGCTCTGCGGCACCTTCGGACCGGAAAACGTCGGCATGATTACCGGCGATGCCACGGTGAATCCATCCGCTCCCATCATCTGCTGCACCGCCGAAATCCTCTCGAATCTCGCTTTGCGCGAAGGCTCCACGGCGAAGGTGGACGATGTCATCATGGACGAGTTCCACTATTACTCGGACCACGAACGCGGTGTTGCATGGCAGTTGCCCCTTCTAACATTACCGCAATCACGTTTCCTGCTGATGTCCGCCACCATCGGGGATACTTCGTTTTTTCAGGAGGAAATGACATCCCTGACGAAAAAGGAAACCGTCCTAGTGCAGTCGGAGCAACGGCCGGTGCCACTCGAGTTTGTGTATTCGGAAATTCCTCTAACAGAGCAGGTGGCGGAGCTAGTGGAGAAGAACAAAGCCCCCGTATACCTCGTGCACTTTGCCCAACGCGCCTGTGCCGAATCCGCCCAAGCACTGCTCTCTAGCAACTTCTGCACCAAGGAGGAGAAACGCCAGATCTCCGAGGCCCTGCAACAGGCAAATTTCCGTTCACCCTACGGTAAGGAAATCAGCAAGCTGCTACGTCACGGCATTGGCATCCACCATGCTGGTTTGCTGCCGAAGTATCGTCTGTTAGTCGAAAAACTGACCCAACAGGGACTGCTGAAAGTCATCTGCGGAACCGACACTCTCGGCGTCGGAGTCAACGTGCCGATCCGCTCCGTGCTTTTCACCCAGCTCTGCAAATACGATGGCACCGGCACCAAAATTCTATCCGTCCGCGATTTCAAACAGATCGCAGGCCGGGCCGGTCGGCGTGGCTTCGATGACATCGGATACGTCGTTGCCCAGGCCCCGGCACACGTCATCGAAAACATTCGTCTCGAAGCCAAAGCTGCTGCATCCGCCAAAAACAAAAAGGTGGTCAAAAAGAAGCCGCCGGAAAAAGGCTTTGTCTCATGGAATGCGGAAACATTCGCCAAGCTCCAGACATCCCAGCCGGAGCCGCTGGTTTCCAGTTTCAAACTCCGCCATAACCTAATGCTCAATGTGCTCAGCCGGACCACCGAAGACGGCTGCCGCGAGCTGAAACGTCTGATCGAGTCCAGTCACGAAACTGAAGCCTCGAAGAGTAAAATCCGTCGTCACGCCCGCTCCATGTTCATCGCGCTAGTCAGGGGAGGGGTGCTCACCATCACGCCGCCGGCGGATCGCGCAGCCGGGGACAACGTGCCGAAAGTCAAACTGCACGTCGATCTGCAGGACGATTTCTCCATGAATCAGGCGCTTGGTCTTTATCTCATCGAAACCATCCCATTGTTAGATTCGGAAGCTCCCGACTACGCACTCAACGTTTTGTCCCTCATCGAAGCCATCCTCGAGAACCCGGTCGCCGTTCTCCGTGCTCAGGTCAACGAGCTGAAAACCGAACTCATCAACGAACTGAAAGCCGACGGCGTGGAATACGATCAACGCATGGACCAGCTCGAACAAGTCACCCATCCCATGCCCGGCAAAGATTTCATCTATGACACCTTCAATGAGTTCAACGTCAAACACCCGTGGATCGAGTCCGAGAGTATTCGTCCGAAATCGATCGCACGTGAGATGTTCATCGATTACATGTCATTCGAAGACTACATCCGGAAGTATAAGTTAGAGCGCTCCGAAGCCATCCTCCTGCGCCACCTCAGCGATGTTTACAAAGTCCTCAGTCAGACCGTGCCCCCGGCGTTAAAAACGGAAGAAGTCCTCGATGCCGAACGCTACCTCAAGGAGCACCTGACCACCGTCGACTCCAGCCTGATCGATGAATGGGAGGTCATGAGAGACCCCAACTACGTCAGGCCGGAGGACCGAGTGATCGCACCCGAAAAGGAGCGTCCGATCACTCAGGAAAAAGGTAAGTTTTCCCGCTTGGTCCACCATGAAATCTTCACTGCCGTGAAGCATCTCTCCGCCGACAATATCGCTGGATTTATGGATGTCTTTGAGCCGAGCAACGACTGGACCGCCGCCCGAATCGATGAAGTGCTAGACGCCTATTACGACGGCCGACAGCGCATCCGCCTCGACCCAGGAGCCCGGAACAAAAAACACACCCACACCGAAGTAATCGATAATCCCCGCCAATGGCGCATCAACCAAACCCTCTGCGATCCGGAAGCAAGAAACGATTGGTCACTCACACTGTTAGTAGACCTCCAGAAATCCGATGAGCAGAAGGAGCCAGTCATTCATCTCGAAAACCTAGGCCCTATCGTCTAACGAAATTGGCTGAAAACTAAAATCATACCAGTCGGGGTAGTATCCCATGGATCATTCTGGCACTTATGACAGATCAGCCCCGCCCTATCGACGTCTTTTGAAAAGCAGCAGTGCAGAACTTGCCAAGAGCAAGCTGCTAGATGGTTCAGGGACGGGTGCTAGGACTAGGCTGAAGTTGTCCAGAAAGGCGCTTTGGCCACCGGGGACTTGGGAATCAGCGCCATCAACCATAATGGCACTGACTTGGAGCGTATCGCCGGCCATCACACTGTTGAGGGTAATGCTGAATGGTGTGCCGCCGGCATTGAGGGATGCTGCTCCTCCGAGGTTTCCATCTGGAATGGTGGCGGCGATAAGATCGATCGTCGCCGATCCGGCAACGCCGCTCGAACTAAGCGTGACACCAAATGAAGCGGCTGTGAAATTAACCTCCCTGCCTGCAACAAAGCTCAATTGGTAAGAGCCGGAAGATGGTGCTAAAACCGACTGGGATAGATTGGCATTCGCCAACGGCTCGCCGCTACCACCTTGATCGCCTTCGAAAGACCTGATCCAGAGGCCAGCGCCAGTGCCAGGCGCTTGAGTGCCTCCCGCCCCAGTGTTGTTAGCATTGGCAAAGCCAGTTTGAAATTGAGCGGCAGGGTTGGTTCCGTCTGGAGAATTGACGGTTAACGTCCAGGGGCTGCCACTCGTCGTGCTTCCGCTGGTGGCTAGGTCGAATTCACCGTCAGTCAGTATGCTGGCTGCATGGACCATAGAGGTTGAACATAAAATACTTGTTAGGAGGTAGAGGGGTTTCATGGTGTTGTTGTTTTAGTTTGTTCCGATATAAAGCAAAACGCACTCTGCCAGCCGTCCTAGATCAAGGCAATCCAAAAGGATCTTCAAAATTTGTATCACGATGAACAAACAGACAGGGGGGATGGACTCCGCTTGCTTGCTTAACATGCAATGAAGGGGCTAGGGTGCTCTTGCGAAAGGAAACCTCGTCATCACATGGATCAGAAAACACTCACCGCCTACCACGAGGCTGGCCACGCCGTCATGGCTTTGCTCATGGGCCGCCCTGTGCAAAAAGTCAGCATCATTCCATCGCAGAACCGACTCGGTGCCTGCACCATGCAAAAAGGCCGAGCGAAACAGGTTCAGGACAAACTCGAAGCAGAAATGCTTATCCTGCTAGCGGGCATGGCCGCCGAAGGGCGTAAGTCAGGAAAATACAATATCACTGGTGCCGCCCAAGACCTGCGCATGGTGGAGAAGCTCGCCCTGTCCAGATCCGGCAACGCCCGCCAAGCCGAAAAACTCATTCACAAAACTCTCGATAAAACCCAGCATTTCCTGAGCAACAAAGCCACTTGGGAAGCCATCAAGGTCATCGCAGGCGAGCTGCTGGAGAATGAATCTATCAGCGGTCGCGCCGCCAAACACCACCTCACCATGGCCCAGGCCGAGAGCAAACAATAACCAAGCACTGCACAACGAGCTGTGCCCAAATGATCATCCTATGAAACAGATCCATTACGCCATCCTACTCGTGGTCATTGTGCTCTGTGTGGGATATTTTGTGATCAGAAATGCCGCGCTTCACAGAAGCGATCAGCTAGAGCAGGTCGCTCCGGAATTGGGCACCGCAGCGTCCGAAAACTATCAGGATCTCGAACAACTCAGAGGTGATGAACTCAAACAGGCACTTCACCAACGCATCAGAAACCACCGTGTGTTGACCTATGCCGAGTTATGGAACGCTTTGCGTGATCTTGACGCTGGAGAGGACGGGAAGGTGGTGCTGATCTACCAAAGAAGCCAGCGAAGCTCGTCTGAAAATGGCGGCAATCAAGGTGACTGGAACAGGGAGCATCTCTGGCCGAGAGCCTATGGTATTGGCCGATCCAGCATCGCCAATACCGACCTGCACCACATCCGAGCCTCAGATGTCGACGTCAACGCGAAGCGTGGACACCTCTACTTCGATGAAACCGACGGAGAGGACTACGGAGGAAAAAGATACTCGTCCGATGCCGACTCCTGGGAGCCGCCGAACGAAGTGAAAGGGGATATCGCACGGGCCCTATTCTACATGGCGGTGCGATACGAGGGTGATGAGGCAAACGCCACCGACTTAGAAATTTCTAACACCCCCGACATCAAAAACCGCCAACTCGGAAAACTTAGTATTTTGTTAGAATGGCACCATTCAGATCCAGTCAGTGATGAAGAGCGGGCAAGAAACAACAAAATATACCGTAGCTACCAAGGCAACCGAAACCCCTTCATCGATCATCCTGAATTCGCGGATCGTGTTTTCAAAAACTGAGTCTAATTCAAAAGCTTGGAGGTCTCACAAACGAAGGTGAACACCTCTAGTGCTTTCTGGAAGTAAGCCTTGTTGGTGACTTGACCTCGATCTCGAAGCTGTCAATGATCACCCCGCTGTCGAGTCCCGATAGTTCAACGGATAGAACAAGGGTTTCCTAAACCTTAGATCTGGGTTCGATTCCCGGTCGGGATGCTTCCTATTTGATCCAAATCCCTCCATTTTATATGTGTTTATGGGGTTTGTTTAGGTCGGTTGCCAAATTGACCACTCTTAAGTATTCTCACCTTTTCGGGGCATTTCTTAGCTGAAAGCGGTTACAAACTGGTTACATTTTCTACGAAAAAGAAGTGAAGGATGAAAGATGAAGGGGTTCCAATGAAATCATAGGGTTCCGAGCTGACGTCCAATGCTGTCGTTTTACCATAACCCTACGAGCATTTACGAGCAGACAGGGAGTTTCTGCAGTCCCTAAAGAGTGAATTTTCTGACGCCATAAAAGGTATCCAAGTTGGATGGCCGCGCTCACAAATGTTAACTAAGGCTAACGCTTGAGACTCTTAAGGGTGGCAACCTGATGATTAAGTGATGGCATTTTCTTTAACCTATTCGAAGGCGAGTTTCGGGAGCAATACGGGAGTTAGGGTGATTAACCCCATCTCTCACGCGATCGCGTATGTGTCGGTAATTACTCTTGTCTGACTATGCAGCTCTGTTAGTTTTGTCAGCGTGCCTCATTGTGGGATACGCCGATACGAGTATTAAGAAGATCAATGAGCGGCTTGATAAAATCATGAAAAAACTATTACTATCAATTTTGGGATGCGGAGTGTTGGCAAGCTGTGCGTCTTCTTCCGGTGTCGTGCCGATGGGTCAAGACACCTATATGGTCGCAAGGTCACTGAAAAGTATTCGCGGCGACTCAGGCCGAGTGAAGGCAGAGGCCATCAGGGAGGCTAACGAGTTTTGCTTAAAACAGGGCAAGGTGATGAAAATCATCGATACGAATCAAAAAGATATGCAGCCGTTTCGATCTGATGCTCAGGCCGAGATTCAGTTCATGTGCCTTGATCCAAATGATCCAAGGTTGAAATAAGCGTGATAAAAATTAGACACATGAAAACGATAATTACGTTGGCTATAATACTGGCTTCGTCTTTTTGCATGGCGAGTCCGGCAGTTGATGAGGAGTATGGAGATTTACCGGAAAAAGAAAACGGGGAGGGCGGAATTCATGTTTTTTACCTTCACCTAGCGGGGACTGAGAGCATATGTCATCCCGATCAAGGGGTTTTTGATCGCTTTATGAAGCTCGATAAGCTCAATCGGAAAAGGGCAATGGCGATAGCTAAATTTTGGCATAGTAAAGCCAAGTCCAACCACCGTGAGGAAATGCATGAAAATCTAAAAAGTGCGGTATCTGATGGTTACAAAAAATATCCGCATCCAAAGAATGATCTGGCGAAGAGGACAGAGTACACGCTAGCTCTTGTCAGGAAAAAAGATAAGTGGCTCCATTACTCTTATCTGTATGAAAATTGGGCGCGAATAGCGGCGATGATCGATGCTAATATTAAGGCGGAGGAAAGAGGAGACGGTGAGTAACCGCTGATTGTACTGCTCATTCCCATCATGAAATAATCGTTGATATACTGTGTGATAATGAAAAATGATGAACTTATTGAGAAATCATAAGGTCTGAGGCTGCCACTTGTACACGGTGGCCTTGCCCGGTGATTGTTTGCTATGGCGTGTTCCCCTGCGGTGGATGGTGATTATTTTCATGCCCTCTAATTGAGCAAGGATGCGGTGGGCGTTTTTCATATCGGTTCCGAGACGTCTTGCTAGATCGGCACAACTGAGGAAAAACTCTCCTCTAGGGCATTGACTGTTCTCATGGTGGGCTAGGTCGCGGCAGATACGGTATGCCTCGCGTTGGAGAGATGGTAGTCCGGCGAGGGCTGTTTGCTCATTATTTGGAAGCTCTTGAGTCCATCGTCTATGCGTAGCGTCCAAATGCGATTCTGCCTCTCTCATGTGTTGCTCCAGACTGTCAGCAAATACGTCTTGGTTTACGTCATAGAACGCCTTGGCTAAATCGTGGGCGCGTTGCCTCGATACGGCACAGTTTAGAAAAGTCATCATACTCATTAGCTGACTGTTCCGTTCCCCTTGGCGCGGTGTGAACTTATGCAGGATGTAGGTTCGGTAGAGGTGCCAAAGGTCGGGATCTTGTTTGAGCCTGGCGAGTGCCGATTGAGCGAGTTGCTCTTTCTCGATGAGAGTGGGTGTGTGTCTCCGACTATTGTTATTCGTCTGTGTAATCTGTATCTCTGTATGATCTATACCATCTGTATCATCTATATGGCATGAACTGGAAAATCCAAGACCCCCCCACTGAATTTCTGAGAAGGCAATGAGCATGGGGCTGGCTGAAACGGCGATGCGGTAAGCCATGCCTTCGGGGTGAACTCCTTGAATTACAGTTTGGTTTCCGCTGGCTCGCCATTCTCCGATAGATTCCCCAGAGATGTTCTTGAGCCGTTGGCTTTTGGGATAATCGCTTGTTAGGATAATCCATAGATTAGCCCCTCGTTTGGCAGTGGTTCGCAGGGTATCGCGTAAAAATGGATTCAACTCTAAAAACTGGTTCAATGCGTCATCGTCATCAAAATCAATGCTGCATAAATTCTGAGAAATTTTGCCGAGAGAGACACCTCTGTTTCCATGAGTGTCGAGCTTACGTTGGTAGTCAGGGTTTTGAGTATCATCAAAAGTGATCGATTGCCATTTCTTGAGCATGGGAGCTTTCGAGTTTTTCCGTATCGGCAAGAGAACGGCTTTCACTCCAAGCAGCTCAATGGTTTGCTGTGGTGACATTGTTAGCAAATGTTAGCAGGGAGAGGCTCAAACGCCCCTCCCCCTGATTGGTGATACTTAGAAACAACTATTCACTTCCTCCGATACTGGCATCCAGTATTCCGAGTGTGTGATGCTCTCGCCATTGGCTGAGACACGTCTCATTCGGTTATGAATATTCCAGCCCATCTTTCGCAAGGCATCCACTTGGGAGTGGACGGCAGCGCACCGGGCGATACGCATAAATTCATTCACTCCAACGGGAGCGCCGGCGGCGGCAATCAATCGATCAAGGATGATCCTGCGTTGACTGCCTGGCTTGGGATAGCGGCTAGGCTCCATGACATTGCCCCCTTTCTAGCTGAATGAGAGATTTCATCACCAGCGCACCGATAAGGTGCTTTGCCATAGCGTCACTTAACTTGCTCGTTGACAAGTGGGGGAGGCTGGAGGGATTATTCGGGTAGCTCGGCGTTACAAATTGAGCTTTTGAGAAACCGCCCCCCGGATAGGAGGGGCGGTTTTCTTTGGTGGAGGAATTCATGCTATACTGCCTCCTTTCCGCTCTGTTTTTTCAATGCTTCAAGCACGTCACCCCAATCAAATCTAGCAGAGCTATTGATCTTGATTTTGGGGATGCGGCCTTCGTTTACCCAAAGATCAACCGTGCGAGTTGATACCTTGAGTCGTTTTGCAAGTTCAGTCTTGGTAAGAAGCTCCGATGCTTGCCCTGTTTTATTCGGTATGGTCTGTGACATGGTGGTCTTTTCTCAAATTTCGACCACGTGTTCATCTGGAACCGCTCTTCTAGGAGAGGAGTTCCTGACTTATGATAAATGACTTAACTCGCAATTTTTTTCATCTCAGCTTTGACTCGCTTACGGACATATCCCTCATAGGAGCCTCCGCCATTACAGTCCCGCCACTTCTCAAATCCTCTTTGGAGATGTTGAAAAAGTTCCCATTCATGTTCCAAATGGCCTGAGTACTCCTCCTTGATTTTATCTACAAAAAGCTGGAGCCAAGCATCAATCGTCGCGCTACTAAATGCTCTGATATCCATCGCTGTTTTTAACCACTGATCAAGATTGCTCAAATCTTCCCCTTTCTCTTGCTTATTGAGACAGTCCCTAGCGTAGAGCATAATGGTTTCTATCTCGTTGATAACATATCCCGAAAAGGTGCGCTTACCGTTGTGAGAAAATGTAGTCCCTTCATTATTGTTATAGCCTGTTGCTTTTCCCGGAAGGCTTTCACCTAAGCTCATGGTTGTTAGGAATTTTTCTAACCCTGAGCTGTTGTCTTTGCTTCGAGGAAAAGTCATGCCAGACATGCCCTTGTGGATTTCAACCACGCACGGCCACATGTATCGAGAGCTAGCATACTCGCGAAGGTATTCATTGCGTGTCGCTCTAGTGTCCTGAGTGCCTAGTCGGTTATCCTCGTATTGATAGTAGAGGCTGGTAGTCAACTCATCGGAATTATTGACGGGTTCAGCTAGTTTATTCACTAACGTCATCATGTCATGAACTAGCCTTCTCACCTTATTGTAACTAGGATTGCGAAGTGTCTCCTCATGTAATCGGCGGTAACCAGTCCAAAGCTCTCTGGATTTTCTATCAAATTCCTCATCGGAATATGTTGGCAGGTCGTTCTTCTCTTTCATGCGCTTTTGATATGGGTGATATTTTTTTTCTTCACGGGCTTGATGCTCCAATACGTTTTTGCAGCCTTGGCCGTAACAAGGGCGCGGTAGTGGCCAAACAGCATAGCAGGGTTTGGGTGTCCTAGAGCGGAGGCTAATGCTCCAGCGTCCTGATTATGAGCTAGGTGGTATGAGGCAAAGGAGTGCCGTCCTGCGTTGTGTGGCCAGCTCTTGAGCTTGGCATCAGAGCGGGCTGTCTCAATGCCCTTGCG
This sequence comes from Oceaniferula spumae, assembly GCF_042849255.1. GTDB lineage: Bacteria > Verrucomicrobiota > Verrucomicrobiia > Verrucomicrobiales > Akkermansiaceae > Oceaniferula > Oceaniferula spumae. Next base: position 3,518,127 of record NZ_AP026866.1, read on the forward strand.
CCATATCGCCGGCGATTTTACCACGTTGCCTTCATGCATGGCTAGAGGGGCGAGCCATTTCTTGAGATTGGCACTGATCGGAACAAAGCGGCGTTGTGCGGTCTTGGCTTTTCCGGCTTTGATTTCGATGTGCTTTTCAATGAGATCGATTTCTGACCAGTCGAGACGTTCGATTTCTGAGCGGCGTAGTCCGGCGAAAAAAGAAATGGCAAGTCCGGGCAGGGTGTCATCGTCTGCGGCGGTTAGGAGGTTAGCAAGCTGACTCGGCGTAAGCACTCCAGGCTCTTCGTGTTTCACTTTGGGTTTCATCGCATCCTTCACCGGATTGGACGGCGCGGCGCGTAGTTGAATGGCATAGCCAAAAACCTGATGAAGTGCGCGGCGATAGTGGAGCTTGGTTTGTGCGGCAACATCTTGCGAAGTGAGATACTCATCGATGATCTCGGTGGATACGTTAGCCGCCATCCAGTCGCCATATTCCGCCATGAAGGGGTTGAGGCGATAAGTTAGGCTGTCGGTGTGGCTTTTGCTCTTCCCCTCGCTCTTGAGACGAGTGATGAGCTTATCGGATACAATCTGGCAGGTGAGAGGTTCAAAGCTGCGTTGGATGCGTTCCGAGTAATCTTGGACGACTTCCTCTAGCGATATTCGCTGAATGTGATCTGGTAGTTTTTCTTGAAGCTCTCGGAAAGAGTGAACGGCTCTACGTTCTGCCTCGGTGATAGTGCCGTGTTTTACTCCCAAGTCTTCCAACTCCTCGCGTTTTAGGTTCGCCCATTCATCGGCTCCGCCTTTCCCCGTCTTGTTCTTGAAAAACTTTTGATGCCGCTTGCCAGCCTCCGTGTATCTAACACGATAGCGGTAGCGTGGATGCTTAACTTTTGAAACCGTTACATTCTCGCGCATGTGTGAGAAGAGACATGAAAAGAATACCTTTTTCAAGGAGAAACGGTTACAAAACGGTTACATGGGTTTATGGGTTCCTAAAGTATAGTAAAAACCGTGGTTTCCTAAACCTTAGATCTGGGTTCGATTCCCGGTCGGGATATTTCATTGCGTATCAGGGAGATCCCCAGCGAGCGATAACTTGCCGATCAGGGCGTGGCCATGTTACTCAAAAAGTCTCGATACTTGAGCATCCACTGAAGGCTATTGGTCCACCTGATTTCTGTAAAATCGAGCGTGAGCTGAATTGTGTTTGGGCTGGGCTTCCTGGGTTATCGTTCCTGATATACTTCCGATTCATCCAGATATGCGGCCTAACAGTCTTGAGGTGTACAATGGAGGAAACAAAGCGATCTTTCTGGATCCTACCACAACGTATTTGCTGCATTCGCCCCTAAAAGGAATTCCATGTGATTTTTTCTTAAAAACTCCCAAGCTAATCCGTCCTGAATACTTCGTTGCTTTTTTGTAAGTGGCTTCTAATCTGTTCGTATCAATAGTCTCAAACCATCTATCTATGAATAAATATATCCTCCTCGCCATGCTCAGCCTTAGTTCAATTGCTTCGGCTCAAAACACGTTGACCGAACAAGAAAAGAAAGAGGGCTGGCAACTGCTCTTTGATGGTAAAACCATTGAGCACTGGCGGAATTTTAAGAAAGACGACCTCAGTCCGCAGTGGGTTGTCAAAGATGGTGCGATGGTCAAACTCAAGAAAGGCGGTGATATCGTGACCAAGGAGAAGTATGAAAACTTTGACTTCAAGATGGAGTGGAAAATTGCCGAGGGCGGTAACAGCGGTATCTTTATTCTGGCCAATGAAACGGACGCCGACAAAAAAATCTACTCCCGTGCTCCCGAGCTTCAAATTCTCGATAATGAACGTCACTCCGACAGGAAACTGGCGACTCACCGGTCGGGCTCACTTTACGACATGATCGCGGCGCCTGCAGCCTCGCAGAAAAAAGCGGGCGAATGGAATACGGTGCGAATCCGCTTTGTTGATCGCCATCTCAAGGTCTGGCAGAATGGAGTTGTCGCCTTTGAAGTCAAACTTGGCTCTCCGGAGTGGCAGAAAGCTCTCGATGGCAGTAAATTTAAAACTTGGAAGGGCTTCGGCGAGACACTCACTGGCCACATTGGAATCCAGGAACATGGAGACCAAGTCTCACTACGGAACCTGCGCATCCTCAAGTTGCCAGCTACTGCCAAAAACTAGGGGCGAAGCCTCTTCTGCCATTGAGTCGGCAAATTGCCCAGTAACTCGCTGGGGGTGGCTAGAGATAACTCAGTGAAAGCTATTCTCCTGATGCTGTGACTGGACGAATGCGGATATTACGGAATCGGTAGGTTTTGCCTTTTTCTCCGTGATGCTGCAGGCCGATGTGGCCCTTGGCATCGACTTTGTCGTGAACATCGGTGGTAAGCTGTCCGTTCACCCAGACTTGCAGGTGATCGCCCGAAGCTACGATGCGGTATTTGATCCACTCGCCTAACGGTGCGCGGACACTTTTCGTTTTAGCTTTTTGTTCATCAGTTAACAGTTTCCATGCGCGGCGTCCTTCATCGAAGAGTCGACCGCTCCAGGCCCGTTCTGATGGATCGCACTCGGCCTGATAGCCGAAGACCTTGTTTTTCTGAACATGGCAGCGATACATGATGCCGCTGTTGGCTGGGCCTACCTTGGGCAGCATGATCTCAGCTTCCAATTCGAAGTCATCATATTCCTTTTCAGTGGTTAGAAAAAACTTACGGTTGCCTGTTAGGTGAATTTCGCCATCGATGACGGAAGCTTTCCCCCAGTCATAGGGATTTTTCCAGCCGGTGAGATCTTTCTCGTTAAAGAGCGAAGTCCATTCGGCTTTCTTAGTATCGCTGGCTGCTGTTTCCTGCGCCATGACGCTCCCGGTGAGGAGGGCAGATGCGAGTGTGGTGAGGATGATGGCTGTCAGTTGGTTGATTTTCATGCGCACTAGATGTGGATTACGACAGGGAATATGACCTGATAGAGATGTTTGGCAAGTCATCCTGGAGACTCTGTAAGTCGTGAATCATCATGGCCTGGGCAAGTGCAGCAAGGTAGCCGGTGCCAGCTGACGTAATTTTGTCCAATATTTCGGGAATAAGGTCCGGTGTGTGCTATCATAGGGGCATGAAATTATTCAATATAGCTGTCGGATCTTTATTAGTTGCTGCCAACCTTCACGCAGATGATCTGCAGGACCAGTTAGACGCTAAGAAAAAAGCCTTTGAAGAAAAGGCATCGGCTGAAAAAATCGCCGAGTATAATAAGGGCATTAAGTCTGTGGTGGAATCAGGCATGCTCAAGAAAGCTTTGAAAAAAGGCGACACCGCACCCGATTTCACGCTGAAAAATGCGGTGGGGAAGGAGGTGACTCTTTCCAATCTCTTAAAGGACGGCCCAGTGGTCATGACGTGGTATCGCGGCTCATGGTGCCCGTATTGTAATATTGCGCTACAATCTTATCAGCAGAATTTGCCTAAGATCAAAGCGGCTGGAGCTCAGTTTATCGCGCTTACACCTGAACTCCCTGATCATTCTCTGCCCACCAAGGAGAAGTTTGAGCTAGAGTTCGAAGTTCTAACCGACCTGAATAACAAGGTGGCCAACGAGTTTAAGATCATTTTCAAAATGACTCCATGGGTGAAGAAAGCGATGGATGATTTCGCCGGACTCAATAAATACAACGGTAAGGACTACGACAACGGAACCTTGCCATTGAGTGCCACTTACATCATCACACCTGACCGTAAAATTGCCTATGCGTTCCTCGATGCCGAATACCGGAATCGTGCCACTCCTGAGATGATTCTCAAGGAGCTGGAAAAGATAAACAGTTCGAAAAAATAACCATCGGCAAATATCGCGGGTCGTTCATACTGGAGCTGATGAGCGATCCGAACATCCCCTTTGACAACAGCTACGCCAAACTGCCGGAGCGGTTTTATTTCAAACAGAAGCCTGCTCAGGTGCCGGCGCCGGGGTTGATCAAGATCAATGAAGATCTGGCTAGGTCTTTGGGCATTGACTCTAACTGGTTAGGGTCGCCGGAGGGCACGGCGGTTCTGGCGGGAAATCAAATCCCTGCTGGAGCGGAGCCACTGGCCCAGGCATATGCCGGACACCAGTTCGGAGGATGGTCGCCCCAGTTAGGCGATGGTAGGGCCATTTTGTTAGGTGAGGTTGTTGATACTGCTGGTGTACGGCGTGATATTCAGCTGAAAGGATCCGGGCAAACCGCATTCTCGCGACGGGGCGATGGCAAAGCGGCACTGGGCCCAGTACTGCGGGAATATATTCTGAGCGAAGCAATGTATGCGCTGGGAGTTCCCACGACGCGTGCGCTTGCAGCCGTGATCACGGGTGAGACCGTCTTGCGCCAAGACGGACCGCTCGCTGGAGCGATCTTTTCCCGAGTGGCGGCCAGCCATATCCGAGTGGGAACGTTCCAATATTTCTATGCCCAAAATGATGCTGATGCCGTGCGAGAGTTGGCTGATTACACCATCGCCCGGCACTACCCTGAAGCTCTGGACGAAGAGGAGCCCTATCTGCATTTTTTCAAACTTGCAGTAGAAGCGCAGGCGGATCTGATCGCGCATTGGATGTCTCTGGGATTCATCCACGGGGTGATGAACACGGACAATACCGCCATTTCAGGTGAAACCATCGACTACGGTCCCTGTGCTTTCATGGACGTATTTCATCCACAGTGTGTGTTCAGCTCGATCGATTCAGGCGCGAGATACGCCTGGGGCAATCAACCTAACATCGGAGTTTGGAACTTGAGTCGTTTCGCTGAGACCTTGGTGTCATTGGTCTCTGAAGATTCGGCAGTGGCGATTGAGAAGCTGGAAAAAGAACTCGCCGGATTTTCCAAACGATTTAGCGATCAGTATCTGAGTCGTTTCTTGGCGAAGTTCGCGCTTCCACCTGAAAATGACGGAGCGCTGATTAAAAGTGCTCTGGGTCTGTTAGCTGAGTGTGAAGTCGATTTCACGCTGTTCTTCCGTCGACTGACCATGGTTGCCGGTGGGCAAGATCGGACGGTGGTGGAGGAGCTGTTTGATCACAAAGCGAAGTTCGGTAAATGGTTTAATCAATGGAAAGTCGAAGCAGCCCCTGCGGATAGATTGGATGCGATGAAGGCGGCGAATCCGGTTCTCATTCCACGTAACCACCGCGTGGAACAAGCGATCCAGAGCGGCTACGCCGGTGATTTCTCACTTTTCCACCGACTCAATGAGGCCTTGCAACATCCGTTCAAGGAGAGGGAAGAATTTGCTGACCTCGAATCGCCTCCTAGTCCTGAGGAGGTGGTGAGAGAAACGTTCTGTGGGACTTGAGTAATATCATCGCTTCACCGGATTCACGATTTGCGGAGGCCGCGGTATGGCGGAGGGTGATTGCGTAGGAGTGCCTGGTTTTCCTTTTCCCATGCCCTGACATGTTCTGTGTGGGGTGCTGGTGACATCCGTGAACGTGATATGTCTGATATGGCAACGTTGCATCGCGTTCATCACATCGATCGCCCTCTGGTATGTGGCGCTGCTGTCGATATGGATTTGGGCAATGGGCTCAAATCCACCCGCGCGGGCACAGGCTGCGTAGTTATCCAGAGTTTCATTGAGTTTTGGGAGGCTGCGTTTCTCCCTGCAATGATCCAGTGCTTCCTGGCTTGGACCTGTGTTGATGAAAATACTTCCGTCGCGATCGGATCTGACAAAGATGGGTTCGATGGAGGGAGGTGATAGACCCGACGCTGTGGGCAGTCGGAGTAAGAGCCCGTGTTTCAAATAGTTGCCACTCGCCGGGGTGCGCTTGGTGACAAGGAAGATATCGGCGAATCCGGCTTTGGCGGCTGTTCTTATAGCTGAGCGGATCTGGTCAAAGGTGGTTTCTGCTGGGGCTATGAGGTAAATCAATGGAAACTCATTCTGTTTTGTCTCGCTGCGTTTTTCGCTCAGACCTGAATACAGCTTTTCCATATCATCGGTTTCAAACCCATTGTTTATGCGGAAATTGGGACCGGATAGAGTCACAAATACTCGGTTAGCTGCCGAACATGGTGAGCTATGGGAGAAGTCGGCCACCGGCAGCTGGGTATCGATTTCGTGCATCAATATTTCATCGTCGGACATCGCCTTTCTTTCACAGGAGGCCAGCAGCACACTCGTGCAGATGGCAATAACGGCGCTTAAGCAAACATTCACAGTGATTGAACTGCTCAACCCCTCGGAATCTTAGGCCAATGTCTTGAATCCAGATTTGCCTTTCACGCTGAATGCGCTATGACTCTGCCAACTTAATTCACCGCACGACGCGCTTATCATGGGGAAAAATCTATATCAAAAAGTCTGGGACGAACATGCCGTAGGAACATTGGCCGATGGACGCACCCAGCTTTTTATCGGCACACACCTTATTCACGAAGTCACCAGTCCACAGGCATTTGGTATGCTTCGCGATCTAGGACTGGAGGTGAAATACCCCAATCGCACATTCGCGACTGTCGATCACATCGTCCCGACCGATAACCAACAGCGCCCCTTCGCCGACCCCTTGGCCGATGCCATGATCAGCGAGCTGCGGAAGAATGTGGAGGAGTTTGGCATTACCTACTTTGACCTGGCCTCCGGCATGCAGGGCATCGTGCATATTGTCGGACCTGAGCAGGGGATCACCCAGCCAGGCACGACGATTGTCTGCGGTGACTCTCACACCGCCACTCACGGTGCCTTCGGTGCGATCGCTTTTGGTATAGGCACTACCCAAGTGCGCGATGTTCTGGCCACGCAGACCATTGCGATGGAAAAACTCAATGTCCGCCGCATCAACGTCGAAGGTAAGCTTCGTCCGGGGGTTTACTCCAAAGATGTGGCACTGCATATCATCCGCCTGTTAGGTGCCAATGGTGGTATTGGTTACGCCTACGAATACGGTGGTTCCGTTTTTGATAACTTCACCATGGAGGAGCGCATGACTGTGTGCAACATGTCCATCGAAGGCGGAGCTCGCTGTGGCTACGTCAATCCGGACGAAACCACTTTTGACTACCTTGCCAACCGCCCCTACTCACCCAAGGATGACGATTGGGATGAAACGGTGGAACGCTGGCAGGCTTACGCATCAGATGCCGATGCCCAATACGAAGACGTGGTGAACATCAAGGCCGAGGACATCGAGCCGACCGTCACATGGGGTATTTCTCCGGACCACGGTATCGCTATTTCCGAAAACATTCCTGATCCTGAAAAAGCGGAGACTGAAGCTGCACGCACCAATATTATTGAGGCTCTGGAATACATGAAGCTACCCGCTGGAACACCGATCAAGGGCACCCACGTGGACGTCGCATTCATCGGCTCCTGCACCAACGGCCGCATTTCCGATTTCCGCGAAGTCGCCCAGTATCTCAAGGGAAGAAAAGTCGCTGAGGGTGTTACCGCGCTCGCCGTTCCTGGTTCCCAGATCACTGCTGCCATCTGTCACAAAGAGGGGATCGACCAGATCTTTATCGACGCCGGATTCGAATGGCGCGGTGCTGGATGCTCGATGTGTCTCGCCATGAACCCTGACAAGCTCAAGGGGGATCAACTTTGCGCATCGTCTTCCAATCGGAACTTCAAAGGTCGCCAAGGGAGCCCGACAGGTCGGACCGTCCTGATGAGCCCGCTGATGGTGGCCGCCGCTGCCATTGAAGGCAGTATCGCCGATGCCCGCGAAGTTTTCGAAGTCAACTAATCTAACAACCCATTATGAAAACACTCATTCTTTGCATTTTCGCAATCGCCTCGTTTAGTTCAGCCTTTGGACAAATTGCTGATGAAGAATCGTCTCCCGCTTTGCAGCTGATGAAGTTGATCAAGCTCGAGCAAACCATGAACGACGCCTCGAAGGCTGCGTTCAGTCCTTATCTCAATCAGCTGCGCGAACAGGGCATTCCCGAAGCCGGCGTGAAGGAGGTGAGTGATGCTGCTGATGTCTACTTCAATCAGGTCGCGACAGATCCTGATCTCAAGGCCGAGATGGTGAAGCTCTACGAAAAAGAGTTCAGCAAGGAGGAACTCCTGGAGCTCGTGGCATTTTATAAGAGCCCCATTGGTCAGAAGTCTCTCGATGTCATGCCTGCTTTGATGAATACCGGAGCCAAGCTGGGTGAAAAATACGCGCAGAAGTATGCGGGTAACTTCAAAGTGGAACTCCAGCGCATCATGAAAAAGTATCAGGATGACGAAGAGCAGCCGTAGTCAAAGGGGCCGACACCAACTTTTTTCAACGTTCTAACATTATGTCTATCTCAGCCATCAAACAAGTCTCTGGCACCGCCGTTTACGTTCCCGGAGCGGACATCGATACCGACCGCATCATCCCGGCGCGTTTTCTCAAGTGCGTCACTTTTGATGACCTTGCCGAGGGGATGTTCTATGACATTCGTTTCGATTCCGAGGGGAAATCAATCGGTCACCCGATCGATGACCCGCGCTATGCTGGGGCCTCGGTGATGTTAGTCGGCCCTAATTTCGGCTGCGGATCATCGCGTGAGCATGCACCTCAATCGATCTACCGATGTGGATTCCGCGCCATCATCGGCGTGAGTTTTGCCGAGATCTTCTTTGGCAACTCAACAGGGATCGGCATGCCCTGCGTCTGTGCACCGATGGAAAAAATCGAAGCCTTGGAAGCTGCCGTCAAGGCGGACCCCAAGCTGGTGGTGAACATTGATCTGGAGTCGATGCAGGTGACCTATGGAGACGAATCCTTTGCTGTCACCATGCCAGCATCGGCCCGTGAAGCGTTACTTTCTGCCCGCTGGGATCCAATCGGCGAACTGCTGGACAATTCCGCTGCAGTTGAAGAGCGCGCCGAGGCTTTGCCCTACGTGTAGCATGACCCGTCCGGGTAATGCCACTGGGCTATTCACCCTCGGATTTCGCATTTCCTAACAGCCAGTTAAACGCCTCTACCTGTGCCTCGGTGGGTGCCAGTTGGTGGCCGCCTTCGAAGGAGAAGAGAGCCACATTGCAGCTCCTGCTCTCGGTGAGGTAATCGGTATCGCCCTTGGTGAAATGCAGCGCATTTTTGTCCTTGTGGCCATTGATCATGGCGACCCTCATGTTGGCGCGGTATTTTCGTGTGTGATCGCGGCCGAGCCAGCCCCCGTTGGCGTAAACTCCTGCCCATGGGCGGTCAAAGTCCGCGGTGTAGTGATAGGCGCGAAGAGCTCCGCCTGAATCTCCGCCGAGGAAAAGTTTCTTTGGGTCATGAGAGATGATTTCCAGTTGCGGCAGCATTTCTGTGAAATGCTTGTCGCTGGTCGGGCCGGAGTTCTTGTTACTGAAGTAGTCTGCCGTCACCAGTACCATACCGACTTTTTCAGCCGCCTCAAAGTGGCGAAGCATCATGGTGTAGCCATTGCCGGATGAGGAAAATAGCAACAACATGGGGTCCGTGCCGTCTGCTTTGTAGGTGGACGGCTGATAGACGTAGTAATCGGTCTGCCACGTGCCGCTGGTTTGGAGGTAGAGCATCTTCCCTCCCGCTTCCTTGAGTTTTTTCTCGAGCTGCTCGCGGTTGTTGAACCATTGGCGCACGTATGCCTGATCAGCGAGGCTCAGGTCCGTGCGTTTGACGGTGAACGTATCATTGTTACCGCGCGAGAGAGTGACGAGGTCAGTTTTTGAGTCCCAACCTAAAATCAAGGCCTTGAAGGATTTCCCATCAGCGTAAGACCACTGGCGGATGGCGGTGTTAGCGTGGGTGTCAGGAGCGAGCGCCAGTAGGAAAAGGAGACTGGCTAGAGCGGAAACGAGGACTTTCATGAGCGCAGCCTGCCGCACGATGACCGGGTGAACAAGCGGATTTGTTAGCCCAGAGAGTGAGTTTGCATTGGTCAGATTCCACCTCCTCAATTATCCTCTAGCCATGCCCAGTGATAAGATCCGCGCCGAACACTCACCAGAGGCTATTCGTAAACGACTCAGTGAGGACCCGAGCCAGAACTATCTGCGTGATTTTATCTACGGAGCCATCGACGGAGCGGTGACCACTTTTGCGGTGGTGGCTTCGGTCGCCGCCACAGGTCTTTCCACCGGTGTGGTCATCATCATGGGACTGGCCAATCTGTTAGCCGATGGCTTTTCTATGGCGGCAGGAAATTTTCTGGGCACCCGTGCGGAAATCCAGACCCGCGATAAACGCCGCCGTGCCGAGGAGAAAGAGATCGACAGCCATCCGGAAGGGGAGCGAGAGGAAATCCGCCAGATTTTCGCCGCCAAAGGTTTTGAGGGCGAGGTGTTAGATCAGGTGGTGGATGTGATCACCTCGGATAAAAAACGCTGGGTGGATACCATGATCACCGAGGAGTTTGGCCTGCCGTTGAATAATCCTTCGGCGTGGAAAGCGGCGGGTGTGACTTACCTTGCCTTTGTCGTGGTCGGGTTTATCCCACTGATTACCTATATTTTAGAATACCTCATGCCAGGGACTGTGGGCAGTCCGTTTGCTGTCGCCTCGGTTTTGACCGGTGTTGCGTTTTTCATCGTCGGGACTCTGAAAAGCCGATTCGTCGGCAAGCACTGGCTGTGGGAAGGGTTTGAGACCTTGGGGATCGGAGCCCTGGCAGCAGCCATCGCCTACATCATAGGTTTACTTCTGAAGCCTTTGTTAGATGGTGTTGTTTAATACCCCAGCCATGGTCCGAGCCACTTCTCTGCGGTCGCCAAATCCCAGCCTTTACGCTTGGCGTAGTCTTCGACTTGGTCTTTTTGCAGATCACTGATGGCGAAGTATTTGCTTTCTGGATGAGAGAAGAGCAGGCCGGAAACAGCGGAGCCGGGGTGCATCGCGCAGCTTTCGGTCAGTTCCACTCCGCAGGCAGTAGTGGCATCTAACAATTTGAACAGCGCTTCCTTTTCCGTGTGGTCAGGCTGCGATGGGTAGCCGGGTGCCGGGCGGATGCCTCGGTAGATTTCCTTGATGAGTTCGTTGTGGTTAAACTCGTTCGGGCGCTCGTAGCCCCATGCCACGCGCGCGCGGTGGTGAAGGAGTTCGGCGAAGGCTTCTGCGAGGCGGTCGGCGATGGCTTGCACCATGATGGCGGAGTCGACTTCATGTTTGGCCCGGAGTTCAGCCGCCCATTCGTCAGCACCTTCGATGCCTACGACGAAGCCTCCGATGTAGTCGGATGATGGTGCCACAAAGTCACTCAGTGCAAGGTGTGGTTTGTCCGAGGTCTTCTCGATCTGCTGGCGGAGGGTGTGGAAGGTGACGTTGTGGTCGGGGAGCACGATGTCGTCGCCATCGGAGTGGGCGGGGAAAAATCCGTACACGCCTCGGGCGGTGAATTTTTTCTCGGCGATGATCTCTTCCAGCAGCGCGTTGGCTTCTTTGTAGAGGTCGGCGGCGACTTCGACGGCTTCGGCGTTGCGGGTTTTGAGGACTTTTTCCTCTCGATCCCAGACTCCACGTAGCTCCCAAGCGTGGAAGAACGGTGTCCAGTCGATGTATTCGGCGAGTTCGCGTAGCGACTGGTTGTCCATGACGCGGGTGCCGATGAATTCTGGTTTGGCGGGTTGGTAGGTGGACCAGTCGAATTCCGGCTTGTTCGTGCGGGCTTTTTCTAAGGAGATGGTGTTCTTGTCCTTCTTGTTGAAATTGGCACGGAGCTTGTCGTGTTTGGCGTTATTCTCGGCGACGAAGGCATCCTTGCCCTCCTTGCTGATCAAGGTGGTGGTGACGGGCACCGAGCGTGAGGCATCGAGCACGTGAACGATGGGGCCGGAGTAGTGCGGTGCGATCTTGACGGCGGTGTGGGCCGCGGAGGTGGTGGCACCACCTACCAGAACCGGCAGTTTCATGCCACGGCGTTCCATTTCACCGGCGACGTGAACCATTTCATCCAATGAGGGAGTGATCAGGCCGGAGAGTCCGATGATGTCGGCGCGCTTTTCGATGGCTGTATCGAGGATTTTGTCGCAGGGAACCATCACGCCCATGTCGATCACCTCGAAGCCGTTGCAGGCGAGCACGACGCCGACGATGTTCTTACCGATGTCGTGCACGTCACCCTTGACCGTGGCCATGATGACCCGACCAGCGGAAGCGGATTTCTCGGCTTCGATCAGAGCATCGGCATCTGAGAGACTGGGATCGGCGGCCTGGAGTTCCTTCACTTTGCCCGACAGCTTTTCAGCCTTCTCTTCCTCCATGAAGGGCTCGAGGTGGGCGACGGATTTTTTCATCACGCGGGCGGACTTGACCACCTGGGGGAGAAACATTTTACCGGCACCAAAGAGATCGCCGACCACGGACATGCCGTCCATGAGCGGGCCTTCGATGACCTTGAGCGGCTTGATGTATTTCAGGCGTGCCTCCTCGGTGTCTTCGACGATAAAGTTATCGATGCCCTTGAGAAGCGCGTATTCAAGGCGTTTTTCCACGCTTTCCCTGCGCCATGGCAGGTCGGCGGTCTGGACTTCTTTTTTGACGCCTTTGAACTGTTCGGCAAAGTCGAGCATGCGCTCGGTGGCATCCGGGTCGCGGTTCAGTAGCACGTCTTCGACGTGTTTGAGCATTTCCTCGGGGATGTCGTCATAGACTTCTAACATGCCGGCATTGACGATGCCCATGTCCATGCCTGCTTTGCCGGCGTGGTAGAGGAAGGCGGAGTGCATGGCTTCACGCACCGGGTTGTTGCCACGGAAGGAAAATGAGACGTTAGAGACACCGCCGGAGACTTTGGCGCTTGGGAGATTGTCTTTGATCCACTTGGTTGCCTTGAAGAAATCGACGGCGTAGTTGTTGTGCTCCGCGATGCCGGTGGCGACTGTTAGAATGTTGGGGTCGAAAATAATGTCCTGTGGGTTGAAGCCGACTTCATCGACGAGGATGCGGTAAGCGCGTTCGCAGATGCGGATTTTTTCCTCGTAGGTGGCAGCTTGGCCGTTTTCATCAAAGGCCATGACCACAGCAGCAGCGCCGAATTTTTTCACGACCTGTGCGTTCTTCTTGAAGGCTTCTTCACCTTCCTTGAGAGAGATCGAGTTGACGATGCCCTTGCCCTGAAGACATTTCAATCCAGCTTCGAGAATTTCCCAACGTGAGGAGTCGACGGTGATCGGCACCTTGGTGATGTCCGGCTCGGACTGCACGAGGTTGAGGAAACGGGTCATCATTTCGACACCGTCGATGAGGCCGTCATCGAAGCAGATGTCGATGACGGGGGCACCGTTGTCGACCTGTTGGCGAGCAACTGCGAGGGCGTCTTCGAGTCGACCTTGCTGGATCATTTTTCGGAAGACCGGAGAGCCAGCGACGTTGGTGCGTTCGCCGATCATGAGGAAGTTTTTGTCGGCGGTGTGATTGTAAGCTTCGGTGCCGGAGAGGCGCAGCAGCGGTTCGTGGGTGGGCACGACGCGTGGAGTGATGCCTTTCACCGCCTTGGCGATGGCTGCGATGTGTTCGGGCGTGTTGCCGCAGCAACCACCGGCGAGGTTGATGAAGCCGGACTCGGCGAAGTCGCGGAGCTTGTCGAACATGTCGTCCGGGCCATAGGGGAAACCGGTTTCGGAAAGCGCGTCCGGCATACCGGCGTTCGGGTAGCAGGAAACAAAGGCCTCGGCGACGTTGCTGAGCTCTTCGATGAAGGGGCGCATTTCGTTCGGCCCGAGCGAGCAGTTGAGGCCGATGGCCAAGGGTTTGACGTGGGCGCAGGCATTCCAGAGCGCTTCCACTTTTAGCGCGGAGATCATGGTCTCACCACCACGACCGACTGCGGCGGAGATGATGATGGGGAGGGTAAAGCCGTCTTCCTCGAACACGTCTTGGCAGGCGACGAGTGCTGCTTTCGAGTTCAGGGCATCGAAGATCGTTTCGACCATCAGGATATCAACGCCGCCTTCGACGAGAGCGCGGATCTGACGTTTATAGTCCTCATAAACTTGGTCGAATGTCACCACGCGGAAACCCGGGTCTTCCGGATCGACGGCGGAGTTGTTCAGGCCAACGGTCATCGGCCCGATGGCACCCGCGGCGTAGCGTTTAACTCCAGTTTTTTCGGTGAACTCATCACAGACTTGGCGTGCCAGCTTGGCGGACTCGACGTTCAGCTCCCAGGCAAGATCCTTGAGGAAGGGGTCGTCCAAAATTTTCTGATAGAACTCCGGGTCCTTGCGGCCATTTCCAGACTCACGCGGATCTTCGACAAAGAACTCGGACTGCGCGATGGATGTTCCGGAAAATGAGTTGGTCTCAATGATGTCGGAACCAGCCTCGAGGAATCGACGGTGAATGTCGGAAATGACGTCAGGGCGCGTGATTGAAAGGATGTCACCGTTGTTGAGGATGTCTTTGTCGATGTCCTTGAATCGCTCGCCACGGGCGTCCTTTTCCTCCAGTCCGTAGCCACGGATGGTCGTTCCCATGGCTCCATCGAGCACGAGGATGCGTTGCTTCAGGGCGGCGGTGAGTTCGGCAGTGGCGTCAGGTCTAGGCATGGCTTGGCGGGGGCAAACTAAGCATAAAATCTCAGTAAACAAGAACAAATCTATACATCTTGATATGTTGATTTGTTTGTCGTGAGCTGGGAATTGGAACACTGTCTCCTCGGTGACCCGACAACAGAAAAAGCGCAGCTGGACCTTGCGCGACCTGGTGGACTTTGAGGTGCTGCTGGAAAAGGCGGCACACTGGAGAAAAGCGTGGCTTGATGGAGTCGGCGACCGAGTGAAGCAGGCTGGAACTACCTCAGAGCTTGAGCGCCGAAGGCTCGGATTCCGCTGGATGCTGGAGGAAATCCGCAGGTCTGAAAACGAGGAAACGGGTCACCGTGTGCAATCAGGCGCAGGTCTTCTGGCCTTTCTCGCTTGGGCGATCATGTTACTGCTCGGCATCGGTGTGCTGCGCGGGCTGTTGATGAATTTTGAATACACCAACGAGTCTGGCGATCTGACACGGATGCGCGGATATAACATCTGGATCCTGCTCGGTGTCACTCTCGGTTTTCAGTGGTTGCTGATTATCGGTGCGACACTTGCCTATTGGCTCTGGCGTCGTTGGTCAGGCTCACTGAGTGTGTTGCAAAGCCTGCTTCAGAAATTGATGAGAAAATCGGCAGGCGCTAGGGTGACCGGTGATGTTTGGAAACGGTTGCAAACCCGAGTCAGCGGTGGGCAGAGTGTGATTTCGTGGCGACTGGCTCGTATCTTGCAAGCGGGGGGGATTGGTTATAACTGCGGACTTTTGTTAGGGCTGTTTGGATGTCTCTGGTTTTTTCAAATCGGATTCTATTGGGAGTCGACCTTGCCGCAGTTTGGTCGTGAGAGTCTGGTCAATGTCACACGAATCCTTTCTTTTTCAATCGATGGTCTGTCTCCCGCCGTGTCTGAGATAGATCAGGCCAAACGTGGAGCCGTGCTCATTCAGCCTCCTGAAAATTCGCTACCTCAGCGGAACATGATCGATCTCTCTTGGGGGTTCTTTTTCCTGTATGCCATAGCCGTCTGGGGGCTTCTGCCTCGTGTGATGTTCTGGATCGGAGCGTGGGTGATGGAACGCCGCGCACTGGCGGGACTTGATTTTCAAGAAGCGAGACACCGCTCGCTCTGGCGTGATCTAACTAAAGTGAAACGTGGTGACGTGGTGAGTGGACCGGCCGATGGGGTGGTGCTGCTAGATATCGGCGGGCTCGAAATGGAAACAGATACCCTGCGCCCATTTTTACTGCAAACTTTACGGGTAAACCCCGAGGCCAGATTCTCTCTAGGCACACTCGATGCCGAAGGTGAAAAGCAGGCATTCGAACAAGCCAAGGCTGCGGCTATGGGTGTTGTATTTCTAGTGGAAGGCTGGAATCTCAGTCCGAAACAAATGCAGGTCTATCATGAACAAATACGCCACGCCATAGGGCCCGGTCACATGATTCGCTACGTAGTGATCGGTAGCGAGGACGAGCAGAAACAGTGGGAGTCCTTCGTTGATGATATGAAAGATAGCGAAACGGCTGTGGTGGGCTACCATGCTGCCAATTGACCAATGTCAGTTTGCCAATTAACCTAACGAACTCATGGATGATAACCCAACAGAGCATACCGCCAACCCAGCACCTCCGAAGGTGCCGGTGTTCGCTGTCGTTGGAAAAGTCAATGCCGGCAAGTCCTCGGTGTTGGCGACATTGTTAGAAGTGGATGATGACCGGGTGATTCGCATCAGTGCGACCCCTGGTGAAACAACTCACTGTCAGGTGCTGCCTCTCGAGTTCGACGGAGAAGAACGCATACGTTTCATCGACACGCCTGGCTTTTCCAGACCACTCGAGGCGATGCGGGAGATTCAACGAATCCATGGCCACGGACCACCGAACCTTGAGAGCGTTAAGAAGTTTGTCGAAGAAAGCACTCTTGTTGGGAACTTTGAAGATGAGTGTCTCTTGTTAGACCCTCTGTTGGATGGCGCAGGTTTGCTGTATATCATCGACCCGAGTAAACCGCTGCGTGACGAGTTTATCGCTGAGATGGAAATTCTGCGCTGGACCGGTCGTCGACGCATGGCACTGCTCAATGCCAAGGGCGCCAGTGAAGAACACCTGCAAAGCTGGCGCGACCGACTCGGTAGTTATTTTAATCTAGTCAGAACCTTCAATGCTCATCACGCCCGGTTCGACGAACGTCGTCGCTTGCTCAAATCTTTGTTAGAAATCGATGAGGAACACGCATCGGTTATCAAGTCGACCATCCGTAGCTTGGACGACGAATGGCAGCAGCGACGCGAGGAAAGTGCTGAAGTGTTAGTAGAAGCTCTGGAGGCCGCCATGATGCTGCGTGAGTCACGTGTGCTGGAAGAACGCGTCATGGAAGTCGACCACCGCCGTGAGCGGGTGCATCAGGAAATGGTCACTGCCTATTATCAAGGAGTGACCAAGCTGGTGAAAAAATCGGTCGATGAACTATTGAAAATTTATCGCCACCACCTGATCAAAGTCGATTGGGAGGAATTTGGTTTCGAAGATATCGATCTCGAAGCTGCCGAGACCTGGTCGAAATGGGGACTGTCCAGAGGTCAGCTTGCCATGGCAGGTGGAGCAGCTGGCGCGGCTGCCGGAGTCGCCGTGGATGTCGGCAGCGGTGGGCTCACACATGGAGCTGGAACCTTGTTCGGCACACTGGTAGGTGCTGCGGCCGCCTTTTTCAAAGGTGACGAGCTGCCAGACCTCAAAGTCGATATGACTGGAGGAGTAAAATTAAAAGGTGGAGAAGGGCGGAAGCTGGAACTAGGACCTCCGAAAAATGAAAACTTCCCATGGGTCTTGTTAGATAGGCTGTTGGTAACATTTCGCGAGGTCAGTGGTCGGGCGCACGGTAAGCGTGATCAAGAAGTCCTCACGGCGTCCGATGATGAGCAAGGTTATGTGCGTTTCATGAGTGCAGAGGATCGGCGTATTTTAGGAAAATGGCTGACCAGCTGCGGCCAAGGCGAGCCGGATCGAGGTATGGAACCGGATATTTTTCGCCTGCTGGTGGAAAACCTTAAATTGATTGAGCAGGGATACGACGATTAGTAACCTTTGTTTTTTCAATGCGAGGGGGCGTTTGATCACTGACTTCTCGATATTTTGTAGGTTTGTAACATACAATGACCTAAACGACTGTATGAAATAATTCTTGTCACGATTGTTGCGTAACTGCATGATGCAGAGTGAATAACAAATTCGTGATTATGAACACCCCTCCAAACAACGCACTGGGTGGCCATTTACAGCCCCAACATTATAACTCACTCCGTAACCTTGGCGGAGCATCCTTCTTCGCTCTCATTACCATTCAATCTGCCTCCGCAGTGTGGATCACCAATTTCACCTCGCTGACCACAGGGCCGGGCGGATCTGCTTCAGGAGTATGGCGAGATGTCACTACGTCTAATACGGGTGCAGGAACGGACACTGGCTTTGTCGTAAATCTCACCACAACCGGAGATGTAAAGCCAATTTCAGATCCGACGCATCCATCAAACCTCAGTGAGGGATTTCCTTGGAGAGACATAGGCGCGGGTGAAACTGTCAACGGAATCACCACTCCTTTTCCTGTGTCGCTGCCCTTTGCTCCGCAGGTCAATGGTGATTTTCCTAACATTGAAACGGATGGCAATGCCACTTCGATCGTAACATTCAACTTCGGAGCGCTAATCACAAATCCGGTTCTTAGTTTTTCGGATGTCGACACACAAACCACCATGGTGTTCAGCCAGAGCTTTACGGTACTCACAAGTACTGGAAATCTAACGCATACAGGAAACAATATTGGCAGCGCAGGTGCTGGTAGTTCAGCCACTGATGCCGCCATCTTTGGAGAAGAATCCGCAGGCTCTATCCAGTTCACAGGGACTTTCAGCCAATTGCAGTTCACGATTAATAATACCGGTCCGGATCCTGATGACGACGACGATCGCACCGGTTTTGTGGTTTCTACTGTGTCCGCGCCTCAGGAAATTCCAGAGCCCGCACCGTGGTTGTTAGGATCGGCAGGGTTACTCTTTCTGGTGATGAGACGGAGGAAATAAAAACATCATCGATTATTGCCCGTGGTGAGGTTAGATTGCGGGTGCATGACAGATGTAGATCAAACCAGTTCCACTGGGGAACAGAGGAAGAGTTCGGGCCGATGGCGTAAGTTCCGTCGACTTTGCTTGGTTCTGTGTGTCCTTTTTCTTCTGTTAGCCGTGGTTGGCTGGATGCTGTTACCCCGAATCGCTGAGAAGGTGATGAGCGGAATGATTGCTGATGCGGGTTTAGAGCAGACTGATTTTAAAGTGCGCGAAATCGGATGGAATTCAGCCGTGGTGGAGAAGGTTGTATTCGCCGATGGTGTGTGGAGGCTGACTGCCGACGAGGTCACCGTGCACTACGATCCCTTCGACCTCATGAAGGGGAGAGTTGATCATATTACTTTGGTTAGAAGTGTATGCACACTGGATTTTCCTGCAGAGGAGAAAGCCGCCGAAGAGGAAACCGATATCGAGGAACCGACCGAGCCATCAGAGGGAGAAGACGATGAACCGACTAGCTACGCATGGATGCACCAACTGCCGGTGATGGTAGAGCAAATTGGCGGACTGACAGCGGATGGGCTCGATTTGACGATCAAGCGGGGTGGCAGAATCGTCCGTATGACCATGGACGTCAGTCTGGATTCAGAGAACGATCAACAATTCGGAGTCTGGCTGAAGTGCCCGGACTTTAACATGAATGCAGGTGTGGCGACCGAAGAATCTGTCACTGTGATCACCGCAGAACTTGATGAAGTGTTGCCCGATTCATTTCTCCATCTCATAGAGACGGCACTGGATTTGGAAGATCGGATTCTTCCTGAAGGTTTCACTGTGTCGGGTGCCAGTCTATCCGCAGAACTTCTCTGTGAGGGGGATGTGATGTCGCCACTCACTGTGACGGGGGCACTGGAAAGGATTAAATACGATGGTGGTGACAAGCCTGTAAATTTGGAAACCGAGAGCGCGAAGATGCAGCTTACGCAGAATTTCAGTGGTGGAGGTTTTGTGTTTCTCTCTGGAGGGCTGGATAAGGTATCGCTGCCTCTCGACCCTTCAGCAGATTTTGTGCTGAGCCAAAGTGAGGGCGCTACTCCTGGGTGGTGGACACGCATTGAGTGGGGCGAGGAGAAATCGAAGATCACCGGAGGTATTGAAAAATTTGAGTTGGAGGGCACTTACAATGAGCGCCCCGTGAGCCTTGATGATATCCACTTGGATCTCGTTCTAGCAGATGACCAGCTGAATGTTCAGGGTGCCATGTCAAACGCTGGCACTGTGCTGCCGCTGAAATATGCCCACGAAATGACGGGGGATGATGAGTGGCAACTTCTCGGGGAGTTGACGATAGGACCAATCAAACACGACCGTCCGATGCCCTTGTTAAGCAGCGCGACTGACCTGTTTGATGATATCACCATGCGTGGTGAGAGCCATTCTACTTTCAGCTTCAAGGTCGGTGCTTATCTGCCTTTCGAAGGTAAACTTGTGACTCGGCTCAGCGATGTAGGATTGAACGTTTCCGAAGGGTTGGTGACGGCCGACGGGTTGAACGGCACTTGGGAGCTGCACTTGATTCCATTGTCTGATACTGATCCAACCCAGCCGGACCCCAGCTATTACACGCTGAATCTAACGAGTAAAAAACTCCACGTCGACAGCAAGGAGTCGCTTGATTTTGATCTGGACCACGTAGGGGAAGCCCCTGTTTCAATCACTGGCAAAGGTCGCTTTGGCGGAGACGTTGCCGTTCTCGATGGTGAGATGAAACAACTGAATCTACACGGGGAAAATGGCGGTGTGGAGATTGATTTGCTAGATACTCAAGTCGAGTTCCACATGAAAGGAGATCTAGTCACAGCCAAAGGGGAAACTAAGCTGAAGGACAATGTGCTGCCTTTTACCTATAGGCACGTGAAAAAGGACGAGGGTGAAGGCTGGAATCTAACCGGACAGATGGAAATCAAAGCGGCAGACCTTAAAACCCCGGTCGATAATGCCGCCATTTTGATCGAGGCGATGAAGGATAAATCGCTCACAGGCAAATTAGCTGTGAAGATGGATTTCACCAAAGGTAGTGAGCAGGACTTTGATGGTGTGCTCACCGCGTCCGTGGAGAATGGCACTCTGAAATTCACCACTGAGGACGGCCCTGTGATCGAAGGCATCAAGGGCGGCATCCGGCTTAGCTCGATGAAGAATAAACAGACGGCTGGATTTCATCGGGTCACGGCCACCAAGATGACTGCCTTCGACATGGCCATGACCAACCTGCGTGTCGACTACCAAATGCTGCCTAACGGAGACATTAAACTAAACAACGTCGGCATGAGTGCGCTGGGTGGAAATGTTTGGTTAGACCCTTTCGTGCTGCCTGGTGACGATAAGAATTACCAGTTCAAGGTGCGGATGAAACGCATCGACATTGCGGAGATGGCTAAACTCTTTCCAGAATTCAACGGCAAGATCTCCGGAAGGATCGACGGCTTGCTGCCGATGCAAAATATCAATGGTGATTTTATGCCACAACGAGGCGGCATGTATCTAACACCCGGAAGTAGCGCCAGACTCCGCTACGATGCCGGCACCAAGTTCAGTGGTGGGCTGGACCCCAAAGGTCGTGAGTATCAGCAGATGAAAATGGTTGAAGACTCGTTAAAAAACCTCGAACTCCGTGTGTTGAGTATCCGACTTTTTGATCCCCGCGATAAAGACAAGGCGGTGGTGTTGAGGCTGGAAGGAAAGGCTCCAACAGTTCAGGGATCTCCTCCGATTATTCTGAACATCAATGGTTTCAAACCCGACGATGATACAGTGGATTTCTTTGATCTACTTCTGAAACATCGCGATAAATTGAACTTTGGTCTGTGAGAATGAATATTAGTCGTTACCATGCGTCATAGATTTAGAAACCATGAAAGCTCTACTAACATCCCTATTCGTTGCCGGATTCGCCGTTGCAGGCTTCTCAAGCTGTGCCAAAGTCAAGGTGGAGCCTATTGAGGTCAAACCGATCGAAATCAACGTCAACGTGCGGGTCACCGTAGAGAAGGAACTCGATAACTTCTTCGGAGATCTGGATGCCAAGGAACAGAAGATCGCCAACTAACAACTAACTAAACAATTATCATGATGAAACGTTCACTCGCTACTATTCTCTCCATTCTTGTTCTCGTAGTCGGCTTGGCTCCTGTTGCTGATGCGGATACACCAGCTCAGATCAAAGCTCGTATGGCCAAGCGCCTGGGGCAGATCGTTGCTTTGAAGCAAAAAGGCTCGGTGGGCGAAAACAACCTCGGCTACCTCTCTCCGCGCGGGGCTCTCTCTGGGTCCGAGTCAGCCATGGTCAATGCTGAGAATGCCGACCGCCGTTCAGTCTATCAGATTATCGCAGGTAAAACCAACAGCTCTGCTACCACTGTGGGTAAAACCCGCGCCGCAAGTATCCGTAGTTCAGCTCCAGGAGGAACTTGGGTGCAGCTGCCCGACGGTTCTTGGAAAAAGGTGTGACCAGCACAGCCTTCAGAAAGCGATTAGCATCGGTCTCTGACTTTCTGATTTTGCAGCACGTCTCCCGCATGGGTATGCGGATAGATGCGCAATTATTCTTAATGCTTTAGTAGGCATGCAAGAAATCATCGATATGTAACCTTCCTCTCTACCCTACGTTCTATGCACACTATGAACGATAGCCTCAGCCAAACATCCGCCACACTTTCACCTCAAGAAATAGAACAACTCCAGAAGCTCTGGAGAATCGCGGCGGAGACCAAGCTAACAGACACGAATTCCAGTCTCAAGGAGTTCACCGAGAAGCTGGCAGTCTTGATGGATGCCAAGAATGTTGCTTGGCTGGCTGCGACTTCCGGGCAAACGCCGAGTGATGTATTTTTCGCCAAAATCTTTGATGGTTGGTGGTGTCCGGAGGTTATTGATTTCAAGATCCCTGATGACGTTAAACAGGTGCAAGCTACCTTTTTCAAGTTAGCCAAAAAATATGGACCAGGCATCGACACGGTTACCATGACCCAAACCGCAGGGAAAACACGGGTGCAGCTGCGTCAGGACGTGATTCCCGATGATGAGTTTGACGATTTCTGGAAGACCAAATACTTCAATGTTCCCGTGTTGGGCATCAAGGAACGCATCCATTCTGCCTACACCGTCACTCCGCGAGCCGAGTCCTATTTTTTAGTCGATCGTGCCGTGGATCAGCCCGCGTTCACGGAGCGCGATCGGATGCTCATGATGATGGTCATCTCCGGAGCGTACCCCCTGCACCACAAGCTGCTGCTGGAACGAGGTCTTGTAGACCCGGCCGTCAGCGCGCTATCGCCACGGGAAAAGGAGGCTTTCACTCTGCTGTGCACAGAACTCACTCAAAAAGAAATCGCCGCAGCACTGGAAGTGAGTCCTAGTACGGCGAGTCAGTACATCAACTCGGTGTATCGCAAATTCAGGGTGAGAGGGCGCAATGGACTCATGGCTTGCTGCATCTAACGAATCGTATTGATAGTGTTCAAAAGATTACGCAAGCTTGATGCGTTGGCATATAAACTCAAGATTGGCATAGTATAGGTAACTAAACATTACCTCCCCAGCCATGTTTGAAATGACTCCCGCCCGCGTATGCATCATCATCGTTCTGATTCTGTTGCTGATCGTTTTACCCCTGCTTACCGCTCAAGCAAATGGTGCTTTCACTCTCTGAAAGAGTGGATCGAAGGAAAGGGAGGAGCCCACAAAACACAAACCGATTTGCGCAAACGAGTAATCTCGTTCGGCTTGGTTAGCTGGAGTAATGGAGCTGAAATTCGGCTACATGCCAGCCTCTTCCAGGCGCTGGACCATTTCTGCTTTTTGCAGAGCCTCTGTTAGCTCGAAAAGATCGCCGTCGAAGACTCCGTCCATGTTGTGAGTGGTGAAGCCGATGCGGTGATCGGTGATGCGGCTTTGAGGGAAGTTGTAGGTGCGAATTTTTTCAGAGCGGTCGCCGGAGCCGATGAGGGAACGGCGCTGGGCGGAGTATTGTTCTTCTTGCTCGCGCTGTTTGATTTCGAAAATTTTCGCACGGAGAATCTCGAAGGCCTTTTCCTTGTTCTGAGTCTGTGAACGACCGTCCTGTGACTTCACCTGAATACCTGTGGGAAGGTGGGTGATCTGGACGGCGGAGTCTGTGGTGTTCACGTGCTGTCCGCCGGGGCCACCGGAGCGGGTGGCTTGGATGTGCAGTTCCTCCATTTTGAATTGCACATCCACTTCCTCGGCCTCGGGCATGACGGCCACGGTGACGGTGGAGGTGTGGATACGGCCTTGGGTCTCGGTCGCTGGGACACGTTGCACGCGGTGCACGCCGGACTCGTATTTCATAAAGCGGAAAACTTCCTCGCCGGTGACTTTGATAACGATTTTGGAAAATCCTCCGGCTTCGGACGGGGTGGAGTCGAGGTGTTCGTGTTTCCAGCCACGTTGTTCGGCGTAGCGTTGATACATGCGCATGACTTCACCTGCGAAGATGGCGGCTTCGTCTCCACCAGCGCCGGAGCGGATTTCTAACAAGGCGTCACGATCCTCGGCTTCGTCACGAGGAAGGAGCGCGTATTGCACTTCCTCAGAGAGCTTCTCGATGGTGGCTTCGAGTTCGGGGATTTCCATCGCAGCCATCTCGGCCATTTCGGGATCATCCTCCTTGGCAAGCTCGCGGTTTTCCTCGAGATTGGTTTTGGCGGTCTCGAGCTTCTCCCACATTTCCAGAAGTCCCTTGAGCCGTGAGTGCTCGCTCATGACGGCCTTGCCTCTCTTGGGATCCGAGAAGAGGTCTGGGTCGGTGATGAGTTGTTCAACTTCGGCGAAACGATCGCGACGTTGTTCGATGAGTGTGCTATAGTCCATGGGAAATTGGGATTGGGAAATTGGAATTTTTGCGGCTCTGGGGAGCCGGGAGTTTGATCATGAGCGGGACGCTCATGCTACGTTACGCTCCGCGCATGAGGGAAATTTCTGCTAGGGAGATGAGGGAGTTTTTGATGTCTTCGGCGGTGGCGGTTTTGAGGTCGGATGCGGTCATGGCACGGTCGACGGTGAACTTGCCGGATCTGGTTCTGCGAAGTGCAGACAAGTGCGCGCCGCAGCCGAGGTCTTGACCGATGTCGTGGGCGTAGGTTCGCACATAAAAACCTTTCGAGCAGTTCACTACGAAGTCAACTTCAGGCAGTGCGGTGCGGGTGATTTGGTAATCGGTGACATGGACGGCGCGGGCTTTGCGTTCTACTTCGATTCCTTTGCGTGCGAGTTTGTAAAGCGGCACTCCGTTTTTTTTGATCGCGGAAACCATAGGGGGCGTTTGTTCGAAGGGGCCGACGTATTTTTTAAAGGCAGCGTCGATTTCCTCGTCGGTGAATGGGGGGACTTCTTTTTCTTCGACGATGTCGCTTTCCTTGTCCTGAGATCCGGTGGTGATGCCCAGGGTCATGGTGCCGGTGTATTCCTTGTCCTCGGACATGAGGAGATCTTGGATCTTGGTGGCTTTTCCGATGACTAACATCAGCAGACCGGTGGCCATTGGGTCGAGGGTGCCGCAGTGGCCGATTTTTTTGAACTTGAGCTGTCGGCGACAGATCGCGACCGCATCGTGCGAGGTCATGTCCGGCTCTTTATCGATGAGCAGGACACCGCAGGGATCGTTGGTGTGAAGTGGATTTTGAGACATGCGGACGTATGTTAGGAAATGGCATTGCTGATGGCTGCGAGAACTTTATCTCGGGCATCGCTGATGGGGCCGGCCATGCGGATACCGGCGGCGCGGGCGTGGCCTCCGCCACCGAAAAGCTGGGCGGTTTCACAGGCGTTGAAGGTGTCGTCTTTGGCGCGTAGTGAGACGCGGATTTTTCCATCTTCAAGTTCTTCAAAGAAGGCTGCGGCGACGACGCCATCGATACCGCGGATGAGGTCGATCTGATCTTCGCTGTCTTCGGGTTTGAGGTTGTATTGCTCTTTGACCGAGTAGGGGAGTTCCCAGTGGGCGACTTTGCCCTCGTTATCCAGTTCCAGGGTGTTGAGCAGGGAGCGGAGCAGTTCGATTTTCCGGTAGGGATTGCTATCGTAGATCTGGGCGTTGATGGTTCCGACGTCGAGACCGCGGCGGACGAGGTCGGCGGCCATTTCATAGGTGGCGGCGGTGGTGTTTGAATACTGGAATGAGCCGGTGTCGGTTGAAACGGCGACGTAGATTGCGTCGCGGGTCGCGTCCGGCAGAGGCATGTCCTCGCTCTTGATCATCTGGTAGATGATCTGACCGGTGGCGGGGGATGTGGAATCGATATGATTGAGATCGCCGTATGCTGGGTTGGACATATGGTGATCGATGTTGATCCAGAGCTTGGCTTTGGCGGCGGCGTTAAGGGCGTTCTCGCCGAGGCGTGGTTTGGTGGCGCAGTCGAGCGCGATGCATACGTCGACGTCGAGCGATTCAGCTGGCGGTGTTTGGATTCGCTGGCTTTCCGCCATAAAGCTCAGGTTGTCGGGCAGCCCGTCTTCATTGATGTAGTGGACGGTTTTTCCCATTGCCTCAAGTGAGTGCCCGAGTGCGAGTTGGGAGCCAATGGCATCGCCGTCAGGGCGGATATGGCTGAGGAGGATGAAGGAATCGTGGGAACGGATCGCTTCGGCGATTTCGGAATAACTGGAATTTTCACTCATGGGCTGGAACGGGTCGAACGTTTACGGGGGCAGGCATAAACCGCCTGCGTGGCTGGGGCAAGGGTTTTAGAAGTATTGGGTTTCCTGTTTTGTGGATTGTGGTTATGTTCCGGCCAGCAAGTGGAATTTATCATTGAAAATTGGCGCGCGGGTATCGAGATACTGATCCTGTGGATTGGTCTCTATCAGATATATCGTGTCTTTAGGAAAACACGTGGGGCGAGAATACTTCTCGGTCTCGCGCTGTTGCTGATGGTCTTGTCTTCGATGTCGCTGTTGTTAGATCTGCAGGTGATCTGGTGGTTGCTCTACAAGGTCTTGGCGCTGATGGCTTTCGCCTTAATCATCATTTTCCAACCGGAGCTGCGCAATGCGCTGGCACGTCTGGGGAGTAGCAGGCTGTTCTCATTCTCGCAGACTCAAAGGCATGAGTTTCTTGATGTGTTTGCCTCGGCAGTCGGGCAGCTTTCCAAGAAAAGGATAGGTGCATTGTTTGCCTTCGAGCGCGCTATTTCGCTGAAGGACCATCTCGATACCGGCGTGGAACTGGATGCGGCATTCTCTCCGGAGTTTGCTCTCACCGTATTTCATCCTAAGACGGCCTTGCATGACGGTGGTATGATCATCGCCCAGAATAGGGTGGCGGGTGCCGGTTGTGTGTTCCCGGTTAGCTCAAGAGAATTATCTGACCGTAGCACAGGCCTGAGACATCGGGCTGCCATCGGAGTGACGGAAGAAACCGACTGCGTGGCGGTGGTGGTCAGCGAAGAGACAGGACAGATTTCCATCTGCATTGATGGCAAGTTGGATCGAAATCTAACTGAAGAAGAATTCCGGGCCAAAATGGAGGCCATATTTTTACCCATAGAGAAAACTAATGAGAAAGATGCTAAAGAATCACTGGCCGGCGAAGCTGATGACATTGATCGTCGCGGTGATGATCTGGTTCCTGATTAACTATATCGTGAAAAACGAGAGTCAGCCATTTGCTCAACCGGGACTTACGGAGGAGGAGTAGGGCTGTGGGTGGATTGATTATTTGAAAGGACAATTTTGAAAGGACTATTTATTACCGGAACGGACACCGGGGCGGGGAAGACGTATGTTAGCTCGTTGATTATTGAAGCGCTGCGTGCCGAAGGATTAAACACGGTGGGATACAAACCCATCTGCTGCGGTGGCCGAGAGGATGCTTATGCGTTGAAAAAAGCGTCAGGTGACGAGGTGGATCTTGATCGGGTTAACCCGTGCTGGATGAGAACACCGGCGGCTCCCTATGTGGCCGGTATGTTTGAAAATCGTGAGTTGGAAACACCGAGTCTGGTGCAAGGCTGTCGTGACTTGGCGACTGATCATGAAGTGGTCATTGCCGAGGGCGTGGGCGGCTGGATGGTGCCAATTACCAGGGAATATATGGTGGCGGATCTCGCACGCGACATCGGACTGCCAGTGATCTTGGTAGTAGGAAATAAGCTGGGCGCTCTGAACCAGACATTGCTGTCAGTTCAATCGATGAGAGCGGCAGGTATTGAACCCGCCGGGATGATTTTCAACAATCTCGTCGATGAACTCGACACCGCAGCAATCACCAACAAAGGCATCGCCGAGGATCTAACTGGTGTGGAGGTGCTGATGGATGTCATTCACGGGCAGGAAAGCATTGAGGCTTGGCCGTTTTTGGAGTTGATCGGTCATTAGTCACTGGTCAATAGGCTTGGGTTACTATATCAACGGCGCATGATTGACATGCTGGTAAGGCTTTACGAGCTGCCTGATACTCGTGAAATTTATGATCGTGTGGAGCAGCAGGGGATCGTGCTGCGTAGGGCTCGTGCGTATGAACGTCACATCGTCGCCGCGTGGGCAGGAGA
Organism: Oceaniferula spumae; assembly: GCF_042849255.1. Lineage (GTDB taxonomy): Bacteria > Verrucomicrobiota > Verrucomicrobiia > Verrucomicrobiales > Akkermansiaceae > Oceaniferula > Oceaniferula spumae. The sequence goes on from NZ_AP026866.1 coordinate 3,546,201, forward strand.
AAACTTTTCCCCGAAGTGGGAGAGTGAGGTGAAGATCGCTTTTTCACGTCAGCCGGTTACATGTTACATCGCTACGAAGGATAAAGAAATTCTTGGATTCGCCTGTTATGAGACCACGGCCAAAGGGTTTTACGGACCTACAGGTGTTGGCGAAGCCGCTCGCGGAACCGGTATCGGAAAGGCGCTGCTTTTCAAATGCATGGAGGGGCTCAAGGAGCTGGGTTACGTCTACGGTGTGATCGGAGGAGTTGGTCCGCGTGAGTTCTACGAAAAAGTTTGTGGAGCCGTGGAGATTCCGGGCAGTGGCCCTGGGATTTATCGGGATATTCTTCCTGGCTAATTGTTTGCTTGGTTTTTCGAGTATAAAACTTAGAGCTTACCTCCACATGCAGGACCCGAACTATGTCAAAAAGGCGTTCAGCCGGATAGCTGATCGCTATGTGGTGACGAACCATGTGCTCAGTCTGGGCACAGATATTCTCTGGCGGAAAAAGGTGGGTCGTATCGTTGCCGATTGGAATCCAGCGGAGGTTCTTGATGTTGCCACCGGCACGGGAGATCTAGCATTGGAAATACAACGCCGCTGTCCCGACGCCAAGGTCACAGGTTCTGATTTTTGTGAGGAAATGCTCGCTCATGCGGCGGAGGACGGTGTGAGGGAGACTGTGGTAGCTGATGCGATGAACATGCCGTTTTCCGACGATAGTTACGATGTTTTGACTGTGGCGTTCGGTTTGCGCAACATGGCGAGCTGGCCTGATGCCTTGAAGGAAATGCGACGCGTGCTCAAACCTGGTGGCCACTTGTTAGTCTTGGATTTTTCTCTGCCCACTGGAGTGCTGCGTGGCCCGTATCGATTTTACCTCAACAAGGTATTGCCGAAGATTGCCGGACTGATGACAGGTGAGGGGGATGCTTATGAATATCTGGCAGGCACGATAGAGAAGTTTCCCAGCGGCAAGGACATGTGCGGGCTGATCGAGTCATGCGGTTTCACCGGTGCCGAGGCCGACCCTCTAAGCTTTGGCGTGGCGAGTATCTACACGGCGGTGGCGTGATGCCTCACAGGTGTTTGTGTAATGTTTCCAGATATTTCAGTTTGACAAATTGATCGCTATTGTTGTGTATCGGACACAGGCTCTGTCCAGATACAAACTCTAGCAAATGAAAAAAGGAAATTACATTAAGAGACGTAGTCGCCAAGCCATGCTCGCTGCCATCACAGTTGTAGCGATGACGGCGGCGACTCAGTCCGAGGCCTCCGTGGTCTGGACTTTTTCCCAAGAAGGAAACGACGTCGTGGCAGTAGCCTCGGGCACCTTTGCATATAGATCAATGCCTGTGACCGATCCGCAGTGGTTCCAACAGAGGTTTGATGCTGGGGAGACGTTTCTCTGGAGCTTGGATGTAGCGTCCGGGGATCGTGTGCGAGAGGGCTTTCATCCTCAGGGCATGACAATCGACTTTAACTTCCTCGATACTCCGGACGACGGTACTGGTCAATTTGGTCACAGTGGTGCAGCAGTTTTCACTGAGCAGGGATTCATCAATGGTTCAGAAGTCAACGCTACGCTGACCTGGCTGGGCCAAACCTTGGACGGTGTCTTGGGGGTTGACGTCGCTCTGCCGGGTTCCCCTCATGTGCTTTGGGTCGAACTCCCCGCATACGCCGACCTCCACCCGGGCGGGCCGCAGACGATCAGCCTCGTTAGGGCTGTTCCCGAGCCCAGCGCTCCCGCCCTCTTGATGGCAGGCATGGTGGTCGGTGTCTTTGCTCGCCGCCGCCGAGTCGGATAGCATCCGTGCTGTAATCCGCCGATCGGCAAGGATATTGCGTTGCCTAACTAGCCGGCTCTGCCTAGCCTCGCGCCATGTCGATTCAGAATTTTGCCAATCAGTTTGTCTGTGACCTTGTGGCCTATGAGCCGGGGAAACCGATCGAGGAAACCGCACGCGAACTCGGGCTTGATCCGGAAAGCATTGTCAAACTGGCGTCGAACGAGAACCCTCTCGGGCCTGCTCCGTCGGCCATAGAGGCGATGAAAAACGAATCGTCCGGTGTGCACATTTACCCGGACGGCGGAGGCTACAAGCTTCGCTCAGCATTGGCAGAAAAGCACGGCCTCGGGCTGGAGAATGTGGTGCTCGGCAATGGCTCTAACGAAATCATCGAGCTACTGTGCCATTGCTTTCTCAACCGCGACGCCGAACTGATCGCTGCTGAGCACGCCTTTGTGGTCTACAAGCTGATGGCCACCTTGTTTGGTGCCAAGTATGTCGAGGTTACCGATCCCGACTTCATCCACGATGTCGATGGCATGGCGGACGCCATCACCGAGAACACACGACTAGTGTTCATCGCCAATCCTAACAATCCGACCGGCACTCTTGTCGGACAGGAGGCACTCGACCGTTTCATGGACAAGCTGCCGGATCACGTGGTGGCGGTCTTCGACGAAGCCTACTACGAATTTCTCGAAGACGCACCGGACACACTCAAGTATGTCAAGGAAGGCCGCAACGTCTGCGTGCTGCGCACCTTTTCCAAAGCTTACGGACTGGCTGGACTGCGTATCGGCTACGGGCTTGCCGCACCGCAAGTTGCGTCGATCCTTCAGAAGGCACGTCAGCCGTTCAACACCAACTCGATGGCCCAGGCCGCCGCGCTCGCTGCCATGACAGATCAGGAGCACGTCCAGAACACACTGGATACAAACAATGCCGGTCTGCGATTCTACGAAAAAGCATTCGACGAGCGCGGGCTGGAATACGTGCCCAGCGTGGCCAATTTCATTCTGGTGAAAGTAGGCAAGGGCGATGAACTGTTCAAAGCGATGCTTAAAAAAGGTGTGATCGTACGTGCCATGAGCGGCTACAAGCTTCCTGAGTGGGTGCGGATTTCAATAGGCACCCAGCAGGAGAACGAGCGCTGTCTTGAAGTGCTCGATGAGGTGCTCCCGACTCTCTAAGTTCCCATCTAACAGTTGAGGGATGGGCGGTTGACACTGGGGAGACTTCCTTTATGATGCACGGGCTATCAACCTATCTTGAATATGACCGAAGGATCAAAGCCATCCCAAGCCAGCTTTCCCTGCCAGCACTGCAGGAAAGTGATCTATATCCCTGTCGGTTTACCTCCCACGGTTGCTCCCTGCCCCCACTGTGGGGAGGCTGTAAAATCACCTGAGCAGAAGGTGAAGCCGATGCCAGGGCCTGAAACCAAGAAGCTCGCCGCAGCCGTTGCCGAGCTTTCCCTTCCGCCAGCGCCTAGCGAAGAGAAACCGATACGCCTAAGTGCCAGTGAGGCGGCAGAATCCGCAGCTTCTACTAAGAAGGCTCCTGCAGTGAAGATGGAGCCATTGGGTGGAACTTCAGATGTATCTTCCGCTACTGATCCGAAAGCCACGAAGAGTGGCAAAAAAAGCAGTATTGCGGCGGTCATCGCGGCGGTGGCTATCCTCTTGGTCGCAGGCATGGCAACGATCTGGTTAGCCGGAAAATGGAAAAAAGACCAAGCTGGCAATGCTGTCGCAGGTGGAAATGACACCCCCGTTAAGGAAATGTCCGAAGCCGATTGGCTGGAGCGCGGGTGGCAGGCTGAAGCAGCGAAAGTTCTGGAAGGATACCTCACTGCTGAGGGACCACTCGAGCAGATGCAGTATGTCATCCCTAACGAAGGGGTTCTTGAAGAGCTGCAGGCTAATTTTGCCAATTCCAAAGCCACTGCTGAAACGCCTCTTTCCGCATTCAGTTACGGAGACAATAATCTGAAGGACAGACAGCGTGGAATTTTCCTGATGCAATACCGTCGCCCGGCGCAGATCGATATGAGGGAATACTTTGCCCCCATCGGAAACATCGAAACGGTGATGGGACAAACGCCGCCATCGCTGATCGAAATGGCACACAGGATCGATGAAGACAGCCTGGTGCAGCCCATGAGCATCAATGCGTTTTTCAAGAAAACCAAGGACGGGCTGAAGCTGGACTCATCGGTTTTCATCCAAGGGAAATTCCGAACCTTCCATACATTTACCGAGTTTCCTCAGCCTGGTCATTCGCAGATATTTCGCGTGGTGATTAATGAAGTATTGAGTCACAAGCTGCGCGATGATCCGAGTAAAAGGGCATACAAACTGGCCGACTACGCATACCCTCAGGATTTCGTGAATCTACCTGTCGACGTCGACTCCGAAGTCGGGAAAATCCTATCGGTCCTGAACTGGCGCGGAATGGATCGCGATGCATTTCCTCGCACCGCAACGGTTGAACTCGCTTGGTCCGAAACTTCACCATCTGTGTTAGAGCTGAAACGAGTTCTGTGCTGGGAGTTTCTTGGCGTTGGCGGAGAAATTGGAAATACCGACGTGCCTGAGGAGCCGGAAAGCAAAACAGCCGTAGCTGAGCCATCTCCCGAAGCGCAGTAGTTAGAATCGTCTCCCTTGAGGGGCTCTGCACTGACAACCACACATCATTTTTATCATGGAGCAAACAATTGCAGCCATTGCCACGGCTCCAGGAATGGGTGCGGTCGGGCTGATCCGAATCAGCGGACCTGAGACTTTTATCAAGGTCAGCAAGTGTCTATCTACATCGAAACCGCCTGCCGAGTTTCCTGAGCGCAAAGCGATTCTCACCAAGCTGACAGATGCCAATGGCGATGTCATCGATGAGATACTGATCACCTGCTTTCACGGTCCCAAGAGTTATACTGGCGAGGATACTGCTGAACTGGCGTGTCATGGTGGCGTGCTGGTGATGCGCCGTGTTTTACAGCGACTCTTCGAGGTGGGCATCGCTCCTGCTGAAGCTGGTGAGTTTAGTAAACGGGCTTTTCTCAATGGCAAAATGGACCTCACTCAGGCGGAAGCGGTGATGGATTTGATCTCGGCCCAAACGGACTTGGCGATGCGAGCTGCGCACGAACAGTTGCAGGGCCGACTCGGTGATAATGCCGAACTGATTCGTCAGGAAATCCTTGGCATCGCTGCACACGTTGAGGCATACATCGATTTTCCCGAAGAGGATATCGACACCGACACTGGTGCAGCTCTCTCAAAACGAATTGCTACAGTTAGCGAAGACATCACGAAGCTATTGCAGACAGCCGAGCAAGGGCGGATCCTACGCGAAGGCGTTCGCACCGTGATTTTCGGTTCGCCCAACGCTGGTAAATCCAGTTTGTTGAATCGACTGTTAGGTTATGATCGAGCCATCGTAAGTGACGTGGAAGGAACCACGCGCGATACGGTTGAAGAGGTGCTCAATCTTCAAGGGATCCCGGTTCGGCTTATTGACACGGCAGGAATGCGTGAGACCGAAGATGCCATTGAACAGCAGGGCGTCTCGCGAACTCGGGAGCAGGTAGAGAACGCAGATTTGATTTTGGAAGTGGTCGATGGCAGCTGTGCTCGTATCAACCACCTTACCGATGAGGAAATTGGCGGACGTCATCATATTCTGGTGGTGAATAAATCGGATCTGAACATTCACTCCGATTGGAAGGAGGCTTCTGGAGTCATGGTTTCCTGCACGAGTGGAGAAGGACTCGATAGCTTGGTCTCGAAAATTGCAGAAGAACTTTCAATGGGATCCGCCGAGTGGGGTGGTCACGCTGTTGCAATCAATGCCAGACATCAGGCCTGTCTTAACCGAGCAAAGTCCGCACTGGACGCAGCCAAAGAGACTCTCGCTGTAGGAGCGGGCGCTGAATTTATCTCCGTCGATCTACGTGATGCGATGGCGGCGATCGGGGAAATTGCAGGCCGGATTGATACGGAAGAGCTGCTTGGTGAAATCTTCAGCAGCTTCTGCATTGGTAAGTAGGACAAGTTTGCAACTTGTCGGCAAACTAAGCCGTTCCATCGTGCAAGGTTAGATCATTCCTTGGGTAGCCGACAAGTTGCAAACTTGTCCTACTTGTCTTTATTCGGATCAAAGAAGATTTTGATGTCGGCCTCCTTGGTTCCGATCAATTCTTGTGCGCGGATCAGGGCGTCTCTGGTGGATATGTTAGGGTTGCCCCTAAAATACATGAACAGATTTGTTTGCCCCTCTTCCCTGACACAGCCTTCTTGCAGGGTGTTTAACACACCCGACTTTTTCAGAACCTCATAGACTTCACGGGTGGCTCCTGAGACGAGGACGTGAACACCTTTTTTGCGTGTATCCTTGATCAGTTCGTCGAGAGCCAAGACGCTGGTAGCATCCAGGTGACGGGCGTTTTTCAATCGCAGAATGATGCATTTTAAATTGTCGTCTGCGATCGTGCGCTGGATCTGGGTTAGGAAAAGATCAGCTGCGCCGAAGAAGAGGTCGCCTTCGACGTGCACAATGGAAATGGAGGGAATGGCGCGTTTGTTTTTCTCTCCCAACTCCTGTAAGCCACCTTCATCATTGATCTCATATTCCACCAGATGGGGTTTAGAGGCCTTGCGAAGAAACAGAGTAATGGAGAGGCCGACGCCGATGAAGATCGCATAGTCGAGTCGGGTTAACAAAGTGGCTGCAAAGGTGGTGACAATCACCAGCGCATCATCGGGTGTTGAGCGCAGACAGATCCGGATGTTTTTCCATTTGAACAAGGAAATGGCGATGCCGATGACCAATGCAGCGAGTGATGTCTTGGGAATGTTCTCCACCACCGGTAGCTTCGTCATCACGTAAAAGCCCAAGATGCAGAGCAGGCCGCAGAAGATCGATGCGAAGCGTGTTCTGGCATGCGATTCATAGTTCAAAGCTGAGCGAGTCAGAGAGCCGGATGACGGCATGGCTGCGATGAATGAGGTGGCGATGTTAGAGATGCCGACCGAAAACATGTCTTGGTTCACATCGGTTCGGTCACCGGAGCGACTTGCCAGTGACTTGGCCATAACTGAGTTTTCCAAGGAGGCGAGAAATGCGATGGCAAAGGCGACTCCGATCAGTGTGGAAAGGTCTTCCATATTGAAGTCCGGCAGGCCGGGAGCCAAGTGTGCGAGATGTAACGGTGCGAATGTGCTGATGTTTTCAAACCCTGCCACATGGTGTTTAAGCACCCAGCCAGCCAGAGCCGATGCTCCCAGGCAAATGGCAAAGTTCGGCAGGTTAGCCATTTTTTTCTGAAGGAAAAGATAGAGCGCAAGTGTTGCTCCACCCAGTAGCATCGGCTGCCATTGGTAACTGCTCCAAAGTGATAGAATTTTCTCCGCGATCCCAAAGAAGGTGCTGGCATGTTCGCCAACATTCATCGGGCCGGCGATACCCAGCACGTGTTTCAACTGATTGGTTAAAATCAGCAAAGCGGCACCGGTGATGTAACCCACTAACACACTCCGACTGACGTACTGGAGAAGATCGGCCACCTTGAAAACGGCTCCGGCGACGGAAAGGATACCGACCATCATCACCAGTAGAGGCATGTATTCTACCGGAGCCTTCGTGAGAGTTCCCGATGCGGCCGCAAAGAAACTGAACACCATGAATGCAGTCGAGTTGGTCGGCCCGAGAATGGTGAAGCGGGAGCTTGCGAAAAACGGTGCGATGATCGAGCAAACTGCCGAGCAGACGATGCCGTAATAAATGGGCAGGTCCGCGATGGCTGCATATGCCATCCCCTGGGGTAAAGCTAACAGAGCGGTGTTGATGGCCGCCTTGGAGTCATAGCTGAACTTATTTTTATTGTAGCGCTTGAGCGGACCGCGGATGGGAAGCAGGTCAAGGCCATTACCGCTCAGAATCCGAACTGCCCCCTTCAGGGTGTTGCGGGTGGCGGCTTTGAGTTGGCGCATCATGGGGCTTATTTCCGGCGGGCTTTGAAGAATAACACGATGCCCAAAATCAGGCAGGTGAAGTTGGGAAGCCAGTAGAGCAGAAGGGCGGTATTGCCACTTTTATCTTGAAACTGCTCGGCTACGGCAAAGAGGAGAAAGTATCCCAGGGCCACAACAATGCTGATGGCCAGGCCGGTCGAGGTTTCGCGTCTGCGTGCATTGATCCCTAACGGAACACCCACAAGCGACAGAGCCAAACAAGCCATTGAGAAAGCATATCGGCGATGGATTTCGTTCGCCAAACGGAACTTTTTCTCATCCTCAAGTTCGGGTTCATTGACCAGCATTTTGCGGATTTGCTGGTTGGTCATGGTGCTGGGTTTGCGCGATTTTTTTCGCTCGGCCGAGAAGTCGAACAGGAGTGGCTCTTGCTCACCGACGAAGATCAACTCGCGTTCGCCCTCGACGTTTCGTGTTTCGATATAGGCATCTGTGAGGTGCAGGCGCAGTTGTTTGTTTTTCTGGATGATTTTGAGCTTAGCCTCGCGAGCGTAGATGCTTCTGGAAGGAAATCCTGTGTCGTTCTGACCGTTAAGCTCATACATGTGCAGGCCCTGCAGCAGATTACCCTCACGGCTTTCTACGAAGATTTTCTGATTCTTGAATTTTGTTTGAACCACACCTGGGTCTAACAGTGCATTCGGATTCTCTTTGACCGCCTCGTAGAGCACAAACTTGATGGTGTCCTTCGCCTTTGGGGCCATGCTGATATTGAGCCACAGGCAGAGCACGGAAAGCAGGGTTCCGATAATAAACACAGGCATGGAAATCCGCATAAGTCCCACACCCGCCATGCGCATACTGACCAATTCATTTTCAGCGGAAAGTCTGCCGAATACGAGTAGGACTGCTACCAGAAAGCCCCAAGGAATCGTGTAGATCAGGGAGAAGGGGATGACGCTCAGAATGAAGCTGCCGATGGTTAACAAGGAGGCGTTACTCTCCACCATCAAGGGGCGGAGTTCTTTGAAGAGATTGCCTAACACCAGCAAAATGCATAGCATCACGACGCCAAAAATCGTCGCAGTAATGATCTGCTTGCCGATATAGCGATCCATGAGGCGTAACATGGAACGTATCATGGAGGCGGAACATGAAACTGTCGAGTAGAGAGTAGCCGCAATCCTTGCTGGAGACAGGCGAAGACTGTCATGGTGGCCAATCTTTCGCGTAGGTTCTTAAACGCCCATGATAGGCCGACGGTTAGGCATCTGAGACCGTTGGCTGATTCGCCTCACAGAGAACCAGTCGTTAGTATTTCCGCATCGACTTTGGAGGCCCGAAAACCTCATGCAAAATCACCGCCTGACGGGCTGACTGAGGTGAGGAGAGCAAAGCGCGGGCAGAAATCTGGCCCACGGCGCTTTTCCGGCGGCGCTTGCGTTTTCCTAGCTGTTGAAAACGTTCCGCCGCTTCTTTTTGAGCGGGTGTGAGCGTTGGTTTTTGCTGACGAGCTTGCTGGATCGCGCGCTGGTAAGCAGCAGGGGCTTCCACCTGGTGTTGAGGCGACGCGCTGGGGATTGGTGGCGGCTGGCTCGCCTGAGGTGTAGGGGGAGGAGCTTGAGTCTGAGTTTGATGACGACGGATTTCCTCGCGGTAATCATCGTAGATGTCTTCCAGAGACTCGGAAGTATCTGGAGGTGAGTTTCGTTCTTGGATTCTTTTAATCAGCCATTGAATGCCGCTGATCACTACGAAGAGGATCAGGACAACGATTTGACCGCTAATTTCCATGAGGTGTTTCTACTGACTGCTGCTTACTTATTACCAACTACTGAGATTACTCTCCGTCTTCTCCGTCACCGGCGATCGAGTCGCGCATCTTGGTGTCGGCTTTGACGTTTTGATATTTGACGTAATCCATGATGCCGAGGTTGCCGGCGCGGAATGCTTCGGCGATGGCCATTGGGATCTCGGCTTCGGCTTCGACCACCTTGGCGCGCATTTCCTGGGTTTTGGCGGACATTTCCTGTTCGACGGCGACGGCGGCGGCGCGGCGCATCTCGGCTTTGGCTTGGGCAACTTGTTTGTCAGCCTCTGCTTGCTCGGCCTGAAGACGAGCTCCGATGTTATCGGCGACATCCACATCGGCGATATCGATGGAGAGAATCTCAAAGGCAGTGGATGCATCAACCCCCTTCATGAGCACGAGTTTGGAAATGTTATCCGGATTCTCGAGAACGTGTTTGTAGGATGCAGCAGAACCGACGGAGGTCACGATGCCTTCACCGACACGGGCGATGATGGTTTCCTCGGTAGCACCACCTACAAATCGATCGAGGTTGGTGCGCACGGTGACTCTGGCGCGGGCGTTGACTGCGATGCCGTCCTTGGCGACCGCGGTGATTTTGTTGGTGCCGCTGCTCGCTGCGGGAACATCGATGACCTTCGGGTTAATTGAGGTGCGGACGGCTTCGAGCACGGTCTTGCCGGTGTCTTTGGTAGCGAGGTCGATTGCGCAGGCACGGTTGAATGACAGCGTGATTCCCGCTTTATCGGCAGCAATCATGGCGAGAACCACATGGGCAACATCACCACCTGACAGGTAGTGGGCCTCCAACATCTCAGTGCTGAACTCAAGGCCAGCTTTGACGGAGGTGATCCGGCTGTCGACGATCATACCGAATGGAACTTTACGGAGCCACATACCGATCAGGCTACCCATGCTGACAGGGGCCTGAGAGAGTTTCGCGCGCAGCCACGTTTTGAAGAATTTCAGGAGGACGAGAAAGACGGCGAGGCCGAGGATCAGGGCCACAACGAGGATGATGGGGCCGACGAGATTGGCGGCGAGAATAGGAGCTGGCATGATGGTGGTAGGTTGGTATGGGATGATGGAAAGATTTTCTGGTGCCAATGTGTGCCAAGGGTTCAGTTGTTGCAAGGTTTCTGGCCATTAAATTACGCCGTAATGACGCCTTGCTTTCCCCTTGGTATGGGTTATGCAAATGCCTGACATGAAACAAATCATTTTCAGCACTCTTGCAGTCGCCGGTATGTTTGCCTTCATTTCCTGCGAGCGTCACTCGTGGGAAGACAGCGAAGGTAAGAAGGACGGAACCAAAAACCTTTATCCAAATAAGGAAAAGGCTCACGGCAGTCATGACCATGGCACAGCCGGCAACGATGAGCACGAAGGACAAAGTCACTAACCGTGCTTTGTCCTGATGTCTTGGGCGCCGACTGTTCCCCGGGCACATGATATGTGCGATGTTACTCCATGGAGAAAAGTCGTCCTCCATTCTGGCTGATCCCTAACCTCCTGAGCATTGATGCTCCGCTGGTTGCATTGGCGTGGATGTGGATGCTGGCGCGGGCATTGCGTGTGGAATATATCCCCAGCGCTTCATGGTGGGTGCTGCCCACAGCCATCTGGTGTGTTTATGTATTGGATCGCCTGATCGATAACTGGACCCACCCGGAAGTTAGAGATCACTCGCCACGGCATCGTTTCCACTGGCGCTGGCGTTGGCCCTTGTTGGTGGCGAGTTTGGTGGCTGGCGGGGTGAGCATGTATCAGGCGCTTTACGTTCTGCCACGGTCCGTCTTTTCTGCCGGCGTGGTGCTGATGGTGCTCTGCGGAGTTTATTTTTTCCTAGCTTGGTTCCGCAGCCGGGAGGTGCCGTATGTGAAAAATTTTCTGGCCGGAATGATCTTCGCCATGGGCGTGGGCATTCCGGTAAACGCGGCGAATGCCTCGTTGTTGGTGACGGATTTGAAGGACGTTCTTTACGCCTTGAACAATACCGGTCTGAAAGACGCCTTGTGGAATTTCGGCCTGATGGTCCTCCGAACCCTTGTGGTCATTTTCTACCACTGTCGTGAGGTGTGGGTGTTTGGCGCCCTCTGCATGATGAATATCACCGCCATCGATTTATGGGAGCGCGCAGACTCCGCTGAGACGGAAGAAACAGCTCAATCGCATGAGGCCACCCTGACCCTCGGGCTGATTATCTTGGCTGGGGGAAGTCTGCTTTTTGCGGCCATGCACGCGGACGAGTATTCCAAGCCGTTTTTCTACTCAGTCATGGTGGCCGCGGCCGCTCTCCAGCTGATCAATCATTTCCGTGAACGGTTTTCAATGAATGCTCAGCGGGTGCTTGCCGATGTGGCATTGTTAGTGCCTCTGCCTATTTTTCTGGTGGCCTGATCGGTTGAGATGTCCTATATATCACGACTGTGATCCAGCTGGAATTTCTCTTCCCTAGAAAAAATAAACCGCGGAGACTTCGTGGTGCCTCTGGACGTGAGAATCAGCCAGACTCCGGTGATATTCGAATCGATGCGGTTTACACGAAACGTTGTGTGAAGACGTTAGAGGGTCTGGGGTTGAAGACGTTGGCTGACAAGGTGTCGGTGGTTTGGAATGACCGCATGCGGACGACCGCAGGTCGTGCCTTCTGGCCGGATGCGATTATCGAGATGAATCCCAAGCTCCGGGAAATCGCACCGCATGAAGTGGAGCGGACATTATTGCACGAGCTGGCTCATCTGGTGGCGTATGCTAGAGCTGGCCGGCGCAGAATCGCTGCGCATGGCAAGGAATGGCGGCTGGCCTGTGCCGATCTCGGTATCCCCGGAGAAAGCGCCACTCACTCATTGCCTTTACCAGGGAGAACGATGCGCAAAAAATGGCGTTATACCTGCCCTGAGTGTGGCGAGGGATTTGATCGTGTTAGAAAAATGAAACGATACGCTGGCTGCTACCCCTGCTGCAAAATTCACAACGGGGGTTACTATCACAAGAAGTTCCGCCTGAAGGAAATTCAGTTAGACGCATCAAGCGATTGATCCTTCTCTGATTGTTTTTTCAACCAGAGTTCGACCCAAATCGGGGCGAAGGGGATAAGCGATGCGAGGAAGATCAGGGAAGGTATTTTCAGCTTCCATTTATGAGCCAAAGTGGCGTCTAGCAGTGCGATGCAGAACAGGCAGAACAGCACGCCGTGAATCATTCCGGGCACGCGGATAGCGTCTTCGATTCCGAGAATGCGTTTGCTGTAAATGGAATGGTAAAGCAGGTAAAGAAACGAAAGTCCCTCAATGATGCTGATAATCCGAAGTCGTCCGATGGCTGAACTGAACATGAGTGTCTGGTATGCCGATTTTGTTACAATGACAAGAAATTGAGGATTGGAAATTATGCGATGACTCATAAAACACCCCCATGCATCGCGGATTTCTTGAGTGCCTGATGATTTCTCTGAAATTGGGATTGGTTTCTTTCGGCGGACCAGTGGCGCACCTGGGGTATTTTCGTGATACCTATGTGGTGCAGCTCAAGTGGTTGACCGAAGAACGATATGCTGAGTTGCTTTCGCTCACTCAATTTTTGCCTGGGCCGGGCAGCAGTCAGCTTGGAGCTGCGATTGGTTACGAACGCGGTGGCTGGGGTGGGGCGCTTGGCGCGTGGCTTGGCTTTACTCTGCCCTCGGCTCTATTGATGATCCTTTTTGCCATAGGCATGGGGAGTATTCAGAGTTGGTTTGGCACCGGTTGGCTGCACGGGTTGAAGTTAGTCGCAGTGGCGGTCGTGGCGGTGGCTTTGCTGGGGATGAGACAAAAACTTTGCCCAAGGCTGCCGGAGATGCTGTTAGCGACTATCGCATTGGTGGCGCTGGTCATCATACCTCAGGCTTGGATTCAACCGGTTGTCATTTTGTTAGGGGGTGTGGCTGGAATTTTGATGTTCGGTAAACAGATCGCCCGAGAAGAGGAAGGGATGAGTCAGCCCAAACAAATCGCTGGGAAACGGCCATGGTGGGCGAGTGTAGCTCCGGCAGTGCTGTGTTTGGCATTACTAATGGCGATCCCTGCTTTTTTTCCGGAAAGTGAGGATGCGGCTGGAGCCGGAGGACTGCTGCATGCTGGTGCTCTTGTGTTTGGAGGGGGGCACGTTGTGCTACCTCTTCTGGAAACCTCTACGGTGGACACGGGTTTGGTTTCAGGGGATGCCTTCCTCGCTGGTTATGGTGCTGCTCAGGCTGTTCCGGGTCCGATGTTTACCTTTGGCGGTTTCTTGGGTGCCTCGATGGAATTGTTAGGAAATGCTTGGGCGGGGGGAGCCGTTGGCATCGTGGCCATTTTCCTGCCGGGTATGGTTCTGCTGGCTGGGGCATTGCCGGTGTGGAACCGGCTTAAACATTTCCCATGGGCGCGCGCGGGTGTGCGCGGCTCGAATGCCGCTGTGGTCGGTGTGCTAGGAGCTGCTTTGTTAGGTATGTTGACCAGCGGTAGTGTGGCTGGGCTCATGGATGCCGCCGCGATCCTGATTCTAGCCTTAGCTGTTTACTTCAAATGGTTGCCTGTCTGGGCAATTGTGATCGTCGCCGCTGTCGGTGGCGGTTTGATGGCCTAAGCGGTGCAAAGATCCACTGCTTCTGCTAGAAAAGCGAACGGGTCTTCAGTGCTGGGGACGTATTCTTGACCGATGAAACCGTTGAAGCCAGTCGCAGCAATGGCACTGGCGATGGCTGGGTAATTCAGCTCCTGCGAGGCATCAAATTCATTCCGGCCCGGAACACCCGCTGTGTGGTAGTGACTGATGTGTTGATGATATTCTCGGATCGTTCTGATCACGTCACCTTCCATGATCTGCATGTGGTAGATGTCATAGAGCAGTTTAAAGTGAGGCGATCCGATTTTCTCACAAAGTGCCGCGCCCCATGCTGTGTGGTCACACTGATAGTCCGGATGGTCGACCTTGGAGTTGAGCAGTTCCATCACCAAGGTAACCCCGTGTTTTTCAGCGAGCGAAACCATGGGGGCAAGGCCGATAGCGCAGTTTTCCAGTCCAGCTTCATCGCTTAGTCCGTTTCGGTTTCCCGAAAAACAAATCACCTGAGCAACTCCCAGAGCTGCAGCCTCGGGAATGAGATTTTCATAGATTTTATGGAGGGCTGGGTGGAGTGAGAGGTCGTTGAACCCTTGCTCAATTTCACCGACTCCATTTTCATCGGGGTGGGCTGCGGTGATCGAGCATTGTAGTCCTAGGCTCTTTACCACAGGTATTTCCTCCAGCTTCAGTAGGTCGATTCCAGTGATGCCGATTTCCTGGCATTTTGTGCATAATTGCTCGAGAGATGTGGAGCCGAAGCACCAGCGGGAGACGGAGTGTTGGATCATCGCCGGAGAGCATAAACACAGAGCCGACGTCTGAGAAAGGCAAAGCGAGTAGAGATTGATCATGAAAATCTTCACAAATTCGCAACTTTGCAACGCTCACTGGGTTATAGCCGTTGTAAAATACAATCTAAGCTTAAACCAACATTACACGATAACATGAAAGCCACAGTTCTCGGGCCCGTCGCGGCCCTAGTCATAGGAGGTGCCGCAGGATTCCTGGCCGGTAAAAACACCGCTCCCGAGCCGGAGTCGGATAAAGATGTAGCCGCTGACGCCCGTTCCGCCCGTCGCGGAGGCACGGCATCAACATCATCCGGAGCTACTGCTAACCGCGGTTCTCGCGTGAAAAGTGTCAAGGAAGCGCTCGCGCTGCCTGGCACAAGCAACCGCATGCAGTCGTTACTCGATTTCTACGCCGGTTTGGACCCGTCCCAGTTTGAGGATGAGGCGAAAAAACTCGAAGACCTTCCATGGAGCGAACGTGTCATGGCTGGATATCTTCTCTTTGCCCGCTGGGGTGAGGAAGATCCTACCGCAGCCATGGCCTACACCAAGACCATGGGTATGGCAGGTATGTTCGTGAGTGGCACCGTCATGCAAAGCTGGGCATCCAAGTTTCCTCAGGATGCTGCCAAATATTACACTGATAATCCAAACGATTTCCGCATGTCCGGAATGATGGGCGGCCGTGGAGGCCGTGGTGGTGCATCCACCGCAGGTGTAATCGCTGCCGAGTGGGCACGCCAAGACAGCGCCGGAGCCATGGCTTGGGCTGAGTCTCTCAATGGTCGCGACCAACGCGACGCCATCCGCAGTATCGTCTCAGAAGCTGCCAAGGATGATCCTTCTGAAGCAGCCGCCATGCTGTCTTCCATCACCGATGCTGATGCGAAGAAAGATGCTCAGGATTCCATCGCCCGCGAGTGGGGTAAGAAAAACTGGAACGAGGCCAAGGCATGGATCGCCACTCTCCCAGCTGACCAACAGGCAGATGCTACGGCACGCGCAATTCGCGGCTTGGCTGATAGTGACCCAAAAGCCGCAGCAGCGAATGTAACCTCACTTCCTGAAGGGGAGGCTCGCAATGATGCGATGGCCAGCATTGCCCGCGAATGGGGGAATACCGACCCGGTCGGTGCCGCCAAGTGGCTGATGGAAAGTGGTAACACTGAAGCCCAGGAAGAGGGAATCGGTCGTGTGGTCTCCTCATGGGTTGGCCAAGACGCCGAAGCCGCCTATGCATTCGTCAATGAGCAGCCAGCTGGCGAAGTTCGCGATGAAGCAGTCACATCCTATGTCCGCTCTAACATGGGTGGTGACGTGCAGCAGAATCTTAAGCTCGCAGAATCCATCACCGATGATGGCGATCGCGCGCGCACTGTGGGTATGACCGCAGTCGTATGGGCCCGCACCGATAAGGAAGCAGCCACCAAATACATTCAAAGCACCCCGGCCCTCAGTGATGAAGCCCGTGAGCGCGTCATGAGATACGCCGAAGGTGGTGGCAGAGGAGATCGTGGTGGCGATCGTGGCCGTGGTGGCCGCGGACGTTAATCCGGAACGTTCCCACACAATTTCAAGGCGTGTGTCCACCATGGGCACGCGCCTTTTTTATATGAAATAGCAGCGAGATTGAGTCAGCAGAGGGCAGTTGCCTAGGGGCGGATCAAACGCCGATCTACCAACAGTCGATCAATTCTGGCACATGGGTAATAAACCGTATCCAGAAGACGTGCACGAGTCATGGCCGATTCTACCTCGTCCGGTGTTAGGGTGCGTGTGGTCATGCTCTGGGGAACTCCCAGAAGGCGCGAGCCACCCGATCATCCAGACGCCGAGTGAGCGGAGTAAAACTGGCGAACTACGATGTAGCTGCTCGCGTATATTGTAGGCAATATGCCAAGGACTAGGAGGAGTCCAATGGCTTTGCTACGTTTCATCCCGCTAATCGGTTATGCCTGCGAGGCGGCTTCCTTTTCAATATCCTCAATCAAGTCCAGCTCGGGACGGAAATCGGCGGCGTGGTATGAACTCCTAACAAGTGGGCCGGAGGCGACGTGGCGGAAACCTTTGTCGAGAGCCACCTGCTTATATTCATCAAATTTCTCTGGCTTAATGTACTCCACCACCGGCAAGTGACGTGGAGTAGGACGCAGATACTGGCCGAGAGTGAGCACAGTGACGTCATGGGCTAGCAGGTCGTCCATGGCTTTGAAGAGCTCCTCCTCTTTTTCACCGAGACCTAGCATCAAGCCGCTCTTGGTGACCACCTTGCCTCCGGCTATCGCCTTGGCCTTTTGCAGCACAGTGAGGGAACGTTGATACTTGGCGCGACTACGTACGATCGGAGTCAGGCGCTCGACGGTCTCCAAGTTATGGTTAAAGATGTGTGGACGGGCGCTCATGCATAGCTCCAGAGCGAAGTCCTTGTCGTTGAAGTCGGGAGTCAGCACCTCGATGATGATGCCGGGGTTGACTTCGCGCACGGCGTTGATGACGTTTTTGAAATGCTCGCCACCACCATCGCGTAGATCGTCACGGGCTACGGCAGTAATGACCACGTGTTTGAGATCGAGACGTTTGGTGGCCTCGGCCACACGTTGTGGTTCGTCGGCTTCGAGGGCGTCTGGGCGGGCGGTTTTAACAGCGCAGAAACCACAAGCGCGGGTGCACTTCTCACCGGCGATCATGAAGGTGGCGGTGCCTTGGCCCCAGCACTCCCAGCGATTTGGGCACTGAGCCTCTTCGCAGACAGTCACCAAGTTCAAGTCGGTGATCATCGACTTGGTCGACCAGAATTTAGGGTCATTGGGAAGACGGACTTTGATCCAGTCAGGCTTGCGCTCGGTGTGCAGCGCGGGGTCCATCTTCATCTTCGGGCCATGGCAATTCATAGGTGCTCCGTAGCTCGGATAAACGACTCTGACAAGGGGGAAGTGAACACCAGCAGCATTGATGCATACCGTTAACTTCAGAAAGTAGCAGGATCCAGACGGACGGGCAGATGGCACTCGAGTGCCCCTGGAAATCCTAAGATTGAGTGAACTCAGTTAACCTTGGTCAACCAGCCCTGTGGCTCTTTGACCAATCACTAGTTGGAGCGAGCCGTAATACGGGTCACTTTGTAGGTATTAGGCGCACCTTTTTTCCCATATGCGGCAACGCTTGTTGTCATCTTGACTTTCATTCCCACCCTCAGGTCTTTTTCCTCAGCCTTTTCGCCGTCGACTTTGATGGAGCAACCATCGTCAATGACGTATGACTTGCCATTGACTGTGATGGAGCCCGCCTTGATGGCTTTGATGACATCTTGATTCTTGTCGACGGTTTTTTCCTTTTTAGCTTTGCCCTTACCCTTGCCTTTTCCCTTTTTGCCCTTGGCTTCAAGATCGAGTGGAGAGCAGATGCAAACAACGGTCAGCAATGTGATCGTGGCGAAGAAAAAACGAGACAGGCGGCGCAGGAAGAGGGAGGTGTGTTTCATAAGGGTTACATATACAATGTGTTATGTATGTGTGGCAAGGGCGTAAGTTGCCTTATGACACGATCGCTTCAGGAAATGTGCAAAGCGAAGCTGCTCTCCGACGCGTGTTTGCCGTTGATAAGCACCTCGATCTTATGCTCGCCTGGGTAATGGCGACGTGTGGTGATTGGCTTGAAGGGATGCGACTTTTCCAGCTTGATTGTCTGGCCGGGGTTGATGCGCAGATTTTTCCATTTAAAGACCTTGGATGAAGTTTGGCCATTGGCTTTCATGTAGTGCACCGCGAAATCGATGACTACGTATTGCTTCTGTGACGAGGTGGAGGTGATTTCTACCGAAATACCAAGAGCCTCACCCAGAACCAAATGGCTAGTCGAGAGCACGGGAGGGCTGACTATTAATTTTGGCCGGTTGGTGAACCCAAGCAGGGGAAATACCTCAGGCCGCCCGGACTTCACCAATGTGCGTGTGGCGTGTCTTACGATCCATTGTCGTTCAGCGACGGCGTCGGCCAGCCACCGCTGACAGGTCTCAATCACCAGTTCGGGGTGATCCTTGGAGATATCGTTAAGATTGTTCGCCACGGATCTGCGCACGTAATCGGAGGGGTCGTCGCGCAAATTTTCCAACAGGGCGATCACATCCGCGGGGTTTTCAATGTAGCTGGGAAGTTGTCTGCCCCATGGCAATCGGGGCCTGATACCCTCGGATGCGAGGCGTCGCACATCTTCGCTGGAATCAAGACACCACAGGACCATTTGCCGATAGGTCAGCTCTGGATGGCATTCGAGAAACGGACGTATGGCGAACTCGGCCGTGTACATCGGGGTTAAATATCTCAGTAAGGGGAGCGCGATGTCGGGATGATTCAGGCCATACTCAGCCACGTAGTCAGTGATCGGCCAGGCGGCGAATGAACGAAGGTTGTCGTTCGGGTCACCCTCGTCCCAGTGGTCGCGGATCTTTCCGAGAATCTTGGCTGCTTTCGGGAATGACGACGGCAGGTGCTGCCCCATCACAAAAATCAAATGTCGAACCCGATCTTTCAGCTCCAGACGGTGGAGCGAGGTCAGCGCATCCTTCCGAAAGGCATCGACAGAAAAATCCGCCCCAGCGCCTTTTAAGCCGCCGATGATCCTTTCCACCGCGGCTTCTCCAAGGCCGTCTTTCATGAGTGATTGCACTGCCATACTTGAATGCGTGTGTATGGCAGGCTAATTTCTGCCATAGCGCAAGGCGATTTGATTAGAACTTGCTACTTTCCTAATTCGTGAAATAGGGCGATGCTTGGCGCATGGCGACACCAAACCCAGAGCCGATCACCTCGGCCCCCGGACGCGAGCCGGAGCTTCTTTCTCCTGCTGGAAACTGGGACTGTGCCCGTGCGGCAGTGGCCAACGGTGCTGACGCGATCTTTTTCGGACTGCCGAAATTCAACGCCCGCCTGCGCGCGGACAATTTCACCGAGGCCGATCTGCCCGAGCTGATGGACTTCCTCCACGCCCACGGGGTGAGAGGATTTGTTACCATGAACACCCTCATCTTCACCGGTGAGTTGGAAGCTGCGGAACAGCAGTTGCGACTGTTGGAAAAATGCAACGTCGATGCGATCATTGTGCAGGACCTTGGTTTGGCACGCCTCTGTCGCCATGTCGCGCCTTCGATAGAAATCCACGCGTCTACCCAGATGACCATCACTTCTCCTGAAGGGTTGGCATTTGCCGATCAGCTCTATCAGCTTGATCGTGCCGTTCTGGCAAGGGAGCTTTCGCTGAAGCATATTGAAAAATTTAGCCCTCGCGAGTGTGTGCCACTGGAGGTTTTTGTGCACGGTGCTCTCTGCGTTGCGTATTCAGGCCAGTGTCTGACTAGCGAAAGTCTCGGTCAGCGCTCCGCGAACCGTGGCGAGTGTGCGCAGGCGTGCCGTATGCCATATACGCTAGTCGTCGATGGCGAAGAGCGTGATATGGAGGACGTGCGCTATTTGCTCAGCCCTCAAGATCTGGCTGCGGTGGATTTCATCCCGGACCTCGTTAGACAGGGAGTGGTTTCATACAAAATTGAAGGACGTCTCAAGTCGCCAGAATACGTCTCAGCCATCACCAGAGTCTACCGCAAGGCGATTGATGCCGCAGTGGCTGCGCAGGCCAGCCCTGTCACGGATGAGGATCGATACACCATGGAAATGACCTTTTCACGAGGTCTCTCGTCCGGATGGCTGGAGGGCACGAACCACCCACGGCTGACTCATGGCAAGTTTGGAAAAAAACGTGGTGTCTACCTTGGCGAAGTCACCGCCTGTGGCCGTGGCTGGGTGGAGGTGAAACTCGCCACCCGCATTCCTGTGAAGGCCGGCGATGGTATCGTTTTTGACGCCGGAGAAAACCGAGACAAGGAGCAAGGCTCACGTATCTGGCAGGTCAAAGACGATCGCCTGATGTTCCATCACGAACAAAGCGGACTCGATTGGAGCCGCATCGAAGTCGGGCAGAAAATCTGGAAAACCGACGATCCCAAACTCAATAATCTTCTCAAAGCCAGCTGGAAAAACGCCAAACTGGAACCCCTACGCGATACTCTGGACATCACCGTTCGAGGCAAAGCAGGAGAACCGATGTCTCTCACGGTAGGAAAGAAAACCGTCAGCTCGGGTGAGAAGTTAGAAGTCGCACAGTCCCGCCCGTTCGATACTGAATTTCTCGAAAAACAGCTCGGTCGCCTCGGAGGCACCGCGTGGAAGTTAGGTAGTGTGACCAATGAACTCGAAGGCGAAGTGATGATGCCTGTTTCCGCCGTAAATCGTCTCCGCCGAGCATTGGTGGAAACCATGGATTCCGTGGTGAAAGCCCCGGTTGAGCGAATT
Organism: Oceaniferula spumae; assembly: GCF_042849255.1. Taxonomy (GTDB): domain Bacteria; phylum Verrucomicrobiota; class Verrucomicrobiia; order Verrucomicrobiales; family Akkermansiaceae; genus Oceaniferula; species Oceaniferula spumae. The sequence goes on from NZ_AP026866.1 coordinate 3,567,484, forward strand.
TCATCTGATGGCAAACTCGCCGATCTGATGCCCACACGCCAGACTGATGAATCACATCACCGTGAACTCTCAGTGTTATGCCGCAGCATGGAGCAGGTAGAAGCCTCGCTGGAATCGGGAGTTTCTAACATCTATGTCGATTTTGAAGATATCCGACGTGGCAAAGACGCCGTAGCTCTGGTTCGCCAGAAGGAAGGTGCCCGTATTCATCTAGCCACCCCCCGCATCCAGAAATCCGGTGAAGCGGGATTTTTCAAAGTGGTCGAGCGTGCCGAACCAGACGGAGTTCTGATTCGCAACCTCGGAGGCATCGCACACTTCAAAGACCGCACGGATCTCTACAAAACCGGTGACTTTTCCCTCAACTGTGCCAATCCGGTGACGGCGAAAATCCTCAAGGAAGAGGGCAATCTCGACCGCCTCACTGTCTCCTATGATTTGAATATCAATCAAGTTCTGGAGCTTCTGTTAGCGGCTCCCACCGATTGGTTTGAGCTGACACTTCACCAGCACATGCCAATGTTTCATATGGAGCACTGCGTCTTCTGCACCTTCCTTAGCGATGGAGGCACCAGTATTCTAAACTGTGGCAAACCCTGTGAAAAACACCACGTGCAACTCAAGGACCGGGTGGGGCAACTTCACACATTGAAAGCCGATGTTGGCTGCCGGAACACTCTCTTTAACGGTCGGGCCCAGACAGGTGCTCGTTTTTACCAACAAATGCGCGGCACCGGGTTGAGGAAATTCCGCATGGATTTTCTGGATGAAGATCATGCCGCTGCGATGAAATCCATCCATGCCTACCAGCAATTGCTGGCTGGTGAAACCAGCGGGAACCACCTCTGGCAGGATCTCGATGTTATGGAGCAGTTAGGTGTCACCGAAGGCACCTTGCAAGTGATCGGACGCTAATTCCCGGACATTGACAACGATTGTCCTATGAGTGCGCCGAAACCTCACTTTGCCATCCTCGACGTGCTTCGAGCTCTGGCGGCCGTCGTGGTGTGTCTGTTTCACTTCAACTACCGGAACGGAGGTAACCTGTCCGCGATGTTAGAATACGGGCACTATGGGGTGGAGGTGTTTTTTGTGATCTCTGGTTTTGTCATTCCGCTGGCAATGTCGTGGTCGAAGTTTCAATACCGAGATACTCCCAACTTCTTAGTCCGTAGGTTTATCAGGCTCTATCCAGTCTTTGCCATTGTCGCATTGAGCAATGTTGTGCTGTCCACCTATGGCAGTCCATTGCTGGGGTTTGGTGGTGATTCGCCTGATCTAACATGGACGAGAGCTCTGGCGAATTTCACGCTCACCTGTGATTTGGTCGGAGAAACATGGTATCTGCCAGTGTTCTGGACTCTAGCGATTGAGGCTCAGTATTACTTTGTCATTGCGCTGTCATACCCACTGTTAGTGCACCGAAAAACATGGGTGCAGGTGATGGCGTTAATGCTGTGGATTGTGCCGAGTTATTTTGTTGGCTACGGCGAAACCGTGTTTTCGTGGACTGCGTTTTTCTCCATTGGTATCCTGGCTTTTCTCAAGCAGCAGAAACGCATCTCCGACTGGGTGTTCTGGCCCCTGTTGTTGATGGCGGCCTACTCACATCAGGAAACTAGAAATCTAACGAGTGCTAATCTCGGTGTTCTGACTGCCGTGTGCATTCTTTACTGCCCTCCAAGTAATGCCAAGTGGTTGGTCAAGCTCGGGGCTATTTCATACTCCCTCTATTTACTACATCTTGCGTTCGGCGGGGCGGTTCTGATTCATCTCAGGTTGCTGCCAGAGAGTCTGCAGTGGATCAATACCCAGCCGGTGGGAATCACGCTCGCCACACTGGTTTCCATCGGGGCTGCAATGCTATTTTACCGATGGATCGAGTTACCGATTCACAACCTGGCACGGAAGTTCAAGACCCGGGCAAGGGAAAAGGAATTGGCGGAGTGATAGGCTGTGTTAGTATGGGGCAATGGAACCTCACCAACAAACAGCTGCACCCCACAGCGAACCAGTGGATTTCTGGCTGAAGGTAGTGCTGGTTGGTATATTGGTGATAGGAGGGGTGCTTGTTTTTACTCCTGTGGTGATGAAGTCGCCCAAAAAGGCGGATATGACCACGAGCACAAGCAATGCGAAACAGATCTTCCTGCTAATGGTGGAATTTGATGATGATTTTGGCGAATTCCCGAGTGATGCGACAGCTAACAAAGTTCCGGCTTTGGCTGCTTATAGAGGCAAATATTCCAATGACTATCTGGGGCAATTCATAGCGGGCGGTTACGTTCAGTCTGAAGAGATTTTCTATGCCAAAGGAGGCTCAAGCAGCGGGAAAAAACCGGATAATGTGTACGATACCAAAGACCGAACTCTCAGTGAGGGGGAGTGTGGTTTTGCCTATATCAAGGGATTGAGCACCAGCGAAAAATCGGGCACTCCGGTATTGTTAGCTCCGATGTATGGTGACGGATATAAATTCAACAGCGACATATATCATGGGAAGTGTGTGGTGTTGCGCATTGATGGTTCAGTGCAAACTCTCAGGCTAAACGAAGACCGCCACGCAAAATTACCTACAGGGAAAACTCTCTTCGAAGGAGGAGAAAAAACGGTCTGGGGTAAAGCGGGGTTCGACTACAAGAATCTTTGCTACGCCAAGTATCCCTACAATTTCACCCCCGCGATCTTCAAAAAAGAATGGATCACACCACCCACCGTAGCCGCAGGCTTGATCATTCTGGCCTTGATCTGCTACATCGTCAGTAAGGTCAGAGGCCGCAAAAAGAAACCGAATCTTGCTCACGAGGCTTGAGGTGTTAGCATCGGCACCATGAAAAACTCAAGGATGAGCAAATGGACGGCATTGGTGATGACGGCTGTAATGGTTGGTGGTCTTCACGCCGAGGAGCAGCCGGACAAAGCAGACAAAGAACCAGCGGCAGTGCAGCCCAATAAACCGCCTAGCAATCTTCTGGAGCTGCTTCAAAAACGTCGCAGGAAGGCTGATATGATTCAGGCCATGAATAACTCCAAACAGCTCTTTTTGCTGATGGTCGAATTTGACGATGATTACGGCAGCTTTCCCAGCGACACCACAGCAGATTCAGACAAGGACCTGAAGGGATACAAGGGCAAATACTCCAATGACTATCTCGGCCAGTTTTTTGCCGGTGGCTATGTTCAGTCTGAGGAAATATTTTTTGCTAAAGGAGGTTCAACCACCGATAAAAAACCGGACAACGATTTCACCACCAAAGCCAAAACCCTAGAAGCAGGCGAGTGTGGCTTCGCCTACATCAAGGGGCAATCGACCAGTGACCGTTTTGGCCGTGCATTGCTCTGCGCGCCGATGATAGGTAAGGGGCTTAAATTCGATCCCAGACCATACAACGGAAGGGCTATTGTGCTTCGTATCGACGGGTCAGTGACCACCTATCCGATCGATAAGAATGGCGATGCCATATTACCCTCTGGCAAAAAACTCTTCGATGGTGGCAAAGACAGTCCTTGGGGAGAAAAGGGGTTTGACGCCAAGAACCTGGTATTTCCCCGCTGACTCAATGACGTGACCCCAGCCGAGGTGAAAATATGTGAGATAGAAAATATTTTGCGTGAATAAATCGAGGGTGTAAGCTGTCCTATAAGTATGACAAATTCATTCTCATCCATCAAGCTAGCCGCCGGAGCTGTTGTTGCAGCACTGATGTTTGCCAACTGTTCCACGACATACGATTCCTACGGTCGCCCTGTGCAGAGCGTTGATCCTGTTGCCGCCACGGCAGCCGCCGTTGCTGTGGGAGCTATCGCTTATTCTGCCGGTAAGAATAACCGCAATCATTACCACCGTAACTACTATCGCGGTCACTACCGTGGTCACCATCACGGCCATTACCGCGGTCACCGTTAAGCGAAGTTGGCAATCTTGCCACTCAAGCACTTGATTCCCAGCGCCTGACGCTCTGAGGGGCATATTTTCCTCGCACGCAGGGCGGGGATCACCTATCGATTGGCTCAACGTGGAAGACGTCGATTACAAAGTCAGACTCGATATTTTCGAGGGCCCCTTGGATTTGCTGCTCTACCTCATCAAAAAGGATGAGGTGGACATCCATACCGTGTCTATTGAGCGTATTACCAAGCAATACCTCGATTACATCAACACGTTCAAGCTGCTCAACATCGACCTCGCATCCGAGTTCATCGTGATGGCGGCGAACCTGATGTATATCAAAAGCCGGACCCTGCTACCAAAAGCGGAGCAACCGCCTGAGGAAGACATTGAGGAGGACGATCCGCGCTGGGAGCTGATCAGACAGCTGATCGAGTACAAGAAATTCAAAGACGCGGCCGGATTCTTGTCGCGCAAAGAGACCGAGCAGGAGGATTACTTCGCTCACGTGCCGGAAAAAACCGCTCCACCGGTGGAGGAGGCCGACGAGCCCCTGCCGGATGTCAATATTTTCGACCTGATCAGGGCGTTTCAAAATGTGCTGAAGCGCTTTGAAGAGGCCAATGATCTAGGCGACATTGTCGATGACCGCTATACTGTGGCCGACAAAATCGAGCTACTGCTCAATACCCTAAAACCGGGTGGAAGCATGCAGTTCTCATCTCTCTTCGCCCAAGCCACCTCCAAGGCTGAGGTCATCGTGACCTTCCTCGCTGTTTTGGAACTGATGAAGATGAACCAGTTCCGCATCCGCCAAGATCATATTCTTGGCGAGATCGAAGTGGAGCGGAAGTGATTGGGGATTTTTGCGGCTTAGTGCGCAGCCAGCCAGTTGTCGCCAGTGCCGGTTTCCACCTTGCAATGAATGTCATAAGGTAGTGGTAACGCGCTTTCCATGACCTTGACGATCTTGGGAACCAGGGATTCCTGCTCTTGCAGATGGAGATCGAAGAGAAGTTCATCGTGCACCTGAAGAAGCATTTTTGTGTCTGCCTCTTCCTTATCTAACAAGCTTCGGACATTGATCATCGCCAGTTTGATCATATCGGCTGCTGTTCCCTGCACAGGGGCGTTGATCGCTGCGCGCTCGGCCCCACTGCGGATGGTTCCGTTTTTCGAATCAATGTTGCGAATGTAGCAGCGCCGACCGCTGATCGTTTCCACGTAGCCCTTTTCCTTGGCGCTTTCTACTGTGGTTTCCATGTAGTTTTTAACACCCGGGTATTGCTTGAAGTAGGTTTCGATAATTTCAGAAGCCTCGCCTCGTGGGATATCCAGTCGTTGAGACAGACCAAAGGCAGAGATGCCATAGATGATGCCGAAGTTAACCATCTTAGCATTGCGCCGCATCTCAGCTGTGACGTCATCGAGAGTGACACCGTAGACGCGGGCGGCGGTGGCGGTGTGAATGTCCAGATCGGCCTTGATGGCCTCGATCATGGCTTCGTCGCCTGAGAGTGCCGCCATCACGCGGAGCTCCACTTGCGAGTAATCGGCGGCGAGTAAGGTGTGATTTTTATCGCGTGGCACGAAGGCTTTGCGGATCTCTCGTCCAGCTTTGGATCGGACTGGAATATTCTGTAAATTCGGATCGTTAGAAGCCAGCCGACCCGTCGAGGTCATGAGCTGTTGATAGTGAGTGTGCACCCGACCCGTTTTCTTTGAAACATGCAGCGGTAGCGCGTCGACGTATGTGGACTTCAGTTTGGTAGCTTCCCGGTAATCAAGAATATCGGCGACGATCTGGTGCTTGGGAGCCAGCGAGGAAAGCGTTTGTTCATCTGTTTTGAATTGGCCGGTCTTGGTCTTCTTCGGTTTCTCGACCAGTTCCATTTCACCAAAAAGGATCTCACCCAGCTGCTTCGGTGAGTTGAGGTTGAACTCTCGTCCGGCAGCTTCCGTGATACCGGTGGAGAGTGTCTCGATTCTTCGCGCCAGTGAGTCGCCAATTTCCTTGAGCGCCCGGATGTCCAGTGAGATGCCCTCGTTTTCCATCGCCGTGAGTACCGGGAGGAGAGGGGCTTCGATTTCTTTGTAGATTGATTGCTGTCCGCTTTCTTCTAACTGTGGACGTATGATCTCGGCTATCTGGAAGGTGACATCAGCATCCTCGGCGGCGTAATTGGCCAGATCAGCCACTGGAATCAGGCTCATCTTGATATCTTTCTTTTTACCCTTTTTCTTGGCTGCGGTTTTCTCTTTTTCTCCATCTCCTTGATCGTCCAGACCGAACAAGTCGCCGTCAGCGCCCTTTGAGTTTTGTGGCAGATCGGCGAGTTTGACGGGGCTGTATCCTAACAGAGCTTCGGAAACAAAATCCATACTGTGCCGTTGATCGGGTGCCACGATGGCGTGGGCTAACATGGTGTCGAAAAACGGTCCGCTTACTGGATAGTCGTGCGCTAACAGAACGGAGAGGTCAAATTTCAGATTGTGGCCGATTTTTTCGATCTTCGAGCCAAAAATGACGGTGAGTTTATCGAGCACCATTTGGATGCTTAGATGGCTTCCAGGACCGGTATGGACGAAGTATCCTTCATGCGCAGCCACGGAAAATGCGATACCGAGGATGTCACAGGTGCGGGGATCGAGAGAGGTGGTTTCGAGATCGAAGCAGATGCTCTTCGAGAGCGAGAGTTTCTTAATAAGGCGATGCAGATCCTTCGCATCATCAATAAGGTGATACTTATGCTCAACGTCATCAATAGTCTTAAGATTGGCAGCCGGGCTTTCATCCGCAGCCACTGTCGCTACGGCCGCTGTATCTTCATGACCGCGACCCGCCACAAAGCTATCGCCATAAAGTCTCTTAGCAATGGAGTTGAACTCCATCTCGGTCAACAGCGCTTGAAGGGCCTCGTCATCGCGGGCGCTGATCTCTAGGTCGTCCCACGTGATTTCCATTGGGACATCGAGAATGATAGTGGCGAGTTGTTTGGATAGTCGGGCTTGATCGGCGAAGTTCTCAAGGTTTTCCTTCTGCTTGCCCTTTAGTTGATCAGTGGATTCTAACAATTTCTCCACCGAGCCAAATTGGGCGACCAGTTTTTTCGCGGTTTTTTCACCGATGCCGGGCACGCCGGGAATGTTGTCAGAGGCATCACCCCAGAGGCCGAGAATGTCGATGACCTGTTTAGGTGATTCCACCATCCAATGGTTCTGGATTGCTGCGACATCTAACAATTCATGGTTGTTGCCCTGTCGACCGGGTTTCCACATCGTGGTAGCGTCGCTCACCAGTTGGGCGAAGTCTTTGTCCGGAGTGACCATGTAGGTGTGGATGTCGCCGTCTTGATCGGCACGGTGAGCGAGAGTTCCGATGATGTCGTCCGCCTCATAACCGTCCAGTTCCAGTACCGGAATTCCGAAGGCTTTGCACAGCTTTTTCACGTAAGGAATTGCCGCTGCCAGCTCCTCTGGCATCGCTTCACGTTGGGCTTTGTAAGGTGGATAAAGCTCGTGACGAGACGTCGGTTCGCGCGTGTCAAAGGCTACGCCGATGTGACTGGCGCCATGGTTATCCATGATGTCTAACAATGTGTTGGCAAAGCCGTAAACGGCGGAGGTGTTAAAACCCTTGCTGGTTAAAATAGGATTACGCATGAAGGCGAAGTGTGCCCGGTAAACCAGGGCCATACCGTCGAGTAGAAAGAGATTGTGCATTGCTGGAAGAAGTTAGAGGTAATCAGTAATTAGTTAGAAAGGTTAGTTCGGTAATCTTGGTAGGTGAAACCTTTCGGCGGACTATACATCCACGCCCAGTCAGCCTCTTGAGTGTCTCGGTTGGGTCGGCCACCATCGTCTGAGCCGTTGACACCTATCGAGTATATGAGCGGAGTGCCGTCTTGTTTGACCCGGTATTGTAGCGGCTCCCCGTTGACCACGTCTGTGGGAACGGATGCCAAGAAATCGGGGGCAAGAGGCGCTAGGGTACTGGGATAATTACCTTGCGCAAGGTGGTAGCGTTCCAAGGCGATGGCCACGCGCATGTTGTGGATCTTTGCTTGGCCTTGGAGAGCTTTGGCGACCTGACGGGCATGCATACCCATGTTAGGTAAATGGGTGATAAAGTCGTTAAACCATTCCGTTTTCAGCGGATTTTTTCTATTCTGAAATGCATGGTAATGACTGATATCGAGTTGATGATTGGCGGTGCCTTGGGGATGGAGCAGGATTTCATCGTATGCTTTGAGTAGACCGGCGTATTGATACACATACCAGCCGTGTGGGATGGACTTACGTGCGTATTCGATGGCCCTCTCTTTTAGGCTCGGTGTTCCTGTCGCGCCCAGCAAGAGGCTGAACTTCGCGCGTTGTTCATCGAGATGCTTCGGATTATCGATTAGCATTTGAACTTCACTGGCGGCGTAAGCAAACTCACCACGCATGGCATGGATAAATTGCCGACGAAGATCGATTTCCTCCAAGTGTTTCTCCAGGCTAAGTAGCTGCGCATCATCCCAAATTTTAGCATTCAGGCCCTCCCACACAGAGTGGCTGATCACATTCAGAAATGCATTGTAGTAGAGGAAATCGAGCAGCAGTTCAGGATCTTGAAAATGCTTGGCGATTTGAATCTGGGTGATGGTGTTCAATAGCGCCTCCGAGGCTTGACCGGAATGAATGTTGAGGATCGCTTTGCAAGAGTAGTAGCTGGCAATATTTCTGCAGACTGAGCTGTATTCAGAGATGATTCGTGTATGACCGTTAATGTCTTTGGCTTTGGGTAATTGCTGGTGTGGCAAGGCCGCTGCTTGACGCAGGGCTAGCTCGCGGGCTTGAAAAGTTTCTAACAATTTGATTCCGTGGAGAGCAAGTTCGCGCTGATTGCCTTTCACGGTGGGATCAAACCATAGCGAAAGATCAGAGGGGACGCCCATCAGATGGAACCCCTTGTTGCCATTGTTGAAAATTCCAGCATTCTTCACAAAGCCGCTGTATCCTTCTTTTGTGGGAGTGGTTAACTTTTCCGGGTAGCTGTTGTTTTTCTCCGCGAGCAATGCCGGATCCGTGAAGAAGTTGCCTTCGATGGGTTCCACAGGCAGATCGGTAGTCAATGTATCAGCCGTATCATCATATTGATACCAAGTTGTCATCACTTTCTCGTAACTCGCTTTTGCCGAGTAGTTGTAAATGAGATATCCGAGATAGATAACCAAGGCGGCTACAAACGGACCGAACGCAGCCACTTTACCACGGTGGCGCCAGAGCCAGAGGGTCTTGAGCTTCGTCAAAGGTCTCGGAATGCGCATACGCTGGAACGCTGGCAGAAATGCGCGATGAGGGAAAGAGGCTTGTCAGAAAAATGAGCCTTACTCTACGGCTGAATACCCTCAGTCCTGGCCTCCACCGCACGCTGGAATGCTTCGCGGTCGCCGTAACGTTTGATAGAGAATTTCACACAACGGCGTTGGCCTGGGGCAGGAGACCAAGTGGCTTGCCAAAAGTGGTAGGTGGTGCCGTTTGAGCTGCAGACGGTGATCTTGGAAACTCCTACCACCCCCGAGCTGTTGCGCTGTGAGCGCTCACAGATGCGAGCCTGATCGGTGAGTTTTTCCAACAGGGCATCTCGCCAGCGGCGGGCGGCTACCAGGGCTCGGTCCGGGTGACCGTGCAGGCGGTCGGCAAAGAATTTGCCATACTTGATACCTCGGCGCTGCATTCTGACCTGCCAGCCATGCGTGCCGGCATCGGGGAGGTCGATGCGGGCAATAGCGTAGTTCTCGCCTTGGCTTTGAGTCGGTCCGGTCATAAATGCGTGACCGAATTTGCCACGGATGACGGCGGGTGTCAATTTTCCGCCTTTCCGACTGTGGATGTTCAAGGTCTTCGAGTGCGAATTATCTCCCATTTCCTTCGTAACCGTGCTTCAACGGTGCTGCCATGGCTGGAATAGTTGTTAAACCACGCGCGCGTGTCTTTCACGGACACGATTGGGTCTACGCGTCTGAAATCCGCAAGCTCTTCGGTGAGCCGAAACCAGGCGAGGTAATCTCGCTCAAGGACTATCGCGACCGCCCTCTGGGAACTGCGATCTATAATCCAGACTCACAGATCGTAGCGCGCCGTATTTCACGCCGGAAACAGAAACTCGACGAGGAGTTTTTCGAACGCCGTATCGGTCAGGCAATTGCTTTACGCGAGCGGTCTGGCATCGACCCCCGACTAGCCCGTATCATCTGGAGTGAATCCGACGGGCTGCCCGGAGTAGTGGTGGATCGCTACGGTGATCATCTCGTGTTGCAAACACTGACACTGGCGATGTATTTAAACCGAGAGCTGATCGTGAAAGTGCTCGTGGGTATGCTAAATCCTGAGTCCGTGATTCTCAGGAACGATTCCCCCATGCTTTCAGCCGAAGGTATTGAGGAGGAAATTACCATCATGCACGGTGAAAGACCTGGTCCGTTTGTGGTCGAGGCTCCTACTGCCGATGGTGGTGTAAAGTTTGAAATAGATTTGTTAGATGGGCAGAAGACCGGACTGTATTTGGATCAGTTAGATGCACATCGCGAGATCGCAAAGCTGGCTAAAGGAAAACGTGTGCTCGATTGTTTTTGTAACCAAGGCGGTTTCGCCCTCGCCTGTGCCAAGGCCGGAGCCGCGAGTGTCACTGCAGTGGATTCATCCGAACCAGCGATCGAGGCGACCCTCAGAAATGCCGAACTCAACGGGGTTGAGATCAATGCGGTCAAACACAACGCCTTTGATTTTCTCAAACACTGTGAGGATGAATACGATATCGTCATTCTGGATCCTCCATCGTTTACCAAAAACAAAAAGAGTCTGAACAATGCTATGCGTGGCTACAAAGAGATCCACCTGCGTGGGCTCAAGCTGTTAGCCAAAGAGGGTATCATGGCGACTTACTGTTGCTCCCACCACGCCACACGTGAACTGTTTCTTGAAAACATCGTCTCAGCCTCAGTGGATGCCAAACGCTCTCTGCGTATGGTAGCCTCACACGGTCAGCGACTCGATCACCCTGTGCTGCCAGCGATTCCAGAAACGGAATATCTCAAGGGCTTCGTGCTTCAGCTGATGCCATCGCGATAGACAGCTGATATCACGGTGCGAGCAGATTGAACGGCCATGCCGGGATATTGCGCAGCACGGTGAACAAAAATATGCCACCGATCCCAAACCAGATCCATTTTCCTGTTAGGTTTGGAAAGGCCGGGGCTGGTTTCCCAAGTATGGTGATCCGCACGATGAGATAAATACAAAGGGCTACGAAGAGAAGAGCCCCACAGGCGAGAATGGCGTTATGGTCAAGTGCCTCGAGCCAATTTCCGGCCACCAGATCTTGGGCACATCGAGTGCCGCCGCATCCGGGGCAGTGCAGACCCGTGAATTTTCTAACACCACACTCGGTGCCTTTGCTTCCCTGCCAATTGGCGATCGACAAAAAGATCACCGCCAGTCCGATGGCCGTCAATGGCGGCAGCAAAGGCCAGAGCTGACGGCGTTTCATCGCGCGGCTAATTTACGGATAGCTTGTGCCAGGGGAGGTGGCGATAGCTGCAATCACACCGATGATCATCAACAGTTGCAATGCGATGCCAATATACCCGGTGACTAGGCCGGCTATAGCCATGCCTTTACCTGCGATTGGAGTAGCGCTGTTATTGATTTTTTTCAGCGACATATGACCGCAGATAACAGCAGGGATCCCAAAGAGGGCCCAGAGATAACAAACTACCACGGCCAGAATGCCACATACGAGGCTGACAATGGCGAGTGTATCCGTGGGGATCGTGCCCACGTAAGGTTGAGGCTGCCCGACGTTGGTTTGAGGAGAATTGTATGGATTCGCGGTGCCATCGGCGGCTCCGGTTGCAAGCCCTGCATTTTGAAATTCTGACACGTCTTTGAGCGGTAGCCAATCGGTCATGCCTTCGCGCCAAATGATGGTGCTGGCATCAATTTGCCCGGTGGAGATCAGCGTGCGTACTTCCAAATCAGAAACCGGACCGTGCTGGGTGTTGTCTTTGCCGTAGAACCATTCTGCCATAACTGCGCACAGCATTGATAAAATGGAGGCCACGCGCAACCCATAAATCATGATCAAGTGTGGATTCTCTATGCGATGATTATGCGGACAAACTCGGAGATTGATCGGGTCATCCGTAAGGATATAGTGCGGCTTCATGACGACACTGGCCATCGCGATTGGAGCATTTGTTTTTTACCTCATTGCGTACAACACCTACGGAAAATGGCTTGGTAGCAAGATTTTCAAGTTGGAACCCAAGGCGAAGGTGCCGTCCATCGAGCTGGAGGATGGGAATGATTATGTGCCCACCAGCAAAGGCGTGGTCTTCGGTCATCACTTCACGTCAATTGCAGGCACGGGTCCGATCGTTGGGCCGGCACTGGCTGTGATGTGGGGGTGGCTACCTGCGCTGATATGGGTGCTGGTGGGCTCGGTATTTATCGGCGCGGTGCACGACTTTGGATCCTTGATCGTGTCTATGCGGAATCGCGGCCAGACCGTGGGTGACATCGCAGGGCGGGTGATATCACCTCGTGTTAGAGTGCTTTTCTTGCTGATCCTTTTCCTCGCGCTGACCATCGTGCTGGCGATTTTTGGTTTGGTGATCGCATTGGTATTTAAAGATTACCCACAGTCAATCGCACCCTGTCTGCTTCAGATCCCACTAGCTGTCATCATCGGTCTGGTGATCCATCGTCGAGGAGGGAATATCTTGTTAGCATCGGTGGTTTCACTGGTTCTGATGTATCTTTCCGTGATCTACGGCGATGTCGGCTGGCTCGGTGCGATGAACACCTATCTGAGAAATTGGGATCTGATGACTTGGGTCAGTGTTCTGTTAGTATATTCCTACATCGCATCCGTTTTGCCGGTATGGTTGCTGCTGCAGCCGCGTGATTATATCAATTCTTTGCAGCTGCTCTCTGCTCTCGGTCTGGTGGTCATCGGTCTTGTCGTGGCCGGCATCTGGGGTGGTGCGGCCGTCGAGGGTGTTAGGCCGTCATTGGAAATTGCTGCACCAGCGCTGGAGAGTTCACTGGAGGCCAAGCAGCTGCCGATGATTTTCCCTTTCCTATTTATTACCATCGCCTGCGGTGCGATTTCCGGATTTCACTGCCTGGTGTCGTCTGGCACATCGTCCAAGCAGCTGCGTTGCGAAACAGATGCCCGCTTCGTAGGTTTTGGATCGATGCTGACCGAGGGGTTTTTAGCGGTGTTAGTAATTCTCGCCTGTGTTGCCGGACTGGGATTAGGCATCAAAGGAGGCGATGGTAGCATTCTCTTGGGCACCGATGCCTGGGATGCCAGATACGCAGGCTGGAACGCCATGGGGCTGGGCGCTAAAGTCGGTGCCTTCGTCGACGGCTCGGCCAATTTTCTCAAAGCCATGGGGATCCCAGCCCATTTTGCGACCGCGCTGATGGGCGTGTTTGTGGCATCCTTCGCTGCCACTACCCTTGATACAGCTTGTCGTCTCCAGCGTTACGTGGTGCAGGAACTCGCAGCTGGGTTATTGAGAAAAGATAATGAGTCTGAGACTCCTCAACCTATTTCTCTGGGAGCGAATCCTTTCAGCTGGTTGGCGAATAAACATGGGGCATCCATCTTCGCCATCGCCATTGCATGGTGGATGGCGTCTCTACCCGCCGCTGCTGGAAAACCCGCTGGCACCGGTGGTATGATTCTCTGGCCATTGTTTGGAGCGACCAATCAATTGCTCGGAGGTCTCGCTTTCTTGGTCATTATTTTCTGGATGAGACGCAGAGAATTACCGGTTTGGTTTGTCACCATTCCAGCGTGTTTCATGCTCGTTCTTCCTGCCTGGGCGATGGCCCACCAGATCTTTGTTTCGGCCATCGGATCTACCCAGAGTTGGATTAGTCAGGAGCGTTGGTTGTTGGTCGGAATCGGTTCAGTATCCCTGCTTTTGGAACTCTGGATGGTGATCGAGGCTGTGTCGGCCTGGAAACGGACAGGTGTTTCCAAGGGAAGCGTGTGAGGTTTTTAACAAGCGTATTAAACGGGTGTTTCTAGGTTCGTAGCATGTGCTCAGACCTTGTGAAAACAGGCTGTTTCTGCATTTTTATCCAGCTGGCTAAATAGGTTTAACTGTCTGTATTTCAATCAACCTTAATCATTAGGAGGTCTTCTTTTGTAAAGAGGTCTTACTGGTTGATTTTGGTATAACGGAAAAACAGGTTAACATTGTAAATCCATATAATTGGGCTGTTTGCAGGCTTTTTGAGGTGTCTCGTTTTCGTTCATGTTTGAGGAATCAAACAGGCGATTAATTGTCACGAGTTCTTGTTGTTTTGGTGATCTGAAATGCTCCGGATGCGAGCAATTTGCGCTTCTTAGGAAGAGTGGATAGAAAATGAACTGTTCCGCACTGGATGTGACGCGCCCGTCAGGCTCAGTGCACTACCCAACCCCACCAACCCACCCCAACAACATGAACATGAAACATATCACCGCAATGGTTGCCGCATCGGCTGCCATCACTGGCTCCGCGTTAGCGCAGTCAGTCACCGGTACACTGGCCCACTGGGACTTTGTAGACGGAGTCCAAGGTCAGGCCTCGCTAGCGCCTGAGAAGAACGGCATCGATTGCGTAACACCTAAGAAAGTCTATCCAGAAGGTCTCGGCTACAGCTGGAGCACGATCGACAGTGAGGACGGCACCTATTACGGAGCTAACTGCTTCGGCTACTGGAACGCAAACGATTGCGTCATCTTCGATGTCAATTTCGCCAACGAAGCTGTAGGCGCAATCACCGAAGTCAATTTTGACGTCGGTAACTACGGCAAATACACTGGACGATATTCCGATTGGAATATCAACGAAGTCGAGCTTCGTGTATTCAAGAACGGCACAGAGATTTCCTCACGTGGCCAGTTCATCGCAACATTCGATGACGGCACCGCAAGCAATCCATGGACAGCCAGTTCTGATCAGACATTCGATGTTAGCAGCCTCGGTCTGACCTCCGAAAATGGCAGCTCTGATACCTTCAGATTCGCCATTTTTGTCACCGACGATAAATACAGCTCAAACTACAGCCGTATCGCTCTCGATAACTTCCGTGTGAACGGACATGTCGATTGTGTGCCGGAGCCAGCTTCCGCAGCTCTGCTCGGACTTGCAGGTTTCGCAATGCTTCTGCGCCGCAGACGCTAGTTTGGTATTACTGGGCTTTGGGTGCCACAGTTGCAATCTTACCGCAGTCACCTTCAGGTGGCTGCGGTTTTTTGTGCCAACCGAATGGGCAGCATCGGGCCGACTTCGCTCTCGACACCCTCTATGGGCACGTGGATAATCCCACTCATGCGCGTTCGATTTCTGATTCTATTCATGCTGGGCCTGGCAGGGTTCTCCGGCGTAGCTGAAGCCGCCCCTAATCAAAACCACCTGATCCTCTGTGGTGGACCCGCTTTGCGGAAATGGGAAGACCTTCGAGTGCAGCGTGACCAACACGACAGATGGTGGGCAAACTTCGTCAGGGGCTCAACTTTGCGTATGGTGGAAATCCGCCGCGCTTACGGTCCTGATGCTCCGATTACGTGGATGGTCTACCGTGCTGGCTACGCAGAGCGCGGGCGTGAGGATGGTAAGCCATATGTTAAGTGGATCACTGAGCTCGCAGCTAAACGCAAAGTCACTCTGGTATGGGTGCATACCGGCACCGATGTCATTAATACGATCAACCGCCAGCCGTCTCGTTCAGTAGTCACGTTCGATTTCTTCGGTCATTCTAACAAACACTGTTTCCTGCTCGATTACAGCTGCGAAATTATCGGAGTAAGCAAGTCTTGGATCCATGAGAACGATCTTTCCCGCATCAAAGGGGGAGTCTTTTCCCGCAATGCATCTTGTCAAAGCTGGGGCTGCCACACCGGCGAGAGCATGAGCGCGGTGTGGAAACGTGCCGTGGGCATCTCAATGATCGGTGCCAGAGGTAAGACCAATTACGAACCTGTTGGACAAGGTCAGATGCCATCTGTCTCAGGTCAGTGGGTGCGTTAACCTTCGCTTGATCTCCCCGCTTTTTATTTTCCTATACTATCTAACTGAATACATGAAATACGACGAACTGCATCGCATTTACAGCCTGCCACTTTTTGAGCTACTGAAGAAATCCCGTGAGGTCCATGAAGCGCATTGGCCACAAAACGAAGTGCAGCTCTGCACCCTGCTTTCCATCAAGACAGGTGGCTGTTCCGAAGATTGTTCTTATTGCTCGCAATCAGCCAGACACAGCAGTGGTTTGGAAATCGAGCGACTGATGGAAAAGGACGCGGTGATGGAGCGTGCCAGAGCCGCTCGTTCGAGTGGATCCACCCGTTTTTGTATGGGTGCCGCTTGGAAAGGTGTACGTGCCGGGACCAAGCGCTTCGAACAGGTCAAAGACATCATCGAATCAGTTTCCGAACTTGGCATGGAAGTCTGCGTCACTCTCGGTGAGCTTGGAGCAGAAGAAGCTGTTCAGCTCAAGGATGCCGGTGTCACAGCCTACAACCACAACGTGGATACCTCACGCGAGCACTACCCTAACATCGTCACCACCCACACCTACGATGATCGACTCAATACCATCCGCCACGCCCAGAATGCTGGCATGAGCATCTGCTGCGGTGGCATCCTCGGTCTCGGTGAAAATGCGGAGGATCGTCTGAAAATGATCGAGGTCATCTCCGAGTTCAATCCACAGCCAGAAAGTGTACCGATCAATTCCCTGATGCCGATGCCTGGAACACCGCTTGCCGGATCAAATCCAGTGGATATTTTTGATGTTGTTAGAATGATTGCAGTCGCACGCATCGCTTGCCCGAACGCCAAGGTTCGCCTCTCAGCAGGTCGCACCCAGATGAGCGAGGAAGGTCAGGCCATGTGTTTCTTTGCTGGAGCCAACTCCATCTTCTACGGTGATAAACTTCTCACCGCGGAGAACCCAGCTATCAAGAAAGACCTCGAACTCATCGAGAAGCTGGATCTTAAGGCACAAGCTCCGAACCCATCCATGGAGTCTCCAACGATGGACTGCGAGCGTCCTGCTTCACCGGCACCCTGTGAGTCGAATTCACCCTGCTGCGGTTAATTTGAATCAGTTCTGGCTGCTTTTGTTCCCATGCACATTGCCATCACCGGAATCGGCCTGACCTCGGGGCTCGGCGACGGACCACAGACACATGCCGAAAAAATTGCCGGCGGTGAGAACAATCTGAAACCCTTATCGTCTTTGTTAGATGGCGATTCGGAATACGGTGATCTCAAGGCATCATGGATTCCCCAACGTGAACTTCTCCGCTCCAGGAAATGGGCACCCGCCTCAGTGTTGTCTCTCCATGTCGCCAGACAGGCGATCATGGACGCAGGTCTGACCACGGATGATCTTCGCGATGCAGCAGTCATTGTAGGCAGCAGCCGTGGAAACATTGCCGGGTGGGTATCCCCTTGGCCGGGTCGCCGACCCTTCGACCTCATGGCGGCGAGTAACTCGATGCACGGTGAGCTAGCCTCCTCCGTGAGCATCGAATTCGGCATTCGTGGCCCATGGCAGGTCATTTCCAGTGGCTGCGCCGCTAGTTTGGATGCGTTGGGCATGGCGAATATGATGATGCGCCAAGGCATGGTGAAGCGTGCCATTGTGATCGGCGTAGAGCTGCCTCTATTACCGGAAGTTCTCGAAGTTTACGCTAGAACCGGAGTTCTATCCTCGTCAGCAGTCAATGATCCATACTCACCTGAAACCTCTGGGTTTTTCCCTGGTGAGGCAGGTGCTGCAGTTGTGTTAGAATCTTTCGATTCACCTGCGGAAAAGCCCTCCGCAGTGTCTTTGACTGGCTACTGGTGTAACTCAGACGCAGACTCACCCATCGGCATGCCGGAGGATGGAGCAGGCCTCAGGGACTGCTTGCGTAAGGCTGTGGCGGATCTTGAAAATGAACCCACCATCGCCGCCGTATGCCCACACGCCAGCGGCACCTTGCTTCACGGTAAAGCTGAGCTGGCAGCGCTGCGCGAGTCGCTTCCAGAAAATCAGAAGGTTTCACTTCACCCGCTCAAACCCTTCACCGGACATACCGTTGGAGCGAGCGGACTGCTCGATACCGCGATTCTAGCTCATTTCCTCCGTCAGCAACAGCTACCCGCCAATCTCCCGGGACTCACCGAGCCGGATGATTTCACTCTGACACCTAACAAAATTGATTCGTGCGGGTCTACTGTGCTAAAGATTGCTGTCGGCATGGGAGGCCATAATTCGGTTGTTTCTCTGCGGTCACCCGATTTCTCCTGATGCACATTCACATCTCATTAGCCAAACAAGAGCTCCAGTTGTTCGACGATCGTGAACTGGTCGCCAGCTATACCATTTCCAGCGCTACAAATGGGATTGGTTCTGTGGAAGGAAGTCTCTGCACGCCTGTGGGGAAGTTTGAAATAGGCGATAAAATAGGCGCCGAATCAGAAAAAGGAACCATCTTCAAATCGCGGATCCCTGTGGGTGTCTGGGACGGCACCGTCACAGATGAAGATATGGTGCTCACGCGCATTATGCGACTCAATGGATTGGAAGAAGAGAATGCCAATACCTTCGACCGATACATCTACATTCACGGCACAACCCTAGAGCACCGCCTTGGCCAGCCGGCCAGTTGTGGTTGTATCCACTTGAGCAACGATGACGTCATCGATCTTTTTGATCGAGTGGATGTAGGAACAAGCGTGGTGATCGAGGCCTAAAGAGCTCCGGCCTGATAGCGGCGGATGATTTCTGCACAGCCGTCTTCTAACATATCAGCCACAAGTTCGAAGCCATCCGTTCCACCGTAGTAGGGATCAGGGACTTCAGTTTGCTGATTATCCGACCGGGTGCAAAAGCTGGTGAAATTTTTGACCTTGTCTCGATACCCGCCGTCAGGGTCCAGTGCTGTGACCCGTGCATGGCTGTCATCGTCCATTGTCAGGATGAGATCGAAGTCTTCAAAATCCTGTGCGGTGAAATGACGGGCACGACCATCGCTAGCTATGCCTCGCCCTTGGAGTGTGGCACACATTCTCCGGTCAGGCCCCTTACCGATGTGATAATTGTGAGTGCCAGCCGAGTCGATCCGGATTTCTTTTTCGAGACCAGCCTCAGTCACACGATGGCGAAAAATATTTTCCCCGGCCGGAGACCGACAAATGTTGCCCATACAGACAAAAAGCACGTTGAAAGGCGTTCTTGGCATGATGATTGAATGTTGTAGGATCACCCCCATGCTGGCAAGAGTTCTGTGGGGAATGTGGGGGATACTCGCGGCATGCACGGTGGTTTCCGCTGAGGTGATCAAACCGAATGTGTTGCTGATTCGTATCGATGAACCACCGACGCCGGTTATAGGTGAAGCTGGAGGCTCAATACCTGAAGTATTCGATTTCGATCAAGTTCTGAATGCGAACTGGAAGAGCGAGCGAGGAACCTGTTTGGCGAGCCCAGGGCGTTCAGCCGTGCAAGCGGCCCTTTTGTTTGGCACTCCTCCTCTGCAACACGGAGTAGTCGCGGATCTCGACTGGCGGCGGAAAGCCGTAGCTGCGCAAACTCTCGCCGATCAACTGCAAAAAGCTGGCTATCACACCGCATTTTACGGAACCTGGGGTTTGGGATCTGCTAAGCCGTTTGATCCCCAAAGCCGAGGTTTTAGTCAGGCTCAATACTTCGAAACTGCAGCAAGTGATACACTCACCGACATCTGGGGGCTGTCGAAAAACGGGATGAAATGGGTCTTTGATAATCCGCACCCTGAGAAACCCTACTTCGCCTACATTTCCCAAGGCCATCATCTCACCCGCGAGGTGATCACCGCGCAATTAGAGGAATGGATTTCGCGCAACGCAGGTATTTCAAATCGGCCAACCGTGGTGGTCATTCTCGAAACCGGCAAGAGCTCTGAGAAATCACCTCGAGGCATTGCACCGGATCAATACTACTACCCCGCCAAGTGGTATTGCTTTGTCCAAGGAACCTCGGAAATTAACGGTGAGATCAAAACCGATTGGGATCTTTACCATCTTATTCAAAAAGTGTTAGGGGAGCCAAAGTCGAAAAAACAAAGCGTGATGGTTTTCCACAAAGCCTGCTGGTCAGTCTCCGACTCCCCGGAAAAGCACCGCCATCGCGGCTCACTAGTCATCGACAGAGATCTGGCCTTGATTGATGGCTTGAGGTTATTTCCAGCCAAGGACTTGGCTCCCGATCTCACTGCAGAGATGGATATTTCTGAACACAGCAAACAACATCAGCACCTCCTAACAGTGCATGCCAAATGGTGGCAAGGAGCCCAAGCAGCCTTAAACGATCAGCGTGCATTCGAAGTGGGTAAAACCGATGCTGAGAAACTTTCACTTACTGCATTGGACTGGCGAACATCGAAAATCATCCACCCCGATGGCTCGTCACCTCTGTCTGTTCCCATGGTTTACCAAGAAAATCTGATAGAGGTTCTGGATGCCCTGAAAACTAACGCGGAATACAGAGAAACATTCCCCGCTTATTCCGGCAGCTGGGCAGTTAATATCACCCGATCTGGAAGATACAAAATCACAGCCAGCTTGTTGCCAGAAGGTGTCGAAGGCGAGAAACACAAAAATCTGAAAAAGTTGGAAGGGGGGCAGGCCCATATCAAGTTAGGCCGGAACGAAGTGCAACTCAGACTTCACAAAGGAGCCACATCCGTCTCCGTACAAACCGATGCCGATCCCGGAGTAACTGATCTGGAGTGCTGGTTCACCGGTCAACTTCCTCTGACAAGGGAACTGGGAGCCTTTTTTGTCACCATTGAACGCGTCGGTGATAAGAAATTTGATCTCAAGGCAAAGGCTGCCGACTCTCCCTAACATTGCGAAGACTGCTGCCGACTAACAGTTTAATGTTTAGCGTTCTGTTGTCCCGCTACGACCTTGCTTAAACAACAGCCACAAGAAGAAAGGACCACCTAGCAAGGCGGTGATGATGCCCACGGGGATCTCGGCGGTTGTGGCTAGGCTTCTGGCCAAGGTGTCACAGAGGGCTAAAAAGATCCCACCGAAGAGAAGGGCGGCGGGAACGAGATACTTGTGATTGGCGCCTATGATAAGACGACAGATGTGTGGCGCCATGATGCCGACAAATCCGATCGGGCCACAGACGGTGACGATGCCGGCTATCATCAGAGAAACGGCGAGGAACAGAATGATACGCATGCGCTCGACGTGTAGACCATAGCTGGCGGCGAGGTCGTCATTGATCGTGAGCAGGTTCAATTCTCGATGAAGCAGTCCGGTGATCAGGGCCCCGCTGAGAATGAAAGGGAGCACTTGTAGGACGGAGTCGAAACTCGCACGGCTCAGATCACCCATCAGCCAGTGGATGATGCGGAAGGTATTTCCGATGTCGCCGAAATACTGCAACAGCAGAATCAGGCTGGAAAAGAAAAAGCTAATTGCCACACCTCCTAACAGCATGGTGTGAGGCGATGCATTTCCAGTAGCTCGGGCGATGCCGTAAACCAAGGCGATAGAGCATAAGGCACCGACAAGAGCCGCGAACGAGAGGCTGGAAAACCCGAGGATGGTTAGATTGATGCCGAGGAAAATGGAAACTGTGACACCCAGCGAGGCCCCACCTGCCACTCCGAGGGTGAAGGGAGTGGCCAGTGGGTTTTGGAAGATGGCTTGGAAGACAACGCCACCCAGTGATAGTCCGATGCCAGCCAGCATGGCTAGCAGAACTCTGGGGACTCGGATCTGCCAGAAAATGATCGCGTCAAGATCGCCTGCGCCGGGTCGGCCAATAACATCCCACGCCGGCCGGTGCCCGCCTAGCCACGGCATAGTAATGAGTGTTAGTATTGCCAGGGGGAGCAGCACCAACAGAATAAACTTCATTGGCGACTTAGTCATGACTGGTAGCGGTGTGGCGATGGTGGCTGGGAATAATCATCGGACAGCCACTTTGTGGGTGTGGTTGAATATCCCAGGTAGCGTCAAAAATTTGCTCCAAGTTCTCGGTGGACATGAACTTATTCGGCGCGGCATCTAACACAATGCGTCCATCTTTCATACCAACCATGCGATCGAAATCCATGGCCGCCCAGTTCAGGTCATGGGTGACGGTGATGACAGTGGTGTTGCTTTTTCGGCCGATCGTACTGAGCAGGCTCTGGATGGTTTCGCGTTGTTTGGGATCGAGGTGGGCGGCGGGTTCATCAAGAACGATGACGGGCGTATGCTGGCAGAGTGCTGCGGCGATGCTGGCCTTCTGCCGTTCCCCCCCACTGAGAGTGGCAAAGGTTCTATCCGCCAAGTGATCAATACCGATTCTGCGCATGGTTTCACGGGCGATCTCGTGTCCTTCATGATCCACGGGGATGATGCCGCTAGCGTGGGTGTAGCGGCTCATCAGCACAAACTCACGGACGGTGAATGGGATATCACTACCCAACTGCTGCGGCACGTAACTGATCATTCGAGCCAAGTCTTGGCGTTTGAATGATGTAGCTGGTTTTCCCTCAAGGCAAATGCTCCCGGAGTCTGGCGTGGCCAAGCCTAACAAACATCGGAGCAAGGTAGTTTTTCCAGCTCCATTTGCGCCCACGATGGCGATTCGCTCACCAGCGTTGGCACGAAGGCTGACACCAGCCAGCAGGCAGTGTTTGCCTGCATGCAGTGAGACGTCACTGGCCTCGATGGCGGGCGTAGGTGTCATGGTGTGTCAGCTTGAATGGCACTGGCAAAAATGTCCAGAGTGTCAGTGAAACGCGGGCCAGGAATGATGTGTTTGTTTTCATGCACAAAAATGATGCGCTGGTTTTGCACCGCCTTAAGTTCCGAGTAGGCTGCCCACTGGCTAAAAAGTTTTGCTTCGCCAAGTTTGTTCCAGACGTCTGGCTGGATGAGATCGATGATGATGTCAGGATCTAGTTCGATGAGCTTTTCACGCGAGACTACCGGGTATGCCACCGAGCCTTGGTAGGCATTCACACCACCTGCTAAAGTGATGTATTCCTGATGCACTCCGGCATTGCCTGCTGCGATCACTCGGTCCGGTTGACTGGAGTTGGTATCGCGGTCAATGCATACTAACACCCTTGGACGGGTAGGGAGATTTTTGGCTCGCTGGGTTACTTTTTCGACGCGAGAGTTGATGTTTGAAATTAAAGCTTGGGCTTTTTCTTTCCGATCAAAGGCTGCGCCAAATGCAGTGATCGAGTCGGTGATGCCTCGAGTGCTGGCATGGTCCACAGAGATGGTTTTAATTCCTAATTGTTCCAGTCTTTCTGCAATCTGGTGTTGTTCGTTGAGCAGGATCACACAGTCTGGCTTGAGCCTGAGCACGGCCTCGAAATCAAGGTCGAGATAGCCGCCGACCACAGGCTTTTCCGAGGCTTCGGGTGGGTGTTTGCAAAAGCGTGATACCCCGACGAGATCTTCCTCGATACCGAGCTGATAGATGATTTCCACGGCACTCGGTGACAGCGCGATAATACGGTGGAAGCTATTTGTTGTGGTGGCATTATCAGCTCTTGGCTGTGCCAACTGGCGGACGAAGTAGCTTGCGGCGAATAGGGCAATCACACCGACCAAGATCAGCAGGAAACGCCAAGGTATAGTCTGTGATATCATAAGATGAGCTGTTGTTGCAGCCATTCTGCGGTATCGAGAAAACTGGGGCCATCTTGAATCATATTTTCACCGCACTTGACGGTGGAAATGATGATTTTGGTATCGGGGTTCCAGTTTCTATCAGCCACTAGCTTGGTTGGATCAACGAGATATTCGGGCTCGTGGAAAAAGAGATGGATGTCTGGTTCGAGAGAGCTGACCTGTTCAAAATCAGGAGTAAAATATCCTGTGCTCTCGTTTTTGAATATTAGATCGCCCCCGGCAATGGTGATCAGGTCTTCGATATATGAGCCGCCGCCGACCGCACGCATGTGCCGGCCCAGCCATAGCTCTAAGTAAACCTTAGGCCGGTTGGTGGGTGCGGCCTGTCTAATTACATCGGCTCGTGAGCTCAGCGATGCAGTTAGTTTTCGTGATGCTTCGAGCTCGTTCATTAGGCCGCCGAGAATTCGGATGTTCTCAAGAATGCCATGAAAGCTTTGGGGCAGGGGAAGAACGAAAACGGGCAGGTTTTCCTTCGCAAGCTTGAGTGCGAGTTTGCGTTGGATACCTCCTGTTGTTAGGACAAGGTCAGGTTCAAGATTTTTAATCTGCTCTATATCGCAATTGAGATATTGTCCCACCTGAGGAACTGTTAGGTCTGGCACATAACGATCGCAATATTCAGAAACCCCGATTACACGGTCAATGAGCCCCATGTGATAGAGGGCTTCTGTGGCGGACGGTAGTAAGCTGACAATACGTGCCGGACGATCACCAATGGCGAATTGGTGGTCAATGGCTTCGCTATGGATGTTACGTGTCATGATGGAAGTGGATAGGACGCCCCCCACACACAAGGAGCGCCCTATCCTGTGTGTTTTACCACACAAAAGTGACACCACCGAAGATGCCGCGTCCACGGCCAGGGTAAGTTTCCTGGAACAAGCCGCTGCCGAAATTGGCGAACTCGTAATCTTCATCGAAGAGATTCGATACTCTGGCGTTCAGGGTGATGCCCGGTTTGATTTCATAGTTGGCGTGCAGATTGACCAATGTGTAGGCCGCTACTTCATTGCCTCCCCAGCTACGGTCATCTAGGTAGTTGACACTGAATCCGGCTTCGAGATCGTCGGTTACATCCGCACTAACACGCAGTCCGGCTGAGTGCTCGGGCTGGTCTTGTAGAGATTCAGCCAACCAAGTGTAGGCGACGGACGTGCGCACGCGGCCGTCGAGCCACTTGGCATGTGCCTCAAGCTCGATTCCTTTGGTGACGGTGGTTCCGGGTGCGTTAAATGTGACAGTGGCGAAAGTGGGAGGAGGGCCGAAGGTGCTTGTGATCTGGTCCTCGATCCTGTTTTCAAAATACGTGGCACTGATCTGATACTGTCCCTCACAGAACTGCTGATCAATTCCTACGTCCCAGCCGATGGACTGTTCCGCTTTCAGATCAAAATTGGAAGCTCCTCCGAAGCCGTAGATGTCAATGAACGATGGCGGACGGAATCCTTTGCCCACGCTTGCGCGGAATTTGGTGCCGGTTTGTTTGATACGGTAGGCTGCCGCTGCACGCCATGTGACTTCATCTCCGTAGGTGTCATAGTCCTCCCAGCGAACACCGCCTGTTAGGGTGAGGGCGTCGGTGACATCCCAGCTATGATTGAGGTAAATACCATATTGATCTGATTCCCGATCGTCCTCGGTAAGTCCGAAAAAGAGACTTTGATACTCAAACTTGGTTTTTTCATAGACCAAACCGGCAGTCGTCGTATGACGATCATTCCAGTGCAGGGTGTTATCCCAGTAGGCGGCGTATTTTTGGCCTTCGGTGCGGTAGTAGTTAGAGGACCCGAAGGTGTCCGAGTCGTAAGTCTCGTCGTAGAGGCCGAGCGCGAGTTTGGATTTCCAAATGTCATTCACTTGCAGCTCAGCGAAGATGGTCGCGAGAAGGCTTTCGGTGTCATCATCAGCGGAGCGGGCGAAATTCGGGTCCGAGTAGCTGGGGCGACGGAACTCGGAATCGAATCCACGCAAGGTCAGTCCGATATCCAAAGAGTCGCTCACTTCATAGTCGAGTCGTAGTGTGTAGCTGAGCTGCTCGAAGTGATTGTTAGGAAGATCGTTATCGGTGGATTCATGTCCGATCCCAAGGTTATAGGACAGCCGGTCAATTTGACCATGTAGCCCGAGTGAACTTGTAAAACTGTCAAACGAGCCGGCTTCAAGTCGTAAGCTTCCGCCGGGTGTGCCAGTTCCTTTTTTTGAATAGATGCCTAACACCCCACCAATGGCATCACCTCCATAGAGTGCACTCTGCGGGCCACGCAGAATCTCGATCCGAGATAGTCCGCTGAGGTTGGAGCCTCCGAAGAAGTTGCCCGAGGTGATATTAGGTCCGGAAATCCGCATGCCATCCACGCGAATGTGGGCGTGTCCGGTAGTGGTGCCACGGAGTAACAACGACGAGGCTGAACCGCGCTGGCCGGAGATGGACTCGGAGACTACTCCGGGAACGAACTTCAGTGCTTCATCAAGGTGGAGAATGCCATCGCGCTCCAGTCCGGTGACATCGAGCACGGAGACGGCACTGCCGACTTTGGTCAATGAAGTCTCGGTGCGGTTGGCAATGATAGTGGTATCCGGAAGTTTGTTTTCCTCCGGATGGGCGCAGGCCATGCCAAAACTGGCGGCAGTGGCTGCGAGGGTAAGAATCCCGGTGTTACGCTGAATGTTAGACGTAAAACGGGCCGACGATGTGGCACTCCCAAGGAATGCAATTTTTGTATATTTCATGGTTCTGAGTGGTCCCTGTTTGACGCAGGAATTTTCTCGACCTCTCAGGCTGGTATTCTGGCTCACCGGATCTTGGTATGATCCTGGTTCACAGTGGCGTAACCGCTCCGGAATGTTTCGCATGAACGAAAGTCACCGGATTCCCCATCGATTTCCTGCCCGTGCTACGGGCTTCCCGAAAGGTGCCAACGGTAGAACCGCCGGCGAGCGGATCGTTATCATAGCTATGATGAGTGACAATCAAAATCGAACACCGGATTCAGGGCTCAGGCTTTCTGCTGGCCACTCATAATTTGATTGGGTATGCACACCCTATGTTTTCCAAACCCGTCCTCGTCGTGATGGCTTGCGGTCTTTGTTTAGTCACGGGCTGGTTAATTGGGCGCAGTTTTCCCGCTGCTCAAGAGTCCGTTGATGCGAGCGATGAAACGTCTTCCCAAGCTCGGAAGACGAACCGCCGTGCATCTCCCGCTTCACAGGATTCGTCGCGCTCGGCACGGCGATCAGCACGGGTGGATGGAACAAAACAAGAATCATTGGCCGCCCAATCGGGGTTAAGTAATCCAGATGCCACGGCTAGACTGGTAGTCGTTCCGCTCGGATTGTTAGATAGTATGAGCGAGACGGCAGGGTTCCGCTCGGGAGATGCCGATATTTTCGACAAAGACGGGAGGATCGAGGCGATTTTAGAAATATCGGAACAAGACAAGACTGTGATTCAAACTTCTTGGAAACAGGCATTGGAAAAAATTCGAAAGCTTGAAACGAACTCAGCCAAGACAGAAGATTTGCAGGATGGGTCGGTTAAAATCACGGTGAAACCAGCTGTCGATGCACTCGCTGTCATCGGCCAGGAATTTCAATCGGTCGTATCCGGCAGATTGGGTGAAAATAGGGCGGATGCCTTACTTTCTATCAAGCAGGTGGGACGAATGTTCACGCCCAAAGCCGAGGACAGAGTTTACACCATCAAAACTGAATCGATCGGGAATGGTCAGTGGCGATACAGCATCCGCTACTCGACAGGTGACGAAGCCAAGCAGTGGATCGGCACCAGTGTCCCACCTTCACTCAGGCACATTACCGATGCCGCTAAAATCAATCCGACCATGAGTGTTCCCCTTGCCGAGGATCCTGAGGAGTGATCAAGGTTCAGCCGTCATTTGACAAAGTTGGGAACCGTTCTATCAGTTATTATATCCGATAAAATCATGACCAATAACGAGCAGAACGAAATGAGGAAGACTCTGATACAGCAGCGCCAGAAGGTGCTGAACGATGTCAGCCGACATGGTGTGATGAGCGGTAGCACCGCAGGCGCTATCTCGGATGAGGCGGAACGTGCGGAAAAAATCGCCGACACCCTCGTGGAACTTCAACTCGGCTATAAAGAAAGCAAGCTGTTGGAAAAAATCGACCTCGCCATTGAACGCCTCGACGACGGAACCTACGGTATCTGCAAAGACTGTGGTGGCGACATCGGTTTAGCCAGACTACAGGCTAAACCCTACAGCTCCTTGTGCATCGATTGTCAGAGCGCCAAGGAGCAAAATAAGGCCTAAGACTCCTTCGCCTCCACAAGGCCGCCGATCTGCTTATCGCAGACCCTTTTTCACGGCCTTGGGTTTGTCGAATTCCATGTAGGTGATGCCGATGACTTTTTCGGTGCCAAGTTTGTAAGTTTCGACGTTCATTTTCTCGAGCGTCTGAACATCTCCTACTTTCATGGTATTGGTAACGTGGAAGCGTTTCAGCAGCTGGCCGGCGCGATTGTATCCAGCGACCTGCATCAGAGCTCCGTATTTCTGGTGCACCCAGATGTAGACGATGCCGTAGCTGCCGCCACGTCCGGGATTGACCAATCGAATCTTATGGCATTTCTGCGTTTTGATCGTTTCTTCGCCCTCGATTTTGGCATTGGGCCAGTAGAGGAATCTGAAGGCCAAGTCCTCGTAAGTGAGGTCCGTGCCCATGACCGCTTGGCTGAGTTTTGAATCAGGAAATTTTAAGGTTTTGCCATTTTTCAGTTCGAAGAGATCGAACTGGTCCTTTTTCAAGCGCATGTGGAATTTTTGCCACTGCTTGCCATCAAAGTACTGAAACTGAATGTTCTCGCCGCGGAGAAAAAGTGCGATCTGGGAGCGGGCTCCGTTTTTACGAAGGTGACCCGTTAAGTTGCTCTGCTGGAGCGTTGCCGAGAGTCGGACTCCTTCCAGAATCCGGTCGGCAGCTTCATCTGCGCGGGCGCTTGGGGTAAGACAGGTGGTAGCCGTGATCACGAGGGTGCTCAGGGCGAGGAATCGGAGACGTTTTGTCATGCTGGAAAAGTAACACTTCATACCCTATAGACGACAAGAATAAAATAGTTATTCACAAAATGATGAAATTAGGCGGTAATTTTAAAATCATGCTTGAGCGTAACGGTTTAAGTGCATTTCATGGCGGCAGATTTTTATCTCCAGTCTGTCTCCGCAGATTCCCCCTTACCGCTCCCTCCCCAACACACCATGAGCTTACGCAAGCAACTCACCGACGTTCTGCCTGAATATCTGCCCGCCAACCCGAAAGAGGCCATCAAGGGCACCGAGCTCATCCGCCTGATCCGCATGAAGCTGGAGGGGAATTATTCTGATGCTTCACTACGCTATCACTTTTCGATCATGTCCTGTGATCCGACCTCGCCGATTGCGAAGGTTGAAAAAGGGCAGGGATACTATCGGCGCACCGCTCCCATTCCGGCGCTGTCCAGTGCCCAAGAAATCTACTCACACTATCAAGGACGCTTGGATGATATTCATGGCGATCAGGTCGAGGTAGATCACGCGATGATGCGTATCCGAAAGTTCCGTGCCATCGTTAACAAGTGGTGCGATGTCAACGGACGCTTTCCCTTCGCCTTCCGCGAACCTTTCGCCGCGGATGCACCGATCGGTAACCTCTGGAAGTTTCCAGAGATGCTGTTAGTCGATTGGGAAAGTGGAGAAGACGATGAGCAAGCACGTCCGCTGTTGAAATTGAAATCCCAGCTCGGACTTCCACCATTCCGTCTGCATGCAGCTCGTCTCCGCATCTTGCCGGCTCACCACACGTTCCGTGAGGATTTTTTCCAAACGCTCAGTGCCTCAGTGTGGGCGCAAGGGGGCGAGTTGATTTACGCAGCACCGATTGAAGATGAAGCTCTCTCTGATGCCATCCGTCGTCTCAGCACGATCTTTGGCATTGGCGTGACCACCTTTGGTCTGACCGCAGAAATCCTCGATGACCTTCCGCGTCCAGCGAACATTCTCAATGCTCATCCACGTGAGACCGAGGCTTTGATGGAGCGACTGGATGTCACGCGTGTATCGTCCCCTAAGTCCAGGCCACACATCGACTGGACTGCGCTCGAGGCGATCCGTGGCGACAGCGAAGAAGTGGACAAGCTACTCACCTGGCTTTCGGAGAGTGCAGAATCTGGTCACATTCTCCCCTATGAGGAGAAGTCCTAGGCACCTTTCTTAGCTTTTTTTGGCGCCGCAGGTGTTTTCTCCGGCTGCTTCTTGGCAGGTGGCGGTGGTGGTGGATCGAGGATGTTGAGTAGTCCTACGACAGATTTGGTTTCAGGTATGTTAGGAAATAACTCACGCGCTTTTCGCAAGGTGGCGATGGCCTGAGCTTTCTGACCGGCTTGACGCTGGAGATCGGCGGTGTAGATCCATTGCCGTAAGCGATCGGCTTCCTTGAGGTGTTTTTTACTAGCCGTCTGGAAAAAGGCGGTAGCGACACTGTCTTGGTTGCGAACGCGATACCAGAGGCCGAGATATTCGTAGAAGCGCGCGTTGCCTTTGGCGGCGGCAGCGGTGCGGAGTTTTTTGACCATGGTTTCTGGTTCTTTGCCCCAGCGCTGGTTGGCCACGCGGATCGCACGGAAGTCGCGGTCGTCAGGTTCTACCTCCCCGCCGCCCTCGAGATGGAGAAACGGACGGTAAAGCGGATCGCCCAACACCACATTTTGCCAGGATAAATAGGGCAATGACATATAAGAAGCCTCTACGAGCGAGTAGCCCTTGATGAGACGGGAATGCAGAATGTCAAAGTAGTGAGTTAGTTGGAGGTAGGGCTCGTAAACATTGCCTACCGTGCCGGCGGCGCCATGGGCGAGGATGGGACCGGTCCAGTGGCTCTTCGCGTCTCGGAGTTTCGAGGCACTGAACGAGTGCAGGTGCACGGCGATTGCTCCACGGCGGAATTGAAAAGCGGGATTTAGAAGAGGGCCGTTTTTATGGCCGGTGTACCACCCGAAATAGAGAGCGGCGTCATTCATCGGGTAGTTGGTGGTGAATGTTTGTTTGTTAGAATCCATCGCTGTCGGGATTCCAATTTCATCGTTGAGTCGCGCGATGTTATCGAGCCATTCATCACCGATGGCAAAACCTCCACCTTTGAGGGATTTGTCGAGATAGCACATACCCCAGAGACCTTGCCTTTCGGTGAGGATGGCATCATCGATCATGCGCTTACAGGTGTCGTAATCCGGTCCGTCGATTCTGCCGACTAACACAATGTAGGGTAGTTTGGCATCGGCGATACCGGTCTCTTTTTTGAAGTAAGGGTTGTTAATCGGTCCGGCGATCGGGAGTCTCGAAACGCCAAACATCGACAACTCCGAGTCCACACAGGCTTCGGTGACATTAGCGAACTGAGCGGGTAACTTCTGAGCCGGCGGCTGAGGCACCGGGCTACGTTTGATTTTGAAAGGCACGCCGCGCATACAGACCATGGTGGTGATCTTGCTGGCCACGGGTAGCGTAACACCCTGTTGATTGGCTCCCATTTTCCAGAAGCCCCTCAGCACCATGAGTTTGGTGAGCGGCATGCGGATCGTATCGTCATATTCCTCTCGAGTGATCTCGTCTTTGGTGGAGAGTTCGAGTCCCACCATATTGTCAGCCGGTATGCCACGCATCTTGGCGTAGTAATCAGCGAGGGTCTTTGATTCGGGGATCGCGCTGTTATAAAGCACGATAACACTTTCCGGCGAAATGGGAGCGGCAAGGACGCGCACCATGGCAAGAAGGCTAACAATAAGGGTGAGAATAATTTTCATGATATAGGTTGTTAGGTCGTAACTGGGAAATCGAGTTTAAGACCGTCATGGGCGAAGCTGATGTGAGAGGGAAGCTCGACGGAAGCGATATCGAGTTCGTGGGAAATATGGGTGAGATAAACTCTTTCAGCAGCAAGATTTTGTGCAGCTGTCAGAGCTTCATCCAAGTTCATGTGGGTAGGATGCTCCCGCCGGTGCAGACAGTCCAGAATCAACACCGGAATATTAGCTAACAATTCCATACTGTCATCCGGAATGATTTTGACATCCGGCAAGTAGGCAATGCTCGGGCTGCCGGGTAAATCGAATCGATACCCCTGCGTTTCTACCGAACCATGGATCACGGGGATCGGAGTGATGGTGAGCTTTCCTAAATTGAATGGTCCGGAAGTCTCCACAGGTGCAGGTTTGATATAGCCCCGATAAGTATTGGTGGGAAGAAAGGCCCAGCTGAACATCCGCTTGATTTCATCGAGACACGCGGCAGAGCCATAGAGCGGCAGTAGTTCATCGCGATGCCAGCAAAAGGCCCGCAGTTCATCAAAACCGGTGATGTGGTCGAGGTGGGCGTGGGTATAGAGCACGGCGTCCACCCGACTCAGACCCTCGCGCAACGCTTGCTCGCGGAGGTCGGGGCCACTGTCGACCAAAATGGAAATTTCTTCCGTTTGCAAATGGATGGACGAGCGGGTGCGGGTCAGTAGGGGGTCACCGGATGTGCAGATGGGGCAGGGGCAGCCGATCACCGGGACGCCGGTCGAGGTGCTGGTTCCGAGGAAGGTGAGTGAAATTTCAGGTTTCAACTTGGCCAAAGCTTTGCATACTTACGCCCGACTCGAAAGAGCATAAAACATCGCATGCTAAGCTTACTGAAAATTAACAATCTGGCCCTGGTCGATCAACTTGTCTGGCAGTTGGACACAGGCCTCGTAGGGGTGACCGGAGAAACTGGCGCAGGGAAATCTGTCATCGTAGGAGCCCTGAAACTGGTTCTGGGTGAGCGCGCAGAAAAATCACTGATCCGCACTGGCGAGGAGACTTGCACCGTGGAGGCGGTCTTCGATCTGGCC